>JAWKHU010000001.1:0-1343 GCA_041394685.1 Vicinamibacterales bacterium
GAAGCGGTGCCAGTAGTAGGCCTGCGCGACGTCGTCCCACGCCCAGTTCGACGTCTCGGAGTCGATGAAGATGATCCGCGCATCGTGGTAGCGGTCGTAGGTCTCCGACCACACGTACCAGTCGCGCTCCGGCGAGCCGGGCGGCGCGTTGCGCGCGCGCTGGAACCACGGATGCTCGGTCGACGTGTGGTTCATGACCATGTCGACGATCACGCGGATGCCGCGCTCGTGGGCGTCGGAGACGAGGCCGCGGAACTCGTCGACGGTGCCGTAGACCGGGTCGATGTTCGTGAAGTCCGCGACGTCGTAGCCGCCGTCGCGCAGCGGCGAGGGGTAGAACGGCATGATCCAGATGCAGTCGACGCCGAGCCACTGCACGTAGTCGAGCTTCTCGCGCAGGCCCACGATGTCGCCGTGGCCGTCGCCGTTGCCGTCGTGGAAGCCGCGCATGAGCACCTGGTAGAAGACCGCGGTCTTGAACCACAGCGGGTTGGACTCGAACCACTGCTGGGTCGTCGGGTTCATCGAGCTGCAGTGCTGAGGACGTGGGCGGCGCGGAAGGGCGGGTTGAGGCGGACGTAGTTGCGCCCGATGTGCCAGTCGAAGCGCTCGCCGCCGAGCAGGTCGACGACACCGAAGACCGGCGGCAGGCCGAGCTCGTAGGGCACGACCGCGACGCCCTCCTGCGCGTGGTGCGGGTCGAGGTTGACGACGCAGATGACGACGTCGTCCTCGTGGCGCTTGGCGTAGGCGATCAGCGCGTCGTTCTCGGTCTCCAGGAACAGGACGTTGCCCAGGTGCTGGAGCGCCGGGTGATCGCGGCGGATCTCGTTCAGCCGGCCGACGAGCGGCAGCAGCGGACCGTCGAGGCGGCGGTGCTTGATCTCGTACTTCTCGGAGTCCAGGTACTCCTCGCTGCCCGGGCGCACCGGCACGTTCTCGAAGTGCTCGAAGCCCGAGTAGATGCCGTAGGACGGCGACAGGGTGGCGGCGAGGATCAGCCGCGGCGCGAACGCCGGCGGTCCGCCGTGCTGCAGGTACTCGGTGAGGATGTCCGGCGTGTTGGCGAAGAAGTTGGGCCGGTAGTAGTGCTGCACGCCGGCGAGCTCGGCGACGTACTCGGTCAGCTCCCAGCGCGAGTTCTTCCACGTGAAGTACGTGTAGGACTGGCTGAAGCCGACCTTGGCCAGCGTGCGCATCATCGCCCGGCGCGTGAACGCCTCCGCGAGGAAGATCGTGTCCGGGTGCTCGCGGCGGACCTCGGCGATCAGCCACTCCCAGAACGGCAGCGGCTTGGTGTGCGGGTTGTCGACGCGGAACACCCGCACCCCGTGGCGTACCCA
>JAWKHU010000002.1:0-13052 GCA_041394685.1 Vicinamibacterales bacterium
CGCGCCGCGTGTCGGCGTCGATGAGAAACGTCGGAACGACCGAGTTCTTGAAGAGGGCGCGGTAGCGCTGCTCGGATTCGGCGAGCGCCCGCTGGGCCCGGACCCTCTGGACGTAGGAGAATCCGAGCAGCACCAGGCATCCGCCCAGCACGATACTGCCCGCGACGAGCCACTGGAGCTGCTGGCGCCGCGATGCCGCGAGCGTCGTGAGGGCGGCGATCTCCCGCTCGCGCTCCCGCGACAGATAACGGGCTTCCAGTTCGGCGACCCGGCGTCGCGACTCGCCCGCCTCGAGCCTGGTCTGCAGTTCGTGGAACCGCCGGTAGGCGGTCAGGGCGCCCGCGTGATCGCCGCCGGCTTCCAGGGCCTTCGAGAGCGCACTGTAGCCATCGGCTTCGTCCCTCAGGTCGTTGATGCTGGCCGCCAGCGCCGTCGCCTGCTCGAACAACGGGACGGCCGCGGGTGCCTTGCCCTGGCGGATCCAGACCAGTCCGAGCGAGACGCTCGAGCGCGCGATTCCTTCCTTGTCGCCGATCTGCTTGCGGAGGGCGAGGGCCTGCTCGTGATACCCGGCCGCCCGGTCCCACTCGCCGAGTTCGCCAACCGCGCTGCCGAGGTTGCTGAACACTTTCGCTTGTCCGTAGCGGTCGCCCGCCTCCTGGTCCATCCTGAGCACACGCTCGAGGTAGGTCAGGCCCTCGCGGTGCCGATCGAGTTCGATCAGGACGAGGCCGACGTTGGACAGCGTATTTCGAAGATTGGCCTCAGGTCCGAGCCGCTCGTGGATCGCGAGCGCGCGGTTCAGGGCGGTGAGGGCGTCCTGGTTGCGACCGAGATCCCAGTAGACCAGGCCGATGTTGTTGAGGGCCCGCGCGGCCGACGCCTCGTCGCCGATCGCTTCGCTCATGCGGAGCGCCGCGAGGTAACTCTCGAGGGCCCCGTCGTTCGCGCTTTCCGAAAAGTGAATGCCCCCGATGAGGTTCAGCGTGCGCGCATGGGCCGTCGAGTCGCCGTGCGGCGCCTGCAGGCTGCGGGCCGCCTCCGCCTTCGCGCGCGCCGCCGCGTAGTTGCCCATCCGCCATTCGACGAATCCCACCTGGTAGGCGGCGTCGGCGCGCAGGCCGTCGTCGGCCACGCCTGCCGCGAGGCCTTCCGCGCGGCGTGCCTCGGCGAGTGCCGCGGGGTAGTCGGACCTGGACTCCAGCGCGTGGCTCTGGAGCACGCGAGCCGCCGCCTCGAACGCCGGCGACGGATGCGCGGCCAGCAGGTCCAGCGCTTCACGCGTCAGTGGGGCGAGGGCGTCGGCGTCGCCCCGGTGAAGCTCGGACAGCTCGAGCAGGAGGGGAATGCGGGCGGCGCCCGTGGCAGCCGCCAGCTCCCGCTCGACCGCGGCGACCTCCCGTGAGCCCGGTGCCTGCGCGAACGCCTCCGCGCCGAGAACCGGCCACCCGAGCCCGGCGGCGACCAGCCAGGCCAACAGCGCGGCACTGGTGCCGACGGATGCTGCCCGCCTGGGCGTGCGTGCCTCCACGCCCGCCATGCGTGGCGGCATCCGGTCGCGTCGGGCGGACCAGACCGACGTTCCCGCAGCGCCGGTCTGCTCGGCGCGTCGTTCCTGCCCGGCTGGCCGGGACTTGGGTCGTGCAGCCGCCGCAGCCTGGCACACCGGAGCGAAGGGACGACGATAACCGGCATCAGGAGGGGCGGGCGGAATGCCTGTGATCTACCCTGACACCCGGCCGGGTTCCATGCTCCGCCTTCGCGTTCGCTCGGCGCGGGTTGGCACGACCGTACACCAGGGGCTCGTCGCGGCCTCGAATCATGGTTCGACGGTAGGCCCCACCTGGCCTGGAGCCGCGACGAATGGGCGCTCCCATAAACCCGGTACGAGTCAGTCACTGATTCCGTCGGAGATCGCTCAGCACGTCCAGCTCGCGTCCCAGCGCCCGCCAGCGCCAGATGGCCACCACCGCCAGGACTGCCGTAATGGCGCAGAACATCCATCGCCCGACCAGATAGCTCCAGACATCAGTCGTCGCCGCTCCAGCCGGATTCTGAAAGCGCCACACGAGCATGAATGCCGAAAACGCGGCGTAGAGAACCGCGGCGGCGACGATCCCGCGTCGAGCCGCGACACGGCGCGCGGTCGAGAACTCCAGAAACGCGGCGGTGGTTGTCGAGGCTGGCCGCCACCGACCGACGCCTCCTTCGATCGTCAACGACACCGCCCACGTGACGGCGATGAACACCCATGTGGCCACTGCCACGACGGCGATGCCCGGGTCGCCGGAGTCGAGGGCCCAGGCAGTGGTCCCGCCCCCGAAGATGACGGTGACGGCCGCCGCGGAGAGAAAGCCCAGTCGCATCGATCGCAGGTCGCGCTCGACGCGGCGCCGGACGTCCGCCGGCATTGCGTCACGCGCCTGCCACTGATGGCGCCAGGTGTCGAGCTCAGGATCGAGTGTCATGTCGCTTCAGCATCTCCCGCAGCATCTGGCGGGCGCGCGTGAGGCGCACACCCACGTTGGTCTCCGAAAGTCCCAGGACATCCGCGATCTCGCCGTACGCGAAGCCCTCGAGCGCAAGCGTCACGACCTGCCGGTGCGCGACCGGCAGGTGCTGAACCGCGTGCGCCAGCCGCTCGCTCTCTTCGTTCGCCGACAGCGCCTGTTCCGGATTGGGGCGTCGATCCGGCATCTCTCGTTCGTCATCCTCTGCGACAGGCGTCCGTCGCCGTGCCAGATACGAGATGCCGCGGTTGTGCGCGATGCGGAACACGAAGGTCCGTTCGGAGCACTCACCACGGAACCCGGGAAGCGCCCGCCAGATCGCCAGCGCGATCTCCTGGAACAAGTCGTCGTGTTCGCTCGCCCTCCGCGCATAGCTGGCGGCAAGCCTGGCCAGCGACGGTCCGTGCGTCTTCAGCAGAGCGTCAAACCTCTGCTCCAGCTCACCTCGTACCACAGTGACTCCCAGTTCGCCGGCCGCGGTCGGTTCGCCAGTAGATCATCCTGGTTCAGTCCGGTGGATGCTGCGAGGAGCACCGTGCCCGCGGCCATCGGCACGCTGGCCGCTGTCGTCAGCCAGGAGTGACCGTCTGTTGTGGGGCGGTCTCGAGTGCCGGCCAGCTTGTGCAGCGCGGCATCCACACCCGCGAGCGGGATCAGTCCGAGGGAAGTCCACGATCCACTGTCCCACACGAGGCGGTGCTACGACGCGCGCTTCAGCAGCAGCGACACGAAGGACCGACGCTCCCGTTCCGACAGCGGCCGGCCCCATCAGCACATAGAGCACCGTGGGCCCGAGCGAGCGAGTGTCTCGAAGGCGACCGTGGAGTTCCATGCCTGCGACGCTCGTCCAGGTGTGCATGGTCATGCCTTGCGGAATGTCAGCGTCATGAAGGCGTCCTCAGGGTCGTAGGCGCTACAGGGCGCGAAGGCAGGCCGTGGGATCGACCCGCATCGCGCGAATGACCGGCAGAGCCACTGCGGCTGCCGCAACGCCGCCCAGCACCAGGGCGACGAGGACGTAGGTGACCGGATCGCCAGGTTGAACGCCGAAGAGGAGAGACGCGATCAGTCTCGACAGACCGGCCGCTGCGGACGCGCCGAGCACAACACCCCCGGCCACCAGCCTCAGCGCGCGGCCTGTCACGTGGCCGACGACAGCCAGGCGGGTAGCGCCGAGGGCCATGCGGATGCCGTACTCGCGCAACGACTGCGATACCACATATCCCATCACGGCGTACAGCCCGCTCATGGCGAGGATGAGCGCCAGCAGGCCGAGCGCCATCGCCATCAGCATGGCGAACTTCTGTGTGGCCACCGACGACGCGAGGAGCTCGTCGGCCGCCTGGAGTGCGAAGACCGGTAACGTGGCGTCGGCCTCCGCGACCAGTCGTCTCACTTCTGACGCCAGCGCGCGTGTGTCCGAGCTCGCACGGAGCGCGAATGACAGAGCGCGAGCCCGCCGCGTCGACTGCGTCAGCGGCACATAGAACGCCGGAGCCGGCGTGCTGGCCGGCCCGCCCTGCGTCACGTCGGCCGCGACGCCCACGATCGTCAGGGGCCGCGGGTCGCCGACCACGCTCATCTGCCGTCCGACCACGTCGGCATCGGGCCAGTAGGTGCGGGCCATCGTCTCGCTCACGACCGCCACCGGCGGTGCGGCCGCGAGGTCGCCAGAGTCGAATGTCCGACCGCGCCTCACCCGGATGCCCCATGTCTCGTGGTAGTTGGCGGTCGTGAGCTGCACGGCGGCGGGCCTGAACGGCGGAGCGCCTGGAGTCGAGTCGCCTGGCGCGACGACCGCCACGTCCGCTGCGCCGACGGGAGACGTCGACCCTGCTGCGGCGAACGTCACGCCGGGAATCTGCCGCAGCCGATCGACGAGCTGACGCGCGAAGAGGTCGATCGCGACCGGCTGCTGGTATCGCGCGGACGGCAGCGCGACGGAGAACGTCAGCACATGAGCGGGATCGAATCCGGGATCGATCTTCTGGAGGTTCGCCATGCTTCGCATCAGCAGCGTCGCCGCGGCGAGCACGACCACGGCCATGCCGACCTCCAGCACGACCAGTGTCGAACGTAGACGGTCGCGCCCGATGCCGCCGCTGGAAACACGCTCGAGACCATCCCGTGCAGGGGTGCCGCCGCCATTGGCGCGCAGGGCCGGCGCAACGCCGCCCGCCATTCCCGCACCCATGGCACACAGCAGCGCGAAGCCAGCCGCGGACAGGTCGATCCGGGCGTTTTCGAGCCGTGGCAAGTTCCCAGGTTCCGCGGCGGACACGACGGCGATGAGCCCGTGAGCCAGGGAGGACGCCAACGATACTGCCGGCCGCGGCGAGCAGGCGATTCGGCGAGGCCTTGCGTCTGAGGCGGTTCGACTCGCGCCCAGCGCAGACCGAAGCGTCATCTCGTGCCGCCGCGTGTTCAGTCGCGTGAGAAGCAGGTTCGAGATGTTGGCGCGGCCGATCAGCAGCAGCAATAGCGCGGATCCAGCGACCAGGAGTATGGCCGTCCGGCTGCTGGTCACCATCTCTTCGGCCAGCGGGACGAGGCGAGCCCTGAGTTGCACCTGGCTCTTGACGGCCGCCGGGTAAGCGTCCCGGATGCGACCCGCCGCGCTGGAGGCGTCTTCTGCCGCCTGATCGATGCCGACACCGGAGGCGAGCCTCGCCACCACCAGGAGATCGAACGCTGGCGTGGCCAGGTCCGCCGCCGAGAAGCTCGTGGGGATCCAGCAGGCGGCTTCGCTGACGCCCTGGATGCCATGTGGAGGAAAGCCGAACGACGCCGGCATGACACCGACGACCGTGTGCGGAACGGCGTCGAGGAGGACTTCCCGGCCAACGACCTTCTCGTCGCCCCCAAAGTACGAGCGCCACATTTGATCCGCCAGGACGATCACCCGCCGCCCGTCCCTGTCATCGTCCTCTGCTATCCAGCGCCCGCGTGCCGCCCCGACGCCCAACGTGGAGAACAGGTTGGGTGTGACGCGTCCGCACGTCACGCGAACGGGTCGCTCCCCCCCGCCCAGGTTGTAGCCACGGGTCGCCACGGCCGCGACGGACGCGAACGCCCGCGTCGTGTCGCGGTAGGTGACGTAGTCGCTCGGGGACAGCCCGATGACGCCTGGCGTGTCTCCCTGTGCGTGCCAGATGATCGCCAGCCGCTCAGGCTCGGCATAGGGAAGGGGGTCGACGAACACCGCAGTGATGATGCTGAACATCGCGGTGCAGGCGCCGATGCCGAGAGCCATGATGGCCACGACCGAGCCGCTGAACGCCGGTTGCCGGCGCAAGGACCTGGCAGCCTGATGAAACGCCTCGAGCATATCGGAAGTCTCCGGTCACCTGGAGGTAGTCCGGAGTGGACGAGATTCCTTACATGGCGGACGTCCGAGCCTTGCCCAGGGGCGGGGGTTCGCGAATCGCCAGCGTGATGTTCAGGAGCCACTGCATCGGCCGGCACTCCCCAGGTGCCCGTTCGGGTGGGCACATGCGGTCCGGTCGGCGGCCGAAACGGTGAACACCTTGCTGGATTGTGCCGGTCTGCCTTCTGAGGCACTCACAGACGCGTGGCTCTGTCGGGATGGCGGTTCGCTCTGCCTGAACCGCTCGGCCCGTGGACTCGTAGTCAACTGCGAGTGATTCATGAGTGAACGAAGCGCGGACCGACCGACCTCGTCGCGCCCGGTAATGACCATCGGCGTGTTCGTTGCCCTCACCGCCAGTCTATGCCCCGGTCGGTATGTGGCTCGTCTATCGGCTCGGCAGTGCCCTCCGCTGATGCTGTCGGTCGGCGCGGCCGCGGTCCTCACGTGCCTGCTGACGAACAAGGGGTTGGGAACATTGGGATGGTCGTGGGGCCGCTGGCAGGACCACTGGCTCAACTACCTGCTCCGCTTGGCTACGTCGCGGTCATGCGGCACTATCTGGGCGCTGGATCTGGGCTGGTGCGATGTCGCCTTCGTCCACGAGCTCCGGCAGAGCTGGCCTGAGCCAGTGGGGCGACGGCCAAGTGGTCGGGTTTGCAGTTCGTTGACCCGCGTCGATCAGCTTCCTCGGGCTGCTACCGTCGGTTCTGGGTGAGGAGCTGGGGTGGCGAGGACTGCTGGTCCCGGAGCTGTCCAGAATCATGCCGTTTGGCGGCGTGGCGTTGACCTCCGGGGCCCTCTGGGCGCTCTGGCATTGGCCTGGTCAGTAGGCCTCTGCTGGCTTAACCCAGTCACGCCGCTCTGGTTCCGTTTGCTCTTCTTCACGCTCCGGCATCATGTCGATGTCCGTCGTCATGACCGACCTCCGCCTCCGCACGCAGAGCCTCTGGTCCGCGGTCGTATTGCACATGAGCCACAACGTCTTCCTGCAGAAGTTCTTCGTGCCGATGACCGACGAGCTCTCCGCGATCACATAATTGCGGTGAATCGTTCGGGGCGGTGCTGCCCCTGACCATTGGGTTGGTGGCACTGCACTACTGGCGCAAGGATCGGACGGCGTTCGTGCCGTAGGGCCGCCGCTGCGGCTGGTCTCTCACGGACTCTGGCCGATGGGCGCGTGTCCTGGACCCGGACGCCTACCTCAGCCACCTGACGATGTCGATCTGCCATGACGCACCCGGACACGGGAACCGTTGAAATCGGCTGGAAGCGCACGTCGGGGACCGCAGCGGCCGCGTCGTCTCGGCGGGCGCCATCAGCACGACGCTGGGCCGCCTCTGTTCCGGCGCCCAGCCGCCGGCCAGCGTCTGCCCGGTGCGGACCGGTCCGGGCCGGCGGCCGTCCGCGCACCGCCTCAGCGCCTGGCGTCGCCCGTCGCCGGCTTCGCCGTGCCGCGAAGATCGCGGCGGCGTGCTCGGATCCGCGGGTGCTGGACGCCGACCGCCAGCACCGTGGCGATCTCGCGCTTCGCCTCGGCCGTGCGCCCGTTCCTGTAGAGGGCCCAGGCGTAGGCGTCGCGGGTGTAGACGTCGCCGCGCTTGGCGATCTCGGCTTCGGCGACCGCCAGGGCCTCCTTCGGCCGATTGCCGGCGCCTGCGTAGTAGGCGATGAGCTCACGATTGGCGTTGTCGTCGAGCGTCATCTCCTTGCGGGCACCGGCCTCGAACGCGGCGTAATGCGTGGCCGCGTCCGCGCGCCGTCCCGCCCGCGCTTCCGCCTCGGCCAGCTCGAACAGGTTCTCCGGGTGGGTCGCCACGGCGTAGCGGCGCGCCTGCAGATCTGCCGCCTCGCCATGCCGCCCCTGCGCCGTGCGGACGTCGGCCAGCACGCCCAGGGCGTAGTGGTACTCGGGGAAGAGCGCCAGCGCCGCCTGGGCCGCCTGCTCGGCGGCCTCGGGCCGATGCCGCACCAGTTCGAGGTGCGCGATCTGCGTCATCACCCAGGCGCGGTCCTCGTTCTCGTTGAACGGCATCCGGTTGACGGCCGAACGCATCAGCTCGAGGGCGCCATCGATGTCGCCGAAGAGCTCCCGCAGGTAGGCGGCCCGGGTGAGCGCCGGGATGTTCCCCGGCCGCAGGTCGAGCATCCACTGCGCCGACTTCTCGGCGTCGTCGTAGCGGCCCAGCTCGATGTTGGCGTCGGTCAGCATGCCGTAGACCATCAGGTCGTCGGGCACCTGGCGGTTCAGGGTCGTCGCCACCGCCAGCGCCTCGGCGAACCTGTGCTGGCCGAGCAGCGCCCACGTCTTCACCTTCAGTGCCTCGAAGTTGTCGGGCGCCAGGGCCAGCGACTTCCGCACCGCCTCCTCGGCCTCGAGGTAGAAGGTCGGGCTGGACGTCTCCCGCGCGCGCTGGGTGAGCGCCATCGCCAGGTCGTTGTAGCCCTGCACGCTCCGGGCATCGCGCGCGATCCGTTCGCGGGCCAGGGCGATCTTCCGCTGGGCGGGCGTCTCCCGCCCGGCCGTCATCGTGTTCGGCTGCAGTGGCTGGGCGGAGAGCGCCTGCGCGCTCCCCGCCATCACCACCGCCGCCGCGAGCATCGTCGTCACTGTTCGCATCATTCGAGTCTCCCGTTAATCGCTGGTGGTCAGAGTCCCGGGCACACGCCGGTGCAGCCCGGTTCACCCGGGTCCACGTGGCGGCTGCCGCGGCCGTCGTGCGCGGGCGGCACGAACGGGACCGTCGCCTGCTTCGGCATGTCGTTCACGTTCACGCCGTCGCCGATCCGCGTCCGTACGTCACCGGGTCGACCAGGATGCCGGCCACGGCGCGGCGCGGCGATGTCGGTCACGTCGTCGTCGGGGCGGCGGCCGTTCAGGAAGCCGGCGGCGTCGTCGTTGTTCAGGTCGCTTCCTGTCGAGCAGGGTGAGCAGCCCGAGGCGCTGCTGGTTGGCCGCCGGCGTCGGCGGGATGCCGGTGTTGACCCGCAGCAGATCGGCGATCGGCCCGCGCGGCGTGCCGGCGGGAATGGTGGGCCCGGTGTAGAGCACGAGCGGGGCCAGGTCGACGCGGTCGCCGGCGGGCACCGGCACGCCGATCGACCTGAAGATGTCGGCCAGCAGCGGCCGCGCCAGGAACGGCGCGAACTGGGCGTCGTTGGTCGGGTCGTCCATGCTGAACCGATCCTTGGAGCCGGTGCCGATGAGCAGCTCGTTGATGAGCGGGTTGCCCATCCGCTGCACCTGCCGCCACGGGCCCTGGGTCGCGTTGCCGTTCCCTTCGGCGGGCCGGCGGCGGACCGTGATCTGCTGGCGCGAGGTGGTGGCGTAGGTGCCGAGCACGGCCATCGGATCGGTGTTCGGGTGCACCTGCTGGTCCTTGGTCAGGAGCGCAATCGGGATCTCGATCGCGATCGTGTTGACGTTGTAGCCGGCCAGCTCGTCAGGGGCGACGTTGACCGCGTTGTTGCCGTCGTCGGTGGCGGAGAGGACGCCGCCGCCGGCCGCGGCGCGGAAGTTCAGCGAGTCGAACGCGGCGCCGAGGTCGATGTAGAACGGATCGTCGGTCGTCCCCGCGAACACGCGGATCCCGTAGCCGAGGTCGTGGATGCCCTGGTTGTAGAGCGCCTGGTAGTTGGGCATCGTGCGGGGGCCGACGTTCGAGGGCACGGCGTAGATCCGGCGCCCGCCGGTGAGGTCGTAGGTGCGGCCGTCGCGGATGGCCACGACCGAGTAGGACTGGCGCAGGCCGAGCCCCTCCGAGCCGGGCCCGTCGAGCGCCGTGATCGGGGGAATGCCGAGCAGGCCGCCGACGAAGCCGGTGAAGACCCCGGCGTTGCGCTGCTCGGTCTGGAAGCGGAACTGGATGGTGACGTCGGGCCGCGCGTCGTGGTCGTTGTCGACCTTCATCTCGTAGAGCAGCTCCGGGTCGAACGGGAAGTAGTTCGGGCCGTTTCCGGGCTCGAGCAGCGGATCGACCGACATCACCATGGTCAGCTTCGACGGGTCGTCGTAGCTGACGAACAGCTGCCCAGTCGGTGATGTCGGCGGGACGGTCGAGCGCGGCTGATCGGCGCCTCGCGGTGGCTGGCCGTGAACACCGCCAGCGGCGCCGCGGCCGCCGCCAGGGCGGACTTGAGCAGGGTGCGTGTCATCAGTGTCTCCTTCGAGGTTGGGTCCCGGGCCGAGGCCGCGGCGTGCGGCCGGCGCTCCATAACGCGGTGGGGATCGGCCTCCGATTCGTCCCGCGCTTCCCGGCCGCGGGTCCGTGGCTTCCCTCGCAAGTGACTTGTTCCGAGCGAGTTACCGAGCCCGATGCTCGGGCCGCCGCTGGCCGGCCCTCCGCTACCAGGTCGCGGCGAGCGTGAGCCGCGAGGCGCGGGGTGAAAGTGGCGATCTGGTCACGCCGTCGGCCGCTTCGCCCGGCAGGCGCAGGCGTAGACGCAGTCGATGTCGCTGTCGGCGGCGTCGAGGAGGTTGAGCGTCGAGCGTCAGCGAGAACCGACCGAGCCGCACACCGGCGCGGCCGTTCACGAGCCTCGTCGCCTGCGACCGTCGAGCGCCGTCCTCGGTCGGCGGCCGCGGGCCCAGGGCGCGCAGCCTGATCCGCCGAACACGCGATGAGTCGGCGGCACCGACAACGCCCCGACCGCGCCCGGGATGTAGGGGCCGTCGCCGCCGGTCTTGGCAGGCCCAGCCGCTCCAGGCCAGGTCGCCGTCAGCCACCAGCCAGCGCAGCACGCGGGGGCGTAGATCGAGACTTCCACGCCGCCGCGGCGGCTGGGGCGTCCTGCCGCGGTCGTCCCGGCGTCGCCCACGAACACCTGTTCGGAGTCGAGGGCCAGCCGCCAGAGCGAGACCGTCACCTGGGTGCGCGGCACCGCGACCGTTCGCACGCCGATCTCGGCGCCGCGATCACGCGCGAGTGGCGTCACCGCGCCGGCCGCGACGCCGGGCGGGATCGACCGTGAGCGTGGCGCCGCGCGCGTCGTTGCTGTGGAAGCCGAGTCCGGCGTTGCCGTAAGACCTCGGTGCCCGCCACGGACCGACCACGACACCCCTTCGGGCTGATCAGCCCACTGGTGCACGCGCCGCCGTTCTCGGGCCGTCCGGCCGCGACGTCGAAGAAGTGGAAGGAGTCGCGCAGCCCGGCCGTGAGCCACCAGGCGCCGGCCGCCACTCGATCTCGGCGTCGGCGAAGAGCGCGCCATGGTCCTGATCCACGGCGTCCTCGCGCAGGGTGGCGAGGCGGCGGCGGGCGCTCGTGTGATACAGGCCGACCGCCCGATCGCGTCGCGGCGCAGATCGAAGCCGGCCCGCCATTCGACCGGCACTGCGAGCCGCGCCAGGCGCTGATGGCGCACGCCGGCGCCAGGCCAGCGGCGATCGACCTGCTCCGAACTGGTCGCCGTTCACGGGATCGTCGAGGAAGTAGGTGAAGTTCGAGAACAGGTCGAGCGCGACGTGTTGCAGCGATGCCGTGGCCGAGGTCACCGACCGGCCGCCGGACAGCTGCCACTGGCCGATGAGAGCGGCGCGGGAGGTGGTGCCGCCGGTCGTCTGGTCGATGCCGCCGAAGCGGTCGAGCCGTCCGTCGGCCACGGCGCGCGCCGGCACCTGGTCGGTGCCGTTCCAGCGGCCGGTATAGCCGAGCGCCGTCAGGCTGAAGGCCTGGACGCCGCGGCGCCCCGAGTAGCGCATCACGCCGTTGGTCCGCCGGTAGGCGTCGGGCCGCACCCAGGGCCCGTCGTCGGCGGCGCGTTCGACCGCGACCAGCAGGTCACCCGGTCCGGCGCGGTGCGAGACCGCGGCCAGCGCGCGGGCCCAGCCCTGACCGCCGCTGCTGGCCGAGACGATCGGCCGGTCCAGCACGTTCAGGTAGCGCACCGAGGCGGTGCCGGCGCTGCTGAAGTCGCCGCTGGCCGCGTCGTAGCCGCCCTTCGTGTACTGGATGCCGCCGACCAGTTCCGGAATCAGGAAGTTGGCGTCCGTGTAGCCGTGGCCGTGCGCATGCGTCGGCAGGTTGACCGGCAGGCCCGCCACCGTCGTCGCGAAGTCGGTGCCGTGGTCCAGGTTGAAGCCGCGCAGGTAGTACTGGTTGGCCTTGCCTTCCCCGGTGTGCTGGCTCACGACCAGCCCTGGCACGGCCTCGAGGACCTCGCCCGCGCGCTGCACCGGGCGCATCGCCACCTCGGCCCCGGTCACCGCGCCCTCGGAGGCGGCGTGGGCGATCCCCAGCAGCGAGGCCGCCGGGTCGACGGCCTCCGACAATTGCCGGAAGGTGCGGCTGGCCACCACCGTGACCTCGGCCGTCAACGCGAGTTCGAGGGCCACGTCGAGCGGGCGATCGGCGCCGGCCAGCATCAGCGTCCGTGTGGCATCGGCGAAGTTCACGGCCCGGAACGCCACGACCACGCGGCCGTCGCGCAGTCCCGCCAGCTGGTAGCGACCGGCGGTGTCGGTCGTCGCCTCCACCGTCCCGGCGGCGTTCGACGCCACGACCGAGACTCCTGGGAGAGCAGCGCCGGTGGCATCGCTCACCACTCCCGACAGGCGGCGCGTGGCCGTGGGCTGCGCGAGGACGGGCGCGGAGGCTGGCAGCAGCGTCAGCGTGAAGACGAGCACGAGGCGCGGGCAGGGCATGGCGTGAGACTCCTGGTATTCGCCCGAAGGGCACTCTCCTCTCACGGACGACCGTCACGCCGGCCGCGGTGCGGACCGGACGGGGGTCTGTGCCTGACCTGACAAGTCTCACGCACTCAATATCTTGGACGTCGTCGTGACCGGGCCGCGATGCCACCGCGGGTCTCGGGATACACTCGCCCGGTGGAACCATCCAGCGCCCGCGTCGTCCGCTTCGGCGTCTTCGAGGCCGATCTGTCCGCTGGCGAACTGCGCAAGCAGGGGCGGCTGGTCCGGCTGCAGCAGCAGCCGTTCGACGTGCTCAGGGTGCTCGTCGAGCAGCACGGCCAGGTGGTGACCCGCGAGGCCCTGCACCGTCATCTGTGGCCCGAGGGCGTGACGGTCGACTTCGATCAGAGCCTCAACAAGGCGGTCACGAAACTGCGCGACGCGCTCGGCGACACCGCCGACAGCCCGCGCTTCATCGAGACGCTGCCCAAGCGCGGGTATCGCTTCATCGCGCCGGTGGACGGGGTGCCCGGAACGGCGCCCG
>JAWKHU010000003.1:0-8216 GCA_041394685.1 Vicinamibacterales bacterium
CATCAGCAGCGTGATCAGGCGGAGCACGCCGAACGACGCCGTCTCCGCCGCCATCGGCGTAGCCTTGGCGGCGATGATCTGGAAGTCGAGCGAGCCGAAGGTGACGAACGCCAGCAGGGCGCCGAGCACGAACGCGTAGTCGCCGACGCGGTTGACGATGAACGCCTTCTTGGCGGCGTCGCCGGCCGACTTCTTCACGAAGTAGAAGCCGATCAGCAGGTAGGAGCACAGGCCCACGCCTTCCCAGCCGACGAACATCACGAGGAAGTTCGAGCCGAGGACCAGCAGGAGCATGAAGAAGACGAACAGGTTCAGGTACGAGAAGTAGCGCGCGTAGTCGGCGTCGGTCTCCTCGTGCATGTACGCCGTCGAGTAGACGTGGATGAGCGACCCGATGCCGGTGATGACGAGGATCATCAGCGCCGACAGCGGATCGAGCCGGAACGTGAGATCCAGCGAGAAGTCGCCGGACTGGATCCACGTGAACACGGTCTGGGACATCTCGCGGCTCGTCTCGGGCAGCGCCGCGAGCGCCATCACCTGCAGGACGGCGACGGCGAACGCCGCCACCATGACGGCCGAGGCCAGTCCGCCGGCCAGGGTCTTCGACAGACGGCGGCCGATGCTGGCGTTGACCAGGAAGCCGAGGAACGGGAAGAGCGGGATCAGCGCGAGCACGGCGTCACCACTTGAGATTCGTGAACGCCTCGGGGCTGAGCGATTCCCGATGGCGGAAGAGCGCGATGATGATGGCGAGGCCCACCGCGGCCTCGGCGGCGGCCACCGTCATGACGAAGAACGTGATGATCTGTCCGTCGACGGTGCCGAACTGGCGGCCGAAGGCGACGAACGTCAGGTTGACGGCGTTCAGCATCACCTCCACCGACAGCAGCAGGGTGATGACGTTCCTGCGCAGGAACACGCCGGCGGTGCCGATGGCGAACAGGATGCCCGACAGCACCAGGTAGTGGGTGATCGGAACCATCGCTCAGTGCCCCTTCCTGCCGGCCAGCACGACCGCGCCGACCATCGCCGCGATGATCAGGATGGAGGTCACCTCGAAGGCGAACATGTAGTCGGTGAAGAGCACCCGGCCGAGCAGCCGTACGCTGGAAGCCGCCGGTTGCTGCTCGCCGACGCCGGCGCCGGCGATCCGGGTCATCGCCCAGACCAGTTGCCCGAGCAGCACCACCGCCAGCAGGCCGCCGATCCGCGTCGGCCCCGGCCGGTAGTAGGGGTGCGAGCGGTCCCACTCGGCGCCGTCCTCGCGGGTGGCGTTGAGCAGCATGACCGTGAACAGGAACAGCACCAGGATGGCGCCGGTGTAGATGATGATCTGCACGACCGCCACGAACGGCGCCTCGAGCAGCACGTAGAGCCCCGACAGCCCGCAGAACGAGCCGACGATGGCGACCACGCTGTAGATCGGATTGCGCTGGCCGACGACCAGCAGCGCCCCGGCCACCGCGACGGCCGCGAACACGTAGAAGATCAGCAGATCAAAGGCCAAAGGCGATCACCCCCGCCGCCACCGCCAGCAGATTCAGCGTGGCTATCGGCAGCAGCACTTTCCATCCGAGGGACATCAGCTGGTCGTAGCGCACCCGCGGCAGCGTCCAGCGCAGCCAGAGATAGAAGAACAGCAGCGCCGCCAGCTTGACCAGGAACATGATCCAGCCGTAGCCCTCGCACCAGCGCGGAAATGCCAGCCGCCCAGGAACAGGTTCACGGCGACCGCCGACACCGTGACCATGTTGATGCATTTCCGGCCATGAAGAACATGGCGAAGCGCATCGAGCTGTATTCGGTGTGGTAGCCGGCCACCAGTTCCTGTTCGGCTTCCGGGAAGTCGAACGGGCGCGGTTGGTCTCGGCGATGCCGGCCGTGAAGAACAGCAGGAAGGCGATCAGGCCGAACGGGAACACCGCGAACACGTTCCAGCGCGGCAGCACCCGAACCAGTAGCCGGCCTGCGCGTCGACGATCTCACGGAACGACATCGAGCCGGCCAGCAGCACCAGGTGGCGAGCGCCATGCCGTAGGCCAGCTCGTAGCTGATCATCTGCGCCGAGCTGCGCAGGCCGCCGAGCAGCGCGTATTTCGAGCTGCTGGCCCAGCCGGCCAGCACGATGCCGTAGACCCCCACCGAGGCGACCGCGAACACCACCAGCACGCCGACATCGAGGTCGGCGATCTGAAGGGCAATCGGCTCCGCGAGCCAGCCGCCGAAGGTGGTCGAGCCGCCGAACGGGACCGGCGCGAACGCAATCAGGCAGGTCGCCACCGAGATGACGGGCGCCAGGGTGAACAGCAGCGCGTCGGCCGCCTTCGGCCGCAGCTCCTCCTTGAAGATGAGCTTGACGACGTCGGCAATCGGCTGGAGCGTGCCGCTCGGCCCGACCAGCGTCGGGCCGTAGCGCTGCTGCATCCAGGCCGAGACCTTGCGCTCGAAGTAGACCATCACCGCGGCCGAGATCTGCAGCGCCATGAAGATGACGCCGACGATGGCCGCGTAGGCGACCCACCAGTTGTAGGGCGGGCGGAACAGGGAGAAGAAGAAGTCGAGCATGTCGGTGAGTGCCTCGGCTCCGGCGCGCTAGTGGTGGGCGCCGGCCGGCTGGCTGGCGCGGTAGTCGGCCGACGCGGGCTTTCGCCCCGCGCGTAGACCTCGCATTCTCGTTCTTGAAAAGCTTGAGCGTGGTGAGCACGGGGGTGGCGGCTGCGTCACCGAAGGCGCACAGCGTCTTGCCGTTGATCTGGTTGGCCACGCTCTGCAGCAGGGCGATGTCCTTGGTCGATCCCTCGCCGTGGAGCATGCGGTGCAGCAGGCGGTAGAGCCAGTCGGTGCCCTCGCGGCACGGCGTGCACTTGCCGCACGACTCGTGGCGGTAGAAGTGCAGCAGGTTCTCGGCCAGCCACACCATGTCGACGGTCTCGTCGAGCACCATGATGGCCGCCGAGCCGAGGAGCGACCCGGCCCTCTGCACGTCGTCGAAGCTGGCCGGAATGTCGAGCTGGTCGGGCAGCAGGATCGGCACCGACGAGCCGCCGGGGATCACGGCCTTCATCGTGTGCCCGTCGCGCATGCCGCCGGCGTAGTCGTCGATCAGCTCGCGCAGCGAGACCTTCATCGGCGCCTCGAACACCCCGGGACGCTTGACCTGCCCGCTGATGCAGAACAGCTTCGGCCCGCCGTTCTTCTCGGGCCCGAGGGCCGAGAACCATTCGGCGCCGCGCGTCATGATGAGCGGCGTTGCACAGCGTCTCGACGTTGTTGACCGCGGTCGGGCAGCCCCACAGGCCGGCGACCGCCGGAAACGGCGGCTTGAAGCGCGGCTGCGCCCGCTTGCCCTCGAGCGAGTCGAGCAGCGCCGTCTCTTCGCCGGCCTCGTAGGCGCCGGCGCCGCGATGCAGGTAGACCTCGCAGTCCCAGCCGTTGCCGAGGATGTTCTTGCCGACGTAGCCGGCCGCGCGCGCGTCGTCGATCGCCTTCTGCAGGGCGGGAACAGGTGGTAGAACTCGCCGCGGATGTAGATATAGGCGGCGTGCGAGCCGATCGCGTGGCAGCCGATCAGGCAGCCCTCCACCAGCAGATGGGGGTTGCGCTCCATCAGCAGGTGGTCCTTGAAGGTGCCGGGCTCGCTCTCGTCGGCGTTGCAGACGATGTACTTGGGGTTGGGCGACTTCTTGTCGACGAACTGCCACTTGAGGCCGGTCGGAAAGCCGGCGCCGCCGCGTCCGCGCAGGCCCGAGGCCTTGACCTGCTCGATCACCTGCTCCGGCGTCATCGCCAGCGCCTTGCGGAGGCCCTGGTAGCCGTCCTGGTGCTGCAGGTAGTGCTCGAGCGTGTTGCCCCCGGGCGTGAACGCATATCTGGTCAGCACCGGCTGGTAGCCGTTGACCGAGGCCGGCTGCACCGGCACGGTGGTCTTGCCGGCCGCGTCGCTGCGGTGTTCGACGTCGAGATGGCAGCCCGACAGGGCGGCCACGCCGTTCGTGCGCAGGCCGTCGAGCAGCGCCGGTACGTCGTCCGGCTGCAGGCATTCGTGCCAGTGCAGGTTGTTCACCATCATCACCGGCGCCTTGTCGCAGGCGCCCAGGCACTCCATCTGCTGGATGGTGAACAGGCCCGAGGGGTCGGTCTCGCCCTGCTTGACGCCGAGCACCTGCTCCATCCGTTCGACCACCCGCTCGGCGCCGGCCAGCGCGCACGACAGCGTGGTGCACACCTGCAGGACGTACTTCCCCACCGGATTGCGGTGGAACATCACGTAGTAGCTGACCACGTCCTCGACATCGGCGGTGGTGATGCCGACCACCTCGGCGACGTGCCGGGCGGCGTTGGCGCTGATGTAGCCCTGCTGGTCCTGGGCCAGGTAGAGCGCGTAGAGCACCGACGAGCGGCGATGTTCCGCCGGATAGTGCGCGGCCAGCCGCTCGTACTCGGCCCGCCGCTCCGCGGTGAAGGAGAACTCGGGGCCTTCGGGCAGCGTCTGCCGCTCCGAGCGGTGCCACCGCTCGGTGCCGTAGGGCATCGCGGGATGGAAACTCATCGATCCACGTCTCCCATGACCACGTCGAGCGAGCCGATGACCGCGACGACGTCCGCGATCATGCCGCCCACGACGAACTTGTGCAGGGCCTGACTGGCCATCAGGCCGGGCGACCGCATGTGCACGCGCCACGGACGGTTGGTGCCGTCGGAGACCACGTAGCAGCCGTGCTCGCCGCGCGGCCCTTCGACAGGCACGCAGGCCTCGCCGGCCGGCACGTTGAACCCCTGCGAGTAAGATCAGGAAGTGCTGAATCAGCGCTTCCATCTCGGTGTAGACCTCGTCCTTCGGCGGCGGCGCCACCTTGCGGTCGGCCACCTGCCACTCGCCCACCGGGTCGATGCGATCGAGCGCCTGGCGGATGATCTTGACGCTCTCGCGCATCTCGGCGACGCGCGTGATGTAGCGGTCGTAGACGTCGCCGTTGCTGGCCCCGATGACGTCGAACTGGTAGGTCTCGTATCCCGAGTAGGGAAGGCGCGGCGCACGTCGTAGTCGCTGCCGGCGGCGCTGGGCGATCGGCCCGAACAGCCCGTGACTGGTAGCAGTCGGCCAGCGTGATCGTGCCGACACCGCGGGTGCGGTCCAGCCAGATCGGGTTCTTCGTGAGCATCGTCTCGTATTCGTCGAGCTTGCCCGGCAGGCGATCGATGAACGCGGTGACGGCCTCCTGAAGCCGCGCGGCAGGTCGTCGCGCAGGCCGCCGACGCGGATGTAGCTCGGGAAGAACCGGAACCCGGCCATCATCTCGTTCAGGTTCATCAGGATCTCGCGCTCACGGAAGGCGTAGAGCATGACCGTGATGGCGCCGATTTCCATGCCGTGGGGCACGAACCACACCAGGTGGCTGCTGATGCGCTGCAGCTCCGCGATCAGCACGCGGATGTCCCTGACCCGCTGCGGCACCTCCATGCCGAGCAGCTTCTCCACCGACAGGCAGTAGGCGAGGCTGTTCGACTGGGCGCCCAGGTAGTCCATGCGCTCGACCAGCGGGATGACCTGTTGCCACTTCTTCTGCTCGGCGGTCTTCTCGATGCCGGTGTGCAGGAAGCCGATGGTCGGAGATACGGAGACGACCGTCTCGCCGTCGAGCTCGAGCACGAGCCGCAGCACGCCGTGCGTGCTGGGGTGCTGGGGCCCCATGTTGACGGTCATCGTTTCGGTGCATTTCAGCCATCCTCAGCCTTCCACTTCCCGGTCGACGCACGCGCAGAGCAGGTGCAGCACGGTCATGTGCGCCTCCTGGACCCGCGCCGTCACCGCCTCCGGGACGTTCACGTGCACCTCGGCCAGCCGGCCCGCCTCGCCGCCGTCACGGCCGGTCAGGGCGACCGTGCGCAGCCCCAGCGCCCTGGCCGCCTCCAGCCCGCGCGCGACGTTGGGCGAGTTGCCGCTCGTCGTGATCCCGACCGCCAGGTCGCCGGCCCGACCGAGCGCTTCCACCTGGCGCGCGAACACCATCTCGAACCCGTAGTCGTTGGCCACGGCGGTCACCACGCTCGGATCGGTGGTCAGCGCCACCGCCGGCCACGCCCGCCGCGGCCGTTCGAACCGACCGACCAGCTCCGCCACGAAGTGCTGGGCGTCGGCGGCACTTCCGCCGTTCCCGAACGCCAGCACCTTGCCGCCCGCCCCCAGCACCCCTGCCAGCACGTCGCCCGCCCGCGCGATCACCTCGACCGCCGGGCCGTCCGCCAGCGCCGCATGCAGCCGCGCGGTCGTCTGGAGCGTCTCGACCACCAACGCCCGCCGCGCCGTCTCGCCCGTGGTCATCCCTTACTTCTGGCGCGTCCGCGAGTAGCGATCGCGTTCCATGTTCGCCCTGAACTCATCGGCCGTGATCTGCAGCGGCATGTAGGTCTGGGCGTCCTTCCGCACCTGCACCGGGTAGTCCTTCCGGAGCGGGTGGCCGACCCAGTCTTCGGTCATCATCAGCCGCCGCAGGTCCGCGTGGCCGTCGAAGACGATCCCGAACAGGTCGTAGATTTCGCGCTCGCACCAGCCGGCGCCGGCCCATACGCCGGTCACCGAGGCGATCGGCTGGTCGAGCCCGAGCTGCACCTTGAGGCGCAGCCGGGCGCGGCGATGCGGCGAGACGAGGTGGTAGACCACGTCGAAGCGCGGGGCGCGCCTCGGGTGGTGATCGACGGCCGTCACGTTCGAGAAGGCGTGATATTCGAGGCCGGGCGTATCGCGCAGCGCCAGGCAGACCGGCACGATGTGCGCGGCCGACACCCACAGCGCCGGCGTGACCTCGGTGTCGGCGGACGGGCAGGGCGACAGTTCCACCCCGGGCACCAGGGCCGAGAGCTGATCGATGAGGGGCTGGACGTCCATGGTGGCTCTAGGACGCCCGCAACTTGGTGGCGTCGATCTTCTTCTGCAGCTGCACGATGCCGTAGAGCACCGACTCCGGTCGCGGCGGGCAGCCCGGAATGAAGACGTCGACCGGCACGACCTGATCGGAGCCCTGCACGATGGAGTAGTTGTCGAACACCCCGCCGCACGAGGCGCAGGCGCCCATCGAGATCACCCACTTGGGCTCGGGCATCTGGTCGTAGATGCGGCGCAGCGCCGGCGCCATCTTGCGCGACAGCCGGCCTGCGATGATCATCAGGTCCGACTGGCGGGGCGAGCCGCGGAACACCTCGGCGCCGAACCGCGAGATGTCGTAGCGGCTCGAGGCCATCGCCATCATCTCGATGGCGCAGCACGCCAGACCGAACGTCACCGGCCAGATGGCCGACCGGCGGCTCCAGGTGACGACCTTCTCGATGGTCGTCGTGAGCACCGGGATCTCGGGAAGATCAGTTTCCAGTCCCATAGTTGTATCTCTTGACGGCGGCCGGTCCGGGCTTGGGCGGGCGCACGTAGTCGGGGTCGGAATCAGGCCCCCAGTCGAGCACGCCCTTGCGCCACACGTAGATGAACGCCACGGCGAGAATCGCGAAGAAGAGCGCGATCTGGAAGAAGCCCGTCCAGCCGAGGTCGCGCAGCGCCATCGCCCACGGGCCGAGGAACGCGACCTCGATGTCGAACAGCAGGAAGATCATCGCGATCAGGTAGAACTTGACCGACTGGCGCTCCCGCGCGTCGCCGACCGGCGGCATGCCGCACTCGTACGCCGCTTCTTTTTCGGGTGTAGGATGCCGCGGGCCCGCGAAGTAGGACAGAGCCACGTTGACGGCTCCGAAGCCGACCCCGAGCGCGACCATGATGGCGACACCGCCCCAGCCTTCCATATTTCTCTCGTTCTCAGACGCAGGCGCGCCGAGGCGACGCTTGTGAAGGATTTCGCAAGAGTCGGTAGATGGTAGTCAACCACACTGTGCACAGTCAAACGCCCTACACACGATTACTGGTGGTCTTCCGGTCATGAGCCTCCCACCCATCGAGGCGGCACCGGGCACTGCACAGATTCTGGCGGCGCCGGGCGCTGTACGGAATCTGGGGGCGGAGGCGCACCCCGGGCCGCGGGTGGCGTGGTTCAGCCCGATGCCGCCCTCGTCGTCGGGCATCGCCGCCTACTCGGCGGAGCTGCTGCCGTGGCTGCGCGCCCGCGGCCTGCAGGTGGACGTGTTCGCCGAGCCTCCGGGCGGCCTCGGCGTGGCGGCTGAGGGGCCGGCACAGCGGCTGGCGCCGGGCGCGACCGACGCCCGCGAGT
>JAWKHU010000004.1:0-7542 GCA_041394685.1 Vicinamibacterales bacterium
GAAGATGCTGCGCCGCTCGCGCTCCGGCCACTCGCCGTCGATCAGGCCCACGATCTGGATCTCGTCGTAGATCCCGTAGGGCGCGGTGGCGGCATCCACGATCTGGACGCCGCCCTCCCCGGTCGACGGGGCGAACGTCTGTGCGCCGAGCCAGCGACGCACCGCCGCCGCCACCACCGACAGATCGAGGGCCTCGTGGGCGTCGAAGGCGGCGTAGGCAGCCGCCAGCGCCTGGCAGGCGCCGACCACGGCCGCCCTGACCCGGGCCTCGCGCGAGTAGAGCGGCGCTGCCTCGTCGAGCGGCCGGGCGTAGGTCTCGAGGAACCCCAGCAGCGTCGCCATCTGGTCGTCGACCGGTGCCGGCGTGGCCAGCGGCTTGAGGCGGGCGGCCGCGGTGGCCGCGGCGCGCGCGGCCGGCAGCGCCCGGCGGGCGTGTTCGTGTCGGCGCCGTTCCGGCAGCGCGCTCCACGAGTCGACGAGCGCCGCCAGCCGGTCGGGGTCGCCGAGGTAGCGGGCATCGGCGAGGGCACGGTCGAGGGCCTCGACGGCCCGGCCGGCCAGCGGGGCGTCGCCGTCGATGAACCGGAAGTGCGGCGATCGCAGCACGGCCAGCGTGGCGGCCCGCGTGAAGCCGCTCGCCACCCACTCGAAGAGGACGTCGATGGCCGCGGCGAACGGCTCGGCCGCCAGCGGCAGCGTGTCGCGCGTCTCGTAGGGAATGCCGGCCCGTCCCAGGACATCGCGCGCGAGATAGAGATACGGCAGCGGCCGCCGCACCACCAGCGCGACCCGCGTCTCGGGCGTGACGCGGCCGGCGCGCCACTCGGCCTTGAGGCGCCGGGCGAACAGCGCGAGTTCCTCCTCGCGGTCGCGGCTGGTGAACGTCCAGGCGTCGGCGTCGGGTACCAGGCACAGCGGACGTCCGGCCCCGCCGGCCGCCACCGCCAGCTCCTCGATGCCCGGCAGCTCGGCATGCAGCCGCTCCAGCCAGCCGCCGGCCAGGCGGGTCTCGGTCGCCACCACGTCGAGGCGCGACAGCCCGGGCAGCCGCGCCAGCAGGTCGAGGTCGGCCGGCCACAGGCCGGCTGGATCCGCCACGCGGTCGGTCACCGTGACGACCACGCGCTGGAGCTGGACGGTCGCGGCGTCGTGCAGCAGCCGATCGCGCACCGCGTGCTCGTCGAGCCGGCCGCTGGCCGCCGCGCGTATCTCGTAGCCGCGGAAGGCGTGTGCCAGGAAAGCGAGTCTGCGCCAGCATCCGCACCGCACCGCGGTCGTCGGAGGCTTCCAGCTCCTCGGTGAGGAACTCCTCGAAGCGGTCGACCGACCGCAGTTGCCGGCGCAGGCCGTCGTAGAGCGCCAGCATCTCGGCGACCAGGCCGGGACGGACGGCGAACGGCGGCTCGAAGCCGCCGTCGCGGGCATCACGCGCCGCGCGGGCCAGGATCACTTCGCGATCGAAGCCGGTCAGGACGGCCGGCGGCTCGGCCAGCCGGCCGGCCAGCTCGTCGAGCAGGTCGCCGCGGGTGCCGATGATCGGCAGGCACAGGGCGGCGGCGCCGGCCTTCCAGGCCAGCTGCTCGAGGGTGCGGCGCAGTTCGTCGGCGGCCGCGCGCGTCGGCACGACCACGAACACGTCCCGCGCCGCGAACGGCTGCGACGCGGCGACGATGTCGTAGATGGCCCGTCGGAAGCCCTCGGGGTCGACCGCGCGATGCAGGCAGGTCGAGCGCGGCGTGGTCACGGCAGCGCGGGTGCCTTGACAGCCTCGGCGATGTCGTCGCGGGCGCGCTCGGCCAGCATCAGCGCGCCGGCGGCCGCCGCCGACGCTTCGGACGCCCTGGCCGGATCGCCCGTCTCCACCGCGCGCAGGCGCATCGCCAGCGCGTCGGCCGCCAGGTTCCACGCGCTCGTGAGCAGCGCATGGGCGGAGGCGAGCTGCGGCGGAGGATTGGTGCCGGCGACGGCCGGGCGCGCCTTGCGGAAGCGCGCGATGGTCTTCTTCAGCAGGTCCGGGCTCGGACCGGCCTGCACGCGGATGTCTTCGAGCGGCGCCTGGGCCGCCGCCAGCGTCAGCAGCACCGGCCGCACCGACCGCTGGTAGCTGCGATACACCGGCTCGAGCAGCCGCCACTGATCGCGGGCCAGGCGCAGCCGCCGTGCCGACTCGGCGCTGGCGTCGATGGCCGAGAGCATCGCGCGCACCTGGGCCGGCCGCTTCGTCCCGAGCTTCTGGTCGGCCCTCAGCGTGTCGGCGCGCAGCCGCTCCAGGCCCCGCACGTCGGCGGCGCGGGCGCGGCTCGACGCGCGGTCGAGCGTCGAGGCCGCCAGCCGCGCGTAGGCGGCATCCACGGTGCGCTCCGTGGTGAGGCTCGCGAGTGCCGTGGCGCGCACTTTCGTCGCCCACGCGGCGGGCAGCAGGCCGGCGGCACGGTCGATCAGGCCGACCACCCGCTCGAGCAGCGTCGTGCGTTCGACCGGTGAGTCGGCCAGGGTGGAGGCGGTCAGCAGCTCCTCGGCCAACTGGGCCGAGGTGGGCGGCGGCAGCAGCGTCTCGGCGGCCAGCGCCGGCGTCGTCGACACCAGGTTCAGCTCGAAGGTGTCCTGGCCGGCGGCCGCGCGCAGGTCCGACACCACCTCGTCGAGCAGCGACAGCATCTGCTGGACGTCCGCGGCGCGGTACCCGTAGTGCTGACGCGGCCACTCGGCGAGCGCGCCGCGCGCGCTTTCGGCCATGGCCAGCCGCCGCTGCGGGTCGGGCTCGCGCGCCACGCCGGTGAGCACGGCGGCCACCTGGTTCGAGAACCGGGCGTAGTCGTCCTCGGCGCGCGTCGAGGCGTAGTGCACCGTGCGGGCGGTGGCCGCGTAGCGTTCGGTCTTCGGCCAGTCGACCCGCGTCGCCGCCAGCGTGACCAGTTGCAGGTCGGGCGCCGGGCCTTCGGCGAGCGGCAGCGAGAACACCACCGTGTCGTCGACGCGCGCCCATTCGCCGAAGCTCGTGAGCGACGTGCCGTCGGTGAGAAACACGCGAAGCAGCGGCGGTTGGTCGGCCGGCTGCGCGCCCGCCACGGCCACCGTCGCGAGCACCGACGCCACGAACGCCCGGACGGCGCCTCGCCACTGCTGCATCCCGAGAGCGCATGTGGGGCTTCTTCCGGTGGTCAAGATGTGTCTCTCCGGTGAGTCGCCGGGCCGCGGCGGACGGCCGCTGTGGAAAAGCTGTGGACGGACGGTGCAAACCCTGGTGGAGATCGCGATGACGAAAGTTTTTTCGCGGCTTGAAGTCCCACAAGTCGCCGGCTGCTCAAACGCGCGACGGGCCGCGTCTTCGTACGGACCTTCGCTTGTTTCGTCCGACCAGCGACGTAGAATCGTCGCTCCGGCGTTACCCTTCTGACACCTTCCCCCATCCCACTCCCCACCGTGGACATTCACCGCTACGAACAGGAAAGTGCCGGCCGCACCTATCACATCGAGGTGCACGCGGTGTCGAGCGAGCAGTGGCGGGCCAAGCTGGCCCGTCGTCCCGGGATGCCCACCGCCCTCATGCCGTTCTACGGCCGCACGCCAGAGCTGGCGGCGCAGGAGCTCACGAACTGGCTTGCGCTCGTCTCGGCCGCCCGTCCCCGGTAGTGGCGGGCGCCGCGCGCGCCGTCAAGTCCGGAAATCGAGCAGAATAGGCGCCATGCGCTTCCGCCTCCTTGCCTGCGCGTGGCTGCTCGTCGCCGCCACGGTCTCCCCCGCCGCCGCCCAGACCGCCCTGCCCCACGTGCACCTGGTGGCCACCGGCGGCACCATCTCGAACCGCGACGGCGGCCGGCTCACCGCCGAGGAGCTGGCCCGGTCGATGCCAGGCCTCGAACGGGCGGCCACCCTCACCCACGAGCAGTTCGCCAACGTCGCCAGCAGCCAGATCACCCTCGAGCAGTGGCTGCAGCTCTCGCGGCACGTCAACGACCTGTTCGCCGGCGACCGGGATCTGGCCGGCATCGTGGTCACGAGCGGCACCGACACGCTCGAGGAGACCGCCTTCTTCCTCCACCTGACGGTGCGCGACCCGCGGCCGGTGGTGGTGGTGGGGTCGATGCGCAACCCGAGCACGCTCGGCTACGAGGGCGCCGCCAACCTGCTCGAGGCGGTGCGGGTGGCGGCCACCCCGGAGGCGCGCGGCAAGGGCGTGCTGGTGGTGCTCAACGACGAGATCAACTCGGCCCGCGACGTCACCAAGACCGACGCGCTGCGGCTGCAGACCTTCCGCAGTCCGACCCACGGCGTGCTCGGGATCGTCGACCGCGATCGGGTGACGTTCTTCCGCGAGATTCTGCAGCGCCACACCTCCAAGAGCGAGTTCGACGTTCAGACCGTGACGGCGCTGCTGCGGTGGACGTGGTGATGGTCTACCAGGCGCCACCGGCGACGTCATCAAGGCCCTCGTGGACCTCGGGGCGAGGCCCCGTGATTGCCGGCGCCGGGCGGGCGACCAGCGGCACCCAGGGAGGCATCGAGCACGCCGCCAGCAAGGGGGTGTTCGTGGTCACGGCCACGCGTAGGCCTGGCCGGCCGCATTGCGCCGAACCGGGCGGCCAGGGGCCGGCCAACCTGACGCCCGCCCAGCAGCGCCGCCGCGCGTTCAGCATCTCGGCCGAGGACCACATCCTGGTCAAGGCCCGCATCCTCCTCTGATGCTGGCACTGACCTGGACGACTGACCGCGACGATCCAGCGTATCTTCAGCGAGTACTGAGGCAGGTCCGGTGGTTCTGACCCGCCTGGGGCCGGCCCCCGTCGTGGCCGGAACCACCGGAATCTGCTATCATCAGGATCTCCTTACGTGTGGGCCTGTGGCGCAGCTGGGAGCGCGCCTCCGGGAATGGCATTCAGGAGGTCACCGGTTCGATCCCGGTCAGGTCCACCAACTTTCATTCCCCGTCTCGATCGGCCGTAAGTAGTTGAAGGCCGGTCGTAGGTGTCGATGTCGATCGAGCGCTCGAAGAGGAACGCCTCGTCCAGACGGTCGAGCTTTTCTTGATGAAGTGGGCTGCTCGGCGGTCGCGATCTCCTCGCGGACGGTGGTCTTCCTCGCCTTCCAGATCTGCAGCACGGACTCCTTCAGCAGGCGCATGTAGCCAGGGGTTGGTTGCAGCAGCAGGAGTTCATCGGCGAACAGCTCCCTTCAAGCTTCGCCTTCGTGACGTTCACCGCCCGGCAGTTAGGGCGGTACGGCTCGGCCCGCGCCATAGCTGATCTGCGGATACGCTCTTCGGGGCGAGCGGTCGAAGGCCGTGTCGAAATAGTGGACCTTGTCGCGCTCCAGGCCCAGCCAGGTGCACCGGTCGTCGGCGAGCACGGCATCGAGCACCATCAGGCGTGCGATCAGGCGGCGCAGGGTGGCCGGCTTGCGATGCCGGTTGTCGGCCTCGCCGATAGCTTCTTACAGCGGGCTTGAACTGCACCTGACCTGCAGCGCACGACCACCGGAGAGTCCCACGGTCATTTGAGCGGCGCCTTGTTCAGCCGTGTTGCCCTCGTTGGCCGGCAGCGACCAGCTAATGCCAAGTGTAGAATCACGCTAAATGGCTCTGATTCACAGACGATTCCGATCGACCGCGATCTGATACCCCGGCTCAGGTGCCTGACGTGCGGCGGCGTAGCCCACGAACTGACAGGCCAATCGGTGATGTGCCGTGGGTGTGGGCGGAATTCTTCCAGTCGTTCAGGGTGTTGTCATCTGTGCTCCTTGAAGCACGACCCGGCGGTGGCGCGAGCGTAATCGCGGTTCAACACCACAGCTTGCCTGTCGGCAACGGAGGCTTCGGTCTATCCGACGTGTTCTCCAGCGAAGCCGTGCGCTGTGCTCTGCTGGCACCGTTGTATGCGGACCCGAACTCAGCCGTGTCCGGGAGATATCTGGACGACGTGCGGCAGTGGGCATCGTCTTTCGAATCCGTCGTCAACCATATGGACCTCGCGAGGCTCGTCGATCCTTGATTATGGGCGCGGATCTCACCTGGTCGACTTCGCGACTGGCGAGGATGGCTACCGGCCGATCGGCATCGACATCAATCACCATCTCTCGGCCGCAAGCGCTTCCGGAAGCACGGCGTGCTCCCTATGCCGTGATGAACGTCGACATGCACGAGTCCGCATTTGCGCCCGGGACCTTTGACGCCGTTACTGCATTCAACGCGCTTCATCATTCGGCACGCCTGCCCCAACTTGCTGCGCACATCGCCGTCCGGTTCGGCGAAGGCGGGCGCCTGGGGCTGGTTGAGGTTCTCTACTGCATTATCCTGAAAATCTTCGGTCTTTCGGTATCGACGCAATCGCTGCAGGGATCAACGAGAACGTCTATCGCCTGGAAGAGTGGCATCGTGCCTTCGTCGAAGCCGGCCTCGTGCTCGAGGTCTTCTCGGCAGGACGCTCATTCGACGCGGTCTATACCAAAAGAAGCGGTCCCGCGAGAGAACTCTCGTTAGCCGCAGCCGCCAGCGACCTCTTTGCGTCATTCTATCGGTCGCGAATCGATTGTATGGAATCGTCGGTCAGTCTCCGATGCAGCGAAGTGACGACCATCCCGGTACGGCTGACGAACATGGCCCCGCACGCGACGTGGCGCAGTGACAGTCAAATTCCGGTCTTCTGCAGCTACCATCTCTACAATCGCGATGGCAGTGTGTTGTCCTTCGACAATGTGAGGACGCCGTTGCCTGCGCCGGTCGCGCCGGGCGGCAGCATCGTGATTCCCCTGGTTGTCTCGATGCCGGACACCGCTGATACATACCGCGTTCAGGTCGACCTCGTGCACGAAGGAATCACCTGGTTCGCGGATCGGGGCGGCGAGTCCGGCACCCTCGACGCCGTCGTTGGCTGAACGACCGGCACCGAAGGTGTCGTTGCCGCTCGCAACGACGTCACGGCTGCCCAATAACTAGGGCTGGCAGGCACCGTTGTGGTAGGTCCTGGGTATCGCGCCTGCCTGGATGGTGGCACTACCGATGTCGCCGGCCGTGTAGGCCACACCTGACGCGCAGCCTGAGAGCGGTAATGACCCTTGGGGATTGCGACCTGTGTTGTTGGTAAACGTCCCGGCGAGAATTCCATCGATCGCCGCGAGCACGACTGCTCCCTCTACATCGTTGTGGTGGATGTACCCTGCGTGGAGAACTGTCAGAGAGGGGCTCCACGCGTGGCCGCCGACCATGATCCCGATGTACAGCTTGTTAAGGTTCGAGAAGATAGTGTTCTGGGGACCCCCATCCCCTGCGGTACGTGTCGCCCGCACTCTCGGTGCGAGTGTCGGATCTCCGAGCGACGACGATTCATAGTCGCTCGCCGACCGAGCACCCGTCGACTCAGACGCCGCGCGCGGCTGGTTGATGCGCTGCGTCGGCGGGTTGACGATTGTCGGCTGGGACCCGAGGGCGGAAGGCGAGCGCCATCACGATCCAAGTGGCGGCGGCCGAGAATTCCGGCGTCGCCATGAAGTCGCTGAGCCTGATGCCGGTCGGTCTCATGAGGGCCGGCTGCAGTCCGAAGCCGATCA
>JAWKHU010000005.1:0-3712 GCA_041394685.1 Vicinamibacterales bacterium
CCGCCAGGTCGAGCCCGGTCCGGTGGTGGCACGACAGGAACGACGACAGGTCGGTGGGCGAGAGGATGAGGTGGTGGTCTCGTGAATACACGATGCGGTGCCACGATTATCGGTCACATACAATCGCGCCATGCCTCGCAACGCCGAAGTGATCCGCCACTGGCAGATGCTGCTCCACATCGACGCCACCCGCGCCGGCGTCACCGTGCGCGACCTGGCCGAACGCTTTCACGTCACCCAGCGCACCGTGTGGCGCGACCTGGCCGCCCTGCAGGAAGTGGGCTTTCCGCTGGTGGACGACAAGCGCGACCGCACCACGGTGTGGAAGCTGCTGCACATGCCGCTCAAGGCCCTCAACGACGCCGGCCTGTCGGTGACCGAGGCGTGCTCGCTGTACCTGAGCCGGGCCCTGCTCGTGGGCTTCACCGGCACCCCCTTCGAGCCCGGGCTGGCCGCCATCATCGGCCGCGTCGAGAAGTCGTTGTCGCCGGCCGTGCGCAGGTTCCTGCAGCGCCTGCCCGACGTGGTGCAGGTGAAGGCGGCGCCGCGGAAGAACGTGACCTCGCCCCGGCACGACGAGTTCGTGGCGCGCCTGATCGAAGCCGCCACCGAGCGCAAGGTGTGCCGGCTGCTCTACTTCTCCGTCCACAGCGACCGAGAGAAAGACTACGAGCTGCACCCCTACAGCCTGGCCTACGCCGAGGGCGGGCTGTACCTGAGCGCCTACGTGCCCGAGTACCGCCAGGTGCGGGTGTTCGCGGCCGAGCGCATCCGCCGGGTCACGGTGCTGGAGCGCACGTTCACGCCCGGCACCGACCTGGCCGGCGACGCCTTCGGACAATCTCTGGGCGTGAACCGCGGCGGCAAGCCCGAGAAGATCGTGGTGGAGTTCACGCCGCGGGTCTCCAGCTACGTCCGTGAACGGACGTGGCATGGATCGCAGCAGATCGACGCGCTCTCGGACGGCGGCGTGCGGCTCACGTTGAAGGTGTGCCGCGACTGGGCGCTGCGCACGTGGGTGCTCGGCTGGGGCGCCCACGCCCGCGTGGTCTCGCCGTCGGCGCTGGCGGAGGAGATCCTCGAGCAGCTCGAGGGCGCGCGCGACGGCTACGCCCCCAAGCTGCTCTTCGACACCTCCGCCATGCAGACGGCTCCCAGGGGCCGGCGCCTGCCGCTGCGGTCCTGACGCGTTACGACGTCAGCGGCGGGCGGCGCGCCTTGCCGTCTTCGAGCAGCGGCGCCGAGCTCCGGGTCCACGCGCCAGCCGGCGAAGCCAGCGGAAAGGCCCGCCCCGGCGCCCGTGGCGGTCGGGCGCGAACGGCGCGGGACCCGACCCGCACCGCCCGTCCATCCGCGCTAGCGCCTCGACATCCCACTGAGCCTCGAGGTCACCACCGCCACACCCGGCACACCGGCGAGCCCGGCGTTGTAGGTGAAGTTGCCGGTCATCGACGTGCCGTTGACTGAGACGGTGAAGCTCGACAGGGTCACGGTGATCGGCCCGCCCACGGCCGTGCCCTGCAGCACGAGGGTGCCGGCGCCGTTGATGGTGCCGTTCACCGATCCGGTCACCTGTCCGAACGTGATCGAGCCCGTGACCGACGACCCCGACTGCGTGAGGTTCATCGCGATCGGCAGGCTCGCGCCCGGAGGGAAGGCGCCGCGGTTGGTGGAGCAGAAGTAGTCCTGGTTCGATCCGGTGCCGTCGCAGCGCTGCACCTCGTAGCGTCCCGACCAACTGCCCTGCACGCTGACGCCGGTGGCATGTGCTGAGACAGCAATCGTATTGGTGCCGCCGGTGTGGTCGGCGTTCACCGTGAGCACGCCGGTGAAGCTGCCGGCGGACGTCGGCTGGAACGTGACCGTGACCGGCTGCGTGCCGCCGGGCGGGATCTGGCCGCTGGTCCAGCTGGCGGCGAGCTGCGAGGCCAGGCCACCCGACACGCTCATCCCGGAGACGGTGAGGGTCGTGGTGCCGGTGTTGGCGATCGTGAAGCCGAGTTCGCGCCGGCTGCCCACCGCGACGTCGCCGAAGGTGAGGTTGCCGCTCACGCTGATGACGCGGGTGTTGGCGGGGGCGGTGGTGGACGGGCCGGTGGGCGACGACGAGCCGCCGCCACCGCAGGCGAGGGTGAGCGGCAGCAGGGCCAGGCACAGCAGACGGACGGGGGAGCGCATGGTTGGGTGACCTCCGGAGCACAAGGGGGCGTTCGGCTCCATGCGCCGATGCTAGGAAGGGTGCGTGACAGGGCAGGTCATGCACCGATTCCGGACACGGCAGAAGGGCCGGGACGGGCGGCGTCCCGTGATGCCGGCCCATCCGCCGCGGGTGTAGGATGCCGGGCGTGACGCGTCCAGCCGCCCTTGTGCTCGCCCTGCTCGTGCTGCTGGGATGCGCCTCGTCTGCCGGCGCGCAGACCGACGCCATAACCAGCTACACGCTGCCGCCCGACACGCTGGCCAGGGCCGAGGCGCTCTACCGCACGCGGGTGGCGATGCTGATGGCCGGCACCGTCTACGGCTTTGCGGCGTTGATGGCGGTGCTCGCGCTGCGGGTGGCGCCGCGGATTCGCGACCTCGCCAAGCGCGTGAGCCGGCGGCGGTTCGCGCAGGTGCTGGTGTTCGCGCCCGTGTTCCTGATCGTGCTCGACCTGCTCGGCCTGCCGCTTGGCATCTACGGACAGTACCTGGATCGCAGCTACGGGCTGTCGGTGCAGGGCTGGGGCTCGTGGTTCTGGGACTGGACCAAGGGCGAGATCATCGGCACCGCCATCGCCACGCTGCTCGTCTGGGGCCTGTATGCGGTGCTGCGCCGCAGTCCGCGCCGCTGGTGGTTCTACGGCTGGCTGGGCCTGATTCCCATCGTGCTGCTGCTCATCCTGATCGCCCCCATCTACATCGCGCCGCTCTTCGACACCTTCACGTCGCTCGAAGAGAAGCAGCCGCAGCTCGTGGTGGAACTCGAGAAGGTGCTGCAGCGCGGCGGGGTGCAGATCGAGCGGTCGCGCATGTTCGAGATGGCGGCCAGCGACAAGGTGACGACCTACAACGCCTACGTGACCGGCATCGGCGCCAGCAAGCGCGTGGTGGTGTGGGACAACACGTCGCGCGACATGCGCATGGACGAGACGATGTTCGTCTTCGGCCACGAGATGGGGCACTACGTGCTGCAGCACATGTGGCTGTCGCTGGGCGCGGCCGTCGCGGCGCTGCTGCTGCAGCTCTATCTCGCGCATCGGCTCATCGACGGCCTGCTGGCGCGCTACGGCGCGCGCTGGGACATCCGCGGGCTCACGGACTGGGCGTCGCTGCCGGTGCTGATCCTGCTGCTGAGCGTGTTCGGGCTCATCGGGCAGCCGGTGGGCGCGGCGTTCTCGCGGTATCTCGAGCACCAGGCCGACATCTACGGCCTCGAGGTGACGCACGGGCTCACGCCCGACTCGTCGCAGGCGGCGGCGCGGGCGTTCCAGAAGCTGGGCGAGAAGGGGCTGGTCTACCCCACGCCGCATCCGCTCTACGTGTTCTGGGCGTTCGACCACCCGCCGGTGGGCGAACGCGTGCGCTTCGCGGCCGAGTATCAGCCGTGGGCCCGGGGCGAGCGCGGGAAGTACGTGCAGCCGTAGCGTGGGGCCAGGCCGGGGCCAGGCCTACGCCTGGCCCCGGCCTGGCCCCTTTCCAGCTCCAGCCAGACGGGAACCTGTCTCGAGAGCGG
>JAWKHU010000006.1:0-2823 GCA_041394685.1 Vicinamibacterales bacterium
CAGCGAGCCACCTCGACACGGGGATCTACTTCTGGGCCGCTGCCAGGCTGCGGACGTAGTTCACCAGGTGCCAGGTGTCCTGATCGGAGATCTTGCCCTTGAACCCCTTCATCTTGAAGTCGGGTCCGGCGCCCTCCTGAATCACGACGAAGATCTCGCCATCGCTCGAACCGCGGGTCCAGGTGGCGTCGGTGAGGTCGGAGGCGTTCATCTTCTTCGCCACCGGCGTGTCGGCCTGACCGGTCGCGCCGTGGCACAGGCGGCACTGCTTCTGGTACAGCTGCTGGCCAGTCGCGACCGAGGCCGCGCTGGTCGGTACCGGGTTCTTCATCTTGGCGGCAGCGGCGCGCGAGGTGGTTTGTCCGCTCGCCGGCACGACCACGAGCACACTCAGCAACAGCAGTCCGCTGGCACGTTCGATCAACTGGCGCATCCGACCTGGCTCCCTCGTGTGGCGTTCACGACATGCGCGCGCGTATGACGCTGCATGATTTCTGATTATGGATAACCCTCAATCGAGCAGCGAATGGTCACACGAACGGCGACGAATTGCAACCTATTGTCTCTGAATACCGTGGCTCGGTTACGGTCGTGCTAGCACCCAGGTCGTCATGCACCGCTGGTCCTGTACGACAGTGGTCTTGATCGGGTCGAGCAGGCGCCCGCCAAGGGCCTCGCCCCGTCGCACGAGCTGCGCCTCGTCGACCAGGTAGCGCTCCGATCCGTCCGGCAGGCGGTGCCGGCCGTCGCCGAGGGCCTGCATCCGGTCGGCCATGCCGATCGACGACGCGAGCCGGGCGAAGAGCAGGCCGCCCGGGGCGAGCACGCGCCACATCTCGCCCACCATCGCCTCGAAGTGGTCATGTCCCCGGGCGAAGTGGAGCACGGCATTGCTGATGACCACGTCGAACGACCGGTCGGCAAACGGCAGCGCTTCCACCGCGGCGGCGCGGACGCGGTCCTCCGGCAGCGCCGGTGCGTGCTCGCGGGCCAGCGCGCGCACGACGTCGACAGCGGCCGGCTCGCGATCCACCGCCCACACGTCGAACCCGGCGCGCAGCAGATAGACCAGGTTGCGCCCGCTCCCGCAGCCGGCGTCGAGTACTCGCATGCCCGGCGCGACCCGCCCCCGCAGCAGCTGGTCGAACAGGTAGATATCGATGTGGCCGAACTGCTCGATCAGTGGCAACTGGGTCATCGATGGTCCTGGCGGCGCGGCCTCGGCAGCGTGCCGAGCCGGCCGACGAACACGCCGTCGCGCGAGCACAGCCAGTGGCGGTCCCGATGCTCGAGCGAGTGGTCGTGATGGATGGGACAGACCGGCCAGGGGCCGTCCGTGGCGTCCTCGACGGCGCGCTGCACGTCGTCGACGATCGCCGGCAGGAACCCGGGGCTGGTGACGTCCGCGCCAGCAGCCACCCGCTGCCGGGCCTGGTCGACCATCCCCTCGTACGACTCGCCGAGCGTCCGTGAGACGTCACGCCGAAGCTGCCCGAGGGCGTCCGACAGTTCGCCGGCGGTGAGTCGGCCGCCACGGTTGCCGCAGGCGATGGTGGCGTCCTTTTGGACGCGAGGCGAGAGACACGGGGCCAGCGTCACGCTCAGGGTCATGCCGCGACCGGCCGACACCAGGTGCGTGTCGCTCACCGGCGAGGTGGCGGCGCCGGCGAAGGCAGGCCCCTCGAAGCCGAAACCGGTCTGCCACAGCGCCCATGAAGGCCGGCCGCGGCGCTTCGCGGCCGCCAGGCATCTCAGCGCCGTCGACACGTCGCGCCTGGAAGCGGACGTGTCGGGCGTCGCGAGCAGGTAGATCCCGCAGTGCCGGTCGACCGGTCCGGTGAACGCTTCTATTCTGGCGGCGACGCGGTTGGCAACGGCCAGCACGGAGTCGACCGCCGGTTGGAGCGCCGCCGGGTCCACCGGCCCGGCGGCCAGGACGGCTGCCGCCAGCAGGCTCGCCGACACGGTCACTTCCCCGGCGAGTAGGTCCGCTCGGTATGGCCCTCGAGCTGCTTCGGGTAGAAGTACACCTCGCGCAGGTTGCCGGTGGCGTAGCGTTCAGCCTGGTCGTTGAAGTGCTTCGAGTTGACGTCGCTGCTCAGCCCGCCGGCCGTGATGGCGCGGGCCTGCACGCCGTCCTTGCCGAACTCGACGGCGGCGACGAAGCTGTTTCCGCTCGATCCGTAGATGCGCTTGCTGCCGTTGTAGGAGCGGGCGCCGAACGAGGCGAGCGAACCCCAGCGCGCTGACGCGAAGCCCACCGGTGTGCTCGGCTTGTCGTCGGTGTAGGGGTGCACGATTGCCGGCGAAATGCGCTGGAACCGGTTGATCTCGCCCCACGGCGTCTGCCAGGTGCCGAAGTCGGCGGTCAGCTTGTCGGAGGCGGCGGCCAGCGCTTCGAGCCGCTGCTGGGGGGTGGCCTTCGTGCGCATCTGTTCGTAGATGGTGATTCCGGCGGCCCGCGCCGCCTCGGCGCTCCTGGCCCACAGCTCTTCGCCCCAGAAGATCGCCAGCGACTGCGGCACCGAGTCGACCGCCCAGCGCCGATCCCAGGCCTTGAGCGCGGCGATCTGATCGGCGAGCCGGGCCTTCAGCGGGTTCGCGGCCGGCGCCTGGTCCCAGGCCCTGATCAGCAGCGGGATCTGCACGTCGAACTCGGGTTGGGCGGTGTCGAAGCCGGCCGCGATCAGGCCGTCGATCGAGAAGTCCTTCCGGTTGTCGAGCACGCGCACGGCGTGGATGCCGCGGGGGTTCTCTCCAGCCCGATCGAAGTAGGCGGGGAAGTCGCTCTTCTTCTTGCTGTACTTACCGGCCGCCACGTAG
>JAWKHU010000007.1:0-2743 GCA_041394685.1 Vicinamibacterales bacterium
ACGAACGTCGCCGGCACGCAGGCGGCGATGTTCCGCGAGGCCGGCAACGAATACCCGATCGTCGTGCGCCTGCGGGAGTCCGACCGCGACGAGATCTCGTCGGTCGGCGACGTGCTGCTGAGCACGCCGCAGGGCCGCGTCCTGCCGGCCAAGAACGTGATGGTGGTGGACCGCGACACCGGCCCGACGCAGATCGACCGCAAGAACCAGGAGCGCATCACCCGCGTGAACGCGGAAACCGAAGTGACGCTCAGCGAGGCGGTGTCGAACATCCAGGCCCGCCTGCCGGAGCTGCAGGTCCCCAAGGACTTCCAGGTCGGCTTCGGCAACGAGGTCGAGGAACAGTCGCGCTCGTTCCGTGAACTGCAGCTCGTGCTGATCCTGGCGATCATCCTGGTCTACACCGTGATGGCCTCGCAGTACGAATCCCTGCGCGACCCCTTCATCATCATGTTCTCGATCCCGCTGGCAGCCATCGGCGTGGTCGGCGCGCTTCTGCTCACGCGCACGCCGTTCAGCATGCAGGCCTACATCGGCGTCATCATGCTGGCCGGCATCGTCGTCAGCAACGCCATCCTGCTCGTGGACTACGCCAACACCCTGCGGCGGCGCGACAAGCTGCCCCTGCGCGAGGCGATCGAGAAGGCGGGCCAGCACCGGCTGCGGCCCATTCTGATGACCAGTATCTGCACCGCCCTCGGCCTGGTGCCGATGGCGCTGGGCATCGGTGAGGGCGCCGAGCTGCAGGCACCGCTGGCCCGCGTGGTCATCGGCGGCCTGCTGACCTCCACGATGATCACGCTGGTCTTCGTGCCGGCGATGTACACCCTGTTCGAAGAAGGGCTTGGCGCCCTGCTCCGCCGCGGGGCGCCCCAGGAGCCGGCCGCGCACTGAGCCGGCCCGGCCGGTGCGCGCGTCGGCTGCCTACCCTCCCCGTGGCAGCCGGCGCGTGCGCCACATTCGCGCCATCGTCTCGCCCGTGCTGGGGTCGCGCCAGCGCGGGGCTACCTCCGCGAGCGGCCCCAGGACGAAGTCCCGGTCGCGGTAGCGCGGGTGCGGCACGGTCAGCCCGGGCTGGCTGACGACGTGGTTGCCGTAGAGCACGAGATCGAGGTCCAGCGTGCGCGCCGACCTCGGTCCGGTGCGCACGCGCCCCCGGCTCCGCTCGAGTTCCAGCAGCCAGACGAGCAGCGGTTCGGGCGCCAGCTCCGTGTGGCCCACCGCCACGGCGTTGAGATAGTCCGGTTGGACATCCGGCACGTCCACGGGCGCGGTCTCGACGATGGCCGACACCCGCAGGCCGTCGATGCGCGTTCGCAGCGCGGCGACGGCCCAGGCGAGGTGGCCGGCGCGGTCGCCGAGATTGCTGCCGAGCGCCACGGCGACGCGAACGCCGCCGCGCCTGGACGTCACTCCACCCAGCGCGTGCCGAGGACCGCGCCAATACGCGCGGTGCCGGCCAGGGGCGAACCGATGACATCGGTGCGTCCCTCGGCGGCCTGGGCGAACAGCCGCTGATGCTCCTGCATCTCGCCCAGCACGACCTGCAGCATCTTGCGGTGTCGCACGTGCGTCACCGCGGCCACGCGAGGCGTCCACGCGGCCACGAACGCCTCATTGGCCGAGGCATCCGCCCCGGCGATGGCGCGAAGGTCGCCCGACGGCGTGCCGGGCGCCGCCGGCGCCGCCGGCACGGTGCCCCCGACGTCGAGGATCGCCTTGTGCACCCAGTACACGTGCGTCTCTTCGCGGGCGACGATGTACTGGTAGGCGTTGTTGATGTCGTAGTCCCCAATCGCCCTGGCCGAGGCCACATGGCGCTGCAGCAACCCGAGGCGCTGGACGTAGAAGTCGGCGAGCAGCGGAGCGAGATCGTTGGGAGTCACGCCTTCTGCTTCTCCTTGCAGGTGATGCACACCCGCGTCCACGGAATGGCGTTCAGCCTCGCCTCGGCGATCGGCTCCCCGCAGTCCCGGCAGACGCCGTAGGCGCCCTTGTCGATCCGCACCAGGGCCTCGTCGATGGCCTGGAGGATCTTGGCGTCGGTCTGCTTGAGCTTGAGCGCGATATGGACTTCGTTGTTGCCGCTGGCCTGGTCGGCCATGTCGCCCTGACGCCCGTTGTTGTGCTCCATCGAGGTCTGGAGCGGCTTGACGCCGGCCGAAGCGGAGAGTTCCGCGCGTTTGCGCAGCAGGACGTCCTTGTAGAAGGCAACGTTCATCGGGCGTGCTCCACGTCCGCCAGGCCGGGGGCCCGGCGATCACCAGATGATAGCACGCGCCCTCCGGGCACCGGCCCGGTGCCCGGCCTCAGTTCCCGCGCAGCGTGACGAGCGGCCGCTTCTGAAGGACGTCCCAGCTGGCGGCCACGCCGACGACGGCCACCGTCACTCCGCACGCCATCACCCCCAGCGCGAGGAGCGCGGAGGGCCAGCGGAACGGCATCTCGAAGGCAAAACGGCTCAGGGCCCACGTGAGCCCGGCGGCACCTGCCGCCCCCAGCACCCCGGCCAGCCCCCCCAGCACGGCGTACTCGAGCAGCAGCATCGTGGCGATGACCCGCCGTGTCGCCCCGAGCGTCTTGAGGATCGCGGCCTCGTAGACGCGGCGGAACTTCGTCATGGCGACGGCGCCGACGAGAATCAGCAGGCCGCTCACGACCACCAGCGACCCGACGACCGTGACCGCCAGCGTGACGTTGTCGACCACGGTCCGGATGGCCGTGATCATCTCCCGCCCGTCGA
>JAWKHU010000008.1:0-2299 GCA_041394685.1 Vicinamibacterales bacterium
CGCCGGAGCCCGGACGGACGATCATGACCAGGCGACTCCCGCGCCGGCCGCCGGCCGCGACCGGCGGGTGAGGCGAGGCATCCCGGAAGTGTAGCGTCTTTCGCGGGCGTCCCGTCGCGCTAGTGCCGGAGCCCGCTATCGGGCTGGCGCGCCATGAGCAGCTTCATCTCGACCAGCTCGATCAACGTCTGGCAGCGTGCCAGTACCCCGTCGCGTTCGAGCAGCGCCTGCTTCTCGACCGGCTCCAGATCGAGGTACTGCGACAGGGCGTTGACGAGGTCGGGGTCGGCCATGTCGCGGGGCAGGCGGCTCCCGCTCTCGCCCTGGAGCGACGGGGCGAGCAGCGTCTCGAGCCGTCCGCGGGCCTGCGCCAGCCGCGGCCGCAGGTCGGCGGGCAGGTCTTCCTCAATCGGGGTGACGTGGGCGATCCGGTAGAGCACGCCGTCGGTGGCCGGCTCCTCCTCGGTGATGCGGAACTTGTCGAGCCCGCGCAGGATCAGGTTGAAGCGCCCGTCGTTCTGACGCTCCACGTGGGTGACGAGGCCGGCGCAGCCGACCGGGAAGACCGGTGGTCGTCCCTCGTAGCGCTCCTCGTGACCGGGCACGAGCAAGGCCATGCCGATGATCCGGTCGCCCTCGAGCGCCCGCGTCACCATCTGCTTGTAGCGCGGCTCGAAGATGTGCAGGGGCAGGAACACGCCAGGGAACAGCACCGTGTCCGGCAGGGGAAACAGCGGCAGCAGCGGGGGCAGCACCTAGTGAATCGTCCTGGTTTTCTTGTCGAGGTAGTCCATCAGCACGTACTGCCCGAGCGAGCGCGGGGTCGTGAAGTAGGCCTTGCCGCGGCACATCGCGGCCACCCGCCGCACGAACGCCATCAGGTCGTAGTCGCGGGCCAGCATGAAGGTGTTGATGAGGATGCCGGCCTTGGCGCAGGCCGAGACCTCGCTGAACGTCTCGCGGATCACGATCGGATCCAGGCCGAAGGCGTTCTTGTAGACGCGCCTGTCGGGCCAGGCGGATCGCCGTGACGGCTTGCCGTCGGTGATCATGATGATCTGGCGCATGTCCTGTGCTTGCCGCTCGAGGATCCGCCGGGCCAGCTTCAGGCCTTCCTGGTGTTGGTAGTACGGTCCGACCCGCACCCGCCCGAGCTCGCGCAGCGGAATCTCCTCGGCCGAGTCATGGAACAACACCACGTGCAGCGTGTCGCCGGGGTACTGCGTGCGGATGAGCTGTGACAGCGCCATCGCCACCTGCTTGGCCGGCGTGAAGCGATCTTCGCCGTACAGGATCATGCTGTGGGAGCAGTCGAGCATGATCACGGTGGCGCACGAACTCTGGTATTCGCCCTGTGCCACCATCAGGTCCTGGTAGCCGATCTCGACCGTGCTGCCGGTGCGGTGCGCCCGCGTGACCGCGTTCAGCACCGTGCTGCTGGCGTCGAGGTTGAGCGTGTCGCCGAATTCATAGGGTTTGGGCGCGCCGCTGGCGTCGACGCCGGTGGCCATGTCGCGGGTGTCGTGGCGGCCGGCACTGGCATGACCGACCGAGCCAAGCAGGTCGCGCAGCGCCCGGTAGCCCAGGAAGTCGAGCGCCTTGTCGGTGACCTCGAAGCGGGCCTGGCCGGGCTCGCCGTCGCCGTCCCCGGCACCGGCCTGAGCCCGCCGCTCGCGTTCCGCGTCGAGTTCCGGCGACGGGGTGATGTAGCCGGCCTCCTCCATCCGCTCCATGATCTGCTGGACCAACTCGTCGAGCTGCTGCTTGGCCGTCTCGGCCTGCTCGCCGAACAGCCGTTCCAGCACCTCGTCGGGCAGCAGCCCGCCGTTCAGCAGGGCGTCGAGGATGGCGTCGTGCAGCGCCTGCATGGTCCGGTCGCCATCGACGGAGCCGTCCCCGTACGGCGACTGGAAGCCGCTCGACAGCAGCAGGTCGGACAGCGACGACACGAGTTCCTCCATGTCGATCTCATCCGCCAGGCTGGGGACGTACTTGCCGTACTTGAACTTCATGCAGGTGTCCTGGCACCGGCCGCCGGCGGCCGGGCCGTGTCGTCGTCCTCGCGATGCGGAGGGAGGTCCATCAGTCCGCCCCCCGGTCTCTAGTTGTAGTACCGCTTCTTCTTCGGGGGGCCGCCGGGCTCGTCGTCATCGTCGAGCGTGATGGCCGGCGCCTGGCGAACCGCCGCCTGCGGCCGCCGTACCGGCTCCGTGCCGACGAAGCCGCCGCCGTCGCTGCGGCCGATGCGCTTCTGCGAATACAGGCCTTCGAGCACGAAGTCGACGGCGGCCGCCACCAG
>JAWKHU010000009.1:0-2298 GCA_041394685.1 Vicinamibacterales bacterium
TGGCGCGCCGCCGCCTCGAAGAGCAGGAGCGCCGGCTCGAGTCGTTCCGCGAGCGTCACGGCAAGGAGCTGCCCTCGCAGGCCGAGTCGAATATGGAAGCGGCGCGCGGCCTGCAGATGCAGGTGCAGTCGCTGGTGGAGTCGATCGCCAGGGACCGCGACCGCAAACTGATGCTCGAACGCCTCTACCGGGAAGCGCAGGCCGACCAGCCGGTGTCGAGCCTGGCCGGCCGGCCGTCGTCGGGCGGCACCGCCGTCACCGTCACCGCCGGCACCTCGCTGCAACAGCAGCTGCGCGCCGAGCAGTCGGCGCTGGCGACGCTTCAGACGAAGTACACCGAGGACCACCCCGACGTGCGACGCGCCAAGCTGCGCATCGCCGACCTGGAGAAGCGGATTGCCTCCGAGGTGTCGGTGCCGGGCGAGCCGGGCACGGCCGTCGCCCGCAACGAACCGGTCGACCCGGCGGAGCAGCGGCGGATCGAGAGCCTGCGGCAGATGTTCGCGGAGATCGAGAGCCTGGACCGCCAGACCGCCTTCAAGGAAAGCGAAGAGCGGCGGATCCGGACCGAGATCGCCGACTACCAGGCGCGCGTCCAGGCGGTGCCGGGCATCGAATCGGAATGGGTGAAGCTGAGCCGCGACTACGAGACGATCCAGGACTCCTACAAGGAACTGCTCCGCAAGGCGGAGGCCGCCAAGGTGGCGGTGAACCTCGAGGAGCGCCAGATCGGCGAGCAGTTCCGGATTCTCGACGAAGCGCAGGTGCCGGTGCAGCCGGTCACCTCGATCCGGGCGGCCGTCAATGCCGGCGGCCTGGTACTCGGCTTGCTGGTGGGTCTTGGAGTGGCCGCGTTCCTCGAGTTCAAGGACAAGAGCTTCCGGAGCGAGGTCGACGTCCTGACCGCGTTGTCGCTGCCGGTGCTGGCCGTGGTGCCGAAGATCGTCGACGCGGCCGAGCAGGCGCGCATGCGCAGCCGCCGTCTCATCTACTCCACTCTCGGGGTCTTGTGTCTGGCCGGCGTCGGCTACCTGACGTGGACCTTGAAGCTGTGGAACAGCGTTATCTGACGGAGGCCGCTCGTGAGTCGCATTGACGAAGCCATTCGGCGGGCGCAGGGGCCCGGAGCCCCCGCGCCGGAGGCCGACGCGGCAGGGCCGGGGGCCTTCGAGCCTGCCTGGTCGGTGGCCGACCAACCGGAGGCGCCGGCGCCGGCGCCGACCTCGATGCTGGCCGAGCCCGGTGTCGGCACGGGCGGCGTCCTGAGCCCGGAGACCGGCGGCGGCCTCAGCATCTCGTCCGAGTGGCGCGATCGCCTGGCCACCGGACCCTCCGCCGATCCGACGCTGGTCGAGCAGTTCCGTCGCCTGGCCGGCACGCTGCACCACGCCCGCCAGTCGCACGGGCTGCGCAGCGTCATGGTCACCAGTGCCGGCCCGAATGACGGCAAGACGCTGACCTCGATCAACCTGGCGCTGGTCCTGGCCGAGTCCTACCGCTACCGGGTGCTGCTGGTGGACGCCGACCTCCGCCGGCCGTCGATCACGAGCGTGGTCGAGATGACCGAGGGCACCGGCCTGAGCGAGGCGCTGCGCTCGCCGACGCCGCAGAAGCTGGCGCTGGCACAGCTGGCACCGCGCCTGACCCTGCTGCCGGCGGGGCGCCCGACCGTGAATTCGATTGAAGCCCTGGTGTCGCCGCGGATGCAGCAGATTCTCGACGAGGCCCTGGTCAAGTTCGACTGGGTGATCCTCGATGCGCCGCCGGTGGGCCCGACCGCCGACGCCAGACTCCTCAGCCAGATGGCCGGCGGCACGCTGTTCGTGGTCAGGGCCGGCAAGTCGCAGTACCCCGAGGTGTCGCACGCCATCGACGTCGTCGGGCGTGACCAGATTCTGGGAGTCGTGCTGAACGATGTGGAGGCGTCGCAGCCCGACGGCTACTACTACGCCGCCGACCCCAAGGACGTCCGGAGCTGATTCCGGCATCGTGAGCGGGCCGATGGCAGAGTGCCGCCCGTGACCACGCAACACAGGATGGCCCGCTGGCTGCTGCATCGGTGCGGCCAGCGCCGCCCTGTAACTGACAGGGCGAAGCTCTGTACCCGTCCAGTGCGGGAGTAGGACACACAGGAGACCATGGATACGCTGACCTCGGAAATCAAGAACTTCATCGCCACGAACTTCCTGTTCGGCCAGTCGGCCGACGCGCTCACCGAGGACCGCTCGTTCCTCGAGAGCGGCATCATCGACTCGACCGGCATGCTGGAGCTGGTGTCGTTCGTCGAACAGCAGTACG
>JAWKHU010000010.1:0-2264 GCA_041394685.1 Vicinamibacterales bacterium
AACTCCATCACCAGGTACGGCTCCCCCAGGGCCGTGACGCCGCCGTCGAGCAGGCGCGTGATGGCCGGATGCTCCAGGGCCGCCAGGATCTGCCGCTCCGACCGGAAGCGTGCCACCTGCGCGGGATCCGAGACGCGCAGGTCCATGATCTTGATCGCCACCTGCTGCTCGAAGGCGTCGTCGGCGCGCCTGGCCCGATACACGGCGGCCATGCCGCCGCGGGCCACGAGCGCGCACACCTCGTAGCTGCCCAGCCGCAGGCCCAGGTGGGGGTCCGCGGTCTCGTCCGCCGGCCCGAGCAGGGCGTCCTGCGCGAGCAGCGTGCGCAGCTCGTCGGCGAGAGTGGCGTCGTCGCCGCACTGCGCGGCCAGCGCCTCGTCGCGCGCCTGCCCGGGCGGCAGCTCTGCCAACGCGTGGAACGCCTCCTCGATTTGTCGCCAGCGTGTCGATTCCATCGCGAGTTTCCGAGATACTACTGTGGCCCGAGATGAGCGCGCTGCCGCCAGGAGAGCTCACACAGTTGCTGCAGAGGTGGTCGCGCGGTGACGCGCACGCGCTCGACCGTGTCGTCGCCGAGGTGTATCCCGAACTGCGCGCGATGGCCTCCCGCTACATGAGCGGAGGCCGCACCGGCACCGTGCAGGCCACCATGCTCGTGCACGACCTCTACGTGCGCCTCCTCCGCCAGGAGCGCGCGCACTTCCCGAACCGCCGGGCGTTCTTCGGCTTCGCCTCCGCGGCCATGCGCCACATCCTGATCGATCACATCCGCACCGGCCAGGCCGTCAAGCGCGGCGCTCGCCGTGTCCGGGTCCCGCTGTCGGAGGATCTGCAGCTCGTGGAGGCCAGCGACGCCGACCTCCTCGACCTCCACACGGCCCTCGACGAACTCGCTGCCCTCGATCCGCGCAAGGCCGAACTGGTGCAGCTCTGCGCCTTTCTCGGCTGCGGCCGCAGCGAAGCCGCCGAGCTGCTCGACATCTCGCTCGCCACGGCCAAGCGCGACTTCCGCATGGCGCGTGTCTGGCTCGCGCGCCGCATGGCCCGCGAAGACCTCGTCGAAGGCGAGTGATCGCCACGCCGCGCCGGCGGGTCCCGCGGGATCCGGCTCACGACGCGCGGACGTCAGGGCGCCAGCGCAAAGGCGCGATCGAGCGTCAGAGTGGTGAAGGTGCTGCCGGAGAGCTGCAGCGCCACCCGGTTGTCAACCGTGCCCGATCGCCATCCCCAGACCACGGCGAACGACGGCGTGATGGCCTCCACGCTGAGCCAGTACCGCACACCGGGCTGTGCCGTGAACGACGCCGGCAGCGTGGTCGCATAGCTGTAGAGCGACCAGCGTGTGCTCGAGGCAGCGCCACAACTGGCGCCGACGAACACTCCGTTGAACGTCTGGTTCACCTGCGCCACGGGGACCGTGACCGACCCCAGACTGGCGTTGAGATTGGGGCGCCCGCCCTGATCGGGATACACCGAGACCACGAAGGCGGAGGCGGTCGGGGACGGCGCGCTGGCCGAGTTGTCTTCCACGCAGTAGATTCCCTGCCAGGCCACCTGGCGGAACGTGGACCCGGCCGGGAACGTGAAGTCGTCGAAGGTCCTCACCGACTGGCCGTTGGCGATGCGCATCGAGGCGAGCGCCTGGATGAACGTCGGCACGCCCGCCGGGTTGAGCGTCGAACGCGACCCGCCCGCGGCGGCAACCGTCACGGTGGCGGTGTTGGAGGGCAGGCTCGTGCCTGCCGCGTTCACGGCCACGACCCTCGCGTAGTACACGCCGGGCGGCACGCCCGGCACGGAGGTTTGCGTGAGTGCACCGCCAACCGACAGGGAGGCGATCGGCGCGCCGCCAGGCGTGGTCGCGGCACTCAGCACGTACGTCGCGACCGGCCCGCCCGACGCCGGCGGCGTCCAGGCGAAGACCACCGCGCTGCCGGACTGCGTCGCCGAAAGGTTGCGCGGCGCACCCGGCGGCACGACGCTGCCGCTGGGCACGACGGCCGTGCTCGGCGCCGATTCCGCACCCGCGCCCGCCGCGTTGGTCGCGTAGACGCTGATGACGTAGGTGCCGTCGGGTACCGTGGCCGCGAACGTCGTGATGGTGCCGACCGGCTGTGAGGCGATGAGGGCGCCCAGCGTCGTGCGGGCGACGAGGGTGTAGCCGGTGGGCGCCCCGCCCGTCGTCGGGGCCGACCACGAGACGTTGAGGACGCTGCCGACGACCGACGTCTGCACGTTGGCGGGCGGGCCGGGCACGCCGGCGC
>JAWKHU010000011.1:0-2240 GCA_041394685.1 Vicinamibacterales bacterium
TCGAGGCGCCGCAGCAGGCCGCCGGCCATCGCCCGGATCGCCGTGTAGCTCTCCTGCAGGTCGCGCGCCCCAGCGGGCGTGAGCGTGTAGTACTTCCGCGGGCGTCCGGCGCGGCCGGGCACCGGCGCACCGACGCGGCCGGTCACGAGACGCCGCTCTTCCAGGCGGCCCAGCGTCGTGCTGATGGCGCCCGACGAGACGACGCGGCCGCTGCGGTCCTCGATGTGCGCGCGGATCGCGCCGCCGTAGGCCTCGTCGCCGAGCGCCGTGACCGCGAAGAGGATGAGTTGTTCGAGTTCGCCGAGATGGCCCATGGTCACTGCTCCGGGCAGAATTAAACCACTATGTAGTTTAATAAGGCAACCGCCCGGCGGCTCCTGGGCGCGCTTCACGTTGCCCGCTGGTCCTGCCCTGGTCAATCTTCCTTGAGCAGAGGTGGTCGGTTTTCGGTGAGCGCCAATACGTTATCGGACCTGCACGCCTGGATTCGTCCACAGATTCGCCCCCGGCCACAGCAGGTCCACTCGGCGGACCAGGCGGCGGAGGTGCTGGCCGACACCGGCGCCCGCGGGCTGATGTGGGCGTCAGAGGCGGATCCCGCGAAGCCCGAGCAGTCTCAGTGCGCGCGCATGAAGAAGTTCGTCAACTACCTGGGCGAGGGCGGCGTGCCCGGCCAGTTCCTGCACGACATCCGGCGTGCCACGACGGCGGCGGAGTTCGACCGCATCCCCGTGGCGAGCCTGGACCACGACGAGCCGATGGCCCTGCCCCCGCGTCTGAGTACCAGCCGGCCGGTCGTTGACGTCCGTGGGCCGCGCGCGCTCACGGCACCACCACCGCGACCTCGTTCGACGGTGGGCCGATGCCGAACGTATTCGCGGCCCGGATCCGCACGAAATAGGTGCCTGCGGGCGCAGACGTCGCGAAGTCGGTGTCGAGATACCCGGTGGCCAATGCGCCAATGTCGGACAGGCCGCTCGCCGTGCCTGCCTCGACGATGTACGTCGTGGCGTTGCCAGAAGCGGCCCCCCACACCAGGTGCACGGCACTGCCCTCGACGGTTGCATTGAGGGCCCCCGGCGCGTCGGGCGGTGTGGCCGTGGCCGGCACGGTGACGACCACCTCACTCGAGGCAGGACCAGTGCCGCTGGCACCCACGCCGCGCACGCGGGTGAAGTAGGTGCCTGACGGCAGCGCGCCGGTGGCCGAGGTGGCGAGCCCCACGGAAAACACGCCGACGTCGGTCGCGCCGCTCGACGTGCCGGCTTCGACGAGGAACCCGGTGGGAGTGGGCGGTACACCCGCCTGCCAGCCGAACGTCACGGCGCTGCCCGCAACCGACGCGGTGAGCCGGTGCGGCGCACCGGGGGCCGGTCGCCGGATGACCGTGCCCGCCATCGCAAGGTAGGCCTCACTCGCGGCGAGCGGACCTGAAGAGCCGTCGAACAGCTGCATGTCGCCGCTCGGTGCATCCACGACGACGAGCACGGTGGTGTTGTCGGTCGTCGTTCCGGTGACGAACACGGTGTCGCCCACCTGAGCGGCCGCGCTGGCGAATCCGCTGACGGGCGTCGCGGGGAGCACCGGCGCACCGGACGAGCGGTCCACCCACTCCAACGCGTCCGCTGAACCACCCACCAGCAGGACACGGTCCTGATGGAAGGCCATGCCGCTCGTGTAGGCCATCGCGGGACGAGGGCTGAAGGGCAACGTGACACCGCTCTCGAGGTCGAACGCCGCCACGTAGTTGTAGGGATCTCCCCCGCCGCCCGGGTAGCCGCCATAGCCACCGGCCGCATACAGTGTCCCGTGAGCGATCCCCAACGTCCGAACGACCGGCTGAGCCTGGACGCGCCAGGTCGAGACCGTTCCGGAGCCCAGGTCCACGGCGGCTACGCCACTCCGCGCGAGCCCGCCGGCCAGCGAGAACGTCCCGCCCAGGTAGACACGTCGCGAATCGGCCGCCAGGGCCCACACGGCCCCGTTGGTGGTCAGCGACCACGGCAACAGCGCGCCGGTGGCGGTGGAGAAGGCGTACACGTTCGGTTGCGGCGGCGTGAGTGCCAGGTTGTCGCCGCCCGCGACCACCATCACGTCGGCGAGCTTCTGGAAGGCCACGGCGCCAAACGGCAGGTCGGGCGCATTCGGCGATCGTGGCTGTCCGGTCCGCAGATCGAGCGCCACCAGGTTCCGCTTGCTGATACCGCCAGCCCCCCTGAACTCTCCGCCAAGTCCGACGC
>JAWKHU010000012.1:0-2193 GCA_041394685.1 Vicinamibacterales bacterium
TCTTGTCGTCGGCCGTGCCGACGTAGCCGTCCGGCCCGGGGACCACGAACGTCTCGACGGCGCCGTCGTCGACCGTGTTGAGGATGCCGTCCACGCCGGCCGTCTTCATGGTGGTGGCCGCGTCGACGAACACGCCGCCGTCGGCGATGTTCTTCATCTGCGCCCAGGCGATGGTGTGAGAGTCGCGGGCGGCGAACACGCTCTCGACGGCCTCGGCCGCCTTCTGCGTCGCCAGCACCTCGTAGGGGGCGCTCGACGACTTCTGCACGCCCGAGATGAAGGCCTGCGACAGCCCGAGCACGCCGACGCTGAGTACCAGCATCGAGACCATCGTCTCGATGAGCGAGAACCCTGATTCCGAACGCACTGACGTCTGCATGACTACACTCGTCCCCATGTGGTGTTGAGCCGGCGGAACCCCCGCACGCGCCCGGTGGAACCCAGGATGGTGACCGCGCGGGTGGCGTAGGCGTCGTTCGGCGCGGCCAGGAAGATCGTTCCGTTGATGGTGGCGCCCGTGCTGTCGACGAGCATTCCCTCACTGTTGAAGATGGCGGTGCCGTCGCCGTCGAAGTCGAGCGGACTGCCGGCCCCGAAGCCGTCGGAGGTATCGGGCGTCCCGGCGGGCAGGGCGAACTGCAGGTTGCCCTCGAGCGTCGTGAAGCGCAGCTCGGTCATCCCGTTGGGGATCTCCATGCGACGCAGGCGGATCTGGTTGCCGTTCTGGAAGGTGATGCGGACGTTGCGGCGCTGCTGGATGGCCATGTCGCGCGCCCGCGACATCTCCCCCATCACGTGCCGCATGGCGTTGTCGGCAACCAGCGTGGCCCGCGATGCGCGGATCTGCACGACGGTCATCGCCATCAGCACCATCGAGAGCGAGGCGACCACCAGTACTTCCACCAGGGAGTAGCCGCGTTCGGACCGGAAGTGACCAGGAACACCCATGCCCTGCGACATAGCAAGGCCCAAGCCACGTGGTGGAAACGCCGGCTAAGCGGCGGCTCGTGAACGAATTACGCCGAAAACTCCTCACACGGCCGAGGCGGCCCTGCCCAAATTCGGCACACGGCGATTACGTTTCTTGTCAGGGCGTCGACGGGCAGACGAACGGCCGCGCCAGAACGTCAGACTTCTGACGGCCGTCCAGGCGATCGGCGCCGCCGGCCGGGCGCCAGACAGCCCCGCGGCGGCGCTTCCCCGGGCCCAAGTCCAATGGAGGCCGGCACCGTGGTGGCATCCTCGCGAAGGCCAGGCTGGATGAACGGCCCGGCCCGGACCGTTAGCGGCGCGGGTCGCGGTCGAAGTCCAGCGTCGCCTCGGAGCTGAAGTTCACCCGCCGCTGCCGCCCGCCGTCGCGCCGCACGTAGAACCGGCCGCGGGCGCGGGCGTCCACGCGATCGCGTTCCATGATCGAGCGCACGGCCCCCGGCACCCGCAGGTAGTTGAGGTCGAAGCGGGACGACATCCGCGCATCGCCATAGGCGTCGAGCTCGACCCGCTGGGTGATGAAGCCGTCGCCCACCCGCACGCCGTTCAGGAACAGGTCGTAGCGGACGCGGTCGATCGTGATGGGGTAGTCGTTCGGATTGCGGACCGTGAACGTGACGTCGAGCGTGGCGCCGGTCAGGCCCATCTGCGGCCGGCCGAGGCGCTGCACCTGGATGCGGGGCGGCTCGAGGCTGGCGCAGGCGGACGCGGTGAGCAGGGTCAGCAGGACGGGGACGGCCAGGCGGAAGCGGGTCATGTGGGCTCCACGATCCCGGCGCGACGGGGCACCGGAGCGGGGGGAGACGGGCATGATGGCACGGACGGGCTGGCCGGCCAAGCTGGCCCGGGCGGCGGTCACGACGGGCTGCCGGGCTCGCGAATCAGGACCACCGTGAGGAACGCGGCGCCGAGGAACGCCATGAACATCATGGCCGTCCAGTGCGCCTTGTTGACGCACTGGAAGCGCACGTGCTCGCCCGGCCGCACGTCGAAGACGACCGACTTCCGCACCAGCGTGTTGTTGGCCTTGAGCGTGTAGCGTCCGGGGGCGATCTCGCGCGTGACCTCGCGCCCGTAGAGCAGCGTGGCCCAGTCTTCGCCGTTCACCGACAGGTAGACCTGGCGGTCCTGCACGTCGTCCTTGGACGTGCGCCGCACGGTGAGCATGGCCGGGCCCTGCGGGTGCACGAGGTCGATCACGGC
>JAWKHU010000013.1:0-2105 GCA_041394685.1 Vicinamibacterales bacterium
GGGCTTCGAACTGGCCTTCACCATCGAGGCTGGGCACGTGTCGTGCGACGACGATCCGATGGCCCTGCGCCGGATGACCATGCACGACGGGATGACGCGCTCGACGCCGATGTTCCTGGCGCGCCTGGTGGGGGTGTTCTGATGCGGCGCCCCGGCCGCCCGTTCTGGATCGGCGTCGCGTCCGGGGTGGCGCTGCTCCTGCTCGCCCGCTGGGCGATCAACGAGTCCACGATTCCCGACCGGCTGGTGGCCCCGCTGCTCCTCGGCGACTCGACGGCCCGCGCGGAGGCGATTGTGGTGCTCGGCGGCGGCGTCATCGGCGACTGCGTGCCCAACCTGAACAGCATGCGGAGGACGGTCCGCGCGGCCCGGTTGTTCCGCGACGGCCGGGCCGACCTCCTGGTGATCACCGGCGGGATGGCCGGTGGCGCGTGCCCGGTCGCCGACGGCATGCGCGAGTTCGCCGGGGAGCTCGGTGTCCCGGCCGACCGGATGGTGGTCGAACGCGAGGCCCGCAGCACCTGGGAGAACGCGGCGCTCACCGCGCCGCTGCTGCACGAACGCGGCGTCCGCCGGATTCTGCTCGTGACCGATCGGATGCACATGCTGCGGGCGTCCGGAGCGTTCGCCCGGCAGGGCTTCGAGGTCGAGCCCGCCGCGGTGCCGGTCTACGAAGGGCATCCGGACAACGTGTCGATGCTCGGGGCCGGACTCCGCGAGGTGGCAGCGCTGGCATACTACAGGCTCCGGGGCTGGACGGCGTCGGCGCCGGAAGCCGCCCTGAACCCCGCGGGGGCATCGGTGCGGGCTTCCACGATCGACGCGCAGCAGGCGGCCGCGCCGCCCGCCGACACACGCTCCGACGGACCGGCTCCGGTGGTGCTGCTGGGGGCGTCGTATGCCGCGAGCTGGCCACTGGCAGAGGTGGCGGGCGTGACGGTGGTGAATCGCGGCGTACCCGGGCAACAGACGTTCGAGATGCTCGAACGCTTCGAGCGCGACGTCGTAGCCGTCCGGCCGCGGGCCGTCATCCTGTGGGGCTTCATCAACGACATCTTCCGATCATCCGACGACGAGCTGCCCCGGGCGCTGGCCCGAACCAGGGCCAGCGTCAGCGGGATGATTGACCGCGCCCGCGCCGCCGACATCGAGCCGATTCTCGCCACCGAGGTCACGGTCCGTCCGCCCAAGCGCCTGTTCGACAGCGTCATGGCGACGGCGGGCTGGCTGCTGGGCCGGCGCTCCAACCAGGATCGGGTGAACCAGCTGGTGGCCGACCTCAACCAGTGGGTGCGCGACACCGGCCAGCGAGAAGGCCTGCTCGTGCTCGACCTGCAGCGAGTCCTGGCCGACGGCGACGGCCCGCGCAAGTGGGCCTACGCCGTCGAGGATGGCAGCCACATTTCGCCGGCAGGCTACCGCGCGCTCTCCGACTACGCGACACCGCTGGTCGCCAGGCGGCTGGGACTGGCCTCGGCGACGGAGACGCGACGGCCATGAGCGAGCCGATGGGCGAGACGCCGCTGTTCTTCCAGGGGTCGGGAGACTACACGCTGTTCGGCGTGTTGCACCGTCCTGCCCAGCCGGACCCGGTGCGACCGGCCTTCGTGTTCTGTCATCCACTGGGCGAGGAGAAGCTGTGGGCGCACCGGGTGTTCGTCGCCTACGCACGCGAGCTGGCCGCCGCCGGCTATCCCGTCCTGCGGTTCGACCTGATGGGCAACGGCGACAGCGGTGGGCGGTTCGGCGAGCTGTCGGTGACGGCCGCCCGCGACGACATCCGGCTGGCCATGGACGAGGCTCGGCGCCTGACCGGTGCGGCGCAGGTGAGCCTGCTCGGCCTGCGCCTGGGGGCCACGCTCGCCAGCCTGGTCGCCGAGACGACGACCGATCTGCGCCACCTGATCCTGTGGGCGCCGAGTCTCGACGGCGACCGCTACCTGCAGGACCTGCTGCGGATCAACGTGATGACGCAGATGGCGACCTACAAGCAGGTGCGGCAGGAGCGTCCGGAACTGGTGGCCGAAATGCAGCAGGGCCGCACGGTGAACGTCGATGGCTACGAGATGGGCTGGCCCCTCTACTCCAGCGTCTCGCCGATCAAC
>JAWKHU010000014.1:0-2062 GCA_041394685.1 Vicinamibacterales bacterium
AGGTGATCCACGTGAACAAGGGCCACGCGTTGAGCCTGCAGTACCACAACCGCAAGGACGAGACGATCTTCGTCTGGACGGGACGGATCCTGTTCGAGCGGCAGGAGGGCGACCAGCTGGTCGCCCGCGAACTCGGGCCGGGCGAGGCGGTCCATGTGACGCCGCCCACGGTACATCGCATGACGGCCCTTGAGGACAGCGACGTCTTCGAAGTGTCCACGCCCGAGACCGACGACGTGGTCAGGCTGGAAGACCGCTACGGGCGGCAGGGGACGTAGCGGTCAGAGGCCGCGGCCAGGCGGGTGCCGCTGGCGCGCCCATCGAGCGCGCGATCGACACGCGGCAGGCGCTGTGCGTTCGGCGAACGCACAGACCGCTGCCAGGTCCTGGGGTGGGCGGCCGCGAGCGTGTGACTGCGGCCCCCGGCTCCGCGCTGCGCCGTTGCGGTGTCTAGAACGGAATGTCGTCGTCGGTGATGGCGCCAGCCGTCTGGCCCATCGGTTCGCCGTAGCCACCGCCCGCGTCGCCGCGGTCACCGCGGTCGCCGCCGCGCCCGCCCCCGAGCAGGACGACCTTGTCGGCCTTCACCTCCGTGGTGTAGTGCTTCTGGCCGTCCTTCTCCCATTGCCGCGTCTGCAGCCGTCCCTCGAGGTAGATCTGCTTGCCCTTCGTGAGGTACGGCTGCAGCGTCTCGGCCTGCTTGCCCCACAGCACGATGCGGTGCCACTCGGTCTGTTCCTGCTTCTGGCCGTCCTTCGACGTCCAGTTCTCGGTGGTCGCGATGCTGAAGCTCGCCACGGGCGCGCCGCTCGGCGTGAACCGCACCTCGGCGTCACGTCCCAGATTGCCGACCAGAATCACTTTGTTCACGCTGCCCATGGTCTCGATGTCCTCGCGGGGATGAAAGGGGAAGCCTATTGCGGCCGGGCCCGGTTGAGCGCGTCGAGGCGCTGCTTGGCCAGCCGGCCGGCGTCGGTTTCGCCGAGTGTCTTCACCAGGTACTCGTAGGCCTCGCGGGCCCGGTCGGGCTGGTTGAGCCGCTCGAAGCACAGCCCGCGCTTGTAGTAGGCCTGCCCGGTGACGTCGCTGCCGGGATAGCTCGAGATGACGCGCCCGAACGCTTCGACCGCCTCGGCGAGCTTGCCGCGCTGGTAGTAGCTCTCGCCGATGTAGTACTGCGCGTTGTCGGCGAACTCGCTCCTGGGGAACGACCGCACGTAGCCGGAGAACCCTTCGACGGCCAGGTCGTAGTTGCCGGCGGTGTAGTCGGCCCAGGCCAGGTCGTACAGGCGGCTCGGCGACAGCGTGTTGGGGGCGGTCGCCGGCGGCGGGGCCGTCACCGGTCCGGCGGGCGCACCCGCGGCCGGGGGCGTGGTGCCCGGAGCCGCTCCCGACGGATCGGGGGCCAGCCCGGCCAGGGTCGGGTCGGTCGGTGCCGCCGTCGGCACCGGCATCGAGGCGATGGCGTCGCGCAGCGAGTCGATCTCCTGCGACAGGGCCGTGATGCGCACGTTCGTGTCGTCCACACGCTCGCGCACGACGCGGATGTCGCCGCCCATCGCGTCGGCCTGGATCTTCGCGTCCGCGAAGGTCTTGCGCGTGACGCCCGTCTGCTCGTCGATGCGGGCGTTCACGGCCTGCAGGGCCTCGGTCAGTGTCGAGACGGCGTTGTGCAGCAGCTGGGTCTGCTCCTGCAGGATGCGGATGTCCGCCGCCATCTGCTGCAGCTCACGCCGTTGCGCGAGCGCCGGGCTGGCGGAGAGCGCGAGGAGGCCGGCCACGAGGGCGAAGCGGAGGGCGGTCACGGTCATGGGACACCTGCAGTCAGCATACTTGATCGCCCGGGCCTCACTTGGCCGTGATGACGAAGTGCGCGCGCCGGTTCCTGGCCCAGGCGCTGTCGTCGTGGCCCGGGTCGAAGGGGAACTCCTTCCCGTAGCTGACCGTCCGGAGGCGGTCGGCGGCCACGCCGAGCGACACGAGATAGGTCTTGGCCGCCAGGGCCCGGCGTTCGCCGAGCGACAGGTTGTACTCGGCGGTGCCGCGCTCGTCGCAGTGCCCC
>JAWKHU010000015.1:0-2017 GCA_041394685.1 Vicinamibacterales bacterium
TCTCGTACAGGTGTCCATGAACCTGACCGACGTCGACGTCACGCCGATGCACGTGGTCTACGACGCCGTCGTCCGGGAGGCCGCGCGGTTCGGGGTCACGGTCGCCGAAAGCGAACTCGTCGGCCTGGTGCCGGCGTCGGCCGTCGGGGCGGCGGCCGCGGACCGCCTGGCCATCGGCGGGTGGAGCGCGTCTCGCGTCCTCGACAGCCGGCTCGTGGACGGGTGAGGCCGCCGGCCGCTACTCGCTCTCGCGCCTGGCCGGCGCGATCCCGAACGCCCGCATCTTCTTGTAGAGATTGCTGCGCTCGACACCCAGGGCGTCGGCGGTGCGGGAGATATTGCCCTGGTGTGTCGCCAGCACGTGCAGGATGTACTCGCGCTCGAAGCGATCCCGGGCCTCGGCGAGCGGCGCGACCTGCCCGGGCGTGTCGGGCACCAGCGGGGCGTCGCCGAGAAAGCTGACGTCCTGCGCGGTGACCGTGCCGTCGTGGACCATGATCAGCAGCCGCTCGACGACGTTGTGCAGCTCGCGCACGTTCCCCGGCCACGCGTAGTGCCCGAGGCGCGCCATCGCCTCGGGCGCGAACCGCTTCACGCGACGTCCGTATTCGGCCGCCAGCGCCGCCATGAAATGCTCGGCCAGCCGCGGCACGTCTTCGGCCCGATCGCGCAGCGGCGGCACGTGAATCGGCACCACGTTGAGGCGGAAGAACAGGTCCTCGCGGAAGCGCCCGGCGCGAATCTCCTCCTGCAGGTCCTTGTTGGTGGCGGCAACGACGCGGACGTCCACGCGCACCAGGGCCGTGCCGCCCACCGGCTGCACGGCGTTCTCCTGCAGCGCCCGCAGCACCTTGGCCTGCGTCTTCAGGCTCATGTCGCCAATCTCGTCGAGGAAGATCGTGCCGCCGCTGGCATGTTCGAACCGCCCGCGGCGCTCGGCGACGGCGCCGGTGAACGCCCCCTTGGTGTGGCCGAACAGTTCCGACTCGATCAGCTCCTCGGGGATGGCCGCGCAGTTGACCTCGATGAAGGGCCCGGTCCGGCGGCGGCTGTGCGCGTGCAGGGTGCGGGCCACGACCTCCTTGCCCGTGCCGTTCTCACCGAGGATCAGCACGCGGCCGTTGGTCGGCGCGGCGAGCATCACCTGTTCGCGCAGGTGCCGCATCACCGGGCTCTCGCCGATGAGCACGTGGCGCCGATCGACCTGGGCCCGGAGATCGCGGTTCTCGACCTCGAGCACGCGCTGCCGCAGGGCGTTGCGTACGACCAGCACCGCCTTGTCGAGCGACAGCGGCTTCTCGACGAAGTCGAAGGCGCCGAGCTTGATGGCCCGCACCGCTGATTCGACGTTGCCGTGCCCCGAGATGACCACCACCTGGGCGTCCACCTGCCGCTCGCGCAGCCGCTGCAGCGTCTCGAGCCCGTCGAGCCCCGGCATCCAGACGTCGAGCAGCACCACGTCGAACGGCTGCTCCACCAGCCGCGCCAGGCACGCCTCGCCGGATTCGACCGCCTCGACCTCGTAGCCTTCGTCGCGCAGCACGCCCCCGAGCGCGGACCGCACGCCTGGTTCGTCGTCGACGATCAGAATGGACGCCATGGACGGATCACCCGCACGGCAGCTCGATCGTGAACCGCGTGCCTCTCGGACTATTGTCCGACACCTCGATGTTGCCGCCGTGCTCGGCCACGATCCGCCGCACAATCGCCAGCCCCAGGCCGGACCCCCGTCCCTTGGTGGAGTAGTACGGCAGGAAGAGCCGGTCGCGATCTCCCGGCGGGATGCCGGGTCCGTCATCGGCGACGACAATCCGCGCCACCTTGTGCACCGGGTCGTGCACGGTCTCGACCACGATGCGCCCCTGCCGCTGCATGGCCTCGACCGCGTTGTCCACCAGGTTGATGAGCACCCGCTTGATCTGCTCCGCATCGAGGCGGACCGGCGGCAGTCCGGCCTCGAGCGCGAGGTCGATGGCCACGCCGGGCAGCAGGCCGCGATAGAGCGTCAGGGCGTCGG
>JAWKHU010000016.1:0-1913 GCA_041394685.1 Vicinamibacterales bacterium
GCACCACGAGATTCAACTCGACCGCCACGCGCCGCGCGTCGATCTGCAGGCGCGTGAGCAGGCCGGCCACCGAGATCGGGCCGTCCAGGTCGAAGGGATCGCCGTTCAGTTGGATGGTCACGAGCGCGAACGCGTACGTGAGGAGCGTACTCAGCGCTTGGAAGGCAAGTCAAGGCACGCGGAGGAGGGGCCGGGCCCCTCCTCCGGTGTCGGTGCGCGGGCGGGCTAGTCTTCGCGTTCGATCTTGGTGGCGACCAGCGTGCCGCCCTGCAGGTCGCCCTCGACCTCGACCCGCATGCCGACGGCCAGCCTCGCGCAGGCGATGTCGTCGAAGTGGGTCGACGCCGAGGTCGTGACCGGGATGCCCCGCACCGTCAGCGTGAGGGCCGGGCAGGTGCCGCCGAGCGTCGCGATCTGGCCCTCGATCCGGCCGCCGGGCCGGCCACCCGGATGGCCCTCGATCTCGACCTCCTCGGCGATGACCGCGCCGTCCTCGTTCTGCATGTCGCCCCGGACGTGCACCTTGACGCCGACCCGGATGGTCTCGCAGGAGCCGTTCTTGAACACGGTCGCCGCGTCGGTCACGACGCGCACCGACCCGCCCACGGTGAAGGTCAGCGCCGGGCAGGTGCCGGTGACCGCGGTCACCGTCGACCGGCCCTCGACCCGCCGCGACTTGAAGCGGATCCAGCTGGCGATGTTGGTGGTCGAGTCGTCGTCGCGGAAGCCCCGCGCCTCGACCCGGACACCCGGCGCCAGGTCGGCGCAGGTGCCGCCGACGAAGTCGGTGGCGGCGTTGACCTGGACGGCCATCATGCCGAGCATGATCGTCGCATCGGGGCAGACGCCGCTGACGCTGGTGATGCGGCCTTCGCCATGCCCGAAGTGGCGCTGGCCCTTGATCTCGATCAGCCGGGCGCGGAAGCCGCCGCCAGCCGCCGGCACCGCCTTGACCTTGATCTTCGTGCCGACGCGAATCTGGTCGCAGCCGGCGCCGCGGTTGGCCGGCACGTAGCGCGTGAGCGCATCGGCGGTCACCGTCAGGCCGTCCACCGTGATGGTCAGGTTCGGGCAGGTGCCGCTGACTTCCGTCACCCGGCCCTCGCCCTCGCCCTCGCTGCCGTCCTCGATCTCGAGCATCGTGGCGACGACCGACAGCGTGGTGCCGGTGACCGTCAGGGTGCCGCGCACCTCGACCAGCTGGTTGGCCGCGAGCATCTCGCAGGTCTGGCCGAACGGGAACGTCGTGCTGGCGTCGACCGTGACCGGGATCCCCGAGATCGTGAGGACCACGGCCGGGCACGTCCCGACAACCTCGCTCACGACGCCCTTGCCTTCGACGTGCAGCTGCTGGAAGGCCAGCCCAGCGCCGCCGAGGATGCGGTCCTGGAGCCCCAGGGCGCTCGCCGACGTCGCCAGCATCAGCATGACGGCCGCCAGGATGCCGTTCTTCAGGTGTCTCACCGTGTTCATGGCTGTCGCTCCGCTCAATTTTGTAATCGTGACGTTCGTGTTCGGCAGGGGCTTGCCGGCGCAGAGGCGTCAGAGCAAGAGCCGTTCCCGAACCTCGACCGTGGCAACCGCGAGCCGAACGCCGGGGTTTCCCCGGCTCTGTGGAGTGAGAGTCGCCGGCGAGGCGCAGCGGAACAACGAATCCGAGCACGAAATTCCCGTCCTGGTGTCTGGATTCGCGTCGGCCGCCCCGGCCTCCCGCCAGTTGAACGCTCGTTTGACTCCCGTCTTGGCGCGGATGTACCGTGATCAGTCGGCCTCCTGCGAGGCCACGTTGTCTATGAGCGCTTCGCCTTCAGCTGCCGACCGCCTGGGCCTTCCCGGCTTCTCGTTCGCGGACCTGCACGAACCCGCCCGGCTCGCCGACCTCCACGCCCGTTTTGCCGCCGCGGTCGCCGAGA
>JAWKHU010000017.1:0-1723 GCA_041394685.1 Vicinamibacterales bacterium
CCACGACTTCAAGGTCGGCTACGACATCAAGCGCGACCGCCGCAGCCTGTTCCGCGATCAGCCGTTCGACATCTTCTACCGCGACCGTGGCACCGCGCTGTCGCAGGTCGAGATCTACAACTCGGACGTCACCGGCATCAACGACGTCGTCAACCAGGCCGGCTGGATCAACGACACCTGGAAGATCACCAACCGGCTCACGGCCACGCTCGGCCTGCGCTTCGAGCACTACCGCGACGGCTGGCCGGACCAGGAGTTCGCGCCCAACGGCCTGCCGGGCTTCGAGAACTTCAATGACGCCCGCTACCAGGACTTCGTGGCGCCGCGCACGGTCAGCGCCACGACGGTCGCCACGACCAACACGCTGGCGCCGCGCGTCGGCTTCGCCTACGACCTGACCGGCGACAACCGCACCGTGGTCAAGGCCTACTTCGGGCAGTCGCGCTGGAACTCCGCCGACACCCTCTCCGACCTCGAGAACCCGGTCGGCCTGGCCCGCCTGCGCTACGCGTTCCTCGACTGCACCGCCACCCGCACCACCGGCTGCGACCTCAACGGCAACCGGCTGCTCGACAGCCCGGCCGAACTGGGCGCCTTCAACTCGACCCAGGGCGGCGCCGGCTTCGTCCGCATCGACCGCGGCATCATCCGCCCCAAGAGCAACGAGCTGTCCACCAACCTGGAGCGCGAGCTGCTCCCGGGCCTGTCGGCCCGCGTCTCCTACGTCTACAAGAACATGCGCGACGTGTGGGCCGAGAGCGACACGCTGCGCAACGGCGCCTTCACCGTGCCGTTCACCATCAACGACCCGGGCGCCGACAACGTCCGCGGCACCGCCGACGACCAGACGTTCCAGACCTTCGACCGGCCCCAGGCGATCGGCCAGGACCGCGTCTACACCAATCCCGACGGCACCGACGCCGACTTCCAGACCGTGGAGTTCGCGCTGAACCGCCGCTTCCGCGACCGCTGGATGCTGCTCACCTCGTTCGGCCACACCTGGTCGAAGATGCAGCACTACTCGACGACCACCCCGACCGGCTACACCCGCGACTACTCGTTCCGCCCGGCCGACCGCCTGTTCGGCGACGAGTTCGGCCGTGAGACGTCGACCACCTGGAACTACAAGATCATCGGCCGCTACGAGATGCCGTGGGGCATCGGCAGCTCGGGATCCTGGCGCGTCCAGAGCGGCCAGAACTACGGCCGCACGATCAACGTGGCCTTCCCCGGCGACGGCGCCCGGACGGTCCGGGTGGAGCCGATCGACGCCAACCGCTACCCGAACATCTCGATCTTCGACCTGCGGCTCGACAAGTCGTTCACACTGCCCCGCCAGGCCGGCAAGGTGACGGTCGAATTCGACGGCTTCAACCTGCTGAACAGCGGCGCCATCACCGCGTTCCGCACCACCACCGTCAACTACCGTGAGGTCACCGAGCTGCTGGCGCCGCGCATCTTCCGCGTCGGCTTCCGCTGGGACTTCTAGCCGGTCGCCGTCGCGCGCCCCGGCGTGAGACGGAAGCCGGTCCGCGACGGGCGTCCGCAGGAGGCGCCCGCGCCGCCTGACCCGGGCGGCCCCACCTTCGCGTGGGGCCGCCCGTTCTTTTTCCGCCACGCCCCGCGCGCCGCCGTGACGATGCCGCTGCGCCGGGCCCGGCCGTCCTGTCAGACTGCTACACTCCTCGAGATGCCCCCGCGCTGGTTCCTTCTCGTCTACGCG
>JAWKHU010000018.1:0-1562 GCA_041394685.1 Vicinamibacterales bacterium
GCCCCGACGCGAGCGGCCCGCCATAGGCACCGGCGAAGGCCTCGAGCCATTCGGCGCCGTCGCCGCCATGCATCTCCACGTGCAGATCCGAACGGCGGACCACCTCAGTGGTCAGCGTCCACGCGATGCGCTCGGCCTGGGTGCCGCCTGCCGCGCCCGGGAACATCCGGTTGAGGTTCTTCCGATCGAACGGATTGACGAACGGGACGCGCTGTTCGAAGGCGTTGACGTGTGCCAGCCGCACGAGAATGACCGTGCCGGACAGCGTCGCCGGATCGATGCGCTCGCGCAGGCGCTGTGCCGCGAGGATCGGCGCGTACTCGAAGCCATGGACGCCCGCCGTGAGGGCGCGCACGCGGCCGGGACGTGCGCCGTGGAACACCGTGACGAGCACGGAGGTGGCCGGGTCGGTCGCCCCCGCGGGCACGACGAGGTCGACATCCACCCGTTGGCCTGGCGGCACCTGGACATCGCCGATGGCGAACGCGGCACGCGCCGGCTGCGCCGCGCGCGGAAGCGCCCCGTTGACCGTCAGCAGGGCGGCCGCGACGGCAGTGGACAGCGCCGCCACCCGGCGGCGAATGGCAAGACGGCGGCTCGACATCTGCCGATTCTAGCCGCGCAGCCCTAAACCTGTTGCGGCTCACCGAACACTGACCGCCCCGCTCGGCGGCACACTGACCAGGCTGCAGACCAGAGGCTGTCGGCCATATGGCCGCATGCGGCACCGTTGACACTCAGGGCACGTGGTCAGTGCTCGGCGAGCGGAACCGCCCGGCTCTGGCGAGAACTCATCGAGCGGCAACACTCTGTCTGCGGCGGACGCTTGCCGCCTTCAGGTCGAAGCCGGCCTGCATGTGCATCCAGAACTGAGGCGACGTCTTGAAGAACTGCGCGAGCCGCAGCGCGGTATCAGCGGTCACGGCGCGCTTGGCGCGCACGAGCTCGTTTAGACGTACCGTGGACATCCCGAGCGCCTTGGCGGCCGCCGCCTGGGTCATCTCGAGTGGCTTCAGGAACTCCTCGAGCAGGATCTCGCCCGGGTGAATCGACGGCCCCAGGCTGTCGGCCCGTCGTGGGATGCTCTCAGCGATAGTCCTCGCAGCAGACGTCGTGCGCATCATGCCCCTTCCATCGGAATGTGATCCGGTACCGGCTGCGACACGAAACAGCAGCGGGGACGTGCCGTGCCGTCACCTGGGCAACGGCATGGCACCCGCGAACGGTTGAAGCGCGAGGTGACACGCCGTAAAGTAGGGGGCCATCCACAGGGCCGCGCTTGGCCCACCACGACTGCGCCCGGGGCCGAGGAGGCACCGTGATGGATGAGACCCGCGTCTCCGCGCCGTTCGACGTGCGCCGGCCCACCACCGGGAACGTGGCCGCCGGCATCGTGTTCCTCCTGCTGTCGGCCGTCGCCTTCTTCCTGGCCTTGAGCGGCGTCGTCGAGCTGCCCCGCGACATGGCTACCTTCCCGCTCACGCCGATTGGCACTCTGTTCGGATCGATCCTCGCCCTGATGGGCGTGAGCGCGCTCGCGCAAGCGCGCGGGTTCCGGGTCG
>JAWKHU010000019.1:0-1393 GCA_041394685.1 Vicinamibacterales bacterium
TTCGCGACCTCACCGAGCGGCTGCGCCTGGCCGAGGAGAGCCGCGCCGCCAGGCGTGCCATCGAGATCGCCGACGAGTTGAAGGCCAGCCTGCGCGAGCGCGAGATCCTCCTGCAGGAGGTCCACCACCGCGTCAAGAACAACCTCCAGGTCATCTCGAGCCTGATCAACATGCAGCGGCGCAAGGTGGCCGACGAGTCTGCCCGGCTGGCGCTCCTGGAGTGCCAGACGCGCGTCCAGGCCATCGCGCTCATCCCTGAGCAGCTCTACATGTACGCCGACTACGCGCGGGTGCCGTTCACCTCGTACGCGCAGGGCCTGGTGGCGAACCTCTCGGAGGCGCTGGGGTCGCCGGGCCGGGTCCGGGTCGACCTGCAGGTGGAGCCGGTGTCGCTCGCGGTCGACAAGGCGATCCCGTGCGGGCTGATCATGAACGAACTCGTCACGAACGCTTTCAAGCACGCCTTTCCTGGCGATCGGATGGGTGTCATCCGGGTCCAGCTGCGCGCGCTCGACCAGCCGGGCTTCGAGCTCACGGTGGCCGACGACGGGGTCGGGATGGCGGATGGCGCGGCCGCCAGCGGCGCGCTCGGCATGCAGCTGGTGCTGACCCTGGTGGCGCAGCTCGGGGGTACGCTGACCCGCGCCGCCGGACCCGGCACTGCCCACACCGTACGCTTCGCACCGGAGGCGGCATGACGCCGGCCGCGGCAGCCACCGAGGCCCGCTCGATCCTGATCGTCGAGGACGAGCGGCTGGTGGCAATGGACATCCAGCAGACGCTCAACGACCTGGGCTACGACGCCGCCAGCGTGGCGTCGTCGGCCGAGGAAGCGCTGGCGTGTGCCGAGGCGCAGCGGCCCGAGCTGGTGCTGATGGACATCCGCATCAACGGCTCGCGCGACGGCATCGAGACGGCCGAGGCCCTCAAGGCGCGGTTCGACGTCCCGATCGTGTACCTCACCGCCCACGCCGATGAGTCGACGCTCCAGCGGGCCAAGGCGACCGCGCCGCACGGCTACCTGCTGAAGCCGATCAAGGCCGCCGAGCTGCGCAGCGTCGTCGAGGTGTCGCTGTTCCGCCACGACATGGAGCGCCGCCAGCGGGTGCGTGACCGCTGGTTCTCGGCGACCCTCGAGTCGATCGCCGATGCGGTCGTGACGGTCGATCTCGACGGCCGCGTGGCGTTCATGAACCCGGTGGCCGAGGCGCTCACGGGTGTCCCGGCGCTCGACAGCATCGGCCGTCCGGTGGGGGAGGTGCTGCGGTTCGTCGCCGGCACGCCGGGCGCCGGCGAGCTGCCGGTGCTGCAGGCCCTGCGTGAACGACAGGTGGTGATTCTGCCGGAAGGCCAGCTGGTCAACGCGGTCACCGGCGAGCAGCGGGTGGTGGTG
>JAWKHU010000020.1:0-1186 GCA_041394685.1 Vicinamibacterales bacterium
CACCAGGATGACCGGCTCGAAACCCGCGGCGCGGATCCAGTCAGCAATCGCCGCGCGTTCGACGGAGCGGGGGCACGCAACACCGACGCGGGGTGACGAAGACATGACGTCCTGACGACTTTGCAATCGTGCTGCCAGCTCGACACCGCCAGTTCGGGCCGGCCGGATGCGCCCGGGCGGCGGCGGACCACCTTCAGACATGACAGAAATGTCAGTCGGCGCACAATTATCGAGGGCGGGAACCCGCCCGCCGACCGCCGGGAGCGCCCGGAAACTCCCGTGCTACCATCCCGCGCATGCGAAGACTGGCACTCCTTTCTCTGGTCGTCATCGCGTCCGGAACCGTCCTGGCCCAGGGGCCCGCCATCGACTGGACCGCGGTGGACGCCGAGACCCTGAGGCACTTCCAGGCGATCGTCCAGATCGACTCGACCGACCCGCCCACCACGCCCCCGGGCATCGAGAAGCCGGTCGTGGACTACATCCGGGGGGTGCTCGAGAAGGAAGGGATCGAGACCGAGACCTTCGCGCTCGAGGCGCATCGGCCGAACCTGGTCGCCCGCCTCAGGGGCTCGGGCCGCAAGCGCCCGCTGCTGCTGATGGCGCACACCGACACGGTGAACATCGACGAGAAGAAGTGGTCGCACCCGCCCTTCAGCGCGCTGCGCCAGGACGGCTATATCTACGGCCGCGGCACCGTCGACGACAAGGACAACGTGGCGGCCACGGTGATGGCGCTGCTGATGCTCAAGCGCCAGAACGTGCCGCTCGACCGCGATGTGATCGCGCTGTTCGAGGCCGGGGAGGAAGGCGCGGTCAAGTACGGCATCGCGCACATGACCGACGCGCCGCGCTTCCCGAGGATCGAGGCCGAGTTCTGCCTCGCCGAGGGCGGCAGCTTCAACCGCCAGGGCGGCAAGGTGACCTTCGCGTCGATCCAGACGCTCGAGAAGATCCCGCGCGCCATCGAGCTGACCGCCCGCGGCACCGCCGGCCACGGCTCGGTGCCGCTGCGCAGCAACGCGGTCGTCAAGCTCACCACGGCGGTGTCGACGGTGGCGAAGTGGAAGCCGCCGATCAGCTTCAACGAGACCACCGCGGCCTACTTCAAGCGCCTGGCCAGCATCTCGGACCCGGCAGCCGCCGAGCGCTATCGCGCCATTCTGAGCACCGATCCCACGGTGCA
>JAWKHU010000021.1:0-1072 GCA_041394685.1 Vicinamibacterales bacterium
GGCGCCACGCGGGGACACAGGATGCCCGGCACGGCGCGTGTCAGCCACGGCCCCCCGCCGACCGTGCGTCGCGGCTAGGCCGTGCTGACCGCCGCGTAGTACTCCTGCAGCGAGCAGACGGCGAGTTCACGCCCCTTGAGGGCGCGAATCGCGTCCACGGCCGCCGCGGCCCCCGTCATCGTGGTGATGCAGGGAATGCCCGCCATCATCGCCGCGCGCCGGACCGCCTTGTCGTCGAAGAACGACTCGAGCCCGAGCGGCGTGTTGACCACCAGCTGAATCGTCCGGTTCACGATCTCGTCGGCGAGATTCGGCCGGCCCTCGTTGACCTTGTAGACCACCCCGCACTCGACGCCGTGCGCCCGCAGGTAGACCGCCGTACCGCGCGTGGCCGTCACCGAGAAGCCCAGGGCGGACAGGGCCTTGGCAATCGGCACCACCAGCGGCTTGTCGTCGTTGTTGACGCTGAGGCACACCGTGCCCTGCTCCGGCAGGCGCTGGCCGGCCCCGAGCATGGCCTTGACGAAGGCGTGGCCGAAGTCGGTGGCCCCGCCCATCACTTCGCCGGTGGACTTCATCTCCGGCCCGAGAATCGTGTCCACCCCCGGGAAGCGGATGAACGGGAACACCGGGCTCTTGACGAACACGCCGGCGGGCGTGAGGTCTGTCGTGAAGCCGAGATCCGCGAGCGTCTTCCCCATCATCACGCGGGCCGCCACCTGGGCGAGGGGCACGCCCGTCGCCTTGGCCAGGTAGGGCACGGTCCGCGAGGCCCGCGGGTTGACTTCCAGCACGAAGATCTCGTCGTCCTTCAGCGCGTACTGGACGTTCATCAGGCCCACGACCTTCAGGGCGCGGGCGATCCGGCGCGTGTAGTCGCGCAGCAGTTCGAGGTGCCGCTCGGACATGCCGGTCGGCGGCACCACGCAGGAGCTGTCGCCCGAGTGGATGCCGGCCTCCTCGATGTGCTCCATGATGCCGCCGATGACCACGGCGCCGGTGGCGTCGGCCACGCAGTCCACGTCGAGTTCCTTGGCGTGCTCGAGGAAGCGGTCGATGAGGATCGGCCGGT
>JAWKHU010000022.1:0-1070 GCA_041394685.1 Vicinamibacterales bacterium
GACCCCAATTACTTCCCCAACTTCGACGACAACGTGGCGCAGGCCATGAAGCGCGAGACCGAGCTGTTCTTCAACGATCTCGTGCACCGCGACCGCAACTTCATGGAGTTCTTCACCGCCGACTACACGTTCCTGAACGAGCGCCTGGCCCGCCACTACGGCGTGCCCGGGGTGGCCGGCGACCAGTTCCGGCGCGTCACGTATCCCGACGCGCGCCGGCGCGGCATCCTCGGCCAGGGCAGCGTGCTAGTGCAGACGTCGCTCGCCAACCGCACCTCGCCGGTGCTGCGCGGGAAGTGGATCATGGAAGTGCTGCTCGGCACGCCCCCGCCGGCGCCGCCGCCCAACGTCCCGACGCTCGACGAGCAGGCCAACGCCAAGGACGGCAAGCTGCTGACCACGCGGGAGCGGATGGAGATCCACCGCAAGAACCCGACGTGCAACGCCTGCCACCGGCTGATGGATCCGATCGGCCTGGCGCTCGACAGCTTCGACGTCACCGGCCGCTGGCGCGAGCGCGAGAACGGCATGCCGCTCGACACCCGCGGCGACTACTACGACGGCTCGTCGATCACGACGGCGTCGGAACTCTCGGCGGCGCTGCTGGGCCGCCCGGCGCCGCTCGTGCGCAACTTCACCGAGAACCTGATGCGGTACGCCCTGGGCCGCCGCCTCGAGGACTACGACATGCCGGCCGTGCGCGCCATCGCGCGCCAGGCCTCGGCGAACGACTACCGGATGTCGTCGTTCATCCTCGGCGTCGTGAAGAGCGACGCCTTCCTCAAGAAGCGCGTGGAGACGGCGCCGGTCACGACGACCGAAGCCGCCGACGCCGGCAAGCAGCAGCAGTAGGCAGCAGCACCAGGCAGCAGAGTCGTCAGTCACCCCAGAGGAGAGTCGCAATGTCGTTCATCACCGGAAAGCAGCTGCCCCGCCGCACCTTCCTCCGCGGCGCGGGAGCCACGGTTGCCCTGCCGCTCCTGGAAGCGATGGTCCCCGCGGGCCGCGCCATGGCGAAGACCCCGGAGCGTACCCGCCTGGTCTGCATCGAAGAGGTGCACGGGCTGGCC
>JAWKHU010000023.1:0-1059 GCA_041394685.1 Vicinamibacterales bacterium
GCAGCGGCGCCGAGAAGCCGATGCCGCCGGGAAACGCGTCGTAGAGGTAGATGCGGGGCTCGTCGCCGAGGCTTTCGGGGACGGCCGTGCGTCCGCCCACCGGCCCGGTCTCGCCCTGCGCGTCGTCGCCCTGCCCGAAAGCGAGCCCGATGTCGCGCCCGTCGCACATCAGCAGCAGCGTCGCCACGTGCTTCATCGCGAAGCCGAGGCCGACCACGCCGTCGCGCTTCTCGTCTTTCGAATACGGCAGCGCCTGCATCACCGCGCGCGGCACGCCCAGCCAGTAGGCCGTGCTGTGCATCTGCTGCTCCGGCAGGTCGAGTTCGCCCGAGCCCACGTTCTCGTTGGTGTAGAACTTGATCTTCTTGAAGCCGACGACGCGCGACGAGACGTGCACGTCGCCGTGGGTGGCCACGGCACCCTCGCCCCCGGCGGCCACGTCCAGCACCGTCACCTTCGAATACGAGATCGCGTCGGTGTAGTAGTCGCAGTCCACCGAGCGAACGTAGGCCTTGCGGCCTTCGAAATCGAGCGTCTCCACCTGGTAGAGCCGCCCTTCCACGAGGTAGATGGCCTTCGGGTGCAGCGTCGACGGGCCGCTGTTGAAGTCGGTCTCCCCGATCACCTTGGAGCCGGCGGTGATGTCGACCACGACGAAGTTGTCCGACGAGATCGACCGCAGGCTCACGGCGTCGGCCGGGTAACTCTCGCTGGTCCAGTGCCACTGTCCGTCCGCCGGGTCGTCCGGCTCGCCGGAGCGGTGCACGAGGCCGTTCTCCCGGAGGATCTGCAGCACTTCCTGCACGTCCACGCCGCCGAAGGTGTCGGCCCCGCCGAACGGCAGCTCGAAGGCCGCGCACTTCACGTGATCCACGAGGATGTGCAGGTTGTCCGGATTCACGAGCGCGTGCTCGGGCGAGGCGTCGAAGAAGTACTCAGGGTGCTTCACCACGAACTGGTCCACGGGCGCCGAGCTGGCGACCATCACGGCCGCCGAACGGGCCGTCCGGCGGCCGGCGCGGCCCGCGCGCTGCCAGGTCGCGGCGATGGTGCCGGGAT
>JAWKHU010000024.1:0-1041 GCA_041394685.1 Vicinamibacterales bacterium
GCCGGGCACCGTGAAGGCGCCCGGCGCCTTGAGGACGACGACGCGGTAGTCCCCGACGTGGGTGCTGAACTGGTAGGAACTGGCGGTGAGCGTGAAGGTGCCGGTTTCGTTGACGCGGACCCTGGCCACGCTCGCCGTGCTCGTGTAGAAGTACAGGCTGTCGAACGCCGTCGGCCCGGTGACGAGGAACTCGGGCACGAAGCCGCCCTGCGTGAGGTTGGTGGCGGCGACGATCAGCGAGTCGCCGGACGAGACGCCGGCGATCGTCCAGACGTCTTCCTCGAACTGGTCGGCGATATGCCCCTCGTGGGGCACGCCCAGCGTGATCGGGCCCTGGGCCAGGGCCGGCGGCGCCAGGGCCAGCAGGAACAGCAGGAACGGGAACAACCGGGCCGGGACCATCGACTCCTCCGCTTCGTCGGCCGCCGGCGGAGGGACTGCCGGGGCCTGACCGACAAGCGGAGGATGCGCCCGCGGTTTCTCAGGCGGCGCCGGCCCGGGGTGAAAAGACGAAGGGCCGGACGCCTGAACGCCCGGCCCTGAATCCGGATGGTCGCAGCCGCCAGCGGCCTGACCACGGTGTCGCCCACGGGCAGCGCCCGCAGCTTGCGGCTACGTGCGGCCCTCGAGGAACGCCCGTAGCTTGCGGCTGCGCGAGGGGTGGCGCAGCTTGCGCAGCGCCTTGGCCTCGATCTGCCGGATGCGCTCGCGGGTGACGGCGAAGTTCTGGCCCACCTCTTCGAGCGTGTGCTCCGAGCCCTCGCCGACGCCGAAGCGCAGCTTGATGACGCGCTCCTCGCGCGGCGTCAGCGTCTTCAGCACCGACTCGGTCTGCTCGCGCAGGTTCAGGTTGATCACGGCGTCCGATGGCGACACCGCCGAGCGGTCCTCGATGAAATCGCCGAGGTGCGAATCCTCTTCCTCGCCGATCGGGGTCTCGAGCGAGATCGGCTCCTGCGCGATCTTGAGGACCTTGCGGACCTTCGAGACCGGGATGTCCATCCGCCGCGCGATCTCTTCCGAAGTCGGCTCGCGGCCCAG
>JAWKHU010000025.1:0-1031 GCA_041394685.1 Vicinamibacterales bacterium
TTCCGCTGGTCCGACGCGGACACCCGAACCGCCGAGGCGGCGCTGGCGGCCCTGGCAGGGCAACCCGCCATGGCGGCGTTCGTCGCCCGCGATCTCCGTGCGTCAGGCATGTACCAGGCCTTCGAGGCCGAGGCCGACGGCCAGCTCCTCGCGCGCGCATGGCGCGATGCCGCCACGGGCGTGAATCGCATCATCGACACCTACGCCCTGGGCACGAAGCCCCGATACCCGGACATCGACGCCGTCTCGTACGACGCGAGCTCCGAGTCGTACCGCCGGCTGCTCGCCATCATCACCGCCGTCCTGCACGAACAGCAGGACAGTCTCACCGCCTTCTACGCCCCGTCACTCGGCTTCGCGAGGCGCCTGCTGGATGCCAACAACCGCGACGAGGCCGGTCGCTTCGAACCCCTCCACGATGGCGAGAACAGCGCCGCCGTGCGGCGAGCCCGGACCGTGCGCTGGGCCGACTTCCCGTACGCCGCGATTGTCGTGCCCGGTGCCGGTCCGGATCGGCCGGAGGTGGCGCTCGACCCGTGGGCGAAGGCGCGGCTCGAACTCGCGGTGTTGCGCTTCCGCGCCGGCAAGGCGCCGTTCATCATCGTCTCCGGCGGCTTCGTCCACCCGAACCAGACCCCGTACAACGAAGCGCTCGAGATGAAGCGTTCGCTGGTGACGGATTTCGGCGTGCCGGCGGAGGCGGTCTTGATCGAGCCGCACGCCCGCCACACGACCACCAACCTGCGGAACGCGGCGCGCCTGACGCTGCGCTACGGGTTCCCTCACGAACGGCCGCTGCTCATCACGACCGACCAGGGTCAGAGTGCTTACATCAGCGGACAGGACTTCCACGACCGCTGCCTGCGCGAAATGGGCCACCTACCCGGGCGGCTCGGACGCCGCCTCTCGGCCTTCGACCAGGAGTTCACGCCGTCGGCTCGAGCGCTGCACGCCGATCCGAGTGATCCGCTGGATCCCTGAAGGCCACTCGAGCCAGCGGTCCGGATCGCCCCCGCGATCGTGCCCGAAGC
>JAWKHU010000026.1:0-1005 GCA_041394685.1 Vicinamibacterales bacterium
GCTCGACACCTACCTGCCGCCGGCGGCGACCGACGACGAGCTGGCCGCCGCGGTTGACGCGGCGGTCACCGCCACTGGCGCCTCGTCCGCGAAGGAGATGGGCAAGGTGATGAAGGCGGTGATGAGTGCGCTCGCCGGCAAGACCGTCGATGGCAAGCGGGTCAACGAACTGGTGCGCGCCCGCCTGTCGTAAGGTCGGCAAACTATTTTCGACCGCGTTCCGTCTATAGAGCTGAAAGGCCTAGTCAGCCTCTCACCATCCTCCTCGGGCTCCTGCCACCGGCCGGAGCCCGATTTTTTTTGCGTCCGTTCCCGGGACGGTGTCCGAATCCGGCCGTCGCGCACCGTGCTACGCTTCGAGCGGTTTCATGTCAGCTTCGGAGTCGATCCCAGGCGGAAGTGAGCCGGGCCCGTCCTCCGGCAGCGCCATCCCACCGCCGTCGGCCTCGTCGACCCGGCTCGCGCGTTCGGCAGGCGGCGTCGGCGCGGCCACGATGACCAGCCGCGTGCTCGGGCTGATGCGCGAACAGGTGCTCGCCTACTGGTTCGGCGCCAGCGACTCGATGGACGCGTTCCTGGTCGCCTTCCGGGTGCCGAACCTGGTCCGCGACCTGTTCGCGGAGGGCGCGATGAGCGCGGCCCTGGTCCCCACCTTCAGCCGGACGCTGGTCGGCGAGGGCCGGGATCGGGCCTGGCAGCTCGGCAACTCGGTGATGAACGCGCTCATCCTGGTCACCGGGGCGTTCGTGCTGGCCGCCGTGCTGTTCGCCCCTGCCCTGATCGGCTGGCTGGCCGGCGACTTCGCGTCGGTGCCGGGCAAGTTCGAACTGACGGTCACGCTGACCCGCGTGATGGCGCCGTTCCTCATCCTGGTCGCGGTCGCCGCCGCCTGCATGGGGATGCTCAACTCGCTGAACGTCTTCTTCATTCCGGCCCTGTCGCCAGCGATGTTCAACGTGGCGTCGATCGTGGTCGGCGTGGCCCTGGTGCCGGTGGCGATCCGCG
>JAWKHU010000027.1:0-1271 GCA_041394685.1 Vicinamibacterales bacterium
CAGAACCCGCGGCCCGAGTTGGCCGTGGCCGTGGGCGCGGCGTACTACGGCCGGGTGCGCATGGGCGCGGGCGTGCGCATCGGCAGCGGCACGCCGCGCGCCTACTACATCGGCATCCGCACCGAGGAGGACGAGGACGCCGTTGCCACGCCGGAAGTCGACGGACTGCCCGCTGTCTGTCTCGTGCCGCGCGGCGTGCAGGAAGGCTTCGACGCCCGCCTCACCGCGCCGACATTCACCGCGCTCACCAACCAGCCGGTCAGCTTCCAGGTCTACACCTCAGCCGTGCGCCCCGACGACCGCCTGGGTGACGTGGTCACGTTGGACCCGGACGAGGTGGCCGTGTTGCCGCCGGTGCGTACGGTGCTGCGTTTCGGTCGTCGGGCCGGCGCCACCAGCCTGCCCGTGCAACTGGCCGTGCGCCTGACCGAGACGGGCACGCTGGAGATCTACTGCGACTCGCTCCAGACCGACCACCGCTGGCCGCTCCAGTTCGACGTGCGCGCCGAAGCCGAGGCCGCGGACGAAGACGGCGCGGAGATGCCCGCCGTCGATCCGGCGAAGTTGGACGCGGCGTGCGCGTCCATCCGCGGCGCGTTCGGTGAGGCGCGTTCGCCGGCGCCGGAGCAGGTGCGCAAGCAACTGGAGGCCGACCTGGGCCTGCCCAAGGAGGAATGGCCAGCGGCCACGCTGCGCAAGCTGGCCGACTGTCTGCTGGCGTGCAGCGACACCCACGCGCCCACCGCGCAACACGAAGCGTTCTGGCTCAACCTGCTGGGCTACTGCCTGCGTCCCGGCGTGGGCGACCCGGCCGACGAACTGCGCATGAAGCAGGTATGGGGCCTTTATCTGGCGGGCATGCGGTTCGGGCAGAAGGTGCAGGTGCGCACCGAATGGTGGATCTTCTGGCGGCGGGTGGCGGCCGGCCTGAGCGCGGGCAAACAGGTGCAGGTCTACGAGCAGATCTGGCCCAGCCTGCAACCGGGCGACGGGCGCAAGAAAGGCAAGGCGACTCGCTATCACCTGGGCGCGGCCGAGGAACTGGAGGTCTGGCTCATGCTGGCCAACTTCGAGCGACTGACCGCGGAGGTGAAAGCGGCGCTGGGCAAACGTCTGCTGGCGCGCGCGGGCAAAGACGCGCCCGCGCCCAAAGAGTTGTGGGCGCTGAGTCGCTTTGGCGCACGGTCGCCCGCGTACGGCCCGGCCAACCGCGTCGTCGCGCCGTCCACGGTGGAGGGCTGGCTGGATCGGCTGCTGGCCACGGACCTGCC
>JAWKHU010000028.1:0-1054 GCA_041394685.1 Vicinamibacterales bacterium
GGAGCACGGTGCGGTCAAGTTGCATGGGGATCTCCATCCTGTCACGCCTGAAAGCGCGCGACGTCAAACGCGCTGATATCGGTGGCGACGGCATGGCCCGTGGCCAGTTCCGCCACCAGTTTGCCGCTGTACGGACCGAGTTGCAGCCCGGTGGGTCCGTGCCCCGTGGCCAGGAAGACGCCCTCCACGCCGGGCACCGCGCCGAGCACGGGCAGGCCGTCCGCGGGATAGGGGCGCAGGCCGACGCGGATCTCCAGCAGGCGCGCCGTGGCCAGCCCGGGGGCCACGCGCAGCCCCTCGTCGATCACCTCGCGGATGCCGGCCGCGCTGGTGTGCACGTTGTAGCCGGAGCCGGTCTCGCGCGTCGCGCCGGTGACCACGCGGCCGTTGGGCCAGGTGACGATGTAGTGGCCGTGGAATGCGTTCACGATGGGCCACGCGCCGGTCTCCGCCGGGGCCATGTCCCAGTGGATGATCTGACCGCGCTGGGGCTCCACGGCGATGCGCACGCCCAACTGGTCCTCGAAGCGTTTGGACCACGCGCCGCCCGCGATGATCACCGCGCCGGCGCTGACCGCGTCGCCGTCGACGCGTGCACCGGTCACCCGTGCGCCGTCCATGAGCAGGCGTTCGGCCGCGCCGTAGTGGGTGGTCAGGCCGTGGGATGTGGCACCGCTATGCAGGGCCCGGGCCATCAGCCGGCCGTCGACGCGCGCGGCGTGGCGGTAGTAGAGCGCACCCAGCACGTCGGTCAGCGGCGGGAAGAGTTCCTTGGCTTCGGCCGCGGAGACCGCATGCAGGTCGGCGGCCGCGGGCGTGCCCCGTTGCTGTTGCCGCGCGAAGATGTATTCGGATGCCGCCTGAAAATCGTCCACCTCGTCGTCGGTGGCCGCGACCAGGAGCATGCCGCAGCGTGCGTAGCTCGTCGGCCCGGCGTCCACCGCGGCCAGCGCCTCCACCAGCGCAGGATAGTAGCCCACCGCGTCCACGGCGAAGTTGAACCATGCGTCCGGGTCGCGTTTGTTCAGCTCCGGCGCCAGGATGCCCGCGCCCG
>JAWKHU010000029.1:0-1367 GCA_041394685.1 Vicinamibacterales bacterium
GACGGCGCCAAGGGCATCAGCTTCGATCACCTGGACCTGCGCGCAACGACGATTCCAGCTGCGGGCAACAGCGCGATGGGTGTGTGGGTGCAAGCGAGCCAGGACATCGCCTTCACGGACACCCAAGTGCACGCAGGCAAGGGCGAAGATGGCACCGCTGGCACGGACGGCGGCCAAGGTGACGACGGCGCTGCTGCTGGTCCCGCGCAAGACGGCGTCGCGCTCGGCGCGAGCACCGATCCGGGGCGCGGAGGGAGCTGGCCGGGGCCTTCAGCCTGCGGGAGCCGCGGCGGTGATGGTGCGGCGGCCAACACCACTGGCACGGTGCCCGGCGAGCCCGGCGTACCCAACACGAACGTCACTCCGGCGATGGTAGACAACGCCGGTGCAACGGGCGCGGGAGGCGACGGCTCCCCGGGTGACTCTGGCCAACATGGTTCCGCGGGGAATTATGGGGCGCTCACGGAAGCGGGCTACGTGGCAGGCGATGGCCAAAACGGCACAGCCGGTAACCCAGGGCAAGGCGGCGGCGGCGGCGCGGGTCGTCGGCGACCCGTGCCTGGCGTGGAGGTCAAAGGTGGCGGCGCCGGAGGGATGGGCGGTTGTGGCGGCGAGGCCGGCACCGCCGGTAAGGGCGGCGGCGCCAGCATCGCCTTCGTCTCGTGGGACAGTGAGGTCAGTCTCACCCGCGTGGAGCTCCAGACCACCGGAGGCGGCGCGGGAGGCCGCGGCGGCAACGGCGGCGCCGGAGGGAACGGCGCCGACGGAGGCAAGAGCAACGTGCTGATCGAGTTCCCCACCACCACCGATGCCCACGGAGGCAAGGGCGGAGACGGCGGCAAGGGCGGCGCGGCAAGCGGTGGTTCCGGAGGGCTCAGCCTGGGCCTGGCGATCCACGGCAACGCGCCGACCCAGACGGACGTCGTCATCACACCAGGCCCCGGCGGCGCGGCAGGCTCTGGGGGCTACTCGGTCGATGTCACGGACAGCGCCGCTGATGGCGCAGCCGGTGAGTCTCTCGAGCGCTTGGTGATCCATTGATCGGCCACTGATCGCGATCACCCAAACGGGGCTGGTAGGCTGATCACGGCTCGAAACGGCGCGCCTCACCCCCAAAAAAACCCGGGAATTGCCTGGCTCCAGCACGGCACGGGGCGTGCTTAGGGGACGGCATGAACGCACCGCTGGGGTATTCGGGGATGGGCGCACAGGCAGAGTTCACGGTGGAGTTTCCCCACTGTGGGCATGTGGTGCGGGTGCCGGCGAACGCCGAGCGCACGCTGGTGGATTGTCCGCTGTGTGGCGGGTGGAAGCCGAAGGCCCAGGAGCCAGACACGCTGGTGGATGCGGTATCTCCGTGGGGAACC
>JAWKHU010000030.1:0-1836 GCA_041394685.1 Vicinamibacterales bacterium
AGGTGTCGAGCCGGGCGAGTTGCAGGCCGCGCAGGCCCACTTCGCCGACGCCGGCGCTGAGCGTGTAGGTGATGGGCACGACGCCGGCGCGCTGGCCGATCTGCCGCGAGATGGTGGTCTGTTCGGAGCCGGTGTCGAGGACGAAATCGGTCAGCCGCCCGCCGTTGACACGCGCCCGCACGATGACCTTGTCCTTCACGAGCTTGAACGGCACCGTGTGCAGCCGTCCGCGGGACTCATCATCCAGGCCGTTCGGCGTGCGGTTCCGGAAGGCCTGCAGGAACCGAATCTGCGCCTTCGACCACAGGGCCTTGTCGCTCTTCTCCTTGTTCGGCAGGAGATTGACGTAGTTGGTGTAGGCGGCGGCCGCTTCCTCGTAGCGGTGAAGCCGCTCGAGGATCGTTCCGGCGGTGTGGTGCATCTCGCCGTCGCGCGGCGAGATGCGAAGCGCCTCGCGCACCTCGGCCAATGCGTCCTCGAGCTTCGACCTCGACGCCAGCGCCTTGGCGAGCCCGTGGCGCCCCCGCGACATCCCGGGCGCCATCGCCAGCGCCTCGCGGAACTCCCGCTCCGCCTCGTCGAACAGCCCGGCGGACCAGAGGGCGTCGGCGTGCAGGGTCTTCGCCTCGGCGTCGTCCGGGGCATCGGCCTTGAGGACCGCCGCTTCCCGCTCCGCCTCCTCGAAGGCGCCGACGAGCAGCGCCGTCTTCACGACGCCGATGCGCGCGCGCATCCGCATCACGGGGTCGTCGGTCTCGGCCGCCCGCCGGTAGGCGTCCCGCGCCTCGTGGAACCGCGTCTCCTCGTAGAGCAGGTTCGCGAGCTGGAACTGCACCTCGGCGTCGTTGCCGCGGCCTCGCGCCTCGAGTGACATGACGACCGCAGCACACATCGCGGCCACGAGCAGAGCACGACCGGCCTGTCTCATACCGGGTCCTCCGTCAGGCGGGCCGACATCTCCCGCCGATGGGACAGAGGGCGCGCGCCGGGCGCGGGCGCACGCCAATTCGACTACGTCTTCACGGGAGCGCCTGGACACGCTCCCCCGCGGCGCCAGCTACTTCTGATAGTGCTCGGCGTTCACGGCGATGTAATTCTTCCACTTCTCCGGCACCTCGTCGAGCGCGAAGATCGCCTCGACCGGGCACGCCGGCACGCACGCCCCGCAGTCGATGCACTCATCCGGGTGGATGTAGAGCATCTTGGCCGACTCGAAGTCGCCCTCGTCCTTCCTCGGGTGGATGCAGTCCACCGGGCAGACGTCGACGCACGCCGAGTCCTTGGTGCCGATGCAGGGTTCGCAGATGATGTAAGCCACGTGTTTCCTCCGGAATTCGAGCGAACGGGCGTCAGGCCGACGCCTCCAGTGGCGCCGTCGGCAGGTAGCCGAGGCGCAGTGAGATGTTGCGCGCCAGTTCCCAGATGCCCCGGTGATCGGTCGTCGCCAGCGGCGCTTCACCTGAGCCGTGCGCGAAGGCGCCGACACGGCCGACCTCCTGGGTGGTGTAGTCGCGGATCGGCGCACAGGCGCAGGTGAGCCGCTGGGCGCCCGCGGTTGGATCCCCGGGCGGGCCGAGCCGGACAATCGACGCGGCCGGCGTGCGCACGTGGCTCGCCTCGCTGAGCTTGAGGCAGCTGAGCCGCCGGGTCGCCTGCGCGCCGGCGGCCGGGAAGTACAACGCGCAGTGGCCGGGCATTTCACGGCCCTGCACGGTGCGCATCGCCACGTCGTCCTGCCCGGCCGACCACAGGTAGGTGACCTCGCCCGCCGACGGCACGGCAAGGAACATCCGCTGCGAGGTGCGCAGCACGTGGTCGCGGATGAGCGGGTAGGCG
>JAWKHU010000031.1:0-336333 GCA_041394685.1 Vicinamibacterales bacterium
CCAACGCGCAGCAGTCCGACGGCTTCGGCGGCGAGGTGGACCGGCTGTTCGTCTCGCGGTGCCATGCCGACAACGGGCCCTCGATGAAGCGGGTGCGCCCCGCGCCGATGGGCCGTGCGTTCCGGATCGTGAAGCGCACCACCCACCTGACGGTGGAGGTGACCGAGCGGCCGCAGGTGGTGAAGGCGGTCCCGGCCGGCGAGACGCCGGCGCGGCGCCCGCGCGCGCGAACGAAGAAGGCCGATCCGGCCGCCGAGTAGAGGGAGATCACTGTGGGCCAGAAAGTTCACCCGTACGGGTTCCGGATCGGGTTCAACAAGACCTGGAAGTCGCGCTGGTTCGCCGACAAGGGCTATGCGGACCTGCTCGAGGAGGACCTGAAGCTCAAGCGGGATCTCAAGCGCCGGTTCCAGCACGCGGGGGTCTCGAAGGTCGAGATCGAGCGCGCGGCGAACAAGCTGAAGATCGACATCCACACCTCGCGGCCGGGCATCATCATCGGCCGCAAGGGGCAGGAGGTCGACAAGCTGAAGCAGGAGATCCAGAAGCGGACCAACCGCGAGGTCTTCATCAACATCCAGGAGATCCAGAAGCCGGAGCTCGACGCGCAGCTGGTCGGCGAGTCGGTGGCCATGCAGCTGGAGAAGCGCGTGGCGTTCCGCCGCGCGATGCGCAAGGCGGTCGAGTCGGCGCTGCGCTTCGGCGCCCGCGGCATCAAGGTGCGCGTGTCGGGACGGCTCAACGGCGCCGAGATCGCGCGCTCGGAGTGGTACCTGCACGGCCAGCTGCCGCTGCAGACGCTGCGCGCCGACATCGACTACGGGTTTGCCGAGGCCAACACGACCTACGGGCAGATCGGCGTCAAGGTGTGGCTCTACAAGGGCGAGCGGCTCACGCCGCGGGTCGGCCGCGAAGAGGAGTACGGCGGCGGCCGCAGCGACCGGGACCGCGGCCCGCGGCGGCCGAGGCCAGATAGATAGATGGGAGAAGGGCGAATCTGATGATGTGGCGACGTGGTGATCTGGTGATCGAGTTCGGAATCTGAAGATCTCGAGACCTGTTCAAGATGTCCAGCTAGATCACGACATCTTCGAGATCCCAACCTCGATCACCACATCACGACATCACCCGATCACCAGTTGCAAGGATCAGCACTATGTTGATGCCGAAGAAAGTGAAGTACCGGAAGCAGCAACGCGGCCGCATGCGCGGCAAGGCGTGGCGCGGGTCCGACGTGTCCTTTGGCGACTACGGCCTGAAGGCGCTGGAGCCCTGCTGGCTGACCGACCGGCAGATCGAGGCGGCGCGCGTGGCGATGACGCGGTTCATCAAGCGCGGTGGCAAGATCTGGGTGCGCGTCTTCCCCGACAAGCCGATCACGAAGAAGCCGCAGGAAACCCGCATGGGCAAGGGCAAGGGCTCGCCCGAGGGCTGGGTGGTCGTCGTGCGTCCCGGCCGGATCCTCTTCGAGATGGAGGGCGTGCCGGAGACCGAGGCCAGGCGTGCGATGGAGCTGGCGTCGGCGAAGCTGCCGATCAAGACGAAGTTCGCGACGCGGTTCGCCGAGGAGAAGGTGTCATGAATGCGGTGGAGCTGAGGGACCTCGACACCGAGGACCTGCTGGCGCGCGAGCGCGAGCTGGACGACCAGCTGTTCCGGATGCGCGTGCAGAAGTCGCTGGGCCAGCTCGAGACGCCCGGGCTGATCCGGGGCGTGCGGCGGGAGATGGCGCGGGTCAAGACGATTCTCAGGGAGAAGGCGAAGTAGTCATGGCGTCCAAGGCAGAACTCCAGGGCGTGGTCGTCAGCGACAAGATGCAGCGGAGCGTCGTCGTCGCGGTCGAGCGCCGGGTGCAGCACCCCGTCTACGGCAAGACGCAGAAGCGGACCACCCGCTTCCTGGCGCACAACGACGGGGATGCGGCGAAGATGGGCGACCGCGTGGCCATCGCCGAGACCCGTCCGATGAGCGCGCGCAAGCGCTGGGTCGTGACGCGCGTCATCGAGCGCGCCGTGCAGGTGTAGGAGGAGACGACCATGATCCAGATGCGTTCGATCCTCGACGTCGCCGACAACTCCGGCGCGCGGAAGATCTCCGTGATCAACCCGATCGGCGGCGCGGCCGGCCGGTACGCGTACCTGGGCGACATCATCACCGCCAACGTGAAGGAAGCGGCGCCCGAGTCCAACATCAAGAAGGGCCAGGTGGTGAAGGCCGTCGTCGTGCGCGTGCGCAAGGAGCAGCGGCGCAAGGACGGCAGCTACATCCGGTTCGACCGCAACGCCGCGGTGCTCATCAACGACCAGGGCGAGCCGATCGGCACGCGCGTGTTCGGGCCGGTGGCGCGGGAACTGCGCGAGCGCCGGTTCATGAAGATCGTCTCGCTCGCGCCTGAGGTGCTGTAGTCATGCCGTCGATCGCGATCCGGAAGAACGACCAGGTCATCGTGCGGGCCGGCAAGGACCGCGGCAAGAAGGGCCGCGTGCTGATGGTGCTGGCCGGCAAGGGCCGCGTGGTGGTGGAGGGCGTGAACGTCATCAAGCGCCACACCCGCCCCAACCCGCAGCGCAACATCAAGGGCGGCATCGTCGAGCGCGAGGCGCCCATCCACGTGAGCAACGTGATGCTGCTGGACCCGGAGTCCGGCGAGCCCGCGGATTGGATACAAGGAGCTCCCGGACGGCCGCCGGGTGCGCATTGGCCGCAAGAGCGGCGCGGTGGTGGACAAATGAGTGCGCAGATCGCCCGGTTGCGCGAGCGGTACCGAAGCGAGGTCGTGCCCGCGCTGAAGAAGGAGTTCGACTACCCCAACGTGATGGCGGTGCCCCGCATCACGAAGGTGGTCGTCAATATGGGCCTCGGCGAGGCGACCCAGAACGCCAAGGTGGTGGACACCGGCGCGGACGAGATCGGCAAGATCACGGGCCAGAAGGCGGCCGTGCGCCGCGCGAAGAAGTCCATCGCGCAGTTCAAGGTGCGCCAGGGCATGCCGATCGGCACGATGGTCACGCTGCGCGGGGACCGGATGTACGAGTTCCTGGACCGGCTGATGAGCATCGCGCTGCCGCGCGTCCGCGACTTCCGTGGCGTCTCGTCCAAGGGCTTCGACGGCCGCGGCAACTACACGCTCGGCCTGCGCGACCAGCTGATGTTCACCGAGATCGACTACCTGAAGGTGGACAAGGCCCGCGGGATGAACGTGTGCGTCGTGACCACCGCGAAGACCGACGCCGAGGCCCGGAAGCTGCTGCAGCTCATGGGCATGCCGTTCCGGCAGAACTAGGGAGAGCGAACGTGGCCACGACCGCCAAGAAGGCACGCGAGAAGAAGACGCTGAAGTTCGAGGTGCGGCACCGCAATCGCTGCCGCCGCTGCGGGCGCTCACGGGCGTTCCTGCGCAAGTTCGGCATGTGCCGGCTGTGCTTCCGGGAGCTCGCCCTCACCGGCGACGTCGCCGGGGTGACCAAGAGCAGCTGGTAGCCGGGGGCGGCGCCGGACGGCCGGCGCCCGACCGGGTGCGACAGACGATCGCTGAGAGCTGAGAGCTGGAGTTATGACTGACCCGATTGCCGACATGCTGACGCGGATCCGCAACGCGGTGCACGCGCGACACGCTCGAGTGGACCTGCCCGCGTCCAAGCTGAAGTCCGAGATCGCGAAGATCCTCCGGACGAGGGCTACATTGCGGGCTACAAGACGGTGGAGACGCCCTCGGAGCGTCGAACAAGTCCCCCGCCAGGTGATCCGCGTGTTCCTGAAGTACGGGCCCGGCGGAGAGAAGGTGATCTCGGGCATCGAGCGCGTCAGCCGGCCCGGCCGCCGCGTCTACACCGACCGCGACAGCGTCCCGCCGGTGCTCGGCGGCCTGGGCGTGAACATCCTCACGACCTCGCAGGGCGTGATGACGGGCCGTGCCGCCCGGAAGGCGGGCGTGGGCGGCGAGATCCTCTGCGTCTGGTGACGCCATGTCGAGAATCGGAAGAAGCCAATCGCGATCCCGAAGGGGGTCACCGTCAAGGTCGACGGCGCGGCCGTCGAGGTCAAGGGCCGAAGGGCCAGATGCGCCAGGCGCTGCCGCCGGGCGTGACGGTCGCCGTCGAGGGCACGGAGCTGCTCACGCGGAAGGCCGCCGACGAGCGCGAGCTCGACAAGTATCACGGTCTGGCGCGCAGCCTGGTGAACAACGCCGTGCTCGGTGTGACCGAGGGCTGGAAGCGCGAGCTCGACATCGTCGGCGTCGGCTACCGCGCGGAGCTCAAGGGCAAGCAGGTGCACCTGGCGCTGGGCTACTCGCACCCGGTGGTGTTCGACGTGCCCGCGGGCATCGACATCGCCATCGAGAAGCAGACGCACATCACCGTGACCGGCGTGGATCGGCGGCTGGTCGGGCAGGTGGCGGCGAACCTCCGGCAGCTGCGCAAGCCCGACCCGTACCAGCAGAAGGGCGTGCGCTACACGGGCGAGGTCCTGAAGAAGAAGGCCGGCAAGACGGGCGCCTAGGGCCCGGTACTGGTGACCTTGAGGATTGAGACCAAGCAAGACCGTCGCGAGCGCATCAATGCCGCATCCGGAAGCGGCTGCGCGGGACGACCGAACAGCCCCGGCTGAGCGTGTTCCGCAGCGGCACGCACATCTACGCGCAGGTCATCGACGACAGCGAAGGCAAGACCATTGCGGCGGCCTCGAGCGTGGAGCCCACGCTGAAGGCGGGCTTCGCCGACGGCGCACGCGGCGGCAACCGCAAGGGGCGCCGAGGTGGTGGGCCGCGCGATCGCCGAGCGGCTGAAGGAGAAGGGCATCACGCGCGTGGTGTTCGACCGGAACGGGTTCCTCTACCACGGCCGCGTGCGCGCCAGCCGAGAGCCGCCCGGCAGGCCGGGCTGCAGTTCTAAGGCACAAGGCAAAGGCACAAGGCAAACAGGCATGCGGACACGCGAGAAGATTGACGCGAGCCAGCTCGAGATCAAGGACACGGTGGTCTCCATCAACCGCGTCACCAAGGTGGTCAAGGGCGGCAAGAACCTGAGCTTCAGCGCGCTGGTGGTCGTCGGCGACGGCCACGGCGTGGTGGGCTACGGCGTCGGCAAGGCCAGGAGGTGCCCTCGGCCATCGAAGGGCATCGAGGCGGCCAAGAAGAACCTGATCCGCGTGCCCCTCAAGGGGACGACGGTGCCGCACCCGGTGCTGGGCCGCTTCGGGGCCGGGCGCGTGCTGCTGAAGCCGGCGCCCGAGGGCACGGGCATCATCGCCGGCGGCGCCGTGCGCGCGGTGGTCGAATCGGCCGGCGTGGCGAACGTGCTGACCAAGTCGCTGGGGAGCGCGAACCCGCACAACGTGGTGCGTGCGGCGTTCACCGCCCTCGAGCAGCTCAAGGACCCGTCGCGCGTGGCGCGCCTCCGCGGCAAGGACGCGGAGGAGATGGAGGCCCGGCCGGGGCCTAGGACGCACATCATGGCTGACAACGCGAAGAAGACCCTGAAGGTGACGCTCCTGCGGAGCCCGATCGGCTTCAACAAGTCGCAGAAGGCGACCGTGCAGGGAATGGGCCTGCGGAAGATCCGCCACACGGTGGAGCTGACCGACACGCCCGAGACGCGCGGCATGATTCACAAGGTGCGCCACCTCGTCGAGGTGGCGGAGTAGGAACATGAGTCTCAACAATCTCAAGCCGGCGCCCGGATCGAAGTTCTCCCGCAAGCGGGTGGGCCGCGGCCCGGGGTCGGGCAACGGCAAGACGGCGGGACGCGGCAACAAGGGCGCCCAGTCGCGTTCGGGCTACTCCTACAAGCGCGGCTTCGAAGGCGGCCAGATGCCGCTGCACCGCCGCGTGCCGAAGCGCGGCTTCACCAACGTGTTCCGGACGGAGTACGGCGTGGTGAACCTGGACCAGCTCGAGGCCCGCTTCGAGAGCGGCGCGACGGTGACGCCGGACGACCTCCGCAAGGCGGGGCTGGTGCACAACCGCGTGCCGGTCAAGGTGCTGGCACGCGGCGAGATGACCAAGGCCCTCACGGTGCAGGCGCACAAGTTCAGCGGCAAGGCGGCGGAGAAGATCGCCGCGGCCGGCGGGCGCGCCGAGACGCTGTGACGGTCCGAGTGCGGGATTGAGCGTTAGACACTGAGGCAACTGCAGTGGTCGAGACCCTGAGAAACCTGTTCGCCGTCGCGGATCTGCGGAACCGGGTGCTGTTCACCCTGGGGCTGCTCGCGGTCTACCGGGTCGGGATCTTCATCCCCACCCCCGGTGTGAACCCCGAGGCCCTGGAGGTGCTCGCCCAGCAGACGCAGAACAGCATGCTGGGCCTGTACAACATGTTCACGGGCGGCGCGCTGGCGCGGGTCACGATCTTCGCGCTGGGCGTCATGCCGTACATCAGCTCGTCGATCATCCTCCAGCTGCTGACGGTCGTCTGGCCGTACCTCGAGCGGCTGTCGAAGGAAGGCGAGCTCGGCCGCCGCAAGATCACGCAGTACACCCGCTACCTGACGCTTGCGCTGGCCGCGGTGCAGTCGCTGGGCATCGCCATCTGGCTGGAGCGCAACACCGACATCCCCGGCGGCCTGCCGCTCGTGTACGACCCGGGCTGGGGCTTCCGCCTCGGCTGCATCCTCACGCTGACGACCGGCACCATGTTCATCATGTGGCTGGGCGAGCAGATCACCGAGCGCGGCATCGGCAACGGCATGTCGCTCATCATCTTCGCCGGCATCGTCGTCGGGCTGCCCGGCGCGGCGATCGCGACCTTCGACCAGATGCAGACGGGCCAGATGAGCCTGCTGGTGGTGGCGCTGCTGGTGGTGATGATGGTGTTCGTCATCGCGGCCATCATCTACGTCGAGCGCGGGCACCGGCGCATCGTGGTGCAGTATGCCAAGCGCGTCGTGGGGCGCCGGCAGTACGGCGGGTCCAGCACGCACATCCCGCTCAAGGTGAACACGGGCGGCGTCATCCCGGTGATCTTCGCGAGCTCGATCCTGACCTTCCCGGGCACCTTCGCGGGGATGCTGCAGGCCGGGGGCTGGGCGGACGCGTTCGTGCGGCAGATCGCCTACGGCATGCCGCTCTACAACCTGCTGTACGTGACGCTCATCATCTTCTTCGCGTATTTCTACACGGCCATCATCTTCAATCCCGACGATGTCGCCGAGAACATGCGAGTACGGCGGGTTCATCCGGGCATCCGTCGGGCAAGCGGACGGCGGAGCATCGACACGATCCTGGCGCGGATCACGCTGGTCGGGGCCATCTACCTGGCGCTGGTCGCGATCCTGCCGGAGTTCCTGCTGACGGGCTTCCGCGTGGCGCCGATTCCGATCATCGGCGAGTCGCTGGATGCCGTGCTGCCGCGGTTCGTCACCGAAGGCCTGAACGTGCAGTTCTTCTTCGGCGGCACCTCGCTCCTCATCGTCGTCGGCGTGGCGATGGACACGGTCAACCAGGTGGAGTCGCAGCTCATCATGCGGCACTACGACGGGTTCATGAAGAAGACACGAATCCGGGGGCGGCGCGGGTGACGGCGTGGCACTGAACGTCGTCATGCTCGGGCCGCCGGGAGCCGGGAAGGGCACGCAGGCGGAACGCTTCGCCCGCGAGCACCAGCTGCCGAAGATCTCGACGGGGGACATCCTCCGCGAGGCCGTGCACAGCGGCAGCGAGCTCGGGCAGGCCGTGAAGGCCGTGATGGAGCGGGGCGAGCTGGTGAGCGACGACCTCATCACGGGCATCGTCCGCGAGCGGCTGTCGCGTCCGGACGTGTCGGGCGGGTTCGTACTCGACGGGTTCCCGCGCACCGTGCCCCAGGCCCGGGCGCTGGACGAGATCATGGACGGCCGGGCCCCGCTGGTCATCGTCGAGATGCGGGTGCCGGATGAGGAGCTGGTGCGCCGGGTGCTGTCGCGGCGGGTCTGCAAGGCGTGCGGCGCGAACGTCTCGGCGTTCGGCGGCGATCCGGCGAAGGCGACGCGGTGCGAGCGCTGCGGCGGAGAGCTGGTGAGCCGAGCGGACGACTCGGAGGCGATCGTGCGCGAGCGCCTGCGGGTGTACTGGAGGGACACGCGCCCGATGATCGAGTACTACAGCGGGCGGCCGACCTTCCGCGTCATCGACGGCAAGCAGACGCCCGAGCAGGTGCGGACGGCGCTGATGGAAGCGGTCCGGGGCTCCACGGCGGAGGCGGCGCAGGCCGCGCGCCCGGGAGTGCGGCTGTGATCACGTGCCGGTCGGCGTCGGAGATCGAGCGCCTGGCGCGCGTCAACGCTCTCGTCGCGCAGGTGTTGCGTGAGCTGATGGGCGCGGTGGCGCCGGGGGTGACGACCCGGGACCTGGACGAGCTGGCCGAGCGCCGGCTGCGCGAGGGCGGGGCGGTGCCGGCGTTCAAGGGCTATCACGGGTACCCCGCGACGATCTGCGCCTCGGTGAACGAGCAGGTCATCCACGGGATTCCGGGAGACCGGCCCCTGGAGGAGGGCGACATCCTGTCGATCGACCTCGGGGCCAAGCTCGACGGCTACTTCGGCGACTCGGCGGTGACGGTGCCGGTGGGGCGCGTGTCGCCCGAGGCCGAGCGGCTGCTGACGGTGACGCAGGGGGCGCTCGAGCAGGCGATTGGGGTGGTGCGGCCGGGCGCGCGGGTGCACGACATCGGCGCCGCGGTGCAGCAGCACGTCGAGGCGCACGGCTACTCGGTGGTCCGGGAGTTCGTGGGGCACGGCATCGGCACGGCGCTGCACGAGGAGCCGCAGATCCCGAACTACGGGACGCCGGGCCGCGGGTCGCGGCTGGCGGCGGGAATGGTGCTGGCGATCGAGCCGATGGTGAACGTCGGCAAGCCGGCGGTGAAGGTGCTGGCGGACGGCTGGACCGCGGTGACGAAGGACAACAGCCTCTCGGCGCACTTCGAGCACACCGTGGCGGTCACGGAGACGGGCTGCCGGGTGCTGACGCTGCGGGACGAGGTGGTGGCCGGAGCGGTGTGACGGAGGCCGACGGCACCGTGGTGGCGCTGCTGCCGAGCGAACTGGTGCAGGTGGTCCTCGAGGGCGGCACGCACCAGGTGATCGCGCATCACGCGGACCCGGTGCGGCGCAATTACGTGCGGCTGGTGGTGGGCGATCGCGTGCGGGTGGCGCTGATGCCGCGCGACCAGGGCCGCGGGCGGGTGCTGGAACGGCTGTGAACGGAGCGGAGTGATGAAGGTACGAGCATCAGTCAAGAAGATCTGCGACAAGTGCAAGATCGTACGGCGTCGCGGAATCGTGCGGGTGATCTGCACGAACCAGAAGCACAAGCAGCGGCAAGGATAGAGGCGAGGACCTATGGCACGCATTTCAGGCGTCGATCTGCCGCGCAACAAGCGCGTCGAGATCGGGCTCACCTACATCTTCGGCATCGGGCGCTTCCGCTCGAACCGCATCCTCGAGGCCGCCGGGGTCAGCCCGGACATCCGCGTGAAGGATCTGACCGACGACGACGTCCGGAAGATCAGCCGCGTGATCGAGGAGCAGGGCGGCGTGGAGGGCGATCTCCGGAAGGAGATCTCGCTCAACATCAAGCGCCTGATCGAGATCGGGAGCTACCGCGGCGCCCGGCATCGCCGCAGCCTGCCGCTGCGGGGGCAACGGACGCGCACGAACGCGCGCACCCGCAAGGGCCCGCGCAAGGGTGCGGTGGCCAAGAAGAAGACGGTATAAGCCATGGCGAAAAGCGACACGAAGGACGCGGGCCGCAAGAAGAAGACGTTCAAGAAGCGCGGCGAGAAGCGCGTGGTGCACCACGGCCTGGTGCACATCCAGGCCTCGTTCAACAACACGCTGGTGACCATCACCGACGCCGAGGGCGCGGTGGTGTCCTGGTCGAGCGCGGGGGCGATCGGCTTCAAGGGCTCGCGCAAGGGCACGCCGTTCGCGGCGACCCAGGCGGCGCTGACGGCGACCAACACGGCCAAGACCTTCGGGATGCGGTCGTGTGACGTGCTCGTCAAGGGGCCCGGGTCGGGTCGTGAGTCCGCGATTCGCGCGCTCTCGACCGCCGGCCTCGAGGTGAAGTCGATCCGCGACGTCACCCCGATCCCGCACAACGGCTGCCGGCCGCCGAAGCGCCGCCGCGTGTAGCGCAGAGACTGGGAAGGATTCGACAGACCTATGGCTCGATACAACGGACCCGTGTGCCGCCTCTGCCGCCGCGAGGCGATGAAGCTGTTCCTCAAGGGTGAACGCTGCTACACCGAGAAGTGCGCCATCGAGAAGCGCAACCTGCCGCCCGGCCAGCACGGCCGCGCCCGCAGGGCCAAGATGGTGGGCTACGGCGTGCAGCTGCGCGAGAAGCAGAAGGTCAAGCGCATCTACGGCGTGCTCGAGGACCAGTTCCGCCGCTACTTCGAGCAGGCGGAGCGCACCCGCGGCATCACCGGCGAGACGCTGCTCCAGCTGCTGGAGCGCCGCCTGGACAACGCGATCTACCGGCTCGGCTTCGCCACTTCGCGGGCGCAGGCCCGCCAGCTGGTGCGCCACGGCCACTTCCTGGTCAACGGCAAGAAGGTGGACATCCCGTCCTTCTCGCTCAAGGCCGGCGACATCGTGACGGTGCGCGAGACCAGCCGCCAGAACGCCTCCATCCTGCACGCGATGGAGGAGGTGAAGGGCCGCGGGATTCCCGAGTGGCTGATTCTCGAAGCGGAGATGGGCGGCAAGGTCGTGTCCATGCCCACCCGCGAGCAGATCAACCTGCCCGTGCAGGAGCAGTTGATCGTGGAGTTGTACAGCAAGTAAGCAAGGCAGAAGGGCAAAGGCAGAAGGCAAAAGGGTCGGCACTGGCCCGGCCGGCCGGCACGCATCGGTTTTGCCTTGTGCCTTGTGCCTTTCGGATTGAATTGGTGTGAGGCAATCGTCACCCCACCGGCCCGCAGCTCGTCAGACCTGCAGCGGGAGGCCGGTGGTTGGAACACGCAGGTCTGGAGGCCGGTCTGCCGGCCCGTTGGCGAAAGGATGTCCGTGATGCTGTGGAAGGGTTTTCAGCGCCCCAAGCGCCTGGATTTCGAACGTGAGACGTTGACCGACCGGTTCGGGCGCTTCTATGCCCAGCCGTTCGAGCGCGGGTTCGCGACCACCGTGGGCAATGCCCTGCGGCGCGTGCTGCTGTCCTCCATCGAGGGCGCGGCCATCACCGCGGTGCAGATCGACGGCGTGCTGCACGAGTTCTCGCCCATCAAGGGCGTGGTGGAGGATGCGACCGACATCATCCTCAACCTCAAGCAGCTGCCGCTCAAGTGCCACGTCGATCACACCAAGACGCTGACGGTGCGCGTCGACAAGCCGGGCCCGGTCCGCGCCAGCGACATCGAGGTGGACCAGGACGTCGAGATCCTCGAGCCCGATGCCCACATCGCGACCGTGTCGGAGAACGGCAAGCTGCACATGCAGCTGCGCGTGAAGCGCGGCCGCGGCTACGTGGCCGCCGACCGCAACTTCGACGAGGACCTGGGCATCGGCTGGATTCCCATCGACTCGGTGCACTCGCCGGTGAAGAAGGTCAACTACCTCGTCGAGGCGGCGCGCCTGGGGCAGACCACCGACTACGAGAAGCTGACCATCGAGGTGTCCACCAACGGCTCGGTCACGCCGGGCGACGCGGTGTCGCTGGCGGCCAAGCTCGTTCGCGATCACCTGAACATCTTCATCAACCTCGAGGACGATGAGGACGACGTGGTGGACATCACCACCGAGCCGGCGCGCGTGGGCGTGGCCAACGAGCACCTGGACAAGAGCGTCGAGGAGCTCGAGCTCTCCGTCCGGTCGTACAACTGCCTGAAGAACGCGAACATCCGCACCATCCGCGAGCTGGTCCAGAAGACCGAAACCGACATGCTGAAGACGAAGAACTTCGGCCGCAAGTCGCTCAACGAGATCAAGGAGATCCTGCAGACCATGGGCCTCAGCCTCGGCATGAAGCTGGACCAGCCCTCGGTCGCGGAGTAGCTCCAGCAGGGTAGAACGTCATGCGTCACCGTAAAGCACACCGGAAGCTCGGCCGGGTCTCCGAGCACCGTATGGCGCTCCTGCGCAACCAGGCGACGGCCCTGCTGCTGCACGAGCGGATCGAGACCACGCTGCCCAAGGCCAAGGAGCTCCGGCCCTTCGTCGAGCGGATCATCACCATCGCCAAGCGCGGGGTGCAGGCCGCCGAACCCAAGGGCCGGACGCTGTCGGCCAGGCGCCTCGTCATGCGCGACGTCCGGGACGTCGACGTGATCGAGAAGCTGTTCGACAGCCTGGCGCCGCGCTTTGCGGACCGGCCGGGCGGCTACACCCGCATCCTCAAGCTGGGTCACCGCCGTGGAGACGCGGCCGAGGTGGCGCAGATCGAGCTCGTGGGCAGCGAGTACGACCCCAAGCAGGCCGAGGCCGACCGCAAGGCGGCCGAGGAGGCCGGGCAGGCCGAGGGCGGCGGCAAGCCGCAGAAGAGCGTGGGCGAGCGTCTCCGCGACGCCGCCAGCCGGCTCCGCGGCGGCAAGAAGGAAAAGGCCGAGGGCGGAAAGTCCAAGGCCAGCCGCCCCGCGCGTTCCACGAAGAAGTCCACGAGCACGCCGCGCAAGGCCGGCGGTTCGTAGTCTCCAGGTGTGCGGGTGCCGACGACTGCCGGCACCCGCCCTTCGCCGTCCAGACCCCCGCACGTCCCCTGGCGTCCTGCCCAGGGGCCCGAAACCCCCACACGACTTCCCGCGGTGATGCCATACTGATCGGGTCCGCCGGCGTGCGCCCCGGCGGGACCGTCCACGGCCGCATGGCTGCCGCGGGCGTCCATCGATCAGATGACCCGACGCTACCGTCCCCTCCTGCCGGTGCTGCTGGCAGTCCTCGCGACCGGTTCCGCTGGCGCCATCCAGCAGGCGGCCGCGCCCGACCAGCCCGAGCAGCCCATCTTCCGCGCCAACGTGGACCTCGTGCGCGTGGACGTCTCCGTCACGGGCCGCAACGACGAGCCGGTTGCCGACCTGGAGGCCGAGGACTTCGTCGTCACCGAGGACGACGTCCCGCAGACGGTGGAGACCGCGCAGTTCATCCGGCTGGACGGACAGCCCCACCGGGACACGGGCGAGTCGCTCGACATCCGGAGCCAGTCGCAGGCCCTCGTCGAGGCCGCGCGCGACGACGTCCGGCTGTTCGCGCTGTTCCTGGACGACTACCACATCGACAAGTACCCGACGGTGATGATCCCGCTGCGGCGGGCGCTCGAGGCCTTCGTCGAGCAGTTGCAGCCCACCGACCTCGTGGTCGTGATGGAGCCGCTCACGACGCTGGACAGCCTGCGCTTCACGCGCAACAAGGCGGAGCTGCTCGAGATCATCCGGAATTTCCAGGGCCGCCGCGGCGAGCTGTTCCCGGTGAAGAGCGCCGTCGAAGAGGCGCAGTTGTCCCAGCGGAACGTGTTCGAGCTGCGGGCGGGCGTCACGCTCTCGGCGCTGGAGGCCCTGGCCACACGGCTGGGCGGCATCCGCGAGGGCCGCAAGTCGATCCTGTTCGTCAGCCAGGGGCCGCCGGTCGGCCTGCCCGGCAGCCCCAACTACCCGCGTCTCGAGTCCGCGCTGCAGGCGGCCAACCGCGGCAACGTGACGATTCACGTGCTGGACCCGCGCCCGCTCGGTTCGGCCCCCCTCGGCGGCGTGGAAGCGCTGCGGCGCCTCTCGAACGAGACCGGCGGACAGGCCATCGTCAACAGCAACAACCCGGAGGCCGGCATCGAGGACGTGTTCGCCTCGGCAAGCGCCTACTACCTGCTCGGCTATTCTCCGAAGCGGCCTCCCGCCGACGGCAAGTTTCACAAGATCGAGGTCCGGGTGAAGCGCGGCGGTGTCCGTGTCACGGCGAGGCGGGGATATTGGGCGCCGACCGAGGCCGAGCTCAACCCGCCGCCGGCGCCGCCGCCCGATCCCAAGCTGACCGATGCGCTCGGCGACCTGATCAACTCGATGCGTCCCCGGATGGTGGACGTCTGGGTGGGCGTCGAACCGGGCGACAACGGGCGGTCGGCGCTGCAGATCACGTGGGAGCCCACCCATCGCGTCGGTGACGTGGCGCCCGTGGCCCTCGAGATCGAGCCCGTGACGCGCACCGGCACTCCGCTCGGCGACCCGCGGACGATCGAAACGGCCGCCACCCCGGCCTCGGACGGGGACACGATGGCGGCGTTCGACCTCGAGCCTGGGCCGGCAGCACTCCGGCTCACCGCCCGCAGCGAGGGCGGCGCCGTCCTGGACCGGTGGACGCAGCCGATTTCGGTGCCCGACTACGCGCCGGCCACGCTGAAGCTGGGCACGCCGCGCGTCTACCGGACACGCTCGCTGGCGGAGACCCGGGCATTCGATGCCGACGCGAACCCGACGCCGACGGCCTCGCGCCGCTTCCGCCGCACGGACCGCATCGTGGTGGACGTCCCGTATCAGTCGGGTGCGGGGGCGCCGTCGGTCCGGGCCGTCCTCGCGAACCGCGACGGGCAGGAACTGACCGAGCTCCCCCTGGCGAAGAGCGGCCCGGACGGTGTGGCCCGGGTGATCCTGCCGCTGGCCAGCCTGGCGCCCAGCACCTACACCGTGCGCGTGTCGATCTCGGTCGAACGCGGTGGGATCCGAGGTGATCGCGTTCTCGGTGTCCCAGTGATGCGCGTGCGGATCGGCGCGGTCGCGGTGCTCGTGGTGCTCGCCGCGGCGGGTTCTCCGCCCGGCAGCAGCCCACGCTCGCGGATGCCGTCCGCGCGTTCGTCTCGGTGGACGCGCCGATCGTGGCGCTCACGCACGCCCGCGTGATCGACGGCACCGGCGCGCCACCACGCGACGATCAGACCATCCTCCTTCGCGACGGCCGCATCGCGGCGGTCGGTGACGCATCCGCCGTATCCGTTCCCGCCGGCGCCACGACAATCGACCTCACCGGCAAGTCCGTCATGCCCGGGCTGGTGATGCTCCATGAGCACCTCTATTACCCGGTCGGCCCCGGGGTGTACGGGCAGCTCGGCCAGAGCTTCATCCGCCTCTATCTCGCCGGCGGTGTCACCACGATGCGCACCGGCGGGAACATGAACGGCTTCATGGACCTCAACCTGAAGCGGGGTGTCGAGGAGGGCCGGCTGGCGGGGCCTGCCATCGACGCCACGGCGCCGTACGTGAACGGGCCGAACGGCTTCCTCCAGATGCGGGGGATGGCCGACGCCGCGGAAGCCCGACGGCAGGTGGCGTACTGGGCCGACATGGGTGCCACCTCCTTCAAGGCCTACATGCAGATCTCGCGCGCGCAGCTCGCGGCCGTGATCGACGAGGCGCACACGCGGAACCTCAAGGTGACGGGGCACCTCTGCTCGGTCACCTACGCCGAGGCCGCCGAGCTCGGCATCGACAACCTGGAGCACGGCTTCTTCGCCGCCACCGACTTCGTCGCCGACAAGCAGCCGGATGTGTGTCCGGGCCAGTCGGCGGGCCAGCAGACCATTGCGACGCTCGACGAGTCGTCGCCGGCGTTCCAGGCGCTGGTGCGGACGCTGGTGTCGAAGGGCGTCGCGCTGACCTCCACGCCCACCGTGTTCGAGACGATGACGCCGGGCCGTCCGCTCCCGCCGGGGCTCGACGTGCTGCTGCCCGTGCTGAAGGAGCAGTTCGAGCAGAACTACCGGCGCACGGCGGCCAACACCGGCTCGCTCTACGCCCGGCTCTATCCGAAGGCGCTCGCGCTCGAGCGCGCCTTCGTCCGGGCCGGCGGTCTCCTCGTGGCGGGCACGGACCCGACGGGCGGCGGCGGTGTCGTCCCAGGCTTCGCGAACCAGCGTGCGCTCGAGCTGCTGGTCGAGGCGGGCTTCACGCCGCTCGAGGCCATCACCATCGGCACGCGGAACGGCGCGCGCTATCTCGGGCGCGACCGGGACATCGGCACCGTGGAGGTTGGCAAGCAGGCCGACCTCGTCGTCGTGGACGGCAATCCGGCACGCGTGATTGCCGACGTGCGCAACCTGACGATGGTGTTCCGCAACGGTATCGGGTTCGACCCGGTGAAGCTGCGCGAGTCGGTGTCGGGGCGCGTGGGGTTGTGGTAAGGACTGGCGCCGACGGCCTGGACACCGCCGCGCTCGTGCAGGCGTTCGAGGACCGCACGCTGCCGAAGGCGTCGTGGACGCACGAGGCGCACCTGCGCGTCGGTTTGTGGCACGTGCGGACCTGGGGCCCGGCCGGGGCTCTCACGCGGCTGCGGGCGGGCATCCGCGCGTACAACGAAGCCGTCGGGACGCCCAACACCGACGCGTCCGGCTATCACGAGACCCTGACGGTGTTCTACGTGCGGATGCTGGCCGCCTTCATGGCGGAGCCGGCGCCGGACGGGGATGCCGGCGACGGCGGGGAGGGGCGGATGCTTCGCGCGCTCGGCGACAGGCGCCTGCCCCTGCGCTACTACTCGCGCGAGCGGCTGTTCTCCGTCGAGGCCCGCCGCGCGTGGGTGGAGCCGGACCTGGTGCCGTTGCCCGGGGCCTGACGGCCCGTCCGGGCACCCACCCGTCCGGCCCCGTGCCGGCCTCAGGCGCCAGGCTCGACCTCTTCGCCGCGCTCGCTCTTCGCGGTGGCGATGATCTTCTGCTGCAGGTGTGACGGCACCTCGTCGTAGTGCGAATACTCCATGTGATACGAGCCGCGTCCCCCGGTGACGGACGTGAGGTGCTGCTCGTAGGTCAGCATCTCCGACATCGGCACCTGGGCCTTGATGGCCGTCATCTGGCCGCGCGGCTCCATGCCCGAGATGCGGCCGCGCCGGCCGTTGAGGTCGCCCATCAGGTCACCCGCGTAGTCGCTCGGCGCGTAGACCTCGACGTTCATCACCGGCTCGAGCAGCGTCGGTCGCGCCTTGGACATCCCGTCCTTGAAGGCCAGCCAGCCCGCGGTCTTGAACGACAGCTCGTTCGAGTCCACGTCGTGGTACTGCCCGTCGACGAGCACGACGCGGAAGTCCACGACGGGGTAGCCGGCGAGGTACCCGCGCAGCCGTGATTCCTGGATGCCCTTCTCGACGGCCGGGATGAACTGGCGCGGAATCGAGCCCCCGAAGATCTCGTCCACGAACTCGAACTCGCTGCCGCGGGGCAGCGGCTCCATGCGGATCTTGCAGTCGCCGAACTGGCCGTGGCCGCCCGTCTGCTTCTTGTGTCGCCCGTGCGCCTCGACGCGGGCCGTGATGGTCTCCCGGTAGGGGATGCGCGGCGGCTTCAGGTTCACCTCGACACCGAAGCGGCGCTTCAGCTTGGCGACGGTCACCTCGATGTGCAGCTGCCCCTGTCCGGCCAGCAGCAGCTCGCCCGTCTGTGGATCGCGGACGTAGCGGATGGTCGGGTCCTCTTCCTCGAGCCGGTGCATGGACGTGCTGATCTTGTCCTCGTCGCCGCGGCTCTTGGGCTCGATGGCGTAGGAGAGCAACGGTTCGGGAAACTCGATGGGCGCAAAGGTGATGTCGGCGCCCTTGTCCGCCAGCGTGTCGTTGGTGCGGGTGTCCTTCAGCTTGGCCACCGCGCCGATGTCGCCCGCCCGCAGTTCCGGCACCGACACCTGGTTCTTGCCCTGGAGCACGAGCAGGTGGCCGAGGCGTTCCGGGTTGCCGCGCGTCACGTTGGTGATGGCGGAGTCCGACTTCAGGACGCCCTGGTAGACACGGAAGATGGTGATGCGTCCCGCGAACTGGTCCGCGACCGTCTTCCAGACGAACGCCGCGGCCGGCGCCGCGTCGTCGGCCTGGCGCGACTCGGTGGACTCGCCGGCCAGCGCCTGGAACGGGCGCTCGGCGGGGGAGGGCACATAGGCGAGCAGCGCATCGAGCAGCGGCGCCGCGCCGACGTTCTGGAGGCCCGACGCGCAGACGAGCGGGAAGAGGCGCGCCTCGGCCGTGGCGCTGCGGAGCCCGGCGACCAGCTCCTCCTGCGTGAGCGTCCCGGCCTCGAAGAAGTGTTCCATCAGCGTCTCGTCGGCCTCGGCCACCATCTCGACGAGGCTCGCGGGCGGCCTTGGCGGCGGCCTCCATGGCGCCGGGAACCGGGCCCTCGGTGACCTTGTCCGAGCCATCGGCGGGGAAGGTGTGCCTTCATCGATACCAGGTCGACGACGCCGGTGAAGTGACGGTCCTCGCCGATGGGCAGCTGAATCGGCACGATGGTGCGGCCCAGCGCCTGGCGCAGCGACTCGAGCGTGCGCTCGAGCGACGCGCGATCGCGGTCGAGACGGTTGACGCACACCAGCCGGGGCAGGGCCAGGGCCTCGGCGGCGTGCCACGCCTTCTCGGTCTGGACCTCGACGCCGGCAACGGCGTCCACCACCACCAGCGCGCCCTCCACGACGCGGAGCGCGGCCCGTGCCTCGGCGAAGAAGTTGCCGAAGCCGGGGGCGTCGATGAGGTTGATCTTGGTCTTGTTCCACTCCGCGTGCGCCAGGCCGGCGCTCAGGGTGTGCTTGCGGGTGGTTTCCTCGTCATCGTAGTCGGTGACGGTGGTCCCGTCGTCCACCAGGCCGAGGCGGTTCACCATGCCGGCCGAGAACAGGAGCGCGGAAACCAGCTGTGTCTTGCCGCAGCCGCCGTGGCCGACCACGGCCACATTGCGGATGCTGGCGGCGTCGTACACCTTCATAGGCGGGATGCCTCCCCCGGCCGCTCGACGCGCCCGGTCACATGCGAATCATATATGACGGACCTTGCCCGGGCGGATGCGGGTGCCGTCCCGCGGATCAGCGGTACATGCGCTCGACGGCGCGCAGGCCGTCGAGAATGCCCGCCCGGTTCACCCGGCGCACGGCGTCGGTGACGGGCACGGCCTCGCCGAGCGGCCCGTCCAGGAGGACGAAGGCGTTCTCGGCCCGATTGACCAGGTCCACGTGGTACAGCTGGCGCCCGTTGCGCCGGAGCAGCCCGTAGCTGGAGCCGTAGCTGGACATGACGAGATAGCTCCCGCGCCTCCTCGGGGCCGGCGCCTCGTCGGGGGGCACGAAGAGCGGATGACCGAATCCCTCGCCGAGATCGCGCACGTCGTAGCCGAGGAGCCCGTACAGCGACGGCGTCAGGTCGGTCAGGAAGCTCAGCCGACCCAGGTCGGTCGTGACCCGAGACTGCAGGGCCGGGGGCACGTGCACGATGAGGGGCACCCGCAGGTCTTCGGGATAGAGGTAGAACTGGTGCCCCCAGCGCCCCTCCTCGCCGAGCGAGTCGCCGTGGTCGCTGGTCAGGATGATGACGCTGTCGTCATAGAGGCCGCGCTGGCGCAGCGTGTCAACGAACGCACCGAAGCAGCCGTCCAGCCGCTCCAGCGCCGCGGCGTAGGGCGGGTAGAAGCCCTCGTAGCTTCCGCCGGAGGGCGCCGCCGCCGTGCGCGTGTTCAGGATGTGGACGTTCATCGGCGCCAGGTACGCGAACACGGGCCGGGTCGTCGTCCGGCTGCCGAGGTATGCATCGAGCGAGCTGAGATTGCGGCAGAGGTCTGTGTCAACGCTCTGGATCGACGGGTCCAGGAATGTGTGGTGCGTGCCGGGATCCAGCAGCGAGGCCACCGTGAAATCGTTGACCACCAGGTCGTAGCCCGCGTCGCGGATGAGCGGTTCGAGCCGGTTGATCTGCGGGAAAATCGTGGCCCACTGCCGCGTCACCCGGCTGCCGGCCCAGAGGGCGGGCAGCGACAGCCATGTGCCGCCGTACTGGGTGAAGGCGTTTCGGAAGACGAGGCTGCTGTCCGCCCACCGGCCGATACGGGGCGTGAAGCGGACGCGCGCGTTGTACGCCGACAGGTAGTCGCGCCTCAGGCTGTCGATGACGAACAGGAACACGTGAGGCGGCGGCGCGGGGGGACCGCTGCCTCAGCGAGGCGAAGGCCGACGCGGGAGGTACCGGCGTGGTGTTGGACAGGCGCGCCTCGAGTGCCGCAGATCGCGGAAGAACCGGGCTCCGCCTCGTCGCGGGCCACCGGGCGCGGGCGGCCGGGCTGGTGAGGCCATCGGTGGTCTGGTAGGCATCGATCAGCCGCTGCGGCTCCGCGCGCCCGTCGCCGGTGGCGCCGGCGACCGCGTGGCCGGCCGCGGCGAGCCCGAGGAGGACGCCGAGGAGCGCGGCCGGCGGCAGGACCAGTTGCCGGAAGGACCATCCGCCGTGGACCTGCTGTGATCGCGTGGCGCCGACCATCAAGCCGAACACGATCCACGCCTCGACGACGACGACGGTGTCCCTGAGGATCATCGCCCAGTCGATGCGTACGGCCGACTCCAGCATCAGTGCGGCCCCGGCCGACACCCCCGCCAGCAGGACGAGCCGGACCACGGCCCTGCCTCCGCCGAACCCGAGGAGGAGGTCGAGTCCCGTGCGGGACTGATTCGCCGTCGGGCGCATCCGCAGCCGCAGCCCGCCGAACATCAGGGCCAGGACGACCCCGGCGGGCACGGCCGCCATCGCCGCGTCCTCGGGGCTCAGGAGCAGGGGCGGGAAGACGATGCGGCGGAGGAACTCGGCAATGCCCGCGGCCAGCGCCGCGACGCAGAGGACGTACTCGGCGACCCGCTGCCGCCCGGTCGCGTCCGCGGCCGATGCGGCGAGCGTCAGTGCGACGGACAGGCAGGCGAAGATCGTCAGGTCCATCGCCAGGGCCCAGGCGCGGCCGAGCGCCCAGCTGATCACGCCACCGTCGGACGGCGCCTGCGCGAGGAGCACCGTCGTGTGCGCGAGCCAGAGCCAGCCTCCCGCGGCCAGGCACGCCGCCATGACGCGCCGCTGCGTGGTCACCTCGGTTGCGGAGGGGCCCGAGAGCGCCGGCCAGGCCTCCAGGAAATCGATGACGGCCAGCCACGCCAGCGGTGCCAGGGCGCCCGGCACGATCCACGCGCTCCGTTCGCCGCCCACGAGCATGGCCAGGCGCGGGTCGAAGACCAAGGACACGGACGCGGCGGCCATGCCGGCGAGGTAGGCCACGGCCGCCCACCAGGCGATGCGCACGCCCATCCGCGCGTCCGTGCGCCCGCGTTTCAGGAGCGGTGCGAGCGTGGCCGCGGTCACCAGGCTGGCGCCGAGGAACCACAGGTGGTGCCAGGTGACGAAGGTCTCGAGCCACGCGAAGAGCCGCGGCTTGACGAACATGTCGAAGGCAAACGGACTGAGCGCCGTGACGCCGTAGGCCCACGTCACCAGGAGGACCAGTGCGGCCGAGAATCGTGCCAGCAGGAAAGCGGCTGCCCGGGCGGCGGTCACGGCGCCTCCACCGGCAGACGCGCGATGGCAGCCTGCAGGTCCAGAAGGTCGCGCCGGTTGGGCTGCAGGGTCAACGCCGACTCGACGTGGGTGCGGGCCTCGGCGGCCGCGCCCCGGGCCGCGAGCAGGCGGGCGAGGCGGGCGTGGAGATCCGCATACTCCGGATCGCGCGCGAGGCCGCGCCGGTAGGCGGTTTCGGCCTCGGCCGACCGGCCAGCGGCCTCGTACGCCGCGCCGACGTCCGCCAGCACCTCCACGTCGTCGTCGGGGAGGATACCGCGCACTCCTTCGAGTGAGGCGAGCGCGGAGGGACCGGCCGGCGGGGTGTCGGCCAGCCGCTCACGCCTCGCTGGACATTCCGCCGACCGATGCGATGCGCAGCGGGAGCAGCCACCCGAGCGCGAGCAGGACTGCGGCGCCGCGGCCGCGCGCACCGGCGCCGACCGGGCGCGGCTCATTCGTACCGCAGGGCGTCGATTGATCCATGCGTGAGGCCCGCCGCTGGCAGCATACCGAAGAACACGCCGACCGAGGCGGAGAACCCGAGGCCGAGGGCGAACGACCACCACGGGAGCGACACGGGGAACCCGGAGACCAAAGCTGGTTGACTGCGCCGATGGCGCTCCTCAGCAGCACCCCGAGGATGCCGCCGACGCTGGTGAGCACGATGGCCTCGATGAGGAACTGGGTCAGGATCTCTGTGTGCGCCGTGCGCCGATGCCTTCCGCACGCCGATCTCGCGCGTGCGCTCGGTCACCGAGATCGTCATGATCGCCATCACTTCCCAATGCCGCCCACCATGAGGCGATCGACGAGATGACCACGAGCGAGAGCAGCACCGCCTGCGAGATCTGATCCCACACCTTCAGGATGGCGTCCTGCGTGACGAGAGGTCGAAGTCGCGTTCGGCTGGTCGAGCGTCAGGCCGTGTCGGATGCGATGATGGCTTCCACCTCCTGCATCGCCTCTTCGCGCGTGACGCTCTCCCGGGGACCACAGCGATCGCGGATGGCATGCCGCCGAACGGTCCGCGCCGGGACGCGCTCGTTGCCGAACTGCTTGCGGAAGACGGTGTAGGGAATGATGACGAAGTCGTCTCGCCAAGGCTGAAGCGCTGGCGGCGGGCCGCTTGTCCACCACACCGATGATGGTGAACTCGTTCGCGCCGATCCGCATCCGCTTGTTGATCGGGTCGATGCCCCGCGCCTCGAAGCAGAGCCTGGGTACGGACCATAGCCGATAACGGCCAATGGCCGGCGGCGGAGCACCTCCTGCGCGCTGAAGATGCGCCCGGCGTAGAGATCGGCGAAGTTGACGTCCACGAACCGCTCGCTGGTGCCCATCACGGCCGCGGGCCTGGTGCGTTCGCCCCGGTAGAACATGCGCTCGAACGTCGGCTGGGCGGCCCGGCGCCGAGCCATGTGTCGACGATTTCGACCGACGATGCCAGCCGTCGAATCGCATCCCCGTCGTCCACCGTGAGGGCGGGCGGCGAATGAGCTCGAGGAACGAGGCGCCGGACGAGAAGCTGACGGCGCCGAAGCGCTGCACGAAGATGGTGCGCGGGCCCAGCGCGGCGATCGAGTCGCGCAGCGAGGTGTCGAAGCCGCGGATGAGCGAGGTCATCCCGACGATCGACGTGACAAGCCGATCACGACGCCGAGCACGGTCAGCGCCGAACGCATCTGCTGGTGCGCAGCGTCTCGAACGCCATGCGCGCCGTTTCGCGGAGCAGGCCCGCCTGCCGGGCGATGGCTGTCATGCTATTCGCGCCTCAGGGCCTCGATGGATCCAGCATGGCCGCCTGCCGCGCGGGATACCACCTGAAGAATAGTCCGACCATTGCCGTGATCACGACACCGAGCACCACCGATCACGCTCCCACCGACGCCGCACCGGCGTCAGGGAGCCGATGGTCATCGCGAACATCGACCCCAGTGCCACGCCGATGATGCCGGTGAGCGAGAGCGTGATGGACTCGGTCAGCACCTGCGACATGATGTCACGCCGCTTCGCGCCCAGGGCCTTCCGGCAGCCCGATCTCGCGCGTCCGCTCGCTCACCACCATGAGCATGATGTTCATGATGACGATGCCGCCGACGACCAGCGAAAGGCCGACGATCCCGACCAGCACGACGGCGATGCCGGCCGTCGCCTGCTGGAAGATGCCCAGCACGGAGTCGGACGCGACGATGCCGAAGTTGTCGGGCTCGGCCGGGGTGAGCCGGCGCTCCACGCGCATGGCGACGCGGGCCTCGTCCTGGTTTCTGCACCCGCGACGGGTCGCGCGGCCGCACCATGACCTGCAGCGATTGCCGCGCGCCGAAGAGTTTCTGGAACGTGCCGAGGGGGATCACCACGAACTCGTCCAGCGAGTTGCCGAAGGCGGCGCCCTTCTTCGACGACACGCCCACGACGCGAAACGCCACGCCGGCTACCCGCACCTGCTTGTCGATGGGGTCCGCGGCGCCGAAGAGCCGGTCCGCCACCTGCCAGCCCGTGAGCGCCACGTTGCGCTTGCGACGGATCTCGACGGGGCTGATCATCCGTCCGCGCTCGGCGTCGAAACGTCGTGAAGTCCAGTACTCCTCCGTCACGCCCTCGACCTGAATCGACTCCAGTTCCTCACTCCGGCGACGCTCGTGCCTGCTGCGCCTGCGCCATGACCGATCGCACCAGGGTCGAGAACTCCGCACCGCGTCGGCGTCGTCGAGCGTGACGTTGGGGTTGCTCTGTTGCCGCTCGAAGTCGTCCTCGTTCTGCGTGATGCCCCGCCGCTGGATGACGAAGGAGTCGGCGCCGAGGTCCGAGACGATCGCGTCGGTGACCGCCGCGTTGACGCCCGTGATGAGCGCCACGACCGTGATGATCGACGACACCGCCACGATGTTGCCCAGCAGCGTCAGGCGAGCGCAGCTTGTTCGCCCAGATGGACGCGAGCGCGCAGTGCAACCGACTCGAGGACCTGCGACAGGCCGGGTCGCGCCTATCCGCCCGTCCGGGCTCCCGCGGGGGCCGCCGTCCCCGCCGGGGGCTGGGTCTTCACGGCGTCTGCCTCGTACATCCCGCGGACCGACTCGAACGGCCCCGTGATCACGCGGTCGCCCTCCTGCAGGCCGTCGAGCACCTCCAGTACCGCTCACCCGCGATGCCCAGCTTGACCGGCTGGAAGTGCGCCTTGCCGTCGCGGATCAGGAACACGCCCTCGGTCTCCTCCCGCCGCTGGCCGGGCTGCAGCTCTCGCGTGGCGGGCGTGGCCGCCGGTGGCGGCTGGCCGAACGAGAAGCGGAAGCCCTGCTGGGGCGGGCGCATCTCGGGGACGATGGCGCCCGACTGGTCGTACAGGAGCTCGCGCACCGTCAGCGCCTGGATGGGGACCGAGAGCGCCTGGCTCCGCGTGGCCGTCGTGATTTCGGCCGTGCAGGTGAAGCCGGGCCGCACGTCCGGGATCTCGTCGTCGACGGTCACCGTCACCTTGAAGTTGGTGGCCGTGCGCGCGGTGGTGCTGGCGGTGGTCGTCTGGATGGGGCTGTTGCCGATCTCGGTGACGTGTCCGGCAAAGGTCTTGTCGGGGATAGCGTCAATGGTGATCCTGGCCGGTTGTCCCATCTGCACGAACGGGATGTCGGTTTCGTCCACCTCGATCTCGGCCTCGATGACGGACATGTTCGCCACCGTCAGGAGCACGGTGCCGGCGTTGTTCATGGTGCCGACGACGACGTTCTCGCCCTCTTCGATGTTGCGGCGGGTCACGATGCCGTCGAACGGCGCCTCGAAGCGCACCTGGGACAGCGAATGGCGGCTGCTCGTCAGGCCCGCCTCCTGCTGGCGCAGTTGCGTCTCGCGCGTCTTGATCTCCTCTTCGCGGGCGCGCAGTTCGCTCTCGCGCACCTCCACTTCGGCTTCGGCCCGCTCGAGGGTCTCGCGCGTGGTCAGGCCGGAGGACCAGAGGTCCTGCTGCCGCTTCAACGCCTGCCGGGCGAGCTCGAGGTTGGCCCTCGCGCTCCGGAGTGAGACCCGTGACTGTTCCAGTCCTGTGCGGGCGCCGGCCACGGCGGCCTCGTCGCGCCGCACCGCGGCCTCGGCCGCGACCGCGTCGATCTGCAGCAGGAACTGTCCGGCCTTCACCCGGTCGCCCTCGTTCACCGCCAGCCGGGTCACGCGCCCCATCGACTGGGCGCTGATGTTGACCGTCCGCTGCGGCTCGATCTTGCCGGAGGCGGACACGATGGCCTCGAGGTCGCGCTTCTGGATCGTTTCGGCGGTCACCGTGATGCCCCGGTCCTGGCGGCGGCTGACGACGACGCCGGCGATGACGCCGACCAGGATCAGTCCCACGAGTGCCCAGAGCCACTTCTTGCGCAGCACGCTACGACCCTCCAGCCACGGCCACGATGGCCGCCATCAACAGTCCCACACCCAGATAGGCGGCCAGCAGCCGCCATGTGTATCGCCGCGCGGGCCGCCCCGTGGCCGCCGCGAGACCGAGCGCCAGCAGCCAGATCCACCACAGACCGAAGACGTCGAGCGTGCCGAGCACCCGGGCCGCCGCCGTGCCCTCCTCGACCAACGGCAGGACGGCCGCGAGGCTCGTCGGGCTGCCCAGCGACTCCCGCGCGAAGAGGAGCGGCGCCGTCAGTGCCTGCTGCAGGGCCAGGACGAGCGAGGCGTGCACCGTCACGGCCATGCCCGTTCGCCATCCCACCGACGCGCCATCCATCCGGGCCAGCCCCATCAGCGCGGCGGCCACGGCCAGCGTCAGCGGCGGGGTCAGCAGGTATCGCCCGCCACCGGCGGCGTAGACCTCCACGGGCGGCTGGGCCTGCAGCCGCGCGTACGCCTCGTCATCCACCGACCCGCCGAGGTTCTCCGCCAGCCGGACGCGTTCGTCCACCAGTGCCTGACGGCCGACGTCGGTCGACAGCAGCCAGGCCGCCGGAACGAGCCACAGGAAGAGGACGGCCGCCCAGGCCGTCAGGAAGGTCGGATGCGCGACGATCGCCGCCATCGTCGAGCGGGGGCGCCAGACCACGCCCGTGAGACGCCGGATCACCGTTGGCCCTGTGACGCTATACGACGCCGCGGTGCCCGAGGTTTCTTGACTTGGTTCCAAACCGCTGAATAGGATGCACTTCCCGGCTCGCCCCTCCAGCGGTCCGCCAACCGGTCCGTGAACCCGAAATTGTAATCATGGTCTCAATTCGCTTCAACCGTCCGGCCGTGGCCGGGCTGGTGGCGGGCCTCGTGCTGCAGGCCGCACCGGCGCTCGCCCAGTCGCCGGGATCCCGTGCCGCCGGCATGGCCGACGCCTTCGTCGCGGTCGCCGACGACGCCACCTCCGTGTATTGGAACCCGGCCGGCATGGCGACGGGTGCGCTTTTCAGCCTGGTGGTCGATTACGGAGAGGGGCGGGGCCACGGCGACGGTCCGCCAGGCGCCCCTGGGCGCGGGGAGACCGACGCCCGGTTCATCGGCTTCACCATACCGCCGCTCGGGATTGCGTATTACCGCCTGCATCGGGCGGTGGCGGTCCCCGAACGGCCTGCAGGAACCGGCGTGCCGGACCGAGAAGATGAGCGGCGAGGTGTGCGAGGGCTCACCACCACGCACATCGGCGCCACGCTGGCGCAGTCCCTGGGCGACGCGGTGGTCGTTGCGGGAACCTTCGGGCTCCTGAGGGGCGGTGTGAGCCAGGCCGTCGTCCGGGCACCGGACGACGAATCCGCCATCGGGCTGGCGGAGGGGGCGGTGCACGAATCCACCCGCTTCGGCATCGACGCCGGGGTCATGGTGACGCACGGGGCGTGGCGGGCGGGGCTGGTGGCGCGGAATTTGACTACGCCTTCGTTCGACGGACCGGAACCGGACAGGGATCCAGTCCGGCTGGCGCGCGAGGTCCGGGTCGGCGGGGCCTGGGGCGCGGGGTGGCCGGCCTGTCGCGGGTGGTGGTCTCGGCGGATGCCGACCTGACCGCGCGGACGACGGCGAGCGGGGATCGGCGACGTGGCGGCCGGCGGGGAGACGTGGTGGCTGGGCCAGCGGCTCGGCCTCCGTGCCGGGCTGCGGGCGAGCACGCTGGGCGAGGCGCGGCCCGTCGGGACGTTCGGGGTGTCGGCGGCCCTCAGGCCCGGCGCCTTCGTGGAGGCCCACGTCGCGCGCGGCGCGCGGGACGAGCGGGCGTGGAGTATCGGAGCGAGGCTGACGTACTAGGACGCACATGGCGGTCAGGATTGGCGAGCTGCTTCTCAAGGAGAAGCGCATCACGGCTGAACAACTCCAGGATGCCCTGACGTACCAGCGGCAGAACGGGGGGAAGCTCGGCGCGAACCTCGTGAAGCTGGGGTACATCCAGGACGAGGAGATCACGGCCCTGCTGTCGAAGCAGTACGGCGTGCCGTCGATTGCGCTCGGCCAGTTCGAGATCGATCCCGCGGTCATCAAGCTCGTGCCCGCCGAGACCGCGCGGAAGTACCAGATCGTGCCGCTCAGCCGCGCTGGGGCCACGCTCACCATCGCGATGACGGATCCGACCAACGTCTTCGCCATGGACGACGTGAAGTTCATGACGGGCTACAACGTGGAGCCTGTCGTCGCGTCCGAGAACGGCGTATCGGACGCCATCGAGAAGTACTACGGCGGCGCGCCCGCCCAGATCACCACGGTGCGCGGCGGTCCGCCGGCGCCGATCTCGGGAGAGAGCGCGCTCGAGATGGCCGCCAAGGCCCTCGAGGAGATGCCCACCGACGTGGCCGAAGTCGAGGTCATGGAGGACCTCGAGGAGATCAGCGCCGAGGCGCTCACGCGGCAGGGCGAGGAAGCGCCGGTCATCAAGCTGGTCAACGTCATCCTGATGTCGGCCATCTCCAAGGGCGCCAGCGACATCCACATCGAGCCCTACGAGAAGGAGTACCGCGTCCGGTACCGCATCGACGGCATCCTCTACAACGTCATGCAGCCCTCGCTGAAGATGCGCGACGCGATCACCTCGCGCATCAAGATCATGGCGAAGCTGGACATCGCCGAGAAGCGCCTGCCCCAGGACGGCCGCATCAAGATCCGCTTCAACGACAAGGGCGTCTCCAAGGACATCGACTTCCGCGTCTCGTGCCTGCCGACCCTGTTCGGCGAGAAGATCGTCATGCGCCTGCTCGACAAGGGCAAGCTCATGCTCGACATGACGAAGCTCGGGTTCGAGAGCGAGTCGCTGGGCAAGCTCGAGACGCAGATCCAGAAGCCGTGGGGCATGGTGCTGGTGACGGGGCCGACCGGGAGCGGCAAGACCAACACGCTGTACTCGTCGATCTCGCGCATCAATACGCCCGAGACCAACATCATGACGGCGGAGGATCCGGTCGAGTTCAACCTGCCCGGCGTCAACCAGGTCCAGGTGCGCGAGAACATCGGCCTCAATTTCGCCGCCGCACTCCGCAGCTTCCTCCGCCAGGACCCCAACATCATCCTCGTCGGCGAAATCCGCGACTTCGAGACGGCCGAAATCGCCGTCAAGGCGGCGCTGACGGGCCACCTCGTGCTGTCGACGCTGCACACCAACGACGCGCCGAGCACCATCAACCGCCTGATGAACATGGGCATCGAGCCGTTCCTCGTGGCGAGCTCGCTGAACCTGGTGTGCGCGCAGCGCCTCGTGCGCCGCGTCTGCGCCAACTGCAAGCAGCCCGAGGACCTGCCGCCGGCCGCGCTCGAGCAGATCGGCTTTTCGCCCGAGGACGCCCAGACCGTCAAGGCGTTCCACGGCAAGGGCTGCGAGAAGTGCAACGGCACGGGCTACAAGGGCCGCGTCGGCCTCTACGAGGTGATGGAGGTCACCGACGAGCTCCGCGAGCTCGTGCTGGTGGGCGCCTCCGCGCTGGAGCTGCGGCGCAAGGCCGTGGAAGAGGGCATGATCACGCTCCGCGGCAGCGGGCTGCGCAAGATCCGGGACGGCGTGACGTCGGTCGAGGAAGTGCTGCGGGAAACCGTCAAATAGGGCCTGGCCCTGGAGAGCGAACACACGACATGGCTACGCTGCCGTCACTGCCGGAACTGCTCAGGGCAACCGTCGACATGGGGGCTTCGGACCTCCACCTGTCGATCGAGTCGCCGCCGCAGGTGCGCATCCACGGGGACCTCGTCCGCCTGGACTTCGCCCCCCTGACGCCCACCGACAGCAAGGCGCTGGCCTACAGCGTGCTGACCGACGCGCAGAAGAAGCGCTTCGAGGAGACGTGGGAGCTCGACTGCTCGTTCGGCATCAAGGGCGTCGCCCGCTTCCGCTGCAACATGTACAACCAGCGGGGAGCCGTCGCGGCTGCCTACCGGCAGATTCCCGACGCGCATCCGCGGTTCGACGAGCTGCACCTGCCGGTCGTCGCCAAGCTGGCCGATCTGCCGCGGGGCCTCATCCTGGTGACGGGGCCGACCGGCAGCGGCAAGTCCACGACGCTGGCGGCGATGGTCGACAAGATCAACACCGAGCAGGCGGCGCCATCCTCACCATCGAGGACCTGATCGAGTACCTGCACCAGCACAAGCGGTGCATGGTCAACCAGCGCGAGGTCCACAGCGACACGCAGACCTTCTCCAACGCCCTGCGTGCGGCGCTGCGCGAGGACCCGGACGTGGTGCTCATCGGCGAAATGCGCGACCCTGGAGACGGTCGAGTCCGCGCTGCGCATCGCCGAGACCGGCCACCTGACGCTGGCCACGCTGCACACCAACTCGGCGGCCTCGACCATCAACCGCATCATCGACCAGTTTCCCGCGCACCAGCAGTCGCAGATCCGCACGCAGCTGTCGATGGTGCTCGAGGGCATCGTCTGCCAGAGCCTGCTGCCCAAGTCCAACGGCGAGGGCCGGGTCGTCTCGATGGAAATCCTGATCCCGACGGCCGGCATCCGCAACCTGATTCGCGAGGACAAGATCCACCAGATCTACTCGGCCATGCAGACCGGGCAGGAGAAGCTCGGGATGCAGACGATGAACCAGTCGCTGGCGACACTGTTCTTCCGGCGCCAGATCACGATGCAGACCGCGATGTCGGCCTCGTCGAACCGGGAAGAGCTGCAGGAGATGATCAATCGGGGCGTGGGCGTCGTGCCCGGCGCCGGCCTCACGCGGCCGGGCGCTCCGACGGCTGCCCGCCGGCCGCAGTAGCGGCGGGTCGTATGGGTCTCCCCCCGTTCGACCGATAGACGGAGACAGAGCACATGGCGACGTTTGCATTCACCGGGCGGACCCGCGGCGGCGAGGCCGTCACGGGCGAGCGGATCGGCGACTCGATGGAGGCGGTAGCCGCCCTCCTGCGGCGCGAGCAGATCCAGGTCACCAAGATCACGCCCGTGGCCAAGGCGGCCGCGGCGCCGAAGGTGCGCAGCAAGAGCGTGCCGGCGAAGAACCTCGCCGTCTTCACGCGGCAGTTCTCGGTGATGATCGACGCGGGCCTGCCGCTCGTCCAGTGTCTCGACATCCTGGGCAACCAGGAGGAGCACAAGTACTTCCAGCAGGTGATCCTGCAGACGCGGACCGACGTCGAGGGCGGCCAATCGCTGGCCGACGCGATGAAGCGGCACCCGAAGGTGTTCGACGCCCTCTACACGAACATGATCGCGGCCGGCGAGGCCGGCGGCATCCTCGACACGATTCTCAAGCGCCTGGCGGTCTACATCGAGAAGGCCGTCAAGCTGCGCGGCCAGGTGCAGTCCGCCATGATCTACCCCGTGGCGGTCATCGTGATCGCCAGCGTGGTCGTGGGCGTCATCCTCTGGAAGGTCATCCCGACCTTCGCCGCCCTCTTCGCCGGGCTGGGCGCCGAGCTGCCGCTGCCCACGCGCGTGGTCATCGCGCTCAGCAACAACCTGGTGCGCTTCGCGCCGTTCCTGGGCATCGTGCTGTTCGCGTCCGCCTACGGCCTGCGGCAGTACTACGCCACCGAGAAGGGGCGGAGGGTCATCGATGGCCTGCTGCTCAAGGTGCCCGTCCTCGGCGCCATCCTGCGGAAGATCGCGGTCGCGCGGTTCTGCCGCACGCTGTCCACGCTGATGGCCTCGGGCGTGCCGATTCTGGACGGCCTGGACATCACCGCCCGCACCGCCGGCAACGCCATCATCGAGGACGCCATCCAGGCGACGCGCAAGAGCATCGAGCGCGGTGAGACCATCGCCGGGCCGCTCAAGGAAACGGGCGTCTTCCCGGGCATGGTGGTCCAGATGATCGGCGTCGGCGAGGCGACCGGTGCGCTCGACACCATGCTGGCCAAGATCGCGGACTTCTACGAGGAAGAGGTCGACACCGCCGTCGCCGGCATGCTGACGCTGATGGAGCCGATCATGATTGCCTTCCTCGGCGGCGTCGTCGGCGGTATCGTGATCGCGATGTACATGCCGATCTTCGGCCTGATCAGCAAGCTCTCTGGATGAGCGACAGCTGGCTGCGGCAGCGGTTGGCGGCGCACACCGCGCGGCGGCTCGTCGTCGCCACCGCTCTGCTCGGCCTGGCTATCGCCGTTCAGGTGCGCGCCCCGGGGGCGCTGCCGTTCAATCCGTTCTTCGTGCTCATCGGCGTGACCTTCGCCGTGAGCGCCGTCCTGCTCGCCGCGCTGCGGCTGGTCGACCGCCTCCCGTGGATGGCCGACCTGCACTTCGGGCTCGACGCCCTCCTGATCTCCGCCGGTGTCTACCTCACCGGCGGAATCAACAGCCTCTTCACCACGCTCTACGCACTGCCCATCCTGTCGGCGAGCACGCTGAATCGGCGGGGCGCCGTCCGCATGGCGGCGCTCAATGCCGTGCTGTTCCTCGGCCTGGTGCTCGCGCAGTACGGGGCGGCGCACGGCCTGCTGGACCTGCCGCTGCGGACCGCGCCCGCGGTGCTCCCGGCCCCCTACGAGGCCGTGTACATCCTCGGCCTCAACTTCTTCGGGTTCTTCGCGGTGGCCGTCCTCAGCGGATCGTTGGCCGAACGCGCCCGCCGCGCCGATGTCCGCCTGGAACGCGCCACGGAGGAGATCGCCGACCTCCAGGCCTTCAACCAGTACGTCATCGACAACCTCCTGAGCGGCCTGGCCACGACCGACGCACAGGATCGGCTCCTCACCTTCAACCGCTCGGCCATGGCCATCACGGGCCTGACCGGCGAGCCGCCGATCGGCCAGCCCGCGGCCGCCGTGCTGCAGCTCGAGCCCGAGGTGAGCGCCGCCATCCACGACGAGCTCACGCGGTCGCGCAGCAAGCGCATGGACTATCCGTTCCGCCGGCCGGAGGGGCGCACCATCGACGTCGGCCTGAGCGTGGCGCGACTGCCGCTGCCCGATGGTCGCTACGGCTACCTGTACACCTTCCAGGACGTCACCGACGTGAAGCGCTTCGAGCGCAACGCGCGGCTCCAGCAGCGCCTGGCGGCGGTGGGGGAGATGGCGGCGGGCATCGCGCACGAGATTCGCAATCCCCTCGCTTCCATGTCGGGCTCGATGCAGCTCCTGCGTCAGGAACTCCACCTGTCGGGTGACCAGGCGCAGTTGATGGACATCGTGCTCAAGGAGTCGGAGCGCCTCAACCAGACCATCAAGTCGTTCCTCGCCTACGCGCGCCCGCAGAAGGCGCAGGTGCGTCCCCTCGATCTCCGCACGCTGGTCCACGAAACCGCCCTGCTGCTGCGGAACGGGCCGGACGTCGGCCCGAACCAGCGCGTCGCGGTGTCCGACCCGGGTGAGGAGGTCGTCGTCGAGGGCGACGAGCACCAGATCCGGCAGATCATCTGGAACCTGGCGACCAACGGCCTCAAGGCCATGCCGGGCGGCGGCGAATTGCGCCTGGCGGCCCGCAACGAACCGGCAACGGCCGAGGAGCCCGCGGCGGCGATTCTCGAGGTGTCGGACCAGGGCGTGGGGATGACACCCGAGGAGCTCGAGGGCGTGTTCCAGCCCTTCCGCGGCTCCTTCGGCAAGGGCACCGGTCTCGGGCTCGCCATCGTGCACCGCCTGATTACCGACTACGGCGGCCGCATCGACGTCCAGTCCGAGCCGGGCCGCGGCACGTGCTTCACGCTGCGCTTCCCCGCGCCCGCGCACGCCAGCCATGGCGACGGCACGCCCGAAACCGTGCCCCCGCCGGCGCGATCCGCGTAGGATGTTGCCGACATGCCCCGAATCCTGATCGCCGACGACGAGCAGTCGATGCGGGAGTGGCTCCGCATCCTGTTCCAGCGGGACGGCTTCGACGTCGTCACCGCCGAGGACGGCGTGTCGGCCCGCGAAATCGTCGCCCGCGAGTTCGTTGACGTGGTGCTGACCGACATCCGGATGCCGCGCCTGGATGGCATCGGGCTGATGCAGGCCGTCCGCGAACTGGCGCCGGACGCCATCGTCCTGATGATGACGGCGCACTGGACGCGGGACTCGGAGGAGTGGAAGCACGCGCGCGACCTGGGCGCCGAGGCACTCTTCGAGAAGCCCTTCCGCGACGTCAATCTCGTGACGATGCAGGTCCGGCAGCTGCTCGAGTCGCGCCGCCTGCGCCACGAGAACGCGGTGCTGCGGAGCACCACGGCGGATCACGGGTTCGCCGGCATCATCGGCCGCAGCGCCCCCATGCTCGACGTGTTCCGGCTCGTCGAGACGGTGTGCCGGACCAACAGCACCATCCTGATCACCGGGGAGTCGGGCACTGGCAAGGAGCTGGTCGCGCAGGCCATCCACAAGCAGTCGCTCCGGCGGGAGCGGCCGTTCGTGGCCGTCAACTGCGGCGCCATGCCGGAAAACCTGCTCGAATCGGAGCTCTTCGGCCACGTGCGCGGGGCGTTCACGGGTGCGGAGGTCAACAAGAAGGGCCTGGTCGAGGTGGCCGAGGGCGGGACCGTCTTCCTCGACGAGATCGGCGAGATGGCGCCCGCCATGCAGGTGAAGTTCCTGCGCGTCCTGCAGGAGCGCAAGTTCCGCCGCGTCGGTGGCACCGAGGAGACCCCGGCCAACATCCGCGTCATTGCCGCCACCAACCGGGACCTGCCGAAGGCGGTGGCCGAGGGACGCTTCCGCGAGGACCTGTTCTACCGCCTCAACGTGATCCCCATCCGGCTGCCGTCGCTGCGCGAGCGTGCCGGCGATGTCCAGCTGGTGGCCGAGCACTTCCTCGCGCGGTTCACGCGCGAGATGAACAAGCCGCTGGAGGGATTCGCGCCAGAGGCCATGGCGGCACTCGAGACCTACCAGTGGCCGGGGAACGTGCGCGAACTGGAGAATGTCATCGAACGGGCGGTGACGCTGGAGCAGGGATACCGCATCGAGCTGTCCACGCTGACCGAAGAGATCCAGGCCGGCCGGCCGGCCACGCCGCTGGGCCTGGACGGTGCCGCTGACGTGGCCTCGGACCTGCCCGCGGAGGACCACGACGGCCCGGCGCCCGCGACGCTGCCCGAATCCGGGTTCAACCTCGAGCGGCACCTGCAGGAGATCGAGCGCCAGCACCTCGAACGCGCGCTCCGGCAGGCCGGGGGCGTCCAGACCCGCGCGGCCGACCTGCTCGGCCTCAGCTTCCGGCAGTTCCGCTACCTGGCGAAGAAGTACAGTGTGAGGGCATCGGAGGGTCGATGACACGGCTGGTCGTCGCGGCGTGGGTAGTCGGGGCAGCGGCGGTCCTGGCGCCGCCGCGGGGATCGACCGCGCAACCGTCCGCCGAACGTGCGCTGACGGACCTGGTCGACGCGCCTGATTCGGCGACGGCGATGGCCGCGGTTGACCGGGTGGTCGCCTCGGGCGTGTCGATCGAGACCGCCGTCGAACGCCTGCGCGCGGGACGCCGCTACCCGGAGCCGGGTCGCAGTCCGGTCACGATGCGCTTCACGGCCAGCGACAAGACGCCACTCGAGGCCGTCGTCGAACTGCCGGCCGCCTATACGCCCGCGCGGCGGTGGCCGCTCCGCGTGCAGCTGCACGGGGGCGTCGGCCGGCCGGAGAACGCAGACCCGCGTCCGCTCACGCCCAACCGCCTTCCCGGCGAGGAGGCCATTTACGTGCAGCCGCGCGCACACGCCCGCGCGGAATGGTGGCACCTCAACCAGTACGAGCACATCGTCTCGCTGCTCGATCGGCTCAAGCGCGCGTACAACATCGATGAGAACCTCGTCTACATGACGGGCGTGTCCGACGGCGCGACGGGCGCGTACTTCTACGCCATGAAGCTGGCCACGCCGTTCTCGGCCTTCCTGCCGCTCAACGGCAACATGCGTGTGCTGGCGACGCCGGGCACACGAGCCAACGGCCAGCTCTACGCCGGCAACATGGTCAACACGCCGTTCTTCGTGATCAACGGCGGACGCGACCCGCTCTACCCGGCCGCCTCCGTGGAACCGCACCTGCGCATGCTCCAGGACGCGGGAGCGACGGTCGAGTATCGCCCGCAGCCGGAGGCCGGCCACGACACGCGCTGGTGGCCGAACGAGCGGGCGGCCTTCGAGCAGTTCGTGCGCGCGCATCCCCGTGAACCGCATCCCGCGACGCTGTCGTGGGAAACGGAGCGCACGGATCACTACAACCGCGTCCGCTGGCTGGTGATCACCGGCCTCGGGAGGCGCCCCGGCGACGATGCCGGACTCGAGGACGTGAATCGGTTTGCGGGCGAGACGCCGGGCCAGCGGATGTACGCACGGATGTACCCGTCCGGGCGAGTGGACGTGGCGCGTCGCGGCAACAGCTACGAGGCCCGTACGCGCGGCGTCACCACCTTCTCGCTGCTGCTGTCTCCGGACGTGATCGATTTTGCGCAGCCTGTCACCGTCCGCGTGAACGGGGCGGTGGTGTTCAACGCGCTCGTCGAGCAGGACCTGCGGACGCTGATCACCTGGGCGGCGCAGGACGCCGACCGCACGATGCTGTACACGGCGGCGTTACAGATTCGGGTCCCCTGACACAGACTGGCAGCCGGCCCTGACAGGAAGTGTCAGGGTGACGGGTTTCGACCATCGGGCGTCCGTGCGCTGCCACCCGGTTGCTTCCGCCTAACCTGTTGATACGATGAGGTCTAGCCTCGATCGATGTGTGACCGCCAGGCCGCGAGGCCCCTTGGCATCGCGGTTGCTCTAAGAGTGGGCGTGCGACGCCGCTGGACAACACCGGCGGCGTCGGCAAGACGAAGGCAACGGGCGGTTACACGGACTTTCGATCGATTCTGGGAGATTAGGCACATGCGTATTCGGGACAACAAGGGTTTCACCCTCATCGAGCTGCTGATCGTGGTGGCGATCATCGGCATCATCGCGGCCATCGCGATTCCGGGCCTGCTGAGCGCCCGCATGTCGGGTAACGAGGCGTCGGCCATTGGTTCGCTGCGCGCCGTGACGAGCTCGCAGCAGGCGTTCGCGTCGACCTGCGCCAACGGTTTCTACTCCGGCGCGCTGACGGACCTGGCGATCGCCCCCACGGGCGGCACGCCCTTCATCAGCCCCGACCTCGGCGCTGCTGATTCGGTGAACAAGAGCGGCTACACGGTCGAGCTCAACGCCGGCACCGACGGCTCCGCGGCGACGCTGGATGCCTGCAACGCGGTTGCGGCGGCCGACCTCATCAGCTCGTGGTACGCCACGGCCGAGCCCATCACCGCTGGCTCGACCGGCACCCGTTACTTCTGGGTGGGCACGCTCGGCACGATCTTCGCGGACACCGCGGCCATCGCGTCGACGGTCGGCACCGCGGCGGCTCCTGGCGGCAACCCGATTCAGTAAGCACCTCCAGTCGGAAGGGCAAGGACACGGGCGCGGTTCCTCCAGGGGCCGCGCTCGTGGCCTGTACGGGGAACGCCAGGAATTCAGAATGGCGAATTCAGAAGTCAGAAGGCACAAGGCACAAGGCACAAGGCAGAAGCCCTCAAGCCCCCAAGCCCGCAAGCCCTCAAGCCTTCAAGCCCTCAAGCCCTCAAGCCCCAAGCCCTCAAGCCTTCGCCCCCAAGCCCCCAAGCCCCACGCCCCGCCCCGCCCTGTAGTTCCCCCCCTTCACGACCGACGATCTATGTGGGGGCCACGGCCCGGCTGGAGCGCGGCTCCGGCTTATAATTCGCGCTATGTCACGCTGGTTCCTCGGTTTCGCTGCGCTCGGGCTGGTTGCGTCCTCGTCCTCGACGTGGGTGCACTACCGCCTGCTGAACGACCCCACCTACGTCAGCGTCTGCGATGTCAACAGCACGCTGAGCTGCAGTCAGGCCTACACGAGCCAGTATGGCTCGTTCGCCGGCGTCCCCGTGGCGCTGCTGGGCCTCCTGTTCTTTGCCGGCATCATCGGCCTGGTGCTGCTGTGCCAGCGGTCCAAGGCTGCCGAGGCGAGCCTGCCCGGCTACGTGTTCGCCGCGTCCACGGTGGGCCTGGCGTTCGTGCTGTACCTGGGATACGCGTCGTACTTCATCCTGGGTACGGTCTGCCTGCTCTGCGCCGCCACCTACGTGGCCGTCATCGGGCTGTTCCTCACCTCCGGCGCCGCTGCGCAGGATCCGATGACCAGCCTGCCGGGCAAGCTCGCGCGGGATCTCGGCACGCTGGTGCGGACGCCGGCCGCCCTGTCGGCGGCGGCGATGTTCGCCGTGGCCGCCGCCGCAGCCGTGCTGTGGTTTCCAGGCGCGGAGCTCACCGCGGCTGCCAGCGCCGAGCCGGGCGTCGAGCAGGCCGTGCCCGCCGCCGACCAGAACCGCGTGAAGGAGTTCGAGGGCTGGCTCGCGCAGCAGACCCGCGAGCCCATCGTCGTCGACGGCGGGGACGCGCCGGTCGTGATCGTGAAGTTCAACGACTACCAGTGCCCGGCGTGCGGCCAGACCTACATGGAATACAAGCCGGTGCTGGCCAAGTGGGCCAAGGAGGCGCCGGGCAAGATCAAGGTGATCTACAAGGACTATCCGCTCGAGCGGGAGTGCAACCCCTCGATGTCCACGGACCTGCACCTCGGCGCCTGCGAAGCGGCGGTGGCCGTGCGCCTGGCGCGCGAGAAGGGCAAGGCCGAGGCGATGGAGGAGTGGCTGTACACGAACCAGCCCGCCATGACGCCCGCGACCGTGCGGCAGGCAGCCAGGGATGTGGGCGGCGTGACGGACATGGATGCCCGCTACGCGGCCACGCTCGGTCTCGTCCGCGCCGACGCGCAGCAGGGCGCGCAGCTGCGCATCCAAGGCACGCCGACGTTCTTCCTCAACGGCATCCGGCTGCCCGGCCTCCGGCCCGAGTTCTTCGACGCGGCCATCGCGTGGGAGCTGCGCCGCGTGGGAGGCGGAGGACAGTGATGTGGCCGCGATAGAGACCGAGGAGCTGTCGAAGGATTTTCTCGTCGGCTTCTGGCGCCCTCGTCCCTATCGCGCGCTCGACCGCCTCACCCTGTCCGTTGACGAGGGAGAGGTCTTTGGCTTCCTCGGTCCCAACGGGGCGGGGAAGAGCACCACGCTCAAGCTGCTGATGCAGCTGCTGTATCCCACCTCGGGGGCGGCCCGCATCCTGGGCCGTCCCGTTGGTGACTTCGCCACCAGGGCCCGCATCGGCTACCTGCCCGAGAATCCGTACTTCTACGACTACCTCACCGCGGAAGAACTGCTGTCGTACTTCGGCCGCCTCTTCGGGCTCCGCGGCGCCGACGTCACGCGCCGCGTGTCGGCCGTGCTCGACGATGTGGGCCTGGGCGCGGAGCGGCGTCTGCGGCTGCGGCAGTACTCGAAGGGCATGGTGCAGCGGGTGGGGCTCGCCCAGGCGCTGCTGAACGAACCGGAGGTGGTGTTCCTCGACGAGCCGATGTCCGGTCTCGACCCGCTCGGCCGGCGCCATGTGCGCCAGGTGATGCTGCAGCTCCGCGACCGCGGCTGCACCATCTTCTTCTCGTCCCACATCCTCTCCGACGCCGAGTCCCTGTGCAGCCGCGTCGGCATCCTGGCCCAGGGGCGGCTCATCGCATCGGGCCGTCTCTCCGAGATCCTCGCCTTCGAGCTGAAGGGCTGGGAACTGGTCGTCGACCATGTCTCCGGGGAGCAGCGGGCGGCCCTCGACGCGCGCGCGCGCGCGGTGACCACGCTGGCTCACGGACGGTTGTCCGTGGAGCTGCCGCCGGACATCGCGCCGGACCAGGTGATGCGCGAGCTCGGCGAAGGCGGTGCGCAGGTCGTTTCCCTCAACCCCGTGCGCGAAACGCTCGAAGACTACTTCGTGCAGTCCGTGGGCGCCGCCGAGTCGCGGCGGACGGGGCTCTAGCGGTGCGCACGATCGGGCTCGTCGCCGGGGCCGTGTTCCGGGAATCCGTGCGGGACCGCATCCCGTACGCGATGGTGGCCTTCGCCGTGCTGCTGATCGCGGCCTCGTATCTCATCGGCCAGCTCACAGCCGGACAGGACATGAAGGTCATCAAGGACCTGGGCCTGGCGGCCATGTCGTGGTTCGGGCTGCTCATCGCGGTGTTCATCGGCATCACGCTGGTGTCGAAGGAGGTGGAGCGGCGCAGCGTCTTCGCGCTCCTTGCCAAGCCGGTCAGCCGCGCCCAGTTCGTGGTCGGCAAGTATCTCGGGCTGGTCATGACCCTGGCGGTCAACCTCGCGGTGATGACCGTGGCTTTCTACGCGGTGCTCCTCTACATGGACATGACGACCGCCCCCGGCATCAAGTCGGTGTGGCCTGCCCCGGCCCTGGACCCGCACCTGGCCGTGGCGGTGGTCCTCACGGTGGCCGAGCTGAGCATCGTCACCGCGGTGGCCCTGTTCTTCTCGACGTTCTCGAGCCCGCTGCTCGCGGCGCTCTTCACCGTCGGACTGTGGGTGGCGGGACACTTCAACGCCGACCTGCGGAACTTCGAAGCCGTCCTCGACGCGCGCCCCGTCGTGCTGCTCGCGCGCGGGTTGTACTACGTGCTGCCGAACCTGGCCCCGTTCAACATCCGCGCAGAGGTCGTGCACGGGATCGACGTGCCGGCATCGCAGGTGCTGCTGACGCTGGCCTACGCCGTCGTGTACATCGGGATCCTCCTGACCGCCTCGGTGATGGTCTTCAGGCGGAGGGACTTCAAGTGAGCGCACCGCGAGCCGAGGCCGGCGGGCGCACGGGAACGCTCGGGCCCTGGCTGCTCATTGCCGTGCTCGGCCTCGCAAGCGTCGGCCTGCAGGCCGCGCGCGATCGCGACCGGCACCCGTTCGAACCGACAGGCGGCATGCTCTGGATCCAGTCGGGCCCTGCGATGAAGCGGCTCGTGCTTGGCTACGACACCATCGCCGCCGACCTCTACTGGATGCGGGCCGTCGTCTACTACGGCGGCCAGCGCCTGCGCCCGGCCGGGGATCGGAGTTACGACCTGTTGTTCCCGATGCTCGATCTCGTCACGTCCCTCGATCCGCGGTTCAGGGTGGCCTATCGCTTCGGCGCCATCTTCCTTGCGGAGTCGTTTCCGAACGGCCCCGGACGCCCCGACCAGTCGATTGCGCTGCTCGAGGACGGGCTCGCCCGGGACGGCGAGCGATGGGAGTACATGCACGACATCGGGTTCGTCTACTACTGGTGGCTGCAGGACTATCAGAAGGCCGCCGAGTGGTTCGGGCGGGGCAGCCGCGCGCCTGGTGCGCCGGAGTGGCTGGCGCCGCTGGCCGCCACCACGCTGGCGACCGGCGGGGACCGGCAGTCGTCGCGGACGCTCTGGCAGCAGCTGCACGACTCCAGCGAGTTCCCCTGGATCCGCACCAACGCCGAGTTCCGCCTGCGGCAGCTCGACGCGATGGACCTGATCGACCAGCTCAACGCCGTGGCCGAGCGTTACCAGGCCCGCGAAGGCCGGGTTGCGCAGACCTGGCAGGAGTTCGTGCGCGCGGGCTACCTGCGCGGCATCCCGCTCGATCCGTCCGGCACGCCGCTGGTCATCAATCCCGTCACCGGCCGCATCGGCCTCGCCGCCGACTCGGCTCTGCAGCCGCTGCCGGCCGAACCGCCGCCGCCATCCGCGGTTCCGGTCCCGAGGCCCCCGTCATGATGCTCGAGACGCCGCAGCTCGTGCTCGTGGGTATCTTCGGCCTCGCGATCGGCAGCTTCCTGAACGTGGTCATACACCGGCTGCCGCGCGGGCAGTCGTTGATGTCGCCTCCCTCGACGTGTCCGTCCTGCGGCACGCGACTTCGGGCGATCGACAACGTCCCGGTCCTGTCGTGGATCATGCTCGGCGGCCGGTGCCACCATTGCCGGGCGCCAATCTCACCGCAATACCCGATTGTCGAACTGGTCACGGGGCTGCTGTTCCTGCTGGTGGCGTGGCTCACCCCCGCGAGCCCCTTGTTGGCCGCGCGGCTGATTCTGGTCGTGATTCTGGTGGTGCTCTTCGGAATCGATCTGCACCATCAGATCCTGCCCAACGTCATCACCCTGCCCGGCATCGCGATCGGGTTCGCCTTCAGTCTGGCGGGACCGCCTGGCTGGATGGCCAGCCTCACGGGCATCGCGCTCGGCGCCGGGATCCTCTACGGAATCGCCGCCGCGTACTATGCGGTCCGGCGCGAGGAGGGCCTCGGCATGGGCGACGTGAAGATGCTGGCGATGATCGGCGCGTTCCTCGGCTGGAAGGCCGTGCTTGTCACGCTCATCCTCGCGTCGTTCTCGGGCGCGCTGGTTGGCGTCGGCATCATCGCGTTCTCGCGCGGCACCATGCGGCTCGCCCTGCCGTTCGGCACGTTCCTGGCCGTCGGCGCGCTCGCGGCCATGCTCGTCGGCGACCCGCTCATCACCTGGTATTCCGGCTTCTTCGTGCGCTGATCGCGCACGCCTGACTGCACGTGCCCACCCTGACCGCAGCCGGCTACGCTCTCGTCGGCATCACCGTCCTGATGAGCGTCGTGCTCGCGGCGCTCCTGGTGTCGCTCGTCCGCCTGTCGCGGCGGTCGCAGGCCCGGTCGGGCGGGGGTAGCGAGTCCGCGATGCTGTCGTCGGTCCTGCAGGAGTCGCTGGTCCGGCTCAAGGCCCAGGAACGCGCCACGGCCGCGCGCGCGGAAGCCTCGGAGCGGCTCGCCAGTCAGATCATCACGGGCGTCGGCGCGGGACTCATCGTCGTGGACGGCCAGGGGATGGTCCAGATCGTCAACCCCGCTGCGCGCCGGATCCTGAACCTGGACGGCGGCGGCGAGGGGAAACCCGTGGCCGAATTGCTCGCCGACGCCGCGCCGCTGGCCGCCGTCATCGGGGAGACCATCGACTCCGGCGTGCCCGTCACGCGTCGCCAGTTGACGATGCCGGGACGGCCGTCGCACCTGGGGGTGAGCGTGTCGCCGCTCTCGGCGCCCGACGGGGGGATGCAGGCCGCCGTGTGCCTGTTCACCGACCTCTCGGAGGTCGTGGCTCTCGAGGAACAGCTGCGGCTGAAGGAGGCGCTCGCAGGTGTGGGCGAGCTCACCGCAGGCCTTGCGCACGAGTTTCGGAATGGCCTGGCGACCATCCACGGGTACGCCCGGCTGTTCGATCCAGAGAAGCTGCCCGAGCCCTACGGCGCCTACGTGGAGGCCATTCGCGAAGAGACGACGGCAATGGGCGAGGTCGTGACGAACTTCCTCAACTTCGCGCGTCCGCAGCATCTCAGCCTCGTCGATCTCGACCTGCACGCCATCGTCGAGCGCGCGGCCGCGGATCAGGCCGTCGGAGAAGGGGCGCTGGAGATCGGGGGCGCCTTCGGCCGCATCATGGGCGACGAGGTGCTGCTGCGCCAGGCGCTCAGCAACCTGATGCGCAACGGCGTCGAGGCCTGCACCACGACCGGTCGGTCCCCGTGGGTCCGCGTCGAGGGCGCCGTCGACGGCGGTCAGGTCGTCATCACCATCGACGACGGCGGCCCCGGCATCCCTGCTGATTCGCTCTCACGGATCTTCAAGCCGTTCGTGACGACCAAGGCGCAGGGGACGGGACTGGGCCTGGCGATCGTGCAGAAGGTGATCGTCTCGCACAACGGTCGCATCGCCGCCGAGAATCGGCCCGAGGGCGGGGCTCGCTTCCGCATCCACCTCCCGCTTGCTGCCGACGAGCAGTAACCGCGACATCCGGCACAGCGCAGACGGCAGGATCTGCCGTTGACACGATCGATGCCATGAGGCGCTCACGCAGGATGCGTGAGAACTCGCGAGGATCGCCCCCGGCTGCGCCCCGGTGCGGCTCTTGCTGCTCTTCCCCGCATGCGCCATCGTGACCGAACGGCCGGCTTCACTCTCGTCGAGTGTCTCGTGGCCTTCTCGCTGATGATCACCCTGGCTGGCGGCCTGGTTGCCCTGCTGGCCCACAGCCGGCGTGCAGTGCAGCGCGCCGACAGCTCCACCATCGCCCTGGCGGCCGCGGCCGCCAGGCTCGAACGTCTCCGGTCCGTGCCGTGGCCGTACGACGTGGCCGGTGCGGCCGTCCACGTGCCACTGCTGGACGAGTCCCCGGCGGATTCGCTGCGGACCGACACGGCCGGCTACGCGGAGCTACTCGATCGCGATGGGCAGCCGCTGCCGGCGGGAGCAACCGGTGCGCGCCTGGTGAGCAGATGGGCCGTGTCGGCCGCCGGTGCCGATGCGGAGGTGCGGGCGCTCGAGTCGTGCGTGTTCGAGTGGCCAGCCGCTCCGGGCGCGCCAGCGCTGGCCTGCCTGGTGTCGTGGCGAGCGAGGCAGCCGTGACGTCCCGCGGTTTCACCCTCATCGAGGTGCTGGTCGGCACGGTCCTGGCGACGGCGCTGCTCGCCAGCGGGGTCTCCATGATCGGCTGGGCACGGTGGGCGTTCGACGTCGAGCCCGCCACCATCGACACGATGCAGCGCGCTCGCGAGGGCGCCTTGCTGGTGGCCGATGCGGTGGCCGATGCCGGTGGTGGCATCTCTGCGGGAGACGCGGCACGATCGCTCGGGTCGAGCGTGCCCATCGTCAGGCCCTGCCGGACGGGACCGATCCGGATCGCTTCGCCGGGCTCTGGGTCCTGCGGGCGCTGCCCGGTGGGGCAGGGCGGCTCGTGGCGGACCAAGCAGGACCGGGTGGGTCGCTGGCCCTCGACCCGGCGTCTGGCTGTCCGGGCGCTACGGCCGTGTGCGGCTTTGCTCCAGGGGACGTCGCCGTGGTGTGGGACGCGCGCGGCCGCTTCGACACCTTCGAAATCGACGCCGTTTCGGACGCGCTGTTCCGGATCACACCCGCCGCGCCGTTGAATCACGCGTTCGAAGCCGGTGCCCTGGTGCTGCAGGCACGTGCCGACACGTTCGCGCTGGTGCCGCAGGCCGACGGGTCATCCACGTTCGTCCGCACGACAGCCGCCGGCGCAGCCGAACCGATGGTCGATGGCGTCGTCGCCTTCGAGATCGACGCGTGGGGCCGGCCCGACGCGCCCAGCCTACGCGACGCGGATGTCGGCCCGGGCTCTCCACCTACGGCCTGCCGCCCCCGCGTCCGGAGGCCATCGACGCCGCTGGAACGTTCGCTGCGGGCGAGCACTGCCGGCACGCCGCACGGTCACCGGCCTGGTCTCGTCGCTCACCGCGCGTGCGGCGGACACGGATGGACTCAGCCGCCTCCGGCCCGTCGATCTGGACGATGGCCCGTGGTGCCCGGACGCGTGGTCGAGCGGCCGGTTCGACGCGGACCTGCTGCGCGTGCGCCGCATCGACATTCATCTGCGTGTCGAGGCGCGCTCGGCGCGGTTTCGAGGGCCTGCCGGAATCCTGTTCTCCCGCGGAGGAACGGCCGCGCGCAATACGCCGTCGTGGGTTGCGGATCGCCGCGTCACGGCGAGCGTCACGCTGGAGGGCCGATGAGCGACAGCCTCACCAATGCGCGCGGCATGGCGCTCGTCGCCGTGCTGCTCTTCGGCGCGGTGTTGTCCACGATCGCACTGGGGCTTTCGCTGCTCGTGTCGGAAGAGCACCTGGTGGTCCGCAGCATGCGCGAGGGCCTCGGCCTGCAGTACGCGGCCCGCGCCGGTCTCGAAGCGGCGGCGCGTGCGCTCGACGCAGCGGACTGGGATGCCGTGCTGCGTGGCGACGAGCAGGCGCCGGGCGTGGATGGTGCGCCCGATGGACGTCGAATGGTGGACGGCGCGTACGCAATCGATCTCGCCGAGGAAACCGCGCTCCAGAACTGCGGGCGCGCCACCGGATGTAGCGACGCGGAGCTCCGCGCGATCAGCGTCGAGCGGCCGTGGGGTGCGAACAACCCGACGTGGCGGCTCTTCTACTTCCGCCCGCTCCGCGAGCTGGGGCCGTACGCGCACGCGCCGGCGGCCTACCTCCTCGTCTGGGCGGGCGACGATGGCCGGGAGGTGGATGGGGATCGGAACGCGACGACCAGATCGACGAGGCCACCGGCCGGCACATCGTCCGTCTGCGGGCCGTGGCGGTGGGGCGCGACGGCGCCCGCAGGGTGTCGAAGCCGAGGCCTCGAAAATCTGTCGTGCAGCCATGGGCGCACCGGTGTGCCAACCTGGCATTCGTGTGCAATCGTGGCGCGATCTTCGCGCGTCCCTTCCTTGATTTCCGTGTGATCGGCGCGTACGATCATGATATGCAGACACGCGTAGCGTTCGTCGTCGCGTTGATGGTGTCCGGCGCGGCCTGGGCCGACGCGCAGTCGCTCGCTGATGTGGCCAGGGCCGAGCAGGCACGCCGCGATGAGATGCGGCAGCCGGCCAAGGTCTACACCAACGACACACTCAAGCCGGACTTCTCGCGCCCGTCGCCGGCGCCCGCCGAGCCAGCCGCAGGGACCTCCACAGCGGCCGACGCGGTTCCGGCCGCGACTTCGGACACGGGCACGGCCGATGCCGCCGCGGCGCCGGCGGCGCCCGCGGCACCCGCGCACGACCAGCAGTACTGGGCGGGCCGGATCACCGAGGCCCGCAGCCAGCTCGAACGCAGCCGGGCGTTCGGCGCCGCGCTGCAGAACCGCATCGACATGCTCTGGACCGACTTCGTCAATCGCGACAACCCGGTCGAACGGTCCGGCATCGAGGAACAGCGTGTCAAGGCGCTGGCCGAGCTCGAGCGCGTGAAGAAGGACATCGAAGACCAGACCAAGGCCATCTCGACGATCGAAGACGAGGCCCGCCGCGAGGGCGTCCCCGCCGGCTGGCTGCGTCCGTCCTGATGGAACCGTCGTCGAGGCGGAGCGAGCCCGTCCTGCTCGTCGAGGACAAGGACTCGCTGCGCACCATGCTCCGGCACGCGCTGGAGAGCCAGGGGTATTTCGTCGTCGAGGCGCGCGACGAGCAGGAGGCACGTGCCAGCCTTGCCGCCTCGGTGCCGTCGGTCGTCCTGACCGACCTGCGTCTTCCCGTGGGCGACGGGTTCGGCGTGCTGCGGGCCGCCAAGGATGCCGATCCGGAGATGCCCGTCATCGTGATGACGGCGTACGGGTCCATCCAGGATGCCGTGGCCGCGATGAAGGACGGCGCGCTCGACTTCCTCGCCAAGCCCGTCGATCCCGAGCACCTCCTGTTCATGGTCGAACGCGCGCTTGCGCAGCGCCGCCTGCTCAGCGAGTACAACCTGCTGAAGGAGGAAGCCGCCAAGCGTCGCGGGATGCCGGAGATCATCGGCGAGTCGGCCATCCTCCGGCAGACGATCCAGGCGGTGCAGCGCGCCGCCGGGTCGGACACCACCGTCCTCCTCGAAGGCGAGAGCGGGACCGGCAAGGAACTCTTTGCGCGGGCGGTGCACGCGCTGAGCGAGCGGAGCACCGGGCCCTTCATCGCCATCAACTGCGCGGCCATCCCGGAGACGCTGCTCGAAGCCGAGTTGTTCGGCTACGAGAAGGGGGCCTTCACCGGTGCGACGCAGCGCAAGCCCGGCCGGTTCGAGCTGGCGCAGCGTGGGACGCTGTTCCTCGACGAAGTGGGCGAGATGCCCATGCCGCTCCAGGCCAAGGTGCTGCGCGCGATCGAGACCAAGCGCTTCGAGCGGCTCGGTGGGTCCTCCACGATCCAGGTCGACGTGCGGATCGTCGCCGCGACCAATCGCGGCCTGCGGCAGGCCGTGGCCGCGCGCCAGTTCCGCGAGGACCTCTATTTCCGCCTGTCGGTGTTTCCCCTGTCCATTCCGCCGCTGCGGGACCGGCCCGGCGACATCCCGCTGCTCGCCCGTCACTTCGTCGAGCGGACCTGTCGTGAGCTCGGCCGGCGGCCCCTGACGCTCAGCGAGCGGACGGTGACGTTCCTCTCGGAGTATGCCTGGCCTGGGAATGTGCGGGAGCTGCAGAACGCGGTGGAGCGCGCGGTGATCCTGGCCGACGGCGATGCCTTACAGCCGGGGCATCTGAACCTGCTGGCGGCGGCGCTGCCTGCCGCGCCGGCGGCGGACCCGTGGGAGTCGATCGATCTCGACGGCACGATGGCGGAAGCCACGGCCCGGGTGACGGCGGAAGTGGAACGCCGCAAGGTGACGCGCGCGCTCCGCGAGGCGGGTGGCGACCGCGGACGGGCGGCGGACATGCTCCAGGTGAGCTACAAGGCGCTGCTCGCCAAGATCAAGGACCTGGGCGTGGACGCCGACGCCAGGAGCTGAGCGCGCTCACGCGGGCGCTGGCTGGCCGTATGCCTCTCGAGCCGTAGGCTCGCGTCCCAAGCCCCAAGCCCCAAGCCCCAAGCCCCACGCCCCACGCCCCACGCCCCACGCCCCACGCCCCAACCTACTTCCGTATCCCGATGCTCTTCAGGGCCTGACGGATTTCCTTGCGCGTGACGTCGGTGAGCTCCGTGGTCGTGCCGATGCCGCTGGCGGCCACGAAGTGCAGGGTCCCGTCAACGACCTTCTTGTCGCGCGCCGTGGCGCCGATCACGTCGGCGGCGCGCAGGTCGGTCACCGGGGGCAGCGGCCCCATCTCGGCCACCACCTCGGCAATCCGATCGACGGTCTCCTGCGGCGTGACCCCGCGCGCGCGGCCGATGGCGGCAGCCGCTTCCATCCCGTAGGCGACGGCTTCGCCGTGCCGCAGGCGCCGGTACTCCGTGACGGCCTCGAGGGCGTGGCCGACCGTGTGGCCGAAGTTCAGGATGCGGCGCCGGCCGGATTCGCGCTCGTCCCCGCTGACGACCTCCGCCTTGATGCGGCAGCACGCCGCCACCACGGCTTCGAGCTCCTCGGGATCGTGGGCAAAGAGGGACGCGTGGCGCGTGCGGACCCGCTCGAAGAGCCCTTGGTCGGCAATCACGCCGTACTTGATGATCTCGTAGACGCCGGCCCTGAACTCGCGGCGGGGCAGTGTCGCGAGCACCAGCGGATCCGCAACCACGAGACGAGGCGGGTGGAAGGCGCCGATGAGGTTCTTCCCCAGCTGGTGGTTGACGCCCACCTTGCCCCCGATGGCGCTGTCCACTTGCGCAAGCAGCGTGGTCGGCACGTGGACGAGTCGCACGCCACGAAGAAAGGTCGCGGCCGCGAATCCGACCATGTCGCCGATGACGCCGCCGCCGACGGCGATGATGACGGCCGACCGATCGGCGCCCGCCGCGAAGAGGGCCTCGTAGACCCGGGCGACCGTCTGCGGTGTCTTGAAGCGCTCGCCGTCGCTCACCAGCACGGGAGCCTTGCGGCGCCCGGAAAACGCGCTGGCCAGGCGCTTGCCGTGGAGGTCCCAGACCATGGGGCTCGACACCACGATGCGCGCGGGACCGAGACCAGCCTCGTCCAGTAACCGCCCGAGTGAGTCGAGCGCGCCTGCGCCGACGACGACGGGGTAGGAACCCGCCGCCGCGGCGACGTCGATACGGGTCGCGGCCATGGCGGACAGGTAGAATACCATCCAGTGAACCGGCGGACGGACTTCCTGATCATCGGCAGCGGCATCGCCGGTCTCCGCGCTGCCGTGGCCCTGGCCGACGCGGGAGACGTCACGCTCCTCACCAAGGCCGATCCCACCGAGAGCAACACCGGATACGCGCAGGGCGGCATCGCTGCGGCGCTCGGGCCCGGCGACGATCCAGAGCGGCACTGTGCCGACACGCTCGCGGCCGGTGACGGGCTTTGCGCCGAGGACGCCGTGCGCGTGCTCGTGCACGAGGGACCGCGGTACGTCACGGAGCTCATCACCTGGGGCGCGCGTTTCGATCGGCATTCGGACGGCTCCATTGCGCTCGCGCGAGAGGCCGCGCATTCGGTACGGCGCGTGCTCCACGCCGCCGACGCCACTGGCCGTGAGATCGGGCGGACCCTCTGGGTGAAGGCTCGCGAGGCCGCCCGGCTCACCGTGCTCAACCACGTGCAGGCCGTCTCCCTGATCGTCGAGGACGGCTGCTGTGCGGGAGCGGCGTATCGCGCGGCCGACGGGGACACGACGGGAGAGATTCGGGCGCGGGCGACATTACTGGCGACGGGCGGCGCCGGCCAGGTCTTCAGCGATACCACCAACCCCGGCGTGGCCACCGGCGACGGTGTGTGCCTCGCGTGGCACGCGGGCGCCCGCGTGGCGGACATGGAGTTCGTCCAGTTCCATCCAACCGCCCTCGCGGTGCCCGGGGCTGCGCGCGTCCTGCTGTCGGAGGCGCTGCGGGGCGAGGGCGCCTGCCTGGTGAACGCCGCCGACGAGGCCTTCATGAACAGTGCGAGCCCGACGGCGACCTCGCACCCCGAGACCGCGTCTCCCGCGCCATCCTGCGCGAGATGCGCCGGACGGGCGCTCCGGTCTACCTGTCGCTGCGGCACCTCGACGCCGACCAGATGCGCGCCCGCTTTCCGACGGCGGCGGCCGCGTGCCGTGCCGTGGGGCTCGACCTGGCGCGCGACCGCATTCCCGTCGGCCCCGCGGCGCACTACGTGATGGGTGGGATCGAGACGGACCTGGAGGGCCGCACCTCGGTCCCCGGGCTGCTCGCGGCCGGCGAGGTGGCCTGCACCGGCGTCCACGGCGCCAACCGTCTTGCCAGCAACTCGCTGCTGGAGGGGCTGGTGTTCGGCGCTCGCGCCGCCGGCGCCATGCGCGCCGCCCCGGCCGCCGGGAGGATGGCGGCCCCGCGCCGGGACGCTGCCGCGCCCGCCGCGGCTGCTGCGCCCGCCGCCTCCGCCGATGCCGACGATGTGGCCCGGCGGGTGCAGCGCGTGATGTGGGAGGCCGCCGGCGTCGAGCGAGAGGCCGGAGAGCTGGCCGCCGCGGTCGACGAGCTGCGCACGCTCGAAGCCGGCATCCGGACCATCGCGGCCGCGTCCCGGCCGCTGGCCGCCTGGCGCGCCCTCAGCCTCTCGACCGTCGGCCGGCTGATTGCGTCGGCCGCCCTCCGGCGGACCGAGTCGCGCGGCGGGCACTACCGCGCGGACTTTCCCGCGCGAGACGATGTCACTGGTCGGCTCATATCGTGGAGCAGAACCGGGACTGACAGCCATGGCCAACTCGCAGGACAAGGGCGACGCGTTCGTCAAGGAGATCACGCCTCAGTCGGAGGACTTCTCGCGCTGGTATCTCGACGTGGTGCGGAAGGCCGAGCTCGCCGACTACTCACCGGTCAAGGGCTGCATGGTCATCCGGCCGTGCGGCTACGCGATCTGGGAGCTCATCCAGCGGCAGCTCGACGACCGCTTCAAGGCGACGGGGCACGTCAACGCCTACTTCCCGCTCTTCATCCCCGAGACGCTGCTGCTCCGCGAGGCCGAGCACGTCGAGGGCTTCGCGCCACAGGTGGCATGGGTCACCAAGGGGGGCACGGAAGACCTGGAAGAGAAGCTCATCGTGCGCCCGACCTCCGAGACCATCTTCGGCGTGATGTACCAGAAGTGGATCCAGTCGTGGCGCGACCTGCCCGTGCTCATCAACCAGTGGGCGAACGTCGTCCGCTGGGAGAAGGTCACACGGCCGTTCCTCCGCACGACGGAGTTCCTCTGGCAGGAGGGGCACACGGCCCACGAAACCGCCGAGGAAGCGCAGGAGGAAACGCTGAAGATCCTGGCGCTCTACAAGGAGTTCGCGGAGTCGGTGCTGGCCATGCCGGTCGTCGACGGCCAGAAGAGCGAGAGCGAGAAGTTCGCCGGCGCGTCGAAGACCTACTCGATCGAAGCGCTCGTCGGTGACGGCCGGGCCCTGCAGGCGGGGACTTCCCACAACCTCGGGCAGAACTTCGCCAAGGCCTTCGAGATCCAGTTCCAGGGCCGCGACAAGACGCTCCAGTACGCGTGGACGACCTCGTGGGGCGTCTCCACCCGTCTCATCGGCGGCGTGATCATGACGCACGGCGACGACAGCGGCCTCATCCTGCCGCCGAATGTCGCCCCCTGGCAGGTCGTCATCGTGCCCATCCCCCGTGGCAACTGGAAGGAAACCGTCCTGCCCAAGTGCGAGGAGATTCGAGCGGAGCTGCAGGCGGCCGGAATCCGCGTCAAGCTCGATGGCGACGACAGCCAGACGCCTGGGTGGAAGTTCGCCGAGTACGAGATGCGGGGCGTGCCCCTGCGGCTCGAGATCGGGCCCAAGGACATCGAGAAGGCCTCGGTGTTCGCGGCGCGCCGCGACACGCGCGCGAAGCAGTCCCTGCCCATGGCCGGGCTCGTCGATCACGTGAAGGCGCTCCTGGAGGACATCCAGGCAGGGCTGCTGGCGCGGGCGCGGGCCTTCCGTGAGAGCCACACGACGGCGACGTCGAGCTATGACGAGTTCAAGGGCATCATGGAGGGCCGTCCGGGGTTCGTCCAGTCGCCCTGGTGCGGCGACGCTGCGTGCGAAGCCACCATCAAGACGGAGACGCAGGCCACCATCCGGAACATCCCGTTCGGGTTCGAGCAGTCGCCGGGCGGCAACTGCCTCAGGTGCGACCGCCCGGCGGCGGTGACGGCCTGGTTTGCCAAGGCCTACTGATCGGCGAATCTGGTGATCTCGGGATGTGGTGAGCTGGTGATCGATCGAGGATCTGGGGATCTGTTGATCTATCTCGGGATTTGATGATCTGTCTCGGGATCTGAGCGGGGCGTCCGCTCAGCGGTACGTTAAAAGGGGCGGGCCTGCGGGCCCGCCCCTTTTTATTTGTTCGGTCTGTCCGTCCGCTTACTGCAGGCGGACGGTGAGGGCCGCGCGGCGGTTCAGGCGGCGGGTTTCCTCGCGGCTGTTGTCGTGCTTCGGCCGCTCCTCGCCGTAGCTGATGGTCTGCAGCCGGTCGGCACTGATGCCGCGGCCGGTGAGGTATTCGCGCACCGCGGCGGCACGGCGCTCGCCGAGCGCCAGGTTGTACTCGGCCGTGCCGATGTTACAGGTGTGGCCTTCGATCGTCAGGCGCAGCGTCTGATCCTCGCCCATGGCCTTGATGGCGTCGTCGAGGACGCGCGTGGCCTCGGCGCGCAGCGAGTAGCGGTCGAAGTCGAAGTGGACGTCCTCGAACGTGTACTCCTTGCGCGGCGGCTGCGTGCACTGGATGGTGACCGTGTCACTGGCCGTGCCGCCCTTGCCGTCGTTCACCGTCACGGTGACCGGCACGGCGCCGGGCTGCGCGGGGCAGGTGAACTGGGTCTGCCGGTCCGCGGCATTCGCGAAGGTGCCGGCGGGCGCGGTCCAGCGGTAGCTGAGCGTGTCGCCATCCGGGTCGTTGGCGTCGGCGCTGACGGTCACGGCCTGGCTCACCTGGGTGGTGCAGGGCTCGCAGCGGGCCTGCACCGTGGGCGGCCGGTTGGACGGCGGCGGGGGTGGCGGCGGTGGCGGCGGGGCCGGCACGGGGGGCGCCCAGGCGCGGACGCCGGGGTGGTAGCCCAGACGGACCTGGAAGCCGATCCGGTCGCCGCCCTCGTCCTCGTAGCCGGCGATCGAACCGCGCTGCACCGTGTTGATGCCCCAGCTCAGGCCCGAGCCGACGTAGAAGCCGCTGGCGGCGTGGTACTGCAGGCCGAGGAACACGTCGAAGGGGCGATCCACCTCCCACGAAGCCGCCGGGCCGCCGAGCGTGGCATCGGGCACGCCGGAGAAGGTGATGGTGTTGTCGAAGTAGTACTCGCCGGTGGCCTCGCCGAACATCTTGAGCCGGCCGCGCGACGGCCAGCCGATGCCCGCGCCGTAGCGGACGCCGTGGCTCAGCTCGTAGTTGTCGGGGCTCCCGCGGAACCGGAGACCGCCGTAACCCGCCACGTCCACCTTCTCGCCGACTTCCTTGCTCAGGATGCCGTCGACGATGAAGTCGGGCTTGCCGGTGCCGAGCCCGTCGTCGAACGACGCGGTCGGCAGCTTGACGGCGGCGCGCACGGCGAAGGCGACGCCGTTGTTGGTGGCCTGCGACACGAGGTTGAACTTGGCGCCGACCGTGATGTCACCAAAGCCCTGCCGCCAGCCGGTGTTCACCGGGTAGTCCATCGGCTGGTTGCCGCTGAGGACGGGCCGGCGATCCGTGTCGATGCGGCGGTCGGCAACGAACGCCCCGAAGATCTCGACCTTGTCGGTGGCGCCGAAGGCGAACATGCCGCTCAGGTCCGAGATGTCGGTGAAGCCCTCGGTGCGATCGAAGTTCACGCGGGCGGCCATGCCCGAGACCTTGCCCTTGGGCAGAGTCTCGCCGAGCGGGACGAACCACAGGCCGGTGTCGCCAATGATCGTGCTGCTCGCCGGACGGGTGGCCTGGTCGGACGACTGGGCCCAGGCCGAGGGCGATGCCGCCAGGATTACCGCCGCAACTGCGGCCAAACCGCGAAGAATTCTCATGATTCGATAGTAATGGGGTGAAAAGACGGAAGTCAAACGAATAGATGCCTTTACGCGTCCTCGTCGGCCTTCGGTTTCTCGGATTTTCCAAACAGCCACGCCACCCCGATCCCGATGAGGTAGAGCAGGAACATCGGTGCAGCGACCAGTGCCTGGCTGACCGGGCTGCCGTCGGGGGTGATGACGGCCGCCACGATGAAGATCAGGAGGATGGCGTACTTGATGTGACGGGCCAGGAAACTGGCGGTGACGACGCCCAGCCGCGCCAGCACCAGGATGATCATCGGCATCTGGAAGACGAGCCCCATGCCGAGCATGAGCTTGACGTACAGGCCGAAGACGGGGTCGATCCGTGGCGTGAAGACCACCCACTCGTTCGAGAAGCTGGCGAAGAAGCGCCACGCCGCGGGGAAGAGGACGTAGTGCGAGAAGGCGGCGCCGGCAATGAACAGCGATGAGGAGCCGACGACGAAGGGGATGGCCAGCTTCTTCTCGCGGGCGTAGAGGCCGGGCGCGATGAAGAGCCACACCTGCCACATCACGTAGGGCGAGGAGAGCAGCACGCCCGAGAGCGCCGCGATCTTCAGCATGATGAAGAACGCTTCGCCGGGCTCGGTGAAGATGAACTGTCCGCCGGGGATGTCGGCCGTCAGCCGGGCGTAGACGAAGGCCTCGGTCCGTTCGATGAACGCAAACGCGACGAGGAAGCCGACGAGCAGGGCGACGACCGCGTGGGTGATGCGCTTGCGGAGTTCGTCGAGGTGCTCGAGGAACGTCATGCGTCCATCGAGCTGATCCTCATCGTCACCGAACGGCGATCCCGGCCCGCTCCCCTGGAGCTGGGGCGGCTGCGGAGACTCCTCGTCCCGCTTGGGGAACGGCACCAGGGCCATACGGGCGGACTAACGGGAGACGGTGTGGCTGGGCGCCGTCGGCTCGGTGCCGAGCGGGGCGTCGGCGTGGGCCTCGGGCTCGGCGCGGCGGCTGGCGGTGGCGTCCTTCTGCTCCTTCTGTTCCTCGAGCCGGATCTCCTGCTCGAGGGTGTTCTGGAGGTCGTTGGAGGCCTTCTTGAACTCGTTGAGGCTGCGGCCGAGCGATCGGCCCAGCTCAGGCAGCTTCCGGGGGCCGAAGATGATGAGCGCGATCACGAAGATGATGATCAGCTCGGGCATGCCGATGGAACCAAACATGGGACAGCTCCTGGTCAGGACAAAACGGCCGGTTCCCGGTGCCTGACGTCCAAATCGCAGTATACCCCACCTGTGCGCGCGGCCGGGGCCGCGTGGCGGGGGAATGCCTTGCCGGGTGGGACCCAATTGGTTAGCATCGCCCTATGCGTACGACGTCGGTCCTCGCGGGTGCGCTGGCTGTCGCCGGCTCAGCCATTGTCGGCGGCTTCTTCGGCACGACGCTCCTGGCCACTCAGGACCGCGTGCCCGACCACTACCGCACGTTCACGACGGCGCTCGAGGCCATCGAGTCGCAGTACGCGGAGGAGGTCGAGTCCGATCGGCTCGTCTACGGCGCCATCAACGGCATGCTGCAGACGCTCGATCCCCATTCGAGCTTCATGGATCCCCGCAGCTACGCGCAGATGCGCGAGCGGCAGGAGGGACGCTACTACGGGCTGGGCGTGACCATCCAGGCCCCGGCCGGCGACATCACCGCGGTGCGCGTCTTCGAGGGCTCGCCTGCGCACGCCAAGGGCATCCGCCGCGGCGACGTGATCGCCGAAATCGAAGGGGAGTCCACCAAGGGCTGGACGACGGAAGATGCCGTCGGGAAGCTCCGCGGTCCCAAGGGCACCTACGTCAACATCGGCATCCGGCGGAAGGGGCTGGACGACCTGGTCCCCATGGCGGTGATGCGCGACCAGGTCAGCATCCCGAGCCTCTCGGCGGTCTTCATGATCGACGACGAAACCGGGTATGTCGGCATCACGGACTTCGCGGAGCACACCGACGAGGATCTCGGCGACGCGCTCGCCACGCTCACCAAGCGCGGGATGAAGCGCCTGGTGCTCGACCTGCGCAGCAACCCCGGCGGGCAGCTCGATCAGGCCATCCGCGTCACCAACCGGTTCGTGCCGAAGGGCTCGATGATCGTCTACACGCGCGGACGTGTGCCCAACTCCGACCAGGACTACCTCGCGACCGACGCGCCGGAGTACGCCGACATCCCGATGATCACGCTCGTCAACCGTTCGAGCGCCAGCGCCTCCGAGATCGTGTCAGGCGCCCTGCAGGACCACGACCGCGCGCTCATCGTCGGCGAGACGACCTTCGGCAAGGCGCTCGTGCAGTCGGTGTACCGCATCAGCGGCGGCGCGGGCCTCGCGCTCACCACCGCGCGCTACCACACGCCGAGCGGGCGCCTGATCCAGCGGCCGTGGGACGGCACCTTCGACGAGTACTCACCTACACGATGCGCGACCAGAGCGAGCGGACGCACACGCCCGATCAGCTCAAGCTGACCGACAGCGGGCGCAAGGTGACTTCGGGCGGCGGCATCGAGCCCGACGAGCGCTTCGATGGTCCCCTCGAGGGCTTCAGCCCGACGCGCTTCGGCCGTTCCCTCTACAACCGCGGGCTCTTCGCGTCCTTCGCCGAGCAGTTCTACTACGAGGGCGACACCCGGCCCGGCACGCGCGCCACGTCCTTCCGCTACGTCGGCAAGGACTTCGAGGTGACCCCTGAAATGGTCGCCGCGTTCCGCACCTTCATCGAGGGCCGCAACACGCGCATCGAGGAAGACGAGTGGACGAAGGATCAGGACTTCATCCGCGCGATGATCCGGTTCGAGATCGACCAGGCGATTTTCGACATCGCCACCGCCCGGCAGCACCTCATCACCGCCGACCCCCAGGCCCGCTTCGCGATCAGCCACTTTCCCGAGGCCGTGAAGCTCGTGCAGCTCTCGCGCAACCACTCGGCCAGAATAGGGCAATAACCCCCAAATATTGGGGGTCCCTTCTGCCTTGCCACAAGGGAAGGGGCTTGCTAGACTGGCCGGCGGTTTTCCCACCCGACCTGTCATGCGCCTCGAACGCCTCGAACTCTCTGGTTTCAAGTCCTTCTCCGATCGTGCCGAGCTCGCCTTCGACGAGGGCGTCACCGCCATCGTCGGCCCCAACGGCTGCGGCAAGAGCAACGTCGCCGACGCCCTGACGTGGGTCCTCGGCGAGCAGAGCGCCAAGAGCCTGCGCGGCGAGAAGATGGAGGACGTCATCTTCAGCGGGTCGGACGCCCGCAAGCCGACCGGCACCGCCGAAGTGCGGCTGCGCCTGAGCGGCGTCATCGTGCCGCCCTCGCTCGAGAAGGAGATCGGCGCGCCGTCCGAACCCGCACCGATGCCGGACTCAGGGGCCGCCAACGGCCACGAGCTCGCCGCCACGCGCGAGGTCGACATCACGCGCCGCCTGTTCCGATCGGGGGAGAGCGAGTACCTGATCGACGGGCAGCACTGCCGGCTCAAGGACATCCACGAGCTGCTGATGGACACCGGCCTGGGCGCCAAGGCCTACGCCATCATCGAGCAGGGCAAGATCGGCATGATCCTGAGCTCGCGTCCGACCGATCGGCGGCAGCTGATCGAAGAGGCGGCGGGCATCACCAAGTACAAGGCCCGGCGCCGGTCGGCCGAGCTGAAGCTCGAGGCCGCGCAGCAGAACCTGACCCGCCTCGACGACATCGTCTTCGAGGTCGAGAAGCAGAAGGGGACACTGAAGCGCCAGGCGGCCAAGGCCCGCCGCTACACGCGGCTGCGCGACGAGATGCGCCGGTGGGAGAAGGTGCTCTTCGCGCGGCGCTATCGGACGCTGGCCGAGAGCATCGAGTCCGCGCGCGCGCGGCTGACCGAGGCGCGCGAGCACGAAGCCGCGGCCGAAGCCAGGCTTGCGGAGGTCGAGGCCGCGCTCGGCACGCTTCGCATCGCCCAGGCCGAGGCGGACACGGTGGCCGGCCGTGTGCGCGACGAGGCGCACGCCCTGGAGCTCGGCATCAACCGGCACCAGCAGCAGATTGCGCTCGATCGCCAGCAGGCCGGGATGCTCGAGACGCGCGCCCAGGAACTCGAAGCGGAGCGGACGGGCCTGGAAGAGCGGCGCGAGCCGGAGCGCCTGGCGCTCGAGGGCCGCCGGCAGGCCGCCGCAGGCGCCGAGGCGAGCCGACAGAGCGCCGCCGCGGTCGTGCAGGACGCCGCGGCCGACTACACCCGGGCGCAGCAGGCCATCGAGGCGGTCGAACAGGACGTCGAGCGGGCCCGCGCGGACGTCTACGCGGTCGTGAACACCCTCACCGCGCTCAACGCCGCCATCGGGTCGGCCACTGCGCAGCGCGAGCGCGCCGTCGAGTCGGCACAGCGCTTCGACGTGGAGGCGCGCGAACTGGACGCCGAGTTGACCCGGGCACGAGAGGGCCGCGAGGCCGCCGCCGAGCAGCTCCGCCAGGCTCAGGATGGCCTGGAGGCTGCGCGCGTGGCCCGGACCGCCCGCGAGTCGGAGCTGGCCAGCGCACGGATCGAGCACGAGTGGCGGGCGCGCGACGTCCGCACGCGCGAGCAGGCGCTGGCGGGCATCGCCGCCTGGCTGCGCTCGCTCGAGGAACTGGACGCGCACCGTGCGGGCTTTGCCGACGCCGCGCGCATGGTGCTGGTCAACGCCAATGGCCGGGTCGGCCAGATGGGGGCGCTTGCCGACTTCATCGAGGTCGAGCCGCGTTACGAGCGGGCGGTCGAAGCCTGCCTCGGGGACCTGCTGCAGCACGTCCTGGTCGAACGGGTCGAGCACGTCTCCGCAGGCCTTCGGCTCATCCGGCAGGAAGACGCCGGCCGCTGCGGCTTCATCGTCGGACATCCGTCCGACGCGGATCAGGCGTTCCCGGACGCGGGAGCCGGGGAGATGCACCCTCGGGCACGGTCCGCCTCCAAAGCGTGGTTCGGGTCGGTGGTCCATTTGCGCCCGCACTGCGCGCGGCGATGGGAGATGCCCTGATCGCGGACTCCTTCGACCAGGCGTCGCACCTGGCGCCCGTCGTGCCCGTTCCGGTCGCGACCGTCGACGGCGACGTCTTCCGCGGCCGCCACGTCGTCACCGGCGGCGACAAGGCCGAGGCGCGCGGCATTCTCGCCACCAAGCGCGAGATCAAGGAGCTCCGGGAGAAAGTCACCGAGGAGCAGGCGGCGCTGGCGACGCTCGCGGACGAGACGCTGCAGTTCGAGCAGACCATGGCCACCGGCGCGCACGGCCATCGACGCGCTCGGCAGCGAATTTCACCGGCAGGAGAAGACGATCGTCTCACTGGAGGCCAGGCGGCCGCCGCGGGACAGGACGAGTTCCGCGTGCAGCAGCGCACGGCCCTCGTCGCGAGCGAGATCCGCCGGGTACGGGAGGAGATCGCGGGCCTCGACCAGCGCCAGCAGGAGGCGCAGGAGTCGATTGCACGGCTCGACGACGACAAGCGGACGGCCGACGAGGCGCTCGGGGCCGCGCAGCAGCGGCTCGCGGCTGCACGCGAGGCCGCCGAAACGGCCGGCCGCGCGGTGGCCGAGGCGCGGGCCGACCTCGCAACGCTCGTCGAGCGCTGTGCGGCGGCGGCCGGCGAAGTGGCCCGTATGGAAGCCGCTGCGCGCGATCTCGAGAACCGGGTCGCCGCCTGCGCGCGCGACATCACGCTCATGGGCGAGCAGCGGCTGCGCCTGCTCGAGGGCGTAGCCGAGCTCGAGCGGACCATGGACGCCGACGTGACGCGGCTGGAAGCCCTGCGCGACGACATGCGCCGCGCCGACGAGCACGCCGCCGAGCTGCGGGCATCGGTCGACGGCCAGGAGGCGGTGATTCGCGATGCCCGCCGCGCCCTGGATGCCGTGCGCGCGCTGGCGTCCGAACTGGACGTGACACGCGCGACCGCGGAATCCGACCTCACCCACCTCGCCCAGCAGGCCGTGGACGCCGTCGGCCAGTCGCTCGACGAGGTGCGGTCCGACGTGGAGGCCATGGAGGCGGCGGGGATCGTCGAGCCCGACGTCCGCGCCATCCGTGCGGCTGAAGCCGCGGACCCCGACGAGGAGGAGGCGGTTGCCGCGCCGGAGGACACCGCGGCGCCGGCGGCACCGCCCGAGCGGATGACGGCCGAAGAGGCGATTGCCGAGCTGCGGAACCGGATCGACCGGATCGGGCCCGTGAACATGATGGCCATCGAGCAGCACACCGAGCTCGAGACCCGCCATGCCTTCCTGACGACCCAGCGCCAGGACCTGATCGACTCCATCGCGCAGACCAACGAGGCGATCTCGCGCATCGACGAAACCACCCACGCCCGGTTCCGTGACGCGTTCGCCGCCATCAACACCAACTTCCAGAACACGTTCTCGACGCTCTTCGGCGGCGGCCGCGCGGGCCTCAGCCTGCTCGACGACGCCAACCCCCTCGAGAGCGGCATCGACATCGTGGCGTCCCCACCGGGGAAGCGCCTGCAGAGCGTCATGCTCCTGTCGGGCGGCGAGAAGGCGCTCACGGCCATTGCGCTGATGTTCGCGATCTTCCGCTACAAGCCGAGCCCGTTCTGCCTGCTCGACGAGATCGACGCCCCGCTCGACGATGCCAACATCGGCCGCTTCGTCGAGCTCCTGCGGGGAATGATGGACCGCACGCAGTTCATCATCATCACGCACAGCCGCAAGACCATGGAGATCGCCGACCGGCTCTACGGCGTCACGATGGAGGAGCCGGGCGTCTCGAAGCTGATTTCGATCCAGATGCACTGACGGGCTTCGTTGAACCACCGGGTGGGCTCCCCCGTATAAGGCCCTGAGGTGTTCCACATGCGACAGCGCCCCTTCCTCGCCGCCGGGCTGGCAGCCTTCATCCTCGTCGGTGTCTCGGCCTGTGACGTCCAGGTCGGTGGGGAGGGCCTCTCGGTCGGCCTTGCGGCCGGGCGCGCCCAGGACACCTGGACGCGTTCCTATGCCCTCGACCGCGGAGGGCGCCTCGAACTCGTCAACGTCAACGGCAAGATCACGGCCGAGCCGTCCGACGGCGACACCGTCGAGCTGGTGGGGGCGCGCACCGCACGGGCCGGCAGCGACGATGGGGCCAAGGAGCTGCTGGACCGCGTCGAGATGCGCGAGGAAACCGGCAGCAGCCGCGTCCGCGTCGAGGTGCGGGCGCCGCGCACGTTCGGGATGTCGTCGGTTCAGGTCGAGTGGACGCTCAAGGTCCCGAGGGGCGTGGTGCTGGACCTGCGCAACGTGAACGGCCGCATCCAGGCCAACGGCGTCGAGGGCGACCTGCACGCGAAGACGGTGAACGGGGGCGTCGAGGGCCGCGGCCTCAAGCTGGAGACCCTCGAGGCGTCCACCGTCAACGGCGGCGTGGACATCGCCCTGGAGGCCCCGCTTCCGGGCACCGGGAGCGTCACGCTCGAGTCGGTGAACGGCGGGGTTGCGCTGTCCCTGCCCGAGGCGAGCCGCGCCTCCGTGTCCGCCCGCGTCACCAACGGTGGCGTTCGCGTCGACGGCCTCGACTTCCAGCTCACGGGAGAGCAGACCCGGCGGCGCTTCGAGGGCACCCTCAACGGTGGAGGCACCCGCGTGTCGCTCGAGACGACCAACGGCGGCGCCCGCATCTCGAAATCGACCAGCTGAGCGGATAGAGTTAGAAGCGGGAGGCGTCCTCCCGCCCGTGAACGAAGACAAGTCCACCCGATACCATCGCCTGCGACGGCGCGCCGACATCGGCGGGACGGCGGCAGCCGGCCTGCTCCTGTTGCTGCTGGCCGTGTCCCCGGTCGGCATCCGCCTGCGGGAGGCCGCGCACGGGTTCGCGTCCCTGGTGCTGCCCGCCGGCCTCGAGGAGCCCCTGGCGGTCGTCATCGTCACGCTGGCGGTGTTCGTCCTGCTCCACGCCGTGGAGTTCCCCTTCTCGTGGTACCAGGGCTTCGCGCTCGAGCACCGCTACGGCCTCTCGACGCAGTCGGGCGCCCACTGGCTGGCCGACCAGGTCAAGGCCGGTGTGGTGGCAGCGCTGCTGGCCGTGGGCGCCTCGTCGGTGGTGTTTGCCACCTTGCGCTGGTGGCCTGACGGCTGGTGGCTGGCCTCGGCGGGCATCTTCGCCGGCGCCATGATCGGCCTGGCGCGCCTCGCCCCGGTCCTGCTGCTGCCGATCTTCTATCGCTTCCGTCCGCTCGAACGGCCCCAGCTCGTCGGACGGTTGCTCGCACTCGCCTCGAAGGCCGGCACCGACGTCGTCGGCGTCTTCGAATGGGAGTTGAGCGGCCACACGCGCAAGGCGAATGCGGCCCTGGCGGGCATCGGCCAGACGCGGCGCATCCTGCTGTCGGACACCCTCCTCGCCGACTACTCCGACGACGAGATCGAGGTGGTGCTGGCCCACGAGCTCGCGCACCACGTGCATCACGACCTGTGGCGCGGCATCGGCGTGCAGGCGGTCGTGCTCGTCGGCGGTTTCTACGCAGCGCACCTGGTGCTGCTGGCGGCCTCGCGTCCGCTGGGCTACGCGGGGCCGTCCGATCCGGCCGCGTTGCCCCTCCTGATGCTCACCGGCGGCGCCTGGTCGTTCCTGGTCCTGCCGGCGGTGAACGCCCTGTCGCGCGCGCAGGAGTGGGCGGCCGACCGCTACGCCCTCGAGACCACGCAGAACGCCGACGCGTTCGTCTCGGCGATGAAGCGCCTGGCCCAGCAGAACATGGCCGAGGAAGACCCGTCGATGCTCGTCCGGTGGCTGTTCTACTCACACCCGCCCATCCGCGATCGTATCGATGCGGCCCGGGCGTTTACGCGGACGTAGCCCCGCCGTGGCATCCTCGGGACAGGAGCCCACATGCGTCTCGCCATTTTCGTTCCCGTCCTGCTTGCCACCGCGGTCGTGACCGCGTCGGCCCCCCATTACACGCGCAAGACCCTGGTCGCGCACCGCGGCGCCTCCGGCTACGCTCCGGAGCACACGCTCGCGGCGTACCGGCTGGCCATCGAACAGGGGGCGGACTTCGTCGAGCAGGACCTCGCCGTCACGAAGGACGGTATCCTCATCTGCCTGCACGACCCCAGTCTCGAGCGAACCACAGACGTCGAAGAGGTCTTCCCCGACCGCTTCACGGAGCTCGACTTCGAGGGCCGGACGCGCAAGGTCTGGCTCGCCAACGACTTCACGCTGGCCGAGATCAAGCGGCTCGATGCCGGTTCCTGGTTCGACCCGAAGTTCGCGGGCGCGCGCGTCCCGACCTTCGACGAAGCCGTGGCCGCCATCAAGGGCAGGGCGGGCATGTTCCCGGAGTTGAAGACGCCCGAGATCTACCAGGGGCGCGACGTGCGCTTCGAGGAACTGGTGGCCGCTGCCCTCGACGCACACGGGCTGCGCGGCGCCGCGGCCGACCCGAAGACGCCGGTCATCCTCCAGACCTTCGGTGAGGCCAGCGCGCGCAAGCTGGCCGCGATGAAGATCGGGGTGCCGGTGGCGCTGCTGATCGGCAGCGGCGACGGGTGGGACCGCGCGCGCATGAAGACGTGGTCCGGCGTCGTGCAGGACCTCGCGCCGGCCAAGCAGATCCTCGCGGCCAATCCGGACTTCGTCCAGTGGGCGCACGCAGAGGGCTTCACCGTCACGCCCTACACGTTCCGCGCCGCCGAGAAGACCACCTTCCCGTCCGTGAAGGACGAGATGGCCCACTACCTCTACACGCTCGGCGTGGACGCGCTCTTCACGGACAACCCGGACCAGTTTCCCCGGCGGTAACGCCCGCGGCGAGCCTGCCTCGTCGCACGGCCCCTCGTGGCGTGGGGCTCAGCGCCCGGCCTTCACGACGAGCGTGCCGCGCATGCCCTGGCAGTCGGGGTCGCTCGTCAGGTTGCAGTAGAAGGCAAAGTCGCCCGGCTGGTCGGCGCGGAACTCGAACGTCACCGACTGGCCCCCTCCGGTCCGCTTGACGATGCGATACGCGTCGATGACGAAGCTGTAGGGCTGGTCCTCGCTCCGCAGCGTGATCTTGACGATGTCGTCCTTGGACACTTCGAGGCGATCGGGCGAGTAGTGGTGATCGCGCGCGGTGATGGTGAACTCGCGGCGGTTGGGCGCCTGTTCCTGGGCGAGGGCGGCCACGGCTGCCGCCAGGACGAACGGCACGAGCCACGGAAACCTCATGCAGCCATTCTAGGGCAAAGCACGCGCGCGACTGGATGAGCTGGCCAGGTGGCAGGGACGACTCGCCGTCGCTCGCGGCCCCGTAAACGACGAACGCCGGGGAAAGTCCCCGGCGTTGCCGTGTTCGACGTTGGTGGACCGGCGTGCGGCCGGTCGTGCGGGCCTACTCGCTGCGGCGCGGTCCGCGATCCCGACGCGGACGGTCGCCGCGCTCGGGCCTGGCGCCGCCCGTGGCGGCTTCCGCGCCTTCCTCGCCGGCGCCGGCCGGGGGCGCGCCGGCCTCCTCGGGCGAGATGAGGGCCTTCCGCGACAGGCGGATCTTGCCGGTCGGGTCGATGTTGATGACCTTCACGAGCACCTGCTGGCCTTCCTTGAGCTCGTCGCGCACGTCCTTCACGCGGTAATGCGCGATCTCGGAGACGTGCAGGAGGCCGTCGGTGCCCGGCATGATCTCGATGAACGCCCCGAAGTCGGTGATGCGCTGCACCTTGCCGAGGTAGGTCTTGTTGAGCTCCGGCGTGGCCGTCAGCTCCTGGATGATGCCAATCGCCTTGGAGGCGGCAGCCTCGTCGGCCGACGCCACGTTGACCGTGCCGTCGTCCTGGACGTCGATCTTGACGCCGGTGCGTTCGATGATCGAGCGGATGGTCTTGCCGCCGGGCCCGATGACGTCGCGGATCTTGTCGACCGGAATCTTGATGGTGACGATGCGCGGGGCGTAGGCCGAGATGGACTGGCGGTGCGCGGTGAGCGCCTCTGCCATCTTGCCGAGAATGAACAGACGGCCCTGGCGCGCCTGCATGAGCGCGGCCTTCATGATCTCGGGCGGCACGCCCGTGACCTTGATGTCCATCTGGAGCGCGGTGATGCCGTCGGCGGTGCCGGCGACCTTGAAGTCCATGTCGCCGTAGTGGTCCTCGGCGCCTGCGATGTCGCTGAGGACGGCGTACTTGCCGGTGGCCTCGTCGAGGATGAGGCCCATGGCCACCCCCGCCACGGGGGCCTTGAGCGGCACGCCCGCGTCCATCATGGCCAGCGAGCCGCCGCACACCGACGCCATCGAGGAGCTGCCGTTCGACTCGAGGATGTCGGACACGATGCGGACCGTGTAGGGGAACTGGTCCTCGGCCGGCACCATCGGCGTGAGGGCGCGCTCGGCGAGCGCGCCGTGGCCGACCTCGCGCCGGCCTGGCCCGCGCAGGAAGCCGACCTCGCCGACCGAGAAGGGCGGGAAGTTGTAGTGGAGCATGAAGCGCTTCCACATCTCACCGTCGACGCTCTCGATCTTCTGCTGGTCATCGGCAGTGCCCAGCGTGGCGGTGACGAGCGCCTGCGTCTCGCCGCGGGTGAAGACCACGGAGCCGTGGGTGCGGGGCAGCACGCCGGTCTCGATGGTGATCGCGCGGATCTCGTCGTAGGCGCGGCCATCGAGGCGGATGCTCCGCTCGAGCACCTCGTCGCGGAGGACCTTCTCCTGCAGTTCCTTGAAGATGGCCTTGGCTTCGGACTTGCGCTGGACCTCGCCCTCGGGAATGGAGGCGATGAGCTCGTCGAGCACCTGGTCGACGCGGTCGTAGTTCTCCAGCTTGCCCTTGATGCGCATGGCCTCGCTCAGCGGGACCAGCACCTTCTCCTCGACCTCGCGGTAGAACTCGTGGCCGATGGTGCGCTCCGGCTTCGGCAGCTTGGAGCGGCCCACCTGGCCGGCCAGCGCGTCGATGCTGTCGCAGAGCTGCTTGATGGCCTTGTGCGCCTCGTCGAGCGCGGTCAACGCCTCTTCCTCGGTCACTTCCTTGGCGCCGGCCTCGACCATGACGATGCCCTCGCGGCTGCCCGCGACGACCAGGTCGAGACGGCTCTGGCGCCGCTGCTCGAAGGTGGGGTTGATGATGATGCCCGTCCACGAGGCCGACGCGGACGCCCGCAATCGTCTTCTCGAAGGGAATCTCGGAGATGGCCGGGCGGCCGACGCGCCGGTGATGGCGAGGACGTCGGAATCGAAGTCGGTGTCCGCGGAGAGGACGAAGGCGATGATCTGCGTTTCGTTGCGCCAGCCGTTGGGGAAGAGCGGGCGGATGGGCCGGTCGATGACGCGGCTGGTCAGGACCTCCTTCTCCGTCGGCTTGCCCTCGCGCTTGAAGAAGCCGCCGGGAATGCGGCCCGAGGAGTAGGCGTACTCACGGTAGTCCACGGTGAGGGGGAGGAAGTCGATGCCCTCGCGCGGGCGGCCGGAGTGGCAGGCCGTGACGAGCACCATGGTGTCGCCCATCCGGACGATCACCGAGCCATGAGCCTGGCGGGCCCACTTGCCCGTCTCGATCGTCAGGAGACGGCCGCCGAGAGAAACGTCGCTTTTCTGCATACAGACCCTTCGAGAGTGCGGAGTTCAACCGGGCAGTGCGCGGCCAGCGGGCACCCGTGGCGCGGCGCGGGGCATGACGCCTCCGCGCGCCGCCGCCGACGGGGTGTCCGCGGCATCGGCGCTGCTACTTGCGGATACCGAGGCGCTTGATCAGCTCGGCGTAGCGCTCGGTGTCCTTGCTCTTCAGGTAATCGAGCAGGCGCCGGCGCTGGCCGACCAGCTTGAGCAGGCCGCGGCGGGAGTGGTGATCCTTGGCGTGCGTCTTGAAGTGTTCGGTGAGGTAGCTGATGCGCTCGCTGAGCAGCGCCACCTGCACTTCGGGAGAGCCCGTGTCGCTCGCGTGCGTCTTGTACTCGCCGATGAGCGAGCCCTTCTTGTCCTTCGTCAGTGCCACTGTGCCTCCACGCACGGCCCAGAAACGCGGTCGCTCCCCGCAACCAGGCCGCCGTATGCGACGATCCCTGCGATCGTCGCCAAACATCAAGTGTAATTCAAAACGACGAAGGGGTGCAAAAAACCTGCCCGCGCCGAGGGCCTGGCGATGCCGAGCAGGCGCCCCTCCTCGTCGAGCAGCCGCGCGAGCGCCGCATCGGGAGGGCCAGCCGCCTCACCCGGCACCTCGAGCCCGCGCCGTGCGCGTGTCGCCAGGTCGGGGGAGAGCGCGATGCCGGGCAGTTCGGGCATCAATCCGGCGAGGGGCAGCATGCGTGCGGTGAGCGCCGTCCGGCTGCCGGTGGCCAGTTCCTCCACGCCGACGGCGTGCTCCAGGCCGAAGGCGCCCGACCGCGTCCTGCGGAGCGCGTCGAGCACGGCCCCCATCCCGAGGACCTGCCCGATGTCGTGCGCCAGGGCGCGCACGTAGAAGCCCGCGGACACCCGGAGCGCGAGGCGTGCGGAATCGCCGTCGAAGGCGGTCACGGACAGTTCGTGCACGGTCACGCGGACGGGCTCGAGCACCGGCGCTCTCCAGGCCGCCGCGCCAGGTGCATGCGCGTTCGCCGTCCACCTTCTTCGCGGAGAACACGGGCGGCGTCTGCAGGATCTCGCCGCGGAATCGTCCGAGCGCCGCGTCGAGCGCGTCGCGGGTCGGCCGGGCGTCGGACTCGCTGACGACGCTCCCCTGGGCGTCGCACGTGGTGGTGGTGCGCCCGAACGACACGGTGGCGTCGTAGTGCTTGTCGTCGGCCGACAGGAACCGCACGAGGCGCGTCGCCTGTCCGACGGCGAGCACCAGCACCCCGGTGGCCATCGGATCGAGCGTGCCGCAGTGGCCCACGCGACGCTCGCCCAGCCGCCGCCGGGCCACCGCCACGATGTCGTGCGAGGTCGGACACTGGGGCTTGTCGATCACCAGGACCCCGTCGATCATGCCTCGACCGCCTCCGACAGCAGTCGCGCGAAGAGGGCGCGGCCCTCCTCGAGCGGGCCCTGCCACCCGCACCCCGATGCGTTGAGGTGACCGCCGCCGCCGAACTGCCGCGCGATCGTGCCGGTGTCGACGGCACCCTTCGACCGGAGGCTGACGCGCCAGTCGTCGGGCCCCATCTCCTTGAGGAAGGCGACGGCCTGGATGTCCTTGACGGTGAGGGGGAAGTTGATGAGCCCCTCCGTGTCGTCGTAGGTGCCGCCGAGATCGTCCGCCGTCTGTCGGGTGATCGACATCACCGCCACGCGGTCGTCGGCATGCACCGTCATCGCGTTCAGCACGCTCCCGAAGATCCGCACGCGGGCCAGCGAGTTGCTGTCGTAGTGCGTGTGCGCAATCCAGCGCGGGTCGGCGCCGGCCGCGACGGCACGCCCGGCGAGCTCGTAGGTCCGCTGGGTGAGGTGGGAGAAGTGGAACGATCCGGTGTCCGTCAGGATGGCCAGGTAGAGGTGCGTCGCGATGTCGGGCGTCAGGGCCACGCCGAGGGCGTCGATGAGCGTGAAGACCAGCTCGCCGCAGGCCGCCGCGGACTCGTCCACCCAGTTGATCGCGCCGTACTGCGCGTTGCCGGGGTGGTGATCGATGTTCACCACCGGCGACCGATCGAGCCCGGCCACGCCGGTGCGGTCCAGGGTGCCGCACTCCATGATCAGGGCGGCGTCGGCCCGATCGGTGACCGAGGTGGCCACGCGGATGCGCTCCACCTGCGGAAACGGCTGCAGGAACGACGGGGGGACCGCGTCCATGACGACGATCGCCTCCTTGCCGAGCGCCTCCAGCGCCAGCGCCATCGCGATGGCCGAGCCGATGGCGTCGCCGTCCGGGCGCTGGTGGGAGGTGACGAGGAAGCGCCGGCCGTCGCGGATGGCGCGGAGGAGGGACTCGGGAGGGTTACTGCTGGTCTGGGTCATCGGGAGTGTCGTCGGGCGGCGGCGCCACCAGGGCGTCGAGCTCGGGATGCGCCTCTCGCTCGGAATGCAGGTCCTGGATGATGCGCTCGATGCGGTCCTGGGCGGCCACGGACTCGTCGAACTGGAACTTGATCTCGGGCACGCGCCTGAGCGTCAGCCGCTGGCTCAGGAGGTGGCGCAGGTACGGCGCCGTCCGGTTCAGCGCCTTCGCCGTCTCGCGCCGATCCGGCCCCTCCTCCATGGCGGTCCAGTACACCCGGGCCAGCGACAGGTCGGCCGTGACCTTGACGCGCGTGATGGTGACCAGGCCGACACCGGGATCGCGGACCTCGGTCGCCAGCATCTGGCTCAGCTCCTCGCGGATCTGCTCGGCGATGCGTTCGACGCGGTGGGAGAGGGCCATGGGAGGTGGAGGTGCAGGGGGCTGAGTGCCGGGGTGCCGTGTGCGAGTGCCGGGTGCAGGGTGCGTGGTGCGGGTGCGGGGTGCTGATTGCGCGTGCCAGGTGCTGAGTGCCGGGTGCTGCGTGCTGCGTGCCGGGTGCTGCGTGCCGGGTGGCAACCCATGCGCAGCATGGAGCACTGCGCCCGCCCGCTGGTCGCGGGCGGGCGCGGGTGTTACGCCGTGGCCGCGACGCGTTCGAGCTGGAAGACCTCGATGACGTCGCCGACCTTGATGTCGTTGAAGTTCTGGAGGCCGATGCCGCACTCGAATCCGGACTTGACCTCCGAGACATCGTCTTTGAAGCGGCGCAGGGAGGCGAACTTGCCTTCCCACACCACGACGTTGTCGCGCAGCAGGCGCGCCTGGGCGTCGCCCTGGCGCGTGACGCGGCCGTCGGTGACCATGCAGCCGGCCACCATGCCGACCTTGGGCACCTTGAAGGTCTCGCGGACGGTGGCGCTGCCGAGCCGGACTTCCTTGATCGTCGGCTCCAGCAGGCCGGCGGTGGCCTTCTGGATCTCCTCGGTCACGTTGTAGATGACCGAGTGGTTGCGGATGTCGACCTTCTCGCGCTCGGCCACTTCGGAGGCGTTGCGGTCGGGCCGGACGTTGAAGCCGATGATGATGGCGTTCGACGCGGCTGCCAGCAGCACGTCCGACTCGTTGATGGCGCCCACGGCCGAGTGGATGATCTTGACCTTCGTCTTGTCGTCCGAAAGCTTCGCCAGCGTGTCGGCCAGCACCTCGGCCGAGCCCTGCACGTCGGCCTTGATGATCAGCGGCAGTTCCTTGACCCCGCCCTCGTTCATCTGCTGCTGCAGCGACTCGAGGGTCAGGCGGCTGCCCTTGGCGCCGAGCGCGCGCTCCTTGGCCTGGGCCTGGCGGAAGGTCGCAATCTGGCGCGCCTTCGCCGGGTCGGCCACCGCCTGGAACGAGTCGCCCGGCGAGGGCAGGGCCTCGAGGCCCAGGAGCTCGACCGGCGTCGACGGCCCGGCCTGCTTCTGCGAGCGGCCGCGGTCGTCGATGATGGCGCGCACGCGTCCCACGACCGGGCCGGCGATGACGTTGTCGCCGACGCGCAGGGTGCCGTCCTGCACGAGCACGGTGGCGACCGGCCGCGGCCGCGATCCAGCTTGGTCTCGAGCACCGTGCCCAGCGCCGCGCGCTTCGGGTTGGCCTTGTGCTCGCCGATCTCGGTCACCAGCAGGATCATCTCGAGCAGCGACTCGAGGTTCTTCTTCTGCTTGGCCGACACCTCGACGAACACGGTGTCGCCGCCCCAGTCCTCCGGCATCAGGCCCAGGTCGGCCAGCTGCCGCTTCGGCACCTCGGGGTTCGCGCCCGGCTTGTCGATCTTGTTGACGGCCACGATGATGGGCACGCCGGCCGCCTTCGCGTGGTCGATGGCTTCCCGCGTCTGCGGCATCACGCCGTCGTCGGCCGCGACGACGAGGATGACCACGTCGGTCACCTTCGCGCCGCGGGCGCGCATCAACGTGAAGGCCGCGTGGCCCGGGGTGTCGAGGAAGACGATGTGCTTGTCGCGCTGCTCGCCGACGCCGTCGACGAGGTACGCGCCGATGTGCTGCGTGATGCCGCCCGCCTCGCGCTCGGCGACGCGGGTGGTGCGAATCGAGTCGAGCAGGGTGGTCTTGCCGTGGTCGACGTGGCCCATGACCGTCACGACCGGCGCACGCGGCACCAGGTCCGTCGGATCGATGGCCTCCGACTCCTCGTCGAGCAGCTCCTCCTCGTAGGTGCGCGTCTCGACCTTGGCGCCGAAGTTCCGGGCCACGTCTCTTGCCGTGTTCATGTCGACCACCGAGTTGATGGTCATCATCATGCGGCGATCCATGAGGGCCTTCAGGACCTCCTTGACGCGCACCTCGAGCTTGTCGGCGAGGTCCTTCACCGTCATGCCCTCGGCGAGCGTGATCGTCCGCGAGATCGGCGGCGGCTCGACCGGCGGCGGGGCCGCCGGCATGCGCTGCAGGGAGTCGCGGCGGTGTGAACGCGGGCCCGATGGCCGGGGACGATTGCCGTAGGGCGGCCGCCCCATGGCAGGCCGTCCCATCGGGGGCTGGCCGGGGCGCACGGGCTGTGCCGGCAGCGGGCGCGGCCCGCCGAGCATGGCGGGCGTGGTGCCCGGCCGCGAGTAGCCGGCGCGCGGCGTGTTGGGCCGCGGCGTGGCCGGAGGCGGCGCCGGGCGCGTGACGGGCCGCGGTGGCGGCGGGGGAGGCAGCACGATGCGGCGCGGCACCAGCGGCGGGGCGCTGGGCGGCGCCTGGCCGGGTTCCTCGACGCGGAGGCGGATGCTGGGCGGCACGAAGCGGCCGGCGGGTCGGGCCGGCGGTGCCGGCCGGGCCTCGGGAGCCTTCGCGGGTGGCGGTTCCGCCGCGGGTGCCGGAGCGGCCGCGGCCGCCGGCGCGTCGACGGCCGGTTCGGCGGGAGCCGGGCTCGGGGCGCCCTGCGCCGCTGCTGGCGCGACGGGTGCCGCGGGCGCTTCCGGTTCGGGCGCGGGCGCGGGCGGCGCCACGGGCTCCGCGGGCGGCGCCTCGGGTGCGGCCGCAATGTCGGGCGTCGGTTCCGGCGCGCTCACCGGCTCCACGGACGCGGCCGGGACTTCCGGCGCCTCCGCGGGCGCGGCCGCCGGTGTGTCCTCGGCGTCCCCGGGCGAGTCGGCCGTGGCCGGCTTCACCAGCACGGGCTTCTTGACCAGACGCGGCGGTCCCAGGGTCGGCACGGCCGGCTTGGCAGGCTCGGCGGGCGCGCCCTTGCGGGCGGTCCCGCGCGACTTCGCCGCCTTGACGGCCTGGTCCGAGAACATGTCGCCCTTGGGCAACTCGATGCCGCGCTGCTTGGCATGGCGCTCGACGAACTGGCGCGCCACGATCTCCTCGAGCGTGCTCGACGCGCTCTTGAGCTCGATGCCATGGTTCTTCTGCAGCAGGTCCAGCACGTCGTGGCTGGACATGTTGAGAAGCTCGGCGACTTTGTAGATCCGGACAGTGGCCATTCGGTATGTGTGCTCTCGACTACGACTTCAGGCTACGGGCAACCCGTAACGTCCTGGCTACGCGTTGGGCTCGGACTTCTCGGCCGGCACCGGCTCGCCGGCGGCGTCGGACGCCTCGGCGACCTCTGCCTCCGGCGCTTCGGCCGGCACCGACTCCGCGGGCGCCGCCTCGGCCGGTGCGGCCTCGACCGGCGCGGCCTCGACGGGCGCGCCGCCCTCGGCGGCGTCCGACGGTTCCGCACCGGCGTCGGCCTGCTGCTCTTCGGCGGCGGCCGCCTCCATGGCGCCGAACTGCGCCTCCACTTCCTTCCGCTTCTCTTCCTCGCTCTTGATGTCGATCCGCCAGCCGGTCAGCTTCGCCGCCAGCCGCACGTTCTGGCCCTTCTTGCCGATGGCCAGCGACAACTGCTTGTCCTCGACGACGACCTCCATCACCTTGTCCTTGTCGTCGACGATGGTGACGCGCTGCACCTTGGCCGGGCTGAGGCCGTTCATCACGAACTGGACCGGATCCTCGGACCACTCGACGATGTCGATCTTCTCGCCGCGCAGCTCGCGGATGATGGCCTGCACGCGCGTGCCCTTCATGCCGACGCAGGCCCCGACCGGGTCGACGTCGCGCTCCCGCGAGTACACGGCCACCTTGGCCCGGTCGCCGGCCTCCCGGACGGCCCCCCGCACCATGACGGTGCCGTCGTAGATTTCCGGCACTTCCTGCTCGAACAGCTTGATGAGCAGCGCCGGGTCCGTTCGCGAGATGACGATCTGCGGGCCCTTGGCGCCCTTGCCGACCGCGCGGATGACGGCCCGGATGCGGTCGCCCTGGGCGTAGCTCTCGGCGCGCGACTGTTCCTTGCGGGGCAGGATCGCCTCGTTGCGGCCGACCTCGACGATGATGTCGCCCTGCTCGAAGCGCTTGACCATGCCGTTGACGACCTCGCCGACCCGCTGGTTGTACTCGGCAAAGACGTTCTCGCGCTCGGCCTCCCGCACCTTCTGGAAGATGACCTGCTTGGCCGTCTGGGCGGCGATGCGGCCCAGGACGTCGGTGCGCTTCGGGAACTCGATCTGGTAGCCGGCCTCGACCTCGGCGTCCTCGCCGTAGATGCCCTTCGCCTCGGCCACCGAGATCTCGATGTCGGGGTCGGTGACTTCCTCGACGATGGTCTTCACGGCAAAGAGCTCGACCTGCCCGTTCTCCGGGTTGAACTTCGCCTTGAGGTCCTCGCCGGTCTTGTAGAACTTCCGCGACGCCGTCAGCACGGCCTCTTCCATCGCCTGGATGACGACGTCGGGCTCGATGCCTTTTTCCTTGGCCAGCGCCTCGATCGTCTGCAACAGCGGATTCGTGCTCATGGTCGGGTCAGAACTCCACGTCGAGGCGAGCCCGGGCGATCAGCCTTAACGGCAACCGCACCTGCCTGCCTCCCTCCGATTCGAACAACACGTCGTCGCCGTCCACGCCCTGCAGCCGGCCGCTGAAGGCGGTCTGGCGGGCCACCGGCTCCGTCATCACGATCTTGGCCTTGCGTCCCGCGAAGCGCGCGTAGTCCCCGGCCTGGCGCAGCGGGCGGTCCAGTCCAGGGGACGACACCTCCAGGGTACTCGTCGGCCGGCACCAGGTCCTCGACGTCGAGGATGGCGCTCAGCTCCTCGCTGATCCGCGCGCAGTCGTCCAGACTGACACTGTCCTCGGCCGTCAGATTCGGGCCGGGCCGGTCCAGCACCACGCGCAGGACCTGCCGGCCGCCCTCGCGGCGCAGCTCGACGTCGAAGATGTCCAGTCCGTAACTGGCGGCCACGCGGACCGCGACCTCCCGGACACGTTCGACCGGGCCCAAGAAGCCCCCTAAATACAAAAGTGGGCTACAGGCCCACTCTGGTTTCCCAGACTCAGAACCGATTGATGATCATATCACAGGGGTTTTGCGCCGATTGGTCCGCGCGGCCGCCCCTCAGGCCAGCGGACGCGCGACCAGGTCGTACTCGCTGGCGCCGACGATCTCGGCGTCCAGCAGCCGGCCGGCGCAGAGGTCCGCCGGGTCGGCATCGGTCAGGTAGACGACCGGATCGATGTCGGGTGCCTGGCCGGCCAGGCGCCCCCGCCACACCCACTCGTGCTCGGGCGCCGGCCCGTCCACCATCAGGCGGACCCGCTGGCCCACCCGTGCCTGCTGGCGGCGGGCGACCAGCGCCTGCTGGGTGGCCATGAGCCGGGCCTGCCGGGCCAGCTTCTCGTCCTCCGGCACATCGTCCGCCAGCCCGAACGCGCTGGTGCCCTCCTCGTGGGAGTAGGTGAACACGCCCAGGTGCTCGAACCCCACCGCCGTGATGAAGGACTCGAGCGCGTCCACGTCGGCGTCGGTTTCTCCCGGAAACCCGGCGATGAACGTGGTGCGAAGCGCGACGTCCGGTATGCGCGCGCGGATGTTGTCGAGCAGGCGCTCGTACGAGGCGCGCGTGCCTGGCCGCTTCATGCGCCTGAGAACGGGATCCGACGCGTGCTGGAGCGGCAGGTCGATGTACTTGCAGACCTTGTCGAGGTCGGCGATGGCGTCGATGACCTCGTCGGTGATGGTGGTCGGGTACAGATACAGCAGCCGGATCCACTCGAGCCCGTCAACGGCGTTCAGCGCCCGGAGCAGCCGGGGCAGTGCCCCGCGCTCGCCACGGTCGATGCCGTAGAACGTCGTGTCCTGCGAGATGAGCAGCAGCTCCTTGACCCCGTCGGCGGCCAGCCGCGTGGCTTCGGCGACCACCGACTCGATCGACCGGCTGCGATAGTGCCCGCGCATCTTCGGGATGATGCAGAACGCGCACTTGTAGTCGCAGCCCTCCGCGATCTTCACGTACGCATAGTGCCCGGGCGTGGCCCGCCGTCGCGGCGTGTCGGCGTCGTACAGGTACGTCGGCAGGTCGAGGCCGAAGACCGGGAGATCGTGACGGGACGGCTCGTCCGATGACCGGGAGCGGCTGTCTCGCGATCGGGAGGCGGCTTCCGGCGATCGGGAATCGGGAGTGTCGCGTCGGTAAAAATGCAGTGGGGCGGCCGGTCCCGAAGGAACGGCCGGTTCTCCCGGACGTGCTGGTGCCACTCCCGCTCGCGCGCCACCTCCCGTCAGGATCTGCACGAGCCCCGTCACCTCGCCCGTACCGAGGACGGCGTCGATCTCGGGGATCTCCTCCTGCAGCGTGGCGCGATAGCGTTCGGCGAGGCAGCCGGTGACGACCAGCCGCCGGCCGGGCGCCAGCTTCTTGAGCTCGGCCATCTCCAGGATGGTATCGACCGATTCCTGCTTGGCGCGATCGATGAACGCGCAGGTGTTTACGACGAGCACGTCGGCGCCCTCGGCGTCGGCGGTGATCTCATGGCCGGCCTGTTCGGCCAGGCCGAGCATGACCTCCGAGTCGACGAGGTTCTTGGGGCAGCCGAGGGAGACGAAGCCAATCTTCACGGGTACAGCCGGTACAGCATACGGGGATAGGGAATGGTCTCACGGACGTGCTCGAGGCCGCAGAGCCAGCTGACGCAACGCTCCACGCCCATGCCGAACCCGCCGTGCGGCACCGAGCCGTACCGGCGCAGGTCCAGGTACCACTCGAACGCCTCCACGGGCAGCTCGTGCTCCTTGATGCGCTGGAGGAGCAGGTCGTAGTCGTCGAGGCGCTGCCCGCCGCCGATGATCTCGCCGTAGCCCTCGGGCGCGAGCACGTCCACGCAGAGCGCCCGGTCCGGCTGCGCCGGATCCGGCTTCATGTAGAACGCCTTCACGGCTGCCGGATAGTGCGTGACGCACACCGGACGGTCGAACTGTTCCGACAGGACCGTCTCGTCCGTGCCGCCGAGGTCTCGGCCGACCTGGAAGGGGAGGCCCTTGTCCAGCAGGATCTTCGCCGCCTCGTCGTAGTGCAGGCGCGGAAAGGGGGCACGCACGGCTTCGAGCTTCGACGTGTCGCGCTCCAGGGCCTTCAGTTCGCGCGCGCGCCGATCGAGCACCCGCGCGACCACCGACGACACCAGCCGCTCCGCGAGCGCGATCACGTCGTCCAGGTCGGCGTAGGCCATCTCGGGCTCCACCATCCAGAACTCGGTCAGGTGCCGGCGCGTCTTGCTCTTCTCGGCGCGGAAGGTGGCCCGAAGCAGTACACCTTGCCGAGCGCCATGGCGTTGGCCTCGTTGTAGAGCTGCCCGCTCTGCGTCAGGTACGCGGTGTGATCCTCGAAGTACTGCACCGGGAAGAGGGTCGTGGTGCCCTCGCACGCCGCCGGGGTGAAGATCGGCGTGTCGGCGAGGATGAAGCCCTCGCCGTTGAAGAAGTCGCGAATGCCCTCGATCACCTCGTGCCGCACGCGGAGGATGGCGGTCTGCCGCTCGGCGCGGATCCAGAGGTGCCGGCGGTCCATCAGGTAGTCGACGCCGTGCTCCTTGGGCGTGATGGGGTAGTCGTGCGCGGGGGCGACCACCTCGAGGGCGTTTGCCACGAGCCGTACTCCGCCGCGTGCCCGTGCGTCCGCGCGCACCTCGCCGGTGACGATGACGGCGCTTTCCTGCCCGAGGTGATCGGCCTGCGTGAACGTGTCGTCGCCGACGTCGGCACGGCCCATCACCACCTGCAGGAAGCCGGTGCCGTCCCGCACCACCAGGAAATGGATCTTGCCGCTCGACCGCCGGTTCGCAAGCCATCCCTTGACGGTGACGGTCTCGCCGACGTGCTCGCCGATTCTGTCGATGTAGACGTGGGTCGCCATGAGTCTGCCGCCCGGGCCCTCAGAGGCCCATGCCGAGAAGCCGTTCGAACGTCTCGCGCGCCCGCGCGGCCTCGGCGAGGACCGGCTGCGCGTCGGCCGCCGGCGCCAGTTCGAACATCCAGTGCGCCGTCGTAGCCTACCTTCTGGAACGCCATCAGGACCCCGTCCCAGTCGACGCGGCCTCGCCCCGGCACCAGGTGCTCGTCCCGGGTGCCGCGATTGTCGTGGAGATGCGTGGTCAGGATGTGGCCCGAGCAGGTTTCCACCGCCTCCATCGGATCCCCGGCCAGGTGGGCGTGCCCCACGTCGAGGCAGATGCCCGCTCGGCCCATCTCCAGATCGTCCTCCAGCCAGTGCACCAGGCGCCCGGCGGTCGAGAGCGCGTTGGGGATGAGCTCCAGCGCGATCGTCACGCCCACGTCGGCGGCCGCCTCCGAGAGCTCTTCGAGGCTGCGCTCTGCGGCCGCGCGGTTGTTGTCCCCGCCCTGCTGATCCGGCGCGCCGATGTGGACCACCAGGAAGTCGTAGGGGACCAGCGACGCCAGGCCGAGGGCCCGCACGGTCTCGCCCACCGCATGCCGGCGCCGGGTCTCGTCGGCCGCCGCGATCGACAGCGTCTCGCCCCAGGTGCCGTTCTGATAGCTCACCGTGGTGGGGGCATGGACCGAGTGCAGGGCCAGTCGCGTGTCGTCGAGCCACTCCGCGAGCCGGTCGGCCGATCCGGGGTCGTGGTAATCGAAGTGCGTCCGCGTGGCGTACAGCTCGATGGCGTCGAACCCGTGCGCCGCTACCTCGACCAGGTGCTCGCGGCCGAGGGCGGAGGCATGAAACAGGTGCGTGGAGATGCCGAAGCGCGGACTCAAACCTCGATTCTACCTTCTCGACGGGCAGAGACCCGGTCCACCGCCCGGCTCGCCGCGGCGGCCGGATCAGGCCAGTTCCGGCACCAGGCCCGCCAGGACGTCCCGCAGGTTCCCGAAACGCGCGTACCGCCCGAGATTGGCCCGCACGTAGCTGAGCGTGCGGGGCATACTGGATGACACGGTGTTGCCCCGGGTGGTGGTCTGGTAGCCGAACGTCCCGAGCGCCTTCAGATTGCGCTGCAGCGCCATCAGGTCGAACCGCCGGCGGAACTCGTCCGCGTCCGGCGCCTGGCCGGACGCGCCGGTCAACGCCAGAACTTACGCGATGAGCTCGTCCACCTGCCCCGGCGTCAGGTCCACGCACGAATCGCGCAGCAGCGAGGCGAGGTCGTAGGTATCCGGACCCATGCGGGCGTCCTGGAAGTCGATGATGTGCAACGCCCCCTCGTGGTCATGAGGTTGCGGCTGTGATAGTCCCGGTGACACAGAACGCGGCGTTCCCCCGCCAGCTCCTCCACGATTCCCGCCCACTGCGTGCGCAGCGCGGCCCGCACGGGCTCGGTCAGCGAGGCGCCCCGATACGCGCCGACGTAGTGCTTGACGAAGAACTCCAGCTCCCAGGTCAGCTTCTCGACGTCGAAGGCAATGCCGTAGGGCGGATACTCGGGGAGGCGAGCTCCGCGCCACGTTGCTGCAGCGTGCCGATGAAGCCGACGGCCTGCCGGTAGAGGGCCGCGTGCTCCGCGCGGGAGGCGACACCCAGGTGTGCCGCAGCGTCACGTCGCCCAGATCCTCGAGGGCCAGGATGCCGAGCGCGTTGGAGTGGTGCAGAACGGCGGGCACCGGCAGCGGGATGCGGGCCAGCAGGCGCGAGACGGCGACGAACGGCATCGCGGCGACGTCGATGGCGCCCGCGTGCAGCGCGAGCACTATCGAGGGGCCGTCCTGCAGGTGGACGCGGAAGTAGCGGCGGTCCGACGCGTCGCCGGTGAGGGGTACCACACGCTGCACGCGCGGCGCGAGTCCCCGTTCATCGAGATAGGCCGTGATGCGCGTGTCCATGGCGGTCAGAAGGGCACCGGGCCGGAGGCCGTGAGAATCATGCGCTCGTGGCGAGCCCCGGGCGGTACCTCGACGTCGTCGGCGACGATGCAGCGGAGGAGACGGGCGCCCGCGCCGACGCGGACACGGTCCCACAGGATGGTTTCCTCCACGACCGCGGAATCGGCGACGATGCACCCGGCTCCGCGGTCGAGCGGCCGTCCCGCCTCGGCGCACAGGCGGCGCGTCGTGTCGTAGTAGTCGCCGGGCGTCCCGATGTCGGCGAAGCCGCTCGTGGCCCGCGCGATGCGCACGGCACCCGGGCGGGTGGCCAGGAGCGCGGGGTAGATCCCGCGGATCGTGTCGGACTCCGAGGACGGGTCCACGCCGGCGAATGCCGAGGCGTTCACCGCCTGGACTCCGACGAAATGCCACGGCTGCGCGCCCTGCGGCAGGTCCTCGGGCCGCGTGCCCCTGGCGGCCACGCCCACGACCGAGCCGGAGGCATCGGCCAGCAGGGCGTTGTAGCGCGCCAGATCGGCCGGGGCCGCCGCCAGTGTTGCCTCGGCGCCGGATTCCTCGTGCGCCCGCGCGAGCGCCGCGTAGTCGACGCCGCTCACGGTGTCGCCGTTGACGATGAAGAACCGGTCCGCGGCCAGCAGCGGCAGTGCGCGGGCGGGGCCCCCGCCGGAGCCGAGCGGCCGCGGTTCCCAGGAGTAGCGGACCCGCAGCCCCCAGGCCGCCCCGTCGCCGGCGGCGGCGGCGACCGTCTCGGCGCGGTGGTGGAGGTTGATCACGATGTCCGAGAGGCCGGCGTCGCGCAGCCGTTCGAGGAGGTGGACGATCAGGGGACGGCCGGCAACCGGGAGCGCCGCCTTGGCGCGCACGTCGGAGAGCGGCCGCAGGCGCGTCCCGTAGCCGGCCGCCAGCAGCAGCGCCGGCCAGGGCGCAGCGGGCGTCATGAGTCGGCGGGGTCGGCGAACACCATGTGGACGGCGTCGCCGCCGTCGGCGGCCTGGCGGGTCTGGAACAGCGTGCGGTACGAATCGGTGATGTAGTCGGCGGGCGAGAAGCCCAGCAGCCGCGCGGCGTCGTGGATGTGCGACTCGGTGCCCTCGAGCTCCACGAACGTCCCCACCGGCGTCTCGTCGATGGCGATCACGACCTCGCCCCAGGTGAACTCCTCGCGATACTTCTCGTACCGGAAGCGGATGGCGAGGCCGAGCTCACGCAGGATGGCGAGCAGGACCGCGCCGTCGCCGACTGGCGTCTCCAGCTCTTCGCGAATCTTCATCGCGCCCGGCTGCGGCGGACCCTTGAAGGTGAGCATGCTCTTGCCGGCTTCGTTGCGGACCCGCAGGGCCGACCGGCGCTGGCTGAGCACCCCGTCCGGCGTGTCGAGCAGCGCGTCCTCCTGCAGCCGGCGGCCGCGGAGTGGCGTCGCACCGATCGCGCCCACGCAGGCGCGGGCGCTGTCGGCCGAGTCGAACCGCAGTTTGATTTCGCGTTCGAGCGCCATGACGGGAGTGTATCGCGCGGGCAGGTCCGGCCGGCAGCCGGGGAGAGGACAGGGCGGGCCCGAGGCCCGCCCTGTATGGGGTGTCGCGTCAGCGCTTGCGGACGGTGACGAAGGTCTCCTGTCCCTGCCGGAAGATCAGCAGGAACGCCGTGCCGCCGTCCGGTACCTGGCCCAGGAGCCGACCGGCTTCGGCCGGCGTCGAGACCGCCTGGCGGTTGACCTGCAGGATGACGTCGCCGCGCAGGATGCCGGCCCGGAAGGCCGGGCTGCCCTGCTCGACGCCCGTCACCAGCACACCCTCGGTGTCGTCGGGCAGCCGGAGGCGGCGCGCCACGTCGCCGTTGAGCGCGCCCATGGTGACGCCGAAACCGGCCGAGGCCTGCTCCTCGGGTTCGTCCTGCGGACCGCCGCGATCGGCGCGCGTGGTCTCGGTGTCGAGATTCAGCTCGTCCACGGTCAGGTTGAGCGTGCGCTCCTTCTTGTCGCGCAACACCTTCACCGGCACGGTCGTGCCCGGCCGGGTGATGACGACGTGGGAGACGAGCTCGTCCCGGTTGCGCACGCTCTTGCCGTTGAACTCCAGAATGACGTCGCCCGGCTCGATGCCTGCCTTCTGCGCGGGTCCGTCCTGGCTGACGACGGCGACCAGCGCGCCGCGCCGTTCCTTGAGCCCGAACTCATCCAGCGCGTCGACGGGCACCGGCAGCGCCTGCACGCCGATGACGCCGCGGGTGACCTTGCCGCTGCGCAGCTGCGGCAGCAGCTCGCGCACGGTGTTGATCGGGATGGCGAAGCCGATGCCGATGTTTCCCTGCTGCCGCGCGTCGGTGTAGATGGCGGTGTTGATGCCGACCACCTCGCCGCGGAGGTTGAGCAGCGGACCGCCGGAGTTGCCGGGGTTGATGGCGGCGTCGGTCTGCAGGACGTCCTGTGACCGGCCGTCCGTGATGGGGAACAGGCGCTCCTTCGCGCTGATCACGCCGACGCTCACGGTGTGCGCGAGGCCGAAGGGATTGCCGATCGCCATGACCCAGTCGCCGGGCTCCATCTGCGAGGAATCGCCGAACTTGACCTCGGTGAGCGCGGTCCGCGGCGTGTCGACCAGCTGAATCAACGCCGAGTCGGTCAGCGGATCTCGGCCGATGATCTTGGCCTCGTAGTAGACGTCGGAGTCCTCGCCGTACATCGACACCTCGATCTTGGTGGCGTTCTCGACGACGTGGTTGTTGGTGAGGATGAAGCCGTCCTTGCTGATGACGAAGCCGGTGCCGGCGGCCTGCGTCTCCTGCTCGCGCGGCTGCTCGCGCTGGCCGCCGCGGCCACCGCCAAAGAAGCGCTCCAGCAGGTCGTCGCCGCCTCCGCCTCCGCCGAAGAACTCGGTCATCTCCTGCACGCGCTGCTTGGAGGTGGAGCGGATGTTGACGACGGCGGGGAGACCGTCTTGGCGATGGTTCGGAACGTGGAGGCGTCGACCGGGCCGGCAAGCGGTGCGCTGTTCATCGGCGGCGCCGCCATCGTCTGCGCCGAGGACACCGGCGAGAGGTCGAGGCGGGACGCGATGACCATGCCGACGGCGGCGGAGGCGACCGCCAGGAGCAGAGCGTAGAACAGCGTGGTTTTGCGACTGGACATAGGACTCCTTCCACCTACCCTAATGAAATGATACCTGTCTGGAGCGGGCCGGTCACGCTGGGCCCGGCCGGTCCCCAGACGACGTTGATCTCGGTCCTGAGGCCGTAGTCCGGATAGTAGACACCCGGCTCGACCGTGAAGATGCTGCCGGGCATCAGCCGGCGCTCGTCATGCGTCTCGTAGTCGTCGAGGTGGGCGCCGTTGCCGTGCACCTGTTCGCCGAGGCTGTGGCCGGTGCGGTGGAGGATGCCGTCGCCGAAGCCGGCGTCCTCGATCACCTGCCGGGCCGCGCGGTCCAGCTCGAAGCCCCGTACGGGGCGGCCGGCGCTCGCCGCGTCCTGTGCCAGCGCGACGGCGGCGTCGCGTGCGGCAACGATGGCGGCAAACGGCCGCGCAAACCGCTCCGGCACCTCGGCGCCGGTGAAGGCCACCCAGGTGATGTCGGCATAGACCGATCGCGGCGCCTGCCGCTTTCCCCAGAGGTCGATGAGCACGAGCTCGTCCGGGCCGATGGCGCGGCTGCTGTCGGCCGTCGGGAGGTAATGGGGGTTGCCCGCATTCTCCTGGGCCGAGACGTTGGGGGCCGACTCCGCCACGAGGCCCTCGTCGGCGAACCAGCCGACCATGAGCTGCTGGATGTCGTACTCGGTGGTCGGCACGCCGCGCCGCACGCGGTCGGCCACCGCCGCAAACGTCTGATCCTTGATCCGGTAGAGGCGCTCGGACGCGTCCACGTGCGAGGCGATCCCGGCAGCGTCCCAGAGACCGTCGAAGCGCTGGACCAGGTCTCCGCTGGACACGACCTCCGCCCCCGCCTCGCGCACCAGTTCGACGGTGCCGGCATCCACCCGCGACACGTAGGGGATCGAGTTGCCGGGCGAATACTCCATGGCCACACGCGACAGGCCGCCCAGCAGCGTCTTGAGGCCGTCCTCGAGCTGCCGCCGGCCGGCGTAGGCGGCCTTCGGCCCCGGCAGGTGGTCCAGATTGTGGCGCTCGATGGCGTGCACCAGGCCGCGCGGCTCGCCCGTGGCTGGAATCAGGTAGAACCAGCGGCGGGTGGCGAGGTGCCCGGTCGTCTCGTTCAGGCCCGCCAGGCGGGAGGCGATGGGGTTCTGCCCCTGAAAGTCGTACCAGAGCCAGGCGTCCACACCTTCATCACCCAGTGCACGCTGAACGGCCTTGACATCCACGAACATAGACCTCGGAGTATAGCCCTCCCCCTGCTTTGACGCGCGGATCGCGGGCAAAGTTTGAGCGGAGCGGGTGACGAGGGGCGCGCGTCCGGACCCGGCCGCTGGTCCGACCCCGCCGTATAATGAGCAATGCCTGCCCGGCGAACTGGGAGTCGCATGAGACTGCGTACCTTTGTCTGTGGGGCGATGCTGCTGATGGTCGCGGCGACGGGTGTCCTCGGTGCCCGGCAGGCGCCGAGCCCGCCTCAGCCGGCCGACCAGCCACAGCCGCCGGTCACCTTCCGCGCCGAGGTCAACTACGTCGAGGTGGACGCCCGCGTGCTGGACGCCAACGGGGCGTTCGTGCCCGGCCTGACCGCGGCGGACTTCGAGGTCCTCGAAGACGGCAAGCCGCAGCCGGTGACGGCCTTCTCGGTCGTCAACCTTCCCGTCACGCGCGCCGAGCGTCCGCTGTTCGCGTCCCGGCCGATCGAGCCGGACGTCGCGACCAACCTGACGGGCCTCGACGGGCGCGTGTACCTGGTCGTCCTCGACGACCTGCACACCAACCCCCAGCGTACGCCTCGGGTCAGGGCCGCCGCGCGCCAGTTCATCGAGCGCTACGTCGGCGCCAACGACCTCGTCGCCGTCGTCCACACGAGCGGCCGGAGCGACGCGGGCCAGGAGTTCACCAGCAACCAGCGCCTGCTGCTGGCGGCCGTGGACAAGTTCATGGGCCGGAAGGTTCGCTCGACGACGCTCAACCGCATCGACGAGGAACTGCGGACGCGCGGCGCGCGCCAGCAGGGCGACCGCATCGACGACCCCGACGCGTTCGAGCGCGGCTACCAGGCGCGGTCGATGCTCGACTCGATGCGCCAGCTGGCGCAGTACCTCGACGGGGTGAGCGGCCGCCGCAAGGCGCTCGTGCTCTTCAGCGAGGGCATCGACTACGACATCACCGACCCCATCGGCAACCGCGACGCCACCACCATCATGGACGCCACGCGCGACCTGATCGCGGCCGCCACGCGCGCCAATGTCTCTATTTACGGCGTCGACCCGCGAGGGCTGGGCGGCATGGCGGAGGAGAGCATCGAAGTCCAGTCGTTCCCCGACGACACCAGCCTGGGGATCAACTCCGGGTCGTTCTGGAACGAGGTGCGGCTCGGCCAGGACAGCCTCCGGGTGCTGGGCGCCGAGACCGGCGGCTTCGCCGTCGTGAACCGGAATGACTTCGGCACGGCCTTCCAGCGCATCGTGGACGACAACAGTTCGTACTACGTCCTCGGCTACTACGCGAAGAACGACCGCCGGGACGGGAAGTTCCGGCGAATCGAGGTGCGGGTGCCGGGCCGGCGCGACCTGCAGGTGCGCGCGCGGAAGGGCTACATCGCGCCCCGCGGCCGCGCTGCCGAGTCCAAGCCCGCAGGCCCCAACGATGCGACGCCCGAGCTGCGCAACGCCATGGCGAGCCCGCTGCCGCTCTCCGAGCTCCCGATGGCGGCGACCGCCGCCGTCTTCAAGGGCCCGCAGCCCAACGGCTCGGTGGTCATCTCCACCCTCATCGCCGGCGCCACGCTTCCGCTGGTCGAGAAGGACGGCACGTTCCACAACGACCTCGAAGTCGCCGTCGTGGCCATGGACCAGAGCGGCAAGTCCTTCCCGGGCGGCCGGACGACGTTGAACCTGAACATGAAGCCGGACACCGCCGCCCGCGTGCGGGCGCTCGGCTTCCGCGTGGTGTCGCAGATCGACCTCCCGCCGGGCCGCTACACGCTGCGCGTCGGCGCGCGCGAGGGGAATACCAAGACCGCCGGGTCGGTGTCCTACGACCTGGAGGTGCCGAACTTCACCAAGGACAAGCTGCTGATGAGCAGTGTGGCCCTGACCTCGGCGGCCAGCTCCGTGGCGCCGACCGCCCGCGTGAAGGACCCGCTCCAGCAGCTGCTGCCCGGGCCGATCGCCACCTACCGGGAGTTCCCGCAGGCCGACGAACTGGCGCTCTTCGCCGAGATCTACGACAACAGCGGGAACCAGCCCCACAAGGTCGACATCACGGCGAGCCTGGCCGCCGAGGGCGGCCAGAGCGTCTTCCAGACGCGCGAGGAGCGCGACAGCAGCGAGCTCAAGGGATCGTCGGGCGGCTACGGCTTCTCGGCGCGGGTGCCGCTGAAGGACGTCGCTCCCGGTCTCTACGTGCTGCGCGTCGAGGCGCAGTCGCGGCTGGGAGACCGGCCGTCGGTGTCGCGCGAGATCATCGTCCGCGTGATGGCGCCGCCCAGCCAGCCGTGAGCGAGTCGAGCACCACGGGCATCGACTCGCGCCTGGCGTCGGTGCTGTCGTACAGCCTGTGGTGGGTGACCGGCGTCCTGTTCCTCATCCTCGAGCGGCGCGACCGCGGCGTGCGGTTCCACGCCGCGCAGGCCCTGGTGCTCTTCGGCGCGGTCTCGCTGGTCCTGGTGGCGGTCGGCGCGGCAAGCGCGGCCGCGCTGGTCATCTCGAGCGCGAGCTACGGCCTGCTGCGGATGCTGGGGCAGGTGATCTGGCTGGGAGCGGCGGTGCTGTGGATCGTGCTGGTCTTGCGGGCGGGGCGGGGAGAGACGTGGCGAGTGCCGCTGGTCGCAGCACTCGCCGACGGAATCGTGGCGCGGACTAGTTCGTAGGCGGCGCCTCGAGCTTCGGGACCACCTTGGTCTTGATCGTGCCGTTCGCGTGGCTGAACTGGTACTGGTTCGAGTCCATGCCCGGACGGCGCGGCGACTTCAGCTCCACCTTGAGCACCTCGTCGGGCATCAGCGGGCGCAGGTGGCGGAACACATCGCCGCCGATCGGCGTGCCGCCCTTGTTGTACCAGTTCTCCTCGACCTTGAGCCCGGCAATCGGGGCAGGCGAGACGTTCTTCACCATGATGATGGTGATGACCTCACCACCCACGAGCTTGGTGTTCGGCTTGGTGATTTCGAGGTTGGCCTCGCCGCGCTGGGGCGAGATCAGCTTTCTCTGGGCAGCCGAAGGCGAGGCCGCCATCGGCGCGAGCAGGATGGCGAATGCCGCGAGAGGGGCCAACGCGCGCGGGCTCAGGCAATTCATGTGATATTCCTCCGAGGCCGGATTATAGACCCTTACATCTCGCCGTTCCAGTCCTCCGGCTCTGCCGAGACGGAGCGGAACATCTCGAGATGCCACTTCCCGCCGCCCCACGGCTCGATCACCTCGGTCGCCACCACGTCGACGAGCAACTCGGCGAACGTGCGGCCCTCGGGATCGCCCTCCAGGTGGTACGCCGGCTCGTCCCACGCGAAGTTCGGGTACAGCGTCATCGTCAGGAAGAGATCGTACCCGTCGTCCACGACGATGAGCTGGCCGACCGGGCGCTTCTGGGTGGAGTGATAGATCAGGTATTTCTCGGCGCTGTGCGCGCGGATGTACCGCTTGAGGACGAACTCGCGGGCGACGATCTCCTCGACCGCGATCTTCTTGTCCCAGCAGTCTCGGCAGTAGCGCTCGTCGCCGCGCGGCTCCGCGACTTCCTTGGCGCCGCACAGGGCGCACTTCGTCTTGCCCACGGACTTTCGTGACATCCCACCGATTGTATTTCGCCGGGCCGGCCGCGGCCGAGCCTCCTGCCGGGCGCCCCGGCCCCCGGGGTCAGGACCGCGTCACGGCCCCCGCCGCCGGGCCGCACATCTCCGTGACGTACTGCTTCAGCATGCGCCGGGTCGAGAAGCGGGGGACGTTGGAGCGCATGGCCTCGCGGACCACCTTCAGCCACGCGGTGGGGAGGCCGTCGCGGCCGCGGTCGTAGAAGCTCGGCACGATCTCCGTCTCGAGCAACCGGTAGAGCGAATCGGCATCGGCGGCGTCGGTGGCGGCCTGGTCGTCGGGGTTGACCTGGCTCTCGATCAGCCACCCGTTGTGGCCGTTGTAGCCCTCCGCCCACCACCCGTCGCCGATGCTCAGGTGGGGCACGCCGTTCAGCGCCGCCTTCATGCCGCTGGTGCCGCTGGCCTCGAGAGGCTTGCGGGGGTTGTTCAGCCAGACGTCGCAGCCGTGCACGAGGTAGTGCGCGACGTGCATGTCGTAGTCGTCGATGAAGGCGAGGCGGCCGCCGAAGGCGGGGTCGAGACAGCGCTTGAAGACACGCTGCAGGTGGTGCTTCGCGGGCTCGTCGGCGGGGTGCGCCTTGCCGGCGAAGACGATCTGCACGGGCCGGTCGAGGTCGTTGAGGAGGCGGGCCAGCCGCTCGGCGTCGTGGAAGATGAGCTCGGGCCGCTTGTAGGCGGTGAACCGCCGCGCGTAGCCGATGGTCAGCGCGTCGCGATCGAGGAGCGCACCGGCCGCGACGATGCCGTTCGGGCCGGCCTGGCGCTCGGTCCAGCGCGAGCGCCGCCGCTCGCGGATGAACTCGAACAGGTCGTGCCGCAGTTCCTGGCGGATCGCCCAGAGCTCCTCGTCCGGGATTTCCTGCAGCCGGTCCCACAGCGTCGGGTCGTCGGTGCGATCCAGCCAGCCGGCGCCCAGGTAACGCGCGACGAGCTCGACGACGGCCGTGGCCATCCACGTCGGGACGTGCACGCCGTTGGTGACGAAGCGGACCGGCAGACGGTCGACGGGCGTGTCCGGCCACATGCCCTGCCACATGGTCCGCGTCACCTCGCCGTGCAGCGCGCTCACCGCGTTGACGTGCTCGGCAGTCCGCATGGCGAGGGCCGTCATGTTGAACTGTGGACCCTGTCCGTTGTCGTGCTGCCCCAGCGCCAGGAACCGCTCCCGGTGCTGACCGATCTCGCCCCAGCAGCCGGCCAGGTGCTTCTCGACCAGGTGAAAGGGGAAGGCGTCGTGCCCGGCGGGCACGGGGGTGTGGGTCGTGAAGACCGTGGAGCGGCGGACCTCCTCGAGCGCGGAGTCGAATGAATGACCGCGCTCCACGAGCTCACGTATCCGCTGGAGCGCGACGAACGCCGCGTGTCCCTCGTTGAGGTGCCACACCGTCGGGGAGATACCCAGCGCGCGCAGGGCGCGCACCCCGCCGATGCCGAGGATGACTTCCTGCTGGATGCGGGTCTCGCGGTCTCCGCCGTAGAGACGTGCCGACAGCTCGCGGTCCCACGGCGCGTTCTCTTCGAGGTCGGTGTCGAGCAGGAAGAGACGCACCCGCCCGACGCGGACGCGCCAGACGGCCGCGAGCACGGTGCGGTCCCCGAGCGGCACGGCGGTGACGCAGGGACGGCCCTCTGCCGTGAGCGCCGCCTCGATCGGCGCGTCGGTCCACGAGAGGCGCTCGTAGTGCTCCTCCTGCCAGCCGTCGTTCGACATCCGCTGGTGGAAGTAGCCCTGCGGGTACATGAACCCGATGCCGATCAGCGGGACGCCGAGGTCGCTGGCCTCCTTGCAGTGATCGCCCGCCAGGACGCCGAGCCCGCCGGCGTAAATCGGCAGCGACTGGTGCAGGGCGAACTCCGCCGAGAAGTACGCGATGGTCCCGCCGTTGAGCACCTCGCCGTGCGCCTTCCACCACGGGTGCTCGAGCCGGCGCTCCTCGTCGCGGCCTGCCATCGCCTCGTCGTAGAGCGACAGGAACGATGGATCCTCGGCCGCCTGCCGCAGCCGCGCCTCGGTGACCTGCTGCAGCATCTTCACGGGGTTGTGGGCGTTGCGCCGCCACAGCGGGTAGTCCAGCCGCCTGAACACCTCCCGCGCGCGGTTGTCCCAGCTCCACCAGAGATCGATGGCCAGCTCGTGCAGACGGTGGATGCGGCTGGGAAGCGGCGCAGCGGACTCGAATCGTTCTTCGGACATCGTCGTTCCTGCTCTGGACGGTTAGGACGCCGTCGGGCACGCGCCGACCAGTTCGGCGAAGCGCGACAGGTCGATGTTGCCGCCCGAGACGACGGCGACGACCTTGCCCGTGCCGGCATGGCCGCTGATCGCGGCGGCGATCGCGCAGCCCGCGGCGCCTTCGGCGATGACATGGACACGGTCGGCCGCCAGGCGCATGGCGGCGGCCACGTCGGCGAGCGGCATCACCACGGAGTCGTCAACCACCGCCCGGAGCAGCGGCCACATGGTGGGGAGCACCGATTTGCCCCCGGCGCCGTCGACGAATGAGGCGGTCCAGCCGTCGAAGTAGCTGGCCTCGCCGCGCGACAGCGACTGCGCGAGCGGCGCGGCGGTCTCTGGCTCGGCGGCGAGGACGCGCACGTCAGGACGCCGGGCGCGCATGACGGCCCCGATGCCCGCCAGCAGCCCGCCTCCGCCGAGCGGCGCCACCACCGCTTCGACGTCCGGCAGGTCTTCCAGAATCTCCAGGCCCGCCGTCCCGTTCCCGGCAATGAAGTCGTCGTCGTCGAAGGGATGGACGAAGTGGCCGCGCATGCGGTCCGAGTGGTGGCTCTCGACGGTGCGCCAGGCCTCGTCGTAGGTCACGCGGACGATGCTCGCGCCCAGCGCGTCGATCGCGCGGACCTTCGTCTGCGGCGCCGTGTCCATCACCATCACCGAGCACGGGACGCCGGCGCGGCGCGCGGCAAAGGCCACGCCCTGCGCCGCGTTGCCGGCGCTCACCGTCCACACGCCGTCGCGGATGGCGTCGGGAGGCAGCCGGCGGATGGCGTTCCACGCTCCCCGGAGCTTGAACGACCCGATGGGCTGCAGCGATTCGAGCTTGAGGTACACCTCGGGGCCGCTCTCGTCGCCGAAGGGCAGGCCCAGTCGCACCAGGGGAGTCCGGACGGCGGCTTCGTACATGTGCCTGGCGGCCGACTCGACCGCCTCCACCGGAATCGTGCGCATGGAAGTTCGGGATCGTATCATGCGGTTCGCGGTCGCCTGCACCGATTCGTTGGCATTCAAAGGAGGTCCACCGTGCGCGCGTGGTGGGTGGTCGGATTACTGTTCGGCATGGTTCTCCACGCGCAGCCCGCGTCGCGGCCCCGCGCGCGCGACCTGGGCGTCGCGCCCGGCGTGTTCCCGCCCGGCGCCCTCAACGCCATCACCGACGTCGCCGGCGTCCGCGTCGGACACCTCACCCTGAACAGCGGCGACCGGACGCGCACCGGCGTGACTGTCGTCGTGCCCCACGGCGGCAACGTCTTCCAGGACAAGGTCCCCGGCGCCGTGTTCGTCGGAAACGCCTTCGGCAAGCTGGCCGGCTCCACCCAGGTCGACGAACTGGGAACGATCGAGACGCCGATTGCGCTCACCAACACGCTGGCCGTCGGCGCGGTCATCGAGGGGCTCGTGCAGTGGACGCTCGCGCAGCCGGGCAACACGGACGTGCGATCCGTCAACGCGCTGGTCGGCGAGACCAACGACGGCGGGCTCAACGACATCCGCGCACGGGCCGTGACGCCCGCGCACGTGGCCCAGGCCATCGATGCCTCCCGCACCGGGCCAGTCGAGGAGGGCAGTGTCGGCGCCGGCATGGGGACACGCGCCTTCGGCTGGAAGGGCGGCATCGGCACAGCCTCCCGCCGACTGCCGGACGCGCTGGGCGCCTACACGCTCGGCGTGCTCGTGCAGACGAACTTCGGTGGCGTGCTCACCATCGACGGCGCACCGGTCGGCAAGCTCCTGGGCCGCTACGCGTACCAGCCCGGTCAGGGTGCGGGCGATGCCGGGGACGGCTCGTGCATGATCGTGCTCGCGACCGACGCGCCGCTCGACGCCAGGGATCTCGAGCGGCTGGCCGCGCGCGCGGTGTTCGGGCTCGGCCGCACGGGTTCGTCGTACAGCAACGGCAGCGGCGATTTCGCCGTCGCGTTCTCGACCGCACCGGGCCTTCGCGTGCGATTCGGCGACACCCAGCCGACGGCTCGCACGGTGCTTCCCACCGACGGCGTGTCGCCGCTGTTCCAGGCCGCCCTCGAGGCCACCGAGGAAGCGGTCTACAACTCCCTGTTCCAGGCGACGACGGTGGTGAGCGCCCTCGGCCGGGCCGAGGCCCTGCCCCTGGACCGCGTGCGGCCGATCCTGGAGCGCTACCGCGCGCCGTAGAATCGCCGGGGTCGCCGGCCGGCGGACTTGACGTACGCCAGCCGGATGCCTACCCTTACCAACACCCGCTCATGAGCGACGCACGTCCCACCTCCGTTCGCGACAGCCGCACGGGGCGTGGTGTGCGCCTTCTCGTCCTTATTTCGGGCCTTCGTGCCCCTGACCCATCCACGAGCGGGTAGCCAAGCCAGACCGACCTCATCGATTCAGTCAAGGCCACCTACCCGCACAGGGGGGTGGCCTTTTTCGCGTTGCAGCCGAAAACAGGAAGAGAGCCCGACATGACAGGCCGTGAAAGTGGAGAAACGAAAGTGACCGTGACCGGACAGGATCAGGCTGCCGACCAGGCGGCGCTCGACACGCTGTGTGCGGCGGTCGAGCGCGCCGTACAGACGCACCGCCCGCATGGGTTCACCATCCGGGAGGTCGTGGTGATGCTGGAGGAGGGGACGTCCGCCGGCGCCCTGGATCCGGCGCCGGTCTACGTGGACGTCTACGATTCGGGGTACGGCCACGGCATCTGACACGTGATGCCCGCCCGCCCGTGACCCGGGCGGGCGCTGTCCGCCCGGCCGTCTAGTGCGAGGCGCCGGCTGGCTGTTCGTCCGGCCGGCCCGCGGGTTCGAGGAACGGCATCTTCGCCCGAAGCCGGGCGCCCACCTGCTCGATGGTGTGGCCGCGCTGGCGTTCCCGCTCCGCCTTGAACCACGCCAGGCCCTCGTCGTGTTCCTGCTTCCAGCGCGCCGCGTAGGCGCCCGACCGGATGTCGGCCAGGATCGCCTGCATGTTGCGGCGCGTCTCGTCGGTGACGATGCGCGGCCCTGCCGTGTAGTCGCCGTGCTCGGCCGTGTCGCTGACCGAGTAGCGCATGAAGTCGAGGCCGCCGCGGTAGATGAGGTCCACGATCAGCTTCAGCTCGTGGAGGCACTCGAAGTAGGCGACCTCCGGCTGGTAGCCGGCGTCCACCAGCGTCTCGAAGCCCGCCTTGATGAGCGCGCTCACGCCGCCGCACAGAACGGCCTGCTCGCCGAACAGGTCCGTCTCGGTTTCCTCGGAGAACGTGGTCTCGATCACGCCCGCGCGCGTGCAGCCCAGTCCCTTGGCGTAGGAGAGCGCGACGTCCCGCGCGTGGCCGGAGGCGTCGTTGTGCACCGCCAGGAGGGCCGGCGTGCCGGCGCCTTCCAGGAAGACCTCCCGGACGCGGTGGCCCGGCGCCTTGGGCGCGATCATGACGACGTCCACCCCGGCGGGCGGCGAAATCCAGCCGAACCGGATGGCGAACCCGTGCGCGAAGAGCAGCGTCTGCCCCGGCTTGAGGTGCGGGGCAATCTGTTCCGTGAACAGGCGTGGCTGCTCGAGGTCGGGCGCGAGAATCACGACGACGTCGGCCCAGTCGGTGGCCGCGGCCGGATCCATCGGCGCGAAGCCGTCGGCCTCGGCCGCGCTCCAGGAGCGCCCGCCCCGGCGCAGGCCCACCCGCACGTCCACGCCGCTGTCGCGCAGGTTGAGCGCGTGCGCGTGGCCCTGCGAGCCGTATCCGATCACCGCCACCCGGCGCGCCCGGATCAGCCCGAGATCGGCATCATCGTCGTGCATCATCATCGGTTCGTTCCTCCACCGCGAGCACGCCGACCTGGCGGCCCAGCAGCGCGACGACGCGCGCGGCCGCCTTGTCGGTGCTCTCGAACATGATCGTGGCCTGGGCCGTGGCGCCGTCGGGCGCGGCCACCGCCGTGAAGGCGTCCGCCCTGATGCGCTGCCGCCGCAGGATGGACGCCACGCGGTCGAGCGAATCGACCTCGTGCGCGTAGCGGACCACGACGGTCCGCGACCGGTTGGTGTCGTCGGTCACAGCAGGTCGGCTCCCGTCTCGACGAGGGCAGGACGCGGCGCGTGGATCATCTCGTTGAGCGCGGCGCCCGGCGCCACCATGGGATACACGGTGTCCTCCTGCTGCACGTGGAAGTCGATCAGCACCGGGCCCGCCGACGCGCGGGCATGACGGATGGCGGCCGCGGCCTCATCCCGGCTGAACACGTGCATGCCGGGCAGCCCGTGTGCGTCGGCAATCTTCACGAAGTCGGGCGCCGACAGCGGGGTCGCGCTGTAGCGCCGGTCGTGGAAGAACTGCTGCCACTGGCGCACCATGCCGAGGAACCCGTTGTTGATGATCGCGATGTTGATCTTGACGCCTTCCTGCATCAGCGTGGCCAGCTCGGCCTGCGTCATCTGGAAGCCGCCGTCGCCGACGATCGCCCAGACCTCGCGGTCCGGCTGGGCCAGCTTGGCGCCGATGGCCGCCGGTACGGCAAACCCCATGGTGCCGAGGCCGCCGGAGGTGATGAAGGAGTGCGGATCGCTGACGCGGTAGTACTGCGCCGCCCACATCTGGTGCTGGCCGACATCGGTGACCACGATGGCGCGGCCGTCGGTGGCGCGCCAGATGTCGTGGATCACCTGGGCCGCCTGGAGCGGTCCGGGGTCGTCGATGCCGGCCAGGTCGCGGACGGTCGGCCCGCCCCCGGCGAAGGACTGGATCCGGCCGCGCCAAGCCCCGCGCTCAGCCGGCGCCACGCGCGGGAGCAGTGAGGTGAGCACGGTCTTGAGGTCGCCGGCGATGGCGACGTCGGCGCGCACGTTCTTGTTGAGTTCGGACGGGTCGATGTCGACGTGGATCTTGCGTGCGCGCGGCGCGTAGGAGGCCAGCCGCCCGGTGACCCGGTCGTCGAACCGCATGCCGAGGGCGATCAGCAGGTCGGCGTCCTGGATGGCTTCGTTCACCCACGCCTCGCCGTGCATGCCCATCATCCCCAGGTTGAGGGGATGCGCGGCCGGCAGGGCGCCGATGCCGAGGAGAGTGACGGCCACCGGCAGGTCGGCGCGTTCGGCGAGCGCGCGGAGCTCGTCCATCGCGCGGCTCTTCAGGATGCCGTGACCGGCCAGGATGACGGGCCGCTCGGCGCCGGCGATGAGCGCCGCGGCCTCGGCCAGCGTGTCCGCGTGTGCATCCACGCACGCCCCGCCAGCCGGGCGCTCGGGCGCCGTCCACTCGATCAGCTCCTGCTGCGCGTTCTTGGTGATGTCCACCAGCACGGGCCCGGTGCGGCCGGTGGTGGCCACGCGAAACGCGTCGTAGATGGCCGGCGCGATGTCAACGGCGCGCTGGACGAGGTAGTTGTGCTTCGTGATGGGCAGCGTGATGCCCGTGATGTCGGTTTCCTGGAACGCGTCCGACCCGAGGAGCATCGACGGCACCTGGCCCGTGATGCAGACCAGCGGCGTCGAGTCCATCATGGCCGTGGCGATGCCGGTGACCAGGTTGGTGGCGCCCGGGCCCGAGGTGGCCAGCGCCACGCCCACGCGGCCGCTCGCACGGGCGTAGCCGTCCGCCATGTGGGTCGCACTCTGCTCGTGCCGGACCAGCACGTGGCGGATGGGATGGTCCAGCAGCCGATCGTAGGCGGGCAGAATCGCCCCGCCGGGATAGCCGAAGACCGTATCGACGTCGTGCTCGCGAAGGCACGACCAGATGATGTCTGCGCCGCTCAGGGTCATGGGATTACACCGCGTGGTAGGCGTGATCGTGATCGTGGATCTCGACGAGCGCGTGCTCGATGGCATCGCCCATCTCGCGCGTCGACACCGCCGTCTCGCCCGGCGCCGCCAGGTCGCGCGTGCGCGCGCCGGAGGCCAGCGCCGCCTCGATGGCCGGTTCGAGAAGGGCGGCCTCGCGCGTCAGCCGCGCGGAATGCCGCAGGAGCATCGCCGCCGAGGCGATGGCGCCGATCGGGTTGGCCTGTCCGGTGCCCGCGATGTCGGGCGCCGAGCCGTGCACCGGCTCGTACAGGTCCACCCGGCCGCCGATGGTGGCCGAGGGCAGCACGCCCAGCGACCCCGCCACGGAGGCCGCCTGGTCGCTGAGGATGTCGCCGAAGAGGTTGTCGGCCAGGATCACGTCGAAGCTCGTCGGCGCCGTGGCCAGCCGCATCGCGCAGGTGTCGATGTAGACGTGCTCCACGGAGACGTCCGGATACTCGCGTGCGACCTCGCTGACGACCGTGCGCCACAGCCGCGAGGTCTCGAGCACGTTGGCCTTGTCGATGGAGGCGACCCGGCGTCGGCGGCCGCGCGCCAGCTCGAACGCCACCCGTGCCACGCGCGCCACCTCGGGCTTCGAGTAGACCAGGGTGTTGAAGGCGGTCTCCGGCTCGCGGACCCCGCGCGGCTCGCCGAAGTACAGGCCGCCGAGCAGCTCGCGGACAATCAGGATGTCCGCGCCCTGCACCCGGTCCGTGCGGAACGGCGTGCGCTCCACGAGTGCGGGATGGCAGGCGGCGGGACGGAGGTTGGCGAACCCGCCCAGCGCACGGCGCAGCGCCAGCAGCCCGGCCTCGGGCCGATCGGCCGGCGCCCGATCCTCGTAGCGGGGGTGCCCGACGGCGCCCAGCAGGACCGCGTCGGCCCGGAGGCACGCCTCGCGTGTGGACGTGGGCAGCGGCGTCCCCTCGGCCTCGATGGCCGCGCCACCGACGGCGTGGGTGCTGGTGCGGATCGTGTGGCCGAAGAGCTCGCCGATGCGCTGCAGCAGGCGCGCGGCCTCGGCCGTGACTTCAGGGCCGATCCCGTCGCCGGGGAGGAGCACGATGTTCAGCGCCATGCGGCCCCCTGACCGGGCGCCGCCGCCACCCGGCGCGGACCCACGCTCGCCAGCGTCGCGGTCTCTTCCGTGACGATCTCCGCCAGCTGCTCGTCGTTGACCGTCTTGCTGCGGTCGGCGAGCGCGGTCACGCGCCGATAGACCCGCTCGAGCTCCGCTTCGCCCAGCCGGTGGCCCAGCTCGCGGCAGCGGGCATCCAGCCCGCGCATGCCCGAGTGTTTGCCGAGCACCAGGCGCGTCCCGGACGCGCCCACCGACTCGGGCCGCATGATCTCGTAGGTCAACTGGTTCTTCAGCATGCCGTCCTGATGAATGCCCGACTCGTGCGCGAACGCATTCGCGCCGACGATGGCCTTGTTCGGTGCGACGCCGATCCCGACGATCGAGCTCAGCACCTGGCTGGTGGGGACCAGCCGGTTGGTGACGATGGACGTGGTGTAGGGGAGCCGCTCGCGCCGCACGTGCAGCGCCATCACGAACTCCTCGAGCGCCGCGTTTCCGGCGCGCTCACCGATGCCGTTGATGGTGCACTCCACCTGCCGCGCGCCGGCCTCGACGGCCGCAATCGAGTTGGCCACCGCCATCCCGAGATCGTCGTGGCAGTGCGCGGAGAGCGTCACGCCCTCGCCCACGCGCTGCCGCACCGCGCCGAACATGCGCGTGATGTCCGAGGGCAGGGCGTAGCCGACCGTGTCCGGCAGGTTGATGGTCGTGGCGCCGGCCTCGACCGCCGCTTCGGCGACATCGCACAGGAAGTCGAGATCGCTGCGCGTGGCGTCCTCGGCCGAGAACTCCACGTCGGGTGTGCGCTCGCGCGCCAGCCGCACCGACTCGCGCGTGCGCGCCAGGCAGGTGGCCCGGTCGATGCGCAGCTTGTGCTCCAGGTGGAGGTCCGACGTGGCCAGGAACACGTGGATCCGGGCGTGCCGGGCCCCCGACAGCGCCTCCCAGGCCCGCTCGATGTCGCCGCGAACGGCGCGGGCCAGGCCCGCCACCGTCGACCGCGTCAGCGTCGAGGCGACGGCCCGGACCGCCTCGAAATCGCCGTCGGACGAGATCGGGAACCCGGCTTCGATGATGTCGGCGCCGAGCGCTTCGAGCTGCTCGGCCATGCGCACTTTTCCGACGCCGTCATGCTGAAGCCCGGTGCCTGCTCGCCGTCCCGAAGCGTCGTGTCGAAGATGCGTACGTCTGCGCGTCCCCTCATACCTGATGCACTCCGACATCGAGTCTGCGGGTCCGTGACCGAATAAGTCAAAGTAATAATAGCTATGGAAACATATGCCATGCCTTATAGTGTGGCCGTATGGAGCTTTCCCAACTCGAGGCCTTCCTCGCCGTCATCCGCGAGGGCAGCTTCTCGGCGGCCGCCAAGGCCCTCTACCGGACGCAGCCCGCCATCAGCCAGACCATCAAGCGCCTGGAGGACGAGGTCGGCCGCCCCCTGTTCGACCGTGCCAGCCGCCGCGGGCTCCTCACCGACGCCGGCCGCGTGCTGGCCGTGCATGCCGAGCGCCTGATCAACTTCCGCCAGCAGGCCCTCGCCGCCCTCGACGACGTGCGGCAGTTGCGGTCGGGGCGCCTGACGCTGGCGGCCAACGAGCTGACGTGCCTGTACCTGCTGCCGCTGCTGCACGAATACCGGCGGCTCTACCCGGACGTGCACATCACCGTCCAGCGCGCGCTGGCCAGCCGGATTCCGGGGCAGGTGCTGGACTACGGCGCGGACCTGGGCGTCGTGACCTTCCGGCCGGACCTCGAGCAGATCACCTCGATCGTGGTGTACCGCGACGAGCTGGCCTTCGTCGTGCCACCCACGCACCCCTACGCCCGCCGGGCGCGGGTCAGCATCGCCGAACTGGCGGAGGAGTCCTTCGTCGCGCACCACGTGGCGTCGCCGTACCGCCACAAGGTGATCGAAACCTTTCAGGACCGCAGCGTGGAACTGCGGATGCCGGTCGAGATGCCCACGATCGACGCGATCAAGAAGTTCGTCGCCATGGGGAACGGCGTCGCGCTGCTGCCGGCGATTGCGGTGGAGGGAGAGCTGGCGCGCAAGGAGCTCGTGCGCGTGCGCGTGCCGGACCTCGCCTTCGAGCGGCAGCTCCGGCTGGTGCACCGCCGCGAGGCCACGCTGTCCCACGCCGCGCAGGCGTTCCTCGCCGTCGCCGAGGCGCAGACCGCGGTGCGCAAGGGGCGGTTTGCCTTCACTGCCGAGCGATAGGGTATACTTACAGCTTCCTGCCCACGGGCGAGAGCCCGGAGGGCCGCGTGACAGCGGCCGACAGCCTGCGGAAGTGGCGGAATTGGCAGACGCGCTAGCCTCAGGAGCTAGTCCTGGCAACAGGGTGGAGGTTCGAGTCCTCTCTTCCGCACCACAATCCCGCGCTCACCGCCCGGTGAGCGCGTGCATCGCGACCTTCCATGGATGAACCCCGCGTCATCGTCGGCGTCGCCGGCGGCTCGGGCTCCGGCAAGACCACGGTCGTCCGGCGCATCCTGGACAGCATCGGCGCCGGCCACGTCACGGTCCTCGACCACGACCGCTACTATCGCGATCGCAACGACCTCCGCCTCGAGGAGCGCGCGGCCCTCAACTACGATCACCCCGACGCGCTCGAGACCGACCTGATGGTGCGCCACGTGCGCGCGCTGAAGGCCGGCGAGCCCGTCGAGGTGCCGCGCTACGACTTCACCCGCCATGCGCGGCTGCCCGAGACCGAAACCGTCGTGCCGCGCCGGGCCGTCATCGTCGAGGGCATCCTGGTGTTCACCGACGCTGCTCTGCGCCAGTTGCTGGACATCAAGGTGTTCGTGGACACCGACTCCGACACGCGCTTCATCAGGCGCCTGGTGCGCGACGTCGCCGACCGCGGACGTACGATGGAGTCGGTGATCGATCAGTACCAGAGCACGGTGAAGCCGATGCACCTGGAGTTCGTGGAACCGAGCAAGCGCTACGCCGACGTCATCATCCCCATGGGGGGACACAACACGGTGGCGGTGGATCTGCTGCTGACGCTGCTGCGGTCGGTGGCCGGCGGCGGGGCGCCGCCGGCGTGAGGGTGGGCCGCGGCGATGGGCCGCGGCGTGAGACTCAGTACTGCCGGTTGCGGTTGAGCAGGTAGGCGCCGAGCGCCGCCAGGCCGCCTGCGAGCACGAGGGCGCGCAGCACGCGGAAGAGGCTCAGCACCCACGCGATACCGATGCCGAGCGCCGCCCACTGCACCCACCAGTGGCCGGGTGAGGTCATCAGGTTGATGACGAACAGGAACGCCAGGATCAGGGGGGCCTTGACCAGGAACCGGGCCGCTCGCAGGGTGTGCACGTCGTGCCTCCTCCGGCGCGGCACGCGCCGGTGCTACTGAATCATACGCGCCGCGCCCCCGGAAGTTCAGCTACACTCGGGCCGCCCCGGCCGGCTCCCCGCCGCGCCAGAGAGGAGGCCTTCGTGCACATCGCTCCGCTGCTCGTCGCCGTCGCCGTCCAGGCGCTCGCCCCCGCCGCCGTTCCCGACGTCGCCCCGCTCTTCACCGAGTGGACGACCGCGACACCGGGATGCGCCGTCGGCGTGGAGTCGGGAGGCGCGACCCTGGTCAGCCGCGGCTTCGGCATGGCGGACCTCGAACGCGGCGTCCCCAACCGCGCGGACACGATCTTCGAAGCGGGCTCCGTCTCGAAGCAGTTCACGGCGGCCGCCGTCCTCCTGCTGGCGCACGACGGCGTCCTGTCCCTCGACGACCCGGTCCGCCGCTACGTTCCGGAACTGCCCGCCTCCGCCGAGGGCGTCACCATCCGCCAGATGCTGACCCACACGAGCGGGCTGCGCGACTGGGGAAGCGTGGCGGGCATCGGCGGGTGGCCGCGCACGACTCGGGCCTACGCCCACGGGCACGTCCTCGACATCCTCGCCCGGCAGTCGGCGCTCAACTTCCCGGCGGGGACGCGCTGGTCCTACAGCAACTCCGGCTACAATCTCGCGGCGATCATCGTGGCACGCACCAGCGGGATGTCGTTTGCCGAGTTCTCGCGGCGCCGCATCTTCGAACCCGCCGGCCTCACCCACACGTCCTGGCGCGACGATCACACGCGCATCGTGCCCGGGCGCGCGCTCGCCTACGAGCTCGAGGCGGACGGGTATCACACGCTGATGCCGTTCGAGAACGTGCACGGCAACGGCGGGCTCCTGACGACCGTTGGCGACCTGCTGCGATGGACCCGCCAGTTCCGGGCCCCGCTGATCGGGGACCAGGCGTTCCTCACCGAGCAGGTCACGCCGGGCCGCTTCGCCGATGGCCGCGCGCACGACTATGGCCTGGGGGTCTGGGTCGGCACGTACCGGGGGCAGCGCGAGGTCCGGCACAGCGGCTCCACGGCCGGCTACCGCGCCTACCTCATGACCTTCCCCGGCATCTCGGCCGGGGTCGCCGTCCTCTGCAACGCCGCGTCGGCTCGGGCCGAAGCGCTCGCCTATCAGGTCGCCGACCTCGTGCTGGCGGCGTCGCTGGCGCCGCGCCCCGCTGCCGGGACGAGCCTGGCGCTTACTCCGGCGGAGCAGTCGGCCGTGACCGGGCTGTATCGGAACCGGGTGACGGGTGTCACGAGCCGCCTCGTGGCGGATGGCAGCGGCATCAAGGTCGAACGCGGCCCGACGCTACGGGCGGAGTCGGCGCGCACCCTGCGCGGGCCGGCTGACCAGCGCTGGGTGCTCGAGGACGGCGGCGTCCTCCGGGTCACGGACCTATTCGGCAGTGAGGACGTCCTCGAGCGCGTGCAGCCCTGGACGCCCGCTGCGGCCGACCTCAACGCGTTCGCCGGCCGCTACGTGTCGGACGAGGCCGAGACCGAGTTCGAGTCGGTGGTGGACGGCAGCGGTCTCGTGCTCCGTCAGCGGCCCGATCGCGTCGTACGTCTCACGCCCCTCTACCAGGACGCGTTCACCGGGTCGCTGGGCACCATCATCTTCCGGCGGAACGGGGCGGGTCGCATCACGGGCCTCATCGTCTCGCAGGATCGGGTGTGGGAGCTGCGGTTCGACCGCCGCGGTGGAGGAACGGACGGGCAGTAGAGACGCGCGGAAAAAAGGGAAGGCCGGAACGTCCCGGCCTTCCAGAGGCGCGGAGGGTGATCAGGAGCGGGAACGGGCCCCACCGTCCACGTCAGGACGATGGGGCCATCGGTGTCGAGGTGGCTAACTGCCGGTCTCGATCAGGAAGCAGAACTCGGAGAACGGCGGGAACCGCGACTCGCCGGCCGCACCGTGCAGCGCGGCGCCGAGTTGATGGGAGCAGGGAAGTTCCGTGGTCGGCACGGCACGGCCGCTGGCGTCCGCGCATTCCGCGATCACGGGGGCGGATGCCGACAGGAACTCGAACGCCGCCGCCGTGTGCTCGATGCGCGTCGGGTCGACGGTTTCCGAGGCGGTCGTGGCGCTGATGACCCAGATGTCCTCGGCGTCGCCCGCTCCGAGAGCGAGCGTCCGGGCTTCGGCGCCCGAGGTGAGGCGCAGCTCCGTGCCGGCGTCTCCGTGGAAGTCGACGGCATCGGTGAGTGCCTGCCGGTAGGCGCCGAACGACCAGGTGCGACCCGCGTCTGGATGCGCAGCCGAGTCCACCAGCCGGCCTCCGCGCAGCGACACCCGGCCGCTGGCCCACTGCTCGATGTCGCCGCGCACGTGGGAGCCCGGTGCGATGCGGTCCATGTGGGCCATCTGGCTCGACTGCTTCGCCACCGCACCCCGGCCGCTCGTGACGTCGAGCGTGGTGTTGTGGAGGCAGCGGTACACGAACGCGGCGGGGTCGGCGCCGTCGAGCCGCATGTCGAAGGCGCCCGGGACCACGCCGTGGGCGGCCTGCATGCCGAGAACGTCGGCGGCGCGGGTGCCGCGGCGGGCCATCAGGAACGCCTGGTGCGACAGGTGTGCGCGCGTGCGCCCGGGAGTGGCGGCCAGCAGGCTTCCGTCGGACCGGTTGACGAACGCCATCATGCCGACGAACCGGAGCCGAAGGGCCGACGCGGGCGCGGCGGACGAGCGAGAGGGAGCGGCGGTGACGGCCGCCGCCGTAACGGCCAGCGAGACGTTGTTGACGAACTGACGTCGGTTCACGGGCGGACTCCTTGCGTAGAGGGCTAGTGACCGGCGCCGTACACCACGACACGACTCCACGATCCCAGCCGGTTGGGGGACGCTCGGACGGCATCGCGCTGGTAGCGCGCCACCGCCGAGACGACCGACTCGCTGGACGACAGCCGCGGAGCCAGGGCCGAGGCCCAGGCTCCGGGGTCGGGTACCGGCGCGACGGTCGTGACGACCGACGTCGTGCCGGTATCCAGCACCTGACTTGCCACCGCATAGGTGCCCGTGCCGGCCGTGGGCCGCGGGCCCGGATCGACACTGGGCATGACGACCGCACGCACCCGGGGGAGGTCCGCCAGGTCACGCGCGAGCCGCACACCGGAGTAGGGGCGGCCCGGATCGTCGCGGAACTCGACGCGCGACAACCCCGGGGCATCGTCGTTGGCCGCCATCGGGGCCGGCACTTCCAGGATGGCGTTGGCCGGCGCCTGCCGCCAGGTCGCGAAGGCAGCGGCGGATGTGGCGGACGGGTCGATGCCGATGATGGCCGCCGTGGTCAGGGCAGGCGCATCCGCACGTCCGATGCGGGCGAGATCGGTCGTGACGGCAATGACGACGTCCTCGACCCAGAAGCGGGCGCGCGTCGTGTCCCAGAGGCCCGCGAACGAGGCCGCGAAGTACGGCGCGTCCGGCGCGACGGTCACCCGGGTGACGCCGCCGAGCGCCGGCGCCAGGGGCCGCACCAGTTCGCGGTAGAGCACACCGGCGGCCCGGGGTGTCCGGGTCATGGTGATCTCGTCGGCCTGGTGGAGGACGAGCCGTGTCGCCTCGCTGCGCGAGAGCGGCCGGATGACGTGCGACACATGGCCCGACGTGATCGCCCACACCACCAGCGCGTCGTCGAGCTGGTTGATAGCGAGAACGGCTTCGCCCGGCGCCAGGCGTTCGCGAAGCGCGCGGAGCGACTGCGGCGCGCCGCCACCGGTACCACCGCTCAGCGCGCGCGCCATGTCGGCGTAGCGAAACGCGTCCTCGTCCTGGTTCTGGAGGAGCGCGAGGCGTAGCGCGCGATCGAGCAGCCGCTGGCGCTCGGCACGGTAGGAGGTGGGGAGTTCGCCCGGCTGGGCTGATGGCAGTTGCGCGAGGCCGGCCGTGGCCGAGGCCATCGCACCTGCGAGGTTGCCGCGTGCGAGCCGGAGGTCGCTCTGGATGGATAGGAGCCTGGCGAGCCGCACCCGGTCGCCGTGTGCTTCGGTCAGGCGGATGGCGTTGGCGGTGGCCGTCGGCGCATCGGCATCCCCCCGCGCCTGCTGCCATTCGACTTCGGCGAGCAGCATGCCGGGCTCGAGCCGGGCCCGCACCGTCGTGTCATCGAGCGCATCGAAAATCTGCCGCGCGTTGGTGAGGTCGTCTCCCGCCTCGTCGAGCATGTCGAGGGCGAGGTGCATGGCCGATCGCTGGAGGAGCCCTTCGATGAGCGGCGCTGGTCGCCCGGTGGCCTGCGCCGCGTCGATCACGGCTGCCTGCAGCGCGAGCGCGGCCGACGGTCCGACCTCGTTGAGCGCGTGGCCGGCGGCGCTCACCAGCACGCCGAACCGGATGGCCGGCAGGCCGATGGCCTCGAGGCGCGCCAGCGATTCCAGCCGATGGTCCCAGGCCCGATTGCTGTCGGCGAGCAGGTAGTGCAGGTTGGCCAGCAGGCTGTGCGCGGCTGCGCTCTGTTCGACATCGCCAGCCTCGGTGCTGGCCTGCAGCATCGCCTCCCAGCAGGCGCGCGCGCGCCCGTACGCCGACTCGTCGAAGGCGATGAGGCCCTGGACCCACAGGGCGCGCGAGACCACGTACCGGTACTGGCTGGAACGGGCGGCGGCGATGACGGGGTCGAGACCCTGGCTGACGCCCTCCGTCTGTCGGCGGTAATAGCGGATGCCCGCCCACTCCGATTCAGCCCGTGCGGCGAAGGGGCTGCCGAGAGCGGCGAGCCGGCTACGGGCGTCCGACATGCCCTCGGCGGCGAGGTCGAAGCGGTTCTGCGAGACGAGCGCGGCCGCGGCGGCATAGTCCGCGTGGGCGGCGGCGAAGTCGCGGATGGCCCCGCGTGCCTCGGCGCGGTCGAGGGCGACCACCGCATCGCGGTAGAGCGCGTCGCCGGTGACGTCGAAGAAGGCGTCGCCGACGGTGCGCAGCCGCTCCCGCTCCGCCTCACCGGTGCCGCCGTCCAGCACGGCGCGCGCCCACGCGGGCCACAGGTCGGTCTCGAGCAGGAGCCGCGTTTCCGCCGGGCGCTGGGTGACCGCCGTTCGGGCGTCGGCAACGGCCGCCCCGGTCCGGAGACGAGCCGAGATGTCGCCCCAGTCAGCGGGCGCCGGGATCGCCGCCAGCCGTTCGAGATGTCCCCGCGCCTCGGCCGCCCAGGGCGAGGCCGCATCGAGCGTCAGATAGCGATTCCAGGCCCGGGTCGCCTGCGGCCGGAGCGACAGCCGTTCGAGGGCAAGGGCGTAGTTGAACCAGGCCTCGGGCAGGCCCGGGTCGGCCCGGCGGGCGCGCTCGGCCGCGGCAACGGCCCGCGCGATGTCCTGAGAGGAGCCCGTCCGGCGTGCCCGCTCCAGGAGCACCGCGGCGGCGTCGGCGTGATAGGCGGCGCCGGTGGAGTCTTCGCGGGCCGCCGCGTTGAGGGCGAGAACGGCCTGGTCCCAGTGCCCGAGCAGGGCCTGTGCCACGCCGTAGTCATGCGATCGGCCCGGTGTGGGGCCTCGATCGAGATCCTCGCGAATCTTGCCGGCAACCAGCTGGATGGTCGTCGAAGAGGTCAGAGCGCCCCCCTGCCCCCCGGCGAGTGGCGCAAACCAGGGGTGATGGGTGAATCCCCCGGTCAATCGACCCTCGACAATCCGACCCTGGCCAGTCGCGACGGCAAGATCCGCGAGCTTCGGGCCGCGCCCCAGGCGCGGTTCCCACCACTCGGGCACGACGACCGCCAGGACGACGGCGGCCGCCAGCGCCAGCATCAGACCGGCCGACCGCCAGGACGAGACCTCCTCGGGTCCCGTCCCGGGCATCACCGGTTCGCGGGCTGTCTCCGGGTCCGTCACCACCATGACGGCCCCGACGACGTCCAGGCAGACGCTGCAGCCGGCCACGTGTTCGTGGATTTCGGCCGCGCGCCTGGCCGGCAACGCGCCGTCGGCATACGCCGCAAGCACGTTGGCGTCCGGACATCCCGCTCTGTGCATGACCTTGCTCATGGAGATAGACGGCCGAGGGCCGCAATCGTCTCAGCCAGGGATTCGAGGAGCGGAGGCAGTTCGCTGCCGGCGAATGCCAGGGCCTGGGCCAGCTGGATCCGGTCCACCCCCGCCTCGGTCAGGGCCTGGCGGCATTGCTCGACGACCCGCGTCAGCCGCCGGTGGGCCGTCGCCTTCGACACATGCTGCTGGACGGCCAGACGCGCGACCGGCACGGCCTGACCGTAGTGCAGTGCCGCCAGCGCCCGATCGGCGGGCGCCGCCCGGGCGAGCGTGGCCGACAGCGCGCGTTCGATCAGCGGAATCGTCTGTCGCGCGGCCAGCAGATCCTCGACCGATGGCACCCCGTGGGCGACCCGTTCCGCCGCGTCCTCGGTCGTCAGCGTGGTCGGGGTCCTCGGAGGGAGCTCGGCCCACAGACGGCGGAGCGCGGCATCGGTGAGGCCCACGTGCTGGTTCACGGTGAGGATGCCGATGGCTTCATCGAGGGTGTGCCCGTCGCGGAGGACGAGGCGCTCGAGGTCTTCGGCGACGGGCCCGAGGCGCTGGGCCCGGGCTGACGTCCGGAAGCGTCCCCATTCCTGATTCCGGTAGTCGAGGCAGTAGTGCCCGATGACGGTGCTGAGGTACGTGGCGAGCCGGCTGCGGCCCTCGTATTCGCGCAGGACGCGGTAGTCGTGCTCCATCAGCCGGACGCGAACGTGCCCGACGAAGTCGTCGCAGTCCTGTGGGGGCAGTCGATGCCGTCGTGCCTGAGTCCGGGCCAGCCGTTCGATGGTGCTGAGCTGCTCGAGAAATAACCGCTCGTAATTCACACAGAAATCACAGGGCTCGATTATCTGTGCAAGCTCGGGCGGAAACGGCCCGGTTTGCACGGTGTTTGTCGCGTCGCTCCGCAATTGCCGGGACAGCCGAGGGTGTGTTGGCAGGTTTCGTGCGTGCGCCGACCGCCGGTTTGGGTTCGGTCACCAATCCGTCGCGCGTCCTTCACCGTAAGAGGGACATGCGGATCGCCTTCGTCGTGCTCCTCGCCTCCACCCTGGCGGTCCCGGTCGCCGCACAGTCCCGGAGCATTCACGGGACCGTGCACGATCAGACCGGCGCCGCCCTGCCCGGCGTGACCGTCACGGTTCGACGGGAGACCGGTGAGCCCGTGGGCGCCACCGTCTCGGGCACGGACGGGCGATACGACATCCCACTCGACTCGGGGGGCGTCTTCCAGGTCACGTTCGAACTGCCGCTGTTCTCCACGGTGGTCACGGAGGTCCGCGTGCGCGACGGCGAGTCCGCCGACGTGCCGGCCACGCTGCGCGTCACGCTGTCGAGCGACGTCGTCGTCCGGGATACCCGCCGCTTCGGACACCTCGAGACCGCGGCGGACGCGGACGGTGGGTTGATCGGCGTGTCCGACGCGGCGAGCGAAGGCCTGGTTGCCGGGCGCGTACTCGCGCAGCGGCCACGGCTGCGTGCGGCCGATGTGCTCGAAGCAGTGCCCGGCCTGAGCGTCAGCCAGCACAGCGGGGAGGGCAAGGCCAACCAGTACTACCTCCGGGGCTTCAACCTCGATCACGGTACCGACTTCGCGACGACCGTGGCCGGCGTGCCGGTGAACCTGCCGACGCACGCGCACGGTCACGGCTACACGGACCTCAACTTCCTGATCCCCGAGCTGGTGACCGGCGTGTATTACCGGAAGGGCCCGTATTACGCCGACGAGGGGGATTTCTCGGCTGCCGGAGCGGCCCACATCCGCTACGCGACCGCCCTCGATGCGCCGCTGGTCGAGCTGAGCGCGGGTGAGGGCGGGTGGCGCCGCGTGCTCGCCGCGGCATCGCCGAAGGTGGGCCCCGGGCACCTGCTCGTCGCGGGCGAGTTCGGTGCCAACGACGGCCCGTGGACCCGGGGCGACGACCTGCGTCGCCTGAATGCCGTCGTGCGCTACAGCACCGGCAGCCCGCGGGACTCGTGGTCCGCCACGCTCATGGCCTACGGATCCGACTGGCGGGCGACCGACCAGGTGCCTCGCCGCGCGCTGGAGAGTGGCGCACTCTCCCGGTGGGGGCGTCGATCCCACCACCGGCGGACGCACGCACCGCATCAGCCTGTCGTCGGACTGGCAGCGGACGCGCGATGGCACGTCGACACGGGCCTCGGCGTTTGCGCTCGCCTACGGGCTCGACCTCTTCTCGAACTTCACCTACTTCCTCGACGACCCCGTCAATGCGCGATCAGATCCAGCAGACCGATCGCCGCCTGGTGACGGGTGGACAGATCACGCACCGGCGCGTCTCCCGCTGGCGCGGGCGTCCCACCGACCTGACGATCGGCACGTCCGTTCGGCACGATGCCATCTCCCGCGTCGCGCTGCTGCATACCGCCGCCCGCGCGCCGCTGTCTACCACTCGCGACGATGCGGTGGGGCAGACGGGGCGGCGCTCTTTGCGGAGCACGACGTGCAGTGGACGCCGTGGGTCCGCACGAGCACCGGCATGCGCCTCGATGGCTTTCGCTTCGACGTCACGTCCGAGCGGCCGGCCAACAGCGGGGTCGCACTATCCGGCATCGCCAGCCCCAAGGCCTCGTTGGTGCTCGGCCCGTGGCGGCGCACAGAGGCCTACGTCAACTGGGGCCTCGGCTTTCACTCGAACGACGCGCGGGGGGCCACCATCGCGCTGGACCCGGCGACCGGAGCACCCGCCCGCCGTGTCACGCCCGTGGCGCGGGCACGCGGCGCCGAAGTCGGCATTCGCACGGAGCCGGCGGCGCGCCTGGCCACGGACCTGACCCTCTGGCGGCTGGATCTGGGGTCGGAGCAGCTGTTCGTCGGCGATGCGGGGACCACGGATGCGGGCCGGCCGAGCCTCCGCTGGGGCGTGGAGTGGAACGCGGCGTACGGCCTGGGCCCGTGGTTCACGCTGGACTCGTCGGTCGCGTGGTCCCATGCGCGGTTCTCCGATGGCCCAGCCGATACGAGGCGCATCCCGGGTGCCGTGGGTCGCGTGACGTCGCTCGGCGCCACGCTCGACTCCGGCCGTCGTGTCCACGGGAGCCTGCGGCTGCGCCACATCGGGCCGCGCGCACTCGGCGAGGACGGGCGCACGCGCTCGCAGTCCGCGCGCGTGCTGAACGCGGACGCCGGCGTGCGGCTCCGCGCCGGGACCGACCTGCTGCTCGACGTGTTCAACCTGCTCGATGCGCAGACCAGCGACATCGACTACCTCTACACCTCGCGCCTCTCGGGCGAACCGCTCGGCGGCGTCGAGGACGTGCACACGCACCCCGCCGTTCCGCGCACGATCCGGGTACGGCTGCGCTGGCGCTGGTAAGCCGGGAGCCGGACATATACTGCCGTCGTGAGCACCTCGCGCGGCGTCCGCATCCTGATCGGTCTCCTCACCGTGGCGTTCATCGTCTCGGCGGGGGCCATGCTGGTCCTCTATCTCGCGGTCGGGGGCAGCCCCACCGTGCGCGCCGAGTCCACCCTGGTGCTGCAGCCCCAGGGAGATCCGCCGGAAGTCGTCCCCGAGGTCCTCCTGCCAGGGCGGGACACCCACACCCTGACGGTGCGCGGCTACGTGGACCTGATCCGGAAGGCGCAGCACGACCCGCGGGTGGCGCGCCTGCTCATCCGGCCCGGATCGCTCGGGTCCCCGTTCTGGGCCAAGGTGCAGGAGATCCGCGACGCCATCGTCGATTTCCGGCAGAGCGGCAAGCCCGTCTACGCGTTCCTCGAGTACGCGGGCGACAAGGAGTACTACCTGGCGTCGGCCGCCGACCGGGTCGTGCTGCTTCCGTCGGCGACCCTCGACCTGACCGGATTGGCCAGCTACGAGGTCTTCCTCCGCGGGACCTTCGACCTGATCGGCACCTACCCCGACTTCCTGCACATCGGCGAGTACAAGACCGCCGTCAACACGTTCACCGAGCGGACCTTCACGCCCGCCCACCGGGAGATGAGCGAGTCGCTCAACCGCGATCAGTTCGATCAGCTCGTTCGCGGCATCGCCGATGCCCGCCACCTGTCCGATGACGAGGTGCGCGCCCTCATCGACCGCGGCCCCTTCCTCGCGCAGGAAGCGTTGGACGCCGGGCTCGTGGACGACCTGGCCTACGAGGACGAACTCGACGACCTCGACGGCATCGACATCGAACCGGTGATCGAGGTGCCGAGGCTATGCCGGGGTCACGTGGGATTCCCTCGGCGTCACGCGAACGGCGCGCATTGCGGTCGTCACGTAGTGGGCACGATCACGAGCGGGGAGAGCGGCTACGACCCGCTCAATGGTCCGGTCGTCGGATCGGGTCGGTCGTGGACGACATCCGGTCCGCGCGAGCGGCAGTGCGCGCGCTCGTCGTCCGCATCGACAGCCCCGGAGGATCGTCGATTGCCTCGGACGTGATCTGGCGGGAGCTCATGATCACCCGTGACGGACTGCCGGTGATCGTCTCGATGTCCGATCTCGCGGCGTCGGGCGGCTACTGCATTGGCGATGGCAGGCGACGTCATCGTCGCGCAGCCGGGCACGCGGTAAGCTCCATCGGCATCACTGGCGGATTCGTCACCGGCAGTACTTCGCGGCGGCGCCAGCATGAGGGTGAGCCAGGGCCGGCGCCGAAATCTACTCGCCCGAGCGGCCGTTCAGCGACGAAAGAGCGTGAACGGGTGATGGCCTCGCTGCAGTCCACCTACGGCCAGTTCGTGGAGCACGTCGCCGAGTGGTCAGTGTCACACGACCGCCGAGAAGATCGACGCGATCGCGCGCGCGGCTTCGGGTCTGGACGGGCCGGCAGGCACGGGAGATCGGGCTGGTGGACGAGCTCGGCGGACTGATGACGGCGGTCGCCGCCGCGAAGTCATGAGGGTGGCATCGGCGCGATGAGCAGAGGCATAGCTCGACATCTACCCGCGCCAGCGGAGCGTGTTCGAGGTGCTCAGCGATCAGTTCGGCACGCCGGTCGGCGACCTGCGGGAGGCGTCGTCGGCGGCCGAGGGCCTGCTGCACCTGCTCGGGCCGCGCGACCGAGGATGCTGTCGGCGATGCTGTCGCCCGCCCGGTTGTTCCGGACCGGCGAGCTGCTCGCCCACATGCCGGCCGTGTTCGTGCGCTGAGGCAGGCCGTCGGAGCGCGGTCCGCGCGCGGCGGACGGCCCTGGCCGCGCGCCCGCGTGCCTCTACTGGAAGGGGAAGCCGGTCGGCCTGGTCGCCGTCGCCCATGAGCTGGGCGAGGGCCTCCTGCCGGATGTCGATGTTCAGGCTGTTCTTGGCCTTCTGCATGTAGGCGCTGAAGAACCGATCCTGCCGCTGCGCAACCAGCTCCTCGGCGCAGCCGATCGCGGCCCGCCGCGCGATCTGCTCGGGCGCGACGTCCCCGCCCGCATCCGGATCACGGCGGTTCCGCTCGGCGTGCTGATGGCATCGCTGACTCCGCCGACCGGAAGGGCGAAGGCGGCGGTGTCGATGTCCTCGCTGGACACCAGGTCCGGAATCGGGGAGCCGCGCGTGATGAGCTCGGTCGATCGTCACCTCGAGGCCGCATTTTTCGCGGTGGCGGCGAAGTCCTTCGCCGTCTTCAGCTCCGTGGCGATGGCGGTCGCGCGTTCCTTGGCCAGGGCCGCCGCCTTGTCGTTGACGACGTCCTCGCGGACGCGGTCGCGGACCTCGGTGAGCTCGGGCAGGTAGGAGTCCTGCTTGCCCGAGACCGTGGCGATGACCCAGCCCCGCGCAATTCGCTGCGGCGCGCTCACCTGGCCCTCGGGCAGCGCGAAGACGGCCGAGGCCAGCTCCGGCTGCGGACCGCCCAGGCTGTCGATCGGCTCGTCCTGCAGGAAGAGGCCGGACTCCGTGAACGCGATCTTCCGTTCGCCGGCAATGCGCTCGAGGTCGGCGGGCGTCTTGGCGTTCGACGCGATGTCCTTCGCCAGGGCTTCGGCCTGCTGCTGCGCCTTCTGCCAGCGGAGCTGGTCCACGATCTCCTCGCGGACCAGCCAGCGGCCGCACCACTTCGGGCTGGCTGTCCACGACCTTGATGATGTGGGCACCCGAACTGCGTCTTCACGAGGTCCGGAGATCTCCCCGCTCTTCATCGCGAAGGCGGCCAGTCTCGAACTCGGGCACCATGCGGCTCCTTGCCGAAGTAGTCCAGGTCGCCGCCCTGGGCCTTGTTGGAGTCGTCTTCCGAGTACTCGCGGGCCAGCGCGGCGAAGTCGGCGCCGGGCGCCTTGGCCTTGGCCAGCACCTCCTCGGCCTGCTTGCGGACCGTCGCGTCGTCCTTGCCCTCGGTCTTGAAGAGGATGCGGCTCGCGCGCACCTGGGCGGGCGTCGTGTACTGGGTGAGGTTGTCCTTGTAGAAGGCCTCGATCTCGGCGTCCGGCACGGTGATACCGGCGCGGATCTGATCCACGTCCACGAGTGCGTACTTGATCCGGCGCTTCTCGCCGATGCGGATGACTCCTTGTTCTGGTCGAAGTGGGCTCGCAGATCGGCGGCGGTCACCGTGACCTGGCCGCGGAACGCCTCGGGCCGCCCGGCACGATCGCCCGATGCCCGACTCCTTCGGTTGTCGCCGCGTGTATTCCTCGGCGACCTCGTCGTCGGTGACCGTGAACGCAGCCGGCGGATGGTTGTGCGCAGCTTCTCGATCATCAGCGCGCGCCGCAGGTTGTCCTCGAATTCCGTGGTCGTGAAGGGCGGGGTGTTGAACTGCAGCACCTGGCGGTAGCGTTGCTCGCCGATGAACTGGCTGTTCTCCTGGAAGCGCGGCGGGCGTTCAGGGATGCGCTCGCGGATCTCGATCGTCCCACCGAGATGCCCTGGCGCCGGGCCTCGGCCACTCATGCTTCCTCGTCGACCAGCTGCTGGAGGATCTGGCGGTCGATGCCGAGCTGCCGGAGCAGCTGCTCGTTCATCTGTCCGCCGTAGGCCTGCCGATAGGCATTCAGCTGGGCGGCGTAGCGGCGCTGGAACGAGCCGACGGTGATCGGGGTGCCCTGCACCTGGGCCAGGACCTGCCCGGGTGCGGCACCCGTGCCGGTCGCCAGGAAGTCGGGGATGTAGAAGACGACGAAGGTGAGGACGACGAGTGCCAGGCTCCACTTGAGCCAGCCCTTGTGCCGCCGCATCCGGTCCAGCATGGTCATGTGCGCAGGCCCTCGAAACGTTCATCGTGTAGCATGGCCCCGTTGCACCATGATATGGTTCGCAGGTTGAATGACTTACGGCGGTCCGCGCCGCGTTGACCTGCCGCCCAGCGTTCGGTCGCAGCCAGCGCATGCTCAAGGGACGGCTCTCGGCCGCCCGGAGACATTGCTGGCCGTGATGCGTGCCGCTCACGAATCGCTCGACGCCGGCGTCATCGGCGAGCAGGTGGTCCTGCTGGCGCTCGACTGGTTCAAATCACCCGCCTGCGGGGTGTTCGCCGCCGACCTGGAGGGCCAGGTGGTGGCGCTGGCCTCGCGCGGGCTGGGCACGACGCTGTCGCCCGCCGCGCTGGAAATTTCCCGCTGGGTGCTGCTGCGGGGGCGGGAACTGACCACCGCCGACGCGCGGCACGACAATCGGCTGTCCGCTCCGGCGGGCGCCGCAATCGGATGGCCGCTCCGGTGCCGGACCCGCACCGTGGCAGCCCTCGTCGTGATCGAACGCGCCGCTTCCTCCGTGGCGCCCCGCATCACGCCGGCGCTTGCCGAGCTGCTCGGGCTGGCCCTCGAAGGGCCGGCGCAGGCACTCGACAATGCGCTGATGCTGCGCAGGGCCGAGGCGCTGTCGGTGACCGACGACCTCACGCAGCTCTACAACTCACGGTATCTGAATCACGTCCTGCGACGGGAAGCCAAGCGCGCATCGCGCTCGGGCCGGCCGCTCTCGCTGCTCTTCCTGGACCTGGACGGGTTCAAGACCGTCAACGACGCCCACGGCCACCTGGCCGGCAGCCGCGCCCTCGTCGAGGCAGCGGCCGTCATCCGGGGGTCGGTGCGCGAGACCGACGTCGTTGCCGTTCGGCGTGGCGACGAGTTCGCGATCATCCTGCTCGACACCGGCGCCGGAAAAGCCGTGGCGGTGGGGGAGCGCGTCCGGGACCGCATCGAAGCCCATCCGTTCCTGGCTGGAGACGGGTTGAGTCTCCGGCTGACCGCCGTCGGCGTCGCCACACAACCCGATGTGGCGACGTCGGCTGAAGAGCTGTGCGAGCGGCCGATATGGCGATGTACCACGTCAAGAACTCGGGCAAGAACGGGGTCCAGCTGGCCCTCCCGACGCCAGGCGAGGGCTGACCGACGGTTCGCACATGGCATTTGGTTCGCTTCTATCGTTTCTCTCCACCGATCTGGCCATCGATCCCGGCACGGCCAACACCGGGTCTACGCCAAGGGCCTCGTCGTCAACGAGCCCTCGATCGTCGCCGTCAACAAGGTGAACGGCCGTGTCGAGGCCGTCGGGCGTGAGGCCAAGGAGGATGCTGGGCCGGACACCCGGCAACATCGTGGCCATCAAGCCGATGAAGGACGGCGTCATCGCCGACTTCGACGTCACCGAGAAGATGCTGACCTACTTCATCAAGAAGGCGCACAACGGGAACGTCTGGGTCCGGCCCCGCATCATCATCGGCGTGCCGTCCGAGATCACCCAGGTGGAGAAGCGCGCGGTCAAGGACTCCGCCTACCGCGCGCCAAGGCCAGCGAGGTCCACCTCATCGAGGAGGCCATGGCCGCCGCCATCGGGGCCGGCCTGCCCATCACCGAGCCCGCCGGCAGCATGATCGTCGACATCGGCGGCGGCACCACCGACATCGCCGTCATCTCCACCGGCCGGCATCGTCTACAGCAAGGCCGTCCGCGTGGCCGGCAACGAGATGGACGAAGCCATCATCGGTATCAGAAGACGTACAACCTCCTCATCGGCGAACGGACGGCCGAGCAGATCCGTGGATCTGGGGTCGGCCTACCCGCTCGAGGACCGGATCACCATGGAGATCAAGGGCCGGCACCTCATCGAGGGCGTGCCCAAGACCATCACCATCTCCGACGACGAGATCCGCGAGGCCCTGGCCGAAACCGTCAACGTCATCGTCGACGCGGTGCGCGTGGCGCTCGAGCGCACGCCTCCCGAACTCTCGGCCGACATCGTCGATCGCGGCATCGTCGTCACCGGCGGCGGGTCGCTGCTCAAGAACCTGGACAAGCGGCTGCGCGAGGAGACCGGCCTGCCGGTGTCGGCGGCCGAGGACCCCCTGTCGTCGGTCGTGCTGGGCGCCGGCAAGATGCTGGGTGAGTTCGACCTGCTGAGGAAGATCGCCATCGACTAGCCCCCGGTCAGGGCGCCGCCGGCCGGTCCGGACGGGCGCCCGGTTCCGAACCCCGGGTTCCAGACTGTCACCCTATGGCCCTCGCCGACATCACGCACCGACCCGGCATCGTCCTGGGGGCAGCCGTCGTCCTGCACGTTGCCTTGATCTCCGCCCAGGTGAACACGGCGTCGGGGCTGCCGGTGCTGCAGGTGTTCACGTTCGGCTCCTTTGCCGAGGTGCAGCGGGGGGTCACGGGCCTGCTGTCCGGTTCCCAGGGGATGTGGGACCGGTATGTCTCGCTCGGTGACGTGCACGCCGAGAACGAGGCCCTCCGCCGGGAGCTGCAGACCCTGCAGATCCGGCTCCAGGAGGAGCGGGCCGTCGCCCAGCGGGCCGAGGACCTGCGCCAGCTGCTGGAGCTGCGGGAGCGCTCGGACCTGCAGACGGCGGCCGCCGAGATCATCGGCACGGCCGCGAGCCCCGAGTTCCGCACGGTCACCATCGACAAGGGCACCGGTCAGGGCGTGCAGGCGGACATGGCCGTGATCTCGCCCGCGGGCGTCGTGGGCCGCGTCATCCTCGCGAGCGGGCGGGCGGCCAAGGTGCAGCTCCTCGTGGACCGCAACGCGGCGGCCGGGGCGATCATCGAACGCTCGCGCGCCCAGGGCATCGTGCTCGGCGGCGGCGCCGACGGCCTCCGGATGGACTACGTGCCGGGCACCGCCGATGTCCGGACCGGCGACCTCGTGGTGACCTCCGGCATCGACGGCATCTTCCCCAAGGGCTTCGTCATCGGCACGGTCGACTCGGTTGACAACGGCATGGGCACGTACCACGAGATTCACGTGCGTCCAGCCGTGGACTTCTCACGACTGGAAGCCGTGCTCGTCGTCACCACGCCGCCCCCCACGGATCAGGTCGAGGCACAGCCGGAGCGGTGAAGCTCGCCCTCAACCTGGCCGCGCTCGCGGCCGCGCTGGCCATCCAGACCACCCTGACCCAGTACGTCCGGGGGACGGCGGCGCTGGATTTCGTGCTGATCATGGTGGTGTCCCTGGCGCTCACGTCCGGACCCATCACCGGGGTCGTCGCCGGCAGCGCGGCCGGGCTCGTGCAGGACGCCCTGTCGAGCGGTGTGGTCGGCATCGGCGCCCTGGCCAAGACCATCGTCGGGTTCTTCGCCGGCCGCCTGGGCACGCAGTTCATCGTCACGGCGCCCCTTCCGCGCTTCGTGGTGTTCATGGCGGCCACGCTGGTGCATGCCGCCCTGTTCATGGGCCTGTACACCCTCCTCGGGCTCCGGACCTTCCCGAATCCGTATGCCGCCATTGGCGGGCAGGCGGTCGGCAATGCGGTGGTCGGCGTCCTGGGCTTCCAGGTGAGCGAGTGGTTGCCAGGCTTCCTGGCACGCCGCCGCCTGCGCCGGCCCACCCGTCGATGAGAATCTGGACGCCAATCGTGGCGGTACCCTCTCGCGCGGCCGTGGAGCGTTCGATAGGATAGGGCGGACCCATGCCAAGCGGGGAAGATCGACGACGACTTGCCACACGCCTCCGGTGGCTGCGCGCATCCGTGCTCGTGGCGTTCGGCGTGCTGACGGGCGTCTTCTGGTTCTTCCAGGTCGTCCAGTACGCGAAATTCCGTGAAATGGCCGAGAACAACCACCAGCGCACGCTGTCGCTGCGGGCGCCCCGGGGGGTGGTGTTCGACCGGAACGGTGAGGTGCTGGTCGAGAACCGCAGCGCCTTCAACATCTCGATCGTCCGCGAACACACGAAGGACCTGGACCGGACCATCCGGCTGCTGGCGTCGGTGACGGGCGCCGACGAGGCGTCGGTCCGAGACACCGTCGAGCGGCACCGCCGCGAGCCCGCCTACCGTCCCATCGTCGTCATCCACGACGCCACGCTGGCGCAGGTAGCGGCCGTGACCGCCCGACGCCTCGATACCGAACTGCCGGACATCCTGGTCCAGGAGGTCCCGACCCGCGAGTACCCGGGCAAGGCTCTCGCCGCCCACCTCCTCGGCTACGTCGGGGAAGCCAGCGATGCCCAGGTGTCCGACGACGGGTTCTCGGCGGGCGACATCGTGGGGCAGTCGGGCATCGAGCGCGTCTACAACAAGATGCTGATGGGCGAGGACGGCGCCCGGCGCGTGGTGGTCAACAGCGTCGGCCGCGAGATCCGCACCATCGACCAGGTGCCGCCCACCGAGGGCCGGCGCGTGCGGCTGTCGCTCAACGAGGCGATGCAGCAGGCGGCCGAGGACGCGTTCGCGGCATACGGCTATGCGGGCGCCGCCATCGTCCTCGACCCGCGCAACGGCGACGTCCTGACGATGACGAGCCAGCCGGCGTACGATCCCAACGCCTTCGCGAGCGGCATCGACCGCGAGGCATGGGCGGCGCTCAACTCCGACCGCCTCCGGCCGCTGCAGAACCGCGCGCTGCAGGGGCGGTACTCGCCGGGCTCGACCTTCAAGATCGTCGTGGCGACCGCGGCCCTCGAGGAGGGCCTGGTGACCGCGGATCACCAGATCTTCTGCCCGGGCGGCGCCAACTTCTACGGCCGCTTCTTCAAGTGCCTCGGCCACCACGGCTGGATGGACATGCGGCACGCGATCGAGAAGTCGTGCAACACCTACTTCTACACCCTGGGCAACATGGTCGGCATCGATCGCCTCTACGAGTATTCGGAGCGGCTCGGGCTGGCAGGGAAGAGCGGTATCGACCTGCCGAACGAGATCGAGAGCATCGTCCCCTCCAGCGACTGGAAGCGGAAGCGGACGGGTGAGCGCTGGTATCCGGGCGAGACCATCTCGGTGTCGATCGGGCAGGGCCAGCTGTCGGTGACGCCGATGTCGATGGCGGTGATGATGGCCTCGGTGGCCAACGGCGGCACGCGCGTCGTGCCCCGGCTGGTGACCGCGCTCGACGACGGCAGCGGCTGGAAGGATGTCCCGCCTCCGGCGAGCCTTCCCTCCCTGCTGCTCAAGCCCGAGACCGTGTCGGCCGTGCACGATGGCCTGTGGATGGTCGTCAACGGGTCCGGCACGGGCCGTCGCGCGCGCATCGACGGCCGCGACGTGGCAGGCAAGACCGGCACGGTGCAGGTCATCTCGAACGAGGGCAAGGCGCGCGCGGGCGGCACCGACCGCGATCTCCGCGACCACGGCTGGTTCGTGTTCTTCGCGCCGCGCGACGGCCCGGAGGTTGCGGGCGTCGTGTTCGCGGAGCATGCCGAGCACGGCACGTCCGCCGCGCCCATCGCGCGCCACATCCTGTCCACCTACTTCGCACAGCAGGACGGGAACCCCTCCCGCAGCTGAACGTGCCCGCACCTGCCGTGCCGGCCCCGGTCCCGGCAGTCCCCACCCCCGCGCGGGCCACGGCCAACACCGCGGGTCTCGAGCACTAGCTCCCGACCGTGTGCTGAGGGTGTGATGTTCGACCGCCGACTGGCCTTCCACATCGACTGGCTGCTCATTGCGGCCGTGCTCATGCTGTGCATGGTCGGCACAGCCATGATCTACTCCGCGACGGGCGGTCCGACGAGCGTGTGCTGGACGCAGGTCTACGCCATCGGACTCGGCGCGATCGCGATGCTGGTGTGCATGTCCATCGACTACCGCACGCTCGCGGACAAGTCGCACCTGATCTACCTGGCCATGCTCCTGACGCTCGTCGGGGTCATCTTCTTCGGCGAGGTTCGCGGCGGTTCGCGCCGCTGGATCGACCTGGGGCCGTTCAACCTGCAGCCGTCCGAGTTCGCCAAGGCGACGCTCGCGCTCATGCTGGCCAAGATGCTGGGCGAGAGCCGTCGCCCGAAGCTGAGCAACCAGGACCTGGTCATCGCCGCCGTGCTGACCGCGGTCCCGCTGCTCCTCATCGCGCGGCAGCCCGACCTGGGCACGGCCGTCACGCTGCTGCCCATCCTGATCACGGTCGCGTTCGCCGCGGGGATGCCGGTGCGCTACCTCGGCATCCTGGCGCTTCTCGCGGTGCTGGCCGCTCCCATCGCCTACCGTTTCGGGCTCGAGGACTACCAGCGCGAGCGCATCTCGACCTTCCTCGACCCCGAGCAGGACCCCCGCGGGGCGGGCTACCAGCAGATCCAGGCCCGCATCACGGTGGGATCGGGCGGTGTCTGGGGCAAGGGCTACCGGCAGGGGACCCAGGGACAGCTCCGCTTCCTTCCCGTCGCCCACAACGACTTCATCTTCTCGGTGCTGGGCGAGGAGCAGGGCTTTGCGGGCGTGCTCGTCGCACTCGGTCTCTACATGTTCGTCATCCTGCGATCCATCGAGGCGGCGCGGCTCGCCAAGGATCGGCAGGGCGCATATCTGGTCCTGGGCGTGCTCGCGTGCTTCACGTTCCAGGTCGTCTACAACATCACCATGTCGGCGGGGCTGGTGCCCGTCAAGGGCCTCACGTTGCCGCTCATGAGCTACGGCGGCTCCTCGATGATCGCCACGCTGGCTGGATTCGGCCTCGTCCTGAACGTGCGGATGAGACGCTTCACGAACTGACACATGACCAAAGAGATGATCATCTCGTCCAACGGGCACGAGACCCGTGTGGCGATTCTCGAGGACGATCAGCTCGCGGAAATCTTCGTCGAGCGCGAGCGCAACCGCGGCGTGGTGGGGAACGTCTACAAGGGCCGCGTCTCGAAGGTGCTGCCCGGCATGCAGTCCTCCTTCATCGACATCGGCCTCGAGCGGGACGGGTTCCTCTACGTCTCCGACGTCATCACGGACCTCGACGAGTTCGACCAGGCTGACGACGACGCCGAGGGCGGCAAGGCCAAGGGCGAGGGCGCGGAACGGGAGCGCGAGCGCGAGCCCGAGGCCAAGATCGAGGAGCTGCTCAAGGAGGGCCAGGACGTCGTCGTCCAGGTGGCCAAGGAGCCGCTCGGGACCAAGGGCGCCCGCCTCACCGGCCACGTCACGCTCCCCGGACGCTTCCTCGTCTTCATGCCGACCGTCGACCACATCGGCATCTCGCGCAAGATCGCGACGCGCGAGGAGCGCGCGCGCCTCCGTGCCATCGTCCGCGAGTTCCGCGAGCAGCACGCGTTCGGCGGCGGCGTCATCATCCATGCGGCGGCCGAGGGCGGACCAAGGACGACATCCTGGCCGACCTGCACTACTTCCACAAGATCTGGCTCGAGATGCGCCAGAAGTCCGAGGGGCGCCGCTCGCCGGCGGTGATTTACCAGGGCCCAGCCTCGTCAACAAGCTGCTGCGGGACCTCCTGACCGACGACTACACGGCCATCCGGATCGATGACGCGCGCGAGCACGAGCGCACGCTGGAGTTCATCGGCCGCATCATGCCGTCGCTGTCGCCGCGCGTGAAGCTCTACGATAAGGACTACCCGATCTTCGATGAATACGGCGTGCAGGCCGAGCTCGACAAGGCGCTGCGCAGCAAGGTGTGGCTCAAGTCGGGCGGCTCGATCGTGATCAACCAGACCGAGGCCCTGGTCGCCATCGACGTCAACACCGGCCGCTACGTCGGCAAGAAGTCCGCAGGTCGCCTTGAGGACACCATCCTCAAGACCAACCTCGAGGCCGCACGCGAGATCGTCCGGCAGATCCGGCTGCGGGACCTGGGCGGCATCATCGTCCTCGACTTCATCGACATGGAGGAGAAGAAGAACCGCCAGAAGGTCTTTCAGGCGGTGGAGCAGGAGCTGCGCAAGGACCGGGCCCCGTCCAAGGCGCTGCAGGTCTCCGACTTCGGGCTCGTCATCGTCACGCGCAAGCGCGTCAAGCAGAGCCTCGAGCGCGTGCTGACCGAGCCCTGCCCGTACTGTTCGGGCGCCGGCACGATCAAGTCCAGCTCGACCGTCTGCTACGAGATCCTCCACCGAGATGAAGCGGCTCGGCGCCGACCTCGACGGCCCCGGCGTCCTGCTGCGCGTCAATCCCGACATCGCCCGCGCGCTCAAGGAAGAGGAGCGTGGCGTCCTGAAGGATCTCAAGTCACTTCTGGGGCGCGACGTGATCGTGAAGCCCGACGTCCACCTGCATCACGAGCAGTTCGACGTCATGGCCATCGGCGGGTAGCCCGTGCGTGCGAAGGGCCGGGCGGCGCGTGCGGCGCTCCCGGCCCTGCGTGACGTGATGCGGGATGCTGGTGTGGCTCAGCCCTGGGCGGGCGGCAGGTGCAGCAGGTAGTTGACGCCCTGACGATTGATCCAGATGCGCAGGTAGTCGTCGCCCTTGAGCATCTCGACGCGCGTGCCGCCCGAACCCGGACGGGGGCCGCTCTCGCCCTGCAGATCCTTGAACTCGTCCTGCGGAACGATGCTGACGACCTCGCGCCCGACCACTGGCCGCCGCGGAGGAACTCGACCCAGCGTTCCATCTGAATGCCCGGCACGGACGGCTGAGGCGACTCGGCCGTCAGGCGCAGCTGATAGGTGCCGGCCCGCAGCGTCTGGCCATTGGCCATCACCGCGCGCGGAACCCGGACGGAACCGAGAGCGGTCTCTCCGGACGGAACCTGTCCCGTCTGGGCGGCAACGCCCACTGTCAGCAGGGCAGCCATCGCGGTTCCAACAAGCCATCTAGGGGTCATGCAGATGCCTCCACCGCGGAATTATATCAACTTCCGGACTGATTACTTCCGGGAGATGACAACGGACCCGCTGAAGGTCTGGATGGCGAGGATGGCGCTGGCGTCGCCGTAGCTCCCGCGGACGGACCGCGAGGCACCTCGGCGGTTCCGGCTCGAGCCATCGGACCGGAGCGTGACGGGGAAGTCCGACCGGACGGACCCGCTGAACGTGCTGGCATCGAGCTCGAATCCCGTATCGGACCCGAGGACCACCCGCACGTCGCCCGAGTGTGAGCCGAACTCGTAGCGTCCCCCGCGCGCCAGGGCGGCCGCGAACTCGAGATCACCCGAGACCGACTTGGCCTGCAGCCGCTCCACTTCCACGCCCGAGAGCTGGATGTCGCCGCTCACCGAGCCGCAATCGAGCGACCGGGCCTTGACGCCCGTGGCCACGACGTTGCCGCTCACCGAGCCCAGCGAGAGCGAACTGGCGCCGCCGATGTCGCGTGCGGTGACGTTGCCGGAGACCGTCTTCGCCAGGGCCACGTTCGGCGTGGCGGTGACGCGGACGTCGCCGCTGACCGACTCGGCGCGCACCTCGCCCGACACGCGTTCGACGCGGCTGTCCCCCGAAATCGTCTTCACCGCGACGGCGGCGCGGGCGGGCACGGTGATGACGTAGTCGACGCGAGCCGAGGTGCCGCGTTCGCCGCGCCGCGGATAGACGGTGCGTACCTCGACGCGATCGCCCACCTGGGTCATCTCGACGCGCAGCTGATCGAGCAGCCGGCGAGCCTCTCCCGCGTCGCGATGCCGGACGCGACGGGTCGCCTCGATCCGGATGGCCGATCCGTTGGAGCCGTTCACCTGGACATCTCCCGAGATGTTCGACAGGTCGAGCGCGCCGGTCGCACCGACCGTGAACTCGCGCACGAGGTTGTCGGTTTCCTCGGGGCCCTGCCGCGCGTCCAGGTAGCGTTCGAGCGGCGTGTCGGGCGGGGGATCGGCGTCCGCGGCGGGACGGGCCTCGACAGGGTGCGGGCGCGGCGCCGCGAGCGCCGTCCCGGCGGGCGCGACGAGCGTCCCGAGGCTGGCGGAGAGCATGACGAGCCGGATGTGCATCATGAGCGTTACCGCGATATGTCCTGCATCAGGCGACCGGCCTCGGCCTGGTTGCCCTTGCGCATTTCGTTGATGAGCTCGACCGTCTGCTGCAGCAGCGCGACCTTGGCTCGCATGGCCTCGAACAGGCCGTCCTGGGCCGTGGCGCTGCCGGGCTCGCTCCGCAGTGCGGCGCGGCTCTCGTCGATCGCCTGATCGACGACCAGCAGGTTCTTCTGCAGCACGGCGGCCACCTGCGGCTCCAGCTCGCCGGTGTCGTTGCGCGCGATCTGCTCGAGCCCCTGGATCGCCTTGTCGTAGTGGGCCTCGGCCGCCCGGAGATCGGCCTCTACCGAATCGACGAGCGGAACCTCTGTGGAGGCGGCCGTCTGCGGCGGTGTGGCGGGGCGTCCGACCAGCGCGACCAGCGCGACGGCGGTGGCCAGCACCAGGCTGGCAGCGGCCGCCAACCAGACCCACCGCCCGCCCAGGACGCCGGCCGACGGGTCGGGACCGTGGGCGCGCTCCTCGTCAACGGCCGCCTGGATGCGGGGCCAGAGCGCCGGCGGGGGCTGCCGCCGCTCGACGGTGAACGCCGCCGCGCGCACGGTCCGCAGGTCGTCCAGCAGCGCGCGGCACGCCTCGCAGGACGCCAGGTGACGCGCGACGTCCGGCTCCGACGCCGGATCGAGCTCCCCGTCCACGAGGTCGACGAGCGGAAGGTCCTGGCAGGTCACGGCGCCGTCCATTCCCGCGGTCGCGCGGATCCCAGGTGGGCCCGAATCCGCAGGCGCGCCTTGTGCACCTGCGACTTCGAGGTGCCTTCCGACACGCCCAGGATGTCGGCGACCTCCTGATGCCCGAACCCTTCCACGTCGTGCAGCAGGAACGCCGCCCGGCACGCCGGCGGCAGCGCCTCGATCGCGCGCTCGAGGTCGATGCGGCCGACGGCGCCGAGCGTCGGTCCCGGGGCGGCCACCGGCATGGCATCCGGTTCGTCCATGGAGTCGGTGAGCTGCCCCATGCGTGTGTGCCGATTCCGCAGGACGTCGAGACAGTGATTCATGGCCAGGCGGTACAACCACGTGCCGAGCGAGGATTCCCCACGGTAGCTGCCCAGCTTCCGATATGCCAGCAGGAACACGTCCTGGAGCAGATCGTCCGCATCCGCGGCCGGGCCGGCCATCCGGCCCACCAGGTTGTACAGCCGCGTGGCGTGCTGCCGATACAGGGCCTCGAATGCCGGGCCGTCCCCGGACCGAATCCGGCGGGCCAGGTCGAGGTCCCCGCTGCGCACGTCTCCTGAGGGGTTAGACGGCACGGCGTGTGGAGGGGTTGATCACGCCCAGAAAGACGTTGGCGGGACCCCGCTGGTTCGGATCGCGGCCGGCTAGGGCCAGCGGACCGCGTCGAAGTGACGGACGCGCCGGGGCGTCACCAGCAGGCCCTCCGCGGCCAGGAGGGACCGCTTCAGCGCCAGGCTCGAGTAGCCGCCCAGCTGGCCCCCGGCCGCGATGACGCGGTGATAGGGGAGGCCCGGCTGGCGCGCCTCGCGCAGGATGTTCCCGACCGCGCGGGCCGCCCGGGGGCGGCCCGCCATGCGCGCGACGTCGCCATAGGTCGTGACGCGCCCGGCCGGGATGCGCTTGACGACGGAGAGTACCCGGCGGGTGAACGCGTCAGCGGCCAACGCTGATCTTGAGGCGGATGCTCGTGCCGCCGAGGTCGGTGTCCCCGAAGGCCTCGGACACGCCGCCCGCGCCGAGGGCATCGGGGATCCGGGCCCACGCCACCTCGCCGCCCACGCCCAGCCACCCCGTGAGCCGCACCTCGGCGCCGCCGAGGACATGGAATCCGGAGAACCGTTCGTCGACGTTCTCGCCGGCATCGGCGAACTCCGACGTTTCCCGGTAGCGATACGAACTCCAGCCGGCGCCGGCGTAGGGCACGACGCGCCGGGACAGGTTCTTGAACCGCCAGCCCGCGGTGAGCTCGATGGGCGTCACCTGGACGGTCACCGGGATGCCCAGCGGGTAGACCTGGTTGTCGAGCACGAAGACGCGTTCGCCGTCCTTCTCGAAGCGCCATCCGCCGATGCCGACGTAGAGTCCGCCGAGCGGCAGGCCGACCTCCGCGCCGCCGCCGAAGATGGTGCCGCTCGAGGTGTCCAGCACCGCGTCGAAGCTGTCCGCGGCCGTGAAGGAGACGTTGCCGATCAGGCCGTAGCCCTTGACGTCGAGGGTCTGTGCCGCCGACACGGCGGGTACGGCGCAGGCGAGGGTGCAGGCGAGGAGGAGGCGCAGTCCGGTGGTGTGCATGATGACCTCGCCGCCTACCGCGCCAGGCCCAGGCCGCGCAGCGTGGCCCGGGGGTTGATGAGGCCGACGCCGTACTCGTCGTCGCGTCCAGCCGGCCCCTTGTCGGTCGCATACGCCTTCATGGCGGCCTCGATCACGGCGGGGTCGGTCAGCCCCTGCTGCCGCAGGAGCGCCGCGAAGCCCGAGACGTGCGGCGTGGCCATCGACGTGCCCTGGAAGTAGTAGTAGGCGAACGAGTCGGCGCGGGGCGGCCCGAACTGCGACGGCGGCCGTTCGAAGGTTTCGAGCAGGTCGAGGTCGAGCGTCTGCTGCAGGATGCCGCCGGAGCTGCCCCCGGCCTGGCGGATGTCGCCGCCGGGCGCGGAGAGCTCCACCGCCGCCGAGGTGGCCGAGTAGAAGGCCGAGTCGAGTGAGCGCCCCACCGCGCCGACCGTGACCACGCCGTCGAGCGACGGGGCGATGTTGCCGATCACGTTCGGCCGGTTGCCCTCCTCGCGCGTGTTGCCCGAGGCGATGGCGACGAACACGCCGCGGTTCACCGCGTAGCGCAGCGCGTCGTCCACGACCGGTGAGGGCCCCCCCTCTTCGCGCCCGATGCTCATGTTGATCACGTTGGCGCCGTTGTCGGCCGCGTAGCGGATGCCCTGCGCGACGATGTCGTCGGTGCCGCCGTTCGGGGCGCTGAAGATCAGGTCCCACAGGTCGGCAATGACCTTGACCGGCATGATGCGGACGTTGAACGCCATGCCGGCGACGCCGACGCCGTTGTTGGTGAGCTGTCCGACCGTGCCCGACACTGCGTGCCATGGCCGTCGAGATCGACGGGCTCCGTGTCGTTCCAGATGAAGTCGCGCGGCGCCACGAAGCGCGATTCGGGCCGACTCCGGCGCGGCCGCGAACGGCACGTCCACCAGGCCCAGCGCCGGGTAGATGGGACCGTTGTCCTCGAGACGGAACGGGAACCGCGACGCGTACCGGAACGTGCCTCCGCGGAACGCCACGCCGGTGTCGAGCACCGCGACGATGACCTCCGAGGTGGCGCCCGGCTGGATGTCCCACGCCCGCTCCATGTCGAGCGCGGTGAGGTTCCACTGGTTGCTGTAGAGCGGGTCGTTGGGCCGGTACATCGCGTGGTTCAGGTACCGCGGCTGCGCGTACTCCACGTCCGACCGCTCGGCGAGGGCGGCCGCGGACGCTTCGGGGTCGTCACCCGCCGCGAGCGTCAGGATGTCGAAGTTGGCCCACTCCGGGCGGGCGGCCGAGGTGCCGCCGACCTGGGACAAGGTGCTCGAGACGGCCGCCGAACGGTCGGCGCCGGCCTTGTACTTGACGATGACCGAGCCCGGCAGGAAGGCCGTCTGCGCCTGCCGGCTCGCGCGATCCACCGCCAGCGGCGTGCGTGGCGGCGCCGATGGGTCCGCCGGAAAGTCCTGCGCCCGCAGGCCACGATCGATGGCCGGCAGCGCGGCATCGGCCACGAGCTGGCGCGTGAGGGCCCCGGTCAGTGCCTCCTGTCCGGCAACGTGGGTCCAGGCGGCTGCGGCCAGCAGCAACGCGCTGCAGGTGACCGCAAGGCGCGCGGGAATGGGTGTCATGGCGTCACGATCCGATTCTGGGCGGCAGAGCGTTCCCGGTTACGGGGGGCAGGGCGGCCCGTTCATTATCCGCGATCAGGGACGGGCGAGCGCGCTGGTCTGCGCATGACCGTCGGTGCCCGGCATGGGCAGCCCGATCGTGGATGCCAGCGTCGGCGCCAGGTCGGCTGGCGTACTGGCGTCCTGGTAGCGCCCGGGCTTGATGCCCGCGCCGAAGAACACGAGGGGCACGCGCTGGTCGTAGGCGTGATGGGTGCCGTGCGTCGTCCCTCCGGCGCCCGGACCGCTCACGACCCAGTAGTCCTTCGGCAGCACCACGAGCTGGCCGCTGCGGCCCGCCATATGACTCAGGGCCGCCGCCCGGACGGCCGGGTCCTCATCGTCGCGATGCGCTTCGAGCCCGTCGCTCAGCAGCACCCGCTCGACGCCGGGCAGCGCCGCCAGGGCGTCGGCCACCCGGTCGAGCACGCCGGGCATGCCGGCGACCTTGCCGCGGGCGTCGTCGGTCAGGTAGACCTGCGTGTACTCCACGCGGGCCACGTGCTGGCCGGGGCCGAGCGCCTTCACGAGCACGTCGTTGGCCACCTTGAGGATCTCCGGAATCAGCAGCCGGCCCGCCTCGAGGCCTGCGGCCGTCCGCGCTTCCGGCACGGGCGCCACGCCGTGATCGGCACTGAGGCCGACGACGTACCGGCCCCGGCCCACGGTCCGGTCCAGGGCGTCGAGCAGCCGGCCCACCGTCGCGTCCAGGCGCAGGAGCGTGTCCTGCACTTCCTGACTGTCGGGCCCGAACGCGTGCCCCACGTAGTCGAGGGCCGAGAAGCTGACGCCGAGGTAGTCGACAGCCTCACCCTTTCCGAGTTGCATGCGCTCGACCATGTGCTCGGCCATCGCTTCCAGGTACTCGTCCGCGTACGGGCTCGTTTCCCAGAGGTTGTCGAAGGGATCCGGCGTCGTGCCGGGCGCGCCGGCCAGGGGGTGCGGGAACGTGCGCGACCAGCCGCGCGGCGTGCCCTCGCCGACGGCATCGTCGGTGCCCGTGTAGCGATCGGCCGGCTCGGCACGCTCCCAGACGACGTCGCGCAGGGCGGAGCGGGGATGCGCAGCGACGAAGGCCTGCACGTCGGCGTTGGGGGCGTCGGCAAAGGCCGTGGAGGTCGCCCACTTGTTCCGGTCGTCCAGCCAGGTCACCACGCCCCCGTGTCCGGCCAGCATGATGGCGCTGCGCGGCTTGATCGAGAGTGTGACCACCCGCGAGGCCGGGGTGCGCTCCCGGATCCGATCGGCCAGGGTCGGAACGCGCAGCTCGCGTGCGCTGTGACCCACGGCCTCGGCGTCCGGTTCGTAGGGCACCGTGTTGACGGTGTCGTCGTCGGTGCAGGACGCGACGCGCGTCCCCCGCCACCATGCGTTGAGGATGATGCCGTGTGTCGCAGGGAACGTGCCGGTGCCGATCGTGGCATGGCCGGCGCACGTCACCGTCTGGAGATAGGGGTAGGCGTTTCTCTCGAAGAGGGCGCCATCGGTGACGAGCCGCTTGAGGCCGTGCTGCCAGCGGCCCTGCATGCGCTCGATGTAGTCGTAGCGCATCTGGTCCACGACGAGGACGACGACGAGCGACGGGTTGGCGGGGGGCTGCACGGAGGCCGAGGGCGCAGAGCAACCGGCGGCGAGAACGGCGGCAGCGACGAGGACGGTGCGTAGACGGATCATGACGGGCTTTCGCTGGCGATCAGAGATAGCTGAGCGGGTCCACGCCGTACTCGGCGGGATCCAGGGGAGACACGATGCGGCGTGCCTTGGATGGGTCGTCGGGAACCTCGAACAGGTTCACGTCGATCGGGGTCTGCAGGCGGCGGCGCTTGCCGTCCATGATGATGCGCACCCGCGGCCGGTGGGGATCGGGGGCGTGCACCTGGATCACGACGGCAATCGAGCCGTCGTCGAGCAACACGAGGTTGCCGGGCGGGTAGATCCCGAGCAGCTGCGTGAAGCGCCGCACGAGGTGTTGATCGAACTGGTGGCCGTCGGCCCGCTTCATCACCTCGAGGATGCGGGTCGTCGGGAGGGAGCCCTGGTAGGTCCGCTGCGACCGCATGGCGTCGTAGACGTCCGCGATGCTGCACAGCATGGTCGCCAGGTTGAGGCGCGCGCGTGACACGCCGATCGGATAGCCGGTGCCGTCGGCGCGCAGGTGGTGCTCGAACGCCACCACCGGCGCCATCGAGGGAATCTCCGGCGTGCGCCGCAGGATCTCGGCGCCGTCCACCACGTGCCGCCGCATGATGGCCATCTCGTCCTCGGTCAGCCGATCCGGCTTGCGGAGGATCTCCACCGGCGTGCGCACCTTCCCGATGTCGTGCATCAGGCCCGCCAGCCCGATCTCCCGCAGCAGCGCGCCATCCACCCCCAGTGCGCGCGCCTGAGCCATGGTGAGGATGGAGACGTTCACCATGTGCGTGAACGTGTAGTTGTCGTAGTCCTTGAGCGCCGTCAGCGCCAGGAGCGCCGTACGGTTCTGCGCCACCGCCTGCGAGAGCTGCTCGATCAGGGTGCGGGCTTCCTTCGGATCCGGCTCGCCTTCGCGCTGCGCGGAGTCCCACACCTCTTCGGCGACCGTCGATGCCTCGACGTAGAGCCGCCGGATCGCGGCGATGTCCGCGGCGGAGGTGTCGATCCGCTCCTCGGCCTGCAGGCGCCCCACCTTGATGTGGGGCAGGCGCGACAGCGCGTCCAGGGCGTCGGGCGGCGCGGCGCCGGGGGCCTGGTGGCCGAGGGAGCGCTCGGGGTGGCTGATCGCCTGGACGAGCGTGGCGAGCTCCTCGGGCGCCACCCCGCGATCGATCTGGATGCGTTCGATCCCCAGTCGCTTCAGGCGGCGGATGAACTCGCCGTACGTCTCGCGGCTGCGGGGGATCGGCAGCTCACCGAGGATGATCTCCTGTCCCACGACCCCGAGCGTGAGGCTGGTCTGGTCGGCGAGGAGCTGCGACACCGACTCGGCCAGCGCGCCCTGGCCACGCGTCACGAGCGGGTGCCCCGCGGAATAGAGCTGGGCGCCGCGCACGGCCGCCGCCAGGCGGCGCACGAACTCCTCGGCCACGCGCAACTGCCGGATGGGTTCCATCAGCGGGGCTCTCCTGGGGGACCGACGCCCGGGTCCGGTTCATGGCCTCGGCGGCGGCCGCACGGACGCCCCGGGGGCCGCGATCGCGGGCCTGTTGAAGCACGGCGTCGCCGGCGGCGGAGGCCGTGTGATGCAGGGCGCGGGCGGCCGCGATCCGCAGCCGCGCGGTCCGGCGCGGGGCCCACCACTCGCCGCGGTACAACGCGGCCTCGAGCGCCTCGATGCCCTGAGCCGTGGCGCCGCTGCGGCCGAGGGCCTCGATGGCCGCCAGGCACACGGCCTCGCCGGCGCCGCGCGGCGCCGTGCGCGCGAGCACCTGGGCCAGCATCGGTGCCGCCCGCTCGTCGCCCGAGGACCCCAGCCCGTGGAGCACGGCATCGCGCGTGCGGTCGTCGCCGCTGGTGACCGCGGCTTCCAGCGCCGCGAACGCATCGTTGGTGCCGAGCTGCAGGATGGCGCGGACCGCCTCGCGCTGCACGTGCGGGTCGGCATCGCCCAGCAGGGCGCGGAGGTCGGCCAGCACGTCGCCGCCGACCGCACGCAGGACCTCGATGGCGATGCGCCGCACCGCGGGATTGGTGGAGTCGCGGAGGACCCGGACGGGCTCGCGTGCGGCGGCCCCGAAGCCGATCAACACGTCCTTCACCCGCCGCACCGCGAGCCGGCTCTCCTCGGTGGCCACCGCGGTGGTGAGCGGCGTGACGACGGCGGGGCCGAGGGCCTGGCAGAACGCCGCGAGGCGCGGCATGTCCTCTTCGGGCGCCTGCCGCAGGACCAGCATGAGGTGCTTGACCAGCGGGCCCTCCGAGAGTTTCGTGATCGCCGCCCGCGCGTCGTCGGCGAACGCCGGCCGGCCTCCCTGCGCGACCCACGCCGCCGACCGCAGCAGGTCGTCGGCGAGCTCGAGGTCGCCCACGAGCACGAGCTGCTCCACGCGCGCCATGGCCAGGTCGAGGATGGAACGCCAGGCGTCGGGCCTGTCCTCCAGGCGCAGCAGGTCGCCGAGCATCTGCTGGTCGAGGGCCCGCAGGTCGTCGTCGTCCACCGTGGAGAGCCAGTCGGCAATGCGGTCGGGCGGATCGTCGTTGATCTGCTCGAGATCCACGGCGGTGGTCTGCGCCGTGGTGAGCTCGCGGTCGTACTCCTCCGGCACGTAGTCGGCGTCCGAGTACGACATCAGCAGCGACATGGCGTGGGCCCAGAGGTCGTTGAAGTCGGGTTCGGAGCCGAGGGGCGACAGGGCCACCCGCTCTTCGGCCAGCGCGAGGGCGGTGCGCCGATCCGACTCGGGTGTCGCCAGGGCGTTGAAGGCTTCGGCCAGGCGGCTGGTGGCGCCGCGCTCGCGGACGACGTTCTCCGCGACGAAGGCGCCGAGCCGATCGTCGGTGAAGCGCGCCCGGACCTCGCCGCCCAGGTCGACGCCCTCGGCGACCAGGCCTCGGTCGTCGATCTGCTGCGGCGGCGGGTCGGTGAGCAGCGAGAGCATCAGGTCTGCCGACAGCCGTGTGGCGCCCGTGGCCACGTTGCTCATCACGTCGTCGAAGTCGTCGGGGGCGTGCTGGGCGGCGTAGTTGGCCAGCCCGTGCAGCAGGCGGAGCACCGCCTGGCGCTGCACGTCGCCGGAGTGGCCGGCGGCGCGGGCGCGCTCCTGCAGGCGGGACAGGAACTCGCTGAGGCGCTCCGGGTCGCGTGCGATGTCGAGCAGCGTGGCGAGCGCGCGCTCGTCGAGCGCGCTGCGGGCGTCGCCGACGAGGCAGCTGGCGATGATCTCGTCCCACTCCGCGGTCTCGTCCGCCTCGCCGCTGCGCTCGCGCAGGACCTCGGCGTAGTCGATCTCGCGCACCTCGATGCCGTCGCCGCCGGCGGCTTCCCAGGCGGCGGCGAAGCCCCCCTGCGCCCTGACGGCATCGGCCGGCGTGCCCACGAGCGTGAGGAAGCGGTGCCACCCCATCGCGTCGAGCGGCGCAACCAGGCGCACTTCGCCAATCTGGTGGCTGTGGAGGAGGCCGGCGAGTTCCGAGACCGTGGCGTCGGGCTTGGCCAGGCCGCGGCGATCGACCAGCAGCCGATCGGGCAGCACGCCCACCTCCAGGACGCCGTCGGCGGTGGCCGCCGTGCCGGCCTCGACCATGCGGGCCAGGGCCGACTGGATGTTCGGGTGGCTCGCCGGATACATCGAGACCACCCGCGCCGCCGCCTTGCACGCCCGCGCGAACTCCACGAGCCGCCCGGCGTCGGCAGCGGTCATTGGTTCCGGCGTGTGAGCGCTCGCCATGCGGGTGCGGCCCCGATTGTACCGGGAGCGCAGCCCTTCCGTCAGCCCGCGGGCGTCGCGGGCCGGGGCGTGCGGGCCCCTACGGTATACTGCCCGCCGTCTCATGCGCGCCGTCGACATCATTCGCACCAAGCGCGACGGCCAGCCGCTGTCGCCGGGAGCGATTGAGCGTTTCGTGCGCGGCGTGGTCGACGGCAGCTGGCCCGACTACCAGACCGCGGCCCTGCTGATGGCCATCGTCCTCCGCGGCATGACGGCCGAGGAGACCGCCGAGCTGACCCGCGCCATGGTGGCGTCCGGCGAGCGCGTCGACCTGGCGGGCATCCCCGGTATCAAGGTGGGGAAGCACAGCACCGGCGGCGTCGGCGACAAGGTTTCCATCGCCCTGGCGCCGCTGGCCGCGGCCTGCGGCGTCACCGTGCCGAAGATGTCCGGGCGCGGGCTGGGCCACACCGGCGGCACACTGGACAAGCTCGAGTCCATCCCGGGCTTCCGGACCGACCTGTCGCTCGACGAGTACCGCGCCGCGCTTGCCGACGTCGGCTGCGCCATCATCGGGCAGAGCGCCAGCATCGCCCCCGCCGACCGCGCGCTCTACGCGCTTCGTGACGTCACCGCGACCGTCGAGAGCGTGCCCCTCATTGCCGCGTCGATCATGAGCAAGAAGCTGGCCGAGGGCAGCAATGCACTGGTGCTCGACGTCAGTGCGGCCGCGGGGCTTTCATGAAGACGACCGAGCAGGCGGCGCAGCTCGCGCGGACGCTCGTGGCCATCGGATCGGCGGCCGGCGTGCGGACCGAAGCGGTGCTGACCCGCATGGATGCGCCGCTCGGGCGGGCGGTGGGCAACGCCCTGGAGATTCGCGAGTGCATCGCCCTGCTCGAGGGACGGGCCCTGCCGACCTCGAGGAACTGGTCGTGCGCATTGCCGTCCGGATGGTGCGCCGGCCGAGCGGGCGCCGAGCCACGACGCGGCCACCGACACCGTGCGCGCGGCCCTGTCATCCGGTGCGGCGCTCGAACGCTTCCGGCGCATGGTCGCGCGGCAGGGCGGCGATCCGCGCATCGTCGAGGATGGCGGCCGGCTGCCCGCTGCACGGCAGGTCGAGCGCATCGACGCGACGGCCGGGGGCGTCGTCGCGGCCGTCGACGCCGAACGGATCGGCGTCGCGGCCATGCTCCCCGGCGCTGGACGCGAGACGGCCGGAGCCGCAATCGATCCGGCGGCCGGCGTCGGTACTGGCCGTAGGTCGTGGTGATTCGGTGGTCGCCGGCCAGCCCCTGCTCGAACTGCATCACAACGGGGCATCACGACTCGAGGAGGCGCGGGCCCGCCACCGAGGCCGTGACGCTCGGCGAGGCCGCCGCGCCGGCCGAACCGCTCATGCTCGACTGGGTCCACGCATGAACCAGTCTGCGTCGATGCTCCGGGCGGTGGCGGTGGCCGTGGCGGCTGTCCTGGCCGCCTCGGCCTGGGCGCTGGCAGGCGTCATCGGGCCTCGTGGACAGGCCGGGCTCGGCGCCGCCTGTTTCATCGCCATCTGCGCGGCGTGTTCGCCGGATCTCAGGGCGGTGCGCTGGCGGACGGTAGGCTGGGGCGTCGCCATCCAGCTCGTGCTGGCCGTCTTCATCCTCCGGTTGGAGATCGGCGGTGTCAAGCCCGGCTACGCGTTCTTCAGCGCGGTCGGCGACGTCGTCAAGCGCTTCCTGGAGTTCAGCAACCAGGGCGCGCTCTTCGTCTTCGGACCGCTCGCCAATGCCCCGCTCCTCGAGGGCGCACTTGGCCCGGGCAACGGCTTCATCTTCGCCTTCCTGGCGCTGCCGACGATCATCTTCATCTCCTCGTTCTTCACGATCCTCTATTACTTCGGCGTGCTCCAGGTCATCGTGGGGCGATGGCGCGCGTCATGATGTAGCGCTCGGCACGAGCGGCGCCGAGACGCTGTCGGCGGCCGCCAACGTCTTCATGGGCCAGACCGAGGCGCCCATCATCGTCAAGCCGCATGTGCCGGCCATGACGCGGTCGGAACTGCTGGCGCTGATGGTCGGCGGCATGGCAACCATCTCCGGCGGGGTCATGGCCGTCTACATCGGCCTGGGTGCGGACCCGATCGCCATCCTGACGACGAGCGTGATGGCGGCGCCCTGCGGGCTGTACCTGTCGAAGCTGCTGCTGCCGGAAACCGAGGCCCCGTCCACGGCGGGGCGCATCGCGCTCAAGGTGGAGCGCCACCACGTCAACGTCATCGACGCGGCGTCGGCGGGCGCCAGCGACGGGCTGATGCTCGCGCTCAACGTGGCGGCGATGCTCATCGCCTTCCTGGCGCTCATCGCCATGCTGGACGCGCTGCTCGGCTGGCTGCGTCCCGGTCTCACGCTGGCGGGCGTCTTCTCGGTCGTGTTCGCGCCCGTCGCCTTCCTGATGGGAGTGCCGGCGAAGGACGTGGCGCCGATGGCGGACCTGCTGGGCACGAAGCTCGTGGCCAACGAATTCGTCGCCTTCGTCAAGCTCACGACGACCTACAAGGGTGTGGTGGACCCGCGCACGCACGTGCTGGCCACCTACGCGCTCACCGGCTTCGCGAACCTGGGGTCAATCGGTATCCAGCTCGGCGGCATCGGCGCGATGGCGCCCACACGCCGCGGCGATCTCGCCCGTCTCGGCACGCGGGCATTGCTCGCCGGCTTCCTGGCCACCTTGATCAATGCGTGCGTGGCCTCCATGCTGTTGTAGGAGGTGGAGCGGGTGAGCCTGTTCGATCACGCCGTGGAGGCGGCCGAGTTCCTGCGCGGCCGCGGATTCGTGGGGCCGGAGGTGGCCGTCGTGCTCGGCTCGGGCCTCGGCGACTTCGCCGACGGGCTGCAGGACGCCTTCGAGGTGGCCTACGGCGACATCCCTCACTGGCCGGCCTCCCGCGTCATCGGGCACGCGGGCCGGCTCGTTGGCGGTACCGTTGCCGGCCGCCGCGTGATGGCGATGTCGGGACGCGTGCACGTCTACGAAGGGCATCCGCTCTCCACGGTCACCTTCGGCATGCGCGTCGCCGGGCGGCTGGGCGTGCCCCGCGTGATCCTTACCAATGCAGCCGGGGGCATCAACACGAGCTTCAGCCGCGGCGCGCTGATGGTGATCGACGACCACATCAACCTGATGGGATCCAATCCGCTCATCGGCGCCAACGACGAGCGGTTCGGTCCGCGCTTCCCCGACATGTCCGAGGTCTACTCGCGACGGTTGCGCGAGCTGGCGTTCGAGACGGCGGCCGACGCGGGCATCCCGGTGGAACGCGGCGTCTATGTCGCCGTTCACGGCCCGAGCTACGAGACGCCGTCGGAGATCCGCGCCTTCCGCACTCTCGGCGCCGACGCCGTCGGCATGTCCACCGCACCCGAGGCCATCGTGGCCCGGCACATGGGCATCGAGGTGCTCGGCCTGTCGTGCATCACCAACATGGCGGCGGGCGTCCTGCCGGAACCGCTCGACCACGACGAGGTGATGGAGACCGCACGCCGCGTGAAGTACCAGTTCATCGCGCTGCTCGAGGGCATCATTGGGCGAATCTGAGCTCGTCGAACTCGCGCGCCGCGCGCGCGCGCACGCCGTCGCGCCGTACTCCGGCTTTCGGGTGGGCGCGGCCCTCGAGGCCGCGGATGGCCGCGTGTTCACCGGCTGCAACGTCGAGAACGCCAGCTACGGGCTCACCGAGTGCGCCGAGCGCGTCGCGATGTTCAAGGCGCTCTCCGAGGGCGCACGCGAGTTCGTGCGCATCGCCGTCGTGGCCGACACCGAGCGGCCCACCACGCCCTGCGGCGCCTGCCGGCAGGTGCTCTGGGAGTTCGCGCCGACGCTGGACGTGATCGTGGCGAACGGCACGAGCATCCTCGGACGGCACCACCTGGCGGATCTCCTGCCGCACGCCTTCAGCGGCCGGCTGCTGGACCGCTAGCCCGAAGTACAATTCACCGATGCTCCCTACGATCGCCTGGGACGGCGACGCCATCGTCATGGTGGACCAGCGCAAGCTGCCGTCGAAGGAAACCTACGTCACCTGCCGGACCGTCAACGAAGTCGCCAGGGCCATTCGCACGATGGTGATCCGCGGGGCGCCGGCCATCGGCGTGTGCGCGGCCATGGGCCTGGCGCTCGGCGTGTCGCGAAGCAAGGCGACCGGCACGCGGCAGTTCGCCGCGGAGTTCCAGAAGAACTGCGACCTGCTCGCCGCGACGCGTCCAACGGCCGTGAACCTCTTCTGGGCCATCGAGCGCATGAAGCACGCCTTCTCCGAGGGCGCACTCGCCGGCGAGTCCGTGGATCAGTTGAAGACCCGCCTCCGGGCCACCGCCGACCGTATCCACGACGACGATGTGGAGAGCTGCCGGGCGATCGGCCGCCACGGCGCCACGGTCGTGCCTGATCGGGCCAACATCCTCACGCACTGCAATGCGGGCGCGCTGGCGACGGCGGGCTACGGCACCGCGCTGGGCGTGATTCGCGGCGCCGTCGAGCACGGTCGGCAGGTGGCCGTCCTGGCGGACGAGACGCGGCCATTCCTGCAGGGCGCCCGCCTGACGGCCTGGGAACTGATGAAGGACGGTATCGACACCACTGTCATCACCGACAACATGGCCGGAGCGCTCATGCGCGGCGGCGCCGTCGACCTCGTCGTGGTCGGGGCCGACCGCATCGCGGCCAATGGCGACACGGCCAACAAGATCGGCACGTACTCCGTGGCGGTACTGGCCCGCGAGCACGGTATCCCGTTCTACGTCGCCGCCCCGTGGTCGACGATCGATCTCGGGACACCCGACGGATCCGGGATTCCGATCGAGGAGCGGAACGCACGGGAGGTCACCCACGTCGGGACCACCCAGGTCGCCCCGGCAGGGGCGCAGGTCCGCAACCCGTCGTTCGACGTGACGCCCGCCCGCTTCATCACGGCCATCATCACCGAGCGCGGCGTGTATCGTGCCCCGTTCGAGCAGACGCTGAAGGATCCGGCTCCGGCGCCGGCCTGATCGCCGGACCGCGCCGGGTGCGGCCGCGGCGCTGAGCCCATCATGTCCCTGATTCTCGGCATCGAAACCTCCTGCGACGAGACCGCCGCCTCGGTTGTCGAGGAGGTCGTCGACGAGGCACGGCCCTGGCGGCTGCGGTCCAGCGTCGTCGCCTCGCAGGTGGACATCCATCGCGAGTGGGGGGGCGTCGTGCCCGAGCTCGCCTCGCGTCAGCACGTCCGTGACATCTGCGGCGTCGTGGAGCGCGCGCTCGGCGATGCGGGCGTCGGCTGGCCCGCCCTCGACGCGCTGGCCGTGACGCAGGGACCCGGACTGGTAGGCTCGCTGCTGGTCGGCGTGGCGTTCGCCAAGGCGGCGGCCTGGCCCTCGCGCGTCCGCTGGTGCCGGTGCACCACCCGCCGGGCACATCGAGTCGATCTGGCTGGAGCACGGCCCGGTCCCGCTGCCGGCCGTTGTCCTCGTCGTCTCCGGCGGCCACACCAACCTCTATCTCGTTCCCGCCCCCGGCGAGTACCGCCTGCTCGGGCGCACCCGTGACGATGCGGCGGGGGAGGCCTACGACAAGGTGGCGAAGCTGCTGGGGCTCGGGTATCCGGGCGGGCCCGTCATCGACCGTCTGGCCGCGGACGGCGACCCGCTGGCCATTCGCTGGCCTGGCACCCGCCTGACCAATCCCGATCGCAATGCGCCCGAGCGGGACGGGCGGTTCGACTTCAGCTTCTCGGGCCTCAAGACCGCGGTCCTACGCCACGTGCGGACGCGAGAGGCCGCGCTGAACGGGCCCCTGCCCGACACCGAGGTCCGGGACATTGCCGCCAGCTTCCAGCGCCGTGTCGTGGACACGCTCGTGGAGCGGACGTTTGCGGCCGCGCGCTGGTACGGTGCGCGCGCGGTGGGCATCGCGGGCGGCGTGTCCGCCAACGCGCGGCTGCGCCGGGAGGCCGAGGCCAGGGGGCTCACGCTGGAACTGCCGGTCTACGTGCCGCGGCTGGCGCTGTCCACCGACAACGCGGCGATGATCGCGGCCGCGGGTCTGAGGCGCCTGGCCCGCGGCGAGACGGCGGCGCCGGACCTCAACGCGTCGGCATCGCTGGCGCTGGGGTGACCGCGGCCCCGACGTCGGCGCCGCTACTCTCCAATCACCTTCACGAGCACGCGCTTGGCGCGGCGGCCGTCGAACTCACCGTAGAAGATCTGTTCCCACGGGCCGAAGTCGAGGCGCCCGGCCGTGATGGCGACCACGACTTCGCGACCCATGATCTGGCGCTTCATGTGCGCGTCGGCGTTATCCTCGCCGGTGCGGTTGTGGGCGTAGCGGGCGGGGGAGGCGTCGAAGGGCGCGAGCTGCTCCAGCCAGGCGGCGTAGTCGCGGTGCAGGCCCGACTCGTCGTCGTTGATGAAGACCGACGCGGTGATGTGCATGGCGTTGACCAGCACCAGGCCCTCGCGGACGCCGCTGGCGGCGACGGCCGCCTCCACTTGCGGCGTGATGTTCTGGAACGCCAGGCGGGCGGGCAGGTTGAAGGTCAGGTACTCGGTGTGGGATGTCATAGATGGCCAAAGAGTATCCTGCCGCGCCGGTGGTCGGCGTCGGCGGCGTGATCGTGCGAGGCGACCGGGCGCTCATTGTCCGGCGTGCCCAGGAGCCGCGGAAGGGCGAGTGGTCGCTGCCGGGCGGTGTGGTCGAGCTCGGCGAGACGCTCGAGGAGGCCCTGCGCCGCGAGATCAGTGAAGAGACGGGATTGAGCGTGGAGGTGGGGGCGCTCATCGAGACCTTCGATCGCATCCATCGCGACGGGTCCGGCCGGGTCCGGTATCACTTCGTGATCGTCGACTACCTGTGCCTGGCGGGTGATGCGTCCGGCGAGGCCGTGGCCGCGACCGATGTCGACGGGGTGGCCTGGGTGGGGGTCGACGGGCTGGACGCCTACGGGGTCAACGCCCACGCCGCCGCGGTGCTGCGGAAGGGACTGGCGCTCGCGCGCGCGATGCCGCGATAAGATCCCGCCATGACCGTTTCGCGCGACGCTGCGTGGCAGCTGCTGACCGAGTGGACCCAGGGCGAGAGCCTGCGCAAGCACGCCCTCGCCGTCGAGGCGGCCGTGCGCGGCTACGCCCGCCAGCAGGGCGCCAACGAGGAGGAGTGGGGCGTGGCCGCCCTGCTCCACGACTTCGACTACGAGCGGTACCCGACGCTGGGTGACCATCCGAACAAGGGGTGCGAGCACCTGCGGTCGCTGGGCTATCCCGAGTGGGTGATGCGGGCGATCAGTCCCACGCCTGGGAGATCACCGGCGTCGAGCCAGAAACTCCACTGGAGCGCGCGCTGGTCGCCTGCGACGAGATGGCGGGCTTCGTGACGGCGGCGGCCCTGGTCCGCCCGTCCAAGAGCGTGCTCGACCTCGAGGCGTCGTCGGTGATGAAGCGGATGAAGGACAAGGCGTTCGCCCGGCAGGTCCCGCGCGATCACCTCCGGAAGGGCGCCGAGCTCGTGGGGCTTCCGCTGGACCAGCACATCACCAACGTCATTGCATTCATGCGCGAGCAGGCCGACGCACTCGGCCTCCGCGGAACGCTCTGACGCGGCTGCCCGTATACTTCACTGCGATGCAGGGGACGGCGCCGGCGGCGCCCGTTGTCGAGATCGGTCACGGCCAGCCCGCGGGTGACGGCATCGTCGTCCGGTGCGACGACCTGAGCGTGCGCTACGGCCGCAACTACGCGCTCCGAGACGTGACAGCCGCCTTCGGGAGCGGAGCGGTCGGGCTGCTCGGCCCGAACGGCGCGGGCAAGAGCACCCTCATCAAGACCCTCCTCGGATTCGTGACCCCGGACAAGGGACGGATGCAGGTGCTGGGCCTGGACGTGGCCCGGTCGCCGCTCGAGGTGCGCGCGCGGATCGGCTACATGCCGGAGAGCGACTCGCACGTGCCGGGCATGAACGCCGTGTCGTTCGTCGCGTACTGCGGCGAGCTGGCGGGCCTGCCGCCGGCCGACGCCATGCAGCGATCGCACGAGGTGCTGTACTACGTGGGGCTCGGCGAGGCCCGCTACCGCAACCTCGAGACCTACTCGACCGGCATGAAGCAGCGCATCAAGCTGGCGCAGGCCATCGTGCACGATCCGGACCTGCTGTTTCTCGACGAGCCCACCAACGGCATGGACCCGAAGGGCCGGGACGAGATGCTCGAGCTCATCCGCGACCTGGCCCACAACAAGAACGTCAACCTGATCCTCTCCTCGCACCTGCTGCCCGACGTGGAATACACCTGTGACCACGTCGTCGTGGTCGACAAGGGGACCATCGCCACGTCCGGACCGATCAGGGCGCTGAAGGGGACCCGCGGCCGGGTCTACGAGCTGCGAATCAAGGGCGATCAATCGCGCTTCGTCGACGTCCTGCGCGGCGAAGGCCTCGACTGCCACGACACCGACGAGGACGTGATCCGCGTCTTCGTGCCGGGGGGCTCTGAGATGCCCGGAGTTGCGGAGATCGCACCCGCCCCTCCTCCCGTTGTTCAATCAGCCTCATCTGCGCCATCTGCGCCATCTGCGTCATCTGCGGCCCCTGCATCATCTGCGGCCGATCCCGGCGCCCGCCGCCTCTTCGAGATTGCGGCGCGCGAGCGCGTGCAGGTGCGTCACCTGCGGCCCAGCGTGCCCACGCTCGAGGACGTGTTCGCCCGTGCGGTGGGAGAGGCCTGATCGATGCCCATCCACGATCAGGGCTACCGGCGGTACGCGGGCACGCGGGCGCCCGTGGGGCGTGCGTGGCAGGTCATCGCGCGCGCGGGCATCCGGACGATCATCTCCAAGCGCTCCTTCATCTCGCTGATGCTCTTCGCCTGGGCGCCGTTCCTGGTGCGGGCCGTCCAGATCTATGCGTCGGCCAACTTCCAGCAGGCGGCGTTTCTCGCGCCGAAGGGCGAGACCTTCCGCGACTTCCTGGATCAGCAGGGCGTCTTCGTCTTCTTCGTCACCATCTGGGTGGGCGCTGGACTGATTGCCAACGACCGGCGCGCCAACGCGCTGCAGCTCTACCTGTCCAAGCCGCTCACGGCCGTCGAGTACATCGCCGGCAAGATGGCCATCCTCTTCCTCTTCCTCGTGTTCGTCACGTGGGCGCCGGCCATGGGGTTGCTCATCGTCCAGACGGTGTTTGCCGGCAGCTTCACCTTCGTGGCCAACAACGCCTATCTCCTGCCCGCCATCACCCTGTTCTCGCTGGCGCAGGTGCTCCTCGCCTCCACCACGATGCTCGCCTTGTCGTCGCTGTCCAAGAGCAGCCGGTTCGTGGGCGTGATGTACGCCGGCCTGATGTTCTTCACGGCAGCGCTCTTCCAGGCGCTGCGCGGCATCACGGGTTCCTCGGCGTTCGCGTGGATCTCGCCCGGCGACGCGCTGGAGCAGCTCGGGGACACCATTTTCCGGCTGCAGCCGCGCTACGACCTCTCGCCGGCCCTCGCCGCCCTGACGGTCGTCCTCCTCATCGCCGGGTCGATGTACATCCTGTCGCGGCGCGTGAAGGGCGTGGAGATCGTGACATGACCGCCGGCGCCGCCGCTCCCGCTCCCGTGGCCCAGGCCCCGGCTCCGCAGGCCGCCGGCGCGCTGGTGCAGGCCGAGCACCTCTCCAAGTGGTACGGGCAGGTCAACGGGCTCAACGACGTGTCCGTGTCGATTCCGCCGGGCATCACGGGGCTGCTCGGTCCCAACGGCGCCGGCAAGTCCACGTTCATGAAGCTGATGACGGGTCAGCTCAAGCCGAGCCAGGGCGCGATCCGCGTCCTCGGGGAGCCCATCTGGGGCAATCCCGCCATCTTCGCCCGCATCGGCTTCTGCCCGGAGCAGGATGCGTTCTACGAGCGCATGACGGGGATCGAGTGGGTGACGGCCCTGGTCCGGCTCAACGGGCTCGGCGACGGCGCCGCCGAGCAGGCGGCGCGAGCGGCGCTCGAGAAGGTGGATCTGCTCGACGCGGCGGACAAGAAGATCGGCGCCTACAGCAAGGGGATGCGGCAGCGGGTCAAGCTGGCGCAGGCCCTCGTGCACGACCCGTCGCTCCTCATCCTCGACGAGCCGCTCACCGGCATGGATCCCCTGATGCGGCGCAGGACCATCCGGCTGATCAAGGACTGGGCCCGCACCGGCAAGCACATCATCGTCTCGAGCCACATCCTGCACGAGATCGAGTCGATGACCTCCAACATCCTTCTCATCAACAACGGCCGGATCGTCGCCGAGGGCAACGTCCACCAGATCAGGGACCTGATCGACACGCATCCGCACACCGTCTACGTGCGGGGCAGCGACCCACGCGCACTCGCCCGGCAGTTCCTCGCGTCCGACGATGTGCTGAGCCTGCGGTTCGAGCCGGGCGCGGTGGTGGTGGAGACCAGCCGGCCCGACGGGTTCTACGCCCGCCTCACCGAGCTGGCGGCGTCGGGCGAGGCCGGCGCCATCGACGAGGTCCAGTCGCCCGACGACAACCTGCAGGCGGTGTTCCGATACCTGGTGAAGCAATGACCATGAGCTTCTGGGGGGCGTCGCGCCGTGTCTTCGACCTCTCGCTCGGCGAGATGCTCTGGTCGCGCCGCACCATCTTCATGGCGCTGGTGGTGGGCGGGCCCGTGCTGCTGGCCCTCATCGTCCGAGGCCTCGACGTGTTCGGGCTGACCGCCCTGCGCGTGAACGGTCGCGCGGTCGGCGGCATCGGCATCTTCGGCGTGATGATCTGGATGCTGTTCCTGCGCTTCATCGTGCCGGTCCTGGCCGTGTTCTACGGCACGGCGTTGATGGCGGACGAGGTGGAGGACAAGACGCTCACCTACCTGTTCACCCGTCCGGTGCCGCGGGGCGCCGTGCTGGTGGGGAAGTATCTGGCCTATGTCACCTGCACCATGCTGGTCGTGCTGCCGGCGGTGATGCTGGTCTACTTCCTGGTCGTGCCGTTCCGCGAAGTGCCCGCCAGCTTCGGAGCCCTGGTCACCGACCTGGGCCTGCTGGGGCTCGGCCTGGCGGTGTACGGGGCGGTCTTTGCCTTCGTCGGTGCGTTCTTCAAGCGCCCGCTGGTCATCGGGCTCGTCTTCGTCTTTGGCTGGGAGCCCACCGTGATGGTCCTGCCGGGCTACCTGCGGCAGTTCACGGTCGCGCACTACCTCCAGGCCCTCGTGCCCCATGCGATGCCCTCGGACGGGCTGGCCGGCCTCCTGCAGGGCTTCTTCCGGGACGTGCCGTCCCTGCCGCAGGCGATGGGGGCACTCGTGGTGGCCGGAGCCGCGTTCCTGTGGCTCGCGACCCGGGTCGTCGAGCGCCGGGAATACGTCCTCGAACAGTAGGCCCGTTCGTCCCCGAGAACGGGCTGCCACGGTTCCGCTGGCCGGAACCCCGGCCGTCACGGAACCGTAATAGCTGACAGGGAGTCACTGCATGTCGAAGAGAACGCGCTACTTCCTTGTCGTGTCCGGCGCCATCCTGGCCGTGGGCCTGGGCACCGGCCTTCTGGCCTCCATATGGGCCTCCCCGTGTCGCTGTCGTCCCAGGCGGCCGGTCCTTCCGAACTGCAGTGCGTCCCGCCCGACGCCGCCGTAGTGGCCTACGCCAACGTCCGCGACGTCATGAACTCCGAATTCCGCCGCCGGTTCCGCGAGCTCGAGCCCCCGTCCGCCGACCGCAACGATTTCGAACAGAAGACCGGCCTCAACATCGAACGCGACATCGACTCGGTCGTCGCGGCCTTCGTGCCGGACGGTGACGGGGCGGCCGACCACCCCGAACGGTCGGCTATCGTGCTGGCCCGCGGCCGCTTCCGAGGCGGGCCGCCTCGAGGTCCCTGGCCCTCGAGCACGGCGGCACCGCGGAGGACTACCAGGGCAAGCGCCTGCTGACGCACCTGGAGCGCAACCGCAACGGGCGCAACGGCGGCGACTCCATGGCCGTCGGCTTCCTGGAGGCGGACCTGGTCGGGCTCGGCAGCGTCGACGCGGTCAAGCGCGCCATCGACGCGGGCCTCTCGAACCGCAACGTGGTCTCCAACAACGACCTCATGCGCTTGGTGTCCGAGCTCGACAGCAGCAACGCCTGGGCCGTGGGCCGCTTCGACGCACTGGCCCGCCAGGCCCGCCTGCCGTCGGACGTCCAGTCCCAGCTCCCGACCCTCTCGTGGTTCTCGGCAGCCGGCCACGTCAACGGCGGCGTCAGCGGTGTCTTCAAGGCCGAGGCGCGCGACGAGCAAGCCGCCCAGAACCTCCGCGACGTCGTCCGCGGCTTCCTGGCCATGGCGCGCCTGCAGGCCGGCAGCCGGCCCGGCATGCAGCAGATGGTCGACTCGCTCCAGCTGACCGGCGAGGGCAAGACGGTCGCGCTCGCCTTCGACGTGCCCAGCGAGTTCTTCGACGCGCTGGAAGCCATGGCGCGGCAGCGCCGAGGCGACGCCCGGCAGTAGTTCCCGGATCGCTCCAGGGGTGCCGGGCCGTCCGTGTCCCGGCACCTCGCCTTTACGCCTGCTGCCTCCAATTCCCCAATCCCCCAATCTCTCAATCTCCCAATTCCCCAATCCGCACCCTGAACGCCGCACCCCTGCACCCCGCACTCGCACCCGGCACACGCGGCACCGTGCACCCGGCACCTCTGCCCGGTGCTACACTCCCCCCACCTGGGTCTGCCGTGCTCGAGCACGTCTTCTTCTACGGAACCTTGATGACGCCCTTCAACCGGCCCGGGCGTCAGCGTGTGGACGCCAGCCTGACGTTCGCGGGCCGCGGACGTATCCAGGCTGCGCTCTTCGATCTGGGCATCTATCCGGCCGCCGTGCCCACGGAGGACGACAGCCAGGTGCGGGGCGAGGTGTACGCCGTCGCCGATGCGGCTGCCGTCCTGCCGGCGCTCGACGAGATCGAGGGCTTCCGGCCGGAGGAGCCGGCGCGCAGCCTCTACGTGCGCGTGCAGCGGGACGTGTGGATGGACGACGGCCGCGTGCAGCCCGCGTGGGTGTACTTCTACAACGCGCCGCTCGGGCAGGCGCGCCGCATCGAGTCCGGGGACTACCTCGAGCACCTCAACGTGCGGTGAGGCACGCGGCGGCGGTCAGCGCTTGTAGGACTTCAGGGCGTCGACGAGCTCGCGGATCGCGTCCAGCACCGGCTCCGACGGTTCGATGAACTCGATGCCCGAGTGGTACATCACGATGTCCTGATCGACGTCGACGATGCGCGCGTGCGCGACGCGGCCCTTCACCACGATCGAGTGTTCGCTCAGCGTGAGGCGGAAGTCGTGGAGGGAGTCGAGCTGCAGCGGGAAGGACGTCTCCACCTGCATGCCGCCGAGGCTCACCTGATGGACCGTCATCCCCTGGTACACCTTGACCTCGCCCTTGAGGGGACCGAGGATCGGCAGTCGTTCCGAATCGCGCTGCGGCGTCTCCACGCCTTGAAATTATACGGCCGGCCGCATCGCGGCGATGTCGGCCTTGAGACGCGGGTTCACGCGGAAACCCGCGCCTTCCGCATTTTTCACCGCGCGTTCGGCGTCGCCCTTCCGTCCCTCGCGCATGTACTCGACCGCGAGGTTGTTCCAGCCTTCCCCGAGCTTCGGGTTGCCGGCCACGGCCGCCTCCCAGTTGACACGCGCGTCGTCGGCGTCGCCGTTCCTGAAGTGCGCGCTTCCCAGTGCGAGGAGCACCTGCGGCGGTGGTTCGAACCGGCCAGCCATGCCGGTACGGCTGCGTTCGAGCTCGCGGATGCGCGCCTCGATCTGCAGCACCTGGTTCTCGGTCTGCTGGCCCTTTTGGCGGCGGATTTGGACGACGGCCTCGCGCAGGGCGCGCGACTGGTCGATGACGCGCTGGTCGGCGGCCACGCGATCCTTTTCGCGGAGGCTGAAGAGAGCGCGGGCGGCGTCGAGGCACCCCTCGTAGGCACGCACGGCTTCGGCAAACCGCTCCTGGCCCATCAGCGCGCGTCCGAGTCCGTAGTGGGCGTCGGTAAAGAGTTCGTCGCGCCCGATGGAGGCACGAAACGCGGTTTCGGCCTTCTCCCACTGTTCGGACGCAAGGAGCGCCATCCCCAGCTGGTACTGCTGCAGCGCTTCGCGGCGGTCGGCATCGCTCAGCGCGGGCGCCTGCAGTCCGCCGGTGGTGAGGGCGAGCACGAGGACGGTGGTCAGCATGGGGCCTCCTCCGGGAAAAACAAAAGGGCCGGCGCTGTGCGGCGCCGGCCCTCACGATACTTACAAGTCAGTCGAACTTACCACTCGAACCGCGCGCCGAGGCGCAGCGCGAAGGGCAGCTGGAACTGCGGGCCCGCCACCAGGTTGGAGGTCGGGGTCCCGTAGTCGGGGTTCGGCACGCCCGGGCTGATCTCGGTCCAGGCGTCGTAGTCGAGCGTGCGCTTCAGGTTGAACAGGTTGAACGCATCGGCAAGGAGCGTCAGGCGGCGGCCGCCGAAACGCATCACGTAGCTCGCCTGGGCGTCCACCTGGTACTCGAACGGCGTGCGCGTGCGGAAGCCGTCCACGGTGTCGATGCCGGAGCCTCGCGGGCCCTCGGGGATCTCGCCGCCGCTCTGGTAGTTCGGGTTGGCCGCCATCGGCGTGAGGGGCTTGCCCGAGTTGGCGTTGAAGCCGACGCCGAACGCGAACGCGTCGGTCACGGCGTAGTTGCCGTAGAGCTTCAGCGCGTGCGGACGGTCGAGCGGCAGGGGGCCCTGGCCCAGCGCGCCGAGGTAGCGGATGTCGCCGGCGTAACCGAACTGCGTGCCGCCGATGGCCGTGTAGCTCGGGTCGTTGGTCGGGAAGTCATACAGCGAGGTGATGCCGGGGTCGGACTGGCCGTTGTCCTCGCGGTAGAAGCCCTCGAACGTGCCGTGCAGCCGCGACCAGCGGTAGGACGCCTGCGCCCCCCACTTGCCGGCGAAGCGCCGATCGAGGGTGAACTCGACCGCGTCGTAGCTGTGGATGGGATCCTCGAACGCCGCGCCGAGTTCGGGCGCGATCGTCGGGGTGTCCGACGTGGGGTTGGTCAGGATGTAGGCCACCGTGTCCGTGCCCGGCAGGCCCAGCTCGTAGGCCACCATCGGCGCCGCCGCGATGTCCTCGAGGACGCGGCCGATGCCGCGGTGGATGTAGCGCACGCCGACGTTGGTGCTGGCCATCGCCTCCCACTCGTAGCCGATCACGGTCTCGTGCTTGTACGAGCTTGGCGTCGGGATCGATCTCGTCGGCGCCCACGCCGGCGAGCACGAAGTGGTTGACGATCTGGCCGGCGCCCGGGATCTGCGTGGTGACGCCGTTGGGCACGGGGCGGGTCAGCGCGGCATCGAAGTAGTCCGCGCGGCTCACGCCATCATCGGCCGACAGCGCGCGCGCCGCCAGGTCGTTGGGGATGCGCGCGTAGTAGATGCCGAAAGTTGCCGTACGCTTGCGCGGCCGTTGCCGAGCACGTCATACCACGCCGACGCGCGGCGCCCAGTTGTTCTTCAGCTCGAAGTTGTCGATGAGCGTGCCGGCGAGCTTCTGCTGCTCGTAGCGGATGCCGGGGTTGACCGTCAGGCGGTCGTTCACCTTCCAGGAATCCTGGACGAAGAAGTTGTAGTACTTCTGGTCCGTCGTTCGCTGGCTGTTGAAGTTGGCGCGGGTCACGCGGTAGATCTGGCCGAGTTGACGTCCGGCACCACCGTGATGTTCGCGCCCGTGGCCGTCGTGCGGCCGTCGGCCGCCAGGAACGTCGGCCCGGTGCGCTGGTTGACCTGCGCGTAGGTGACGTTGTCGTACTGGAAGCCGTACTGCACCTGGTGGTCGCCCACGAGGTTGGTGGCCTTCACCTTGAACTGGCGGTTCTTGCTGTCGTTGCCCGCCTCGTAGAAGCCGATGCCGCCGGTGATGATGTTCGGCGTCACCGTCTGGTCGACGACGCGCCACTCGTTGACCGAGGGCACTTCCTCGATCTGGTTGCGCGCGTTGGCGAACGACGCTTCGACGAGGAAGGTCGGCGAGACGACGCCGTCGTAGCGGACCGTCTGGTTGTTGCCGCCGAACTTCTTGAGCTCGCTGAACGACGAGGTGTCCTGCACGGTCAGGGCCGACAGGCGCTGCGGGCCCAGCTCGCCCTTCGACGGGTCACCGAAGAACGACGCGTCGATGCGGTGGCTGCTGGCCAGCTGGTAGGTGAGCTTGGCCGAGTAGTTGAGGTTGGTGCGCTTCCGCTGCACGAAGCCCAGGCTCTCGAGCGGGAAGCTGCCGGCCGGCACGTCCGCGGGCGCCTTGAACTCGCGCGCCTCGAACGCCGGGTTGATGGCGCCGAAGAAGAACAGCTTGTTCTGGACGATGGGGCCGCTGGCCTCCACGCCGAAGTCCGACTGCTCGTTCTTGCCGAACTGCACGGTGCCGTTCAGGCTCTGGTACTGCTTGGGATCGCCCTGCAGGAACGGCGGCCGCGAGTAGCCGAAGAACGTGCCGCGCAGTGCGTTGCTGCCGCTCTTGGTCACGACGTTGACCACGCCGCCGACCGACTGGCCGAACTCCGCCTCGTAGCCGCCCGTCTTCACCTGGACTTCCTTGATGAAGTCGAAGGGCGTGGCGTTGCCGAGCGAGCCGAAGATAATCGAGTAGCTGCCCAGCGCGCCGTAGCCCTGGTTGGTCACGTTCACGCCGTCGACGACGTACTGGTTGTCGAGGCCGGACCCGCCCGAGATGGAGGGGTTGGCGCTGCCCACCGAGCCGCCGCTGCTGACGCCGGGCGCGAGGTAGATCGTGTCGCTGAAGCGGCGTCCGACCGGCACCTTCTGCAGGAGCTCGCTCGTGAGCACCGCGCCGGTGGTGGTGGACTGCGTGTCGACGATCACCGTGGACCCGGTGACTTCCACCGTTTCGGTGAGGCCACCCACTTCCATGGTGACGTTGACAGTCGAGGTCTGCCCGAGGCTGACCGCGACGCCCTTGATGTCGACGACCTTGAAGCCTTGGAGCTCGGCGCGGACGTCGTAGTTGCCCGGGACGAGGAAGGGCGCGTTGAAGCGGCCTTCGCCGTCGGACACGAACGTGCGGGCCCCCTGGGGACCCGACACCGTGACCGTGGCGCCCGGAATGGCGAGACCCTGGCTATCGACCAGCCGTCCCGCCAGCGTGCCCGTGGTCTGAGCCGAGGCAACGCTTACCAGTGCAATCCAGAGGGCCACGAACATGGCACTCGTGCGAATTCGCATCGTCTTTCTCTCTCCTTGAACCGACAGTAGGGATATCAAACGTTCAGTAAGTAAAGGAAACATCGTGCCAGCAACGGTGGGACGAGCAGGGAAGACTAATGCTCTGCCTGCTTGGACTTACAGGATTGTCATGACTTTGGACATGAGGCGGGCGACCAAAAAGCCGTGACGGACATTCAATTTTCAGGATCGCAGGTGGGATGAAATGCCGGAGGGCTGACTAAGCCTCAGCTGGCGGTGGCAGAACGCACCTGCACGCTGACGACGGCCAGCGAGGGACGGCCGCTCGTCCCTGGTCGGTGGCATCTGTCATCACGGGGCGGCCGCCCGAGGCACCCGCCCCGTGATGCGTCGATCAGCGCCGACCCTCATGCCGAGGCACGGCGCTGGTTTCCTGCAGCGGACGCGTGCGCCCAGGAACGCCCGGCGCGGCTGGACCCACTGGATGGGCTCGCCGAACGCAATGCCGCCCGACCCGGCGACCAGGTCCTGGTTTCGGACCGAGTCCTGGTTGTTGAGCACGTTGAACAGATCCACGAAGAACTCGACGTTGGCGCCCCCGACGGAGCGCAGGTGCTGCGCGCGCAGGTCCAGCTGGCCCCAGGACGGGTTGTCGAGCGACCCACGGCATCGGGTGTCAGCCACCGCTGCGTTGTGCCGCCGTAGGTGTACGCCTCCGACGTCGGAATGCGGATCGGGAGGTTGCGGCTCGACGACAGGAACGTCCGGCTCGCCACCGTGCCGGAGTTCCAGCTCATGGTGGCGCCGAGCTGAAGGCCGAAGCCGAACGTATACGATCCAGCGCCCTTGAGGAGGTGCCGGACGAGGCCGGGCTGCGTGGCGTACTGGTACGGCGCGCGGGGGTCGAGGAACAGCACGTCACCCTGGAAGTCGGCGTTGCTGTCCGAGTTCGTGTTGCCCTTGCCGTCGTTCCAGTTGTACGAGGTGAGCAGCTGCCAGTTGTCCGCGAACCGCTTGCGGAACACGAACTCGAGCCCCTGGAAGTTACGCTTGCCGCCGGCCAGCGTGCCGATGACGAAGTTCGAACCCGGGTTCTCCGCGTAGCCGAAGTAGTCGTACCCGAGGAACAGCGTGTCCGGGGCCTGGTAGCCGTTGGGGTCGGAGCTGTAGCCGTCCGGCTCGGCGTAGAGCGCGAGGTCGTAGTCCTCGAGGATGTCGCGCGTCCGGCGGTTGAAGTAGAGCGCGTCGAAGCTCATGTTGTTGCCGAGGTCGACGCCGTAGCCGATCTGGAGGTCATCGGTGTAGGGCGTCTTCGTCGTCGGTGAGAAGAACGCATCCTGGACGGTCGGGCCACCGCGGGTGCGGTAGGTGACCCAGTCGCCGAGCACGTAGATCTGCTCCTCGAGAATCGAGCCCGTCAGCGTGCCGGCGAAGTTGGTCATGTTGTTGCGGATGGGATCGTAGTAACGGCCCCAGTACGCCGACACCTTCTGGCGGCCGTCGCCGCGCAGGTCGTACACCGCGCTCAGGCGTGGCGCCCAGGCCCAGTCGAAGGTGTAGATGTTTTCGCCCGTGGTGGCGAAATGCTCCCACCGTTCCGTCCGCAGGCCGACGTTGAGCGTCAGGCGGTTGAGCGTGACCTGGTCCTGCACGAAGAAGCTCAGCCCGCGTGACGACGTCTCCTGGGGGCCCGTCTGCGACTGGAGGGTGCGGTCGTAGTTGACGGTGCCGAGGGTGCCCACCGTGTTGAACACGATGGCCTGGCCCGCTTCGCCCGACGTGATGACGCCGTCGCCGTTCAGGTCGAGCGCCGCGTAGAAGCGCGCGCGATCGGCCCGCGCGTCGATCGTGCGGAGGAGGCCGCCGAAGTCGCTGGTGTTGGTGACGTCGAAGTCCTGGCCGCTCCAGCTCCCGCCGGGGATGTCGACCGCCCGGATGCCGGCACCCGCGTAGCGGGACGCCAGCGAGGTGTAGATGGCCTCGCCCACGTAGAGGGTGTCACGGAAGTTGACGTGCTTGTCCCAGTTGAGACCGGCCTTCACCGTGTGGCGGCCGATCGAGTGCTGGATCGTGCCCATGATGCCGATGTTGTCCCGCTGGTTGATGAGATCCTGGCCGAAGCCGCCCAGCTGCTCGTCCGCCAGCGTCCGCGTGTCGGTCGAGCGGAACAGCGTGGTCACCCGTGCCTCGCGAATGGCCGAGAGCTGCGAGACCTCGCCGTTGTGCTTGTTGGCGCCCACTTCCAGCAGCGTCGACCCCCACACACGCGAGAAGTTGCCGGCGAAGCGGTGGCCCCCCTGCTGGGTGGACCGGTCGCGCGCATTGGTGATGTCGCGGTCGCGGCGTCCCGTGATGTCGGTGGGGTCGCTGAGGTAGGTGAAGCTGAACAGGTTGTTCTGCGACGCCGCGACAGTGCCCTTCGCGAAGCCCTGGTGCTGCGTGTTGTCCACCGACCGGAGGAACTCGTCGGTGTCGAGCGACGCCACGTCGTCCTGGCGGTTCACGTAGCGGTAGCTGCCGAAGAACCACGCCTTGTCACGGAAGAGCGGGCCGCCGACGGTGTACCCGTTGTCCTTGGTCGAGAACTCCTGGGCCGCGCCGTTCTGGTTCTCGGCGACGAGGCTGCTGTTCTGGAAGAAGTAGTTCGCCGAGCCGTGGAAGCCGTTGCTGCCCGACTTGGTGACGACGTTCGAGATCAGGCCGGGGGAGCCCACGTACTCGGCGGGAATGCCGCCCGTGATCACCTTCTGCTCCTGGATGATCTCGGTGTTCAGGTTGGCGCCGAACGTGCCCGTGACCGGATCGGTCACGTTGATGGCGTCGAAGTAGTAGACGTTGTCGCTCGACACCCCGAAGTTGCCGCCGATGTCGCTGTAGTTCATGCCCGAACGGGCGGCCGGGTTGCCGCTCGACGTCTGGTCATCGGGCAGGACGCCCGGCACCAACTGCAGGTAGCTCTGGTAGCTGCGTCCCGTCGGCAGCGATTCGGTGAGCTGCAGCGTGATGTCCTGGCCGGCGGTGGCCGTCTTGACGTCCACGACGGGCGTGGCCGCGGTGACCGTCACCGCTTCGGTGAGACCCGCAATCGACAGCGTCACGCGCAACGATGCCGTCTGGCCCGAGCGGACCAGCACCTGGTTGATGGTCTGGTTCTGGAAGCCCGCGAGCTCGGCCACGATGGTGTACTGCGTCGACGGCGCCATCGCATCGAGCGTGGCGACGCCCTCGCCGTCGGTCACGGCCGAACGCCGGGTCACCGTGTCGGCCGCCGTGGCCGTGACGGTCACACCGGGCAGTCGTCCGCCGTCGGCGTCTTCGACGATGACCTCGATGGTCCCGGTGTTGGCCACCTGACCTCGGGCCGGAGAGGGCGCCAGTGCGAACACCACGCCCGCAAGAACTGCCGCCAGCCAAGTCTGTCTCGTCATCCTGCTCGTCTCCTTGTGACAACGCCGTCATCGCGCCAAAGCTCACGTGCCACTCGCCCCACCATTTGAAACAGGCGTGCCATTAGTCCCAGGGACGAATAAGCCCAGAATTGCGAGACTTTTTGGCGATATTGCCGCCGTAACTGTGATTGGCCTTGGGATGAATGGATCGGAGGCGGACGAAAATACGACAATTTGGATAATTTGTCACGAGATTTCACCGAAGAAGACCGGAGGGACGGAGGGGGTGCCCGAGGGCCCGATTTGAACGTTCGTTTGATACACTGCCAACGCGATGTCCGCACCCCGGGTCGTGATCCTCTCCAGCGCGCGCACGCCCATCGGCAAGTACGGCGGATCCTTCCGGGACGTCCATCCCGCAGAACTGGGCGCGGTGGCCTCGCGCGCCGCAATCGCACGTGCCGGCCTCGCGCCGGGCGATATCCAGGAGGTCTGGATGGGCCACGGCCGGCAGGCCGGGTCTGGTCCGAACCCGGGCCGACAGATCGCCTATCGCAGTGGCGTGCCCGTCGAGGCGCCGGCGCAGACGATCAACAAGGCGTGCGCCTCGGGTCTGCAGGCCATTGCCAGCGGCGCCCAGAGCATCCTGCTCGGCGAGTCCGAGGTCGTCCTGGCCGGCGGCGTCGAGTCCATGAGCCGGATGCCGTACCTCGTGGACAGCATCGACGCCCGCTGGGGCCACCGCATGGGGAACTTCCAGTTCGTCGATGCGATGTACCGCGACGGATTCCAGTGCCCGCTGTCGAACCTGATCATGGGCGAGACGGCGGAGATCCTCGCGCGCCAGTACGGCATCACGCGCGAGGACTCGGACGCCTATGCGCTCGGCAGCCAGCAGAAGGCAGAGGCCGCCCAGGCCGCGGGACGGTTCGCCGACGAGATCGCGCCGGTCACCGTCACCGTCAAGGGCGCGCCGGTGGAGGTCACCACCGACGAGCATCCCAGACCCGGCAGCACCATCGAGGGGCTGCGCAGGCTCCCGCCGACGTTCCCGGTCGTGGAGGGCGAGCCCGGCATCATCACGGCCGGCTCGGCGTCGGGGATCACCGACGGCGGTGCCGCGCTGGTCCTGGCTTCGAGTCCTTTGCCGCCGCACACGGCCTCACGCCGGTGGCCACCATCACGGGCTGGGCGAGCGCCGGGGTTGACCCGCGCCTCATGGGCATCGGCCCCGTGCCCGCCACGCGCAAGCTCACCGCGCGGACGGGCCTCGCGATCGACGCGTTCGATCTCGTCGAGCTCAACGAGGCCTTTGCCGTCCAGGTGCTGGCCGTGCTGCGCGAGATGCCCATCGACACCGCGCGGCTCAACGTCAATGGCGGCGCCATCGCGCTCGGCCACCCCATCGGCGCCACGGGCGCGCGAATCGTCGTGACGCTGCTCCACGAACTTCGCCGCCGCGGCGGCGGCCGTGGCCTGGCCACGCTGTGTGTGAGCGGCGGGCTCGGCATGTCCATGGCGTTCGAGGTTCACTGACGCGCCGCGGGCGTCCAGGACGGCAGATGCGGATCGCAGTCATCGCAGGCGACGGAATCGGGAAGGACGTCACGGTCGAGGCCGTCAAGGTCCTGGCGCGCGCGGCAGAGGCCTTCGGGCTCTCCGTGGAGCTCGACCATCTTCCCTGGAGCGCGGACCACTATCTGCAGACGGGGAGACGCTGCCGTCCGGCGGGTTCGATCTGCTGCGGTCCTTCGACGCCGTCTTCGTCGGCGCGCTCGGCGATCCCCGGGTGCCCGACAATCGCCACGCGCGGGACATCCTGCTCGGTGCGCGCTTCGAGCTCGATCTCTACGTCAACTACCGCCCGGTGCGCCTCATCGCCGACCGGCTGTGTCCACTCAAGGACCGCGGCCGCGCGGACGTCAACTTCGTCGTGTTCCGCGAGAACACCGAGGGCGTCTACGTGAGCGTGGGCGGCCGCTTCAAGGCGGGCACGCCCGACGAAGTGGCGATCCAGGAGGAGATCAACACCTACAAGGGCGTGCACCGCATCATCCGGCACGCCTTCGCGTTCGCCGACGCGCACGGGTTCACCAAGGTGTGCATGGCCGACAAGAGCAACGCCATGCAGCAGGGGCACGCGTTGTGGCAGCGGGTGTTTCGTGAGGTCGCGGCCGACTTTCCGGCTATCACGCCGACGCACCAGTACATCGATGCTCTGGCGATGTTCCTCGTCAAGGATCCCGGGCAGTACCAGGTCATCGTCACCAACAACCTGTTCGGCGACATCGTCACCGACATCGGCGGCGCCCTGCAGGGCGGCTCGGGAATGGCGGCCTCGGCCAACCTTCACCGGGCCGGACGTCGCTCTTCGAGCCCGTCCACGGGTCCGCGCCGCCGCTGGCCGGGAAGAACATGGCCAACCCCATCGGGGCCATCCTGTCGACCGGCCTGATGCTGGAGACGCTGGGGCAGCCCGAGGCCGCTCGAGCCATCGAAGCGGCGGTGGAGTCCGCTGTTGCCGACGGAACGGGCACGGCCGACATCGGCGGCACGCTCGGGACCCGCGAGGTTGGCGACGCGATCGCCGTGCGCATCCGTCCGTCATAGGTTCAGCCAGTCGCGGCAGCCGGAGCCGGCGCCGCCGCGGCGTTCACGTGCAGAAGAGGATCACGACCATGTCCGAATCCGTTTTCCTGATTGGCGGCGCACGCACGCCGATGACGCAGTACGTCGGCGCGCTCAAGGACGTGTCCGCCATCGATCTGGGCGCGACCGCCGCTCGTGGCGCGCTCACCCGCACCGGCGTGCAGCCCGAATGGATCGAGCACGTGGTGTTCGGCAACGTGCAGCAGAGCAGCGTGGACGCGCACTACGGCGCGCGTCATGTCGGCCTCAAGGCGGGCCTTCCCATCGAGGTGCCGGCCCTCACCGTCAACCGGCTGTGCGGCTCCGGCATCCAGGCCGCCGTGAGCGCCGCGCAACTCGTGCAACTGGGTGAGGCCGGCATGGTCCTGGCCGGCGGCATGGAGAACATGAGCCAGGTGCCGCACATCATTCGCGGGCTGCGGTCCGGCCTGAAGCTCGGGCAGGGCAAGCTCGAGGACTGGCTGTGGGAGGGGTTGAACGACCCGTACGCCGGATGCTCGATGGCCATCACCGCCGAGAACTGCGCCGCCAAGTACGGCGTCACCCGCGAGGAGTCGGATGCATACGCCGTCCGCAGCCAGCAGCTCGCCCACGCCGCCTGGACGTCGGGGCGCATGAAGGACGAGGTCATCCCCGTCGAGATCAAGGGCCGCAAGGGCTCCACGATCGTCGAACAGGATGACCACATGCGGCCCGAGACCACCATGGAGGTGCTCGCGAAGCTGCCGGCCGCCTTCAAGAAGGACGGCATCGTCACCGCCGGCAACGCCAGCGGCATCGTCGACGGCGCGGCCGCTCTCGTGCTGGCGGCGGAGGGCGCGGTCAAGGCTCACGGTCTCGCGCCGCTCGGCCGGATCGTGTCATGGGCCACCGTGGGTGTGCAGCCGGAGCTGATGGGCATGGGTCCCGCGCCCGCCATTCGCCAGGCGCTCGAGAAGGCCGGCTTGTCGCTGGCCGACCTCGACCTCATCGAGATCAACGAGGCCTTCGCGCCGCAGTATCTGGCCTGCGAGAAGGAGCTGGGACTGGACCGCGACAAGGTCAACGTCAACGGCGGCGCGATTGCGCTCGGCCATCCGCTCGGCGCGACCGGCGCGCGGCTGCTGCTGACGCTGCTGCTCGAGCTGCGGCGTCGCGGCAAGAAGTACGGCGTGGCGTCGGCCTGCATCGGCGGCGGCCAGGGGATCGCGATGATCGTCGAGGCGGTCTAATCGTCGGGAGTCGGGAGTCGGGAGTCGGGAGTCGGGAGTCGGGAGTCGGGAGTCGGGAAGAGGCTGGAGGCGAGATGGCAATCAAGACGGTGGGCGTGCTGGGGTGCGGACTGATGGGCGCGGGCGTGGCGCAGGTATCGGCGGCGGCGGGGTTCAAGACCGTCGTGCTCGAGGTCAACGCCGGGGTCCTCGAGAAGGGCATGGGCCGGATTCAGAAGTTCCTGTCCGACGGCGTTGCCAAGGGCAAGGTGACCGAGGAGGCCCGCTCGACGACGCTCGCCAACCTGTCGGGGACGACATCCTACGATGACCTGAAGGCGTGCGACCTCGTTGTCGAGGCGATCGTCGAGAACGTCGAGGTCAAGAAGCAGGCCTACGCGGCGGTCGAGGCCGTCGTCGGCGACCACTGCCTGATCGCGTCCAACACCTCGTCGCTGTGCATCACCGAGCTGGCCGCGGCGACGAAGCGGCCGGACAAGGTCGGCGGGCTGCACTTCTTCAATCCCGTGCCGCTGATGAAGCTCGTCGAGGTGATCAAGGCCCTCCCGACGAGCCAGGAAACCTTCGACGCGCTCTTCGCCTTCGCCAAGGCCATCGGCAAGGAGCCGATTTCGGCGCCGGACCGCGGCGGGTTCATCGTCAATCGCCTGCTCGTGCCGTACCTGCTCGACGCGATTCGGTGCCTGGAGGAGGGCCTGGGGACCGTCGAGGACATCGACGCGGGCGTGAAGCTGGGCTGCGGCTACCCGATGGGCCCCTTCACGCTGCTCGATTTCGTCGGGCTCGACACGACGTACTACATCGCCAACATCATGTTCGACGAGTTCCGCGAAACGCGCTTCGCGCCGCCACCGCTGCTCAAGCGGATGGTGCTCGCCGGGTACCTCGGGAAGAAGTCCGGGCGGGGGTTTTATCGGTATTGAAGGGGCCGGCGTGGGGCTTGGGGTGGGGCCTGGGAGGCCTGCAGGCTTGAGGGGCTTGAGAGGCCTGCAGGCCTGGAGGGCGGAGGGCTGGGTCGCTACTGAGCACTTCTCCAGAAGCGCCTGAGCCTGGACCTTGAAGCGGGCGTCCTCGGGCGCCCAAAGCCGGGTCGGGCGGCAGCGCGATGGCCTGTCGCAGCTCGGCGCGGGCCTCGTCCTTGCGGTCCAGTTCCCGAGAGCGTCTCCGCGAGGAAGAGCCGGGTGATGATGCTCTGCGGGTTGTAGGCGAGGGCCTTGCGCAGGTGTTCGGACCGGCGGTCGCTGCCGCCGAAGAGGCCCGGGACCTTGTGTGCATCAGCGGCCGAGGGCGCGGTCGGCGGAGCCGTCCTCGAACGACGGATCGATCGCGAGCACACGTTCGAGCGCCGCTCCTTGATGTCGCCGCGCATTTCAGCCCCTGCCGCAGGCCGAAGGATTCGGCCAGCGCGCCCATATTGGCCGCCATCCAGAAGTGGCCGTCGGGGGCGTCGGGTCGAAGGGCGGCGGCGGTGCGGCTCGCGGCGACGCCGAGTTCGAGCGCCTGCTTCCGCTCGTCCTCGGGCAGCCCGTTGGTGCCGAGCCAGTAGCGCGTGCGGGCGAGTTCCAGGCCGACTCGAAATCGGCCGGGTCGGCGGCCAGGCGCGCGGCCCAGATCTCGGCGGCCCTGGTCGCGCTCGCCAGGTGCTCGCGGTCGGCATAGAGCGCATCCGATCGCCGGCGGGAACCGCTGAGGCGTCCTGCGCATCCAAGAAGACGATGTCCCCACTCGAACCGCCCGACACCGACGTTCTCGCGCCCACGGACTCCGGCCGCGCCGACCGGCGAGGCCAGCACGGCCATGCATAATACGCCGATGGAGACCTCATCCACCAGCTGCTGGAGCAGCTCGGGAGGACCCTCGCGCGAAGGTCTCGTGAAAAACGCCCGCAGGGTGGAGAAGGCGCTGAAGTTCCTGACGAGCGGATACGACGCTGACATCGATGAGGTGCTCAACGGCGCGCTGTTCAGCGTGGATTATAGCGAGATGGTGATCGTGCGCGACATCGACTTACAGTCTGTGCGAGCACCACCTGCTGCCGTTCTTCGGCAAGTGCCACGTCGCGCACATCCCGAACGGACGGGTGATCGGTCTCAGCAAGATCCCGCGCCTGGTGGACATCTTCGCCCGGCGGCTCCAGCTGCAGGAACGGATGACCAACCAGATCGCGGACACCATCCGCCAGAAGATCTCACCCTGGGGTGGCGGTCGTCTGCGAGGGCACGCACCTCTGCATGGCGATGCGCGGCGTGGAGAAGCAGAACTCCTACACGGTGACGAGTGCGATGCTCGGAGCCTTCCGCGACAACGCCTGGACCCGCATGGAGTTCCTGGAGCTCTCAAGCTCCGCAACCCCAGCCTGACCCAGGCGCCCCTGCCGATCCCCAACAGCGCCCCGCACTCGACTGAAACACGAAGGGCACGAACGAAGGGCACGGAGAGCTGCGCCCTCCGTGCCTTCGTGTCCTTCGTGTCCTTCAGTGACCCCTTCGTGCCCTTCGTGTATCAGAAGCGGAACGCGACGTTGAAGCGGATGTTCCGCGGTCCCAGTGACCGACGAGGGCGAGCCGAACTGCGGCAGGGTGTTGATGGCCCCGGTCGGGCTGCCGTCCTGACGCAGGTTGATCGTGCCGCCGAGCGACCTGGCGTCCCAGGCGACGTTGTTGTTCATCAGGTTGTTGAAGTCGATGGAGGCTTCCAGCTCCTTCGCCCCCGAGAACCGGACGGTCTTGAACGCGCGCAGGTCGATCGAGGTGCGCTGGTCGAGGCGGTAGGGACCTGGTGGCTCGACGTTCACCGTGGTCGTGCCGCCGACCGACAGCGGCGTGTTGATCTGGCGGGTCAGCAGGATGCCGCTCTGGGCGTTCAGGTTCGCGGCGAGGCCGATGTCGTAGTAGGGCAGCAAGCGTAGTACTCCGTCAGCTTGAACTGGTGCGGGCGGTCACCGAGCCGTCCGGCCACCGGGCCTTCGGCGTTGATCAGGACGTTCGATCCACGTTGACGCTGACGCCCGAGATGCGGGTGTGCGCGAAGGTGTAGCCGGCGAGCATCTGCCAGCGGTTCGACATCCGCTTGGTCAGCGTGAGCTCGATGCCCTTGTAGGTCTGCAGGCTCGTCGGGTCGTTCGTCAGGTAGACGAGGTTGGCGGTGGAGGTCCGGTTGTAGAACTCGAACGTGCCGTCGTCGCCGCTACTCGAGCACGCCGTCACGCCCCGCGTCCGGACGCGTGGTCAGGAACGAGTCGAACGGGCTGGCCGGGTTCATCGACGCCTGCGGGAACTTCTCGCGGCGGTAGGTGTAGACGGCGCTGAGGCGGACCGACGGCAGCAGCTCGTGGTCGACGCCGGCGGTACTCGTCGGTATACGGTCGGCGGTAGTCCGGGTCGAACGAGACGGTCGAGACGTTCACCTCGGAGATGACGGGCGTCCCCGTCTGCTCCCGGGCTGGAACCGCAGGTCGCCGTTCAGGTCGTTCCGTGCGTAGCGCTCGGAGTAGTTGCCGTTGGGGTTGACCGTGTCGAGCACACCGCCACCGGCCGGAATCATGTAGTAGTAGCGGCCCGCGCTGGCCTTGAACGCCGTCTGGCCGTCACCGAACATGTCGTAGGCCGCGCTCACGCGCGGGCCGATCGTGTGCCACAGCACGATGTCGCGCTGCTCGGGGAAGGTGCGGGTCAGGTTGGGGAAGTACGCGCTGCCGGGGCTGCTCTGCTCCGGGAGGTAGCCCTCGAGACGCTCCCACCGCACGCCGGCCGTCAGCGTCAGGCGCTTCACGGCGTAGCTGTCCTGGGCGTAGAGCGCCGTCACGTCGAGTGCGCTCTTCGAGTAGAACGGCGTGCCGTAGATGGTCACGACCTGCGAGAGGCCGGAGGCGCTGTTGTAGGTGAGGTCGACGTCACCCTCACGGCGGACGCGATTCTCGACCGGCGAGTGGGCGTGATCGAAGCCGAACTTGATCTCGTGGCGACCGCCCAGCCACTCGTCCAGGTAGTACTGGCCCGTGGCATTGCCCTGGTAGCGATTGCGCCACCGCTCGGTGCCGGTCGTGAAGTTGCGCGTGCGGATGCCGGTGGCCGAGTCCAGGAGCGTCTGGTCCGTCCCGTTCAGGTAGGTCGGGAAGAAGATCTTGTTGAGGCCCAGACGCGCGTCGAGGAAGAAGCTGTTCGACAGGACCGAGTTCCACAGCACCTGGTAGACGTCGAAGACGTCGTCTTCGTTGCTGGTGGAGGCCTGCTCGAGGTTGGTCGTCGGCGATGCGAGGAACCGGTTCGGCTTCTTGTAGTACTGGCGCGAATAGAAGCCGGTGATGCGGTTCTTCTCGTTCACCTGGTAGGTGGCGTTCACCATGCCCGACGTGATGTCGGTCTTGTCGAGGACCAGCGACGAGAAGGCCGCCGGCACGTTGACGTGGACGCGCCAGTCGCGGAACGAGCCGAACACGCGCAGCTTGCGCGCGATCACCGGGCCGCCGCCGCTGACGTTGATGTCGGAGACGAAGTCCACGGCGTTGGTCTCGGGCCGGAAGCCGTAGCGCGCCAGGTCGCCGTCGATGTTCTGCCACTGCGTCGCGTCACCCAGCCAGGTGAAGGTGGTGCGGCCCCGCCACTGGTCGGTCCCGCCCTTGGTCACCATGTTGAGGAACACGCCGCTCGTGGGCACCGTGATGTCGTGGGCGCCGGTCGAGACCTGGATGTCGTCGAAGGCATCGAAGTCGTAGTAGAACCCGGCCGCGCCGATGGCCTGCGGGTCGCCGACGTTGATGCCGTTGAGGTACTGGGAGTTCTGCTGGCTCGTGGTGCCGCGGGCGCTGTAGACGCCCTGCAGGCCCCCGGAGGTGCCGCCCACGTCGGGCCGCGTGATGAGCAGGCTCGGCACCTTGTACTCGACGAGCGACCAGATGTCGCGCCCGCCGGGCGTCCCCTGCAGCAGCTGCTCGCTCAGGTTGACGGCGACGGTGGCGCTCGTGGTGTCGACCACGGGCGAACTGCCGGTGACCGTCACCGTTTCGGCCAGCGTCGCGACCGTCAGCGTGAGATCGAGCGGCGTCGTCTGGCCCGTGAGCACGGCGACGTTCTCCCGCTGCAGCGGACGGAACCCGGACAGCTCGATCCGCACGGCGTACGTGCCCGGGGGCAGCGACGGGAAGCGGTTGACGCCGTTGCTGTCGCTCACGCCCGTGGACGTGCCCGCCACCAGCGCCGGACTGCTGATGGTGATGGTGGCGCCGGGAACCGCGGCGCCCTGCTCGTCCTGCACCCGTACCAGGATGGAGCCGGTCTGTACCTGCGCGGCCGCCGGCGCCGCCGCCGCGGCCAGCGCCACGACCATGCCCAACAGCCGACCCATCCACCGTGTCATTCGCCGATGACGCGTCTTGAACCTCACGTCCATGTTGAAGCCCCCTCCGAAGATTTGTAGGCGCGCCTTCGACAAGTTGGAACAAGGCCTGGCGATCGATCCGTGACGTGACCGGCACGGACTGCCAGCGACGGACAATCACGATCCGGATATGACATCGGATGTGGGGGGCGACTGCCGGTCACCGTCGTGCCTGCAAGCGGCCTGCCGCATTGTCGGGAGCCTGCCGCTATACTGTTCGTTCATGTGCAGGTGTGTTGTTCCGGTCCTGCTGGCCTGCCTGGTTGCGCCCCCCGCGTTCGCGCAGGCGCGCAAGACCCCGGCCCCGTCCCGATCCGCCGGCCTCTCGCGCGTGCAGGCGGACATCACGTGTCCGTCGAAGCTTGGCCTCGGCGTCACGACCAACCGCGAGTTCTGTGACGTCTTGACCGGCCGGGACCCGGCCGCCGGCGTGCTCGTGACCGTCCCCCCGCATCGCGGACCGGTCACCCTCACCTTCGAACTGCACAACCGCCACACCTATTCGGCCGAGCTCGTCAAGGAGAAGCGGGCCTTCCGCCAGTACACCGCCACCATCGGCGTGCTCTCGATGGACAACACCCTCATCGAGCGGGCGGTCATCCGCTCCGAGTTCCGCAGCGAGGCCGACCTCTTCGATCGCATCACCGGAGGCGCGGGGCCAGGCGGCGTCAAGGCCGTGGCGCCCACCGGGAGCGAGATGATCACCGTGCAGCTCCCGGCGTCGGTCGAGGGGCAGGTGAGCCTCCTGGGCGAGCGCCTGACGGTGCTTCGCCCGGAGGGCACCGACACGTTCGTCTCCGAGGGGCGGCCCATCGCCACGATCTCGAACGTGATGCTGGAGTTCCGCCCGGGCCCGGCGCCGCGGAAGCGCCCGTCCCGCCCGGGCCGCCAGCCCTGACCGGCTACCGAGGTGGTACGATGCGTACACAGGTCCCCGGTCTGCGAGGTCTCCCGTGCGTACGTGGCTTCTCCTGCTGGCCTGTGCCGCTCCTGCGCTCACCGCGATCGGGACGGCGGCCGATGAACCCATCCAACCCATCCCGCCGGCGGTCGTCACCCGCCCGGCGCTCGTGGAACTCGGCAAGAGGCTCTACTTCGACCCGCGGCTGTCGCGGTCCGGCTTCATCTCCTGCAACTCGTGTCACAACCTGAGCATGGGGGCTCCGACAACCTCACCACGTCGATCGGCCACAACTGGCAAGAGGGGCCCATCAACGCGCCCACGGTGCTCAATTCCAGCCTGAGCGTCGCCCAGTTCTGGGACGGCCGTGCGCGTGACCTGCAGGAGCAGGCTGGCGGGCCCATCGCCAACCCCGGGAGATGGCCTACACGCACGAGTTGGCCGCGCCGAGATGCTCGGCTCCATCCCGCAGCATGTCGAGGAGTTCCGCCGAGCATTCGGGCCGGGGGCCATCGAGATCGACCGCGTCACCGCGGCGATCGCGGCGTTCGAGGAGACGCTGGTGACGCCGAATGCGCCCTTCGACCGCTGGCTCGCCGGCGACGCCGCTGCCCTCACGCGGGACGAGCGCGACGGCTACGCGCTCTTCAAGTCCAGCGGGTGCACCGCCTGCCACAACGGTCCAGCCGCCGGCGGCGCCTCGTTCCGGAAGATGGGCGTGGTCGAACCCTATCGCACCAGCAATCCGGCCGAGGGCCGCTCCGCGGTCACGGGCAAGGATGCCGATCGCTTCAGCTTCAAGGTGCCCACGCTGCGCAACGTGGAGCCTACGTATCCGCATTTCACGACGGCGCTGCGCGACGCCTCGCCGAGGCCGTCGACGTCATGGGACGGATTCAGCTGGGCAAGACGCACACGCCAGAGGAGAACGCCAGGATCGTGGCCTTCCTGAAGACGTTGACGGGCGATCAGCCGCGGCTCGAGTTGCCGCTTCTGCCGCCCTCGTCCAGGACCGTTCACTCCGCCGCGGCGGCAGGACTCGTGCGCCAGATGAGCGGTTCCGGCGCCGACGCGCTGACGGGAGCCGCGCTCTTCCACGGCGTGTCCAGTGCCGCGCGGGAGGCGCTGTTCGGGCATGGCGTCAGGAGGCGCGTGGCGCCGGGCACCCGGCTGCTCTCCGCCGGCGAGCCCAACGATCGGCTCATCCTGCTGGTGGCCGGAGGCCTCGACGTCGTGCTTCCCGGGAGCGAGGCGCCGCACGTGCGCCTGCAGCCCGGCGAATGCGCGGGTGAGCTATCGCTCATCGACGGCCAGCCCGCCGCGGCGGACGTCATCGCGGCCACCGACGCGGAGATCCTCGAGATTCCCCACGCCGAGGTCTGGCGTGTCATCGACAGCAGCGCGGAGTTCGCCCGCAACCTGCTGCGCATCCTTGCGGGCCGCGTCCGCAACGACGATGCGGCCCTCCGCGAGTCGGGTGACCGGCGGCGCCACTACGAGCGGCTGGCCGTCATCGACGCGCTGACGGGCCTCCACAACCGGAGGTGGCTGGACACGGCATTTCCCGCGCACCTCGCCCGCCTGCAGCAGGAAGGGCGGACCGCCACGCTGCTGATGGCCGACGCCGATCACTTCAAGCACCTCAACGACGCGCACGGCCATGCGGCCGGCGACGCCGTGCTGCAGCGCATCGCGCAGACGCTCATGCGCGTGCTGCGGCCCGACGACCTGGTGGCGCGCTACGGGGGCGAGGAGTTCGCCGCCCTGGTGGCCGACGTCACGCCGGACGGGGCCGCCGAGGTTGCCGACCGCCTGCGGACTGCCGTCGAAGCGAGCCACGGCGTCGCGGCCACGCGCTGCACGATCTCGATCGGGCTGGCCGTCGCCGCCCCCGGCGAGCCGTTCGCAGGCCTGGCGCACCGAGCCGACGTGGCGCTCCTGCGCGCCAAGCGTGACGGCCGCAACTGCGTGAGGGCCTGACGCGGCCTCAGCCGCCGACCGTGTGCGCGCAGCGCAGGATGGCCTCGGCCGACCGGTCGATGTCTGCCTCCGTCGTCGACCAGTTCGAGACCGAGATGCGCATGACGGGCCGGCCCTGCCAGCTCGTGCCGCCCGCCCAGCAGGTGCCGTCGGCCTGCACGGCCGGAATCACGGCGCTCGTGATGGCGTCGCGCCGATCGTCGGGTCCGAACGCCGCGAGGACCTGATTGAGGACCACCTCGTTCACGATGGTGGCGCCGCCCGCCGCCAGTCGATTCGACATGCGACGTGCCAGGGTACACGTCCGCCGGATCATGTCCTGCACGCCGGTCCGTCCCAGTGTGCGGAGCAGCGCGTAGATCGGCAGCGCCCGGGCGCGTCGCGACGCCTCTGGTACCCAGTCCATGCCGACGCGCTCCTCGTCCTCCCCCCGCAGGAGGTACGACGCCTGGAGCCCCATGGCCGCACGGTGCGGCGCCGGATGGGCGACGATCGCCAGGCCCGAGTCGTATGGCACGTTGAGCCACTTGTGCGCGTCGGTGGCCCACGAGTCGGCGCGCGACACGCCGGTGGTGAGGTCGGCCAGCTCCGGGACCGCCGCCGCCCAGAGCCCGAACGCGCCGTCGACGTGTACCCACGCGCCCCTGGCGTGCGCGATGTCCACGATCGGCTCGAAGGGGTCGCACGCGCCTGTGTTGACGTTGCCCGCCTGCGCGCACACGATGCTCGGCCCGTCCACATCAGCGAGCGCCTCGGCGAGCGCCTCCGGGACCATCCGGCCCTGCTCGTCGGCGGCCACGCGCACCAGTTCCCCCGTGCCGAAGCCGAGCAGACGGAGAGCCCCGATGGCCGACACGTGCGCCTCGCCACCGACGATGGCGGTCACGCGGGGGGCCCGCTGCAGTCCGTCGGTCTCGACGTTCCACCCCACCCGCCGCAGCACTTCGTGTCGTGCCGCGGCGAGGCCGGTGAAGTTGGCCATGTGACAGCCCGTGACGAAGCCGACCGACGCCCGGGCCGGCAGGCCGAGCAGGTCGAGGAGCCAGCCGCCGACCACGTCCTCTATGACCGACCCGGCGGGCGACATCACGAACATCGCCCCGTTCTGGTCCCAGGCGGAGGCCAGCCAGTCCGCGGCCATGGACACGGGTACCGCGCCGCCGGTCACGAACCCGAAGTAGCGGGGGCCGCCGCTGGCGACGAGCCCGGGGTCCGCGTCGCGCGCGAGGGTCGAGAGGACGGCCACCGGGTCGGCCGGCCCTTCCGGCAGCGGGCCCCCCAAGGTGCGCGCCAGGTGCGCGCGCTCCGCAGCGCCACCGACGTGGCGGCTGCCGACGCCGCCGAGATAGGCGCCGGCGAGTTCGCGGGCGCGATCGAGTTCCGGAAAGGTGCTCATGCTGGGGGAGTCCATTCGTCGAGGATGCGGGCAAGGTCCACGCCGGGGGCGATCAGGCAGATGTGCCCGTGCCCGGCGAGCACGCGCACGGAGGCGCGCGGGGTCAGCGACGCCATGAGTCGGGCCTGCTCGACGGCCGGCACGAGGTGGTCTCCGTCGGCGGCCACGTAGAGCACCGGCACGGTGAGCTGGGCGAGCCGCTCGCGGACGTCGTAGGTACGCAGCATGTGCAGGCGCGAGAGATAGCCCGCCCGCGTCGTGGCGCGCATCAGCTGGTGAAACCGTTCGATCTCCTCGCGTCCCGTGTGGGCCGAGTGGAGGCGGCGCGCGGTGAGCTGGCGCACGATCCGCATCACCCCCCACGGCGTGGCGCGCAGCAGGTGATAGCCGAGCCAGAGCCGTGCCTGCGGGCCGAAGTGCGGAAACGAGTTGATGATGACCAGCCGCTCGACGCGATCCGGGTGCGCGAGGGCGTAGCAGAGGGAGAGAGCGCCGCCGAAGGATTCGCCCACGAGCGTGACGCGCCGCCCCGAGGCCGCCAGCCGCGCGATGCGCGCGTCGAGGCCCTCGACCAGATCGGCGAGCGTTGCCGCGTCGTCACGGAGGCGGTGGGTCTCCACCTCGTAGTGCGTCTCGAGCAGCGGTACCTGGCGATAGAACAGGAGGCCCGTTCCGTCGAGGCCCGGGACGAGCACGAGCGGGTCTGCCGTTTCTCTCTGCCGGTTCGCCTGCATGGTCCGCCGATCAGGGATATGGTAGCCTCCCGGCGTGACCGCCGCTCAGGCCGCGCGCGTGACGTGGACCGTGGTCACGATCTTCGTCGTCGAGACGGTCACCTTCGGCATGGCCGTCCTGCCCGCGTTCCTCTTCTGGAACTGGTGTCTCACCTGGCTGCCGGACGGCTGGCCGATCCTGAGGCCTGCTGCCGTCGCGATGTCGTTCGTTCCGGCCTACCTGGTGTTCGCCGTGGCGCTCGCCTTCCTCTCGGCCTGGGGCACGCGGCTGCTCGGCTGGCGTACACCGCCGCCCGGGGAATGGAAGATGCGCGACCTCGAGTGGCCGCTGCTCGGCTGGTCCCGCTACATGATTTCGACCCACGTGGTCCGCGTGCTCGTGGGCACGTTCTTCCGGGCGTCACCCCTCGGGACGTGGTACCTCCGCTGGAACGGCGCGGCCATCGGCCGAGGGGTGTACGTGAACAGCCTGTCGATCTCCGACCACAACATGCTCGACTTCGGTGACGGCGTGGTGATCGGCGAGAGCGTGCACCTCTCGGGGCACACGGTCGAGGGCGGGGTCGTCAAGACCGGTCACGTCCGGCTGGGCCGCTTCGTCACCGTCGGGCTCGGCAGCATGGTGGGTATCGGCGTCGAAGCGGGCGAGCGCTGCCAGATAGGCGCCTCTGAGCGTCGTGCCGAAGCACTCCCACCTCGACGGCGGTGCCACCTACGCGGGAGCGCCGGCACGCCGGGTTGACCGCGGCTGACGCGCCACGCGGTCACGATTCTCGAGGCTCGCGCACACGGACGATCGGCAGGTCGCGTGCACGCGCCCACCGCTCCCAGTGCGACGGCCGTGCGGGCCAGGAACAGCGGCGCGAGATCCTCGTCCCTGTCGAGCCCGAGAGCTGCGCGGAGCCGTTCGCGGAAGTGCGGCTCGAGTGTTGCCACCGCCACTCGGCCGCGTCGGGTCTCATACAGCCGGTAGTCCGGTGACGCGCCGCCGAGCGGTCCTCCTGGCGTTGTCAATCCGCGCCGCACGGGCCCCGCGCTGTCGAGCGCGTCCCGCAGGCCGACGCGACGGAGCGCCGGTGCCGGACCCCGCAGGAGAAGCAGGGCAGCGATGACGGCGCGGTCGGCGCCGAAGAGGTCGGCCAGCAGCGTCCGCGGCACTCCGCGCCCACCAGGCCCGCCTGTGCCTGGTATGTGAGGTCGTGTCCCGCGTGGCCGGGGGCGCGCAGGTCTCCGACGATCTGCAGCACGCGCAACTGGCGGCAGGTGCGCGCCAGGCGGGATGCGGACAGGCCGAGACGTGCCAGGGCCGCGGGCCGCTGGCTCGTCACCAGCAGGTCGGCGGTCTCGAGGAAGGCGCCCAGCCGTTCGCGTCCTCCTGCCGACTTGAGGTCCACCCGTTCGACGACGATGCTGCGATGGAGGGCCCGGCATCAGGACCGGCTGAAGCCTGCCATCGGATCACCGGACGGCGGCTCGATCTTGACGACGTGCGCGCCTTCACGCGCCAGTCGCGCCATGGCGAGGGGCCGGGCAGGTTCTGGGCGAGCGAGACGACGCGGATGCCCGCGAGAGGGCCCCGAGGCAATCGAGCCACGCTAGGCGCCGAAGTGGATGCGGTGCTCCACCTCGGCGAACCGCCGGTCGGCCTCTGGCCCGGCGCCGCCAGCGACACCACGATTCCGGTAAGAAACGACAGGGGAATCGTCACGATCCCGGGATTGCGCAGCGGAAACCAGGCCTCGGACTGCAGGATGTCCACCTGCACGGTCGGGGAGAGATAGATGAGCAGGAGCGCCGACACCGTGCCGAGCAGCATCGAGGCCTGCGCGCCGCGTGTGGTGAAGCGGCGCCAGAAGATCGACAGGACGAGCGCGGGGAAGTTGGCGCTGGCGGCGATGGCGAACGCCAGCCCCACCATGAAGGCGACGTTCTGCCCCTTGAAGACGATGCCGAGGACGATTGACGCCACGGCCAGCAGGATCGTCGCGCCGCGTGCGACGACGAACTGCTCGCGTTCGCTCGCGTGCCCGTGTCGGACGACGTTCACCCACACGTCGTGCGAGAGCGCTGCGGCGCCGGCGAGGGTGAGACCGGCCACCACCGCCAGGATCGTCGCAAAGGCCACCGCGGCGATGAACCCGAGGAACGCCTGGCCGCCGACGGCCTCGGCCAGCAGGAGCGCGGCCATGTTGCCGCCCGCGTCCACGGCCCGGATGGTGTCCTGCCCGACGAGCACCATGGCGCCGAAGCCCAGCACGAAAGTCAGCAGGAAGAAGGTGCCGATGGCGGCCGTGGCGACCGCGACCGAGACCCGGGCGGTCCGCGCGTCCGGCACCGTGTAGAAGCGCATGAGGATGTGCGGCAGGCCCGCCGTACCGAACATGAGGGCGATGCCGAGCGAGATTGCATCGAGCGGATCGGACACCAGCCGACCCGGCGCGAGGACCGCGGCGCCGTACTCCCGCGCGGCCTGGTCGAACAGGGCGAGCGGATTGAGCGCAAAGCGCCAGAGCACGAGTGCGGCCAGCAGCACCGCGCCGCTCAGCAGCAGCACGGCCTTGACGATCTGGACCCAGGTCGTCGCCAGCATCCCGCCGAAGAGGACGTAGGCGAGCATCACGAGCCCGACGATGACGATGGCAACCTCGTAGGGGAGGCCGAAGAGCAGCCGGATGAGGTTGCCGGCGCCCACCATCTGGGCAATCAGGTAGAACGCCACGACGGCAAGGCCGCCGAAGGCCGATGCGACGCGGACGGGCCGCTGCCGGAGCCGGAACGCCACGACGTCGCTGAACGTGTACTGACCGAGGTTGCGGAGCGGCTCGGCGATCAGGCAGATGACCACCGGCCAGCCGACCAGGAAGCCGATGGAGTAGATGAGCCCGTCGAATCCGGAGAGGGAGACGAGCCCGGCAATGCCCAGGAAGCTGGCGGCGCTCATGTAGTCGCCCGCCAGCGCGAGGCCGTTCTGGGTCCCCGTGATGCTGCGCCCCGCCGAGTAGAAGTGCTCGGTGCTCGTCGTGCGGCGCGCGGCCAGGTAGGTGATGAACAGCGACAGCCCGATGAAGACGGCGAAGCCGCCGATGGCCACCGGGTTCGGACCGGCGATCGGGTTCACCGCGACCCCGCCTCGCGCCGGAACGCGGCGATGGCCGGGTCACACGCGGTTGGCCCAGCGCACGTAGACGACGATGAGAATCCAGGCGGTGAGGATGACGAGGGTTCCGAGCAGGATGCCCATCGACAGGCCCGGCGCGATCAGGGATCCGAGGAAGCCCTTGCCGTAGGCCACGAGGAGGATGAAGCCGACGTACACCACGGCCATGGCCACGGTGATCGTAACGGCGATGCGCCACCGGGCGGCGTCCAGCGCGCGGAGGCGGTCGGGGACCTGGTCCACGGCTGGGAATGATACCCGAACGAGCGGCGGGGACGGCGCGAAGGGATGCGCGGGCCGCATGCGAGCTGCGCGGCAGCGCATGAGCGCAGACACTATACTCGGCGGCCAGGAAGGAACCGCATGATGCGCACCTGCACCATCTGCCTTGTTCTCGCGATCGCGGCCTGTGCGCCGCCACCCGGTCCCACGACCGCCGGGCACGGATTCACGATCGACGATCTCGTCGACATCAAGCATCCCTCGTCACCCGTGTGGTCGCCCGACGGCACGCGCGTGGCGTTCGTGTGGGATCGGGCCGGCGTGTCCAACATCTACGTGTCGGGCGTCGATGGCGGCACGCCCCGGCAGGTCACCGACGAGCCGGAGGGCCTGGCGTCCACGCCGCTGTGGAGCGGCGACGGCCGCTTCGTGTATTTCATGAAGGACGGGGACCTGTGGCAGGCGCCTGCCGACGGCGGAGCGCCATCGGCCGTATGGACCACGCCCGGCCGGGAGTCCGACGTGGTGCTGTCACCCGACCGCAGCCAGGCGGCGTTCGTGCGGCCCGCCCCGTCCGGGGGAAGCGAGCTGTGCGTCCAGGCCATGCCGAACGGCGCGGCCCGGGTACTGGCGGCGGATCCGAAGGGCATCGGCGCCGTAGCGTGGGCGCCCGACGGCGCACGGCTCTCCTATGCGGCCGGGGCGCACGGCATCCGCCACGAGCAGACGCCCGACTACTCGGGCGCCAAGATCATCTACACGATCACCGAACGAGTGGCCGGGCAGGCGTATGTGGTGCCCGCGGCGGGGGGGCGGCCCGTCGCCGTGCAGGGCGCCAGCGGCGGCGTGCGCTGGGTTGACAACGGCACGGTGGTCTACGACCGCCAGTCGTCGGACTTCAAGCGCCGGACGACCTACACGGCCGACGCGCGCAGCGGTGCGGCGCGGGCGTTGCGCGAGGACGTGGACGAGAAGTTCTGGAGCATCCCGGGGAACACGGGCGCGGCGGCGCAGCCGTCGCCCGACGGCAAGTGGATCGCGTTCCTCAGCGACCGTGACGGGTGGGATCACCTGTACGTGATGGCGGCGGGCGGCGGCGAGCCCGTGCAGGTGACGAGCGGACGGTTCGAGGCGTGGCGGCCGTCGTGGTCGCCCGACGGGACGCGCATCGCCTTCGACGCGAACCTGGACGGCAAGCCCGGCACGCGCCACCTCGGCGTGGCCACGATCGGCGGCGCAGGCACGCCGACGGCGACCGTGACCATGATCACCGAGGGGGCGGGCACGAACATCGCGCCCGAGTGGTCGCCCGACGGGCGGCGGCTGGTGTACCAGCACACCGACGCGCAGAACTCCGCGGACCTCTACGTGCTCGATGTCGAGTCGAAGGGGGCACCCGTCCGCATCTCCGACTCGCTGCCCGCGGCCATCGACCGGTCCACGCTGGTGGCGCCCGAGTACGTGACCTACCCTGGCGCCGACGGCACGCCGGTGCCCGGATGGCTCTTCGTGCCGCCGGGGCTCGACCGCTCGCAGAAGCACCCGGCCATCGTCTGGATCCACGGCGACGGCGTGAACCAGAACTACGACGGCTGGCACGTGCAGCGGAACTATGCCGTCTACTACTCGTTCCACCAGTACCTGCTGCAGCAGGGCTATGTCGTGTTCGCGCCCGACTATCGCGGCAGCATCGGCTACGGGCGGGACTGGCGCCAGGGCGTCTACATGGACGTCGGCGGCCGCGATGCCAAGGACGCCTGGATGGCGGCCAACTACCTGAAGACCCTGCCCTATGTGGACGCCGATCGGATGGGCGTCTGGGGGCTCAGCTACGGCGGTTTCTTCACCTTGATTGCGGTGACCGACGAGCCGACGCTCTTCCGCGCCGGGGTGGACGTCGCCGGCGTCGTCGACTACGCGATGTACTACGAGGATCCGTACCACGGGGGGTGGACGGCGAGCCGCATCGGCACACCAGAGGAGCACCCCGACGTCTACGAGAAGGCGTCGCCGTTGTCGCACGTGGACCGCCTGGCGCGGCCGCTGCTCATCCTGCATGGCACCTCGGACGTCAACGTGCCGTACCTGCATTCGGTGCGCCTGGCCGACGAGCTCCTGAAGAAGGGCAAGGGCGAGCTCTTCGAGTTCATGACCTACCCGGGTGAGTTCCACTACTTCACGCGGGCGCACGTGCTTCGCGACGCCTGGACGCGGGTGGACCAGTTCTTCGCCACGCACCTGCGCGGGGCCGTCTCCGCCGACTGAGGCGGCGGGCTCATGCACGAAGGGCCGGAACGACGCCTGGTCGTTCCGGCCCTTTTGTGTCTGGTGGCGCGCCGCGGCGCGGTCGGTGCTAGACCTCGGGCTTGTGCAGGACGTCCTGCACCGGCGACTTCTTCTTGCCGCTGAGGCCCTGGATCTGGATGACGGGCTCCTGGGGCGCTTCCTTCAGCACGTGCTGGCGGTAGAGCTTCTCCATCTCGGCGTGATGGCGCTGCTCCTCGGGCGTCATCTCCTGCTTCGCCTTGCGCGCCTTCAGCTTCTCCTCGCGGGCGTTCTTGGCGATGCCGAGCTCGTCGAGGTCGGTCTGGGCGCCGGCCGCGACGGCCTGGGCGTTCAGGACCAGCGAGTGATCGCTCGTGTCCAGCGGCACGTGCTTGTTGCCGGCGAAGATCTCGTGGCGGCCGTGGTCCTCGTACCACTTGGTGAGGGTGGCCGTCATGTGCATCTTCTCGATGATGTTCCGCCAGCCGATGCCGGTGTTGTAGGCGCAGAAGGAAATCTCACCCTGCTGCGTGGCGTAGGGGATGATGCACATCTCCGTGCGCCGGAAGTCGTAGTTGAACAGGTCCTGGAACCACATCCCCGCGATGAAGAGGAAGTTCCAGCGATCCGAGCGGCGCCGGGCGATGTCGTCCGCGCCGCGATCGCCAGAGACCTTGCCGTACTTGCCCTGCTGCGCGCCCTTGGTGGCGCCGAAGGTCTTGTCGAACTTCTTCAGCAGGTCGGACAGCTTGAAGTGCGTCGGCGCCTGGAACGGGTCGTAGTTGCGCGCCAGGGCCAGTGACATGCCCACGATGGACATGAAGCGGCCGCGCGCGGCGTCGTTGACGGCCGCCACGTCCTTGGCCAGCTGCTCGGCCTTCAGGAACGCCGTCACGGGCACGGCCTCCTTGGTTTCCTTGTCGATCATCACCGCCATGCCCACGCCGCAGTTCGGGTGGCAGCCGCAGGTGACGTTGCCCCACTCGTGCTCGGGGCCCTTCACCGTGTCGGCCCAGTCGGTGAACGTGCCCATGAACGAGATGGGGAACCAGTCGCGGGTGGGCTCGCCCAGCCCGGTCTGGTTCTTCACGTCGTGCGCCAGGTGCGACAGCGTGTAGCGCTGCGCCGCGCGGCGCTCGGGCGTGACTTCCTCGTCGCGGCCGGTGAAGCTCACGGGCTGGAACGACAGGAAGTTGATCTTCCTGGGGTTGTCGAGCGCGAACTCGATGACGCGTCCGACCTGCTCGTTGTTCACGCCGTTGACGATCGTGATCACGGGCACGATGTCGACGCCCGCCTTGTGCAGGTTCTCGATTGCCCGCAGCTTGACGTCGAACAGGTTGCCCACGCGGCGGTGCGAGTTGGCCGCGTTGCCGATGCCGTCGAATTGCAGGTAGGCGTAGCGCAGCCCGGCCTCGGCCGCCGCCTTCGCGAAGTCGAAGCTCTTGGCGAACTCGATGCCGTTGGTCGCGGCCTGCACCGAGTTGTAGCCCACGGTGCGGGCGTAGCGCACCGCGTCGAGGAAGTAGGGCGACAGCGTCGGCTCACCACCCGAGAACTGTACCGACATCTGGCGGCGCGGCTTGATGGTGATGGCGTTGTCGAGGACCATCCGGATGTCGTCCCACGTGAGCTCGTGGACGAACCCCACCTGGTTCGCGTCCATGAAGCACGGGTCGCACATCATGTTGCAGCGGTTGGTCAGGTCGACGGTGAGCACTGCGCCGCGGCCGTACTTGATGGTGCTGCTGCCGTGGTTGTGAAGCGACTCGTCGTTGTGCGCCCGGATGTCGCGTCCCGGGAACACCTCCTCGAGGTGCTTGAAGAACGCCGTGTCGATCGCCATGACGTCCTCGAAGTGCCCGTGAATGGGGCAGTCCTTGACCATGACGATCTTGCCGTCCTTCTCGAGGATGGTCGCCTTGATCTCGCCGACCTTCTCGTTCAGGAGCATGTCGACGGGCTTCTGCCCGTCCAGGATCTGCTGACGCGCTTCACGCACGCACGTCGGGCACAGCGAGTCGGTCTCGCGCGGCCATCCGAGCGGGGGCTTCGTCTTCTGGTAGCTCTTGAGGAGGGGCTTGTCGGACCACTTGGGAGTGAACGACTGGTTCGGCGCAATCTGGTTCAGCCGTGAGAACAACTGCCAGGCGCCGTTGGCGGCGACGGCCAATGCCTTCTCGGCGTACTTGATGGGCGCGTGCATTCGATAGGACTCCTCGTAAGTGATTGGTTCCCAGTATTTTAGGGGGCATGCCGCGGCCGTGGGCACGAATCCGCCCAGTTGGCTGCCAGGCGGGCTGAACGGGCACGGAGCGCGCCGAACGGTCAATATCGGACTCATCCGGTCCTGTATTCGCCGCTGACCGCGCCCGCACTAGAATGCCCGGCCATGCGCCCCTCGACCCTCCTCACCCTCGCCGCCGTCCTCGCCCGGCGGGCGCGCCGGCCGCCCAACCCACCCAGCCCGACCGGATCGTGCTGATCAACGCGACCGTCGTGGACCCCGCGACCGGCGGCGTCGCCGACGGCCGGACGATCGTCCTGAGCGGCGGGCGCATCGAGTCGGTGAGCGGCGGCCCGGCCCCCGCCGGCGTCACCACGATCGACGTGCGGAACCGCTGGGTGACTCCGGGCCTGATCGATGCGCACGTGCACATCGCCACGCTGGCGCAGATGCTGGCCGCGCTCGCGACCGGCGTCACGACCGTGCGGAGCGCCGGCGTGTCGTTCTACGCCGACGTCGGCGTGCGCGAGCTCGTGAAGGCGGGGCGGGTGCCCGGCCCCGACGTCCTCGCGGCCGGCTACCACGTGCGCACGTTCCCGGCGCCGGAGCTGTTCCTGTCGGACCCGGACATGGGGGACCTGCTGCGCGGGGTGACCGGAGAGGCGAACATCCGCCGGCTCGTGCGGACCAACCTGTCCCACGGAGTGGACTGGATCAAGGTCAACGCCACCGAGCGGGCCGGTACGCCGGATACCGACCCGCGCAAGCAGATGTTCACCGAGGCCGAGCTCTCGGCCGTCGTCCAGGAGGCCGCCACCCGCGGCGTTGGCGTGGAGGCACACGCGCATGGCGCCGAAGGCGCCGACGCTGCCGTTCGTGCCGGGGTCCGCAGCATCGAGCACGGCACGTATCTCACCGACGCCACCCTGGCGCTGATGGCGTCGAAGGGCACGTTCTTCGTCCCGACCGCCGACATCGTGGGCGACCTCGCCGAGCCGGGGGGCGACTACGACGACGCGGCGCTGCAGCGGCGCGGGCAGATGATGCTGCCCATCCTGCGGGCGGCGGTCCAACGGGCGCGCAAGGCGGGCGTCCGGATTGGCGCGGGCTCGGACACCAGTTACGGCCCCCGCAGCGTGACCACGCTCGCGCGCGAAGTCGTGGCCCTCACCGAGGCAGGGCTGAGCCCGCTCGAAGCGCTCCAGGCCGCCACCGTGCAGAACGCGGAACTGCTGAAGCGCTCGTCCACGCTGGGGCGCGTGACCGCCGGCTACGAGGCGGACCTCATCGTGGTGCCGGCAAACCCGGTGCAGGAACCGCGGGCGCTGCTGGACCCGCTGCTCGTGATCAGCAACGGCCGCGTGGCCGTGGACCGCCTGGACTTCGGCAAGCGCTGAAACGGCACGCGCCAAACGGCACCGCGGGCGGCGCGCGGCGTCTACACTCTACATATGGCCAAGAAGTCCTCTCCCATGGTTCCCCTCAAGACCCGCAACGACATGTCGCTCGCCGTGCGGACGCGCATGGCGGCGCTCCTGAACGACCGGCTGGCAGACGCCATCGACCTCCAGCTCCAGGCCAAGCAGGCGCACTGGAACGTCAAGGGGCCGCAGTTCATCTCACTGCACGAGCTCTTCGACCAGGTGGCCGACACGGCCATCGCATCGGCCGACCTCATCGCGGAGCGGCTCGTGGCGCTGGGCGGCCGCGCCGAAGGCACGCTGCAGTCGGTGGCAGGCCGGACGACGCTGACGCCCTACACCCTCACCCTCCTCGACGGCTCGGATCACGTGAAGGAGCTCGCCGGCGCGATTGCGGCCGCTGGGCGCGGTACGCGCGCCGCGATCGACCAGGCGGACGAGGCCGGCGACCAGGGCACCTCCGACCTCTTCACGCAGATCACCCGGGACCTCGACAAGATGCTGTGGTTCGTCGAGGCGCACGTCCAGGCGTCACACTGACGATGCGGCCCACCGGCCGGGTGCGGGCAAGCTGATACACTGCCGCTCCGACGGCGCACCGAGACCGGTGTGCGGAGAGGCGGAGTGATGACGGGCGAGCAGATGGTGGCGCTGACGAAGCGTCACACCTTGTACGAGTGGTCGGCGCAGGCGTCGGTGGACCCCATCCCGGTGGCCGGCGCGAAGGGCGTGCACTTCTGGACGCCCGAGGGCAAGCGCTACATCGACTTCAACAGCCAGTTGATGTGCGTGAATCCCGGTCACGGCGATCCCCGCATCATCAAGGCGATCCAGGATCAGGCGGCCACGCTGGCGTATGCGAACCCCTTCATGGCCACCGAGGTGCGCGCGCGCCTCGGCGAGAAGCTGGCGCAGCTCTGCCCTGGCGACATCGACGTCTTCTTCTTCACCAACGGCGGCGCCGAGGCCAACGAGAACGCCATCCGCATCGCGCGGCTCTACACGGGCCGCCACAAGATCCTCGCCCGGTATCGCTCCTATCACGGAGGGACGGCGGGCAGCCTGACGCTGACGGGCGACCCGCGGCGCTGGGCCATGGAGCCCGGCATTCCGGGCGTCGTCCGCGTGCCGCATCCGTATCACGGCATCCAGCGCGGGAGCGACTCGGCTGCCGACGCGCTGGCGCAGCTCGAGGAGATCATCATGCTCGAGGGGCCGCAGACCATTGCGGCCTTCATCCTCGAGACGGTGACCGGCACCAACGGCGTGCTCGTGCCGCCCGATGGCTACATGGAGGGCGTGCGCGCGCTCTGCGACCGGCACGGCATCCTGCTGATCTGCGACGAGGTGATGTCCGGGTTCGGACGCACGGGCGCCTGGTTCGCCGTCGACCACTGGAAGGTCGTCCCCGACATCCTGACGATGGCGAAGGGGCTCACGGGCGCGTACGTGGCACTCGGTGCGGTGGGCGTTCGCCGCGCCATCGCGGACCACTTCCAGCAGAAGGTCTTCTGGGGCGGGTTGACCTACAACAGCCATCCGCTGGGCTGCGCCGCCGCGCTCGCCACGATCGGGGTGTACGAGGAGGACGGGCTCATCGAGCGCGCGCGCTCGATGGGCGTGGTCATGCGGGGGCTGATGGACGATCTCACGCAGGCGCATCCGTGCGTGGGCGAGGCCCGGAACATCGGCCTCTTCGGCATGGTGGAGCTGGTGCGCGACAAGGAGAGCCGCGAGCCGCTCGCCCCCTTCAACGGCAGCTCGCCGGAGATGCAGACGCTGGCGAAGTTCTTCCGCGAGCGCGGGCTCTACACGTTCGTGCGCTGGAACACGTTCTTCACGAACCCGCCGCTCTGCATCACGGAAGCGGAGCTGCGCGAAGCGTTCGCCATCATCGACGAGGGCCTCTCACAGGTAGACGCCCTCCTTACTTGATCGCGTCGAGATAGGTCATCCAGGCGGACGGCAGCGGCAGGGTCCCGCCGGCCGTCCGGTACGCGTCGAGCCAGCGGCGGGCCATCGCCCGGTCCGCGCCGAGCGTAACCGCCTGCGGAGCGGCGCGATGGCGGGCATAGACACGGCGTACGCCCGCGAGCAGTGCGCCCCGATCGTCTGGTGCTGGGCAGATAGCCGCGCAGCACGTCGAGCGCCTCGTCCGCACGGTTGACGGGGACGAGCGCGAGCCCCAGGGTCCAAGCCGCTTCGCTCGTCGGCGCCGGGCGTGCCGTCCATCAGCGTTGCGGCGCGCTCGAACTCGCCGGCGCGCATCCACTCTTCCGCGGCCAGGCGACCCGCAACGTGCGCGCGTCGTCGGTCGCGCCGCTCTGGAAGAGGCCGGCCGCGTCGCCGTGCCGTCCCGCGGCGGCAAACGTCGCGCCGAGATAGGCGCGCGCCGAGACCAGGTCCGGCGCCTGCGCCATGGCGTTCTGCAACTGCAGCGCGGCCCGATCGGCGTTCCCGTCGCGGAGCAGCGCGACGCCTTTCAGCAGGGCTGCGAGGCCCTGGTCGCCGGCCATGAGCGCCGAGACCGCCGCACCGTCGAAGTCGCCGGCCTCCGCCTCGGCGAGCGCGTCGGCGACGCTGGCGCCGTGCCCCCGTGCTTCCGCCAGGACCATCCGCGTGAATGCGGGGGCGAACAACTCGCCGGAGTCGAACGCCGGCAGCGTCTCGACGACCGCCGCGGCGAGTGCCTCGGGTATCGACGACAGGACGTTCGTGCCCGCTGATGCGCCGACCTCGAACGGGCGCGTGCCGTCGCCGACGGGCGCGCCGTCGACGAACACGGCGGCGCGGGCGAGGTAGAGGCCCGGCGGGAGAGCGGCGAGGTCGAGCACGGCCTGCAGGTGCGCGGTGGACGATGCGGGTCCGGCGAGATCCAGGGGTACGCGGACGATGGCCGGGCTCTCGGGGCTGCGCGCCACCTCCACGTGCGCGCTGACGGCGGCGGGCGCGACGCCCGCGGGCAGGTAGGCCTCGATGATGGCCATGAGCCGGCCGTCTGCGGCCACCGGCGCGATCGCCGGCTGCAGGGCGGCGCTGGCCTCCGCCGGCACGCGCCCCAGCAGCAGGTCGCTCGTCACGACGTCGTCGGGCGCGGCCTGGAACACGTCGAGCGTCCGTTCGACGGTGCCCAGGCGACCGCGTGCATCAGCGGCAGCCACCCGAAGCCGATAGGACCCTGGTTCGACGAGCAGGTTCGTGCGGTAGACGGCGCGGCCGGGAACCGCCGATGGCGTCAGCGTTCGCGAGGCCACCTCGGGCGCGAAGCCGCGGCCCTCGCGATTCACCAGGAGGAGGCCCGTGACGAACTCCAGCGGCTGGTCCGCGTCCCAGTCGGCCTCGACCGCGACGAGGACGCGCTGGCGCCGGCTCGGTGTGTCGCGCACCGTCCACGTCGCCAGGCGCATCGGCAACTCACGCGCCGGCACCGGATATCGCAGGATCCGGGTCACGGCATCGGTGCTCGTGCGTGCGCCGGCGGTGACGGGGGCCGGCACACTCGGCCGGGTCCGGAGCACGACGCCCGGACGGGAGGTCCGGACCGAGATGGTGTAGCGCTCGTCGCCGGCCCGAGCCGACGGCGGGGTCACGGCCAGCAGGTAGTAGCCGTCGAGCGCACGGAGAATGCGGGCGAACGCCGGGGCCGGGTCGGTGGCCACCCGGTAGAACGCGCCGCGGGAGAGGCCCGCGAGCATCTCCAGGCCCTCTTCGCGCAGCAGCCGGTCCTCACGCGGCGTCGTGGGACGGGCGGACACGCTGGCGTCCATGGCCGGCGACTCGAGCAGCAGGACGTCGATGCTGGCCCGCGCGTCGCTGGCCGCCGTGGCAAGCTCGGCGACCGACCCGCCGAGGTCGTCCAGCACGAGGCCTTCCGAGATCAGGATGACCTGCTTGCTGCCTTCCATGCGGGCCAGGCCGTCGATGAGGGCGCGGATCGCGTGCATGGACAGTTCGGCCTGCTGGCGCACCTCCGCCACCGTGGCCGCGGCGTCCTCGCGGACCTCGCGCTCGCACTGCTCGGCGTCCAGGAGCGGGAGCGCGGCGCCGCATTCGCGGGCCAGCGCCTCGAAGGCGATGCGCACATCGGTGTGCCGGTCGATGGCGCGTGCTTCGCTCACGCTGAGACGGAAGCGTCCCTGGACGGGCGTGGCGGTGCCGATGGCCCCGAGCAGCGTCTCGCGGACGCGGTCGTGGTCGGTCGTGAAATCGAGAATCGCGCCCGGCGCCGGAATCAGGGCCACGGCCACGCGGTCGTCGGGCTGGAGTCGATCGACGAAGCGTTGAGCCCGCTCGGTGGCCCGCCGGCCTCCGCCCAGGCGGATGTTGCCCTGGTCGACGATGAGGAGCACCTGGCGGCCGGGGAGCTCGGGGCCGGTATTGCTGGAGAAGTAGGGCGTGTCGGCGGGTGTCTGCAGCGCCGGACGCACGCGGCTTCCGCCGGCCGGAGCGCGCCTGGCCGGCGCCTGACGCACCAGCGGGACGTAAGTGGCCGCCTGCAGCGGGCTCGGCCGTCCATTCACCTCGATGGTGAACTCGTCCGGCGCGAGATCGGTGACCTGGCGGCCCTGGTCGTCCAGCGCCGTGACGTCGATGGTCAAGGCCTCGACGCCCGTCCGGAACACCGGCTGCGGCGGTGCAGGTTCCTGAGCGCGGACGACGGCGGCGCCGAGCAGGGTGCCGGCCGCCGCTGCGAGTGCCGCGTGAGCGACGCGCATCGGACGCACCTCCCGTGGCCGGTATCTTACAATCTATGTTTCATGCCGCAACGTGACGTTCTCATCGTGGGTGCGGGTCCTGCCGGGCTCGCCACCGCCATTGCCGCACGCCAGCTCGGCCTTGATCCCCTGGTCATCGAGCAGGGCACCATCGCCGACGCGGTGCTCCGGTTCCCGACCAACATGGTGTTCTTCACCACGCCAGAGCTCCTGGAAATCGGCAACGTGCCGCTGACGACGCCGTTCGAGAAGCCGACGCGGGTCGAGGCGCTGCGCTACTACCGCGGGGTGGTGGACATGTTCCAGCTGCCGGTGGTGCTCTACGAGCGCGTGACCCGCGTGGAGGCCGTCGACGACGGCAGCTTCGAGGTGGAGACGGCCGATCGCCGGGCGCAGGTCCGCGTGCGGACGGCGCAGGCGGTCGTCCTCGCCATGGGGTACTACGAGCGGCCGAACCTGCTCGGCGTCCCGGGCGAAGACCTGCCGCACGTGTCGCACTTCTACGGCGAAGCCTACCCGCACTACCGGCAGCGCGTCGTCATCGTCGGGGGGAAGAACTCGGCGTGCGAGGCGGCGCTGGAGCTCTACCGGGCGGGCGCGCAGGTCACGCTCGTGCACCGCGGGGAGGCGCTCGGCGACTCGGTCAAGTACTGGGTGCGGCCCGACATGGAGAACCGCATCAAGGAAGGGGCTGTTGCGGCTCGCTTCTCCACCGAGGTCGTGGAGATCCGGCCGACCGAGGTCATCGTGCGGGCCCGCGGCTCGGCGGAGACCGAGTCCATCCCGGCCGAGGCGGTGCTCCTGCTGACCGGTTACCAGGCGGACGCGGACTTCCTCCGGGGGGCAGGCGTGGAGATCGACCCCGAGACCAACATCCCGCGGCACGATCCGGAGACCTACGAGACCAACGTGCCGAACCTCTTCATCGCTGGCGGCCAGCTCGCCGGGCGGCGCACGGGCACGATCTTCATCGAGAACGGCCGCTTCCACGGCGAGCAGATCGCCCGCGTGCTGGGGACCCGGTTTCGCGCCTGAGCGGCGCGAACCGGGCTTTCAGCGACGAGTGTTCAGACCGCGAGCATCCAGCCGAAGCGGTCCGGCGCGGCGCCGGTCCTGATGGCGTCGAGCTCGGCGCCCACGCGGCCGAGTGGCGAGTCCGGGGCGATGGCGGGCACCGTGATCTCCTGGTCCTTGTAGCGGAGGCGGCCGAGCGGCGCGATGGTCGCCGCCGTTCCGACACCGGCGGCCGCCTGCAGCCGGCCAGCCGCATGGGCCTCGAACACCTCGTCGATGGCGATGCGGCGCTCGGCCACCGGCACGCCCATGTCGTGCAGCAGCCGGAGGATGGAGTCGCGCGTGATCCCTGGCAGGATGGTGCCGGAGAGCGGCGGCGTGACCACCGTGCCGTCGATGACGAACACCACGTTCATCAGGCCGGCCTCCTCCACCCAGCGGCGCTCGATGCCGTCGAGCCAGAGCACGTTGTGGAACCCCTTCTTCTGGGCCTCGATGGCGGCAAGCATGCTGCCCGCGTAGTTGCCGCCGCACTTGGCCGCTCCCGTGCCGCCGGGAAACGCGCGCACGTAGGTGTCCTCGGCAATCAGATCCACGGACCCGGAGAAGTACGGCCCGCTCGGGCAGGTCTCGATGACGAAGCGGAACGTCTCGGATGGCTTGACGCCGAGCGACTCACCGGTGGCGAACATGACGGGACGGATGTAGAGCGCGCTGCCCGGCTTGGAGGGGATCCACTGCCGGTCCACGCGCACGAGGGCGGCCGTGCCGTCGATGAAGGTCGAGGCCGGGATTTCGGGCATGGCCATGCGCTGGCACGTGCGGTTCATGCGCGCGTGGTTGGCGTCGGGGCGGAAGAGCACGGCGCCGTCCCCGCGCGGGAAGGCCTTGAAGCCCTCGAAGATGCCCTGCCCGTAGTGAGCCACGGCGGGCGCCGTCGGAAGCAGCATGGGCCCGTACGCAAGGATGGCCGGTTCGCCCCACGTCCCATTCGCGTAGTCGGCGACCAGCACGTGATCGCTGAACACGGCGCCGAAGGCGGCCGTGTCGCGCAGCTGCTCCGAGAAGCGCGGTGCGGTGGACCGGGTGACGGGGATGGACGCGGCAATCGTGGACACGGAAGCCTCCTGCAGTGTGGGCGTGGGAACCGGGGAGCAGCGTCGCAGACGCTGGTTCGCTTCGGAGCAGTATAGCGCTCGGGCTGGCCTCGCGCGTGTCGTCGGCGGCGGCGGAGACCGGCGGCCGCCCGCGCGCGTCTGACTCGGAAGGATGGGCGGCGCCGGTGGGGGACCGCCGTCCCCATCCGGCCGTCGGCCGGCAGTCGGCCGGCCGCAGGCGGTACGGCGGAGCCGGACCGAAGCCGGCCGGTGGCAGTGTGACAAACGCTGGCCCGGCCGCGGACCGTCCCATGTAGAATCGCCGGAGATTCCGTGTTCGAGGGCCTTTTTCGATTCCTGTTCGATCACTCCCCGGCCGTTTACGCGCAAGGGGAGATTCGCTGGGCGGCCTGGGCCGGGTCCTTCGTCGCCGTGGCGGTGACGGCGGTGGCCATCGGCGCGGCCGTCGCCAGCTACCGTGCCGGTGCGCGTCTCGCCCTGCGCGACCGCCTGGTGCTGACGACGCTGCGCGTGCTGCTGCTCCTGGTGGTCCTCGCCTGTCTCTTCCGGCCGATGCTCGTCGTGCGCGCGGCCGTACCCCAGCAGAACGTCGTCGGGGTCCTGCTCGACGATTCGCGGTCGATGGGCATTGCCGACATGGACGGCGAGGCGCGGGCGGCCTACGTGCGCTCGGCGTTCGGCACGGCCGACTCGGGCATCCTGGCGGCGCTGGCGGACCGCTTCGCCGTCCGCGTGTTCCGCTTTGCGTCCACGGCGACGCGCGCCGCCGGCGGCTCGGAGCTCGGCTTCGACGGGACCGAGACCCGGCTGGGTGCCTCGCTCACCGCCGCGCGCCAGGAGCTGGCCGGACTGCCGCTGGCGGGGCTGGTCGTGGTGAGCGACGGCGCTGACACCGCGGACGCCGCGCTCGGGGAAGCGCTCCTCGGGCTGCGCGCCGAGAACGTGCCCGTCTTCACCGTCGGCGTCGGGCGCGAGACGCTCGATCGCGACGTCCAGATCGGCCGCGTCGCGACACCGCGCATCGCGCTCAAGGGGACCACGCTGCTGCTCGACGTCGTCGTCGCGCACAAGGGCTTCGACGGCCAGGCCGTCACCCTCGACGTCGAGGACGAGGGCCGCATCGTCAGCAGCCAGCAGGTGACGCTGCCGGCGGGCGGGGCGCCGGCCACGGTTCCCGTGCGCATTACGGTCGAGAACGAAGGACCGCGTGTGCTCCGCTTCCGCGTGCCCGCGCTGCCGGGCGAGCTGGTGTCGGAGAACAACCAGCGCGAGGCCCTGATCGACGTGCGCGACCGCCGCGAGAAGATTCTGTACTTCGAGGGCGAGCCGCGCTTCGAGTTCAAGTTCATCCGCCGGGCGGTCACCGAAGACGAGAACGTCAACGTCGTGGGCCTCCAGCGGACGGCGGACAACAAGTACCTGCGGCTCGACGTCGACAACGCCGACGAGCTGGTGTCGGCCTTCCCCAAGACGCGCGAGGAGCTGTTCGCGTATCGCGGGCTCGTCCTCGGCAGCATCGAGGCGGGATCCTTCAGCGGCGACCAGCTCCGGATGATCGCCGATTTCGTCGACCGGCGCGGCGGCGGGCTGCTCACGCTCGGCGGCCCGCGTGCGCTCAGCGAGGGCGGCTACGCCGGGACGGCGGTGGCCGACGTGCTGCCGGTCGTGCTCGACACCGCGCTCCGCGACAAGGAAAGCCCCCTGCTGCGGCTCAACGTCCAGCCGACCCGCGCCGGGGAAGCCAGCGCGGTGACGCAGGTGGCGGCCACCGAGCAGGCCTCTGTCGAGCGCTGGCGGACGCTGCCGCCCGTGACGGCCGTGAACCGCGTGGACGCGGTGAAGCCGGGTGCCACAGTGCTGCTGTCGGCGTCCGACGCCTCGCGCCGCGACTATCCGGTGCTGGCGTTCCAGCGATACGGCCGGGGCAAGGCCTTCACCTTCACCCCGCAGGACTCCTGGGTGTGGCAGATGCACGCCAGCGTGCCCGTCGAGGACATGACGCACGAGAACTTCTGGCGGCAGCTGCTCCGCTGGGTCGTTGACGAGGTCCCCGATCAGGTGGAGATTCGCACCGAGTCGGACCGCGTCGAGCCCGGCAGCACGGTCGCCTTCACCGCCTCGGTGTCGGACGCCGCCTACCTCGAGCTCAACGACGCGTCGGTCGTCGCGACGGTCACCGCGCCTGACGGGACGACCAGCGACGTGGCGATGGCCTGGGCGGCGAGGAGGCGGGGGAGTGCGACGGCTCCTTCGCGGCGGAGACGCCGGGCTGGTGCAGTGCAGGTGCAGGCGACGCGTGCGGGCAAGGACGTCGGCAGCGCGATGGCGCACGTGCGCGCGGCCCCCGGGGAACAGGGTAAGCTCGACGCCACGCTGCGGACCGGCACGCTGCAGCGGATTGCCGAGGATACCGGCGGGCGCTACTACCCGGCCGGCCGCACCGACACGCTGGCCGAGGACCTGCGCTTCACGGGCCGCGGCGTGACGACGGTGGAGGAGCGACCTGTGGCACCTGCCGATCGTGCTCATACTGATCGTGGGGTTGATGTCGGCTGAATGGGGATACCGGCGTGTGGTCGGCCTGCCGTAGCGCCGCCGCGGTGATCTGCGTGGCGGCCGCCGCGGGCGCGCCGCGGCGCAGGACGGCTGGTTCCGGCGCCGTCCGCCGCAGCCCGCGCCGGAAACGACGCGTGTCGACTACGACGGCCGCTTCGCGTTCGTGCGCCTCCGGTATGAGGGCGGCTACCGCCGCAACCCAGGCTGGGCCCACGACTACCCGCGTGCCGACTGGCACTTCCAGCGCATCCTCGAGGAGATCACCTTCGTCCGCACCTTCCGGGACGAGAGCAACATCCTGACGCTCGACGATCCCGAGCTGTCGATGTACCCGGTGGCCTACATGTCGGAGCCGGGCTTCTGGACGCTCACCGAGCCCGAGACGCAGGGGCTGCGTGCGTATCTCCAGAAGGGCGGCTTCATCATCTTCGACGACTTCCGCGGACCCGGCGACTGGGCCAACCTCGTCGCGCGGATGGGCGAGGTGCTGCCCACGGCGCGCTGGCAGAGCCTCGACGCCGGCCATCCGGTGTTCCATTCCTTCTTCGACATCGACGAGCTGGTCACGCACGGGTACTACGGCGAGGCGGCGTTCGCCGGCATCTTCGAGGACAACGACCCGCGCAAGCGCCTCATGGCGATCGCCAACTACAACCACGATCTCGGGGAGTTCTGGGAGTTCTCCGACACGGGCTGGGTGCCGGTCGATCTGTCGAACGAGGCGTACAAGTACGGGGTCAACTACGTGGTATATGCGATGACGCACTGACGGCGCGCCCGCAGCGGCGCGCCGAGTGGCGGAGACCGGGTGCGGCCCGGAGCCTGAGAAACGGGGGAGACGTGGAAACGACCGAACTGAACACACCCGACGACGTGACGCTCGCGGACCGGATGAAGCAGGGCCGCGACCAGATCATCGGGGAGCTCAAGAAGCTCATCATCGGACAGGACGAGGTCGTCAATCAGGTCCTCCTCACGCTCTTCGTGGGCGGCAACAGCCTCATCGTCGGGGTGCCCGGCCTGGCCAAGACGCTGCTCATCCACACGATGGCGCGGGTGCTGGACCTGCGGTTCAACCGCGTGCAGTTCACGCCCGACCTCATGCCCTCCGACATCACCGGCACCGATATCATCCAGGAGGACCCGTCAACCGGCCGCCGCTCGATGGTCTTCGCGCCCGGACCGATCTTCGCCAACATCGTGCTTGCCGACGAGATCAATCGCACGCCGCCCAAGACGCAGTCGGCGCTGCTCGAGGCGATGCAGGAGCACCGCGTCACGATCCAGGGGCGCACCTACAAGCTCGAGGAGCCGTTCTACGTGTTCGCCACGCAGAACCCGATCGAGCTCGAAGGCACCTATCCGCTGCCCGAAGCGCAGCTGGATCGCTTCCTGTTCAACGTCGTCATGACCTACCTGTCGGAGGACGACGAGGTCATTCGCACGACGACCGCCATCCTGGAGCCGCAGTTCGAGCGTCCGGTCACCGGCGCCGACCGGTGGCGTTCCAGCGCCTCGTGCGCCGGGTGCCCGTGGCCGATCCGGTGCTGCGCTATGCGTTGTCGATCGTGCGCGCCAGCCGCCCCAAGTCGCCGACGTGTCCCGACAACATCAAGAAGTGGGTGGCCTTCGGCGGCAGCGTGCGCGCCGCGCAATCTGGTGCTGGCCGGGAAGGCCCGCGCGCTCACGAGCGGGCGCTTCCACGTGAGCTTCGAGGACATCCGGGCGCTGGCTCATCCCGTGCTGCGGCACCGCGTGCTCACCAACTTCCACGCCCAGTCCGAGGGCATCAGCAGCGACATGCTGGTGGACCGCCTCCTGGAGGCGGTGCCGGTCCCCAGGTCGGGCATGTAGGACGGCCGGATGAGCTCGCACCCGATTGCTCCCGGCGCGCGGTGGGTCGACCCGGCCGTCCTGGCGCGTGTCGGCAACCTGGAGTTCGTCGCGCGCTCGGTCGTGGACGGCGTCATCAACGGCCTGCACCGCTCGCCGTTCTTCGGCGCGTCGGTCGACTTCGCGGAGCACCGCGGCTACGTGCCCGGCGACGACATCCGCCGCGTGGACTGGAAGGTGTTCGCGCGGACGGACCGCTACTTCGTCAAGGAGTTCGAGGCCGACTCGAACGCCAACTTCAGCATCCTGCTCGACGTGTCGCGGTCCATGGCGTACGGCGACCGCCTGAGCAAGCTCGACTACGCCCGGACGCTGGCCGCCTGCCTCGCCTACCTGGTGCACATGCAGCGCGACCGCGTGGGCCTCGCCCTGTTCGACGACGACGTGGTGGACTTCATTCCGCCGTCGGCGAAGCACTTCGACGTCGTGCTGCACGCCCTCGATCGCGCGCGCGCCGAGCGCCCCGGCGCCATCGAGCCGCCGCTGCGCAAGCTGTCCGAGCACTACGGCCGCCGCGGCATCGTCGTGATCATCTCGGACTTCTACGCGGAGCCCGAGGAGGTGTTCCGCGCCATCGGGCCCATCCGCTTCCGCGGCAACGACGTGGTGCTCTTCCACGTGCTCGACGATGCGGAGGTGGACTTCTCCTTCACCGACGCCGCGAGCTTCGAGGACCTCGAGACGGGCGACCAGCTGCCCGTCGTCCCCGATGCGTTCGCCGACCAGTACCGATCCCTGGTGCAGGCGCACCTCGCGGACCTGTCGTCACGCGCCACGGCCCAGGGCGTGGACTACACCCTGCTGCGGACGTCGATGCCCCTCGACCACGCGCTCTTCCAGTACATGTCGATCCGTGATCGGCTGACCCGGACGCGATGACGTTCCTGACGCCCCTCTTCCTGCTCGGGCTCGCGGCCGTGGCCGTGCCGGTGCTCATTCACCTGACGCAGCGGCAGCGCAACGAAGTGGTGGCCTTCCCGTCGCTGATGTTCGTGCGCCGGATTCCCTACGAGTCGGTCAAGCGGCGGCGCATCCGCGACTGGCTGCTCCTGGCGCTGCGCGCGGCGGCGCTGGCCCTGATCGTGGCGGCGTTCGCCCGGCCGTTCGTGCGCGGGTCGCAGTTGTCGGCGGCGGCCGGCGGCGCCCGGGAAGTCGTGCTGTTGATGGACCGTTCCTACAGCATGGGCGCCGGGGACACCTGGGCGCGCGCACAGGCGGCGGCGCGCCAGGCCCTCGGGACGCTCGGTCCGCTCGATCGCGTGTCGCTGGTCTTCTTCGCGTCGAACGCCGAGATGGTCCTGCGGTCGAGCGCAGCCGCGTCGACGGGCAGGAGCGCGTGGTGGTCACGGCCGGCGTCTCGAATCGCGGAGACACGCCTGCCGAGGTGCCCATCACACTCGAGATCGACGGACGTCCCGTGCAGTCCGAACGCGTGCAGGCGGCCCCGGCGAGCGCGGCCTCGGTCAGCTTCGCGCCCGTGACCCTGCCGGCCAGGCCCGTCCAGGTGACGGCCCGGATTCCCGATGACGCGCTGGCAGCGGACAACGCCTTCCACGCGGTGCTGCGGCCGGCGCAGGCGCTGCCCGTGATGCTGGTGGGGAGCGGGTCGCGCGGCGAGGGCGATCTGTACCTGACACGCGCACTCTCGATTGGGGACCGGCCGCGGTTCGAGGTGAGCACGCACCAGCCGGATGCGCTCACGGCCGACCAGTTGTCCCGCGCCCGGGTGGTAGTGCTGCAGGACCTGCCGATCACCGACGCCGTCGCGGGGCGGTTGCAGGCATTCGTGGAGGGCGGCGGCGGTCTCATCGTGGCGCTGGGGCCCCGGGCGAGCCTCCCCGCCGGTGCGACCTGGCTGCCCGCCACGCCCGGTTCGGTCGAGGACCGCACGCGCGGCGTGGCGGCCAAGCTGAGCGGGTTCGACTTCGGCCATCCGGTGTTCGAGCCGTTCCGTGCGCCCCGCAGCGGCGACTTCTCGTCCACGCGCATCTACGGGTTCCGCACGCTGGTCACGCGCGAGGGCGCCGTGACGCTCGCGCGATTCGATGGCGGGACGCCCGCGCTCGTCGAGGGCGCTGCCGGCCGCGGACGAGTGCTCATCTGGGCGACCTCGCTGGACCTGTCCTGGAACGACCTGCCGCTGAAGCCCGTGTACCTGCCATTCGTGCACCAGCTCGTCCGGCGGGCGTCCGGCTACGCGGAGCAGCCGGGGTGGCTCACCGTGGGGCAGGCCTTGGACCTCGGTGAGGACGCGGGACGCGTGGTGGTGCTCAGCCCGTCGGGGCAGCGCCGCGGCGAGGACGAGAGCGGGCAGGCCATGGAGCTCGGGGAGGCCGGGTTCTACGAGGTCAGGGAGGCCCGCGAAGGCCGGGCCCTGCGGGCCGTGGCCAGCAACGTGGACCTGGCCGAGTCGGACCTGGCGCGCGTGGATCCCTCGGCGGTCTCGCTGGCCGTGACCGGCCAGCCCGACGGTGACGTGCCCGCGGAGGGCCCACTCGCCGTCCCCGACGATGTCCAGGAGCAGGCCCAGCGCATCTGGTGGTACCTGCTGTTCGCGGGTATCCTGCTATTGATCGCGGAATCGTGGCTGGCGAGGCGGCTCACGCCCGTCAGGCGCTAGGGGAGGGCCGTCATGGACGAGTACGCGCGCGCCGAGCTGATCGCCGTCGTCCGGCAGGTGCGCCGGCGATGGCGGACCAAGCTGGCCATACGCGGAGCCGCTGGCTTCCTCCTCGCGGGAGTCCTGGCCATGGTGGCGATTGCCACCGGACTGGACTACTTCCGCTTCTCGCCCAGTGCCATTCTCCTCGCGCGGGTCGTGACGGCCCTGCTGCTGGTGGCGGGCGCGGTGTGGTTCTTCGTCCGCCCACTGCTCCGGAAAGCGTCCGACGAGCAGGTCGCGATGTACCTCGAGGAGCACGAGCCGTCGCTCGAGTCCACGATGCTCACCGCGATGGCGGCGCCGGGCGACCGCGCCGCGTCGCCTCAGCTCACGGAGCGGATGATTGCCTCGGCGGTGGAGCGCCTTCGCCTGGTCGAGGACGGCGCGCGCATCGAGCGCGAGCCGTTGCGGAAGTTCAGCCTCACGGTTGGCGCGGTTTCGGTCGCCGCCATCCTCGCCTTCACCATCGGCCCGGCCATCCTGCGGCAGGCCGTGTCGGCGCTCTTCGCGATCTCCCGCAGCCTCGAGGCCGCGGCCCCTATCGCATCGAGGTCGCGCCTGGTGACGCCACGGTGCCGAAAGGCGCCGACCAGACGATCACCGCCACCCTCGCGGGCTTCGACGCGACGGAAGCCGCCGTCGTGTACCGCCGCGGCGCCGAGGCGTCGTTCGAGCGGCTGCCCATGCTGAAGGGCGACGACGGCTCGTACGAAGGCCTGATGTTCGACCTGGGCGACCACGTCGAGCACTTCGTCGAGGCGTCCGGTGTCCGGTCGCCGGCGTGCACCCTGACCGTGGTCGAGCTGCCGTACGTCGAGAAGCTCGACCTCGAGTACCGCTTCCCGGCCTACACGGGGCTCGAGCCGCGCAAGGTGGAGGGCGGCGGGGACATCGTCGCGCTCACCGGCACCGAGGTGGCCTTCACCATCACCCCGACGATGCCGACCCGGGGCGGCCGCCTGACGATTGGCGACGAGGAGAGCGTGCCGCTCACGGTGCAGGCCGACGGCACGCTGACGGCCACCTACACGGTGAAGACGGACGGGTTCTACCACGTCGAGTTCGAGGCGCCCAGCGGCGAGTCGGTGACCGGGTCTCCGCAGTACACGATCGACCTGCTCAACGACCAGACCCCGACGGTGACGGTGTCCAAGCCTGGACGCGATTCGGACGCCACGCCCGTCCAGGAGTTCGCCATCGAGGTCCGTGCCGAGGACGACTACGCGGTGAAGAACCTCGAGCTCGTCTACTCGGTGAACGGCCAGCCCGAGAAGTCGATTCGGCTGTTCAACGGCAGCCGTGCACTCACCGAAGTGACGGCCGGGCACACGTTCTACCTCGAGGAGCTGGGGGTGAAGGCGGGTGACGCGCTCGCTTATTACGCGCGCGCCACCGACAACAACCAGGTGGCCGGCGCACAGCGTGCGACCAGCGACATGTATTTCCTGCGCATTCGTCCCTTCAACAAGGACTTCAAGCCGGCCATGTCCATGGGCGGCGGGGGTGGCGGCGGGGGCGGGATGGACCAGGTCGGTGCGCTGTCGCAGCAGCAGCGGCAGATCATCGCGGGCACCTTCAACATGCAGCGCGACCGCAAGCAGATGGGCGGCGACAAGTTCAGCGAGGGCATGACGGTGCTGACCCTGTCCCAGTCGCGCCTGCGTGAGCAGGTCGAGGGCCTCGTCGAGCGCATGAACAGCCGGCTCGTGACGCCCGACCCGTCGTTCCAGCAGATCGCGGAACTGCTGCCGCAGGCGGCCGAGGCCATGGGCACCGCCGAGAGCAAGCTGCAGACACAGAGCCCCGACGCGGCCCTTCCGCCGGAGCAGCGCGCCCTGCAGCTCCTGCAGCAGGCCGAGGAGGAGTTCGAGCTCCAGGTCCAGACGCAGCAGAACGGGGGCGGCGGCGGAGGCGGTGGCGCCGGCTCCATTGCCGAGGACCTCGCCGACCTCTTCAAGATGGAACTGGATCGCATGGCGAACCAGTACGAGACGAACCAGCGCGCCGACCAGCAGGCCGGCGACCAGCGGGTGGACGAGCTGGCCGAGAAGCTGAAGGAGCTGGCCCGCCGCCAGGAGCAGGAGATCGAGCGTCAGCGGCGCATGGCCGCGGGCCAGGCGCCGCGCGGCAACGCCGGCGACCTGCAGCGGGCCCTGGCCGAACAGGCCGAGGAGGCGGCCCGGCAGCTCGAGCGCCTGTCGCGCGACCAGAACCGGCAGGACCTCGCGGCGACGGCGCGGCAGCTGCGCGACGCCGCCGACGCGATGCGCCGTGCGGCGGCCGGAGACCAGAGCGCGCAGGGGCAGGCGGCCGCGGCGGCCGATCGGCTGCGCGAGGCGCAGCGGCGCCTGGAGCAGTCGCAGGGCGACCGCACGATGCGCGACGTTCGTGACGCGCAGCGACAGGCCGACGAGATCGCGCAGGAGCAGCAGGCGATTGCCGAGGACGTCAACGACCTGCCCAACGCGGGCGCGGACCGCCTGGGCCGCGCGCAGCTGGTGGGGCAGCGCAAGGACGCGCTCGAGCAGAAGGTCGAGAGCCTCGAGCGCCAGCTCGATCGCCTGGCGAACGAGACGGCCCGCGGCGCCAAGGACGCGTCGCGGAAGCTGGCCGAGGCCGCCAACGGCATCCGTGAGAATCAGCTCAAGGAACGCATCCGCTATTCGAAGCGCGCGGCCCAGGGCGGCGCACCGGAGGACTTCGCCCGCAACCTCGAGGCGCAAATCGGCGTCGGCATCGACCAGCTGCGCGAACAGCTCAACCAGGCCGCCAACGCCGCGTCGCAGATGGGGGAGAACACTGGCGCGGATGCCCTCGACCGGGCGCGCGATCTCGCGCGGAGCGCCGAGTCGCTGGGCCGCCGGATGGAAGAGCGCGCGCGCGAGGCCGCGCGCGGTCGCGACGGTCAACAGGGCCAGGACGGTCAACAGGGGCAGGACGGCCAGCAAGGCCAGTCAGGTCAACAGGGCCAGGCAGGTCAACAGGGCCAGGCAGGTCAGCAGGGCCAGGCGGGTCAGCAGGGCCAGGCAGGGCAGCAAGGCCAGGCAGGGCAGCAGGGCCAGGCGGGAGCGCAGGGGCAGGGCGGCCAGGAGGGCCAGGGCGGCCAGCAGGGTGGCGGTAACGCCGACGGGGCCTCCGGCAACGCCGACGGCCGTGGCGGCGCGTGGGGCGGCGGGCCGTGGGGCGACCGGCGGAACGGCGACTACTACACCGCCGACGACATCCGGCAGTTCCGTGGTGAGGCGCGCCGGTGGCTCGGCGAGGCCCAGCAGCTCCGCAACATGCTCCGCGAGCAGGGCGTCGATCCGAAGGAGCTCGACGAGATCATGCGCCGCATGCGCGAGCTCGACTCCGAGCGCGTCTACAAGAACGTGAACGAGCTGGCGAGCCTGCAGTCGTTCGTGGCCGAGGGCATCAAGCGCTTCGAGTACAACCTGCGGCGCGACGCAGGGGCAGAGGCCGACCGCGCGGTGGTCGCCGGCACCGAGGACGTGCCGCCCGAGTTCAAGTCGCTGGTCGAGGAGGTCACCGCTCGCTCTCGCGGGGGCGGAGCCAGAAGTGATTCGTCTCGCCTCGGCCGCGCTGCTGGCCGTGCTGCTCGCCTCGACCTTCGTCGAGGCCCAGCGCGGCTGGGGGCGGCGCGGCTTCGGCCGCTGGGGGGCGAAGCCGGCGTGCCTCCCCGGTATGCGACCGAGGAGGATCAGGACGGGCGCTTCCACTTCTGCCGGCTCGAATACACGGCCGTGCGCGCCCAGCAGCGCGGCATGGGCTGGGGCACCGACTACCCGTTCGCCGACATCAACTTCACCATCCGCCTGTCGGAGATGACCAAGACGACGGTGGCGCGTACCGGCGAGAACATCGGTCACATCGTGGTGAAGCCCACGGATGAATGGCTGTCGATGTGCCCCTTCGTCATGGCCTCCGACCCCGGCAGCGCCGGCTTCTCACCCGAGGACGCCGCCGGGCTGCGCGAGTATCTCCTCAAGGGCGGCTTCCTGTGGGTGGACGACTACTGGGGCCCGTTTACGCCTGGGAGGACTTCGCGCGCGAGATCGCGAAGGTGCTGCCGCCGGGCCAGTATCCCATTCACGACCTCGAGCCCGGCCATCCCATCTATCGCGCGCTCTTCCAGGTTGCCGAAGTCCCGCAGGTGCCCGCGTGGCAGTACTGGATTCAGACTGGCGGCGACACCTCCGAGATGGGCGCCCTGTCGGCCCGCGCTCACATGGCGGCGATCAACGACGCGCAGGGCCGCGTGATGGTGCTGATGACACACAACACCGACATCGCCGACTCCCGGGAGCGGGAGGGCGAGGACCCGTCGTGCTTCTACTCGTTCTCTCCCAGCGGCTACGCGCTCGGCATGAACGTGGCCGTCTATGCGATGACGCACTGAGATGCACCGCGCTGCCGCCCGCGCCGCCGTCCTGTGCCTGGTCGTGGCGGCCGCCACGGCCGCCGCCCAGAGCCGTTCATGTGGCGCGGATGGGGACGCCGGATGCCTCCGCGGTTCCCGACCACCGAGAGCTTCGACGGCCGGTTTACCTTCTGCCGCCTGATGTACAGCAGCCAGTGGCGCGAGCCCGGCGGATCCGGGTGGAACACCGACTACCCCGGCGCCGATCTCAACTTTCCGATCCGTCTCGGCGAGCTCAGCAAGGTCCGCGTCAGCCGGCAGCCGTCGGGCGATGCGAACCACCTGGTCGTGCGGCCCACCGACCCCTTCCTGTTCCAGTGCCCCTTCCTCCTGGCGTCCGACGTCGGGACGGTCTCCTTCGAACCCGAGGACGCGCTGGCGCTGCGCGCGTACTGGAGAAGGGGGCTTTCTCTGGGTCGACGACTTCTGGGGCGAGCGTGCGTGGGTGGTCTGGACGAGCGAGCTCGCCAAAGGTGCTGCCGCCGGCGGCGTATCCCATCCGCGACGTGCCGCGCGACAGCGCATTCTGGCGAGCGCTGTTCGAAGTGCAGGCGCTGCCGCAGATTCCGTCCATTGCCCACTGGCGCAGGAGCGGCGGGGACACCAGCGAGCGCGGGCTGGAGAGCGCCGTGCCCGACATCAAGGCCGTCTACGACCGCCACGGGCGCATCATGGTGCTGATGACCCACGACACCGATATCTCCGATTCGTGGGAGCGCGAGGGGAAGAGCCGGAGTTCTTCTATCAGTTCTCGCCCAGCGGCTACGCCCTCGCGATCAACGCCGTGATCTACGCGATGACGCACTGAGCGGCGGCACGGGCCGTCAGTGTACGCGGCCACCCTCACCGGACGTGCTGCGGTCGAGGAGCGCCTTCACCTCCAGCAGCTCCATCATGGCCCGGCAGCGGGCCAGCGGGCCCGGCTGCTCGAGCAGCGCCTGCCGCTCCACCGGATCGAACTCCAGGTATTGCGCAAGCGCGTTGACGAGGTCCACGTCCGGCATGGCCTGGGGCAGGACCGCCTCGCGCCCGCGCTCGAAGAGCGGCGCCAGCTGGGCTTCGAGGCGCCGCCGCTCGGCCGACAGTCCAAGCCGCGACTCCTCGGTGAGCGACTCGTCGATGGGGGCGATCACCGCTCGGCGATAAAGCTGGCCGGCGGCCGGCTCCTCTTCGCCGAGGATGCGGAACTTCTCGATGCCCCGCAGGACGAGATTGAAGCGCCCGTCGGCGAGCCGCTCGACGTGCGTGATGACGCCGCTGCAGCCGACCGGGTAGACGGGCGGCGGCGTGTCGTCCGGTGTGTCCACGGCCTTCAGGAGCGTCATGCCGATGAGGCGAACGCCCGACAGCGCGTCGGCCACCATTTGCCGGTAGCGCGGCTCGAAGATGTGGAGCGGGAGGAAGACGTTCGGAAACAGGACGACCGTCGGGAGCGGGAAGATCGGGATGCTGCTGGACGACATGTGGGAGTCGCGGGCCGGCCGCGGCTGGCCGGCCCTGGCGCCATCAGTGGACGGTGCGCGTCTTCTTGTCCATGTAGTCCATCAGGACGTACTGGCCAAGGGTGTACGGCGTCGTGAAATAGGCCTTCCCGCGGCACATGGCCGCCACGCGCCGGACGAAGGCGACCAGGTCGTAGTCGCGGGCGAGCATGAAGGTGTTGATCATGATGCCGGCGCGCGCGCACGCGGACACCTCGGCAAAGGTCTCCGCGATGACGAACGGATCCAGGCCGAAGGCGTTCTTGTAGATGCGCCCGTCTGGCTGGGTGAGCGCGGACGGCTTCCCGTCGGTGATCATGATGATCTGCCGCATGTCCTTTCGCTGCCGCTCGAGCAGCCGCCTGGCCAGGCGCAGGCCTTCGCGCGTGTTCGTGTAGTACGGGCCGACGCGGACGCGACCCAGCTGCTGGATCGGAATCTCCTCCGCGCTGTCGTGGAAGAGCACGGCCTGCAGGGTATCGCCCGCAATGCGTGCGGATGAGGTGCGACAGCGCCATGGCCACGCGCTTGGCGGGCGTGAAGCGGTCCTCGCCGTAGAGGATCATGCTGTGGCTGCAGTCGAGCATGAGGACCGTCGCGCAGGAGCTCTGGTACTCGCCCTGCGCCACCATCAGGTCCCGGTAGTCGATGTCGAGCCCGCCCCGGGCGGCGAGCAGCGCCGGCACGTCGCCGCCGGCGTCACCCTCGGACATGTGCCGCGAGACCGCGTTCAGGATGGTGGCCGTCGCGTCGATGTTGAGCGTGTCGCCGAACTCGTAGGGCTTGGGGGCCCCGCTGGTCTCGACGCCCGTGGACAGGTCGCGTGTATCGTGCCGGCCCGCACTGGCGTGGCCCAGCGAGCCCAGCAGGTCGCGCAGCGCCTTGTAGCCGAGGAAGTCGAGGGCCTTGTCGGTCACCTCGAACTGCACCGAGGCCGGGTCCCCCTCGCCGGGGCCGCCACCCTGCGCGCGCCGCTGTCGCTCGGCTTCGAGGTCCGGCGCGGCCGTCAGGTAGCCCGACTCCTGCATGCGCTCGATGATCTGCTGGATCAGCTGCTCGAGCCGCTGCCGGATCTCCTCCTCGCTGCCCTCTGCCTGATCGCCGAACAGCTGCTCGACCACGTCGTCAGGAGGACACCGCCGCTGAAGAGCGCTTCGAGGATGGCATCGTGCAGGGCCTGCATCGTCCGATCCATGCCGCCCGAGGGATCCCACGGGTTGTCGAAGCCGCTCGAGAGCAGCAGGTCGCTCAACTTCGACATGAGCTCGTCCATGTCGAGCTCGTCGAGCGGGTTGGGCACGTACTTGGAGTATTTGAACTTCATAAACGAGGTACCGTCCGACTCCCTGTCGTCGACTCCCGACTTCCCGACTTCCCGACTTCCCGACTTCCCGACTCCCGACTCTCGACTCGCGACTCCCGGTACCTGTCCTAGTTGTAGTACCGCTTCTTCCTGCGGCCGCCACCGCCGCCACCGCCGCCCGGCTCCTCGTCGTCATCGTCGTCGGGCGTGAGGACGGGAGGCCGGCGCTCGGCCTTCGGGGCGCGCCGGGCTTCGTCGGACGCATGGAAGCCGCGTCCCGCGGTCCGGCTGATCTTCTTCTGGGCGTAGAGCCCTTCGAGCAGGAAGTCGACGGCCGAGGCCTCCAGCGGCGCGGGCGCGTCGGCGGGAATGCCGGCTCGTCGTGCCATGTCGATGAGGCCTTGCACCTTGCGGGCCTCGCTGAGGACGCCGGCGGACGGTTCGAGATCGCCCAGGTCGAGCGCGCCGCCAGGTCGAACCACTCGATGATGGGCCGCATGTCGGCGTCGGGGAAGTGGCCGTCGAACACGTTGGCGACGGCGGCGCGTACCAGCTCGCGCGCAATCTGATCCGCGCCGCGCAGCTCGCCTTCATGCTCCGAGCTCCAGCTTGCCCGTCATCGAGGAAGCGCCGCGTAGATGTCGATGATGCGCGGGACCACCGGCGCCTCCCCGCTCGCAAGGGCCCGCCGCTCGGCGTTGGAGACGACGCTTTCCAGCACGCTGATGGGCATGCGCTGGCTCACGCCCGACCGCTTGTCCACGCGGCGGTCCTGGCGAGCCGGAAGGCCAGCTCCTCGACCGTCTCGCGCACGAACGACGGGATGTGAACGGCCTCGCCGCGATCGGTCCACGCCTCCTGGGCCGTGATCTTCATGGCATCGGCCCGGCTCTCGAGGTAGTGCGTGCGGATCTCGGCGCCGATCCGGTCCTTCAGGGGCGTGATGATCTTCCCGCGCGCCGTGTAGTCCTCGGGGTTGGCCGAGAACACCACCATGACGTCCAGCGGCAGCCGGACGGGGTAGCCCTTAATCTGGACGTCGCCTTCCTGGAGGATGTTGAAGAGGCCGACCTGGATCTTGCCGGCCAGATCCGGGAGCTCGTTGATTGAGAAGATGCCGCGGTTGGCGCGCGGGAGCAGGCCGAAGTGCATGGAGAGCTCGCTGCCGAGCTGCAGTCCGGACTTCGCGGCCTTGATCGGATCGATGTCGCCGATCATGTCGGCGATGGTCACGTCGGGCGTGGCCAGCTTCTCGATGTAGCGGGCCTCGCGCGGCAACCACGCGACCGGCATCGCGTCGCCCTCCTCGTGGACGCGCTGGCGTCCGTAGGCCGAGAGCGGCGCCAGGGGTCGTCGTTGATCTCGCTGCCCGGAATGACGGGCAGCCAGTCGTCGAGCAGATCGGTGAGCGCCCGCAGGATGCGCGTCTTCGCCTGGCCGCGGAGACCCAGCAGGATGAAGTGGTGCCGGGCCAGGATCGCGTTGACCAGCTGCGGCACGACCGTGTCGTCGTAGCCGATGACGCCGGGAAACAGCGGCTCGCGGCGGCGCAGGCGCCCGGCGAGGTTCTCCCGGACCTCGTCCTTCGCGGATCGGTGCCGAGGCTGCCCTGGCTGACGGCGGTTCTGAGCGCTCCGAGGGTCTCGATACGGGGTGGGACCGACATATCGCTATTATGACTCCGTGCCATCCCGAGTGGTTCGCCGCCCGCCGTCTTCGAGGCGGGCCAGCCGCTGGTGTTCGCGCATCGCGGCGGCGCGGGCTCGCGCCGGAGAACACGCTGGTGGCCTTCGACACCGGGTTGTCGCTGGGCGCCGATGGGGTGGAGCTCGACGTGCACCTGTCGCGGGACGGCATCCCGGTGGTGATTCACGATCGCACCCTGGACCGGACCACCGAGGCGACCGGCGAGGTGGGGGAGCGGACCGCCGCCGAGCTGGCCGCGCTCGACGCCGGCGCGCGCTTCGGCCCCGCGGACGGCTTTCCCTTCCGCGGCCGAGGCCACGGCGTCCCGACGCTCGCGCGCGTGCTGGAGCGGTGTGCGGGCAGCCGCACCATCATCGAGATGAAGTACGGCACCGCCGCGCTGGCCGCCGCCGTCGTGAGTGTCGTGCAGCGCATGGGGCTGGAGGCGCACGTCTGCCTCGGATCGTTCCAGCAGGAAGCGCTCGATGCCGCGCGTGCCCTGGCGCCAGCCATTGCCACCAGCGCGTCGGTGCGCGAGGCCCGCTGGACGCTGCACCGCTCCTGGGTGCGCTGGCCGTTTCTCGCGCCTCGTCCCTACGCCGCGTTCCAGGTGCCCGAGCGCACGCGCCGCCTGCGCGTCGTCTCGCCCGCGTTCGTGCGGCGGGTGCATCGCGAGGGGCAGGTGCTCCAGGTCTGGGTCGTCGATACCGGTCCGGACGCGATGCGTCTGCTCGACTGGGGCGTTGACGGCCTCATCACCGACCGTCCCGACGTCGTGATCGCCGCGCGCGATCACTGGATGCGCCGCGGGCCGGATGCGGCGCATACGCCGCGGGCCGTATGATCGCGCGCACAGGAGCCCCGCCCCCGACCATGCAGCCCCCGACCCTCCAGGACGTCTACGCCGCCCGGCAGCGCGTTGCCCCGCACGTGGCCCGAACCGCGCTCATGCGCCACGCCCTGCTGGACGCGGAGACCGGCCTGACGCTCTGGGTCAAGCACGAGAACCACAATCCGACCGGCGCCTTCAAGATCCGTGGCGGGCTCAACCTCGTGGGCGCCCTCACCGACGACGAGCGGGCTCGGGGCATCGTCACCGCGAGCACGGGGAATCACGGCCAGTCGATGGCGCTGTCGGCGCGGCAGTTCGGGGTGGGGTGCACGGTCTTCGTGCCCGAGGGCAACAACCCGGAGAAGAATGCCGCGATCGAGGCGCTGGGCGCCACGGTCGAGGCAGGCGGGCGCGACTTCGACGAGGCCCGGGAACGCTGCGAGCGGCGCGCCGCGGAAACGGGCGCCCGCTACGTGCACTCTGCCAACGAGCCACTGCTGATCGCCGGAGTCGGGACCTACGCGCTGGAGCTGTTCGAGGACCTGCCCGACGCGGACGTCATCCTGGTGCCGATCGGCGGCGGGAGCGGCGCGTGCGGTCTCATCACCGTGCGCAACGCGCTCGGTGCGCGGGCACGTATCGTCGGCGTGGGCGCCAGGAATGCCGACGCCGTGGAGCGATCGTGGCGCGGTCCGGAGCGCGTGATCGGCGCCAGCGCGCGTACCTTTGCCGAAGGCATCGCCACGCGGGTCACCTTCGACCTCACCTTCGAGATCCTGAAGGCCCACCTCGACGACTTCCTCCTCCTCAGCGAAGAGGAACTGGCCGAGGGCGTCAGGATCGCGCTGCGCGCCACCCACAACCTGGCCGAAGGGGCCGGCGCGGCCGCCCTGGCAGCAGCGGTGACCCACCGCGCCCCGTTCGAGGGACTCCGCGTCGCGTGCGTGATGTCCGGCGGGAACCTCGACACGCGCCGCCTGGCGGACCTGCTCGCCCCCGGCCGCTGAGGCTGCTGCCCATGGCCGAGGACGCTCCTCGCCTTCGCGGGTTTCTCGTCGCCGCGGTACTGTTCGGCCTGGTCGTCGTCGCGATGCCGGGCCTTGCGTGGGCCCTGAGCGGCTTCATCCGCGGCGGCGGCCTGGCCGGCCTCGCCGTGCTGGCTGGCGTGGCGGTCGTGGCGCTGGCGGCCGGCGTGGGTTGCCTCGCGCTGTTCGTGCGAGGTCATGACCAGGCCATGCTGCAGCCGGCCGTGCCACCCGGCGGCGTGACGGCGGAGATGCGCGCACTGATGCTGGCGTACGGGTTCGATGCCGACGACCTTCACGCGAACGGCGATGGCCGACTCTCCGTCCGGCAGCGGGCCAACCTGCGTGCGCAGCGACGGATGCTGGCGGTGATGGCGGCGCTGGCGGGCGGCGCGCTGTGCTGGGAGCCTGGGATTCGCGGCGATGTTCAGCCTGCGGTCGGCTGGCGCCGGGGCGGACGTGGTCACGGTGGTGGCCGCTCTGGGCATTGCGAACGCGTGTATCGTCGGGGCCAGCGCGTACACCTGGTGGCTCTACAAGGACCTGCTGCGCGGGCGCGTCCTCGTGGTCGAGGGGCTGGCTGGCCCGGGTATGCCGGGACACGTTCGGTCGATGGCGGTCGCGGGCCTGCTCGTGCCCATCGTCACGCGCGAGCAGGCCGCGGCCCTGCAGCGAGGCCGCAGCTACCGCGTGGCCGCAATCAGGGGCCCCAATCGCTGATCCTGTCGATCGAGCCGCGCTGAGCGCGTCAGAGTGCCTGGAAGATGGCGTCGTACATGGCGGGCGTCACCGCGCCGGTGTTGGTGTTCTGCCGGGAGGGGTGGTAGCAGCCGACGAGCCGCGGCGGGAGTGGGGGCGCGCCAGCCCGCGCCGGCAGCCATCCACCGATGTCGACGCGCGCGCCGTGGCCGAACGCCGGGCGCGGCCGGGGCAGGAGGCGCCGGCGCCCGACGAACTGCAGCCAGGCATCCCACGCAATCCGGCCGAGTGCCACGACCGTGTCCAGATGGGGAAGGCAGGCGACCTCGGCCTCCAGGTGATCGAGGCACGCGGACACCTCGCCCGGGGTCGGCTTGTTGGCCGGCGGCGCGCAGCGGACGGCCGCGGCGATGTAGACGCCCGTCAGGCGCAGTCCATCATCGGGGCGTTGGGACGTGGTGAGGGTGGAGAACCCGGCCCGGTGCAGCGCCGCCATCAGGAAGTCACCCGACCCGCCGACGCCGTCGCCGGTGAAGACGCGCCCCGTCCGGTTCGCGCCGTGCGCGGCGGGCGCGAGTCCGAGGATCAGCGTGTGGGCGGCGGGGTCGCCGAAACCCGGAACGGGCCGCGCCCAGTAGTCCCAGTCGCGTACGCCGCGCGCTTCCGGCGGCCCACCTCGCGGCAGTAGTCCCGCAGGCGGGCGCAGCGCTCGCACTGCGCAATCGCCGTGCGGACCGCCTCGAGAGAGGAAGGATGGCGAAAGCGTGGGCTTTTCCTCGTCTTCACACTACAATGGTACGATTGCCCAGAGACGTGAAGGAAGGTCATAGACGGCTATGAGACATACCGCCCAATCCGATGCCGCCCAGATCGAAGCCCTCGAGACCCGAGAATGGCTCGACTCCCTGGACGATGTGCTCCGCCACGGAGGTTCGGCCCGGGTGGGCCGATTGCTGCGAGACCTGGGTATCCACGCCCAGCAGGCCGGGGTGAAGCTGCCCTTCACCGCCAATACCCCGTACATCAACACGATCCATCCCGATGAAGAGGCGCCGTACCCCGGCAGCCGGGAGATCGAGCGCCGCATCAAGAGCCTGGTCCGCTGGAACGCGATGGCCATGGTCGTGCGTGCCAACCGGCTCGATGACGGCATCGGGGGCCACATCTCCACCTTTGCCTCGTCGGCGACGCTGTACGAGGTGGGCTTCAACCACTTCTTCCGCGGCCGTGACAACGGCAACGAAGGCGACATCGTCTACTTCCAGGGCCACGGCTCGCCGGGCATCTACGCGCGGGCGTTCCTGGAGGGCCGGATCTCGCAGGAGCAGCTCGAGAACTTCCGCCGGGAGCTGAAGCCGGGCGGCGGGCTGTCGTCGTACCCCCACCCCTGGCTGATGCCGGACTTCTGGGAGTTCCCGACGGTTTCGATGGGGCTGGGGCCGATCATGGCCATCTACCAGGCCCGCTTCAACCGCTACCTCGAGGACCGCGGCCTCAAGCCGAAGAGCGACGCCAAGGTGTGGGCCTTCCTCGGCGACGGCGAGACCGACGAGCCCGAGTCGCTCGGCGCGATCACCCTGGCCTCGCGCGAGAAGCTCGACAACCTGATCTTCGTCATCAACTGCAACCTGCAGCGGCTCGACGGCCCGGTGCGCGGCAACGGCCAGATCATCCAGGAGCTCGAGGCCATCTTCCGTGGCGCCGGCTGGAACGTCATCAAGTGCATCTGGGGCGGCGAGTGGGACGCGCTGCTCCAGAAGGACACCGACGGGCTGCTGGTGAAGCGGATGGGCGAGGTCGTCGACGGCGAGTACCAGAAGTACGCCGTCGAGACGGGCGCCTACGTCCGCAAGCACTTCTGGGGCACCGACCCGCGGCTGCTCGAGATGGTCAAGCACCTCTCCGACGAGCAGCTCAAGAAGCTGACCCTCGGCGGGCACGACCCCATCAAGGTCTTCAACGCGTTCAAGCGCGCCACCGAGACCACGGGCATGCCCACCGTCGTGCTGGCCCGCACGGTCAAGGGGTACGGCATGGGGGAAGCGGGTGAGGGCAAGAACATCACCCACCAGCAGAAGAAGCTGAACGACGACGAGGTGCGGGCCTTCCGGACGCGGTTCGGCATCCCGATCTCGGACGACGAGGTGGCAAAGACGCCGTTCTACCGGCCGTCCGAAAGCGCCTCGGAAATGCAGTATGCAGGAGCGCCGGCAGGCCCTCAACGGACCCGTGCCGAAGCGCGCGGACCGATCGACGCCGCTGCGCATCGAGTTCGGCGACACCTTCGAGGAGTTCCACAAGGGCACCGAGAACCGCAAGGCGTCCACGACCATGGTGTTCGTGCGCCTGCTGTCCAAGCTGCTGCGCGACGAGCACGTGGGCCGCTTCCATGCCGAAGGTGCGTGCCTCGTCGGGCACGCACCTTCGGCAGGGAGGCCCTCTTCCGGCAGGTCGGCATCTACGCGCATTCGGGCCAGCTCTACGAGCCGGTGGACCGCGACACGCTCCTCTATTACAAGGAGGCCCACGACGGGCAGATCCTCGAGGAGGGCATCAACGAGGCCGGTTCGGTGTCGTCGTTCATCGCCGCGGGCACGGCCTATTCCACCCACGGCATCAACACGATTCCGTTCTTCATCTTCTATTCGATGTTCGGCTTCCAGCGGATCGGCGACCTCATCTGGGCCGGCGCCGACATGCGGATGAAGGGCTTCGTCATGGGCGGCACCTCGGGCCGCACCACGCTCAACGGCGAGGGCCTGCAGCACGAGGACGGCCAGAGCCACGTGCTGGCGCTGCCGGTACCCACCTGCCAGGCTTACGACCCGGCGTGTGCCTACGAGCTCGCCGTGATCATCGAGGACGGCATCAAGCGGATGTACGCGGACAGGGAAGACATCTTCTACTACCTGACCGTCATGAACGAGCAGTACGAGCACCCGCCGATGCCCGAGAACTCGCGCGAGGGCATCCTCAAGGGCATGTACGTCTGCAAGCCGACGGGCAAGCCCAAGGCGAAGCTGCGCGCGCAGCTGTTCGGCAGCGGCACCATCCTGACCGAGGCCATCAAGGCGCAGCAGATCCTGGAGGAGCAGTACAACGTCGGCGCCGACGTCTGGAGCGTGACCAGCTACGTCAACCTCTATCGCGACGGCCACGCCGCCGAGCGGTGGAACCGGCTGCACCCGGCCGACAAGCCGAAGGTGCCGTACGTGGCGCAGGTCACCAAGAACGCGCCGGGTGTGTTCGTGGCGGCTTCCGACTACCTCAAGGTCCTGCCCGACGCCATCGACCAGTGGCTGCCGCGCAAGCTGCACTCGCTCGGCACCGACGGGTTCGGCCGCAGTGACACACGCGCCGCGCTGCGCGACTTCTTCGAGGTGGACGCCCGCTTCATCGTCCTGTCCACGCTCTATGCGCTGATGCAGGAGAAGCAGGTCGAGCCCTCGGTGGTCTCGAAGGCCATCACGGACCTCGGCATCGACGCCGACAAGTCGAACCCGGCCATTAGCTGACGACGGCCGCCGGCGGCCGGACTGTCAGGAGCGGGCGCCGTGCGCGCCCCGGCAGCCGGGCCGGTGTCCATCCGGTCCCCCCGACGAGGAATCGCAACGTGGCAGAATTCGTCCTCCCGAATCTTGGTGATGGCGTCGCGCAGGGCGACGTCCTGAAGGTGCTGGTCAAGCCGGGCGATGCCCTCAAGGTGGATCAGCCCGTCCTCGAACTCGAAACCGACAAGGCCACGATCGAGGTCCCGTCCACGATCGCGGGCGTCGTCAGCGCCGTGCGCGTGAAGGCCGGTGACAAGGTCAAGCCGGGCCAGCCGGTCATGGACGTGGACCGTGCGCCGCGGGCGCACCGCCGGCGGCTGCCGACGCGCCGAAGGGAGGAGGAAGCCGAGCCGGAGCCGGCTCCGGCCGCGGAGGCCGCGCCAGCCGAAGCGGAGCCACCCGCGGCAGCGTCGCAGGCGCCGGCCCCGCAGGAGCCCGAGCGCCAGCGTGCCCCGGTCGTCGACATCTCGGCGGGACGCCAGCAGCCGGCCGCCCCGTCACCCGCCGCGGCACATCCGTCAGCGCCGGCCGCGCCCTCCGTGCGCCGGCTGGCCCGCGAGATTGGCGTGGACATCACGCAGGTCCCCGGCACCGGCGCCGGCAGGCGCATCACCCAGGACGACGTGAAGGAGTTCGCGCGCCGGGTGATGACCAGCTTCGGGAGCGCTGGCCAGGCGGCGGCCGCCGGCGGCAGCGCGCCCGTGCAGCTCCGTGCCCTGCCGGACTTCTCCAAGTACGGCGAGGTCGAGCGCAAGGCCATGAGCGGCGTCCGCCGCAAGACGTCCGAGCACCTCAGCTTCGCGTGGAACACGATTCCGCACGTCACGCAGTTCGACAAGGCCGACATCACCGACCTCGAGGCCATGCGCAAGAAGTATCGGGGCGAGGTCGAGAAGGCGGGCGGCAACCTCACCGTCACGGCGGTCGCCGCCAAGGTGGTTGCCGCGGCTCTCAAGGCGTTTCCCCAGTTCAACGCCTCGGTGGACGCGGCCGGCGAGGCCATCGTCTACAAGAAGTTCGTGAACGTCGGCATCGCCGTGGACACGGAGTTCGGCCTGCTGGTGCCGGTCATTCGCGACGCGGACCGGAAGAACCTGTTCGAGCTGTCGGTCGAGATCCAGCAGATGGCCGAGAAGGCCCGCGCGCGCAAGCTCACCATCGACGAGATGTCCGGCGGATCGATGTCGATCACCAACCTGGGAGGCATCGGCGGCACCGCGTTCACGCCGATCGTCAACTGGCCCGAGGTGGCGATCCTCGGCATCTCGCGCGGCGCCAACGAGCCGGTCTGGAACGGCCAGTCGTTCGTGCCGCGCCAGATGCTGCCGCTCTCGCTCAGCTACGATCACCGTCTCATCGACGGCGCCGACGCCATCCGGTTCCTCCGCTGGGTGGCCGAGGCGCTCGAGAGTCCCTTCGCCCTGGCCCTGAGAGGCTAGGCAGATACAAGGATCGCGAATGTGGTGATCTGGTGAGGTGGTGATCTGGCGATCGGTCTTCGGATGTGTTGCTCTGAAGATCTATCGATAGATCGACAGCTCACCCGATCCGATCACCAGCTCACCACTTCACGAGATCACCACATAGATCTCCAGATCACCACATCATGACCTCACCAGATTCAAAGCCTCCCATTACAGTTGCCGTTCTCGGCGCAGGACCTGGCGGCTACGCGGCCGCGTTCTATGCGGCGGACCTCGGCATGCAGGTCACCCTCATCGGCGAGGAACCGAACCCCGGCGGCGTCTGCTTGTACCGGGGCTGCATCCCGTCCAAGGCGCTCCTGCACGTGGCCAAGGTGATCGACGAGGCGCGGCACGCCAGCGACTGGGGCGTCACCTTCGGCGAGCCGTCGGTGAACGTCGACAAGCTGCGGGCCTACAAGGACCGCGTGGTCGAGCGGCTGACGGGCGGCACCGGCCAGGTCGCCAAGCTGCGCAAGGTGACCTACATCCAGGGCCGCGCCGCCATCGTCGATCCGAAGACGCTGAGCGTGGCGAAGACCGGCGGGGGCGAGGAGACGGTCGCCGTCGACTACGTGATTCTCGCAACCGGCTCGCTGCCCACGCGCATCCCGTCGCTGTCGCTCGACTCGCCGCGCGTGCTGGACTCGACCGGGGCGCTCGACCTGCCCGAGGTGCCGGGCTCGATGCTCGTCATCGGCGGCGGCTATATCGGACTGGAACTGGGATCGGTGTACGCCACACTGGGGACGAAGGTGTCGGTGGTCGAGATGACGCCGGGCCTGCTGCCGGGCGCCGACCGCGACCTGGTGCGGATCCTCAACCAGCGTGCCGAGAAGGTGTTCGAGAAGATCTATCTCTCGACGAAGGTCACCTCGATGGCCGAGGCCGGCAAGGACGGCGTGACCGTGACCTTCGAGGGCGAGGGCGCGCCGAAGGAGCAGACCTTCGATTACGTGCTCGTCTCGATCGGGCGCCGGCCCAACGCGAAGATCGACGGGCTCCAGAAGACGCGCGTGAAGGTCGACGACAAGGGGTTCATCGAAACCGACGGCCAGCGACGCACGGCGGAACCCAGCATGTTCGCGATTGGCGACGTGGCGGGTGAGCCGATGCTCGCGCACAAGGCTTCGCACGAGGCGCGCGTGGCCGTCGAGGCCATCGCGGGCCACAAGGCCGTGTTCGAGCCGGCGGCCATCCCGGCCGTGGTCTTCACCGACCCGGAGATCGCGTGGGCGGGCGTGACCGAGGCCGAGGCCGAGAAGCAGGGGCTCAAGGTCGAGGTCGCCCGCTTCCCGTGGGGGGCATCGGGCCGCGCCATCGCTATCGATCGCGTGGACGGGATGACCAAGCTCATCATCGACCCCAAGACCGAGCGCGTGCTTGGCGTCGGCATCGTCGGGTCCGGCGCCGGGGAGCTCATCTCCGAAGGCGTGCTCGCAATCGAGATGGGCGCGACGGCGTCGGACGTGAAGCTCACCATCCACCCCCACCCGACGCTGGGCGAAACGGTGATGGAGGCTGCCGAACAGTTCTTCGGCCAGGCGACGCACGTCTTCAAGCCGAAACGCAAGTAAGGCGTCTGCGAGCCGGGGGCGGACGTCTTCTCCCGGCCGCGTCCACGTGACCTGCGATCGCGATCAGGGTTCCGCGAACCGGAAGCCCAGCGCCGACAGCCGGTCGCGGTCTGGCGCGACATAGAGCCAGTACCGATCGTCCAGGATCTCCACGTCCCGGACGTCCACGACCCCGGTCAGTTCCCGAATGGCTGAGGCATAGCCCACCAGCGCCACCGGCACGTCGGCGTCCGCCAGTGCCCGGTCGACGGCGACCACGTGAGGGCGGATACCGGTCGTGGGCACTCTTCCAGCGCGCCAGGACACGTTCCCGGCTGTAGAACATCAGCTGCCACTGCAGCAGGCCATTGGCCGCGAACGCGTGGCGGACGCCATGCGCATCGAGGCGGTCGAGCAGGTGCTCCATCCGATCGGCCTCACTGGCGCGCGCTGGTCGATGCGCCGGGTCCATGAACGACAGGTCACGGAACTCGAGGCTCGAGGCGACGCCGAGTGCGGCGAGCCCGCAGCCCAGTCCCGTGATGGCGCGGGAGCCGATGCGTCCGGCGCGCGCGAGGGTGGCGCCCTCCACCGTCAGCCACGCGGCCATCAACGCGGGCAGCGGCAGCAGGTAGCGCGGATCCGGGCGTGGACGAGTGCGGCCGACGACGCGAGCGTGGCAGTCACGGCGGCGCACATCAGGTGCGACCAGCGCAGGTAGCGGCGTGGGCGAGCCGCCACGCCTGGACCGCGAACGCCGCTCCACCCAACAGCAGCCACGCGAAGGCGGCGAGCTGCGTGCCGGTGGACACCGCGATCGGGGTCCACAGGTAGAAGGCTCCGGTAAACGAGGTGTAGAGGCGGGCAGGGAAGCCGGGTGCCGATGGCATCGCCAACGCCGTCCCGAGGTGTCGCGAGCAGGTCGGACAGGGGCAGGCCCGACCACGCGGCTGCGGCGGACAGGGTGAGTGCCGCACCCGCGGCGGCTGCGCCCCATGCCGACAGCCGGCCCGTGCGCCACAGGAACCAGCCGGCCAGGATTGCGGCCCCCGGCACCCACAACCGCTGGCGAGGAAGATGATGGCGATGAGCGCTCCGCTCGCCGGCCACAGTAAACGGCGTGCGGTTGTGCGAGTCCCTGCTGCGATCGCGAGGAGGGCGGCGGTGCCGGCGAAGGCGGTGACGTATCCCCCTCTCGCCTTCGATCGCCCACGCCGACCAGGCCGGCATCAGGATGAGGAGCAAGGTGCCCCAGAACGCGGCTCGTCGTCCTGTGATCCGCGTCAGGCCGAGGAACAGCGCGCAGACCCCGAGGCTCCAGAGGGCGAGTGCCGAGCTTGAGGCACACCGCGCTGGCACCGGCGACGCGAAAGGCCAGCGTCGCCGGCGCCCGCCTCGAACAGCGCCAGGCCGTAGTTCTGCCCGTAGAAGAAGAGGGGCAGCGCGCGGCCGTCAGCCACGTGGCGGGCCATGAGGCCGATGACGGCTTCGTCTCCATCGAGGAACAGGTGTGGACTGAGGAGCTGCGGAAGCCGCGACACCAGGGTGATGCCGGCGAGGGCGGCCGGGCATCCAGGTCGGGGCCTCGCCCGCCTCGACTGGCGCGCCCGTGCGCGGAGGCAGGCCGGCGCCCCCGGACGACGGGTGCGTCGCGGCGGCTATCGACACGAGGGAAGGTGCGGCTAGGATACTGTCCGACGAACCTCACCCGCCGAGGCCGCACGAAATTCCCGTGCAGCACGAACCCGGAGCGCCCGACGGACGCGGAGCCCGCGATCAGCGGCTGGCAGCCGCCTGGAAGGCGTCGGCCTGCTCGTGAGCGTGGTACGAGCTCCTCACCAGCGGGCCCGCCTCGACGTGCACGAATCCGAGCCCGAGCGCGATGCGCTTGAGCTCCCGGAACTCGTCCGGGTGGTAGTAGCGCGTCATCTCGGCGTGATCGGGGGAGGGCCGGAGATACTGGCCGATGGTGAGGATCGAGACGCCGACGGTACGCAGGTCGGTGAAGACCTCGACGAGCTCGTCGTGCTCCTCGCCCAGGCCCACCATGAGGCCCGTCTTGGTCGGGATGTCGGGGGCGTAGCCGCGCGCGCGCTCGAGCAGTTCCAGCGTCCGCGTGTACTTGCCGCCCGAGCGCGCCATCCGGTAGAGGCGCGGGACCGTCTCGGTGTTGTGGTTGAGCACGTCCGGCCGTGCGTCGAGCACCGTGGTCAGCGGGGCGAGGTCGCCCTTGAAGTCGGGAATGAGGACCTCGACGCGCGTGCGCGGCGTGCGCGCCTTGATCTCGCGAATCGTCGCGGCGAAGATGCCGGCGCCCCCATCGGCCAGGTCGTCACGGTCCACCGACGTGATGACGGCGTAGGACAGCCCCATCTTCTCCACGGCCTCGGCCACGCGCACCGGCTCCTGCAGATCCAGGGGCTCGGGCCGCCCGTGCGCCACCGCACAGTACGCGCAGGCGCGCGTGCAGATGTCGCCGAGGATCATGAAGGTCGCCGTCCCGTGGTGCCAGCACTCGCCGATGTTGGGGCAGTGCGCGTCCTCACAGACCGTATTGAGCTTCAGATCCCGCATGATGCCGCGCAGCCGCAGGTAGTTCTCGGACCCGGGCGCGCGCACCTTCAACCATTCCGGCTTGGGCTCGCGGGGCTTGATGAAGTGCAGAGGGGCTTCTGTCATGGGTAGAAAGGATTAGTGTACCTGAAAGGGGAATCTGATGATCTGGGGATGGTGGGATGTGGAGATCGATGTGTGGAGCTGATGATCCGGGGATCTAGCTGGTGATCTTGGGATCCGGCACCGTGGCAGCCCGGGCAGACGTTGCGATCGGCGCTCCCCTCGGATGTGGCGGAAATCTCGACCGCATCCGGCGGGCGAGGCGATTTCGGGCCATTCCTGCCCGGCATGGCCCCTGCACGGCAGGGCTGGCATGGACCGTGGGGAACTGGAAGCACGAACGGCGGCGTTCGCGGTGGCGGTGTTCGCGCTGACCGGCATCACCCGCGAGCGCCCGGGCGGACGCCGGCCCTCGGAACAGTTGCTGGACTGCGCCACCTCCACCGGGGCAAACTACCGGGCGTCGGCGAGAGCCAGGTCGCGTGCTGAGTTCATCGCGAAGCTCGGAGTCGCCAACGAGGAAGCGGACGAGGCCGTCTACTGGCTGGAGTTCTTCCGTAGCACCCAGCTGGGCGATCCGATGAAGGTCGAGGAGCTGCTGGCCGAAGCCAGGGAGCTCCGCGCGATTCTGGCTTCGTCCTGCAGAACGGCGAGGCGCAACCACCGGGGGCGGAAACGATAGGGGGCCGCCCCCCAATCCCAATCCCCCAATCCAGCTCCCCAGCTCCCCAGCTCCCCAGATCCCCAGATAGATCACCAGCTCCTGACATCTCCCGATCGATCACCACCTCACCACTTCACGAGATCACACGATGCAGAAGATCGCCATTACCTGGCTCGGCCACTCCGCCTTCCGCCTGCGCACGCCCGGCGGCCTCGAAGTCCTGTTCGACCCGTGGTACACGGGCAACCCGTCCTTTCCCGAAGCCGCGCGGCCGCAGACGGCGGACCTCATCCTCGTCTCGCACGGCCACAGCGACCACATTACCGACGCGGCCGCCATGGCCAAGAGCACCGGTGCCACGGTCGTGGGGATCTACGAGGTCGTCACCTGGCTGGCGTCCAAGGGCGTGCAGGCCATCGAGCCGATGAACAAGGGCGGCACCATCACCGCCAAGGGGCTGCGGATCACCATGACGGACGCGGTCCACAGCAGCAGCGTGGACGACAACGGCGTCGTCTACCTCGGCGAGCCGGCGGGCTTCATCGTGGGGCTCGAGAACGGCCAGACGATCTACTTCGCGGGCGACACCTCGCTCTTCGGCGACATGAAGCTCATCGGGGAGCTCTACAAGCCCGACATCGCGTTCCTGCCGATCGGCGATCGCTTCACCATGGGCCCCGACACGGCGGCGATGGCTGCGCGATGGCTCGGTGTGAAGCAGGTCGTCCCGATGCACTGGGGCACCTTCCCGCTCCTCACTGGCACCCCGGAGGCCCTGACGGAGCACCTGGGGGGATCGGGCATCGACGTGCTCGTGCTGAAGCCGGGCGAGACGTCGGAGTAGAGGCGAAGGAATTCAGACTTCAGAATGGAGAATTCAGAATGCGGCCCTTCTGAATTCTGACTTCTTCATTCTGAATTTCCCCCAACCGCCCTGCCCACGAGGTAGTCCGCGAAGGCCTCGCCGATCTGCTGCGATGTCATCGGGCCGGCCGGGTCGAACCACTTGCTGATCCAGTTGACGGCGCCCATGACGGCGAACTCGATCATCTTCGGGTCGCCGGGCGCGAAGACGCCGTCGTCCATGCCCTGACGGATGATGTCGCGCATGCCGCGATCGAACTCGTCGCGGCGTGCGATCACCTTGGCCAGCAGCGGCGGCGAGAGCGCTTCGGGGTCGAGGGTGAGGGCGGTGCCCTGGAGTTCGTCCAGGATCAGGTGCACGAACGCCAGGATCAGGCGCCGCAGCTTCTCGTCGGCCGGGGCGTCCGCCTGACGGACCTCGCGCATGAGGTCCAGCAGGATGCCCAGCGAGTACTCGTGGCAGGCGTACAGGATGTCTTCCTTGTTCCGGAAGTAGTAGTAGAGGTTTCCCTTCGTCATCGCGAGGGCCGACGCGATTTCGTCTACGCTCGCCCCGTGATACCCGCGCTTGCGGAAGGCGGCGGCCGCGCTCTTGAGGATCTCCACGCGCCGATCGCCGGATGGCGTGGCGCGGCCCGGTTTCCTGCGCGCGACGCCACGGTTCAGGTCCACGGCGATAGCCTAACACGGATTTGAACGACCGTTTAAATCGTAGTAGACTGCCCTCCGTGGAGAGCGCAACCCAGTCCCCAGCCATCTCGTTCGAGACCTCGCCCGACCAGTACCGTCACTGGAAGCTGTCCTTCGACGGACCGGTCGCCACGCTCGGCATGGACGTGCAGGAGGACGCGGGCCTTCGGCCTGCGGACTACAAGCTCAAGCTCAACTCGTACGATCTCGGTGTCGACATCGAGCTCGCCGACGCACTGCAGCGCATCCGCTTCGAACACCCCGAGGTGCACGCGGTGGTGCTGTCCAGCCTCAAGCCCCGCATCTTCTGCGCCGGGGCCAACATCTTCATGCTCGGCACCTCCAGCCACGGCTTCAAGGTGAACTTCTGCAAGTTCACCAACGAGACGCGGCTCACCATGGAGGACATGAGCGCCACCAGCGGCATCAAGTTCCTCGCCGCGCTCAACGGCATCTGCGCCGGCGGCGGGTACGAGCTCGCGCTGGCCTGCGACGAGATCCTCCTGGTGGACGATGGAACGGCCGCCGTGTCGCTGCCGGAGACACCGCTCCTGGGCGTGCTGCCCGGCACGGGCGGCCTCACGCGCGTCGTGGACAAGCGCAAGGTCCGCCGAGACGTGGCCGATCACTTCAGCACTCTTGCGGAGGGCGTGCGCGGCAAGCGGGCGGTGGACTGGCGGTTCGTGGATCGCGTCGTGCCCACGAGCCAGTTCGCAGACGCGGTCGCGGCGCGGGCGCGGGAGCTGGCCGCGGAGTCCGACCGGCCGGCATCGGGTCCCGGCATCACGCTCGGTCCCCTGTCGCCGGCGGTGGACGGCGACACCATCAGGTACCGCTACGTCACCTGCGCGATCGATCGGGAGAAGCGGACCGGCGAGCTCACCATCGCCGCGCCGGGCGGCGAGGCGGGCGTGGACGCCGGCATCGAGACGCCCCGCACCCCGGAGCAGTTCCTCGCCGCCGGCGACCAGTCCTGGGCGATCCGTGCGTTCCGCGAGCTCGACGACTGCCTGCTGCGCCTGCGCCTGAACGAGCCCGAAGTGGGCACCATCCTCGTGCGCGCCGTGGGTGACCCCGCGGCGGTGCTGGCCGTGGACGAGGCGCTGTCCGCCCACGCAGACCATTGGCTCGTGCGCGAGGTGATCGGGCTGATCCGCCGCACCCTGAAGCGCGTGGACCTGACGGCCCGCACCTTCTTCGCCCTCATCGAGCCCGGCAACGCGTTCGCGGGAACGCTCTTCGAGCTGGCGCTGGCCGCCGATCGGGCGTTCATGCTGGACGACCCCGACCGGCCGAACACGATTCAGCTGTCGCCGATGAACGGCGGCCGCTACCCGATGAGCAACGGCCTGACGCGACTGCAGACGCGGTTCCTCGGCGAGCCCGCGTCGGTGACCGCGGCGCTCGAGCACGATGGGCCCTTCGACCCGCAGGAGGCGCTCGACGCCGGCCTGGTCTTCGACGCGCCCGACGACATCGACTGGGACGACGAGGTGCGGATGGCCATAGAGGCGCGGACGGCGTTCTCGCCGGACGCGCTGACCGGCATGGAAGCCAACCTGCGCTTCGCGGGACCGGAAACGATGGAGACCAAGATTTTCGGCCGGCTCACGGCGTGGCAGAACTGGATCTTCCAGCGACCGAACGCCGTCGGTGAACGCGGCGCCCTCATGACCTACGGGCGCGAGGGCCGCCCCTCCTTCGACTGGAGGCGCACGTAATGATTTCGAGCGAACGCATTCCGAACAACGTCGATCTCGGCGGCAACAAGCGTCTGCAGCGCGCGCTGGAGCACTGGCAGCCCGCCTACCTGGACTGGTGGCGCGAGATGGGGCCGCAGGGCTTCCAGAACCATCACCAGGTACCTGCGGACCGCCATCAGCGTGGACGCGTCCGGGTGGGCGCACTTCGACTACGTTCGCCTGCCCGAGCTACCGCTGGGGCATCTTCCTGGCCGAGCCCACGCACGACCGCCGCATCGGCTTCGGGGACTTCAAGGGCCAGCCCGTATGGCAGGAAGTACCCGGCGAGTTCCGCAACCAGCTCCGCCGCCTCATCGTGGTCCAGGGTGACACCGAGCCGGCGAGCGTCGAGCAGCAGCGCCAGCTCGGCGCGCATTGCCCGAGCCTCTACGACCTCCGCAACCTGTTCCAGGTGAACGTGGAGGAGGGCCGGCACCTCTGGGCCATGGTGTACCTGCTGCACTCCTACTTCGGCCGCGACGGCCGCGAGGAGGCCGAGGCCCTGCTCGAGCGCCGCAGCGGCAACGACGACACGCCGCGCATGCTCGAGGCGTTCAACGAGCCCATCGACACCTGGCTCGACTTCTTCGCGTTCACGATGTTCACGGACCGCGACGGCAAGTCGCAGCTGCTCTCCCTGTCGGAGAGCTCGCTGGATCCGCTGTCGCGCACCACCCGGTTCATGCTGACCGAGGAAGCGCACCACATGTTCGTCGGCGAGACGGGCATCGCCCGCATCCTCGAGCGGAGCTGCCAGCTGCTGAAGGAAGCGGGTTTCTCGGGCGACGTCCGCAAGGCCGGCGGCATCGACATCCCGCTCATCCAGAAGTTCGTGAACTTCTGGTTCAGCCAGAGCCTCGACCTGCACGGGTCCGAGGTGTCGAGCAACGCCGCCGCGTACTTCTCCAACGGCCTGAAGGGCCGGGCCGAGGAGGACAAGCACGAGGACGATCACGTGCTCGCCGCGAACCTCTACGTGCTCGACATGCTGGACGACAGCGGGCGCATCATCCGCCAGGAAGTGCCCATGCGCAACGCGCTGAACGAGGTGCTCCGGGACTGGTACGTCGGCGACTGCCAAGCGGGCGTCGACCGCTGGAACAAGCGCGTCCTCGAGGCGCACGGCATGTCGGACCGCATCGCCCTGCCGTCGCGCAAGTTCAACCGGCAGGTCGGTGTTTACGCCGGCAAGCACTTCGATCCGTACGGCAACACGCTGACCGCCGAGGAATGGGAGCGCCGCAAGTACGAGTGGCTGCCCTCGCCCGAGGACAAGGCATACCTGCACAGCATCCAGGCACAGCCCGTCTACGAGCCGGGCCAGTTCGCCAACTACATTGCCCCCCCGGCGCGCGGCATCAACCGCCTGCCGCTCGACTTCGAGTACGTGCGGACGGAAATGTAGGAACGTCGGGAGGGACCCATCCCTCGGGAGAGCGAAGCGACGGGAGCCCGGACACGCCCGGGAGCTCCTGCGATCATCCCGAGGGGGGCTTCCCTCCCGAATCCGATCCACTCCCGGACCTGGTCCTCCTTCGTCCCGACCCTATCTGCATCATGCCCTACTCCCGCATCGCCTACGCCGTGGCCGACGGTGTGGCCACCATCACGCTGAACGAACCGCCCGCCAACACGTACTCCTACGAGATGATGCGGGAGATCGACGACGCGGTCCTGGCCGCGCGGATGGACACCGCCGTGCACGTCATCGTCCTCACGGGGATGGGTGACCGCTTCTTCTGCGCCGGCGCCAACATCGGCATGCTCAAGGACGCCGATCCCGCCTACAAGTACTACTTCTGCCTCCATGCCAACGAGACGCTCAACCGGCTGGAACAGACGCCCAAGCTCGTCATCGCCGCGCTCAACGGCCACACGGTCGGGGGAGGGCTCGAGGTGGCGATGGCGGCCGACATCCGCATCGCGCGGCAGGGCGGCGGCCGGATCGGCGTGCCGGAAGTGGCCCTCGGTGTGCTGCCCGGCACCGGCGGGACGCAGCGGCTCGCGCGGCTGGTCGGGAAGGCCCGCGCCATCGAGATGATGGCGACCGGCACGCTCTGCACGTTCGAGGAGGCCGCGGCCCTGGGGCTGGTGACGCACGTCTGGGGCGAGGCCGAGCTCGGCGGCGGCAGCTTCGCCGACGCGGTGCAGGCCTACGCGCGGCAGTTCACGCCGCCCACGCGGGCGAGCCTGGCCGTCGGGCACATCAAGCGGGCCGTGCAGTCGGGACTGGAGATGGGGTTCCAGGATGCGCTCGCCCTCGAGCGCGAGCTGCAGCAGCGGCTCTTCGAGTCCGCCGACGCGGCCGAGGGCATCCGGGCGAACCTCGAGAAGCGCAAGCCGGTCTTCACCGGACGGTAGGCGAGGAGGAACGGGACGTGAGAACACTGGCAGTGCTCGGCGCCGGGACCATGGGTCACGGCATCGCCCATGCCGCCCTGGCGGCGGGCTTCACCACGCGGCTGTACGACCCGTCGCGACCGCAGCTCGAGAAGGCCAGAACCGCGATCGCGGGCATCGTGGACAAGGGCGTGGAGCTGGGCAAGGTGAGCCCGGCGGACGCGGACGCGATGAAGGCGCGCCTGGCGCTCGAGGACACCGTGGCCGCCGCGGTGACCGGGACCGACGTCGTGATCGAGGCCGCGCCCGAACGGGTGGACCTCAAGCTCGCGCTGCTGGCGGAGGTCGAGGCCGCGGCGCCGGCGGAGGCCGTCATCGCGTCGAACACCTCCGCACTGAGCGTGACCGAGCTGGCCGCCGTGCTGCGCGCGCCAGGCCGGATGGGCGGCATGCACTTCTTCAATCCCGTCCACAAGATGAAGCTCGTGGAAGTGGTGCGCGCGCTCGAGACGACACCCGCGACCATGGAGGTGATGGAATCGGTCGCGCGCGAGATGGGCAAGGAGGTCGTGGTGATCCGCGAATCGCCGGGGTTCATCACCAGCCGCATCAACGCGATGATCGGCAACGAGGCGTTCTACATGCTGCAGGAGGGCGTGGCGAGCGCCCGGGACATCGACAAGGCGCTCAAGCTGGGGCTGAACCACCCCATGGGCCCGTTCGAGCTGGTTGACCTGGTGGGCCTGGACACGCGCCTCAGCATCCTCCAGTACCTCCACCGGACGCTCGGCGAGAAGTTCCGGCCCTGCCCGCTGCTCGAGCAGCACGTGAAGGCGGGGCGTGTCGGCCGCAAGGCCGGCAAGGGCGTCTACGACTACTGATCCGTGATGGTGATCCGGCCCTGCAGCCCGGTCTCACTGGGCTGGTTGTGGTCGTGGAATCCGCACGTCCGCGCGGTGCCGAACGCGGCCGTGGTGCCCGACTGGCCGGTCTGGAGAAAGCCGACCTGGTTCATCTCCGGGCAGTCGGTGTGCACGGGGTGCGGATCCGAGGACATGTCGTGTGCGCGGCTGTCGTTGTTGACGAAGGTCACCCGGCCGCCGCGCAGGATGCTCACGGCCGACGGCGCCACCCGTCCGTCCGCGCCGATGGTGATGGTCGCGGTCGAGGGCGTCGGCGTGCCGCCCCCTCCGGTCGGTGGCGGGTCCGGAGCCGCGGGCGCCGGACTGCTCCCGCCCCCGCAGCCCGCGACGAGGAACACCGCCAGCATGGCCAGCGCGAGTCGATCGACAGTGGGTCGTCTCATGGCGTCCTCCGGCGTCCAGGCAGCGCGGCCGCCTGGCATCAATAGAACTTGCGCGAGATGTTGAAGCCCAGGTACCAGTCGTCGAAGCTGGTTCCCCCCCTCGCGATCTGCGCCATCGTCGTGCCGAAGCCATTCGAGAAGTTGAGCGAGAAGGCGTGTCCGCCCGCCCGCTTCTCGACGCCGAAGCTGACCAGCGCGTCCCCGGGCGCGTAGCCCGCCAGCCGCGGTGTCACCTCCGCGGTGACGTAGACGGTCGGCCGGATGCGGAGCCGCGTTCCGAGCCCCACCATCAGCGTGCTGTTGTCGTCGACCAGCTCCGCCGGCTGCGGGTTGGTGTTGTTCACCCAGAGGGGCTCGGCGTAGACGGCGCCGTGCGCGCCCAGCTCACGCGACACGATCACCCCGATCGCGGGTGAGTAGCTGTCGCGGAAGTTGTTGGTGCCGTCGGCGCTGGCCCACACGGCGAGGCCCACGGGGGACGCCTGCGCGGGGCGCAGGTCGTACTGGGTGAAGAACTGGATCGTGCGATCGGAAGTGCGGTTGATGCCGACCTGTGCGCCGCGCATGAGTCCGTAGCGCAGCTCGAGGCCGATCTGGGCTCCCGAGTCCAATCCGAAGAAGTCTTCCAGGAGACTGCCGAGATCGCCGTCGCCGAGCGGGCGGGCGAACCGGTGGGTCACACGGAAGGCGAACTTGCCCTGGGCGAGGCGCAGGCTGGTCGGCAGTGCCGCGAGCGTGAAGTCCGGCTGCGAGACGTTGACCTCGAGATCGGGATCCTCGTCCGGCGGCTGCGCGAGTGCTGCAGGCGCAAGCAGGAGAGTGGCCGCAAGGGTGAAGGACAGACAGCGCACGAAGGGGTTCACGATGATGCTCCTAGTCGTTGGCCGCGCCGTTTTCGATCCAGCGGCGGATGATGCGGATCTGCCCCTCCGTCAGGAAGGGCCCGGCCGTGCGCGGCATGCGCTGGCCGACGATGTCCGACCGGCCTTCGAGTTTGTGAACCAGGTAGCTGCCGTCGGGATCGCCGGGGACGACGAGGACGGCCCCCGCCTTGAACCTCGAAGACACGCCCACGAGCGACTGGTAGGCGCGCCCCTCGAGGAGGACGAGCCCGGCCGCCGGTGTGCGGCCTGCGTCGGTGTGGCACTGCGTACACGCCAGCCGGCCGCTCGAATCCGTCGTGCTGAAGATCTCGCGCTGGATGCTCGCGAAGGTCGGCACCAGGTTCGGCGAGGGGCCGGCCACATCGCTCAGTTTCTCGTCGCAGGCCACGGCGCCGCAGGCCAAGGCCACCGCCACCAGCAGGTGCTTTGCACGTTCCGCCATCGGTACTCCCTGTCCGCGCGGGGCGCTGCGCGCGGATCGAACAGCCGTGGCGGGGGCCTGCCGGAATGGACACGACATGTGCCTCGGGCAGGTGCGCCGTCCCCGCCACGGCATCTCGGAGCGCGTCAGGGGAACACGCGCGAATCCGCCGGGGAGGACAGCAACGCAGTGCCGCGCTGATTCACGCGGCTTTTGCGAGGGAGTGGTGGGCCGGGCGGCGCGCTGGCGCACGCCGTTCGTAAGGCCTTACGCCCACCGAAAGCGTGTCGCTAGAGGGAGTCGCGATACTTCAGCAGGTAGTGACCGAGGGCGCGCTGGCTGATGCCCATCAGTTCCGCGGCGTCCTTCTTGACGCCGCCCGTCCGTTCGAGCGCGCGGCGGATGGTTTCGCGCTCCTGCCCAGGCGACGTTGTCGTGCAGGCCGAGCGCGGCAACCCAGTCGGCTCCGCCGCCGAGGCCGCCCCAGGAGCCACACGGTTTCGCGCGTGAGCGTGGTGCTGGTCGCCAGCACCACCGCGCTCGATCGTGCCCGGCTCGCGGACGCCCCCGGCCAGCGATAGCGCACGAGCTCGTCCAGCACCGAGGGTTCGACCCCGTCGATGCGCTTGCCGAGCCTGTCCGCGAAGCGTCGCAGGAAGTGCTGGACCAGGAGCGGGATGTCCTCCGGACGACGTGCAGCGGGGGGCAGCGTGATCGGAATGACGTTCAGCCGGTAGTAGAGGCTGTCCTGGAAACTGGCCCTCGGCCACCAGCTTTCGAAGGTCCTGATTGCTGGCCGCGATCACCTGCACGTCCACCCGCTGCGTGCGCCCGACCCGAGCGGCTCGAACTCGCGCTCCTGCAGCACGCGGAGCAGCTTGGCCTGCACGGCCGCGCCGAGCGTGGCAACTCGTCCAGGAAGATGGTGCCGCCGTCGGCCAGTGCGAAGCGGCCGCGCTTGGTCGTCGTGGCGCCGGTGAATGCGCCCCGCGTGTGGCCGAACAGCTCGGACTCGAGCAGCGTCTCGGGAATGGCCGCGCAGTTCACCTTGATGAGCGGGTGGTCGGCCTGCGCGCTGCGCGCGTGAATGGCCCGCGCCACGAGTTCCTTCCCGGTGCCGGTCTCGCCCGTCAGCAGCACCGCGCTCCTCGAGGCCGCGACCTGCTCCGCGCGTGTCAGCAGCTCGCGGATCGCACGGCTCCGGCCGACGATGCCGTAGTGATGGAACTCGAGATCGCGCTCGCTCAACAGGTAGCGCAGGCCCTGCCGCGCCCGCTGGTCCTCCAGCGCCCGGCGGATGACGACCAGCAGCTCCTCCACGTCGAAGGGTTTCTGGAGGTAGTCGCGGGCGCCCAGCTTCATCGCCTCCACCGCGCTTTCCACCGTGCCGTGCGCCGTCATCATGATGGCGGCCGGCGCTCGGCGTCGGGCACGGTGTCCGCCAGTTCGCGGAGAACGTCGAGACCGGTGCGATCCGGCATCAGGAAGTCCACGAGCAGGACGTCGAAGGGCCGCTCGCGAGCAGCCGCGACGCGTCCCATGCCTGTCGCGGCCGTGGCGACGTCGTAGCCCCCGTCGCGCAGCGCCCGACCCAGGGTCTTGAGGATCTTCTCGTCGTCTGCGAGCAGGATGGTGCCGGACATGGTCAGGTGGACGTCGTCGGCCCGTCGCCGAGCTCGATGCGGAACTCGGCCCCCGCGGCCGGGCTCGCTCACGACGGTCAGCACGCGCCCAGGCCGTCGATCACGTTCTTGCTGATGGCCAAAGCCGAGCCTGTCCCGCCGCGTCGCGTCGTGAAGTATGGATCGAAGATCCGTGGCAGGTCATCCGCGCTGATGCCGGCGCCCCGGTCCCGCACCGATACGCGCACCCGACGCTCGCCGGCCGGCGAGGTGGTCACCGTCACGGCCGGAGCCTGTGCCGTCCCCCGGCCTGGACGGTACTGCGCGTTGGTGAGGAGGTTCACCAGCACCCGCGCAGCCGGTCCCGGTCGGTGACGATGGTCGGCACGTGGCCGGCGACGAGCGCGGGCGCGTCTCCATCGAGCGTCACCGCCCGGACGGCGTCCTCGCAGACGCGGCTGACGTCCGTGGGCTCGCAGGCGAAGGTGATCGGCCGCGCGAAGTCGAGCACGTCGTTGACCAGCCGGTTCAAGCGTCCGATCCTCCCCGTCGATGTCGGCCGCGGCGTCCTGACGTCCGCGGCCGTCGCCCCGGGCCGCGTGAGGGTGCGCAGGGCGCCCTTGATGATCATGAGCGGGTTGCGGACCTCGTGGGCGACCACCGTTGACAGGCGGCCCAGCGCCGACAGCCGTTCGCGCTGCCCGGCCTCGCGCTGGAAGCGGCCCACGGCCTCGGTGAGGCTGTTGAAGGTGCGCGCGAGGACGCGAGCGTCCTCGTCGTACCAGCCCTCGTCCGACGGCACGTCGATGCGGCGGGTGAGATCGCCGCTCTCGGCCACCTGCCGCATGTGGCTGCGCAGCGTTTCGAGGGGGCGGGTGACCGTGCGGGTGACCCAGAGTTGAGAGCACCGCCAGCATGACGGACCCGATCGCCGTGCCGACGAGAAACGTCTGGATGGCGGCCAGCGTCCGCATGCGCTCGGTCCGCGAGTGCATGACGATGACCGATGCGGGAGGGCCGGCGGCCTCCGGGTGGGAGCGAACGCGCCAGGGCGATTTACTCCTCATCCCCGATGCGGATGGTGGTGGGTGCCGCGTCCACGTCGAGCGCCGCGAGCACGTCGCCTGAGCCGGGACCGAGCGGAGACCAGCACCGAACCTCCGGATTCGAAGGCGATGGCTGCGCCGGGACAGGCGTTGCCAGCTCGCGCGCCCGCTCGTCGTCGAGGCGGTAGCCGACGGTGAGCAGGCCGAGCTCGTCCTCGTCCACGAGGATGGGCACGTCGATCAGGCGCACGATGCCCCGGCTGTCGTCCCCGGCTTCCGCGAGAAGGGCGCCCCGGCGATCCTGGCAGGTCGCGCAGGGACGTCGGCGCCGAGTTGCCGCAGTACTCCTCGGCGATCGGCTGACTGTCGGCGGATCGCGGTGTCGACCGCGGCCTTGAAGCGCGGCAGGTCGGCCAGCAGCCGCGCCGACCGGCCGAACGTGTCGTAGGCCGACTCCTGCAGCTGGTCCACGATGGTGGCGGCGGTCTGGAGATCGGGTGACGAGGGCGCCCTGCGTTTCGGCGGTCAGCCCGCTCGCGCACGAAAACAAGGCGGCGGCAATCGACAGCGCCGCCAGCAGCGCGCTGGCGAGGAAGATGCGGTTCGACAGCGACGCGAAGACCGCATCATGGGACGGGCAGGTCGACTTCGGTCCAAAGCCTGCCGCGACCGTCACCGACCGGGTCAGCCTCGGGTCGCTCGCATTTCCATCCGACGACGGTGTAGGTGCCGGGTGGGACCTGCGGAATCGAGAAGTGCCCATCGACGCCGGTGACGGCGTAGAACGGGTGTGCGAAGACCAGGATGAAGGCGCTCATGTGCGAGTGGATGTCGCAGAACACGCGCACCACCCTGGCCTGTCCATGCAGCACGCTCTTCGACCGTCCCGCCGCGTAGCGGCCCAGGTCGCGCTTGGCCCGCGACAGCGAGAAGACGTTGTGGAAGGTCGTGTCGCTGTTGGGGAAGTCCACCACGGTGCCGACCATGACGGCCAGGGCAGGTGCGCACGAATCGCTCGTTGCGCTGATCCATCGAGACGCGCGGCGGTCGCGGTCGTCGAACGCCGCGCGGCGCCTGCTCGAGGTAGACGTGACCCCGCGACGGCGGTCGGGCGCATCGCGCGGTGGCCCCGCGCCGATCGGCCACCTCGCCGGCGTTCGCCGCCTGACGTGCCGCGCTGCAGGATGAGCCGCCTGCGAATGCCGCCCGTTCGAGCGCCCTGGTTGCCCTCGAGCTCGGGCGCGGCGGATGCCAGTGGCGCGGGCCAGCCGGACGGCCAGCGCGATGGCCAGGACGAGCAGGACACCGTGCAGGGATCGCCTCATGCTCAGAACCAGTAGTACAGCTGGGCGGCCACGAGCGAGTCCTCGCGGATCCGCCCGGCCCTGCCAGTTACGCTTGCCAGCCAGCTTGCCCACCAGGTTGCGGGTGAAGGCCATCTGCAGCGGCCGACTCCAGGCGGCGCAGGTTGGCTTCCCACGTGCCGCCGGCGTCTGGCGACAGATCCGAGAACCACAGCCCGTCCGCCCGTGCGGCCAGTGACAGGCCGGGCCAGAGCCGGTACCGGCCCTCGACAATGAGGGCACGGGCGGTCAGCGGAGATGGCGGCGCCGCCTCCGACAGTGCGGAGGTCCCAGGCTGCGCGCAGCACCTCGGCATCGCGCCAGCCGTGCGCCGTCGGACACCTCGACGTCGGCGCCCCACGCCTGCTGGCGGTAGTCGCCGATGGTCCGGCCCGCGGGCAGATCGCCGGCCAGCCGATCGTCCAGCCAGGCCGCGCGCGAGGCCGACACGCCGACCCGCACGCCCGGCGTCGCCCGCGCGGTCACGCGTCCGGACAGGTGCGGCCGGCCGTTGTTGTCCTGCAGCCGCGGATCCGACAGCGACCCGGCCGTGATCGCCCCCTGTCCACTCCAGGGCGCCGTAGACGCCGTGCACCTGGACGCCCGTGTCGCACCGGAACGTGTTGATCACCGGAGCCCCGGTGCGCTCGACGCGCTGCTGACCGGAAGTCCGAGAGCCACCCGGGCAAGCAAGCATCGTCGAGAGGTCGGTGGCGGTCTGGGGAGTGCGTCCGCGCGCGGATCGAGAGCAGGGTACTGGTAGAAGAGCGGCTGGCCGATGACCGTTGTCGTAGGCGTAGATGGTCCGTAAGTGCCGAAGGTCGGCGGCACGCGGCCGACCTCGATGTCGAAGCGGCGGTGGCCACGGCGCAGCCGGACGAACAGGGCATACGCCGAGAGACGATCGCCGTGATCGAGCCGGGCAGCTCGGCCAGCACCTTCGCACGCGGGCTCGAGACACGAACCTCGTGGACCCGCTGATCGCGCACGTTGCGAAGCGTGTTGTATTCGTAGTCGGTGTAGTTGAACCAGCCGGGACGGCGGTGCCGACGGTCGCGACCACCCGCCACCGAAGACGAAGCGGCCGTTGGCCACCGAGATCGGCTCGGTCGGCAGGCCCTGCGCCCACGCGGCCCGGCAAATCCTGCCAGACAGAGAAGGAGGATGAAGATCGGCACGGCCCTGCGCTCGATTCGACGAAAGTATAATCGCCGCATGCGCGTGGCGCTCGCCCTGCTGCTGTGCGCTGGCCACCAGTGCCGCGGCCGATACGAGCCGGCAGAGCCGGGTCTTCGAATGGCGGCCCGGCCGTGCCCTGGTGCTCGATGTCACCGTCGGAGACGTGCGCGTCGAGGGCTCCACCGCAACGACGTGGAGATCGCCATTCAGCGCTCCGCGCCGGATGCCGCCGCGCTGTCCAGGCTCCCCGTCGACATCAGCGAAATCCCCGAGCGCGTCACGGTCAGGCTGGTCCAGCCGACGGACGCCGGGACGCCGCCATTCGCGCCGACGTCGTCGTCCGCATGCCGTCCACCGCCCGCGTCGAGCGTGTGCACGTCAACGAGGGGCGGCTGACCCTCGCCGCTTCCGCGGGGAACTGTCGGCATTTGTCGATCGCGGCCCATCGACGGCACGGACGTCCTCGGCATCCTGCGGCTCGAAACCAGCATCGGCTCGATCGCGCCACGAAGGCCACCTCGATCCCGCGGGACTGTTCCGGCTGCGCGCCTTCAACGGCGACGTCACGCTGCGGATGTCGCCGCCCCTGGCCGACGCCCGTATCCTGGCACTCGCGCTCAATGGCACCATCACGTCGGACATCCCGATGACCACTCGCGACACGTGGGGGCCCCGGCGGAGCGAGGCGACGCCTGGAACAGGCGACCGGGTGATCTCGATCGACGCGGTGACGGGCGCCACCGACATCCAGGCGCGCGGGCGGTAGTCGGGTCCTGACGCGCGAGTGCTACCGGCGGTTCGCTGCTGCTGCGCGTCCTTGTAGCGGGGCGACTCCGGCGGCACGTGCCCGTAGGCGTTGCGTGCCTTCTCGGTATCCTTCAGGCGCCGCTCGTAGAGCTCGCCGAGCTTGAACCACACCTCAGCGGGGTTGCCGGGGAACTGCCGCGCCATGTGCTCCCACACCTGCGCGGCTTCCAGGTAGTGATTCATGTCCTCGTAAGCGGCCGCGAGCTGATTGAGCGCCAGCATCGTCTCGGGCTCGCCCGGGAACTGATCCGCGTAGGCGCGCAGGGTCAGGGAGTAGCGCGGGCACCTCTTCCTGCAGAATGGGATCCATGCCCTTGAGCTGACGCCGCTGCGTCTCGACGATGCGCCGCGCGTTGAGGGCTTCGCGCGCCTGTGGCGTGGAGGGATAGTCGCGGACGATCTCGCCGAACAGGGCGTAGCCGTCCATCTGGCGCTGCTGGCTGCGATCGCGCGCGAGCAGCTGCGCGCGCCGCAGCTTGCTCTCCGCCGCCCGTGGCCTGGACGCGAATCGCTCGTCGAACTCGATACGCCGCCATCGCGTCGTCGTTGCGCCCCGCTCTTCTGAGCGCCTCGGCGGCGAGGAACAGGGCGTCGGCAGCGGCCGCCGCGTTCGGGTAGTCGAGCACGATCTGGCGCAGGTCCGCGACGCCCTGATCCACGAGGCCGCTGGCGAGCTTGGCTCGCGCGACCTCCAGCCGCTGCGCCGCCTCCGCGTCCACATCCGTGGCAGCCGGCGACGCTGCTCGGGGCGCGACGCCGGGACCGCGGTGGCGGCGCGCTGGGACGCTCGCTGGCGCGGCCGGTCCCGCGCTCCTCGGCGTGGCTGCATCGGCCGCGAGCACGGCCTCTGCGGGGTTGCGGGTGCGGGTTCGTCACCGGCCACCGGGTCGGGCGTGAGCTCTCGGCGGCTGGCGGAGTCTCGATCCACCAGCAGGGTCAGCACGATGCCTGCGGGCCACGGCGACCGACCGCCACGGCCGTCGCCACGCCGGTGAGCAGCCAGGGTTCGGGCAGAGCGCTGGCGCCGGGGGCTGCTCGGGCACCACATCCTCGCCTCCGGCGCCGTGCTGCCGAACAGCGACGATGGACTGGAGGGCACGGAAGGAGGGGACGCTCGTCCCCGGCGTGGACGGTGGAGGCGCTCGACGAGGCGGCCGGCGCCTGGCCGACCATGGTCATCCGCGTCCGTGGCTGATCCCGCTCCCGGATGCCGCGGTCACGCTGGTGCTGCCCGAATCCCGTCGCAGGCGCTGCAGATCGGCCCGCAGGTCGGCTGCGGTCTGGTAGCGCAACGCCCGATCCTTCTCGAGCGCCCTCGCGATGATCCGGTCGAGTTCGGCCGGCATCGCGGTATTGAGCGTGCTTGCGGGCGCGGGCTCGCAGCCCAGGATGCCGTCGAACACGGCGGTGGTGCCCTGGAAGCTCTGGCGGCCCGTGGCCATCTCGTAGAGCACCACCCTGAGCGAGAAGAGGTCCGTGCGCGGATCCAGTTCCTCGCCCTGCCGCCTGGGCGACATGTACGCGATGGTGCCAACGGTCGTCCCCACGACGCTGGAGAAGTGGTGGGCGCGCGTCTCGAACATGTCGTCGGCGCCGCGGCGGGCGTCCGGGGTGAGCTTGGCGAGGCCGAAGTCGAGGACCTTCACCTGGCCGCGGCGGGTCAGGAAGACGTTGGCCGGCTTGATGTCCTGCAGGATGCCCTCGGCGTGGGCGGCGTCGAGCGCATCGGCTATCTGCGCCGATGTCGAGGACGGTGGCCGAGTCGAGCGCCTCGGCCGGCCAGGCGCTGGTCGAGGGGCTCGCCGTCGAGCAGTTCCACCGCGAGGTAGCACTGCCCCTCGTGCTCGTCGAAGCCGTAGATCGTGCAGATGTTGGGGTGGTTCAGGGCCGAGGCCGTGCGGGCCTCACGGCGGAACCGCTCGATGGCGTCCTCGGCCGAGGCGCTGCCAGCGGGGAGCACCTTGAGCGCGACCTGACGGCCGAGCTTGAGGTCTTGTGCCCGGTAGACCACGCCCATGCCGCCGGCACCCAGCTGGCCGAGGATGCGATATAGTGACCGACGGTCTGGCCGATGAGCGAGGTGGACACGATTCCCGAACGCCCATCGTAAGGCTGACGTGCCTTGACAGGAAGGGCCCTGCCCCTGATCATAAAAGCGGAAACGCATTCCACATAATGAAATCGCGCCCCCTGCCCGAGCCGGGTCGGTCACCTCCATCGAGAAAGCGCTCGAGGTGTGTGAAGTGCTGGCCGGGCAGCCCCGTGGCGCCAGCCTCTCCGACCTGGTACGGACGCCTGCGCCAGCCGCCGTCCACGGTGCACCGCCTGCTGGCGGTGCTGAAGGCTGGGGATACGTCCGCCAGGACGAGGAGAGCCAGCGGGTACGGCCTGACGCTGAAGATGCTGGATCTCAGCTTCAAGGCGCTGGGCCGGTCGGAAATCCGGCTGCACGCCTACCCGCAGATGCGGGAGCACGTCCTGGCGACGGCACACCGGGCGTTCATCGCCATTCCCTCATCGGGCGAGGTGACCATCTGTGGCGGTCGGGTCCCGACGAGGTGGCGATGCACACCGCCTACGGCCGCGAGATGCCGTCGCACTGCTCGCTCTACTTCTCGCCGCGGCAGGCCACGCGGCGGCTCAGTTGCCTGAAACTGGCGCACCGCGACCAGTTGGCCGAGCCCGACCGCGTTGTCATCCGGCTGGGGCCCCCGCCGGTGGAGCCCGGACGCCCTGCAGCGGCTCTATTGCACCTGCGCGCCGGTCTGGGACTACACCGGGCAGGAGGTGTGGCCCGGGTGGGGCTTCTTCGGACACGGGTCGGACGACCGGCCCATTCTCACTGACCATCATCGCGGCGTGTGGGATCCGCGCGCCGCATTTCCGTGCGCTGGCTATCTGCCGCCCGCGCTCGAGAGCACGGCCTGAGACGGGCCGCCTCGACGACCTGACCGTGGAGGACTGACTGCAGGAGCATCATCTGTGAACCCTGCATCGGGACCAAGGACTGGCCTGCGTGGACGTGTGTCCCGTGGACTGCATCCACCCCCGCAAGGACGAGGGCGACTTCGAGGGCGCGACCCAGCGTACATCCATCCCGACGAGTGCATCGACTGCGGCCTGCGCCCGCCTGCCCGGTAGAGGCCATTTTTGCCCCTGATGAAGTGCCCGACAAGGAAGGACTACATCGAGGTGAACGCCGCGCATCATCGAAGTAGAATAGCGCCCTCAACCGCCGGTCCGGACCGCGCCTCCGATCGGCCCGACTCTGTCGAGGGTGGTATGCCAGACCGTTTCCGCCTGCCCGCTACGGCAGGCCTGCGTGGCGCTGCTCGCCGCGCCTGTGGCGGTGGCCGACGCCGGCGTCCAGCTCCAGCTCGCCAACCTGTTGTTCGACGACGCGGCGACGCCGAGGCCCTGCGGGCCTACCGCAAGGCCGCCACCTCCGACGACACGATTTGTCAGCATCCCGGCCCGCATCGGGGTCGTGCAGTCGGCCCTGCGGATCGGCGAGTTCACCGAAGCGCACGAGGCCTGTGCCCTGCGCGAGGCGGCGCCCCAGACCCGCACGTCCTCACCGTCCACGCCGACGCACTCTGGTCGGCGGGCATGTTCGACGAAGCCGAGTCCGAGCACTGCGATGCGCTGTCGCGCGAGCCGGGCATGTCGCGCGCGATGCACGGCGTGGCCCGCTCGCTGGCGTCACGCAACCGGCTCGACGAGGCGATGGACACTGCCCAGGCGGCGCTGAAGGAGTCGCCGCGCGACGCGGAGATCCACCACACCGTCGGGGCGATCTTCGAGCGCATGCAGGCATGAACAGGCGGCCGCCGCCTACACCAACTACGTCAACTTCCTGCCCAACAAGGGACCGCAGCGAGAAGGCTGCCTGGTCGCGGGCGTGTGGTGCGCTTCCTCAAGTCGTTCGGTGAGCGCGAGCCCATCGCCGTCCCTGACGAGGACGTGAACCAGCTCCACACCGTCCCTTCAAGCTCGTCGACGACAAGGTCATCGTGTGCAGGCCCGCGTGAACGGACGTGGCTCCAGGACTTCGTCCTCGACACCGGTTCCGAGCAGACGACGATCTCGCGCCGCACGGCATCGTCGGCGGGCGTCCGTCCGATCACCTACACGCTGAGCGCTGGCGTGGGGGAGGTCGGCCTCCGGGGCCTGCAGCTCGGCCGCATCGACTCGTTCGATCGGTGGGCCTGCCTCCAACGTTCCCGTGATGATCAAGGCGCCGGCACTGCGCGGCCTGCCCAAGCGCGAGACCGAGAGCTTCTCACCCATGGCCCTCGGCATGTCGATGATCATCGACTACGGCACGCAGCGCCTGACCATGGGGCGGATACTGCCCGAGGAGACGGCCGAGACCACGCTGCCCATGCGGCACCATCGGCTCTCGCTGGTGCGCGGTCTGCTCAACGACAGCTACCCCGCGTATTTCGTCGTCGATACGGGCGGCGAGGTGATCTCGATCAGCACGGCCACCGCCGAAGCGATCAACGCGCAGCCGACGCGGCGCATCGCCTTGCGCGTCTACGGCACCTCGGGCTGATCGCGACGCGTTCCTGCTGCCCGGCATGCGGCTGCGGTTTGCCGATGCCATCGACTACCAGAACTTCTCCCTGGTCGTCCTCAACCTGCGGGCGCCGAGCGTCCTGCTCGTGGGTTCGAGGTCGGCGGGCATCGTGGGGCACAAGTTCGAGCCTTACCGCGTCGCGCTGGACCTCGAGCGCAGCGAGGCGGATGTCGCCCACCGCAACAAGCGCTGCAGGCGCGACGCTCGCGTCTACGCTGCGCGCGCGCGCGGCCGTGCGGCCTGACGCCCGGGCCGCCCGGCTGATGGCCTCGTCCTCCGGCGTCTCGAGCTGCAGCGGCGGCACGGGCCGCGGTGCGCCCGCCGCGTCGATGGAGACGAAGGTCAGGTAGGCGCGGCTCGTCCGCTGCCGGCGTCCCGTCACGATCGCCTCCGAGAACACTTCCACCTCCACCTCGAGCGACGTCCTGAAGGTCGCGGTAACCCGCGACTTGAGGACGATCATGTCGCCCACCTTGATGGGGTGCTCGAACTGAGCCCGCCAACGCCTGCCGAGCGCCAGCGCGTTGGTGCGTCTGTGACAGGCGATCGCGCCGGTGATGTCGATGAGGTGCATCACCGACCCGCCGAGCATGAAGCCCAGGGGTTCGAGTCGTTGGGGAGCACGACCTGCACGGTCTCGGTTGCCGAATCCTGCCAGCGCTTGGAAGGGGTCATGGGGAATTCTGAACTCGAACAGTGGAATCAGGAAGCGAATGAGCAAGTGGAGAAATCCAAATGCCCAAATCCGAATGCCCAAATCAGCAATCAAGAGGGCAGAAGAAGAGCCTGACTGACCACGGTCAGCCAGGCTCCATTTGATGCGAAACGCCGCGGCTCAGTCAGGCCTGACGGCGATCAACCGTTGGCGTGAGCCCAAGCCCCAAGCGCTGCTTCCCAGGCCCTGCCCTCAAGCCCCCAAGCCCTCAGAAGTCATACCCAATCCACACCGAGAACTTCGGCTTGCGGAACGACGAACTGCCGCCGCTCTGGGTGAAGACGACGTCCTCCCAGTCGCGGTTGAAGAGCGTGCGCCACGACCAGTCGAAGTGGACGGGGAAGCCGAGGGCGAAGGTCTGCAGGCTGATGCCATAGGACCCCCGTGCGTCGCGCAGGCGGAAGCCGCTCACCGTGACCGGGTCGCCGTAGATGGGCTCGAAGGTGGTGGGGTCGTAGTCGACCACCGGCGTCACCGTTTCGCTGTTGGTGGCAAACGCCTTGAAGGTGTCGTCGGGGCAGGAGAACTTCTGGCACGTGGACCACGTGGCGCCGCCGACGCCCGCGAAGAACGCGGCGCGGACGCCGCCGAGGATGCCGATCGGCGTGGCCATGGCCTCGATCAGCGGGAAGCGCAGTTCGGCGTTCATGAAGAACGCGTTCTGGCCGACGAACGACAGGTAGTCGTAGCCGCGCAGCTCGCTGTTGCCGCCGAAGTACAGGAAGTCGGGGTTGTCGCCCCAGCTCTTGAAGCCGCGGGCGCGCAGCGCGAGCAGGCCGGTGGCCCCGAGCCGGAAGTACTTCCGCGCGTCGCCGTCCAGGCTCTGGCGCGACAGCGTGCTGCCGATCTTCGGCGCGGTCTCGAACGCGAGGCGCATCGTGCTGCCGGTCAGCGGCCCGAACTCACGGAAGATGGTCGTCTCCTGCACGAAGGCGACGCCGAGCGGCACCATCGTGCCGTTGTTGAAGAGCTGACGCCCGAACTGCTGCTCCTGGTATTCCTGGGAGTAGAGCTGCAGGGCCTGGTCGCTGAACTCTTCCTTGTACTGGTTGATGCCGCCGTAGACTTCGACGCGGCGGTAGCGGTTGAACGGGTAGATGCCGAAAGCCGTGCCGCCGCGCATGGTGCGGGTGGCGACGGCGAGGTCGCGGTCGATGATGCCGCTGAAGGCCGGGTCGTAGAAGATGCCGCCGAGCTGGCCGTAGAAGAACGATGTCTGCGAGTAACCCTGCAGCGCCCAGTTGAAGCGGCGTTCGAGGTTCAGCCATGTCAGCGACAGCGTGCGGTACTGCGACACCGACGAGGCATAGAGGTTGAACTGCTGGTCGCCCAGGACGTCGGTGAAGGTGACCTGCGTGCCGCCGAACAGGTCGCCGCCGCTCGTGACGCCGAGCGCCACCGGCGGCCGGCCCTCGAGGAACATCTTCTCGAAGCGCCCTTTCTTCTTGGCGTTGTCCTGCACCAGCGTGTGGGTGAGCGGCGCCTGGAAGTCGATGATCGGGCCGGGCGCGCCGAAGTCCTCGGACGCAACCGTCAGGATCTCCTCGCGCCGGTCGAGCACGTGCAGGCCGTAGTCGCCCTTCAGGTAGGTGACGAAGGCGAGGCGCGACTCGGGCCCTCGTGCCGAGACCACCGGGGAAAGGTTCCCCGTCAGCGCGTCGATTGTACTGCTTCAGCTCGTTGGTCTCGAGGTTGAGCGTCCACAGGTTGTAAATCTGGCCGTTGCGCGCCACTTCCGGATCGATGGGCTCGGCAGGATTGACGGCCGTTGACGAGAAGATCAGGGTGTTGGGCTCCCAGAACTGGGCGCCGCCCTCGTCGTGCGTGCCGAAGGTGATCTGCCGCGAGTCACTGCCGTCGGCGTTCACCCGGAACAGCTTGTCGTTGCCGCTGACGCGCGCGAGGTAGACGAGGAACCGTCCGTCGGGCGACCACGTGGGCGCGTAGTGGGGCAGCGCGTCGTTCGTGAGCGGCTTGATCTCCTCGGTCTCGAGGTTGATCGTGAAGAGGTTGGCGTTGGCCCCCTGCATGCCCGAGAACGCAATCATGCGTCCGTCAGGCGAGAAGTCCGGCGACTCGGGGGCGTCAATCGTGTCCAGCGACACGCGGACCTCGACCTTGCGGGTCACGACGTTCTGGACGATGAGCGAGCGGTCCTTTTCGGTGCGGACGAAATACGCCAGCCGATCGCCCTGCGGCGACCACGACATCCAGGGCACCGAGTTCCAGCGGCCGCCAGGCGTGGCGACGTACTCGAAGCCCATGCTCTGGTCGAACCCGCTCGTCAGGTTGCGGATGATCTCGCCGTCCTTGGTCGAGATGAGGACGATGTCGTACTCGCGGTCGCGGCTGTTGGCCGTCATGCCGGCGATGAGGTCGCCCGACGGCGACGGCTCGATCGACAGCACGTTGTTGAAGCGGCTCTTGCGCGGGTCGGGCGCCAGGTCGCGTCCGTAGTCGGCCGGGCGCTCCTTGTCGCGGAACGGCTTGAAGCGCTCCTTCATGTAGCGGTCGAACTGCTGGTCCCACTCCTCGGCCGACATCTGGAACGCTTCCTGGTAGGCGTCGTCGCTGCCGCCGATGACGCTGCGGCGCAGCGCGAAGACGTACTGCCGGACGCCTTCCTTGCCCCAGCGGGCCTCCATGAACTCGAAGGCCGCGTGTCCGAGGTTGTAGATGAGGCGCGGGTTGTTGAACCCGCCGTAGTCCTGCATCTCGCTCATCTTCGGGATGATGTCGGTGACTGCCGCGTCGCGCACCGTCATCAGGTCGAGCGGGCGCCAGTACCCGGTCATGTAGTCCGACATCCCCTCCATCGTCCACAGGGGCATGTTGCGCCGGATGAGGCCCGTCGGGATGATGTCGAACTGGAAGACGTGGGTGAGCTCGTGGGTGATGAGGCGGTAGAGCAGGTCCGAGGGCTCGTCGATCGGCATGACCATGCGGCTGCGGCTCGGCTCGGCGAACGCGCCGACGCCTTCCTGCGCCGCGCCCGGAATGACGTTCTGCTGCCAGAACTCCGCGCTGGTCGTGAAGAGGATGAGCGGGACCTTGAAGGCGAGGTCGTGCTTCAGCTCGGAGCTGACGTGCTGATACGCGCTCTCCGCGTACCCCGCAATCCGCTCGAGGTGCTGCTCGATCTCCGGGTAGTAATAGATCTCGAAGTGATCGGTGGTGTAGATGTGCCAGTCGAACTTGTCGTAGCGGATCGCGTTCTTGCCGAAGTACGGGACGTAGGGCGTCTGAGCCTCCGCTGCGGGGGCCGCGGCGAGCGCCGCCAGCAGGGTCAGAATGGTGAGCCGCATAGACGTTCTCCTCGCTGCATCTTACCGATCCTGAGACGAGAGCCGCAAACCGGGCGGTCGGGCCGGTCGGCCATGGAGCAAGATTCGATCCGGAGACCCTTGTCCTATACTTGGGACGCGCGGAGGCCCTTCCGCGTTTCTCGGGAATATTCCGGCCGCCCCGAGGGTTTCCACTGTTACAAGCGCGCGGCCGCCTGCTGACGATGGCATTTGGGCAGCGGTGGCGTCGGCCACCAGCCGACGCCGACCGTTTTTCGGCTGAGGCCCTGGAGTTCCTGGACCTGCTGTACGGCTCCGCCGTCCGGCTCACCAGGAACCCCGAGGCGGCCGAGGATCTGGTTCAGGACACGTACTTGAAGGCGTTTCGGGCCCGGGCACGGTTCCAGCCCGGCACGAACCTCAAGGCGTGGCTGTTCACGATCCTCCACAACACGTGGCGCAACCGCCTGCGGGATCGGTCCCGGAACCCCGAGGTCGCGGACTCGGAGGCGGTGGACAGGGCGGCGGAGCAGGGACAGGACACGGTGTCCGCTCCGCCAGACACCCCGGAGTCCCTCCTGCTGGCCGGCACGCTCAGCGACGAGCTCCGGACGGCGCTGGATCAGGTGCCGGAGGCCTTCCGTGAGGCCGTCTGGCTGCGCGACGTGGAAGAGTTGACGTACCAGGAGATCGCGGGCGTGCTGGATGTGCCGGTCGGCACCGTGATGTCCCGGATCGCGCGGGGCCGACGCCAGCTGCATGCGGCGCTGGTGCGAGCCCGGCAGACGGCGGGCATCGAGCGGGCGTAACAGCGGAAAGGGTGGGCTCGTAGACCATGGCAATGACCTGTTCGGATGCGTCGGTCCGTCTCGCCGCCTACGTGGATGGCGGGCTGCCGGCCGACGCGCGGACGCACCTCGACGATCACCTGACGGCGTGTGCGGCCTGCCGGCGTGACCTCGCCCGGCAGACCGAGGTCCGTGACCTGCTCGGGGCCGCGGGCCGCCAGACGGCGGCGATGCCGCCACCCTGGCTCCACACGCGCATCGCGGCGCGGCTGGCCGCCGAGGCCGCGCCCGCGTCCAGGCCTGGCTGGCGCACCCGGGTCACTGCGTTCGCGGCCGCCGCCCTCGTGGTGCTCGCGGTGTCTGCGGCCGCACTCCCGGTCGTCACGGGCCGCTCGACCGTGGTGCTGGCCGCCCAGCTCGCGCTCGATCACCTCAAGTGTTTCGTCATCGACGGCGAAGCCGACGGCGGCGTCCTGGATGTCGCCGAGGCGGAGGCCGAGCTCCGGGATGCCTACGGCTGGAACCTCCACGTCCCGGCCACGGCCGGCGACGCGGATGCGCAGCTCATGGCGGTCCGGCGGTGTCTCTACGGCGATGGCCGAGCCGCGCACCTGCTGTATCGCTGGCACGGCGCCCCGGTGTCGCTCTTCATCCTTCCCGGACTCGAGCGCCCGGACGCCACCCTGACCGTCTTCGGGCACGAGGCGGTGGTGTGGACCGGGGCCGGGCGGACCTACGTGCTCGTCGGCGCGGCCGCCAGCCGCGACCAGCTCTCCCGCATGGCCACCACGCTGAGGAATGAGGCAGAATAACCCTATGGAACAGCAGCCCAGCTCCACGGTTCGATTCGCCGCCGTTGCGGCGACGGTGATTGCGCTCCTGGCCATCAGCGTCCCGTTCGTGTGGCAGCACGACGTCGACGCCGAGGACGCGGGCGATGCCGTGGTCCTCGACATGCCCGCGCCGGGGATGTCCCCGCTCGCCTCGCACGCCGACGCCGAGCCGGCCGCGTACGCGTCGGACGCCGCGTGCGACGCCGACGCCAAGCCGGCGAGCATGGACTTCGACATCAAGGATCTCGACGGCAAGGACGTGAAGCTGAGCTCCTACAAGGGCAAGGTCATCCTGCTCAACTTCTGGGCGACCTGGTGCGGCCCCTGCAAGGCGGAGATTCCGGGCTTCGTGGAACTGCAGGAGAAGTACAAGAAGGACCTCATCGTCATCGGCTACTCCGTGGACGACACCGCCGACAAGGCGCGTGCATTCGCCACCGAGTACAAGATGAACTACCCGGTCCTGCTCGGGCTGGGGCGCGAGGACATCCAGGACGCCTACGGGCCCATCTGGGGCATTCCGGCCTCGTTCCTGATTTCGCGCGATGGCAAGGTCTGCAAGCGGCACATGGGCATCGCGCCCAAGGCGGTCTTCGAAAAAGAGATCCAGGCGCTCATGTAGTATGATCTTCAGAGCACCATGTTGAAGGGTTTCACCTCTGCCAGGTTGTCCTGCGGCTGCCGACTCGCGTTCCGCGAGGGCACGGCCGGCAGCCCCGTGCTCGTGATGCTCGACGCCAAGGCGCCGGGCTGCGTGAATCCACGGCACGTGTCCGGCCTGCCGCTGTACGACTACCGCGAGGCCCTGCGCCCGCCGACGCGCCTCGGCTCGTTCGGCGAAGAAGAGTTCGAAGAAGAAGGCTAGTGCCCGCCGCGGTCACCACCGCGGTGTTCTGGCTCGTCCAGGCCTCGGCGGTCTCGGTCTTCTTCGTCCCGTTCTCCTGGGCTCTCGTCGCTCTCTGGGCCGCCTCCCACTTCCTGCGGGCCATCGGCCTCACCCTCGCCTTCCACCGCTACTTCGCGCACCGCGCGTTCGAGATGACGCGCCCGGCTCGCTTCGTCTGGGCCCTCATCGGCACCGCCGCGATGCAGAAGGGGCCACTCTGGTGGGCGGGCAACCACATCGATCATCACAAGTACGCGGACCGCGAGGGCGACCCGCACAGCCCCGCCCTCAGCGGCGTCTACCACGCGCACATCGGCTGGTTCCTGAACGATTCGCGGTGGAAGCAGGTCTCCGCGTCGAACCCCGTGCTCCGCCGCTTCGGCAGCGCACCGGAACTGCGCCTGCTGGACCGGTTCCACTGGGTTCCCCCGCTGGCGCTCGCGGGGGGCCTCTTCGCCGCCGGCGGATGGCCGTGGCTCGCCTGGGGCTTCTGCCTGCCGACCGTCACGCTGGCCCACGCCACCTTCGCCATCAACACCGTGAACCACCTGTGGGGCACGCGGCGATTCCACACGCACGACGACTCCACCAACAACGCGTTCACGGCCATCTTCGCGGTGGGGGAGGGCTGGCACAACAACCACCACCGCTATCAGCGCGCGGCCCGCAACGGGTTCTACTGGTGGGAGTTCGACCCGACGTTCTACGTGATCCGCGCCATGGCGGCGGTCGGCCTTGCCTGGGACCTGCAGCCCGTGCCCGCGCGCATCTACGAAGAGGCCGCCGGCTACAGCTCCCGCAGTGCCGCGGGGATGGGCAGCCGGGCGGCGCGCACCGCAGGCAGCAGCCCGCCGACCAGCCCCATCGCCAGCGCGTAGATCAACCCCATCACCAGCAGGTCGGGCGTCACCTTGAAGGCGAACGCCACCTGGCTGAACGTCTGGAAGTTCATCGTCGAGGTCTGGTGCACCGTTGAACCCGATGTAGGCGCCAATGCCGCCCAGGATGCCGCCGATGGCCGCCAGGGCGAGCGACTCGGCCAGCACCGACACGACCACCGAGGTCGTGTTGAAGCCGAGCGCGCGCAGGGTGGCAATCTCGCGCGACCGCGTCGAGACGGCGGTGCACATCGTGAGGACGGCCCCGAAGACCGCGCCGATGCCCATCAGCGCCGCAATGGCGAACCCCAGCCCGCGGATGAGCGCGCTCAGGGCCTGCGACTGCTGCGCGTAGTGCTCGGTCTCGCGCCGCACCTGGACGTTCAGCTGCGGGTTCGACGTGAGCCAGTCGCGGAACGTGTCGAAGCTCTCGCTGGAGTCGAGGTGCGCGAGCACGGTCTGGAACGTGTTGCCGCGCCGGTAGGCGCCCTGCAGCACCCGCGCGTCGCACCAGATCTCCGACTCCGACACCCCGCCGTCGGCTTCGAACACGCCCACGACGCGCCAGGTGTTCTGCCCGGACTGCACCTCGTTGCCGACGGTGAGCCCGGCGAACTGGCCGCTGGCGCCGCGGCCGACGACGACCTCGTTGGTGCCGAACGCCATCATCCGTCCCTCGACGATCGAAGCTTCGTCGCGCACGCGCACGGACGCGGGCTCGATGCCCCGCATGGGTACGTTGGCGGCCGTGCCCGTCGAGCGCTTGGGCAGGTCGATGATGACGTAGAGCTCGGCGCTCGCGTCCGCCGCCTGGCCGTCGCGGCGGATGCCGGGCGCCTGGCGGATGACGTCGGCCTCGCCGCCGCTGATGCCGCTGGTCATCTCGGAGTCGGCGCCGCTGCGCATGACGAGCGCGCGGGCGGGGTTGCCGGATTCGCCCATCGCGGCCGTGAAGCCTGCCGCGATCGACAGTACCGACACGAGTACCACCACGACGCCGGCGATGCCGACAATGGCAACGCCCGACGAGGCCAGGCGCTGCGGGATCGTGCGCAGGTTGAGCGCGGTGACGGCAAGGGTTTGCGCGAGCCAGTTCAACATGGTTGGCCTCAGGCACGCCGGAGGGCGTCGGTGATCTTCAGCTGCATCGCGTTCACGGCCGGCAGGATGCCGGCCACCAGGCCCAGCGCCAGGATGAGCCCCGCACCCACGATCAGGTCGCGCGTGGGCAGGATGAAGATCGGCAGCATGCCGGTGGGATCGCCCTGCTGGACGAACGCCCACGCGACGAGGAGGCCGAGCGAGCCGCCCAGCACCGCGATGAGCACCGATTCGCTCAGCACCATCGCGAGGATCGCACCGTTCGAGAAGCCGAGCGTCTTCAGCACGCCCACCTCACTCGTGCGTTCCCGGACCGATTGCGCCATCGTGTTGGCAGCCACCAGCAGCATGGTGAAGAGCACCGCGACGAGAATGGCGATCATGATCGCGCCGATGTCTCCCACCTGTTTGGCGAACCCCTCCACGAACCCCTTCTCGGTCGTCGTCTTGGTCTCGGCCGACGAGTTGGCGAACATGTCGTCGAACCTCGCCGCCATCGTCTGGGCCTGCGCGGGGTCGTCGATCTTCACGACGTACCATCCCACCAGCCCTTCGCCGCCGCGCCGGTTCTCGTCCAGGTAGTCGTAGCGGAAGAAGAACTGGGTCTTGTCGACCCCGGCCTCGCCCTCGTAGATGCCGTCGACGTTGAACTCCCAGACTTGGCCCTGTTTCGGTTGCCAGATCGTGCCCTGGATGGGGACGCGGTCACCCACCTTCCAACCGAACCGCCGCGCCAGGTCGGCTCCGACGATCGCGCCCTGGCGATCCCCGAGCCAGGCCTGCATCTGGGCCGGCGGTAGTTGGTACTCCGGGTAGAGCCGGAGGAAGGTCTCCGGTTCCACCGCAATCTGCGCGAAGAAGTTGGACGGGTCCTGGTACACGCCGCCGAACCACGTGTTGTGGGTCGCGATCGCCACGCCTTCGGTGGACTTCAGCCGTTCCAGGTAGGACACGGGCAGCGGCATGATGAGGCTGACCTTGTGAATCAGCACCAGCCGGTCCAGCCCGGCGATGTCGACGCCGAAGCTGAAGGCCGCGCGGATCGTCATCAGCAGGCCGAAGAGCAGGAAGGCGACGAAGACCGAGAGCAGCGTGAAGATCGTCCGGATCTTCTTCCGCCAGAGGCCGCTCCAGAGCAGGGGCAGGAACTTCATCGCGCCTCCTGCAGCAGCACGCCCTTCTCGAGGTGGAGCGTCCGTGTCGCGCGCTCGGCCGCCCGCGGGTCGTGCGTGACCATGACAATGGTCTTGCCGTGCTGCTGGTTGAGTGCCTGCAGGAGATCCAGGATTTCGTCGCCCGCCTTGCGGTCGAGATCGCCGGTCGGCTCGTCGCAGAGCAGCAGCGTCGGATCCGTGACGATGGCGCGTGCGATGCCCACGCGCTGCTCCTGGCCGCCGGAGAGTTGCCGCGGGTAGTGCCGGGCGCGATCGGCCAGGCCCACCACCTTCAGCGCCAGCGCGACGCGCTTGCGGCGCTCGGCCTTGGACAGCTTCGTCAGCAGCAGCGGCAGGTCGACGTTGCGCTCGGCGGTCAGGACCGGCAGCAGGTTGTACAGCTGGAACACGAACCCGATGTTGTCCGCCCGCCAGCGCGAGAGGCGGCCGCCCGAGAGCGCCCCGATGTCCGTGCCCGCGATCTCCACCTGGCCCGCCGACGGCGAGTCGAGTCCGCCCAGCAGGTTGAGGAGCGTGGTCTTGCCGGAGCCGGATGGCCCCATGAGCGCCAGGAACTCGCCCTGCGGGATGTCGAGGTTGACGCCCTTCAGGACGTCGATGCGCTCGTTCACGCGCGTGAATCGCTGTGGACTCCGCTGACGCGGACCGGTGACTGCATGAGTCGGCCTCTGCCGAGCGACGATCGGGACGCCCTCGGCGAGCGTGTCGGGTGGCGCGATCTCACGACGCGGTCGCCGCCCAGCAGGCCCGGCGGTGACCTCGACGCGGTCGCCGTCCGTGCCGGCGGTCGAATCGCGCCGCCACCGATGTCCGCGGCGTGCGAGGAAGACGTGGCTGGCGCCATCCACGGACCAGGACGGCCGCGCGGGGCACCAGCGCCACCGGGCGCGCCGCGGCCGCCTCGGGCTGCCTGCGCTTCACGCAGGAACGTGACCTTGATGCCCATGTCCGAGGCGGGATCCGCAGGTCGAGGCTCCTCGAACCCGATGCCCGAGGACCGTGGCCTTCTGGCGATCGGCCATCGGCACGGTGGTAGTGCGCGGGGATGGCCCGGTCGGAACAAAGGCGTCGAGGACCGCGCTCTCTGCGGGCTGGCCGTCGCTCACGCGGTTGATGTAGCTCTCGTTGGCGGTGACGTCACCTCGAATCTCCAGGACCGCATGTCCACGATGGTGCAGATCACCGGTGCGGGTGAACCCGCCACCCCGCCGACACAGGGAGACACCATCTCGCCAGGCTGTGCGTCCTTGGAGGATCCGCGACACCGCCAGGAGCGGCGCGCGGGATCTGGTGTTGTCGGCTCCGTCTGCTGCAGCGCCACCTGCGCTCGGCCACGGTAGGCTTCTCGCGCGTCGCCGCCAGCACGGCGCGCGGCAGGTTGACTTCGGCGTGCTGGTCAGGTCCGCGTCGGTGACCAGGCCATCGGCCTGCAGCCGCTCGCGCCGCCCGAGTGTGAGCTCGGCCTCCACAGCCGGACCTCGATTTCGGGAATCGACTGCCGTGCTGCCTCGAGCTGGGCCGTGCCAGCTCCAGCGTACGCTCACGTCGTCGAGCCGCGCGAGCACCTGGCCTTCGCGCACCGCCATGCCCTCTTCGACGTTGACCTCGACGATCTTGCCAGTCACCTTCGACGACACGGTGGCGCGCCGGCGCGCGGTCACGTACTTGGAGGCGTTGAGTGCCCGAGGCCGCCGTGCCGGCCGCACGCGTGGTCACGCTGGCGACCTCGACCTCGACGGGCCGTTCGCGTGTCAGCCACGAATACGCGCCGAGGCCCGCGGCGCGGGACGTGAGCGGATCTGCCCACTTCAGCCAGCGGCGCTCGGGTGCAGCAGGGCCCGCTCGATGCGCAGGGCGGACAGGTCGTCGGTGGCGTCCATCGGGGTCGTCGTCCTCCAGAGATGCCTGCGGGTCGCAACCCGCCGGGAACGGGCATGGTATGCGAACAAAAGGCGAATCGCAATGCCCCGTGTTCGTGACTAGCTTGGACGCGGCCGGGGGACGTGTGTTCGGGGGATGGGCGCGAGCGGCGGTTTCGGCCGGCCGAGCGGCGAACGGGCGGGCATGCCCGGGGGGAGCCGCCCGGCCCGCTCACGGTGGGGCGTCGTCGTCGCCAGGTGGCGGGCGGTGGTGCGGCCCGCCTGCTGGAGCGCGCGGCGCAGCAGGAACTCGATCTGCGCGTTCAGGCTGCGCAGGTCGTCGTTGGCCCAGCGCTGCAGCGCTTCCAGCAGTCGGGGGTCCGCCCGGAGGAGGAACGACTTGCGATCGGCCATGAGGCTACTGGTAGATCGTCCCCGCGTTGATGACGGGCTGGGTGTTGCGGTCGCCGCAGAGCACGACGAGCAGGTTGCTGACATGAGCGGCCTTCCGCTCCTCGTCGAGCGTCAGGAGCGACTTCTGCGCCAGCATCTCGAGCGCCATCTCGACCATCCCCACGGCGCCCTCGAGCGATCCGCTGCCGCGCGGCGATGATGGCGCCGGCCTGCTGGCGCTGCAGCATCGCGGCCGCGATCTCCGGCGCGTACCGGTGTGATGCGCGCCTCGACGACCTTGACGCCCGCCTTCGGAGACGCTCCTGAATCTCCTTCCTGCATGTGGTCAGCCACCGCGTTCGTGCTGCCGCGCAGCTGGTTCAGTCTCGACGTGCGCGTCGTGCGGATAGCTCGGCCGAGGTTGCGTGCCGCGGCCTCGCTCTGCGCGATGCACGTAGTGCTCGTAGTGCGTCCACCTGAAGACCGCTTCCGCCGTCTCGACGACCTTCCAGACCCGACGCGACAGCGGCGATCTCGATCGGATTGCCCTCGAGGTCGTTGACCTTGAGGCGCGGCCTCTCGGTTCCGGACGCGCAGGGACACGCTCTTCTTGGTGTAGAACGGATTCGCCCAGCGGAGCCCCTGCATCTTCGCCGTGCCGACGTACTGGCCGAACAGCTGCAGGACCTTGCCTTCGTTGGGGTTCACCATGAAGAGGCCAGAAGGCAGGAGCGCCATCGCCACCAGTTCCACCGCGGCGGCCACGACCATGGCCGGGCTGCGGAGCTTTGGATGGCGGTCACCATCATCCAGATGCCGAGGCCGATGCCTGCGAGCAGGACGAAGAGCATGGGAAGTCCGGGGATGCCGTGCGTGTCGCGTTCCCGAATCATGGCTGCCTCCTGGGGTATGCTTTCAGAGTGATATCATATTGGTATCTCATCCGTCGTCAAGCGAAGCGGACGCGGGTGCTCGCCTCGCCCCTCGAATCCGTGCCACCCCGCGCACCGGCGGGCAGGAATAATACACCCGGCCGGCGGGGTTAACTAGCTGAGGAACGTGCGAATTGCCGTGATCGGAGCGGGGGTGTCGGGCCTCACTGCCGCCTACCTGCTCTCCCGGGCCCACGACGTGACGCTCTTCGAGCAGGACGACCGGCTCGGCGGGCACGCCCACGCACGATGTCGAGAACGGCGGACGCACGCTCGCCGTGGACACCGGGTTCATGGTGTTCAACCGGCGCACGTATCCGACGTTCGTGCGCCTCCTCGACGAGCTCGGCATCGAGAGCCGCCCGAGCGACATGTCGTTCAGCGTGCGGTGCCGCCGCTGCCGGCTCGAGTACGCGAGCGCGGGCGTGGACGGCTTCTTCGCGCAGCGCGGGCGGCTGGTGAGCGCCAGGCACTGGCGGCTCCTCGCCGACATGCGGCGCTTCTTCGCGACGGGGCGCCGCGCGCTGGAGGCGGGAGTCGCGCTGGGCGCCTTCCTCGACGAGGGTGGGTTCGGGCCCGACCTGGCGCGGCACTTCGTGCTCCCGATGGGGGGCGCCATCTGGTCGGCCTCCGTGGCCGACATGCGCGCGTTTCCGGCGGCCTCCTACCTGCGGTTCATGGAGAACCGGCCTGCTGGCCGTGTCCGGCCAACCGCCGCAGCGCACCATCGTCGGCGGCAGCCGCGCGTACGTGTCGGCCATGGCGGCCGCGCTCGGGCCCGCCGTGCGGGCGGGCACGGCCGTGCAGTGCGTGCGGCGCGACGCGGCTGGCGTGGACGTCGAGCTCGCGGACGGTGCGCGCAGCCGGCACGATGCCGTGGTCCTGGCCACCCACGCGGACCAGGCGCTTGCGCTGCTCGCCGAACCCGACCCCGCCGAGCGCGACCTGCTTGGCCGCTTCCGGTACTCCGCCAACGACACGGTGCTGCACGGCGACGTCCGGTTCATGCTTGAGGCGCCGTATGCGCACGCCTCATCGGAACTGCGACATCGCCGACTGCGGCGACGAGGCCTCGCCGGTCTCTCGGTTACCTACGACCTGAACCGGCTGCAGGGCCATCGCTGCCGGCCGGCGCTCCTGTGCTCGCTCAATCCGCGGCTGCCGATTGAGGGCACGTTCACGCGCGGATGTCCTACGCGCATCCGGTCTGGATGGTCAGCGGTCTCCGCGCAGGCGGGCCTCGCCGAGCGCGGCGGGCAGCGGCACACCTGGTTCTGCGGGGCGCACCTGCTGTCGGTTCCACGAAGATGGCGTTGTCTCCGCCGTGCGCGGCGGCAGGGCCTCGGTGTCCCATGTGCGACCCGCTGCGCTCGTCGCTGATGGTCGGTCACGTCACGTGCACCAGCATGCGGGCACTCCGTCACACGGCTTCCGCTACCGGCTCGCGATGTGCCGGCTGGACCTCTCGGAACTCGATGCCTGCGCTGCAGGCGCGCAGCCACCCATTTTCGGGTATCGACCGGCCCCCGCCCGGTCAGCTTCCAGCAATACCCGACCACCTGGCGGACGTTGGTGGAAACAATCGCGAGGCTGCAAGCATCGCTGAACCCCTGACCCGCGTGGAGCTGGTCACGAACTGCCGCGTGTTCGGGTAAGATGTTCAACCGGTGAGCTTCTTTCTCTGCTACACCGCCGGCGACGTGCTGGCCGCGATCGTCTGCGAGGTGAACAACACCTTCGGCGACACGCACTGCTACGTGCTGGACACGCGGGACGGCCAGCCGCCCTGGCGGGAGAAGAAGGCCACGTCTCGCCGTTCTTCACGCTCGATGGCACCTATCACTTCTCCTTCGACGTGACGGCCGGGATCAACCGACGCACAGGATCGACCTGCACCGGGGCGGCCGGCGCACGTTCGCCTCACGCCTCGTGCTCGAGCGGCGGCCGCTGGACGATGGCGCCATCCTGGGTGCGCTCCTGCGAAGTATCCTTCATCACGCTCAAAGTGACGGCGGCCATTCACTGGGAGGCGCTTCGCCTCTGGTGGAAGGGTGCCACGTATCACCGCGCGGCCGGCGTGCGACCTGAATCCGCGCGCCAGACCACGGAGTCTTAACCCGACATGGAACAGGCAGGCACCGGACTGGGCGAGACGCCCGCGTCGACCGACTCGCCCGCGCTTTCGTCGATCGGCTGCTCGCCCCCGATCATCCGCCGCCGGCTGCTGGCCTGTGGATGGATGGCGCGTGGGACGGCTCAGCGCGCGCCTGCCGGACGGCACGACGGTCGCGGCGGGGCCGGACGGCGCCGAACCACGCCGTGCTGTGGATCGAGCGCGAGGCCTTCTTCACCAAGTTCGCGCTGCGCGGCAGGCCTCGGCGCCGGCGAGTCATACTTGGACGGCGACTGGCGCACCGACGACCTGGCGAGGTTCGTCGGCTCGTCTGCAGAACCAGGCGTCCCTGCCGCTCGAGTCCCCGCTGTCGCGGCTGGCCAACCTGTCCAACGACTGGCTGCACCGCCGCCGGCGCAACACCCGGACCGTAGCCGCGGAACGCATCGGCGCCCACTACGACCTGAGCAACGACTTGTTCCGCACCTTCCTCGACAGACTCGCTTGCCTATTCGAGCGCCGTCTTCGAACGGCCGGGCAGGGATTACGGCCGGCGCGCAGCAGCGCAGTTCGAGCGCTGGTGCCGGGCGCTCGACCTGAGGGCCGGCGACCACCTGCTGGAGATCGGATCGGGTGGGGGGGCCTGGCGCTGCATGCGGCCCCGCACGCGGGGCTGCCGCGTGACGGGCATCACTGTCTCGCGGGAGCAGCTCGCGCTCGCGCGCCCGCGCCGTCGCGGAGGGCCTCGAGGAGCAGGTCTCGTTCCGGTTCTGCGACTACCGCGACCTCGAGGGCGCGTTCAGCAAGATCGTGTCGGTCGAGATGATCGAGGCGGTGGGGGAGGAGTACTGGCCCTCGTACTTCGAGGCCCTCGACCGGGTGCTGGCACCGGGCGGCCTGGTGGGCATCCAGGCCATCACCATGGTGGACGCCCGCTTCGAGGCCTACCGCCGGCACTGCGACTGGATCCAGAAGTACATCTTCCCGGGCGGGCTGCTCCCGTCGGTGGGGGAGATCGTCCGGATCACGGCCGCGCACACGCGCCTGGGCCTCGCCTCGCTGGAGGATCGGCCGCTCGACTACGCGGAGACGCTGCGCGCGTGGCGCAGCCGCTTCTTCGACCGTCTCGCCGACGTCCGCGCGCTCGGCTTCGACGACCGCTTCATCCGCATGTGGAGATGCTGGCCAGCTGCGAAGCCGCGTTCCGCACGCGCAACACGGGCTGGCCCACCTGGTGCTCCGACGCGTGGGCGAAGCCTAGCGAACACCCCAGCGCCGCATCGCTCCCGCAGCACTTTCTCGCACGGTGCCCGCCGTGCGCCTCCACGGTCTCCGAGCCACCCTCGCCCTCCGTGCCCTCGGTGCCCTCCGTGTCGTCGTGCCCTCCGTGTCCTCCGTGTGTTCGTACCCTCCGTGCCTTCGCGTGCCCTTCGTGTATTCCCTTCGTGCCCGTCGTGAGTCCTTCGTGCCCTTCGTGTATCGGTGATCTGCAGGTCGGCCACGAGCGGCAGGTGGTCGGAGGCGACCAGCGTGAGCCGGTCGCGCGGCGCCGCGGTCACATTGAGCACCTCCACCAGGCCTTCGTAGTAGATGTGGTCGAGGTGGAGGATGGGGAAGAAGCCGGGGTAGGTCCGGCGCCGGCGCAGGTGCAGGCGCAGGTCCACGCTCTGCAGCCGCTCGGCCAGGATGTCAGTGGCCAGTCCGCGCGCCCACTCGTTGAAGTCGCCGAGCACGATCTTCGGGCCCGTCACGCGGCGGTCGTGCACGAGTGAGGCGAGCCGGCTGGCCTGATGCCGCCGTTCCAGGAGCGCCGTGCCCAGGTGCACGTTGTAGAGATGCAGGACGTCGGCGCCCACCTCGAGGTCTACCCGCTGCACGTTCCGCGGCTCGCACGTCTTCCACGTCAGGTCGTGCTGCGCGTGGTGCCGGACCGGGAAGCGGCTGAGGACCACGTTGCCGAAGAGGGCCGTCCGCAGGTGCCGCGTGGGTGCCATGACCCACCCCATGCCGAGCGCGGCCCCGAGCTCGGCCGCCTGGCCGGGCTTGAGCGGCGTCGCGCCCACCACCTCCTGGAGGGCGACGATGTCGGCGTCGATCGTGGCGAGGACCGCGGCGATGCGTTCGAGGCGGGTGCGGCCGTCCAGCCCCCGGCCGCGGTGGATGTTGTAGGTCGCCACGCGGATCGTTTCCGTCCGCTGCGCCGTCTCGTCTTGCGCCATCACTCCGTTGTCACTAGTCTGATGGAAGGCGGAGGCAACGGCAAATGGCAAAGCTCGCCAGCGAACGCGAACTGACGTGTCCGTGCTGCGGGGCGACCCTCGTGATCGACCTGAACCTGGGACGGATCGTGTCGCACACCGACCCGCCGAGCACCCATCGGCCCGAGTTGAGCGAGGCCGACCGGATCCTCGCCGAGCAGGCGGCCCGCCGCGAGGCCCTGTTCGAGCAATCCGTCGAGAACGAGCGGTCCAAGGGGGATGCGCTCTCCCGGCGCTTCGACGAGGCCCTGCGCCAGGCCAAGCAGGAGCCCGTCACCAAGCCCCTGCGCGGCTTCGATCTGGACTAGGCCCGGCCCCGCTCCGCCCGCCCGAACGCCGCGGGCAGGGGCGTCCATCGCTCGCGGCCGTCGTAGTACAGCGGCTTCCGGCCGTCGTGGGACTCGCGATAGGCCCGGTATCGCTGCGCGAGCCACCGGTAGCGGGTGGTCGAGGTGGGGAGCTTCACGTGCGGCCAGTCGATCAGCATCTGTTCGACCTTCCACACGGAGCGCCGCGACCAGCGCCAGTCGTAGCCGTCCATCGCCGTGGCCAGGTTGGCCACCCCGTAGCCCAGCAGACGCCCGGTGTAGTCCACGTAGGGATCCACGTAGCTGCGGGCCAGCTCCCGCAGCGAGCCGAAGACCGCCCGTCGCCCGTGGAGGCCGGGGTCGCGTGAGCGCGCCACCGAGCCCGAGGCGTCGCCGCGCCGGTAGACGAAGATCACGTGGTCGAGGGTAGTCCTGAGACTCGAGGCTCATGACCAGCGGTGGATAGCCGTGCTGCTCGAGCACTACCGCGGTGAAGAGCGCCGCCTCGGAGCAATGCGCGGCGTGCGTGCCCACCACACCCCGGAAGCTGCGCAGGGTCTCGCCATCGGACTCCGCGTTGTAGGGCAGCCGGTTGAGCCAGCGCTGCACCTGCGGCGGGGTGCGCAGTGTGCGGATGAGCCGCGCCTCGGCGCGCGTGACGTCGGCAGGCAGGGGAGGCGGACGGTCCACCCGTGCGCGGGCGGCTGCCTGGATCGCACGGCGAGCCGCCTTGGAGCGGGAGCGCATCGCTGGTCGTCCCGGCGCCGGCTCAGCGGCCCACGGCCCGGGCCAGATCCGCGAGCAGCTCGTCCGCGGTCGAGGTGTTGCCGGCGTGAAGGGCGACCACCCGGCCCTCCCGATCGAGGACGACCGTCTGCAGGTTGTGGGTGATGGTGCCGTCCGCCTCGCGGATCACGTTCACGCCGAAGGTCGCGGCAAAGCGGTCGATGTCCGCCGGGTCGGCGGGCGTGGCGAACTGCCAGACCGACGGGTCGGCGCCGAGGCTCGCCGCGTGCTCGGCCAGCCGCGCCGGGGTATCGGTTTCGGCATCGAAGCTCACCGAGATCAGGCGCACGTGCCCGTCGAGGCGCGGGTCGCCGGCCGCTCGACGCTGCACCTCGGCGAATCGGCGGTCCATCAGGGGACAGAAGTCCGGGAGCGGACAGGTCGTGTAGATGAAGGTGAGGGCGGTGGCGCGGCCGGCGGTCTCGACCAGCGAGAGGGTCCGGCCATCCGACGCCTCGAGCGGCGTGGCTGGCGCCAGGTCGCCGGGTGCCAGGATGGTGACGTTGGTGGCGGCCGGGAACGTCCGCGGGGCATCGCCTCCGATTGGCGCATGGCCGGTGGCCGTGAGCGCCGTGAGCCGGGCATCGAGATCGGCGACCTCCAGCGTGGCCGTGACCAGGTCTCCGGCGGTGCGGCCGTCCAGCAGCGAGCGCGGCTCGACCTTGTAGGGCATCGTCATGGCGGGCATGAAGCCGGGAATGTCGCCGTGCCGGATCAGCACCTCGCCCTGCTCGGGACGGACGGCCAGGATCTGGCCCGACAGCTCGTAGGTCTGCGACGGTGGCGCCGGCTCGGGCGCGCGCCCGCACGCGGCGGCCAGCGTGGCGCAGAGGATCAGGCAGGGGGCGAAGGACCTCATCGATTCGACTCTATCCCACCTCCCGCGGAGCGCGTGCGGCGGTCCAGGCCGGCCGTGGTGGGCGGATTCACGGGTTCCTGCTATACTCCGCCAGCGTTTCGAAAGCCCCGCAGGTGCAGGCAGGTTGGCGTCGGGTGACGGTTCCTCCAGGCCCTTTACGTTGCGAGCGCTTTCTGGTGCACGCGCCTCGCGCGCGCGGGTTCGTGCATCGTCCGAGAGGCTGCGCGCGCAAAAGGCAGAGCGCTCCATGGGCCGCAGATTGTATGTTGGCAACCTTCCGTACAAGACGACAGACGAGGACCTGAACGACCTGTTCAGCCGGGCGGGCGCCGTGGACAACGTGCGCGTCATGCGCGACCAGGCCACGGGGCGTGCGCGCGGTTTTGCGTTCGTCGAGATGGTGAACGACGAGGATGCGCAGAAGGCGATCCAGGAGTTCCACCAGTATGAGCTCGACGGGCGTGCCCTCGTCGTCAACGAGGCCCGTCCCAAGGAGTCGGGATTCGGCGGCGGCGGTGGTGGTGGCCGTGGCGGATACGGCGGCGGTGGCGGCGGCGGTCGCCGCGAGCCCCGCTGGTAACGACGGCCTCCCGGCCGTCAACCTTCGACACCCGGCGCGCGCGGCGCGGGACGGGGCCGGTACCGCCGGCCGCCTCTCCGCCGTGCCGTGCCGGGATGTCCGCTGCATCCCATGATCCTGATCGGCACCTCCGGCTACAACTACCCGGAATGGAAGGGCAGCTTCTATCCCGCCGATCTCCCCGCATCCCGCATGCTCGGCTACTACGCCGGGCAGTTTCCGACCGTCGAAATCAACTACACCTTCTACCGGATGCCGACGCCCAAATTGGTGGCCGGCTGGTGCGGGCAGGTGCCCGAATCGTTTCGGTTCACGCTGAAGGCGCCGCGCCGGATCACACACGACAAGCGACTGCGCCCGGCCGAGGTCGCGACGGCCGTGGATGGATTCGTCACGGCCGCGGCCGAACTGGGCCCGCGGATGGGCGCCCTCCTCTTCCAGTTGCCGCCCAACTTCAAGAAGGACACCGGCCTGCTGGCCGAGTTCCTGACCCTGCTCCCGCCCCGCACGACCGCCGCTGTCGGGGTTCCGCCACGATTCGTGGCTGGACGAGGACGTCTACGCCTGCCTGCGCGACCGCAACATCGCCTTGTGCGTCGCTGACAGCACGCCACGCGTGACACGCCCGTGGTCACCACCACCGCCACCTACGCCTATCTCCGCCTGCGCGACGAAGGCTACGGTCCCGAGGACATCGATCGCTGGGCGGGCGTGGCCAGCGGGCTGTCCGCCGGCTGCGGGGACGTGTTCGTGTAAGCTCAAGCACGAGGACGAGGGAAAAGGGGCGGCCTTCGGCCAGATGATGATCGACCGCCTCGGGCGTGCAGGCTGACTGACGTCATCGTTGTTGGCGCGGGCGGCATGGGGGCCGCGGCCGCGGCGCACCTCGCGACCCGCGGTCTCAGGGTGCGCGTCTTCGAGCGGTTCGGTCTCGGCCACGACCGCGGCTCGTCCCACGGCCTGACGCGGATCATCCGCCTCGCCTACTTCGAGCATCCGTCGTACGTCCCCCTGCTGCGCCGCGCGTACGAACTGTGGCGGCGGCTCGAGCAGGAGAGCGGCGAGCGCCTGCTCCACGTGACGGGTGGTCTCGATGTCGGCGCCGCGGGCAGCCGCGTGTTCGAGGGCGCCCGGCACTCGTGCGAGGCGCACGACCTGCCGCACGAGATCCTCGAGGCGTCGGAGCTGGCGCGGCGGGTGCCCGCCTGGCGCCCGGAGCCCGGCACGATGGCCGTCTTCCAGCCCGATGGCGGGTTCCTGGCGCCGGAGCGGTGCGTGCGTGCGCACGCCGCGGCCGCCGTGAGGGCCGGCGCGCGGATACACGAGCACGAGCCCGTGACCGCGTGGCGGCGTTCCGGGCCCGGCATCGTCGTGGACACGGCCCGTGGCGCCTACGCCTGCGGGCAACTGGTGCTGGCGGCCGGGCCGTGGATTGGTGCGCTGCTGCCCGAGCTCGCCTCGCTGATGGCGCCCGAACGCCAGGTCCTGGGCTGGTTCGCGGTTCGCGATGCCGCGCTCTTCGCGCCGGAGCGGTTCCCGGTCTTCGTGTACGACGCGCCCGAGGGGCTGCTGTACGGCTTCCCCGAGTTCGACGTGCCGGGCTTCAAGATTGGCCGGTATCACCATCGGCACGAGCCCGCCGCGCCCGACGCGGTTGCCCGTACCTGCGACGCGACGGACGAAGCGATCCTCTCCGCGCCGGTACGGCGCTATTTCCCGGGCGCCGGCGGTCCGCTGCTGCGGGCGACGGTGTGCCTGTTCACCAACACGCCCGACGGCCACTTCATCGTCGATCGTCATCCGGACGTCCCGGAGGTCCTCGTGGTGTCACCTTGCTCGGGGCACGGCTTCAAGTTCAGCAGTGTGATCGGCGAGCTGGTTGCCGACCTGGTGTGCCAGGGTTCGACCGTCCACGACATCTCGCCGTTCCGGCTGGCACGCTTCGCCCCGGGATGAAGGCCGCCCGCGGCGCCCGGCCGCGTCGAGGGCGATAGAATCGGGGCCATCATGCACATGCGGCACATGCGGTCAGGGGTTCTCCTCGCGTGGATGTTCGCGCTCGCGTGCGCGCCCGCGGCGACGGGCGGCGCGGACCAGCCCGCGACGGCGCCCGTCGTGGACGTCGTCGAGCTGAGCGTGTCCGACGCCGCGTCGCAGATGACGGCGGGCACGCTCACCGCGCGCGCCCTGACGCAGGGCTACCTCGATCGCATTGCGGCCGTGGACGACAGCGGGCCGACGCTCAACGCCGTGATCGAGGTCAACCCGCGGGCCCTGCAGGAGGCCGAGGCGCTCGACGCCGAACGTGCGCAGGGACGGGTTCGCGGTCCCCTCCACGGCATCCCCGTGCTCATCAAGGACAACGTTGACATCGCGGGGCTGGTGAACTCCGCCGGCTCCCTGGCCATGGCGGAGCATCGGCCCTCCGCGGATGCGTTCCTCGTGGCACGGCTGCGTGAGGCGGGTGTCGTCGTTCTCGGCAAGACCAACCTCAGCGAATGGGCGAACTTCCGCTCCACGCGGTCGTCCTCGGGGTGGAGCTCGCGCGGTGGGCAGACGCGGAACCCCTACGCGCTGGACCGCAACCCGTGCGGGTCGAGTTCCGGAACTGGCGCCGCCATCGCCGCCAGTCTCGGCGCCGTGGGCGTGGGCACCGAGACCGACGGCAGCATCATCTGCCCGGCGGCGGTCAACGGTCTCGCGGGCCTGAAGCCGACGGTGGGCCTGGTGAGCCGCAGCGGCATCATCCCGATCTCGATCTCGCAGGACACGGCCATGCCCATGGGCCGGACGGTGACCGACGTCGCGCTGCTGCTCGGCACCCTTGCGGGCGTCGACGCAAACGATCGGCGGGGCCGCCGGCCAGAAGGTATATCGCCTCCGACTACACGGCCGGCCTGTCCGCGGATGCCCTGAAGGGCAAGCGCATCGGCGTGCTTCGCCAGACCATGGGGTATCACCCGGGCGTGGACGAGGCGACCGAGCACGCCATCTCGGCGCTGAAGGCGGCCGGTGCGGAGGTCCAGGACGTCCGGCTGGCCACCTACAACCGGTGGGATGGCCCTGAGCTGGAGGTCCTGCTGTACGAGTTCAAGGACGGCCTCAACGCCTACCTGAAGAAGAGCGGGGCACCTCAGCCGTCGCTGGAGGCGCTGATTGCGTGGAACAGCGCCCACGCCGAACAGGCCATGCCCTTCTTCGGCCAGGAGTTGTTCGAGCAGGCCCAGGCCAAGGGGCCGCTGACCGATGCCGCCTACGTGAAGGCGCGCGACGACGCCCGCCGGCTGGCCGGGCGGGAAGGCCTCATCGCGGTGCTGGATGCCAACGGCCTCGATGCCGTGGTCGCGCCGAGTACCGGACCGTCGTGGCCCACCGACCACGTGCTGGGCGACCACTTCACGGGCGCTGGCTATGGTGTCGCGGCCGTGGCGGGCACGCCGAGCCTCACCGTGCCGATGGGTAACGTGATGGGCCTGCCGGTTGGCCTGGCGTTCATGGGACGGCCGTACGCCGAGGCCGACCTGCTCGCCATGGGCTACGCCTTCGAGCAGGCGACCAAGGCGCGGACGCCGCCGACGTACGCGCCGACGCTGCCGCGGTAGGGATTCGGCGCGTCGCGCCTCAGCCGGCGGCCGGGAGGTGGCGGGCCAGGAACTCGACGACGGTGCGTTCCGCGAAGTAGCCGTCGTAGCCGTTGGCCGCCTCGACGAAGGCGCAGTGGCCGCCGTGAGGCGTGACCGCCACCGACACGTGCGGGTTGGCGCGCAGGGCGTCGGCGTCGAAGATGGTTGGCGGCACGAAGGGATCGTCGGCCGCGCTCAGGATCAGCGCCGGGCGCGCCACGCGCTCGATGATGCGCATCGCGCTCGCCCGATGGTAGTAGTCGCTTGCCCCGTCGAAGCCGTGATGCGGCGCCGTGTAGCGCTCGTCGAAGTCGCGGATGGACCACACCCGCCAGAGGCCCTCGAGATCGAAGACGCCCGGGAACGCCTTCGCCTTGCGCCGCATGCGTGACTGGAGGTTCCGGCAGAAGTTCCACTCGTAGATGCGGTTCTCCCGGCGCTCGATCGCGCGCACGCACGCGTCGAGCTCCAGTACGGTGAGACGGCGCACACCGCCTGCAGTTCGGGGAGGTCGGCGCTGCCGAGCTCCCCGGCGAGCTTCATCGTCAGGTTTCCGCCCAGCGAGTAGCCGGCCAGCCCGAACGAGCCGAGGCCATCCCGATCGCGCAGCTCGCGCAGCACGGTCAAGGGGTCTGCAGTGAGTCCGGAGTGGTACAGCCCGCGCGACAGGTGTTCGGTGCCCCCACAGTTGCGCTGGTTGAGGCGCACGACGTTGAAGCCGCGCTGCCACGCCTTGTCGGCCATGCCGCGCATGTAGTGCGCGTCGCTCGACCCCTCGAGCCCGTGCAGCAGCACCACGGTGGGCCGTGCCCGGCGGTCCGCCTGCCAGTGGCAGTGCGCGAGGACGCGCGCATCGGGCGCGACGTCGAAGTAGCGGGCCTCGGGCGGCGGGAGTGCGGGGAACTGGCGGCGCCGAGCCCAGGCATACAGGGTCATCTTGTGGCCGCCCGCGAAGCGGGCGAGTGGAACGAATGCAGGGAGTACGGCGGACACGTCGATGTCTTGCATTGTAACGAACGAGAGCCGCTACAATGACGGGCCAGCGGCCCGGATGGCGCGCATGGCCGCGGAGGACCGAACCGATGACACGCAAGACAACGATCTGGATGACGGTGGGGGCGCTCTGCCTGGTCACGGCCACCGCGGGCGCCCAGACCCCCGCGGGCACCGCACGCCTCGAGAGCCAGAAGCAGGAAGCCGCGAAGGGCGTCGACGAGCTCGCGAAGATGGCGCAGGAGATGGTGGACTCGGTCTTCAGTTTCGGCGAGCTCGGCATGCAGGAGGTCGAGACGTCGAAGTACCTGACCGGACAGCTCGAGAAGTTCGGGTTCACGGTGACGCGCGGCCAGTCCGGCATCCCCACGGCCTGGGTGGCCACGTGGGGTTCGGGCAAGCCCGTCATCGCGCTGGGCTCCGACATCGACGGCATTCCGCAGGCCTCGCAGAAGCCCGGCGTGGCCTTTCACGACCCCATTGTCGAGGGCGCTCCCGGACACGGTGAGGGCCACAACACCGGCATGCCGCTCAACATCGTCGCCGCCATCGCGGTGAAGAAGATCATGGAGCGCGACAAGCTGCCGGGCACGCTGCTGATCTGGCCCGGCGTCGCCGAGGAGCTGGTGGCGTCGAAGGCGTGGTTCGTGCGCGACGGGATGTTCAAGGACGTGGACGTCTGCCTGTTCACGCACGTGGGGAACAACCTCGACGTGTCGTGGGGCGACGGCGGCGGCAACGGGCTCGTGTCGGTCGAGTACACCTTCCTGGGCGAGACCGCACACAGTGCCGGCGCGCCCTGGCGCGGCCGGTCCGCGCTCGACGCCGTCGAGCTGATGAGCGCCGGCTGGCAGTACCGCCGCGAGCACCTGCGCCTGTCGCAGCGCTCGCACTCGGTCATCACCAACGGCGGCGACCAGCCCAACGTCGTGCCGCGCAACGCGAGCATCTGGTTCTACTTCCGCGAGACCGACCAGCCGCACATCCAGGAGCTCTGGGAGATCGGCGACAAGATGGCGGAGGGCGCGGCGCTGATGACCAACACCACGTGGACCTCGCGCATCCTGGGCACGGCCTATCCCCGGCACTTCAACAAGCCGGTCGCCGAGACGATGTACGCCAACATCGAAAAGGTGGGCCTGCCGACCTGGAGCGACGCCGACCAGACGCTGGCGAAGGCGCTGCAGACGGAGCTGGGCAACCCGACGCAGCCCGGGCTCGCCACCAAGCTGTCCGAGCTCGGCCAGCCGGTGAAGCCCGAGGACAACATGGGCGGCGGCTCCGACGACATCGGCGACATCTCCTGGAACCTGCCCACGGTCACGCTGCGCTACCCGGCGAACATCCCGGGGCTGCCCGGCCACAACTGGTCCAGCGCCATCGCCTCGGCGACACCGATCGCGCACAAGGGCGTGGTGGCCGGCGCCAAGGTGCAGGCGATGACGATCCTGGACCTCCTGACCAAGCCGGAGCTGGTCAAGCAGGCGTGGAGCTACTTCAACGACGTCCAGACCAAGGACGTGAAGTACATCCCGTTCATCAAGGCCGACACGCCGGCCCCGACGCACCTGAACACCGCCATCCTCGAGAGCTTACCGCGAGGAGATGCGAAAGCTACTACACGACCCCAGCAAGCACACGACGTACCTCGAGCAGCTGGGAATCGAGTACTCCACGGTGCGGACCCCGGGGTCACGCCAGCAGTAGGGCGCGCGTCCCCACCGCGCGCCCGGCCGCCGGGGCCGAACGGCTCCGGCGGCCACCACGCCATGACACCCGCCGATTTCGCCCGCGCCCTCGCCGACCGGCTCGAACCGATCCTGCCGGCCGGCTTCAGCGTGCGCGCCGAGGCCGACAGCGTGCGCATCGAGTCGCCGGACCACGTTCCGGCGTCCACCTCGCTGAGTCACATCGATCCGGACGAGCCCGACCCGGAGGACTTCGCCAGCGCCGCATGGAACGTCCTGAGCATGGCCCAGGACGTCGTCAACGAGACCAGTGGCGACCCGTGGCCGGCCGGGCTCGGCCCGGGCGCAGACCTCGCCGCGCCCGGCACACGCGTAGAGGGCGGCATCGTCCACCTGTGGTTCGGCGACGAGGAACAGCCGTCGCTGTCGCTGCCCGCCATCGAGCTCGTCGCCGGCGAGGACGCATGACGGCGGCGCCCGCGCGGGCGTGCCGGCACATCCGCCCGCTCGCCGGCGCCGGGCCCCGGCACGCCGGCTCGTACCGGAGCACACCATGAGCGCCATCGAGCCTGTCGACCTGCTCGTCCTCGGTCCGCACCCCGACGACCTCGAGATCGGCATGGGCGGGACCATCGCCCTGCATGCGTCGCTCGGACACCGCGTGGGGCTGTGCGACCTGACGGCGGGGGAGATGGGCAGCAACGGCACCGTGGACGGGCGGCTGGCCGAAGCCGATGCCGCCTGCCGGGTGCTCGGGGCGTCGTGGCGGATGAACCTCCATCTGCCCGACCGTGCCCTCGGGACGGACGCCGCGCACCAGGTGCGCATCGCGTCGCTCGTCCGGCAGGCGCGTCCGCAGACCGTGTGTCTCCCGTACTGGGCAGACCGGCATCCCGACCACGTGGCCGCCAGCCGGCTGACGACCGAGGCCGTGTTCAGCGCGGGCCTGCGGCGGTTCCGCGCGGAGGGCGAAGCCTGGAAGCCCGGGCGCGTCTGCTACTACTTCATCAACGATCACGTCGAGCCGTCCTTCGTCGTGGACGTCGGCGCTGTCTATGCAACCAAGCGTGAGGCGCTGGCCTGCCACGCCAGCCAGTTCGCCCCGGCCGGGCCGGACGCGGTGCAGACCCGGTTGACCACGAGCCGCTTTCAGCAGCTCATCGAGAGCCGCGACAGCCAGTTCGGCGCGCAGATCGGGAGCGACTTCGCCGAGGGCTTCGTCGTCACGCGCGTGCAGTCGCGCCCCCACCTGCTCTTCGATTCGGCGCCGGCATGAACATCGGCATCGTCTGCTACGCGTCGGTGGGCGGCAGCGGGATCCTCGCCACCGAGCTGGGCAAGGCGCTGGCCGACCGCGGACACGCGGTTCATTTCATCAGCACCGAGACGCCGTTCCGCCTGGGGGAGTTCCACGCCAACCTGTCGTTCCACCAGGTGCTGACGCCCACCTATCCGCTCTTCCGGGAGCCGCAGTATGTCCTGTCGCTGGCCAACACCATCGTGCAGGTCGCCCGCGCGTCCGCGCTCGATATCGTGCACGCGCACTATGCGGTCCCGCACGCCACGGCTGCGTTCCTGGCGCGGCAGGTGCTGGCGTCTGGGCCGGGTCGCGCGCCGAAGATCGTCACCACCCTCCACGGCACCGACATCACGCTCGTCGGCAACGACCCGTCGTTCTCCGAGATCGTGGCGTTCTCGATCGAGCAGTCCGACCACGTGACGGCCGTCTCGGAGAGCCTGCGTGCCTCCACGTGTGCGGAACTGGGGGTGCGGCGCGAGATTGAGGTGATCCCGAACTTCCTGGACTGCTCGATCCACCGCCGTCGAGTGGTGCCCGCCCTGCGTGCGCGCTACACCGGCGGCGACGCGTCGGTCCGCATCGTGACGCACGTGTCGAACTTCAGGCCCGTCAAGCGGGTGGATACGGTGATACGGGTGTTCGATCGGATCCGCCAACGCATACCCGCCCGGCTGCTCCTCGTGGGCGATGGCCCCGAACTGCCCGCGGCGATGCGCCTGGCGCGGGAGTCCGGCATCGCGGACCTGGTGCACGCGGCCGGGGCCCAGGAAGACGTGCTGCCGCTGCTGTCGATCAGCGACCTGTTCCTGCTGCCCTCGTCGCAGGAGAGCTTCGGTCTGGCCGCACTCGAAGCCATGGCGTGCGAGGTGCCGGTCGTGGCCTCGCGCGTCGGCGGCCTGCCGGACGTGGTCGAACACGGCGTGACCGGCTATCTCCACCCGCCGGACGCACTGGACGACATGGCGGCCAGCGCCGTGGACCTGCTGGCAGACGATCAACGGCGTCGGACGATGGGCGCCGCCGCCGCGCACCGCGTGCAGACGCTCTTCTGCGCGGACCGGATCGTGCCGCGATACGAAGCGTGCTATCGCCGGCTGGTTGACGACGCCGGCTGACCCGGCGTGCCGTCGCCGGCCCGGCGTCCGTCAGACGCCGGTGTCGAGGTAGCGGGCGAGCCCGGCGAGCAGCCGATCCACTTCGGCCGGACTGTTGAAGAAGTGGGGCGACACCCTTAGGCCGGGCCTGTCCCTGCCGCCGCGCGTCGTGATGGCGACCTTGTCCCGCTCGTAGAGGGCCGTCGCCAGCCTGCCCGCATCGAGCGTTCCCGGCAGGAACGAGACGACGGCCGCCCGCAGCCCTGGATCCGGCGAGGTCCAGACCGTGACTCCCGGCAGCCGGGCCAGCCCTTCCATCAACTGGCTCGCGAGCGTGCGCGCCCGCGCCTCGATGGCGGGACGGCCGATGGTGGTCTGGAAGCGGAGCGCCTCGCGGAACGCGATCATCGTGGCCTCATCGCGCTGCCCGAAGGCCTCGAAGCTGCGGGAGAAGCCGACCGCGCCGGCATACGCGCTGTAGATGGTGGGCCAGAGACGCTCCTGCGCCCGCGTGCTGACGAAGAGCACGCCGCACTCGCGCGCGCCGCACGGCCACTTGTGCGCGCTGCCGGAGTAGAAGTCCGGCTGGATGTCGGACAGGTCCACGTCGAGCAGGCCGAACGACTGGGCGCCATCGAGCAGCGAGAGCACGCCTCGCTCGCGGGCCAGGCGGCAGAGCTCGCGTGCGGGCATCAGGTCGCCGACCGTGCTCGTGAGGTGCGTGACGGCCACGAGCTTCGTGCGCGGGGTGATCGCCTTCCCGAAGGCCTCGACGTAGTAGTCCATCCCCGGGTGCGGGTTCCGCTGATCCACGGTGACCACGCTGAAGCCGAACCGCCGGCCCTTCTCGCGCCAGGCGGTCAGGTTGCTCGGATGGTTGTCCGCGTGCACCACGACCTCGTCGCCGTCCTTCAGGTCCAGGCCGTTCGACACGAGGTTGTTGGACTCGCTCGTGTTGCGCGTGATGATGATCTCTTCCGGCGTGGCGCGGAGGAACTCGGCCAGCGTGCGCCGCGTGGTCTCCTTCTCGGTGGAGAGACGGGCGCGATTGCCGGGTGAGGGGTCGTGATCGACGTTCCTGGTTTCCTGCTGGTGAGCGCGTCGAGCACCACCCGGGACGAGGGGCAGAGGTTATGGCAGTTCATCACCGCCAGGTCCGGCGGCATCACGAACTGGCCGCGGACGGACGTCCGTGAACGCCTCCTGGCGGCCGGCCCGCCAGGTGGCAGGGGGGCGGGCGCCGCACCCTGCTGGCGGGCCCAGGCCGGATCCGCGAACAGGGCGGCCGAAATCCGCCGAGGGCGAAAAGACGGGTGAAGTCGCGCCGCGAAACCGGTGGTGCCATGGGATGCCCTCCGTTCCGGGCATTCTACGGCGAGTGCGGGCGGTCCGGCAGGGGCGCGGCCGAGACCCTGCCCGGCGGTCCCGCAAGGCGTAGATCCGAACGGCCCTTCGCGGTGGACGAGGGCAGGTCCATGTCGCGGTCGACGACCAGGAAGTCCAGGGCGGCGCGCCTGGCGACGCGAGCGTGTGCGGCGTCGAGCGTGTCGAACGGCCCGAGCGCCGCCTGCCGGGCGATCACGCGATCGGCCGACCCGCGATCGTGGCGAGGGCAACGTCCTGACCTCCTTCCGTAGAGACGTCCCGCCCGCTGTAGCGGAGCGGCACGCCGTACTTCCACGCATGCCCCGGATCCGCGAGCCACGCAAGTGCCGGCCGGCTGGGTGGCCACCCAGCGCACCACGTGCGTCCAGTCGGACTCGGGCAGGGTGAGTGCGATCACTGGCCGATCGCGCTGCTCGACGCCGGCGACGAAGATCCTGCGTCCGACCGCCGCCGCCATCACGAGACCGGCGACGATGGGCCGCCACCGCCTCGCTGCTGGCGTCGCCGGCGAGTCGACCAGCACGCCCACCAGCACCAGTGTGCCGAGGAGATCCAGGAGCCAGAAGACACGCGAGATCTGGAGCTGCACGAAGATCGCGGAGTCAGCCGCGACCAGTGGCAGGGTGACCAGGAAGCCGAGGAGGAGCGTGACGGCGCCCGCCAGCAGCCCCGCGTCGCGCGGGTGTCCCCGTCCCGTGACGCATCCGCCGGGCGAGCCCACCGATCGCCAGCGCGGCGGTCCCGAGGTTCGCCGCCCGTGCGCCGGCGTTCCAGTCCTACGGGAAACAGGTAGTCCTGGAGGCGAGGAGCGTCCGCCGCCGATCCATTGGCGCGACCGCAGTGCGCAGCGGCCCGGCGAGCAGCAGCAGCCGGCGGCTACGACGCCGGCACAGACACCCCACCCGATCACCCGCCGCATCCGGGCTCCGTGACCCGAGGGCAGGCACGAGGAAGACCAGGAAGAAGGCGGCCATCGAGGTGGTGCCCCGGAAACAACGACGACGCCGGGCCATCCACGGCCGGCCGCGCAAGGTAGAGGGCGATCGCCCACACGCCGAGCGCGAACACCAGCATGCGCGGGTGGAAGTAGCCTCGAGCGCTGAGTTCGCGCGCGTGATGCGATGCCGCAGGGTCTCCGCTGCCAGCAGCGTCCACACCGCCAGCGGCGTTCGGTATGCCCGCTGCCCGAGGGCCCAGAGGGCGCCGGCCAATGCCAGCACCGTGACGACATAGAGGATGGCGAACCAGGTTTCGATGGACCAGCCGGTGGCGCGAATGGCCTCGCCCACGATCTCGTCGACCAAGACGCGTGCCTGCGGTGTTATAGCGCGCGATCGCGCGGGAAGAGCGACGGGTCGAGCTGCTGCAGGACCGGGTGATGTAGAACGCCTGGTCCGAGGCGCCGTAGCGATAGCCGCCCGCGTTGAGCGTGGCGACGACGAGGAACGCGGCGGCCGCGGTCAGCCGCAGGAAGACCCGCGCTGGCACCGGCACGCGGGCCCTACATCCCTCGTCCGCGCTCGGTCCGTAAAAGGAGGGCAGGGGCACGTCGTGCATGCGGAGTACACGCTCATCTGTCCGCGGTGGTGCACGATGTGGTTCGCGACGAAGGATCGGACCACGGCCGCCTTCGGCATGGTGAAGATGGTCTGGCCCCCCGGAGCAGCGTCCACGGGGCCATCAGCTCGGCGTCCGTGCGGCCGGCGAGCGCGGCGCGTGCGGCGGCGGCGTTGGCATCGAACATGGACAGCACCGCTGCGCGGGTGGCGGGCGACTGGTAGCCGTCCGGCCGTGGGCTCTCCATGTCGATGCTGTCCCGTGGACCGTCGCGCCGAGCCACTGTGGCAGCTCGGCGAGGTGCTCGGCCAGGCGGCCAAGCGTCATGCTCTTCGGGTGCGGCTGCCACTCGAACCGGCCCGCCGGCACGCGCTCCAGCAGGCGGCGCGTCACGCCCATCTCACGATCGAACTCGGGCAGCAGGGCGTCGGCGATGCTCATGCCGCCTGGCTGTACGCCCGGGTGTGCGGGCCGGCTGGGCACCGGGGGCGCCGGTGGTGCGGGCGGCGCCGCGGTGCGGACGCAGCGGGGCGAGGCACCTCGAGATCGAAGTGGTCGAACAGCGGCGCGGGCATCGGCACCGGCACGGGGCCGGCATGGGCCGTGCCTCCCGCCCTGGCGCTCTACCAGGTTGTCCTTGCCTGACGGCGCGCGCGGCGCTGGCGCCGCTCCCTCGCCGAGACCACCTTGCCGCGGCCCACGTGGATGTCCCCATTGAACGACTGCAGCCTGATCCGGGCACCGCTGCCGCCGAGCGTGAAGCTGAACCGCTTGCTGCCGCTGTCGCGCGACTGACCCTCGGGCAGTTGATGGGCAGGTCCGACGAGAAGTCGCCTTGGAAGGTCCGCACGAACACGGTTGCGTTCAGCGCCGACCCGATGCCGATCCGCACGTCGCCGCTGTGCGTCGTCAACCGATAGGCGCCGCCGTCGCGGAGCGTGCCGTTGAACGTGATGCTGCTGACCGTCGAGGCCTCCAGGCTGGAGGTCTGCGCGTTGTCGATCACGATGTCGCCGTTGGTGGTTTCGGCGGTCATGTCGCCGGTGACGTTGGTGAGGCGGATGCCTTCGTTCACCGAGGTTGCCTGCACGCGGCCGCTGGCCTTGTCCACGGTGATCTGCCCCATGACCGAGCGGACCTGGCTACCGTGCCCGACCCGCCGACCACGCACGCCGCCGTGGACGGTCTCGACCGTGACCTCGGCGCTGGTCCCTCGATGGCGGCCTCGAGGTAGCTGCCAAGGACAGGTTGACGGGCATCCACCGCGGCACGGTGAGCTGGTAGTCCACGAGATTCGCCGCCGCGCTGCGTGCGGCTGCGGATGCGCAGGTCTGGTCGGCGCGGTCTGGATGTCCACCGTGTCGCGCGCACCGTGCGCCGCCTCGATCTTCACGACGTCACGGTCCCACGACGGACGACGGCCTCGCCGGCGTTGTTGGTCAGGACCAGCCGCGTGCCCTTCGACACCGGCACCTGCGACGTGCGCGGCGCGCTCTCCGGCCCGCCCGGCCGCGCCTGGATGGTCGGCTGCTGCGCATCGTTCTGCGCATCCCGCCCCTGTGCCGCCACGCCCACCGGCACCAGCCCCGCCGCCAGCACCACCGCCCAGATTCCTGCCGTTCGCTGCATACCGGTCTCCCTGCCTTGCATGCCCTGCCTCACCCTGCCAGACACAAGGCCCAGTGCGCCAAGGCCCAATGCGCCAATGCCCCAATGCGCCAATGCGCCAATGCGCCATTCCCTCTGCGCCATCCCCGTAATCTGCGGCTCAATTGCCGCCGCTCAGTTCGCGGCCTGTCGCAGCAGTTCCAGCTTGCGCCGCCGTGCGTCCGCCGTGTGCGAGTTGAGATAGGTGTTGGCCGGATCCGCGTCCAGCGCCGCACGGGCCTGCTGGATGGCCTGGCCGATGGGTGCGCAGGTTCCGCTCGATGACCATGACCGTCTGCGGGTCCAGTGCGGCCCCCGTTCCGCCAGGATCCGGGCGCTCGCAGCGTCGGCCACGGCCGCGTCGTACTGGGCGTCGGCAGCTCGCGCGCGCGACGTCGGTCTGCACGGGCCTGGTCACCTCGGCCACCGCCTGAATCGGCGCCTTCGGCCGTCCTCCCGCTCCTCGCGCGCGGCGACACCGCCAGCCACGACACGCCGGCCGATACCGCGATGAGGAGCGAGGCGGCCATGGCCAGCTGGGGCAGCGTCAGCGTCACCGACCACGAGCGCGCGCGCTGCAGCCGGGCCTCGATGCCGGGCCACAGGTTCGTGGCGGCGCCGCCCGTGCCGCCGCCGTGCACCAGGGCGAAGGCATGTCGCCCTCGCGCCGAGCGCGTCGTCGTCCGCCGGTCCCGGCACGGGCCAGTCGTGGACACTGTTCACTCGCGGGTCAGCCGGGTCGTGATGGTGGTCGTGACTCATGTCTGCCTACACTTTCGCCGTCAGCTCGGCTCGGAGCAAGCTGTCGCGCCCGATGGAGCTGCGACTTGGCTGCTCCTGGTCGACACGAGCATGGTCGCGATCTCGTCGTGCCGGAATCCCTCCACGTCGTGCAGCACGAACACCGTCCGTGCGCCGTGCGGGTTTGTCGATGGCGGCGTCGAGGTCCATGCCCAGATCACCCCGACTGTGCCGGCGCATGCACCACCTCCAGCCGGACTCGCCGTCGTCGAAGAAGCGGCGCCGTGCCGTCCTGAGGGTGCGGAACCGCTCGACGATGACGTTGACGGCCGCGTGGAGCCAGGTGCCGAACGACGACTCGCCGCAAAGGGCTCAGCTTCGCCAGACACGGACGAACACGTCCTGCGTCAGCTCATCGGCTGCCCGGGCCCGGCCATCCGCCGCGAGCCCGCACACGTGGCACGTAGGCGTGATACACACGCTCGAATGCGGCCGTATCTCCGCTCGCTGCAAGGACGACGTCGTCCACCGGCATGAGGTTGATGGGGTGCCGGGGAGAAGGGCTGGAACGGGCGGGCCGGGCGGCCCGCCCGCGGGAAGGCGGAACGCTAGGGCGAGGGCCTCGGGAAATCGACCTGGGAACGGCCTTCGCGCCTTCGGGGCCCGAACAGCGTGTATTCCTTGAACCCGAAGAGAGCCCGGCGGTGATGTTCGAGGGGAACGACCGCCGCTGGGTGCTGGCCCTGCACGCGCTCGTTGTAGCGCTGCCGCTCGACGGCGAGCCGGTTCTCGGTGCCCGCCAGCTCGTCCATGAGGCGCGTTGGGCGTCTGGTTCGACTTCAGGTCGGGGTGGTTCTCCACGACGACCAGCAGCCGGGCCAGCGCCGACGACTGCTCGTTGGCAGCCATGCTGTCAGCGTGGTGGTGCCAGCCAGTTTGGCGCGCGAGTCGGCAATCGCGCCGAAGACGTCACGTCTGCCGCGCGAACTTCCTTCGCGGTCTCGACCAGGTTAAATCAGGTCGAAAACAGCCGCTGCAGCTGGTTCTCCACCTGCGCCCACTGGGTCTTGATGGCCTCTTCCTGGCCGACGAACGCGTTGTACGAACAGCCGGACGCGGCCACGGCCGCCACGACCAGTGTCACGACTCCCGCGACACGTCTTAGCTCTACAGGTGTCCTTCACCACGAGGCCCTGCCTCCGCCACCGCCCGAGCGCTCGCCGCCGAAGCCGCCGAATCCTCCCGACGAGCCACCCCAGCTGCCACCGCCGCCCCAGCCGCCGCCACCCCACCCGCCGCCGACGCCGAACGGCCCGACGCCGCTCGTCCACCGCGACCCGCACGCCGCCGACGCCGCCCGAACAGTCGCGACAGCACGAACAGCACGATGAAGATCGTGACCGGGTTGAACCGGACGCTCGTTGACGAGGGCGTGGCCGGGCCTCGCCTGCGGCTGGATCGTGAGGTCGACGTCCGCCGGCCGTATCGCGCCTGGCGATGCGCGTCGCCCCGGCGAGCAGGCCCTGTCCGCTCGCCGCGGCGGAAGTAGGGGACCATCACGTCGCGACTGGTCTCGCCGGCGAACCTGTCGGTGATGAACGGCTCGAGCCTGTAGCCGACTTCGATCCGGCACCTGCCGGTCGTTGACGGCCAGCACGATCAGGGCGCCGGTGTCGCCGGTGCGGCCGCCGATGCCCTCGCCGTGCCTGAACATCTTCACCGCGTAGCTGGGCAGGTCCTCGCATGGCTGGTAGGTGTCCACGGTAGACCACGATCGTGTCGCCCGTCGCCTCCTGGAGCTGCCGAATCAGGGCGTCGAGTTGCCGGGCGGACCTGCTGTCCACGACGCCGGCAAAGTCGTTGACCGGCTGGGTGAGGGCAGGGGCAGCGGCTGCGCCCAGACCTGCGATGCCTGGACCAGCAGCGCCGCCAGATCAGGGCTCGGGCCATTGATCGATCACGCGCAGCAGCTCGCGCATGGTGGTGGCGAGGTAGCCGGGAAATGGGCGTGCGGCATCCACCGCGGGGAGCCTGGTGGCGATGGCGAGCACGTCGCCGACGACGCGCGGGTCGAGTCCCGCCCTGGACGAGGCCCAGTGCGACAGCGCGGCCGGTGTCGATGGCGGCGCCGTCCAGCGCCATGCGCCGCAGCAGCGACGCGAAGCCGGGTGCGGAATCGTGGACCAGCGCCTCGATGGCGCCAGGCCGGCCGCCGTGCTCGATGTAGTTCTCCCGAGGTGGACGAGGTGGCTGGCCGCCTGCGCCTCGACCGCGCGGCGACCGCCGCGCGTATCGATCAGGATGCCCGCGAAGGATCGCCGCCGGCCAGGACCACGTGCGTGTCGATGATCTCGCCGCATCATCGATGGGAAAGGGCGTCGAGCGACTCGTCGAACTCGTCCCGGGGCAGCACCAGCGGCGTGGCCGCGCCGGCCTGGTGCCACGCGGGCGCTGCCGCCGCGAGCGCGGTCAGGTCGTCGATGGCGAGCGAGGCCACGAGCGCCAGGCTGCGGGTCCACTCGTGCGAGGGCCTGCCGTAGGCGACGATGGCATCGAGACGGCCTGCGAAGATGCTGCAGATCGGCCACGACCTGGCCGTGCGTGGAGGGCGGGTTCCATGCTCTTCAGTGTATGACGGCTGCCGCGCAGGGGAGTTCCGCCGCCTTGGTGCGCGCACCCGTGTGGCGTCCGCTAGAATGAACGGTCGATGGAAGCTGCGGCAGCTTCGCGTGGGGTGCTTCGGGGCGGCACGGCCTGCCGGCGCTGCTGGGCGGTCTCAAGCGCAACCGGCTCGAGGTGAACGCGGTCGTCACGATGTTCGACTCCGGCGGCAGCTCCGGCCAGCTCCGCGACGAGCTCGGCGTGCTGCCCCGGCGACGTCCTGCGCTGCGCGCGCTCGCCCTTGCGCGAACGAAGGAGAGGCCCGCTGCGTCCTGCTGGCTCGCCTCTGCCCACCATGGAGCACGCCCGGCTGGGCGGGCACACCGGCGGCAACCCGCTGCTCTCGATGATGGAGCAGTGCAGCGGCAACTTCCTCGCCGCCGTGGACGGCCTGAGCGCGCCCTTCGGGTGTCGCGGCCGCGTGGCCCGTGAGCGTCGAACGGGCCACCCTCTGCGCCGAGCATGCCGACGGGGCGGGTGACGCGCGGCGAGGTGGAAGTGGACGAAGGGCACGAGCGCGGCCATCGCGTCACCTGCGTGTGGCTCGAACCGTGCGCCCGCATCCATCCCGTGGTCAAGGAGGCCATTGGCGGCTTCGACGCCGCGGTCATCGGCCCGGGGAGCTTCTTCACCAGCCTGATGCCGACGCCCTCGGGTCGAAGGCGTGGCCGAGGCCCTCGCGTCGGTCAAGGGGCCCATCATCCTCGTGTCGAACCTGCTGACCGAGTGGGACGCGGCATGGGCGGTTTCTACCCGCGTGCAGGATGCGGTGGAGTGGGTGGGGCATGATTGGACGTCCGGTGGACGTCATCGCCAACTTCGGAACTGCCGCCGGAGGCGGTGCTGGCGACCGCGACGGTTACCGCCGAGCCGCTGGCCGTCGGGCAGCCCTGGTCGGCGTGCGAGCTGGTGAGCGGCGCGTTCTGGCAGTCGGAGATCGCAGCGCGCCACAACCGGCGCCGGTTGTCGTACGCGGTGGGGCCGTGCTCAGCCGGCACTTGCTGAGCTGAGTGGACAGGAGGCGGTGATGATGCGCAGCGGATGGGTGGCCGTGGTCGTCTGTGCTGCCGGCTCCGTGACGCTGCCGGTGCACGGCCAGGATGCGGAACGCCAGGCGGTGCTCGCGTCCATCGACGCCGGGGCTGGGCGCGCTACGGCGAGGTCGCCCTGAAGATCTGGGGCTTCGCCGAGGTGGGCACTCAGGAGCAGCAGAGCAGCCAGCTGCCGCAGGAGCAGCTTCGGTCCGCGGGCTTCACGGTGAAGGCGGGAGTTGCCGAGATCCCGACCGCGTTCACGGCCGAGTGGGGCCACGGCGATCCCGTCATCGGGATCGTGGGGGAGTTCGACGCCTTGCCCGGCTTGTCCCAGGCGGCCGATCCCGAGCGCCACGCACTGGTGGAGGACGGCGCGGGCCACGGCTGCGGCCATCACCCGTTCGGGCCCCAGGCTGCCGCGATCGCGGTGAAGGACTGCTCAGCTCGAGTGGCCGGAGCGGGACCCTGCGATTCTTCGGCACGCCGGCCGAGGAGGGCGGAGCAGGCAAGGTCTACATGCTGCGGGCCGGACTCTTCGCGGACGTGGACGCCGTCGTCACCATGCATCCCGGCGATCGCAACGCCGCCAGCGCGTCGAGTTCGCCGGCCAATGTCACCGGCAAGTTCCGCTCTACCGGATCTCCGCGCACGCGTCGAGCGCGCCGGACCGGGGCCGCTCGGCGCTCGACGGCGTGGAGGCGATGAACGCCATGGTCAACCTGATGCGCGAGCACATCCTGTCCGATGCCCGCGTCCACTACGTCATCAACGGTGGCCGCGCTCCGAACGTCGTGCCGGACTTCGCCGAGGTACTACTACGCCCGTCACAACGACGCGTCCTCGACGGCATCTGGGAGCGCATCCTCAATGTGGCCCGCGGCGCCGCCCTCGATGGCACCATGGAGCTGGAGCTCACGGGAGCGGTGTGGAACGTGCTCCCGAACACCTACCTGACCGGCATCATGCAGAAGAACCTGCAGTTCGTCGGGGGCTACGATACACGCCCGCCGAGCGGCAGTTCGCCGAGGTGCTTCGCAAGTCGCTCGACGGCACCCTGCCGCCCATCGACAGCGCCGCGAGCGTGTTCACGCCGGAACCCGGCATCGGCAGCGCATCGACGGACCTGGGCGACGTGAGCTGGAACGTGCCGACCGTGCAGCCGACGTCGGCGACCTGGGTCCTGCACGCCGGCACACAGCTGGCAGGGCAGTGGCCGCGGGCGGGACGTCGATTGGGACCAAGGGGATGATCGTCGCGGTTCAAGAGCATGGCGCTGACGGCCATGGACCTGTTCTCCGATCCGGCTCACCTTGACCAAGGCGCGTGCCGAGTTCGATCGGCGGCGCGGTCCGGGCTTCACCTACACGACGAAGGCTGGCCGACCGGAAGCCGGCGCTCGACTACAGGAAGTAGAGAAAGCGCAGAAGGCAGAAGGCAGAAGGCAGAAGGCAAAAGGCAGAATTGTGAATTCAGGAAGGGTGAGATGACGAGCATGGTTCCCTCGAATCGATCGATGCGTCCGCGTGGTGGCGCTGGTGTGCATGGGTGGTGGGTGCGCCCATCGGCGCGGCGGCGCAGGACGTGCGGCCGTTCGACGGCGCGGGACCGTTCGGGGTGCTGGCGGGCGTCTCGGTGACCGTGAGCGGCGCCCCCACACTGGCTGGAGACGTCGGCGTCGATGCCGGCGGCACGGTCACGGGCCCTTCGTGCCGGCGATGCTGCCCGCAGGCAGCACCCTGCACGCCGGCGACGCCGTTGCGGCCTGCCAGCGCACCATGATGCGGAGCTCGTCCACGCGGACCTCGCATCCCGCAACTGCCCCCCGGCGAATGATCTGACCGGCCAGATCTCGGTGGCAGGTGCTCGCTGGCCATGTACTGCTTCGACGGCGATGCCCCGCTCTCCAGCACGCTGACCCTCACCGGCCAGGGACCGGATCTTCCAGATCGGCGGCGGCCTGACTGCAGGTGCAGTCAGCCGCGACCGTGCTGGCTCCAGACGTCGCGGACGTCTGCACGGGCACGGACGTAATTCTGGCAGATCGGTGATGCCGATCCGGGGACCATCCTCGTGCCGACGACGATCGGCGCCGGGGCTGCGTTTGTCGGCAACATTATCGTGGCCCTGGGTGACGTGGAGTTCTCGGCGGCGCCACCGTCGACGGCCGGGTGGGGTGGTTGTCGATCGGCCGGGCGACTGGCGCCTCCGTGGCCGTGATGGTGCGATTGCGCTCGTTAATGGTCCGCGCCTGCAGCTTCGGGCACCTGCTGCCGACGGCAACGCCGTTCAAGGTGACGGAGGCGGCAGCATCAACGTGCCGCAGGACCCGACGGTCACCGATCCGGACGCCACGGGCACCGGCCGCCAACTACGGCTTCAACGCCCAGCCTGGTGCGCCGGGTGCTCCGGCCACCGGTCAGTTCAACTACGTCAATCACGCGATCGCGCCGCACATCCATGCCAACGGCAAGACGGACGTCGCTGTCGTGGGCCTGAGCCGCCGGCGAGCCGCAGACCGTTCGCTTCTCCGGCACATGCACGAGCCCTGCCCGGATGCACCTTCAGCGTGCTCGTGCAGGACAACGGCGAGCCCGGCCGGAACGATCGGTTCGGGGTCACCATCGCGGCCAATGGCCGTGTCATCGAGGCGCGCACCATGCGCCAGGTGCGCAATGGCAACATCCAGTTCCACAACTCCACGCTGACGACCACCGTCGACGACGACACTCTGGTGCCGGGGCAGGTCCTGCGCCTGCGCGCACCTGCGGCGCGGCCGCGAGGCGGCGCCCGCCGACGCGCACGTGGTCCTGCGGATGCCGGGCGGCCAGCTGGATGTCGTGACCGGCAGTGCGCTGGTGCCCGGCCTCGTGCCGCTCGTGCGCAATTTCGCGCCAGCCGATTTCGACGGTCTCATCCTGCAGCTTCGCAGGTGCCGGCAGGCACCTCCCGGCGTCTACACGCGGATGTCGGTGCCCTGGCGGAGCCCGGTTCGCTGACGCTGTTGACGGCGATCGCCGAGCAGGCGTTCACGATCGGCGCTCCCTGACGGCGGGCGGCGCTACCGCTTCTTTGCGTGGCCTTCTTCGCGGTCCGGGCCGGGCAGACGCCCCCCGGCCGCCGAGCGGGCCCCGGACGCCGTCTTCCTCGGGCCTTCGGTCTCGCGGCGCTCGAAGCGGCGGGCGCCTCCTTCATCTCGAGCGCCTGCCGGATGCGCTGGAACAGCTTACGGTGTCGCCCGTCTTCGGCGGGTTCGGACGTCCAGAGCGCCGGGGTGTCGGACGCCAGGATGTCGGCGAAATCCGCGTCGGGTGTCTTCACCGACAGCGGGGCGAAGGTGGCGATGTCGATGGGGCCTGCCCACTCGTCGCGGTGCTTGATGAGCAGCCAGCTTGTTCCGCCGCCGTAGCCGCGGGTTCGCACCAGCGCCCACGACCCCTTCAGCTTACCCTCCAGCGTGAACTTGAGGTCGCCCTTCCGCAGCGCGGCGTCCACGTCCGGCGACTCGGGCGTCCGTGTGCCCCGGTCCCACAGCATCACGATGCCGGCGCCATAGCCGTCCGGGATGACGCTCGAAGGTGCCGTAGTCGAACGGGTGATCCTCGGTCTGCATCGCCAGCCGCTTAAGGTCGGCCGGGTCGATGGACGGGCCCTTGGGCACCGCCCACGACAGCAGGTCTCGTTCCACCCCCGAGCCGGAGGTCGTAGTGCAGGTGCGAGGCGAGGTGCTTCTGCACGGAGAAGAACAGCCCCTCTCCGTCGGGGCGCGTGCGCGGTGCCGAACCGTCGGGCTCGGGGGTTCGGCTGAAGTCGCGCTTCTTGCGGGTACTCGTCGAGGGCCATCGCCACAGATGATAAGCCGCAGATGGCGGTGATGACGCAGATGGCGCAGATGGGGCGGGCTGGCCACCAAACCTCGAGCTGGCCGCATACAATACCCGCTAATGACGACCGCCACCTTGAGGACCGCCGCTTCTTCGGCCACCCGCGTGGCCTGTCGACCCTCTCTTCACCGAGATGTGGAGCGCTTCAGCTACTACGGCATGCGTGCGCTCCTGCTGGCGTATTACGACGGCCCCGCTGTCGGCGGGCGGGCTGGGTTTCGATGCGGCGCAGGGGGAGCCATCTACGGCCTCTACACGTCGATGGTCTACATGACCGCCCTGCCCTGCGGGTGGGTGGCCGACCGCCTCATCGGCTGGCGGCGCGCCGTGCTCTACGGCGGCATCCTCATCGCCAGCGGCCATTTCAGCATGGCCATTCCCACCATTACGACCTTCTGCTTCGGTCTCTTCCTCATCGTGATCGGCACGGGGCTCCTCAAGGGCAACGTCAGCGTCATCGTCGGACAGTTGTACGGGCCGAGGACAGGCGTGACGCCGGCTTCTCGATCTTCTACATGGGGATCAACCCGGCCTTTCATCGCGCCGCTCATCTGCGGGTACCTGGGGCAGCAGATCAACTGGCGGCTTCGGCGCGGCAGGCGTGGGGATGGCCATCGGCGTGGTCTGCCACCAGTTCGGCGGCGCCTCACTGGGGACGCGGGAATCGAACCGGCGCCCGCCGAGTCGCCGGCGGCGTTTGCGGCGCTGCGCCAGTCGGCCATCCGGTGGACGGTGGTCAGCCTCGTCGCGCTCGGGGTGCTCGCCGCGGGATATACACCGGCATCCTGCCCATCACGGCCGGGCAGATTGCGGACGCCGGCGGCGTCCTCCTGCTCCTGTTGGACTTCGGCGCCTTCTTTGGCTGGCTCTTCTCGTCGAGCGGATGGACGGCAGACGAGAAGCGGCGCCTCTACGTCATCCTCGTCCTCTTCGTCGCCTGACGCTCTTCTGGTCGGTCTTCGAGCAGGCGGTCCACGCTCAACCTCTTTGCCGACCGCAGCACAGACAACCGTGCGTTCGGCTATGCCTTCCCGAGCACCTGGGCACTCAGTCGCTGGAACTCGTCACCTGGATCACGTTCGCGCCGATCTTCGCGTGGTGTATGCGCCCTCGCGGCGCGCGATCAGGACCCGTCCCGGCCGGCCAAGTTCGCCATGGGCCTCGTCTTCGTTGGGCTGGGCTTTGCGATTCTCGTCGGCCCGGCGGGGTTCCGCCGAGCAGGGGCGCCGCGAGCCTGATGTGGCTCACCCTCACCTACCTGCTGCACACGATCGGCGAGCTCGCCGAGCCCCGTCGGGCTGAGTGCCATGACGACGCTGGCCCCGGCACGGCTGCAGGGGCTCATCATGGGGATCTGGTTCCTGTCGATCTCGGTAGGGCAATCCATCTGGGGCGCGTCGCCTCGTTGTACGAGTCGATGGCCCTCCCCAGTCTGTTCGGCACCGTGGCCACGTTCGCCATCATTGCCGGCCTCATCCTCTTTGCCTGCGTGCCGGCCATGCGCCGGCCCACGCCCGCGTCCAGCAAGGCCTAGTCGGCACGAGCCGCTAGACGGCAGGCCGTCTTGATGATGCCGCGCATGGCGTCGACGAAGGTGTCGATCTCCTCGAGCGGCGTGTAGATGTTGGCGATGCGCAGCGCGCGGTAGCTGAGGCTGGCTCGGCCGCATTCTGGTGGCCGATCGAGGCCACCACGATGCGGTGCTTGTCCCGACAGATACGGCACCATCTTGTTGGTGTCCACCCCGTCGATCGACAGTACGGCCGTGGCCCCAGTCTGCCCCGGATCGAGGCTGAGTGCACCGTGACGCGCGGTTCCTTCCTGAGCCTGCTGGCCCAGCGAAGCGTCGGTGAAGGCAGCCGGCGGCCTTGCGCTCGAGGCCGATGGCCTCGCTGGAAGGCCACCGCTTCGTTGATGGCAGCGCGGGGACCGGGCGGGTGGGTGCCGATCTCCCCTTCGAACTTGCGGACGTCGCCGTCGCTGCGAGCGACGAAGCGCCTGCAGCACACAAGCAGGCACAGTGATCGCGGCGGACGTAGAGCATGGTGCCCAGCGGCGCGAGGAGCCAATTTCTGTGCAGGCTCATTCGTAGTCCATCTCCAGGTCGCGCAGCTGGAACGGGAAGTGCCCCAGCGGGCGCCGTCGACGATGGTGAGATGCCGCGGGAGCGCAGCCGGCTCAGCTCCTTCGTAAAGAGCTGGCCTGACTGGTTCGTGATGGGCAGAAGTGCAGCACCCTTGGTGCGCGGCGTGATGGCCCGCTCGAAGCGCTGCAGCAGGTCGGCCTGGTGGTGGGGCACGGGAAGTCGATGCGCGCACCTTCACTGTTCGCGCCGTGCGCGCTGGTCCAGGTGGTCAGCATGCGGCCGTAGTCCTGCTCGGTCGTCAGGATCTCGTCGCCCGGTTCGAGGCTGAGGCCCATCTGCGCGATCTGCAGCGACTCGCTCGCGTTCCGCGTGATGGCGATCTCTCTCGGGGTCCGCGCCACGAACCTTCGGCCAGGCGGCGGCGCGACATCTCGATGTTCCGGTCGATCATCGCGCGGTGGTGCTGGCGTACGGGTTGGACCAGTCCATGTAGCGCTTGCTGGCCTCGTGCACCACCGTGGACTCGGCACTCCGCTGCCGTTGTTCAGGTTGATGATCGTGCGGTCGAGGGTGAACGCGCGAACTGGATCTCGCGCCAGTAGTCCTCATCGGCCGCAACTGATCGGGCGTGGCCCGCCATCGACTGCGAGAGCGCCGCCACCTCGTCGATGCCGGCTCGCCCACTGCCAGCCCGGCCTCCCTGGCTGCCGCGCCCGAGGCGCAGGAATGCACGTCGGCTCCACATGGTCGAGTCCTCCGCCGGGGAGTATATGGCGGGGACGTGGGGGACGGAAGGGAGGGAAAGCAGAATTCAGAATGCAGAAATCAGAATGCAGAAATCAGAAGGCAGAAGGCAAAAGGCCCAAGGTCCGCCCCCAAGCCCTCAGGCCTTCAAGTCCTCAAGCCCTCAAGCCCCCAAGCCCTCGAGTCTGCAGGCCTCCAGGTCCGCCTCAAGCCCCAGGCCCCACGCCCCAAGCCTCAAGCCCCTCTACTTTCCCTCCGGCACGTAGCCGGGCGGCAGCGATGGGCGCCTTCGCCGAAGAAGAACTGCTCGAGGTGTGTCCGGATGAGCTCCCTGGCCTTCCTTCTGCCAGGGCATGATGCGGTATTCGTTGAGGATCATCTTCTGGCGCTCTTCCCAGAGCGTCCAGGCTCAGCCGAGACGTGTGCTGAAGACGTGCTGGCCGAGCTCTCCCGGCCATGGCGGTGTCTCCAGGCCAGGCATGTCGCGCTGGAACTTCACACAGAACACCGTCCGGCCGCTCGGGTTCCCGGGCGCGGCCGCGGGAATTCCACTTCCACTCTCCGCGTCACGCATCCTCCAGCCCCATTATGATCGGCGAGAGGCCGCTGTGGAACCGGAAGACCGTCATCGCCTGTGCTGGGCATGGCCGCCGCACGCCGTCACTCCCCGCACACCTCGGCATCCAGACCATCGTGGACGGGCAGCTGGCGTACTGCGCCCACCTGATGTTCTTTCCCGTGCTCGGCTACGAGTTCGATATCCGCAACTGCGATGGTTGCGACGTCTTCAAGCCCCGGCGCCAGCCGGGCGGGGCGTATTGACCGAGCCGCCTCAGCTGCACAATTGTATGGTTTCCATACGGCCGGGTTTGGAGCCCATCCGGTTCCTCCTCGCAAGCCGTAAGCGCACAGCAGCGGTTTACGGCGGGGCCGCCGGCGGTGGCAGGGCTGGCAAGCATCTCGCTTTATAGAACGGCTGAAGGAGGTGCTCACCGTGCTCGAAGTTGTTCGTAAAGCTCGCCGAGGTTTTGCCTCGATGTCCCCGGAGAAGCAGCGTGGAGATCGCCAGCAAGGGCGGTCGGGCTGCACATGCCAAAGGCACGGCGCACGAGTGGTCGGCCGAGGAAGCGCGCGAGGCGGGCCGCCGCAAGGGCGGCCAGATGTCTCGTGGCGGCCGCGGCAAAGCTGCCGCCGACAGGCGTCTAGTCAGCGAAGTCCAGTGGCGCCTGTCGGCGTCAGGCCGGCACGACGCCGGTCCATGGGCCGATTGGCCACCCTGAAGCACTGAGGGTTTCGCCACCTGTCTCTTCGGCGTCAGCCACCGTTCCCGCGCTCCCTGGGACGGTGGCTGTCTAATGTTCAGGCGCGCTTTTCCACGTTCACGCGCGTCGTTGAAGCACGCGCCGCCGCCCAGGTCCGACAGCGTGTCCGGCGTCAACGCGTTGGACGTCCAGTTGTTCGAGGTGTGGCGTCGCCACACGCTCCTTGGGCATCGACACGGTGCCCGGGCCCGCACCAGCGGCGTCACCTGCACCCTGAGGTGCACCTCTCCCATCTCGTTGAACACCCGCACGTTGTCATCGTCTTCGATCGCCCGGGCCTCCGCGTCCGACGGGTGCATCTCGAGCCGCATCGGGACGGTTGATCTCGCCGAGGGTGGAGCTGATGGTGCGATCGCTCGCCGGGGAGATCAGCGCGCGAGGGGGGAAGTGCTCGGTGGCCGGATCGGCCTGAACGCGGTGAGCCCCCTGGGGGCCTCTGTCCAGTGCCGCAGGACACAGGTGCACCTTGCGGTCCGGGGTATTGGGAAACACGTCCACGAACTGATGGGCCGCCCTCGTGCGGCGGCGTCGCCCGCCAGTTCTCACGCAACTCGCCGCCGATCGGTTCCGGCAGTCCACCCAGCGTGCGGCCAGCATGGCGTCGAGGTCGTCGTCGGGGTCCCCGTCGCGTCCGAGATCGAGGCGGCGCACCAGATCCATGAAGACTTCGGCAGTTCGAGCGGGACTCGCCGACCGGCTCGATGACGGGGCGTGCGAGCCGCAGTGCCAGGGGCCGTAGGCCTTGGCGTAGTCGTAGTGCTCGAGAAAGGTGGTGGCCGGCAGCACGATGTCCGCGAACTGCGCCGTGTCGGTCAATACCTGATCGAAGACGACCGTGAACAGATCCTCGCGCGAGAGCCCCTCGACCACGCGCCGCTGATCCGGGAGCGTGGCGGCGGGGTTGCAGTTGTAGACGAACAGGCTCCGGATGGGGTCACCGGAGGGGGCCGTGAGCTCGCGGCCGACGTGGTTCATGTTGATGGCCCGCGTGCCGGGTTCCTGATCGTGCAGCCACGTCCGCTCGATGCCCCAGCTCGAGGAGTTGCTCATCGAGAAGCCGCCGCCCCTGACGCCGAACTTGCCGCCAACGGCCGGCAGCGCCAGCACCGCGGCGGCCGCACTGCCGCCGTTGCGGTTGCGCTCCAGGCCCCACCCGCACTTCACCAGCGCAGGCGTCGTTCCGGCGTAGAGCTCCGCCAGCCGTTGCAGGTCCTCCGCCCGAATGCCGCTCACCTCAGCGGCTCGCTCGAACGTCCACGGCATCGCCCGCTCGCGCAGGGCATCGGCGCCGGTGGTGTGGGCGGCGAGGAACGCCTCGTCGGCCGCACCGCTCTCGAAGAGATGGCGGTGGATGGCCAGCGCGACGACGACGTCCGTCCCGGGCCTGACGGCGAGATGCAGGTCGGCCACCCGTGCCACGGACGTGGCGCGCGGGTCGATCACGACGATGGTCGTGCCGGCCGCTCGTGCGTCCTTGAGGTACGGCATCAGGTGGATGCCGGACACCCCGGGATTCACGCCCCAGACGATGATGAGCTTTGCGTCCTGATAGTCCTGGTAGACGACCGACGTCATCTTGCCGTAGAGCCCCATGTTGGCCGCGCCGGTCGGTGCAGCGCACACGGTGCGCAGCAGGCGTGACGCCCCGAGCCGGCGGAAGAGGATGGCGTCGGCGTAGTCCTGCGTCAGCATCCCGTTCGATCCGCCGTAACAGAGCGGCAGGATGGCCTCGCCTCCGTGCTTGGCCGCGGTCGTGCGCAGGTTGTCGGCGATCGCGTCCAGCGCGTAGTCCCAGGTGACGCGTGTGAACCGGCCGCTGCCCTTCGGCCCCTTCCGGACGACGGGGAAGTGCAGCCGATCGTCGCCGTAGACGCGTCGGTCGAACCGCCGCACCTTGGCGCAGATATACCCGCGGGTCACGTCGTTGGCATACCCGCCGTCGATTCGCGTGATGCGTCCGCCCCTGAGGGTGACGGACAACGAGCAGGCATCGGGACAGTCGAGCGGGCAGGCGGTCTCGACCGTGGACTCGGGTGGGGCGACGGCAGGGCGGGCCATGGGGCCAGTGTACTGCACGCCCGCCAGCCGTCCGGCCGCCGCGTGTCAGGGGGCGCGCCGCCCCTCCTCGGGTCGCACGCGGTCGCCGTCCTGCAGCTCGCGCAGCACCTGGAACGGCCCCGACACCACGCTGGCGCCTTCGGCGACGCCGTCCACTTCGATGCGCAGCCCCCCGATGATGCCCGTCTCGACAGGCGTGAACGCCGCCACGCCGTCCGTGACGACGAACACGCCGGCGCGCGCGGCGCCGCTTGCGTCAGGCCGCTCGACGACGGCCTGGAGCGGCACCGTGAGGACGTTGGTGCGCCGGGCCACGAGGATCTCGGTGTCGCACGTGAGCCCGGGGCGCAGGATCCCGAGGTCTCCCTCCAGCCGCACCGTGACGCGGAACTCCCGCGCCGCCGCCTGCGCGCTCGTCTGCGGCAGGGCGCTCGCGCCAATCTCGAACACCGACCCGTCGAAGGTGCGGCCAGGCAGCGCCTCGAGTGAGACCGTCGCCGGGTTGCCGACGGACAGGCGGAGGACGTCGGCCTCGGCCACCTTCACCTCGGCGTCGATGGCGCTGAGGTCGGAGATGGTCATGAGGATCGTGCCGGGCTGGTTCTGCACGCCGATTACGACCATCTCGCCCTCTTCCACGTCGAGTCGCGTCACGACGCCGTCGATGGGGGCGGTAATGTCGGTCTTGCTGAGTTGATCGCGCGTCCGGGTGACGTCGGCGCGGCCCTGCGCCACGCGCCGCTCGGCCGCGGCCTGTGCCTGCTCCACGCGCCGTACAGCAGCATCGGCGGCGCGCGCCTGGGCGGCTGCCGCATCGGCCGCCGCCTGCGCGGAGTCGAAGTCCGCCTGCGGGAGCAGGCCGGCCTCGCGCAGATCGCGCGCGCGAGCCAGCGCCCGTGACGTGTCCGCGGCGCGCGCCTCTGCCGCCGCCAGTTCGGCCTGGCTGGCCCGGACCTGCGTGGCAGCCGCCCCGGCCTCGGCTTCGAGCGCCTTGAGCGCCGCGGCCGCAGCCTCCGCGGTGCTCGACGCCTGCACCGGGTCGATCCGGGCCACGACCTGCCCGGCCTTCACCCGATCGCCTTCCTGCACGGCGAGCGCGACCAGCCGTCCCATGACGGCCGAGCCGATGTCGGCATAGCGCGTCGCGACGATCTCGCCCGACGCCGTGACGAACGCGCGGAGGTCCGCCGTTCGCTCGACGGCGGTTACCTCGGCCGCCACGCCGTCGTTCGACCCGCGGCGGACCAGGACGAACGCGGCGACGGCGAGGAGCAGGAGGGCGACGGGAATCAGACGGCGGCGTGACATGCGGATGGCGACAGCGGCCCGTGAACCGAAGGGTTAGACTGCGTGGCGGGGACGATGGGTGCGACCGGGACGTCCAATGGCATGGTGGTGAGGATGCGGTGCGCATGATACGTGAAGCCGTGGCCCAGGGGGCCGCGGCGGCCCTTGGCAACCCGCTGCGGGCGGGTCTCGGCGCGCTGGCCATCGCCGTGGCGGTCGCCACCATCGTGCTGGTCGTCTCGGCACTCGACGGCGTGGCGCAGTATGCGCGCCAGACGACCGCGCGGACCTTCGGCGCCGACACGTTCCTCATCGCGCAGGTCGCCTCGCCCGGCCGCGTGTCCCGCCGCGAGCTGCAGGTGCAGTTGCAGCGCAATCCCCCCATCCGCCGGCCGGAACTGCGCTTCATGGAACGCTACGCCGGCGGCCTCGTGGAGTACGCCCCGAACGCACAGATGCGGGCCGACGTCGCGGCCGGGGGCGCACGCTGGAGGCCGTCGCCGTCACAGGCACGACGTGGCAGCTCGCCGACATCCGGGACCTGGCGATCGAGCGCGGGCGCTTCTTCCGCGCCGACGAGGACGGGCGCGGCGCCGCGGTCACCGTGATCGGCGCCGACGTCGTGGATGCGCTCTTCCCGGCGCAGGACCCGCTCGGGCAGGCGGTCCGGATCGCGGGCCGGCGATTCACGGTAATTGGCGTGCAGGAGCGCCAGGGGCAGTCCGGGGGCAGCTCCCTCGACAAGTACGCCTGGATTCCGCTGCTTGCGTTCGAGCGGGCGTTCGGCGCGCCACGCAGCCTCCAGATCTTCGCGAAGGCCACGGGCGATCGGCCGTCGGTCGTCGGGGAGGACCGCGCGCGGATCTCGCTGCGCGCCCGCCGGTCGCTCGGGCCCGGTGCGCCGGATACCTTCGACGTCCTGACGCCGGACGCCGCGCGCGGTTTCGTGGCCAGCCTTTCCGAGCGCATCGGCGCCGCCGCGGGGCCCATCTCGCTCATGGCGCTCCTGGCGGCGATGGTGGTGGTGACCAACACGGTGCTGGTATCGGTCACGCAGCGCACGCGCGAGATCGGCGTTCGCCGTGCCCTCGGGGCGCCAGGAAAGCAGATCATGCGCGAGGTGCTGGCCGAATCGGCGCTCATGGCCATGGCCGGCGGCGCCGCCGGGACACTGGCCGCCGTTGGCATCGTGGCGCTCGTGGCGCGGCTCTTCGACCTGCCGGTGTCCGTGCGCGCGGCCACGGTGGGGTGGAGCCTGGCCGCGTCGGCCCTGGCCGGCATGGCCGCCGGCTGGTATCCCGCCCGGCGTGCGGTGCGCCTGGACGTGGTGACCGCCATGCGGTCCGAGTAGCGGGATGGCCGACTCCACCCCGCGCGCCGCCGTCACCAGCGCCATCGGCGAAGCCGCCTTCCTCGCCGTGGAATCGATTCGGGCGCAGCCCGCTCGCTCCGCGCTGGCCGTCGTCGGCGTCGTCATCGGCATCGTCACCGTGGTGCTGGTGTCCTCGACGCTGGTCGGGCTCCGCAACAGCGTGGCGATGCTGTTCCGCGAGCTGGGCACGGACAACATCTTCGCCTTCCACTACAGCGGGGAACCCTACTCGGCTCCGACCTCGCTGGACGTCCGGCGGCCGCCGCTGGAGCCCGCCTTCGCTCCGCGGATCGCCGAGCTGGGCTCCGCCATCCGCGACGTCGGCGTCGAGTTGATCGTCCCGGTGGTCACCGGAACGCGCGCCATCACCGCCCGCGCGGGGGGGAACGAATCCGACAGCCTGCTCGTGGAAGGCATCTCGCCCAACTTCTACGACATCGTGGGCGCCGAGTTCGCGGGTGGCCGTCCCTTCACCGAGTACGAGCAGCGCGTCCGCGCGCAGGTGGCTGTGCTCGGCGCCAGCATTGCCCGGGCCCTGTTCGGGCCGCGGTCGTCGGTGGGGCAGTCGTTCCTGCTCGGAGGCGATCGCTACTTCGTCGTCGGCGAGCTCCTCCCCAGGCGGGGAACCTTCTTCGGCGAGAACCGCAACGACACGGTCGTGGCCCTGCCCGTCACCACCGCGCGCGCGAAGTTCCCGGATGCGCGCAACACCGTGCTCTACATCCGCGCCTACCCGGGACGGCGGGAGGAGGCGCGGCTGGAAGCGGGGACCATCCTGCGTCTGCTGCGGCGCGTCCCGCTGGGCGAACCGGACAACTTCGCGCTGAACACCTCGGACCAGATCATCGCGCAGTTCGATCGCCTCGGCTTCCAGATCTTCCTGGCGACGGTCGCGCTCGCGGCCGTGAGCCTGGTGATTGGCGGCATCGGCATCGCGAACGTCATGATCATCAGCGTGACCGAGCGCACGCGCGAGATCGGCGTCCGCCTGGCAATCGGCGCCCGCCGGCGGGAGGTCCTGCGGCAGTTCCTCTTCGAGGCGGCGTTGCTGTCGGGCGCCGGCGGCCTGATTGGTGTCGCGCTTGCGGTGCTGCTCGGGCTGGCCGCCGCGCTGGTGGCGCCCGCCTTCCCCGTCGCGCCGCCCGCGTGGGCGGTGATCTCCGGGTTGACCACGTCCGTCCTCGTCGGCGTCGTGGCCGGCTACTGGCCCGCGCGCCGCGCCGCCGCGCTGGATCCCGTCGAAGCCCTGCGCTACGAGTAGGTGCGCCGGGCGAAGGCCCGGATCGCACCGGGGAGCAGGTAGACTCGTACGGTGGCCCTGTCACGCCCGACGCGTCCGCACGTCGTGATCGTGGGCGGCGGTTTCGCCGGGCTCGACGCCGCGCGCGCGCTGTCCGGGCGCGACGTGGACGTCACCCTCGTGGACCGTCACAACCATCACGTCTTCCAGCCCCTGCTGTATCAGGTCGCGACGGCCGGGCTGTCACCCGGCGACATCGCATCACCCATCCGCTGGATTCTCAGGCGGCAGCCGCATCTCCGCGTCGTCCTCGCCCGGGTGGAGCGTGTCGATCCGGAGTCGCGCCAGCTCGTGCTCGACGGCGGCGAGACGATGGGCTACGACGTCCTGATCCTCGCGGCCGGCGTGACGCACTCGTACTTCGGTCACGGCGAGTGGGAGGCCCGGGCGCCGGGCCTCAAGACCCTCGACGACGCCCTCGAGATCCGGCGCCGGCTGCTGCTGGCATTCGAGGAGGCCGAGCGGGAGCCGGACCCCGTCCGCCAGCGTCAACTGCTCACGTTCGTGCTCGTCGGCGGAGGGCCCACGGGTGTCGAGCTGGCCGGGGCCCTCGCCGAAATCGCCCGGCGCGCGCTGACCGACGAGTTCGACCGCATCGATCCGACCACCGCCCGCATCGTGCTGGTCGAGGCCGGGCCCTCGATCCTGCCGGCGTTTCCCGAGTCCCTGCGCGACTCGGCGCGCGCGTCCCTGCAGCGGCTCGGCGTGCAGGTCGTCGAGGGCCGCGCCGTCAGCGCGATCGAGCCCGGTCGTGTACGGATCGGCGACGAGGTGATCGAAACGGAGACCGTGTTGTGGGCGGCCGGCGTCCAGGCGTCGCCACTGGGGCGCAGCCTGGGCGTGCCGCTCGACAAGTCCGGCCGGGTCGCGGTCGCCGAGGACCTCGCTGTTCCGAATCACCCGGACATCTTCGTGGTCGGCGACCTCGCGTCGTTCACCCATCAGACCGGCCATCCGCTTCCCGGCGTGGCGCAGGTGGCCAAGCAGATGGGCACGCACGCGGCGCGGAACGCGATCCGCCGCCTGGCCGGTGAGCCGACGCGGCCCTTCCACTACGTCGATCCGGGCAACCTTGCCACGATCGGCCGCAACGCCGCCATCGCGGACTTCGGATGGCTGCGCCTCTCCGGGTACCCCGCCTGGCTCTTCTGGCTGTTCCTGCACATCTTCTTCCTGATCGGCTTCCGCAACCGGCTGTCGGTGATGCTGCAGTGGGCGGTGTCGTACCTGACCTATCAGCGCAGCGTCCGGCTGATCACGGGCAACGATGGCGCGGAGGGGCAGGGCGGGACGGATTCAGCCTGACCACGGCCGCGCGGTGCGGCGGGACGGTCAGCGCCGCTCGGGCACGAGCACGCGCCCTGACAGCGTGGACGAGAACTGGCCGTCGCGCCGCGCCCATTGGCCGTTGACCAGGATGTCGGTGATGCCGCGTGCCAGCTGGTGCGGTTCCTGGTAGGTCGCCGCATCGTCCACCTCGGCGAGATCGAAGATCAGGATGTCGGCCAGTGCGCCGGCACGGAGCTGCCCGCGATCCTTCAGCCCGTAGACCGTGGCTGGCAGCGAGGTCATGGTCCTGACGGCCTCCGCGATGCCCAGCGTGCCGCGCTCGCGGACGTAGCGCTTCAGCTTTCTCGGGAACGCACCGTAGGCGCGCGGGTGGGGCTTGCCGACGCCCATCGGCACCAGGTCTCCGTCGGTGCACGTCATGGTCCAGGGCTGCCGCATGATGAGCTCGATGTCGTCCTCGGACATGTTGAACGACACCAGGCTGGCGTCGCCCTTCTCGAGCAGTTGCAGCGCGTACTCCTCGGGCGCCACCCCGGCGCGGCTCGCCAGTTCGGACAGGCGTTGCCCTTCGAGAGAGGGATCCGGGGCGTACCGCGAGATCATCAGCGTCTCGGCACCGCCGCGGCGAGCGATGTTGGTGCGGACATCCTGGCGGATCTCGGCGCGGAGCTCGCCCGTGATGCGCTTCATCATGGCCTCGCGGCCGCCGACCTGCGCCGACCGGGGCATGAGTGCGCCCACGATGCCCGTGCCGCTCGCCTCGTACGGGTACTGATCCGCCAGCACCTGCACGCCGCGGGTGCGCGCGGCCTCGATCCGCGCGACCAGCGTCTTCGACAGCCCCCAGCTCGCGGGCCCCAGCGCCTTCATGTGGGAGACGACACCCACCACGCCGGCCTGTTCGGCCACGGTGATGACCTCGTCCACGGCCGCCACCACGCCGATGGTGTAGTCGGCCTCGTCGCGGATGTGGCTCGAGTACACGCCGCCGAATGGTGCGGTCGCCCTGGCGATGGCGACGACTTCCTCGGTCTTCGAGTAGCTGCCCGGCGCGTAGTAGAGCCCGCTCGAGAGGCCGACGGCGCCGGCTTCCATGCCGCGGCGCGCCAGATCCGCCATGCGGGCCACCTCTGCGGATGTCGGATCACGGTCGGACATCCCCATGACCTCGCGGCGGATCGATCCGTGCGGCACGAACAGGCCGACGTTGAGGCCGATGCCCTGCGTCTCGTAGCCCGCGCGCTGCGCGGCGAGATCCACGGGCCCGCCGCCGTCGGGATTCACCAGCACCGTGGTGATGCCCTGGGCCAGCACCGGCTGTCCGTGCCGCAGTTCGGCCGTGGCGAGCCCGGGCCCGGCGTGCGAGTGCACGTCGATGAACCCGGGGGTCACGAAGCGGTCGCGGGCGTCGATCACGGTGCGCGCGCCAGACGCGTCGAGGCGTCCGATGGCGGCGATGCGATCGCCCCGAATGCCGATGTCCGCGCGGTACCACGGGTTGCCCGTGCCGTCCAGGACGCGGCCGTTGCGGATCAGGATGTCGAAGCCGGCCGGCTGTGCCGCGGTGGTGCGCGCGGGAGCGAGCCAGACGGCCGCCAGCAGGGCGGCCGCCGCGACGGCGGTGATGCGTGTCATCGGAACGTCTCCCGCGGGTGAGTCAACGGGCCGAATCTTACACGCTCGGCGGCCGGCGTCGCCGGCGCCCGGGCCTCAGAGGGGCTTCACGTAGCGGAGGGACTCGACGACGAACCCCCGGCGTCCGTACAGCTCGCGCGCCCGCGTGTTGTCGGCGAGCGTGTTGAGTGTCAGCCGGTCGGATCCACGCTGCCGCGCCCACGATTCGGCGGCCTCGATGAGCGCCGTGCCGACGCCCTGGCCTTCGGCGTCTGCCGAGACGGCCAGCACCGACAAGTGCGCGTGGGGCCGCTGGTTGAAGTAGTCCACGAGCGTCAGCAGGTAGGCGCAGCCGCACGGCCGGCCGTCGCGTTCGGCCACGAACAGCGCCTCGCCCGGTGGCGTCCGATCGAACCACTCATCGAGCGCGCGCCGATCGCCGTCCACCACCTCGGCGGCGGTGCGCCAGGAGGGGAGAGGGAACGCGGCGAGCCGCTCGGCGAGCGACACGACGTACGCGCGGTCGGCGGGTACGGCCGCGCGGACGGTGATGGCCATCGATGCCGGCTCAGGCACGCGAGCCGGCCGGCTCGCGCCTGGCGTAGCGCGTGGCGACGTAGTCGTCCACGAGGGCCTGGAAGGCGGCGGCCAGCTCGTCGTAGGTGCCGCGGAGCGTCGTGGCGTGCCGGCCGTCGATGTAGACGGGGCAGGTCGGGGCCTCGCCGGTGCCGGGCAGGGAGATGCCGATATTGGCGGCTTTCGACTCGCCTGGCCCGTTGACCACGCACCCCATGACGGCCAGCGTGAGCGTCTCGACGCCGTCGTACTGCAGCTTCCACTGCGGCATCTGATCGCGGATGTACCCCTGGATCCGCTCAGCCAGTTCCTGGAACGTCGAGCTGGTCGTACGCCCGCATCCCGGACAGGCGGTCACGCTCGGCGCGAACGCCCGCAGGCCCAGCGCCTGCAGGATCTCGCAGGCGGCATACACCTCCTCGCGGCGATCGCCGCCAGGCCGCGGCGTCAGCGAGACGCGGATCGTGTCGCCGATGCCCTCGTGCAGCAGCACGCCGATCGCGGTCGCCGACCAGACGAGCCCCTTGGTGCCCATCCCGGCCTCTGTCAGGCCGAGGTGCAGCGGTTGCGAGGTCTGCCGCGCCAGGGCCCGGTACACCTCGATCAGGTGCCGAGGGCGCGACACCTTGCAGGAAATGATGATCTGGCGGTCCGTCAGTCCGCTTTCGAGAGCCAGCTCGGTGGACTGGAGCGCCGAGAGCACCATGCACTCGTTGATCACGTCCTCGGAGCTCAGCCCCAGGTTCCGGTCGGTGTTGGCCTGCATGCGGGCCATCACCAGCTCCTGGTTGAGCGATCCGCCATTGACGCCGATCCGCACGGGCTTGCCGTGGTCGCGTGCCACCTGGCAGATGGTGGCGAACTGCTCGTCTCGCCGCGCGCCGGTACCGACGTTCCCCGGGTTGATGCGGTACTTGTCGAGCGCGCGGGCGCAGTCGGGGAATCGCGTCAGCAGCAGGTGGCCGTTGTAGTGGAAGTCGCCGATGAGCGGCGCCGTGCACCCGGCGTCCAGCATGCGCTGCTTGATCTCGGGGACCGCGGCTGCCGCCTCCGGCACGTTGACGGTGACCCGGACCATCTCGGATCCCGCCTCCCACAACTCCACGCACTGCCGCGCCGTACCCGCGGCGTCGGCCGTGTCCGTCATCGTCATCGACTGCACGACGATGGGCGCGCCACCGCCGACGGTGATGCCGCCGACGGAGACGGGTACGGTGCGGTGGCGGGCGTCGAGCGTGATCATGGAACGCACCATTGTGCGGCAGTCGGCCGCGGGCTCATTCCTCGGTCCAGCCGTCCTCGAGCAATGACCGTTTCACATCGTCGGCCCGGAAGGTGGCCAGATCGAGCGTGTCGTAGTTCTCGAGCCGGTCCAGCTGATGCGCCACGAAGAAGGCCAGCGTGAAGGGGGGGCCGCCCGGCAGGATGGCGGCGTGCGCCGGTTCGCGCCGCGGACTTCGCAACCGCCAGAGCACCACGGGCTCCGGGCCGGTCACGGTGAGGCCTCCGCGGGGCGCGCGGCAACCGCCAGGGCGTCCAGCGCCCACGCCACGCGGGCGCTCTCAGCCAACGTGACCACCGGGGGGGCGCCGTCCAGCACCGCCGCCACGAAGTGCTCGACCTGGCGCTGGAAGAGCCGCGCAGAGCCCGGGACCTCGATCGTGCGGCTCTCACCAAGACGCTCGAGCGTGAGGACCTCCATCGGCCCTGGCTTGAAGGGACTGGGCACCCGGAGCCAGCCCTCGGAGCCCAGCACGTCGAGCCACGTGTGATACGCGGCCCGGAACCCCGCGTACACCGTCGCGAGCCGATCGCCCGGAAAACGCAGGACGCCCGCGAGTTCCTCGTCGATGCCCCCGGCCATGCGAGCGGTGCCGGCGGCAGACACGGCGTCCGCGCTCGCCAGCAGGCAGGCGTAGCTGACGGGATAGCAGCCCACGTCCAGCAGCGCACCTCCGCCCAGGTCCGGCGACAGCCGGACGTCGTGCGGCCGGCTGCGGGCATAGGTGAATCCCGACGAGATGGCGCGCACCGCCCCCACCGCGCCGTTGGCCACCAGGTCCACGACGCGGGCCGTGAGCGGCTCGTGACGATACATGAACCCCTCCGCGACCACGCGTCCTGCGGATGACGCGGCGTCGGCGATGCGCTGGACAGCGGCCGGGTCGGTGACGAGCGGCTTCTCGCAAAGCACGTGCTTGCCCGCCGCGAGCGCCGCGAGCGTCCATTCCGCGTGGAGGCTGTTGGGCAGCGGGATGTAGACGGCGTCCACGTCGTCGCGGGCCAGCAGGGCATCATAGCCGTCCACCGGCACCGGCACCTCCCACTCCTGGGCGAAGCGGGCGGCGCCCTCGGCGGTGCGGCTCGCCACGGCTCGCACCTCGGAGCGTGCGGCCGCGCGCATGGCGGGGATCAGGTGCCGGTTGATGCGTGCCGTGCCGAGCAGCCCCCAGCCGACCACCCGGCCCCCTGCGGATGCTGCGCTCAGGCGCCCGCCCTCTGCCGGGCCAGCATGCGCCGGTTGAACTCCTCGGACTGGCCACGCGGGACCGACAGCGTCTGCCAGCCGGCGCCCTTGAGGTGCTTGCCCAGGAACAGGATCTGGTAGGCGTGCCCCGCGTAGTGGGCGACCTGCCGGCTGATGGCCTTGTAGACGCTGTGCGGCTCGGCCCGGATGAGCACCGTCCGCTGCAGGTCGTCGTCGGTGAGCGGGTCCAGTGCGTCGAAGACGCGCTGCCACCCGTCCTCCCAGTCGGCCTCCAGCTCGGCGCGGGACCAGGCTGGCACTTCGAATTCCTGGTCGCGGTGACGATCCGGCTTCTCGCCGTCCGTCGTCAGGAAGTCGGTCCACCGCGAGCGCATGTTGCCCGCCATGTGCCGCATGATGACGGCCACCGAATTCGACTCGCTGTCGATCTGGCGGTGCAGCTCGTCGTCGGACAGCTGTGCGATGGCCTTGTCCGCCAGCTTCTTGATCTTCTGGAGTTCCTCGCGTGCCGCGTCCAGGATGGGTGATGCCATGGCGACGTCTCCTTCGCCGGAGCCGAACGCCCGGCGGCGCCCCGAGGGGCAGACCTGTAGAGAATACTCCCGCACGCGCGGCGGCCGCGAGCCTCAGCGCGCGTGTTCGAGGGCGAGCAGCAACGCGGACACGACCGCCAGCCCCCAGGCGCCCAGCGTCACCTCGCGCCCGCGTCCGACGAGCTGGTGCAGCAGGGCGTGGAGCACGAATCCCCACAGGATGCCCTGCGTGATCGAGAACGTGAGGGGAATGAGCACGAGCGTGGCGAACGCCGGGACCGCGACCTCGATGCGGTCGAACGGGATCGCGCCGACCGTCCCGAACATGGCGACGCCCACGAGGATGAGCACCGGCGAGGTCGCATACGTGGGCACCGCGGCCGCCAGCGGCGCCACGAACAGGCACGGCAGGAAGCACAGGGCGGTGACCACCGCCGTCGTGCCCGTGCGCCCGCCCATGCGGATGCCGGCAATGCTCTCCACGTAGGCGGTGCCCGAGGAGGTGCCCAGCAGTCCGGCCGTGAGCGTCGCCCACGCGTCCACGATCAGTCCTTCGCGCAGCCGCGCGGGCTGGCCCCCTTCGTCGGTGAGGCCCGACGCGTGCGCGACGCCGATGAAGGTGGAAAGCGAGTCGAACAGGTCGGTCATCATCACCGTGACGATGGCGGGCGCGAGCGACCAGCGCAGCGCGCTGGCGAGGTCGGCCTCGAAGAGCACCGACGAGAAGTCGGGTGGGCTCACCCAGCGCTCGGGCGCCTCGACCCAGCCGCCGGCCCAGGCGGCCAGCGTCACCACCAGGATGCCGGCGAGATAGGCCAGCGGATTCTGCCGGCGTCCGAGGCGCACGCTGACGAACAGGCCGAGCAGGCAGAGGAGCGCACGATGATCGAGCGGCCCCACGCCCACCATCGTGGCGGGGTTCGCGGCCACGAAGCCCGCGTTCTGCAGGCCGATGAACGTCAGCAGGAGGCCGATGCCGGCTGCCGCGGCGATGCGCAGCGACGACGGGATCGCGAGCGCGATGCGGACGCGGAGCGGCGTGACGGACGCCGCGAGGAAGAGCACGCCCGCCCAGAAGATGATGCCCATTGCCACGGGCCACGGGATGTCCTGGCCGATGATGAGCGTGTAGGCGACGAAGGCGTTGAGGCCCATGCCGGGCGCGACGCCGAAGGGCAGGCGCGCGTACAGCCCCATCAGCAGCGTCATGCTCACGGCTAGGAGCACGGTGGCCGTCAGCACGCCCGAGAAGGCCATGCCCGTGCCTGGCGCCGACAGGATCGCCGGGTTGACGACGACGATGTAGGCCATCGTCAGGAAGGTCGTGACCCCGGCGATGATCTCCGTGCGCATGCCGCGCGGATCATAGCCGACGCGCTGGGGCGGCGTTCAGCGCCGGAGCAGCGCGATCGTCGAGGTGCGGCCCACGCGGCGTGCGGGCAGCCATGCCGCCAGGACGCCGACAACCAGCAGGACGGCTGCCGAACCCCCGAGAGCGGGCGCGTCGGCCACCGACACGCCGAGGAGCAGACTGCCGAGGAGGCGTCCGAGTGCGGCGGCGAGCAGCCCGCCCACGGCGAGGCCGACCACGCACCATCGCACCACCTGGCCGAGCAGCTCGCCGGCCAGGCGCGCGGGCGCCGCGCCGAGAGCCAGCCGCACGGCAAACTCCCGGGTTCGCGCCCCGACCACGCACGACAGCACGCCGTAGATGCCGACAGCCGCCAGCAGCAGCGCGAGTACCCCGAAGGCGCCGCTCACGGAGAGCAGCACGCGCTGTGGCACCAGCTGCATTCCGCGCAGCGTCTGGTAGCTCATCGCGTCGGACACGCGCACGCGGGGCTCCGTCCGGCGGAGCTCGCGCGCGATCATCGGAGGCAGGCCCGCTTCGCCGGCCGATGCGCGGACGTGCAGGGTCATGTCGGTGTGCAGCAGCGGACCGAACGGCAGGTACAGGAACGGTATTGGCGCCTCGCCAGGCGCGAAGTACGTGATGTCGGCGACGACGCCGACGACCCGGGCCGCCAGTCCGTCGCCGACGCGCAGCCCGCGCCCGATCGCCGAGCCGTCTGGCCAGTGCGCCGGGCCATCGTGGCGTTGACGACGGCCGGGACCGGGTTGCGCGCGACGCCGTCGCTCCCGGCAAGCGTCGCCCCGCCACGACCGGAATCCCCATCGCGCCGAAGTAGCCGGGCGAGACGATGTTCACGTTGGTCGAGACGCCGCGGCCGCCGTCCGGAGGAACGTAGCCTTCGATCTCCACGCCGCGCCGCTCGTCGCTGTCGCCGAGCGGTACCGTTGCCGCCAGCGCGGCGGCCGTTACGCCCGGCAGCGCGCGCACGCGGTCCAGCACGTCCTGGTAGTACGCGCGGACGCCCGCGTCGTCGAGGTCGAGCCCGGTGAGGCGGGCGGTGGCGACCGTGAGGCCCTGCACCGGGAAGCCGAGGTCGAACGCGCGGGCGGTGGCGATGCCGCGGGCCAGCAGCGCGGCGGAGGTGACCAGGGCCATCGAGACCGCAATCTGGGCGACCACCAGCACTGCCTGCGCACGTGAGCGGTGTCGCGAACCGACCGCGCCGCCAGTGTCGTCGCGCAGTCGGGAGGCGAGGTCCACGCCGGCCGCCTGTCGGGCCGGCAGCACGCCGAAGAGGGCGGTGACGACGAGGGCGATCGCGGCCGTTGCGGCGAGCAGCGGAGCCGAGACGCCCGTTACCGGAGCGATCTGGTCGGCGCCGCCCGGCAGCGGGATGGCGCCCAGCGCGTCGCCCACCCACGCTGCGACCAGGGCGCCGGTGAGCGTGGCCGCCCCGGTCAACACGACGCTCTCGGTCAGCCACTGACGCACGATCCGGCCGCGGCCGGCGCCGAGCGCCATGCGCACGGAGATCTCGCGGTCGCGGTCGAACACCGCGGCCATCTGCGCGTTGGCGGCGTTGGCGCACGCCGCCAGCAGGGCCATCGCGGCGAGCGCCAGGGCCAGCAACAGCGCCCGGCGGACCACGGGCGTGCTGGCCTCGGGGAGCGGCGCTGCCGCCATCACGCGGAAGCGCAGCGCGTCGTTGGTGGGCGCGAAGTCCCGCCGGAGCGCCGCCGTCCGGGCGTCGACTTCAGACTGGGCCTGGGACACCGAGATGCCCGGCGCCAGGCGCGCCGTCGCCATCAGCCAGCCCCAGCCGCGACGCCGGATGTCGAGGCCTCGCGGCCGGATCACGTCGTAGGCCATCAGGGGCGTCCAGATGTCGGTGCCCGGCGCCGCGTAGGACCCGGTAAAGACGGGTGGCGCCACGCCCACGACGACGAAGGGCGTCCCGTTCAGGTCGATCGTGCGACCCACCGCGCCGGCGGTCCCGCCGAGGCGGCTCCTGGCCCACGCCGAGCTGACCACCGCCACCCGCCTGACGTCCCCGGCCTGGTCATCGCGGGGTTCCAGCATGCGTCCGGCAGCTGCCTGCACGCCGAGCGTCCCGAAATACGAGCCGCTCACCAGTTCGACCGTGGCGCTGTCGATCGATTCCGCCGACCCGTACGAGACGGACGTGCGCTGGTGGATCGCCAGGCTGTGGAACGCACGGACATCGGCGAGGTCCGACAGGTTCGCCCAGGACGCGACCTCCAGACCGCCCTCGTCGCCGAGGCCGTACACGCGCACGACCCGTGACGGGTCTGCAAACGGCGGCGGGCCCGTGACGCGGGCGCCGAACGCGAGGATGACGAGGGTGCCGGCAATGCCGACGCCGAGCGTGGCGACGGTGAGTGCGGCGAGCGCGGGCCGCCGCGCAATCATCCTGAAGGCGAAGCGCAGGTCCTGGGCCAGAGTACGCATGGCGCGGGAAGAGCAAGGTTGCTGCCACGCCGGAGGCGGCCCGTGGTCCGGGCGGCAACCGGCCATAACGCGTCCGGTTGTGGGAGCGGAGTGTTCCGCCGCGAACGCTAGAAGGAGCGGGCGAAGAGGGCGTCGATGGCGGCGCGCCCGTTGTCCTGCAGGAAGCGCGTTCCGGTACCGGTGATGTGCACGTGCTGGATGACGGGCGCTGCCTCGCCCGCGCGCGCCTGCCACGCCTCGCCGTCCCACTCGAACCACCCATCCCTGGGCTGGTCGAACACGAACAGCGGTTTGTTGCACAGCTTGGCGAACTCGGCGCCCCAGCCGGTGCCGCCGCGGACGGTCTGGTCCGGCTCGATCGAGCCGACGACGTAGACCTCCTGGCCGCTGTTGATCTGGAACCAGATGCTCTGGAGGATCTTGCGGAACGTAGGCGTGTCCGGATAGCGCCGGTGCATCAGGCGCGAGATGTAGGCGAGGCTGACGTCGCCGGCCGCCAGCTCCTCGTGGTTGAGGATGCGGAGACCGCGGGAGCGCTGCGGGCGATGACCGGTGAACGAGAAGTTGACCTCCTCGACACCGTGGCGCTCGGCTGCCGCTCCGAAAGCAGCTTCGGCGCCCTGCGCCCCACCGCTGAACAGGATGGCGTCCTCGCGCGTGATCATCTCAGCTCTCCTCGCCGTTGGACTCCTCGTCCTCGTGCTTCATGAACTCCGGCAGGACGTCGGCGGCGTCGTCGTCCTTCTCCATGTCGTCGAGGTCGTACATGCGGCCGGTGAACTTCGTCGGGATCGGACCGCGGGGGCGGTTCTCGTCCTTCTTGAAGCCCCCCTTTCCGCCCTTCTTGCCCTTGGGCGGGGCCGGTGGCCCGAAGTCGCGCGTCCGCGCGGGGGCCGCTCCACCCTCGCCACCCGGCCTGGGGGGCCCGCCGAAGCCGCCGCCGGGCCGCGGGCCACCGAAGCCGCCGCCGCCAGGACGAGGACCGCTGAAGCCTCCGCCTCCGGGACGGGGCCCGCCGAAACCACCGCCGGGCCTGGGGCCACCGTAGCCGCCGCCCGGACGCGGACCGCCAGGCCCGCGATCTTCACGCGCGCGCGCCTCGCTGACCGCCAGCGGGCGTCCCATGAACAACTGGCCGTCGAAGCGCTTGATGGCTTCTTCAGCGTTGGCGCGGTCGGCGAACTCCACGAAGGCGAAGCCGCGGGCCCGGCCGGTCTCCCGGTCGAGCGGACGCACGATCTGGGTGGGTTCGCCCACCTGCGAGAAGTGCGTGCGGAGGTCGTCTTCGGTGGCCTGATATGGCAAGTTGCCGACGAACAATCGGACTGATGGCACTGTTGATGACTCTGACGGTAAGGCCTAGGTCGTGGCGAGAGGAGATGGGGCAGTAGGGGACAAGCCGGTTCGGGCCCTGAGCTTAACAAAACCGCGCAGAGGCATCAAGTTAACCCCGGTCGTCGAGCGCCTCGAGTGCTTCCCGGATGGCGGCGAGCCGTTGCTGCAGGAGGTCACGATGGGCGGCGCGGCACGCCGCCCCGAGCTCGGCCTGTGTCTGTGCCAGCGCGAGCTCGAGCGTGCGGCGCTGGTGCAGGCGTTCGCGGGCCTCGGCCGACAGCTCCGGTCCCTTCTGCCGGGCGGCCGCCGCATCCTCCTGTTGTGATTCCACCGCCTTGGATTCCCACCCGCGCGCCATGGCGTCCATGGTACACGCTCGTCCCACAGGCGGACAGCCCGCGAGCGGAGGCTGAGTGCGCGTCGCGCGCTAACCGCCTGTGTTCGGGACGGTTGGCGCAACGCCGCACCGGTTGGCAGGATCCATGCTCCACAGCCCACCCATGGATCGCCTGAGCCAGGATCTCCGCCACGCCGTGCGCATGCTGCTCCGGACGCCGGTGTTCACGATGGTCATCGTGTTCACCCTGGCCGTCGGCATCGGCGCCAACACGGCGATGTTCTCGGTCGTCAACGCCGTGCTCCTGCAGCGGCTGCCGTTCCGCGAGGCCGATCGGGTGATGGACCTGAACGAGGTCGAGATCCGGAACCGCGACCGCGGCGCGATCGCGCCCGCCAACTTCCTCGACTGGCGCGCGCAGTCGAGCTCGTTCGCCTCGATGAGCCTCTACGCGGTCCGCAACTTCAACATCGCCACGTCCGGGGGAGAGCCCGAGCGCCTGGCCGGCGCGTATGCCTCGAGCACCTTCTTCGACACGCTCGGCGCGGCGCCGCTGCTCGGACGCACCTTCCAGCCGACGGACGCCGAGCCCGGCCATGCGAACGTCGCGGTGCTCGGCTACGGCCTCTGGCAGCGCCGGTTCGGTGGCAGCCCGGGTGCCGTCGGCGAGACGCTGCGCATCAACGGCGAGGTCTTCACCATCGTCGGCGTCATGCCGGCGACGGTGGCGTTTCCGGCGCGTGCCGAACTGTGGCTGGCCACGGAGTACGACCTGCCGCCCAATGGCGGGGGTGATCCACGGGAGAACCGCGGCATGCACTACGCGCGCGGCATCGCGCGGCTGGCGGACGGCGTCTCGGTCGAGACCGCCGGCAGCGAGCTCACTACGATCGGGGATCAGCTGACGCGCGCCTACCCGGACACCAACTCGAACTTCACGCCGCGCATCATCCCGCTGCAGGATGTGCTGGTGCGTTCGGCCCGTACCCCGCTGCTCGTGCTGCTGGGCGCCGTCCTCTGCGTGCTGCTCATCGTTGTGGCCAACGTCGCCAACCTGCTGATGGCGCGTGCCACCGTTCGCGCGCGCGAGCTGGCGAGTCGCGCGGCGCTCGGCGCCGGGCGCCGCGTGCTCATCCGGCAGCTGCTGACCGAGAGCCTGCTGCTGTCGCTCGCGGGCGGCGTGCTCGGTGTCCTGCTGGCGTTCTGGAGCGTGGACCTGATCCTGGCACTCGACCCCGGCGAGATTCCGCGCGTGACCCCCATCGGGGTCGACGTCGCGGCTCTGGCATTCGCGTTCGGGCTGTCGGTGGTCACCGGGGTGCTGTTCGGCCTGGTCCCGGCCTGGCAGGCGTCGCGTCCGGAGCTGCACGGGACGCTCAAGGACGCCACGCGCGGGACGACCGGCGACGGGCACCGGCACCTGGCACGCATGAGTCTCGTGCTGGCCGAAGTCGCGTTGTCGCTCGTGCTGCTCGTCGGTGCCGGCCTGCTGTTCCGGAGCCTCATGCAGCTGCTCGACGTGCCCCTGGGCTTCACGTCCGCGCCGGTGCTGACCATGCAGGTGGCCCCGACGGGAGACGAGTACGGCACGCCGGAGCAGGCGCTCGCGTATTGGGACCGCGTCGTGGAGCGGGTGTCGGCGGTGCCCGGCGTCGAACGCGCGGCCCTCACCGACACGCTGCCCATGGGCGGGTCGTTCGGCATCCTGTCCTATCAGGTGGGCGGCAAGCCCGAGCTGCCGCCGAGCCAGGCGCCGCTGGCGCACTTCTCGACCGTCTCGCCCGGGTATTTCGACACCCTCGGCATCCCGGTGCTGCGTGGCCGCGAGTTCGAGGGCCGCGACGCCACGCAAAACTCGACCGCCATCATCGTCAACGAGGCCATGGCGAGCCGCGAGTTCCCGGACCGGGAGGCGGTGGGGCAGCGCTTCTCGTTCGGCCGCGGACCCGACGGCGCGCAGCAGTGGCTCGACGTGGTCGGTGTCGTCGGCAACATCCGCCAGTACGGCGTCGATCAGGACCCGGTGCCCACCCTCTACATCGTGCACGCGCAATCCGCGCGCCAGCCGCTCACGATCATGGTGCGCTCGGCGGGCGCCCCGACCGCGGTGGCCGGTGCGGTGCGCGCCGCGCTGCAGGAGGTGGACGCCGCGATTCCCGTCTCCCGCATCCGGCCCCTGGACGAGGTGATCGGCGCCTCGCTCACGCAGCGCCGTTTCAACATGACGCTGCTGGCCGCCTTCGCGGGCATCGCCCTCGTGCTGGCGCTGGCGGGCATCTACGGCACCGTGTCGTACGCCGTCGCCCAGCGCACGCAGGAGCTGGGCATCCGCGTGGCGCTCGGCGCCGGCCGTACGAGGTGCTGCGCCTGGTCCTGTGGGACGGCCTCAAGCCCGTCGCCCTCGGCCTGGCAGTCGGCCTCGGCGGCGCGTTCCTGCTGCGCCGCACGCTGGACCGGCTGGTGTATGGCGTGAGCACATCGGACCCGCAGACGTTCATCATCCTCCCGCTCGTACTCGCGGCCGTCGCCGTCGTCGCGAGCCTGATTCCGGCCCTGCGCGCCACGCGCGTGGACCCCATGACGGCGCTGAGAGTTGAGTAGATTGGGAATCTTGAGATCTGGAGATGTGAGATGTGGTGATCGATGTGGGAATCTCGAGATCTCGTGAGCTATGTGGTGATCGCGCGATCGACAGATAGATCACCAAATTACCGATCACCAATCGCCCGTTCGATCTCCAGATCTCACATCCTGAGATCTCCAGATTCACTGGTATAGTCTCCCCCACACAGCCGATGTCCACCTTCACCGGCATCACCCCCAATCTCATCGTTCGTGATCTCGACACGAGCCTCGCGTTCTATCGCGACGTGCTCGGCTTCAGCGTCAAGGCGTCGGTGCCGGACGCGGCGCCGTTCGTGTTCGTGTGGCTCGAGCGCGATGGTGTGCCGGTGTTCCTCAATGCGGTGTCGGCGGCGGTCGAGGACTATCCCGATGTCGCCACGCGGCAGCCGGGCGGGACGGCGGCCCTCTTCTTCACGGTGACCGACGTGGACGGCCTGCACGCGACCGTCTCCGGGCGCGCACCGGTCATCCTGCCGCTCAAGACGCAGTTCTACGGCATGCGCGAGTTCGCCGTCACGGATCCGGACGGCCACATCGTCACCTTCGCCGAGCGCGTCGGCGACTGATGCTCCCGGCGCCGGTGGCGGCGGTGGCGATCGACGTCCACCCGGGCCCCGCACACCGGGGCTGGGTGCTCGCCGCCGGCGCGGAGGCGCCATGGCAGCGTGTCCTGCGGCTGCCATCGTCCGGCTCACAATCCGCGCATGCAGAAGCCCAGGAGCAAGCCCGGCCTGCTGTCGCCGCCGATGTGAACATCGATCCGGGCCGCCCGCGCGAGGACGAATGGATGGCCGGCGGCGGCCTTGCCTGGAGCATGGCGCTCTTCCAGTCCGCCGGTGGACGGCGCTACGGCGTGGCCACCGCGTCGTGGGGACGCGACCTCACGCGCGACGGCGGCCCGGGCTGGCTGCGCGGCCGGCTGATGTGGGCGGTCGAGGCGATGCCGCTGTACGCGCAGTCCGCCCCGACGTCCACGATCGGCGCCGGCCTCTCGCCACTCGTGTGGCGCTGGCGCTTCACCCCGCGCCGCCGGGCGGCCGCGTTTGCCGAACTCGCCTTCGGCGGCATCTACACCCGCGACCCCGTGCCGGAGGGCACCGAGCGGCTCAACTTCCTCACGCACGGCGGCGTCGGCCTGCGCTGGCGGTCCGACGCGGCGTGGTCGCTCGTCACGGCCTACCGGTTCCAGCACGTGTCGAACGGCAATCAGTTGTCGTCGAACCCGGGCGTCAATGCGCATGTCCTCTGGATCGGCGTCGCCTCTGGACGGAGGCGCTGAGCGGGAGGAGGGGGGACGGACAGATTGCGGAATTCAGATTCAGAATGCAGAAATCAGAACGCAGAATTCGACAATCGAAATGCCGCAATCATCCGCACCCTTACCGCTACCTCTGCACCCCGCACGCCAGTACCCCGCACCGCACACGGCACCCCCGGCACCAGGCACCCTGCACGTCCCACCCGCTGATGCTATCTTCTCCCTTGTGCAGCTGCCGCTCCCGCTGACGCCCGATGAACCGGTCCGTCCTCCCGATCCGGTCCTCGCGTTCGTCCGGCACCGGCGCGCGCGGCGCTACATCCTCCGTGTGCTCGACGATGGGTCGGTGCGCGTCACCGTGCCGCGGTGGGGCAACCGGCGCGAGGCGCTGCGCTTCGTGGAGTCGAGTCGTGGCTGGATCGAGGGCCAGCAGGCCCGCTGCCAGGCGCGGCCGCGCGCGGTCCCAGGCGACGTCCGCGTGCTCCGCCAGCAGGCTGCCGTGGAGCTGCCGCTGCAGATGCGCGCGCTGGCGGCACGGCACGGCATCGAGATCGGCCGCATCACCGTCCGCGATCAGCGCTCCCGGTGGGGCTCGTGCACGAGGCGCGGCAGCATCTCGCCTCAACTGGCGGCTCGTCATCGTCCCGACTTCGTGCGCGGTGCGTGATGCTCCACGAGCTGATGCACTGGCGCGAGATGAACCACTCGCCGCGGTTCTGGCGCCTCGTGGCAGAGGTGTGCCCGCGGCTGATCGAGGCGCGCAAGTGGCTGCGCGTCGAGGGGACGCGGCTGTTCTAGCGGGATGGTCCGGACGATGGCGAGGGAGAGGACACGCGATGAGGCGGCTGACGGCGGCGTGGGTGGGCGGCATGCGCGGCGATGGCCGCGCCGGCGGCGGCGCAGGGCAGCATGGGCCCGTACAGCGGACAGGCCACGGGGCACATCGGCGTGGCCAGCGGCACCGACGGCCGCGGCAGCACGCTGTCGCTCGGCGCATCGGTGGCCGTGGTGAGCGACGCCGGCTGGGGCGCGGAACTCGACTTCGGCCATGCCGACGACGATGGCGGCCGAACCGGGGGATTACACGCGCAGAGCTACACGCTGAACCTGGTGGGCATGTGGCCGACGGGCCGCCTGCGCCCGTTCCTGGCCGTGGGCGGCGGCGCCATCCGCGCGCGGACGTGCACGGCAGCCTGCGGCTCGACCGAGGCGTGGACCAACTGGGCCGTCGGCGGTGGCGGCGGCGTCCTCTATCGGCTGACCGACGTCGCGGGCGTGCGCGCCGACGTGCGCTACTTCGGGGTCCCGGGCCACCACCCCGATCCTGCGAGGCCCCGCGGCTTCGGATTCTGGCGCGTCGCCGTCGGGGCGACGTTCCTGTGGGACGAAGAGTAGTCGTCCTCGTCTGCGCCGTGACGGTCACGGGCGTGGCCACCACGGCCGCGTCCCAGGGCGCCATGCCCGTCGCACTGTCTCCCGAGCAGACACGGCTCCTGGCGTCCTGGACTCGGGATTCCGCCGGGCTCGACCCGGTGCCGGAGTCGATGCGGCGCGTGTTTCTCGACCTGACGGAGGGACTCGCGGCGGTCTCGCTGTCGGATCCGGAGAACGGCGAGATTCTGGGGACCGCGATCGAACTCGTGGACGCGCTCGTCGCTCTCGATCGCCAGCCGTCCTCGTCCGCGGACCGGCGTCCCGGGTTGGCCGTTCACCTTGTGCCTGGCGCGGCCGACCGCCTTCGGCGGGCGGGGGAGTGCGCGAACCGGTTGCCGGCCGCCGGCGCCACCACCGTCGTCTGTCGCATCGACGCGAATGCGGCCCCCACCTTGACGCTGGAGCTTTCCGCCGACGGCACCCGGGCAACGGTCCGCCGCGACTGATTTCCGGCCCGGAGCGATTGCCGACGAGCCACACTCCGAATCAGCGCGCAAAACCGAGCCGTCCCGCGCACGCCTTGCCTCAAGCTGGGCCGTCGGAGTCCGATTGGGAATTTGTTCCAGAAAAAGCCCGGCGCCGCCGTCGGCGGCGTGCGGACGCGGTGTTGGTCCCCAGAGAAGAGGCATATCGGAGGAGCAGAACATGCTGGGCAGCGATCTGAGCACGGAGCTGCAGGGTGAGATCCGGTTGCGGTGGGAGCAGACGCTCGATCTGCGCGAGTCGGTGCGGGCGCCGGCGTTGATTCAGGAGCTCGACCTCGCCGTGCGCGAGCTGAGCGACATCCCGCGCCAGTACTTCGTGGACAGCGACGCACGGCGGGCGCTGCAGCTTCCGTCCTGGCGGCTCCGGGCGGTCCGGCGCGCCGTCGCCAAGAGCGGGCCCGATGCGCCGGCGCCGCTGGGGGACGTCGCCGACCCACGCCCGAGCCACACCACCCCCGCCGCCGCACCGGCCGAACTCCGCAAGCGCGCCACCGAGCTGCGCCTGCAGACGTCGGACATCCAGCGCGTGGTCGCCAACTGCAGGGCGACGATGGCGCCGACCGATTGTCCCAACGCGCGCGAGCTGACGGCGGCGCTGGGCCGCCTGCAGACGCTCGGCGAGGAGATCCACGACATTGCCGACGCCCTCGCGCAGGCGCAGGCGCGGCGCCAGTAGGCGTCCGGCGGAAGCCGTTCGTCAGTGGGCCGGTGTAGTGCCCGGAGCCGGCGGAGCTGCTCGTGCCACCGGCCCAGTTCGCGTCGATCCGAGCCGTGCCGGTCGCGCAGGGCCTGCACGGTCTCGCGGCTGGCGCCGGCGTCGGCGAGCGCGTCGATCAGCCGGCCGCACCTCGGCCATGCCGTCGGCGATGCCGGTGATGCGCTCCAGCGCGGCCAGCAGTTCCGGGACGTCCGACTGCATCGGTCTCCTCCGTTCATGGCCCGCGAGGGCCGGCTCCACATGGTGGAGTGTACGCGGCCGCGTCGTCGCAGATGTCAGCCGAGGCGCGGGGCGGAAGCTACGCAGGGCGCGGCGCTGGCGCCTCGTCCGCGCTGGCGTGCGGGCGTCACCCGGGTGACGTGTCGGTGGCGGCGGCCGGCCGGAAGCCGCCACGGTCCGCGAGCTCGCCGGTGCGGGCGTGCAGCGAACACACCCAGCGCCGGCCGTCGTCGAGCTCGAGCTCGACGCGGGGCCGATGAGGGAATAGGGGATGGAACCGATCAGCCGTCCCTCGATGGAGGTCGGCTGGTCGGACGCCTCCGCGCCGTCCTCGGCGCGCGGCCGGACGACCCGGACCAGATACGGCACGTCCTCGAGCGTCAGGATGCCGCGGACGAAGATCCGCCCCCATCCTGCGTGCTCTGCAATCACCTCGCGATCGGACATCGTGGGGGGACCCTCGAGTGGAGCAACGGTGTTCGAACAGCGCTGCCTGAGCGGGGCAGTCTACCGGTGCCGGAGGGCATGCGATTTTCTCGAATGAAAGAGACAACTTGAGTACGGCCGTGGGACGACGTGTGTGTATCACCGGGATGCGGACTGGAACGGGCGGTGTCGCGGCTTACGCGCTCGAACGGCCGGTGCAACGCGAACCGGCCGTTCGTCTACCGTCGTTGGTGTTGTTGGTGCCGGAGGAGGGGATCGAACCCACACGGCACAGGAGTTTGAGGTCCTGCCCGATGTGCACATTCCGCCCTCTTCCGCGTATTGCGGCCTGATTCGCGCCACCGACGGTCACTAGGGACCTCGGGTGAGCTTGACGTGGGGACGCCGTCGAGGCCCTCCAGTCGGGTGGTCACTACGCCCCCGGTTCAAAGTGCTCTCGAAATTCTTGAGTTGCTCGTTGAGCGTGTTACGCATTCTCTCTACCAGCTCCGGTGGGCGTTCCATGGCAACACCAACTCGTGCGCTACCCGCCCATTGCGGTCCAGCCGGTTGATGTTGCCACCACCGAGACCAGCCGTAGGCGTGCCACGACGTAGAAGACACTCTTGTCGAGTTTCTGGCTTGACCTTCTAGGCGCTGGTGCAATGCGGCGGGAACGACCACCTGATGCCAGGCTGGAGGGCGCCGAGAGCAAAAATTTGCGTTTCCTTGTTCTCCAGGGTATCGAGAGCAAAGCTGTTGAGCGCCCCGCCCGTTCCAACGTTGCTTGCGACATAAAGCTGACCACCGTTCTCAAGGCGCACGAAGTCAATGACTACGGCCGGTCGGTTCGCTTCATGGCCGCTCATCTGATGGTCGACATCATCCTTGTCGTCTGGTTACCAGGTTACCCACGCTAGGAACGCTGTAACGACAAACGATCCGAGCGCCGCGAAAGCCGCGACTGTGCCGGCATCCCCGTTAGTACAGCTCGAAAGAATGCGTCAACGTATTCTTGTCCCATGGCTTTCCCAGTCGGGCGTCTCTCAAACGCCTTAACAGCACCCGGACTCGGCCGCTGTCAGTCTGAACCGTGAGCGCGAGCGCCTGCAGCTCCTCGCGCGTCCGCGAGGTCCGAATCGGTAACGATGTTGTAGCGATCCAGCACCGACCGCGTTGTTGCCCGTCATCTTCGCCGCTGGGAATCAGGCAGAGAGGGAAGAAAGGGCGAAGTCGGCGGACAGGACAGCGGTCCTTCGCCAAGCGATTGATGCCATTGGTGCCGGAGGAGGGGATCGAACCCACACGCCCTGTACGGGCACAGGATTTTGAGTCCCGCGCGTCTGCCAGTTCCGCCACTCCGGCCTCAGGAAGGTGACGTCCGATTATAGACACGACCGCGGATGTCTGGGCGGGGACGTTCGGGGAAATGCAGAATGCAGAATGACGAATTCAGAAGGTCTGCGTCATCCGCGTCATCTGCGTCATCTGCGGCCTCGGTATCATCTGCGGCCCGGGTGCCAGAGCAGGCCGACCAACTGCACCGCCACCCCGCCGCGGCGGGGCTTGACGACCACGCGCTCCAGGTCGTCGCCCTCCCAGGCATCGGTGGCCGCCTTCAGGTCGGCTTCGAGCGCCGCCTGCAACTCGGAGAGCTGCGCCTGCAGGGCTTCGACGTTCGCCTCCGCGCGCGCGACGTCTGCGGACTCGCGCGACATGCGGCCCATGCTGCGGGCGGCCGTGGTGGCGCGCCCCAGCGTGCCGACGCTGACCGTCTTGCGGCCAAGCAGCGCACCTACGACGGTGGCGCCGAACGAGATGGCCGTGGAGAGCTTCGACTCCGACGCCTGCTGTGCCTCGCGCTGCACGGTGGCTTGCGCGCGCCGCAGCCGGTCCTCGGCCGTTCGGATCTTCGAGGCATGCCGATCGCGGATCTTGTCGAGCGCCTGGTCGCGACCCTCGCGCTGCGCCTGCTGCAGGCGGATACGGAACGCGCGCTCCGACTCGTCGGGCTCGGAGCTGAGTCCCGTCCGCGTGCTGCGGAACACCTCGATGGCCTGCGACTGCGCCGCCCAGCGCGCGAACTCCCGCTCCCAGGTCTTGTAGTTGCGGGGAGCCGCGGCAGCCGGCGGCACGGGCATCCAGCGCACGTCACCCGGCGCACGGGTCAGCAGGTCGTCAACGTCCACGTCCGACGGCTCGGCCCGCTCCCAATCCACGGCCACCGGCCCATTGTCAATCGGCGTGACGAGCGCCACCGTCCGCGTGTCGTCGATGCCGAGCTTGCGGTCGGCATACGAGATGCGCGCGACGCCGAGCACCAGCGGCGCCATGGTGTCGGCTGCCGATGCCGGGGCGAAGAACTGCTGGATGGCCGGGTCCAACACCGGGGCCGCAGATGACGCAGATGGCGCGGATGACGCAGGGGCCGCAGATGGCGCAGATGGCGCAGAAGGGGGCGCAGCGAGGGGCTTCGAAGCAGTCGGTGGCGTGGCGGCGCCACCCGCAGCGGGAGCGCGTGCCGTGACAGCGGCGTCCCCAGCGCCATCGGTGCTATCTGCGGATGCTGTTCCTGCGTTATCTGCGGCCACCGCCGTCTCTGTGCCATCTGCGGCCCCTGCCGTTCCTGCGCCATCTGCGGCCGCCGCCGTCTCTGCGCCATCTGCGGCATCTGCGGCCCCTGCCGCGCACAGGCGCTTGATCTCGTCCCGTCCCATCGGACCGCGCAGGTACGACAGCGCCCACCGCGTTTCGAACAGGGCGGGCCGGCGCTCGTGCACGTTGTGCAGCAGGAACGTGCGCTTGGCCAGCGAGGACAGCAGCGAATCGAGCCGTGCGCGGTCGAAGCCTTCGCCGGCGCTGGCGGCGACGCCCTCCAGGCCGTCCAGCACGCGTGCCTTGTCGCGTTCGGTCTGGAGCCGGCCCAGCATCCAGGTGCCGCAGTTCGAGAGCGCCTTGTAGTCCAGGTCCACGGGGTTCTGCGTCGCCAGCGTCAGGCCGACGCCGAACGCGCGCGCCTGCTTGAGGAGCTTCAGCAGCGGCGCCTTCGAGGGCGGGTTGGCGACCGGCGGCAGGAAGCCGGCGATCTCGTCGAAGTACACCAGCGCGCGCAGGCTCGAGGTTCCGCGTTGCGCCCGCATCCAGCTCACGAGCTCGTTCAGCAGGAGCGACACGAAGAACATGCGCTCGTGATCGTCCAGGTGCGCGATGGACAGCACGGCCACGCGGGGCGTCCCGCTGGCCGTGTAGAGCAGGCTCCCGATGTCGAGGGGCTCGCCCTGCGTCCACGCCGCGAAGCTGGGAGCGGCCAGCACCTGGTTCAGCTGCATGGCCAGGCCGAAGCGGTCCTTGGCCGGGAAGAACGTCTCCAGATCCATGACCCCGATGGTCGCGACCGGCGGATGCTGAACGGCCGCGATGAGCCCGGCCAGGTCGAGGCTGCGCCCTGCCTTCCACGCGTCGGCGAAGAGCGTGGAGACCAGGATGTGTTCGCGGCTGCGGAGCGGCTCCGCGTCCACGCCGGCCAGCGTCAGGATGCTCGTGGCGGCCGTGGCCACGCGGTCGCCCAGCAGGTCCGGGTCCTCGACGATGGCGGCCGGGGGCGCGGAGAATGACTGGATGACCGAGATGCCGCGGCCGGCGGTGCTGCCCGGCGTGTAGAGCGCGACCTGTGCGGCCGCGCGCAACCGGGCGATGCGCGCACCGTCCTGCTGCCACTCGCCAAGGCCCTGCGCCCAGCGCGCCGCCTCGGCCTCGGCAAAGGCCTCCGTGGTCTGGCCGGCCGCACGCGCCTCGTCCTGGTTGACCCACGGCGCGAACTCGGCCCCCGTCAGGCCGGGGAAGGTGAGCAGGAGGTTGGCGAGATCGCCTTTCGGGTCGATGGCCAGGACCGGGACCCCGTCGATGGCTGCCTCTTCGATGAGGTCGATGCCCAGTCCCGTCTTGCCGCTGCCCGTCATGCCCACGATGACGGCGTGGGTGACCAGGTCCGCCGACTCGTACAGAACGGGTACGTCGGTCCGCGCGCCCGTGGCGGGATCGACCTGCTTGCCCAGATAGAACAGCCCCAGCTTCTCGTAGTCCATGCCGTGTTCGAGGAGGGCCCGTCCCGGCACCCGACTCCCGACTCCTGCAGTTAGGCTCTCACCGACCCCCGACTCCCGACCGACCCCCCGCTACTGCCGCACCCGCCCGTCCGCCGTCCACAGGTAGATGGTTCGCGTCCGTCCCTCCGCGTCGGTGAAGGTCTGGGTCTTCTCGGCCTCCCAGTCGCCCATGGCGAAATTGTGCGCCACGATGCGCGCGCCGGGCTTGAGTTGGCGGGTCAGGATGGGCCGCAGCTTCAGGTTGGAGGACGACAGCAGGTACAACGTGACGACGGTGGCCTCGCTTACGTCGGTGGCCAGGGCGTCCTGCAGCCTGAAGCTGACGCGCTCGGTGACTCCGGCAGCCGCCGCGTTGGCGTTGGCCTCGGCGATGCGCTGCGGATCGATGTCGACGCCGATGCCGCGCGCGCCGTATACGCGGGCGGCCGTGATCGGAATGCGCCCGTCCCCGCAGCCCAGGTCGATGACCACGTCGTTCCTGGTAACGCCGGCCAGTGCGAGCATGCGGTCAACAACGTCCTGCGGGGTGGGGACGTAGGGGGCCAGATTGGGGGCGTCCGGCCGGCGCTGGGCCACGGCCGGGCTGGATGCCTGCGCCCACGCGAAAGTTGAGCCTCCAAGGATCAGGATTCCGAGCAGGAGCAGGCATGCGCGTCGGGCCATGGCTGGCCAGTTTACCGCCGAGGCCGGCCGCTAACCACCGACGAAATCAGGGGTTACTCCAGCCCGCCGCCGGCACCGGGAAATTGTTGATTTTTCGGCCATTTCCGTTGATTTCTGCGGTCAGATGCACTACCATGGGAACACCTTTGGGGCACGCCGTTCCCACACAATTCACGCGTCGAAACGAGGGTCACGTGTCATTTCAGATCGGCGACAAGGTCATTTACCCGAATCACGGTCTCGGCATCGTCGAGAAGGTCGAAGAAAAGACCATTCTCGGCACCACCACTGGTTTCTTCCACCTCAGGATCATCGCCAACGAGACCACCGTGCTCGTGCCGGTGGCCAACGTCGACAACGTCGGCCTCCGCCGCGCGATCACCGACGAAGAGGTGGAGCGGCTCTTCGGGTTGATCTCCGATGGGAAGATCGACAACCACCAGAACTGGAAGGGCCGGTTCAAGGACAACTCCGACAAGATGCGCACCGGCTCCATCTACGACATGGCCGACGTGCTCAAGAGCCTGACGTTCCTAGCCAAGTCCAAGAGCCTCTCGTTCCGCGAGAAGCGCATGCTCGACCGCGCCAAGTCGCTCATCGTGTCCGAGATTTCCGAGGTCATGCAGCTGACGGTGGACAGCGTCGAGGACCGCGTGGGCCAGGCGCTCGAGAAGTGCTTCGCCGCCAAGGCCCGCGCCGAGCAGCGCGCCAGGCCCGCGCCGCCGCCAAGCCGGCGCCGGCCAAGGCCACCGCAGCCAAGCCGGCGGCCCGCGCGGCCGCGGCCAAGCCCGCTCGGCAGGCACGCGCCAGCTAACCAGCTGACTTGCCTTCTTCGCCGTTGCCGTTGCATTTGGGCCGGTAGGGCGGTTCGCCCACCGGCCCGTTCCTATGCGGCGGCCGAGCCGGTATCATCGTGCCCGCTGGAGGCCCTGGTCCCATGATGCGAACCCGACACCTGGCGGCGGTCCTGCTCGTGCTGACGGCCGCCGCTCCCGCGCACGCCCAGGCCCTGGCCTCGGCACCGGCGCGCGCCCTGACCGCCGACGACTACGCGCGCGCGGAACGCTTCCTGGGCTACAACACGGCGCCCCTCGTCCTGAACGCCGGCGTGCGGCCGACCTGGCTGCCCGACGGGCGCTCGCATACGCACCCAGCGCGCCGAGGGCCCCGAGTTCGTCCTGGTCGATCCGGCGCAGCGGACCAAGGCGCCCGCCTTCGACCACACGCGCCTCGCCGCGGCGCTGTCCACGGCCGCCGGCCGCACCTACGAACGGGCCAAGCTGCCGTTCCAGTCCATCGAGTTCAACGCCGACGGCACTGCCGTGCTGTTCAACGTCGGCCAGCGCCGCTTCACCTGCGACACAACGGGCACCAGCTGCACCGTCCAGGAGCGTCCCCGGCGCGCGACGAGGTGCTCTCGCCCGACAAGACTCGCGCGGCCTTCATTCGCGACTGGAACCTGTGGGTCCGCACCGTCTCCACCGGAGACGAAACCCAACTCACCACCGACGGCGTGGAGGACTACGGGTACCACCGACAACGCGGGGTGGCGCTACAGCGACCGTCCCGTAGTGAAGTGGTCGCCCGACTCGAAGAAGATTGCGACCTTCCAGCAGGATCAGCGCGGCGTGGGCGAGATATACTCGTTGACACGCGCGTCGGCCACCCGAAGCTGCAGGCGTGGAAATGCCCCGCTGCCCGGCGATCGCACCATCACGATGATCGAGCGCGTCGTGGTGCACGTGGACGGGAAGAAGGTCGTGCGCCTGAAGGTGCCGCCGGACCAGCACCGCTCGTCGCTGTGCGACGACGTGATTTGCGGCAACGACTGGGTGGACGTCCAGTGGGCGCCCGACAGCACGAGCCTGGCGTTCGTGTCCACGTCCCGCGATCACAAGCTCGCCGAGCTCAAGGTCGCCGACATCGACAGCGGCGCCGTCCGCGAGGTGATGCACGAGCTCGTGGGGACCTTCTTCGAGTCCGGCAACGGCCGCGCCAACTGGCGCTACCTGCCTTCGTCGAACGAGGTCATCTGGTTCTCGCAGCGGAGCGACTGGGGCCACCTATACCTCTACGACCTCACAACGGGCGAACAGAAGCGGCAGATCACCAACGGCTCGTGGAACGTGACGCAGGTCCTGCACGTGGACGACGCCGCGCGCGCCGTGATCTTTGCGGGCGTCGGGCGCGAGGGCGGCCGGGATCCGTACTTCCGTCACCTGTATCGCGTCGGGCTCGATGGCGGCGACCCGGCGCTCCTGTCGCCGGCCGACGCCGACCACGACCTGTCGCTGCGCCCCGACGGCGCCTTCGTCGTGGACACCGCGTCCACGCCGGACACGCCGCCCGTGTCCACGCTGCGCGACATGACCGGCGCAGAGGTGATGGCGCTCGAGACCGCCGACATCTCGAAGCTGGTGGCCGCCGGCTGGCAGCCGCCCGAGCGCATCACGGTGAAGGCCCGGGACGGGGTGACGGACCTGTACGGCCTGCTCTTCAAGCCGACCACCCTCGACCCGTCCCGCACGTATCCCATCATCAACAACGTGTATCCCGGGCCCCAGACCGGCAGCGTGGGCGGGCGGCAGTTCGCGGCCTCGCGCGGCGACGCCCAGGCGCTCGCGGAACTGGGCTTCATCGTCGTGCAGATCGACGGCATGGGGACCCCCTGGCGGTCCAAGAAATTCCACGAGGCCTACTACGGGGACATGGGCGACAACACGCTGCCCGATCAGGTGGCGGCCATGAAGGAACTGGCCTCGCGCTACGCGTGGATCGACATCGAGCGGGCCGGCATCTACGGCCACTCGGGGGGCGGCTTCGCCACGGCGGGCGCCATGTTCCGCTACCCGGACTTCTTCAAGGTCGGCGTCTCGCAGGCGGGCAACCACGACAACCGCAACTACGAGGACGACTGGGGCGAGAAGTGGCAGGGACTGCTCGAGAGCCAGTCTGGCGGGAAGTCGAACTACGACAACCAGGCCAACCAGCTGGTCGCGCACCAGCTCAAGGGCAAGCTGCTCCTCGCCCACGGCACCATGGACAGCAACGTCCCGCCGTACAACACGCTGCTGGTCGTGAACGAGTTGATCAAGGCCAACAAGGACTTCGACCTCATCCTGTTTCCGAACCGCGGCCACGGGTTCGGCAACGAGCCCTACATGATCCGGCGTCGGTGGGACTACTTCGTGCGGAACCTCCTCGGCGCCGAGCCGCCCGAGGGGTACGAGCTGAAGCCGCCGGAGATGCCCTGAGAAGTCAGAATTCAGAATTAAGAATTCAGAATTCAGAACCGCGTGGTCGCTACCGCCGTTGCCGCCGTTCGTTCGGCGCTCACCTACATCGTCATCAGCCTGTACGTTGCCGTGGCTGGCACCATCGCCCTGCTGGTGATGGTGCCGCTCAAGCTCAAGGGCGGGATGTACGAGACCGGCCACCTGGGCGTGATGCTGGCGCTCGGGACGGCCGGCATCCGCTACCGCGTCTCGGGGCGTGAGCACATCCCGCCGGGACAGGCAGTGGTCTTCTGCTCGAACCACCAGAGCAACGTCGATCCGCCGGTGCTCTACCGGGCGCTGCACCGCCGGCTGCACATCCTCTACAAGGCCGAGCTCAGCAAGCTGCCGATCCTCGGGAAGGTGATGCAGATCGGCGGCTTCATTCCCGTGCCCCGCGAGCAGAAGGAGGCGGCGCTCGAGGCCATCGATCGCGCGGCCGCCTCGATTCGCAGCGGAAACTCGTTCCTGATCTTCCCCGAGGGCACGCGCAGCCGGACCGACCAGCTGCTGCCGTTCAAGAAGGGCGGCTTCATCATGGCCATCAAGGCCCAGGCGCCGGTGGTGCCGGTGGCCATTTCGGGTGGCCGCGATGCCATGCGGAAGGGCAGCGCCATCGTGAGGCCGGTGAAGGTCACCGTCCGTATCGGAGAGCCGGTGCCGACCGCAGGCATGCACCTGGACGACCGGGACGAGCTCATCGCCGTCGTGCGTGAACGGATCGAGGCCCTGCTCCGTCAGTAGGTACGGCCATGGACGTGCTGGTGACCCTCGGACGGACGCTGGGCTTCTCGCTCGCCGCGGGCGTCAACCTCTATGCCACCGTCGCCCTGCTGGGGCTCGCGGCGCACTACGGCTGGGTGACCCTGCCCGAACAGTTCCAGGTGTTCGACAACCCCTGGGTGATCGGCATCGCCGGAACGCTGTACGTCGTGGAGTTCTTCGCGGACAAGATCCCGTGGGTGGACACCCTCTGGGACACGGTCCACACGTTCATCCGGCCCGCCGGCGCCGCGCTCATTGCCGTGGCCGCGCTCGGCGACGCATCGCCGACGGTCGAAGGCCTCGTGGCGCTGCTGGGCGGCGTCGTCGCGGCGGGCAGCCACGCGACCAAGGCGGGAACGCGCGTGGCCGTCAACGCCAGTCCGGAACCCTTCTCGAACTGGGCCGTCAGCCTGCTCGAGGACGTGTTCGTCGTGGGCCTCGGGCTGGTCACGCTCAAGTTTCCGCTGCTGGCGCTGGGCATCAGCGCGGTGATCCTGCTCGGCATGCTCCTGGCGGCGGGCTGGGTCTGGCGCTGGCTCCGGCGACGATCGGAGGCGCGCGCGGCCCAGGCCTGAGGGTAGAGTAGGGGAGGAGTTCCCCATGCACGCCCGCCCTGTCTCCTCGCGCGCGGCACTGGTTCACGCGGCTGGCTGCACTCGCCGCGCTCGCGCTGGTCCCCCTCCTCGCCCAGCAGGGCAGCCCGTCGCCTTCGCAGTCGGACCCGGACGCCCCGTTGCCACGATTCCGCGGCGGCACCAATCTCGTGCGCGTGGACGCCTACGTCAGCACGAACGGGCAGCCGTCACCGGCCTCACGGCCGACGACTTCGAGGTGCTCGAGGACGACACGCCGCAGGCCATCGAGAACTTCGAGTTCGTGGAAGCGCGTGCCGAAGGGCCCGTCACCTCGCCCGGCACGCCCTCGCCCAGTTCCACGCGCGAGCGAGGTGCCTTTGCGGCGCAGGCGCCGGACGCCCGTGTGTTCGTCCTCTTCATGGACCGCTGGCACGTCAGCCTCGGCGGGTCGGCCCGCTCGTCGGATCCCGTGGCGGCGTTTCTCGACCAGGTCGTCGGTCCCTCGGACCTGGTCGGGCTCATGACGCCCGACATCACGCCCCAGAACATCACGCTGGTCCGGCGCGGCGAGGGCATCGACCGCGTGCTCCGTGACGTCTGGTCGTGGGGCCAGCGCGACCGCGTCAACACCGAAGACCCGCGCGAGGACATCATCAAGGGCTGCTACCCGGACTCCGGGCCGACGGCCAACATCGCCAAGGCGATGATCGAGCGCCGCCGCGAGCAGACCACGCTGCACGCGCTCGACAGCATGGTGGAGTACCTCGACCTGCTGCGCGACGAGCGCAAGTTCGTCGTCCTTTTCTCCGAGGGGTGGGTGCTGTTCCGGCCCGACGAGCGGCTGGCCGCACCGATTCAGGGGATGGGCATGGGGGACCGCGCTCTCGTCGGCGTGGGCACCGATGGTCGCGTGAGCACCGATCCCTACGAGCGGGGCGGCGGCGGGACCAGCAACTTCGCCTCCTGCGAACGCGAGCGCGTGATGCTGGCCTACGTCGATCACCAGCTGCGCGTCCGCGAGCTCGCGCAGCGCGCCAACCGCGCGAACGTGTCCTTCTACCCGATCGACCCGCGTGGCCTCGTGGTGTTCGACGAACCGCTTGGGCCCTTCCGGCCGGAGAGCGTCATCCAGTGCCCAACCAGGCGGACACCGCGCGTCTGAACAGCCGGCAGAACGGCCTGCGCGAGCTTGCCGAGCAGACCGATGGCGCCGCCGTCCTCAACACCAACAACACCGCGGCCGCGCTCACGCGCATCCTTGCCGACACCAACTCATCTTTATCTCCTGAGCTATTACTCGACCAACCCGAAGCTGGACGGTCGCTTCCGGCGCATCACGGTGCGCGTGAAGCGGCCCGACGCCGAGGTCCGCGCGCGTCCCGGCTACCTGGCGCCGACCGAGTCCGAGGCCCGTGCCGCCGGCATGACCGCTCCGGGCGCCCCGCCGGCGTTACCGCCCGCGGTGACCCGGGCGCTGGACGCCATCGTGCCGGGGCGGGGCAACCTCCCGGTGCGAGTCCAGGCAGCCGGCCTCGCGTCGCGCATCCGGGCGGTGGTCGAGCTCGATCCGTCGACGCTGAAGGAAACCGAGTGGCAGTCCGGCGGGACGCTGGACATCTCGGTGGAGTCCGATCGCGGCGGCGAGCCCAGGACGCTGTCGGTGCCGATCGCTCCCGGACAGCGCAGCATCGTCGTCGATGCGCCGGACGAGGACCTCGCGCCCGGCCGATACATCGTCCGCGTCGAGGGAAGCCGGGTAGCGGCAGCATCCCGATCCGGGCCTCGGCCGATGCCGTGGTGGGAGCGACCAATGCGCCCATCGGCCCCGAGGTCATTGCCTTCCGCCGCGGTCCCACCACGGGCCTTGCCTACGAGCCCACTGCGGATCCGCGGTTCCGCCGGACCGAGCGCATCCGCCTCGAGGTGCCCATCCTGGTCGCGGGCGCGGTTCCCGCCACCGGCCGGTGCTGACCCGGGAAGCGCAGGCGCTCCCGCTTCGCGTGACGATGGGCGAACGAACGGACGAGGAGAGCGGCGCGCGATACCTCGTGGCGAACGTCACGCTCGCGCCCCTGGCACAGGGCGACTACGTCGTCGAGGTGAAGGCCGGCACGGCCGTGGCGACGTTCGGCTTCCGTATCGTCCCGTGAGCGGCCGGCCATGATGCGTGCGGCCGCCCGCGCAGTGATGGCCTTCCTGGCGGGTGGTGCCGTGGCGTGGGCGCTGTGGGCCATCCTCAGTCCCCTGCTGCCTCCACTCAGAGTCGCGGCCACACTGGTGCTGTTGGCGCTGCTGATGGGGACGCTGCACGTCATCGCGCGCTGGGCGGAGTCGCGCGGCTGGATCTACTACCAGCAGCGGCAGGGAAGCTGGGATGCCGTCAGCGCCGCGATCTCCGACGTGCACGCCATCTATCGGCCGGGAGCCCGCTACGTCAGGCGGCTTCAGGAAGACATGCACGTGTACGAAGAGGACGACGACCAGGGCGACGGCCCGGTGCCCGGCCGCGCTCGCCGCGGGTCCACGGGACGGGATGCACGCTAGGTGTCGGCCCTGAGGATCGCGATCGGGTCGAGCCGCAGGACGCGGCGCAGCGGGATCAGGCTCGCCAGGGCCACGGCAGCCGTCATGGCCGCGGCGGTCCCGAGGATGGTCAACGCGTCCCACGCGACGACACCGTACAGCGACTGCCCGTACGCCCGGGCAAGCCACACCCCGGCGGCGCTGCCGGCGCCGACGCCGCAGATGGCCATCACGCTCGTGCCGACGGCCAGCAGCCGGATGACCTGCAGCGGCGTCGCTCCGACCGCGACCCGGACGGCGAATTCCCGCGCGCGCTGCACGACAAGGAACGAGAGCGCGCCGAAGAGGCCCACGCTCACGATCAGCACGGCCGCAACCGCGAACCCGCCCAGCAGCAGCGCGTACAGGCGCGGGCGCGCGAGGCTCTCCGACACCCGCTCCTCCATCGTCATGACTCGATCGAGCGTCAGCGAGGGCTCGAGGTCACGCAGCAGGCCGCGCATTCCCGGCGCCAGCGACGCTGGTTCCGTGCCCGGGCTCGTCCGAGCCACGACGAACAGGTCGAACCCCGCCATCGTTCCTGTCTGCTGATCCAGCGCCAGGAACACCTCGGGCTGCCGCTCGGCCTCGACGCCGTCCTGCCGCATGTCCTCCACGACCCCGACGATCTCCGCGTCCCGTGACACGCGCAGTCCGCGGCCGTCGATCCGCAGACCCACGGCCTCCGGCGGCGCGACGTTGTCGAGGTAGTCGCGCAGGAAGGTGCGGTTCACGACCAGTGCGGGCTGGGCCGACTGGACGTCGGTCTCCTGCAGCGGCCTCCCGGCCGTGAGGCGCAAGCCGAGGGCATGAAAGTATCCCGGTGTGACGATGCGGCGTGCCGCCTGCGCGGAGATCTCGACCGACGGATCGAGCGGTGAGCGGAAGGTGAAGGCGGCGAATCCGCCGGCTGATGCGAGCGGCAGGGACGTGCCGACCGCGGCGCGCTCGACGCCGGGCAGGCCGTCGAGGCGTTCGACCAGCGCCTTCGTGACGGCCGCCTTGCGCGCGTCGGCGAAGGCGGCGGGAATCGGGATCTGCGCCGTGAGGAGATTGCGGGGCGTGTAGCCGCGGTCGGCACGGACCAGCGCCAGCAGGCTCCGGCCAACGGTCGCCGTCCCGAAGACCAGCAGGGACGCGATCGCGATCTGGGCCGTCACGACGACCAGACGCGTGCGTCCTCCGACGTCGCGCGTGGCGCCAGGCGTGGTACGTCCACCCTCGGCCAGCGCATCGAGTGCGTGGCCGCGCCGTCCCTGCCAGACGGGCAGCACGCCGGCCGCCAGTCCCGCGGCCGCAGACACGACCACCGCGAACGCAATGACGGGCCAGTCCAGGACAACCGCCTCGATGCGCGGAATCCGCGTCGAGAGCAGCGGCAGCGTCCGGTGTGCGGCTGCGGCGCCTGCCAGGCCCAGCAGACCGCCGGCCGCGCTCGTGGCGACACTCTCCACGAGCACGAGGCGGACCAGGCGGATGCGCCCGGCGCCGAGCGCCGCCCGTATGGAGAGCTCACGCCGGCGCGCGGCCGCGCGCGCGAGCTGCAGGCCAGCGACGTTGCCGGTGGCGCCGACGAGCAGCACCATCACGGCCGCGAGCAGCAGGAGCAGCGCGGGCCGCACGCCGTCGGTCATCGCCTCGATCGCGGGGCGGGCCGTCACATCCGGCGGGCCGTCCGACCCGAAGAGCGCCATGGCCAGCTGGCCGTAGTCAGGACCGCTGCGTGCTCGCGCCGTGCCCTCGGCAGAGGCCTGCGCCACGCTGACGCCCGGCGCGAGCCTGGCCAGGGCGCTGAAGATCTGTCCGCGCCGCACGCCCTGCTCGCCGACGACCGGCGGGATGCCGCGCGCCAGCCACGCCTGCGTCAGTCGATCGGGAAACGCGAACGACGAGGCCATGACCCCCACGATCGTCACGTCCCGGCCGTCGACGCGCACGACGCGCCCGATGGCGGCCGGCGAGCCGCCGAAGCGGTCCTGCCACAGGGCGTGTCCGAGGATCATCGCCAGGGGCTGGCCTGCCGGCGCGTCGGCGGCCGTGAACGCGCGCCCCATGATCGGCGCCGCGCCCAGCAGTGGCATGAGACCGTCGGTCACGAAGGCCACGTCCAGCCGCGTCGCGAGCCCCGCGTCGTCAAGCGTGATACGCGAGGTGCTCCAGCCGGCGAGGTCGTCGATGGTCTGCGGCGCGTCGCGCCACGCGAGGTAGGTGCCGTTGCTGATGGTGTCGGCGATGCGGCCCGGGCGGCCGCCGCGTGTTTCGCTGATCCGTACCAGGCGGTCGGGCGACGGCCAGGGGAGCGGCCGGACGAGGACGCCGTACGTGACGCTGAAGAGCGTCGTGGCCGCGCCGATCCCGAGCGCCATCGTCAGGACGGCGATGGCCGTGTAGCCCGGGTGGCGGAGGGCGGTCCGCCAGGCCGCGCGCAGATCGTCGCGCATGCGCCTGTGGGCTCAGGCCATCCGGCGCTGTGCGAACCGTGCCAGGACCACGGCCAGCGCGGCGAAGAGCAACGCGCCGAACACCTGGCCGCTGGTGCCTTCGCTGTGGAGGAAGGGCAGCGCGTTGCCGATGGCCTGGAACGGGCCGAGCCAGCCGGCGCCGTACAGCACCGCATAGAGGATGCCCGCCAGCGAGCCGCCGGCGATGAGACCCGAGCTGAAGAGTGTGCCCGAGCTCAGGTCCGACTCCGCGGTCACACCCGTCTTCCGCTCCACCCACCACCGGACCATGCCCCCGGCGAAGATCGGCGCCGTGGTGGCAATGGGCAGGTAGGCGCCGACCGCGAAGGACAGCGAGTGGACGCCGCACAGCTCCAGCGTCACCGCGATGAACACGCCGACCAGCACGAGGCCCCACGGCAGGTTCTGCGACAACAGCCCCTTGATGAGCGTGGCCATCAGCGTCGCCTGCGGCGCAGCCACGTCGGCCGAGCCGATGCCGAACACCCGGTGCATGTAGAGCACGGTCATGCCGATGACGAACGAGGAGGTGACCACGCCGATGGCGAGTCCCATCTGCTGCGACAGCGGCGTGGCGCCGACGATGTAGCCGGTCTTCAGGTCCTGCGACGTGTTGCCGGCGTTGGCGGCCGCGATGCAGACGATGGCGCCCACCGAGAGCGCCACCGGTCCGTAGACGTCGCCCGTCCACCCGAGCGCGACGAAGATCACGCAGGTGATGATGAGCGTCGCGATCGTCATACCCGAAATCGGGTTCGAGGAGGAGCCGATGAGGCCGGTGATGCGCGAGGAGACGGTGGCGAAGAAGAAGCCGAAGAGGACGATGAGGATGGCGACGAGGATGTTGCCCTGCGTCGGCAGCCCCGGCACCACCGCGAGGAAGATGGCGAGGAGCAGCGAGCCGCCCAGCACGAAGGTGAGCGGCAGGTCGTGCTCGGTGCGGACCTGCGTGCCCGTATTGGTGGCGCCAAGCCCCTTCAGCCCTTCCCGGGCCGACGAGACGATGGTCGGCAGCGTCCGCCCGAGCGTGATGAGCCCGGCGGCGAGCACGGCGCCCGCGCCGATGTAGCGGATGTAGGCGCTCCAGATCTGGCCGGGCCCCATCTCGCTGATCAGGAAGGGCAGGCCGGTGGCCGGGTTGTTGGCGAAGTTGGGATGGATCGGGGAAACGGCGTCGGGATGGCTGCGCCGAGCAGCGAGAGCAGCGGCAGCAGCACCAGCCACGACAGCACCCCGCCGGCCACCATGGTGCCCGCGATACGAGGCCCGATGACGTAGCCCACGCCCATGTCTCCGGCGAGATGTCCACGTTGAGCGTGGCGTTGGGGAACTGGCTGGTGGACGGGGTGGAGTAGCCGATCTCGGTGAGGAACAGGTTGAAGATCCAGGAGAGCGACTTCCACAGGGCGCCGATGCCCAGGCCCGCGAACACCAGGCCGGCCAGTTGTCCGCCACGTTCCCCGGCCACGAGCACTTCGGCGCACGCGGTGCCTTCCGGGTAGGGGAGCACCCCGTGTTCCTTCACGATGAGGGCCCGCCGAAGCGGAACCATCATGAGGACGCCAAGGATGCCGCCGGCGAAGGCCAGCATCGTGATCTGCGTGTAGTTGAAGTAGCCGGGGCCGTCGGGTAGCAGGAAGATGAGCGCCGGAATCGTGAACACGACCCCGCCGGCCACCGACTCGCCCGCGGACCCGATCGTCTGGACGATGTTGTTCTCGAGGATGGTGGACCCGCCGAGGCGCTTCAGGACGGAGATGGCCAGGACCGCGATGGGGATGGAGGCGCTGACGGTGAGCCCGGCACGCAGGCCGAGGTAGACGGTGGAGGCGCCGAAGAGCAGCCCGAAGAGCACGCCGAGGAAGATGGCCTTGCCGGTGAACTCGGCCATCGACTGCGAGGCGGGGACATAGGGCTGGAAACCCCGTGAGGTGTCGGCCATGGCGGGGATGATAGCAGGGCTGGACTTTGTTATCCTGAGGGTCCTTGTGAATTCACCGAACAAGCGCAAGGCCAACGCGGAACCGGTCTCCGAACTCACGACCAATCGCCTGTCCGTCTATCTGCGGTGCCTCAACCAGCTGGAGGCGTCGGGGGTGGAGACCATCTCGTCCCAGGCCCTGGCGGAGCAGTTCAACCAGAACGCCGCCCAGATTCGCAAGGACCTTGCGTACTTCGGCGAGTTCGGCGTGCGCGGGGTGGGTTACTACGTCAAGGACCTCAAGCTCCACCTGCGGCAGATCCTCGGCCTGGACCGCCGCCTCAAGGTGGCCGTGCTCGGCGCCGGCAACCTGGGTCTCGCCCTGGCCGACTATCCCGGGTTCGGCCGCGAGGGGTTCGAGATGATCGCCATGTTCGACGTGGACTCCAGCAAGATCGGGGACGAGTCCAAGAGCGGCGTGCCCATCTACGACATCAAGGAACTGCGCAAGGTGGCCCGGCGCGAGCACATCGACATCGGGGTGATCGCGGTGCCCGCCGACTCCGCGCAGCCGGTGCTCGACCAGGTCGTGGCCGCCGGCGTGAAGGCCATCCTCAATTTCTCCCCTGGCACGCTGAAGGTCCCGCCCGGTGTCAAACTGAAGAGCGTGGACCTGACCGTGTCGCTCGAGAGCCTGTCGTTCTACCTGGCCCAGGGCGGGGACAATGGCGGCTAGACGCGCCACCCCCCGCGCCCGGCTGTCGCACGTCGGCGAGGACGGCCGCGCGCGGATGGTCGATGTCGGGGACAAGGCTGTCACCGAACGCGTCGCCGTGGCCCGCGGCGCCGTCACCGTGTCGGCCGAGGCCCGTCGCCTCGTGCGCACGGGTGCGGTGAAGAAGGGCGACCCGCTCCGGCCGCGCGCCGGCCGGCATCATGGCCGCCAAGCGCACGAGCGAGCTCATCCCCCTCTGCCACCCGCTGCTGCTCTCCCACGTCTCCGTGGACCTGACGCCCACCCGCACCGGCTACGCCATCGAGGCGCGCGTCCGCACGAGCGGGCAGACCGGTGTGGAGATGGAGGCGCTGACCGCCGTCGCCGTCGCCGGCCTGACCGTCTACGACATGCTGAAGGCGGTCGACAAGGGCGTCGTGATTGGCGATATCCGCCTCGTCGAGAAGAAAGGCGGGAAGAGTGGCGACTACCGCCGTGGGTCAGAGCGGCGGTAGCCGCCGCGTCCATTGTTGATTGTCAATTGTCAATCGGGTGATTGATTGATCCATTGATGATTGATGCAATGGGGCAATCATGATTGTCGATTGGCCAATTGAATCGACGAATGGGCCAATCGTCCATCGTCAATGAATCGCCCGATTGACAATCGACAATCGTCAATGGATGCCATTGCTCCCACGGGCAGGCTCCGCGTGTATCACGACGTCGCGCACCTGCGGCAGCTTCGCCATAACACAGTCCTTCACGACGTGCGAGATACGGTGCGCTTCATGGAGCGGCATCTGCCCGTCCACGCGGATGTGGAGGTCCAGAAACACGAAGTCGCTGGACCCGCGCGTGCGGATGTGGTGACAGCTGCGCACCTCGGGCACGCGCATCACGATGTCGCGGATCACCTGTTCGTCGATGACCATGCGGTCGCCGAGGATGCGTGACGTGTCCTGGAAGATCTCCCAGCAGGCCAGGCCGATGAAGCCTGCGACCAGCAGCGCCGCCACCGCGTCCAGCCACGTGTAGCCCAGGCGCACGCCGATCAGGGCCGCGATGACCGTGGCCGACGTGAGCAGGTCGCTGCGCGTGTGATGGGCGTCGGAGCGGAGCACCTCGCTCTGCAGCCGATCGCCTTCGCGCCGTTCGTAGATCACGACGCACACGTTGATGACGAAGGTGACGCCCATCACCCAGAAGGCGAGCGGCTGGATGTCGGGCACGCCGCCGGCGCGCAGGCGGTCCAGGGCGTTGCTCAGCACCTCGACGAGGACGAGCACCAGGAAGATCAGGATGCCCACCGACGCCATCGTCTCGAACTTGCGATGGCCGTACGGATGGTCGTCGTCGGGCGGCTGCCGGGCGGCGCGGACGCCCACCAGGGCGACGACGTTCGAGCCCGTGTCGGTCAGCGAGTGGAAGCCGTCGGAGAGGATGCTGACGGCACCGGTGCTGTAGCCGAGCGCGATCTTGGCGCCGGCCACGGCCAGGTTCAGGAAGAAGACGCGGATGAGGACGCGAGCGACGGCACGGTAACGTTCCACAGGACAGGGGAGGCCGGCAGCGTCCGCGGCGTGGCGCCGCCGCCCTCCGGGCGATCCGGTGGTGAAGCCTAGAAGATGGTGGCGGTCGGCACCGGCCACCAGCGGAGCTGCACCTTTCCGATGATGTACTTCTTCGGCACGAACCCCCAGTGCCGGCTGTCGGAGCTGTTGTTCCGGTGATCGCCCATGACGAAGTAGTAGCCCTCGGGGATCACCTGCGGGCCCAGTCGTCGTGGCTCCGGTACTCGAGCGGCACGGTTGTCGGAATGGGCACGTCGTTGACGTACGGCCGTCCACCACGCGGACCGTGTCGCCTTCCTCGGCGATCACGCGCTTGACGAACGACTTGTCCGGGTTCAGCGGGTAGTAGAGCATCACGATGTCGCCCCGCTGCGGGTCGGCCAGGCGATAGGCCAGCTTGTTGACGATGAGGCGGTCCTGGTCGGCCAGGGTCGGCGCCATGCTCTGCCCCTCGACCCGCGACCTGGAAGCCGAACGTGACGATGAGCGTGGCGTAGACCGCGGCGGACGCCAGCGTCTTGAGCCAGGCCACGAACTCGTCACGCCAGATCTCGATGCGGGAGGGACCCGGCTCGATCAGGGTCGCCTCGATGGGCGTGGGGGAGGCCGGGACGAGCGGCGCGACGGCCTCCGAGCGGAAGGGCGAGGGTGGTCCTCGTCGCCGGGATCGGCGAACGCTACAGCTTCGAATATCCCGCAGCCGGCGCGTTTGCGACCGGCTCACTGGAATCTCGGTTGCCTTCCGCGTCCCTCATCCTGAGGATGTAGTTCCTGCTGAACCAAGGGACGATCTCCTTGATCTTGTTGATGTTCACGAGATGCGACCGGTGGACTCGCCAGAATACCGCCGGGTCGAGCCTGCAGCTCGTCAGGAGGTCCGGTCGTTCGACGTGCCGGACACCTGCCAGTCACAATATTAATCGAATCGTCCTCTACCGAGGGCGTAGATGATGTCCTCCGCCTGGATCAGGATGAAGCGTTCCTGGACCTTGACGGCGATCTGGCTGGCCCGGTTCGCAGGCGCCATGAGCCGGACCAGGCGGTCGAGCTGGTCGGCCAGCGGGGGCGTGTCGGGCCGCCGCGCCCGGGCGCGGACCACGGCACAAGGGCCAGTCGGAGGATCCACCGGCTTCGGCAGGTAGTCCACGGCGTTCAGCTCGAAGGCTTCCACCGCTCGCTGGTCGAAGGCCGTCACGAACACCACCGCGGCCGTCGATCGGACTCGTTGAGCTGGCGCACCACCTCCATGCCCGTCAGGCCCGGCATCTGGATGTCCAGAAAGGCCACGTCCGGCTCCAGCCGCGCGATGGCTTCCAGGGCCGCCGGGCCGTCCACGCCGCACGGCCGACGACCTCCACGCCCTCGATCTGGCCGAGCAGATAGCACAGTTCTTCACGAGCCAGCTGCTCGTCGTCGGCGACCAGCGCGGTGACGGCCGACCCGCTCCATGACGCCATCTGCTGCGGCCGCACCGCCAGCGGGATCTCGACCCGCGCCAGTGCCCCGGCCGGGGGCGCCGGTCAGCGCCATGTGGCCCTGCGCGCCGTACCACGCGGAGCCGCTCGTTGACGTTGCTGAGACCGATGCCGCTGGCCGTGGCCACCTGCAGCCGCTCATCGAGATGCCGAGCCCGTCGTCTTCCACCTCGATGATGGCGGTGTCGCGCTCGCGCCACGCACGGATGGTGATGGTGCCGGCGCCCACCTTGCGGAGCGAGCCCGTGCTTGATGGCGTTCTCGACCAGGGGCTGCAGGATGAGGCTGGGCACGATCACGTCCAGCGCCTCGGTCGCCACGGCCTTGCGGACCGAAGGCCGCGCGCCGAAGCGGACCACCTCGATGGCCAGGTACTCGTCCGCCTGCAGCTCGTCCCGCAGCGTGACGGAAGAACTGCTCGTCGCTCCGCATCAGCTTGCGGAGCAGGCCCGACAGCTTCTGTATCACCATCCGGGCCGTGTCGGGCTCGGACCGGATGAGCGACGAGACCGAGGCCAGGGTGTTGAAGAGGAAGTGCGGGTTGATCTGGCTCTTGAGCGCCTCGACCTTGGCGGCCAGCAGGAGCTTCTCCTGTTCCTGCAGGCGATGCTCGATCCGGGCGTTGTTCCAGATCTTGATGGGGGTCGTGACGGTGAGCACGGTCGCCACGTAGACGGCGACGCTCAGCAGAGCGGTCCCCCGACAGGTGGAACAGCCGAGGCCTCGCCGAAGCGTTCGCCGACCGCCTGGCGGATAGGCTCGAGGCCACGGGCGCCACCAGCAGCATCACCTGCCAGTCGGTGGTCAGCGTCCGCGTCATCTGCCAGAGGCGTCCGGGCACGCTGAAGAACACAGGGGAGAAGCTCCAGATGTCCTCCTTCGGACACGCCTCGCGCAGGCCGCCTCCGGCGAAACCGCAGCCGATGGCGAACGGCAGGGCGCCGAACTCCCCGGCCAGCAGCGCCGGCAGCCCCATGCTCGCGCCCACGATGGCGCCGGTGTAGGGGCCGGCGGTGGGAGAAGGGCCGGCAGCAGGGCACCCTCCAGGGAATAGTCCCCGGCCTCGTAGTTGAGCAGGAGGCGCACCACCACCCCGTCACCCAGCGGGACGATGAGGCTGAGCGCGAACACGAGCCGGTCGGGCCAGTTGCGCTGCTCGAAGATGAGAGGATGTGCCGGAAGCGCCGATACCGCGCCAGCATCGTCGCCGGGGCAGCCATCACCGCGAGCTTGACGATCAGGGTGATGAGGAGGAACTGTCCGGCGGATAAGAACTTGGGTTCCTGGAGCACGGCCGTCCCGATGGAAATGGTATCATTTCGGGCATGATTGGCCCGTTGATCGAGGGGTTCGCCCTCACCTTCAAGCACCTGTTCCGCCGTCCGATCACGGTGAACTACCCGGACGTCAAGGTGCCGATGTTCCCCAGGTACCGCGGCAAGCAGGTGCTGATGCGGGACGAGAACGGCCTCGAGAAGTGCGTGGCCTGCGGCCTCTGCGCCGTGGCCTGCCCGGCCGACGCCATCTACCTGGAAGCGGCCGAGAACGACGGGACGGTCATGGCGGGCCCGCGCTACGCGTCGATTTACCAGATTCACAAGACCCGCTGCATCTTCTGCGGCTACTGCGAGGAAGCCTGCCCGGTCTCGGCCATCTTCATGGGCAAGGACTACGAACTGGCGGTCTACAGCAAGGACGACTTCATCTGGGACAAGACCGAGCTGCTCGTACCGGCCGCGGCCGACGAGAAGGCGCCCATTTCTGCCCGATAGGCGGCCGCCGCCTGCACCTCGCGCCCGTCAGCGGACGGGCGCTTCCGGGCCACGGGCCCGGTGCGCTCCGGCGGCAGCCCGCCGCCGGCACGCTCCCCTGACGCCGCCCCGCGTCACGGCCTGACCCACACATGGATTCCTTCCTCGACAGTCTCAAGGCACGCGTCCTCGTGTGCGACGGCGCAATGGGCACCATGCTGTACGGACGCGGCGTGTTCATCAACCGCTGCTTCGAGGCGCTGACCCTCAGCGACCCCGGCCTGGTGGAGGACGTGCACGCCCAGTACCTGCGGGCCGGCGCCGACGTCATCGAGACCAATACGTTCGGCGCGAACCGCATGAAGCTGCGGGCGTTCGGCCTCGGCAACCAGGTGGCGGACATCAACCGCGCGGCCGTGGCCCTGGCCCAGCGCGCCCGCTCGGCCGAGGACGCCGAGGCCTTCATCGCCGGCGCCATCGGCCCCCTCGGCGTGCGTGTCGAGCCTTGGGGCAAGACCGGCGTGGACGAGGCCGAGGCGCTCTTCCGCGAGCAGGCGGAGGCGCTGGCGCACGCCGGCGTGGACCTCTTCATGCTCGAGACCTTCCGCGACCTGAACGAGATCGGGGCCGCCATTGCGGCGGTGCGTTCCGTCTCGGACCGTCCGATCGTCGCACAGATGACGACGGAGGAGGAGGGGCTGAGCCTCGACGGCATTCCCCCGGAGCAGTTCGCCCCGGCCCTGGTGGCACGCGGCGCCGATATCGTCGGCCTCAACTGCAGCGTGGGTCCGGCCCCGATGCTCGAGACCCTGGAGCGGATTGCCGGGGTGGTCTCGGTGCCGCTGTCCGCGCAACCGAACGCGGGCAAGCCCCGCGATATCGAGGGGCGCAACCTCTATCTCTGCTCTCCCGACTACATGGCGTCGTACGCCCGGCGGTTCGTGGCGCTCGGTGTCCGGCTCGTCGGCGGGTGCTGCGGGACCACGCCCGACCACATCCGGCAGATTCATCTCGCCGTCCGCTCGACGGCACCGGGCCTGGCCCGCACGGCCACGGCGGCGCCCGAGGTCCGGATACCGGTGGCCAGCCAGCCGCACGCGCGTCCGCCGGTGCCGCGCGCCGAAGTCGTCCCTGGCCCGGAAGCTCGACGCCGGCGCGTTCGTGACGCTGGTCGAGGTGCCGCCGCCCCGGGGGCATGACGCGTCAACGGCTGTCGAGGCGGCACGAGCCCTCGTGGCACAGGGGTGGACGTCGTCACGATCCCCGATGGTCCGCGCGGCGGGGCGCGGCTGAGCGCCATGTCGGCGGCCGTGCTGATGGCTCAGCAGGGAGGCATCGAGACGCTCCTCCAGTATTCGTGCCGCGACCGCAACCTCCTGGGGATTCAGTCGGATCTGCTCGGCGCGCACGCGCTCGGGCTCCGCAATCTGCTGGGCATCACGGGTGACGTGCGGAGCCTCGGCGAGATTCCCGACGCCACGGCGGTGTTCGACGTCGACTCGGTCAGGCTCACCAACGTCATCAACCGCCTCAACCACGGCCTGGACATCGGCGGCCAGCCGATCGGCGCACCGACGCGGTTCCTCGCCGGGGTGATGGCCAACCCGGCGCGGGACATCGAGGCCGAGGTGAAGCGCCTGGGCTACAAGGTCGAAGCCGGGGCCGAGTTCGTGGTGACCCGTCATCTTCGACGTGGCCGCCTTCGAGCGCTTCCTGGGCCGGATCGAGAGCTTCCGCGTGCCGGTGATTGCCGGAATCTGGCCCTTCGACAGCGCGTTGCACGCCGAGTTCATGGCCAACGAGGTGCCGGGCGTCACCGTGCCGGATGCGCTGGTGGCGCGCATGCGGCGTCGACGGAGCGGCCGAGGCAGCGGCTGAAGGCGTGGCGATCGCGCGGGAACTGGTCGCGCGCGTGCGGCCGCTGGTCCAGGGTGTGCACGTCCTGACGCTGTCGGGGCCGGTTCAACGGGCGTTCGAGGTCCTGGGCTGACCGCGGCGTCTCGATGCGATTCTGATATAGTCCGGAACGGCCGCGGAGGGCGCATGGCCTTGTTCGAGCATCAAGCAGACGCACCGACAGGGAATTCGTGACCGGTCGCGACGCCGCCCCGGCGTTGTCGGTGACGGCGGTCGAGAACGACTTCGTCGAGCGCGTCTACCAGAAGCTGGCGTCGGTCTACGACTACACGTTCGGCCCCACGCTCCACCCCGGCCGTCTGGAAGCCATTCACAAGATGCGCATCCGGCCCGGCGACGACGTGCTCGAGGTGGGCGTCGGCACCGGCATCAACCTCGCGCGTACCCGCGCAACTGCACGGTGACGGGCGTGGACCTGTCGTCGAAGATGCTGGAGAAGGCGGAGAAGCGGATCCTGCTGAAGGGCCTGCCGCACTGCCGCGTGATGGAGATGAACGCCGAGCAGATGGCGTTCCCCGACGATGCGTTCGACGTGGTCTACGCGCCCTACGTGATCAGCGTCGTCCCCGACCCGGTCAAGGTCGCCCGCGAGATATGCCCGCGTCTGCCGCCCCGGCGGCCGCGTCATCATCCTGAACCACTTCAAGAGCACCAATCCCGTCCTGTCCAAGTTCGAGCGCGCCATCTCCCCGATGACGGTGCACATCGGCTTCAAGGCCGACCTCGACCTGGCGGGTTTCCTCCAGCAGGCGAACCTCGAGCCCGTCTCGATCGAGAAGGTCAACGTCCCGAAGATGTGGACGCTCGTGACCTGCGTGAAGAGCCGCTGAGGAAATTCAGAATGCAGAATTCAGAAATGACTCAATGATTTCTGCATTCTGAATTCTTCATTCTGAATTTCTCGTTCGCCGTCCGCCCTCAGCTCCGACGCCCGATCATCCTCAGTAGGTGCTCCGCCGCCACCTCGGCGCCGTCCACGCGCGGGCGTTCGGGTGGCGGGGGCAGGGCGGCAATCCGATCGAGGCGGACTGCCACCGGCCGGCGAGCAGGTCTTCGTGCCCGATGAACGCCGCACGCACCATGCGCGGCATCTCCTCCACCAATACGTCGTACTCGATGAAGTGACCGCGCGAGGTGTAGAGCAGGGCCGTCTCGTTGGCGACGGCCTCCGCGATGATGCCGTAGCCGGGCTTGGTGGCGACGACGTCCACGGCGCCCACGATGTCCTCGTAGCGGAAGCCGCGGGCGTATGTCAGCTTCGTCGAGCGGCAGGATGCCTGGCGGGAGAGCGGCGTGCTCGCCGGGTCGCGCGCTCACGATCACGCGGTGGCCCTGGAGATCGGCCAGCGGCGCCAGGTCCATGCCCACCATGCCGAACCCGCCGAACGACACCAGCACGAGTCGCTCGTCGAGCGGGAAGCCGAATGCGCGCCGCACCGACTCGACCGGGTGGCTGGAACGCCGGGCGATGAACGGCACGTCCACGACGGTGGGGCAGGTGGCGAATCCGCCGGCCATCGGCAGCCGTAGCGCGAGGTCGGCCGTCAGCGTACAGGCGGCCGAGCCGATCGGCGAGCTCGGCGCCTCCGGGATAGTCGGCGTAGATCAGTCCACGTGAAGTTGCCGAGGAGCACCGCCGGCACGCCGGCCAGACGCGCGGCGGCCACGCCTAGCGCGGGGATATCGGCGAGCACGACCGAGGCGCCGTGCCGCGCGAGGACGTCGGCCTCCCCGGCCGCGAGTGCCGGCAGCTCCGCCGTGAACGTCTGGGCCTGTCGAACGGTCTCGTCCACGTCCAGGTGGAGGCTGTCGTGCTGGACCGCCCCCGTGTCGCACCGCAGCGACTCGAGCGTGAGGTCCGGCGGTGCGGTGCGCTCGACCAGCCAGCGCGGGATGGACGATCGCACCACGAGTCTCACCTCGGGCGCGCGCCGCTGGATCTCGCGCAGCAACTCGATCGTGCGTGACGCGTGGCCGAAGCCGTGGCCGGAGATGTAAGCAACGAGAGTGTGCACGGATGCTGAACGAGTGTTCGGTGAATGGGTGGGACGAGTCCGCGCCAGCCGGAATCCCGCGGCGCCGCTCAATCGTATACTGGCCCGATTGCTTTGTAAGACGTTCCGGTAGGCCCGGTCCCCACGTCGGTGGCGACCTGCCGGGACAACCCCACAGGGAGGTCGTATGAACGCGACGTGTCGCGTGTGTCTGGCAGTGGTGTGGCTGCTGGCGGGCTGGCGCCCGCAGCCTGGCGCAACAGACCGGCTCGCTGGCCAGTACCCGTCCGCGACTCGCAGGGCGGCGTGCTCCCGGGTGTCACCGTGACCGCGACGAGCGGCACCACGGCACCCGCACGGCGGTGACCAACGAACAGGGCACCTACTCGCTGTCGGGCCTGCCGCCCGGCAGCTACGAGGTCGGCTTCGACTTGAGCGGCTTCACGGCGCAGCGCCGCGAAGCGGTGCAGGTGCAGGTCAACCGCACCACGCGCGTGGACATCGAACTGGGCGTGGGCACGCTGCGGATTAACTACGGCCTTATGTTTACTGCTTACGGCGTTGCAGGCATTGCCGGAGCTCGACGACGACGCAGACCAACATCACGAAGGATCTCTACGAGGCGATTCCGACAGGACGCAACCCGTGGGTCATGGCCGGCCTGGTGCCCGGCGTCGTCACGGGACGGATGGACGTTGGCGGCACCGAGGGCATGCAGCAGTACAACCTCGAGGCCTTCGGGTCGGCCGACAGCCAGAAGTCGTTCAGCATCGACGGGCTCAAGACCAACTGGCCCGGTGGCAGCGGCGGCGCGACGATGCAGTACTACGGCTTCGAGATGTACGAGGAATACAACATGCAGACGGCGTCGGGCACCGCGGAGAGCGATGTCAGCGGCGTGTACATGAACATGGTGACCAAGTCCGGGGGCAACCGGATCACCAGCGACCACAACTTCTACTTCATGAACGACGCCCTCCAGGGCGACAACATCGACGATGCCCTCCGGCAGCGGCTCGGCATCGGCGCCGGGGCCGAGACCGGCGCGGCCGGCAACCCGATCGACATCTCCTACGACTGGAGCTCGACCCTCGGCGGCCCCATCAAGCGCGATCGCGCGTGGTTCTTCGGCGCCATGCGGTGGTGGCGGCTGGACCAGTTCCAGGTCGGCGCGCGCAACTCGGACGGATCGCAGGCCATCGACGACAACCGCATCCGCAACTTCGTCGGCAAGGCGACGTGGCAGACCACGCCGGCCGTGCGCACGTCGGTGATGTTCAACCGCAACCTGAAGGACCGGTTCCACCGCCGCGACTCGCCCTACCTCTTCGTCGAGGACAAGGCGACGGTGCTGCAGGACCAGCCCGCGCAGAACCTCGTCGCGCAGTACAACCACATCGTCGGGCAGCGCATGGTGGTGGACGCCCGTGTCGGGAGCATGTGGGGCACCTTCCCGAGCCGCTACCAGGACGAGGTGAGCGCGAGCGACATCGCGATCCGCGACGTCCAGACGTTCCAGCGCTTCAACGCCGCCGAGATCCAGTCGCTCAACCCGAACTACCGGGTGCAGGCCAACGGCACGGTGAGCTACTTCGTGCCCAGCCTGGCGGGCAGCCACGACTTCAAGGGCGGGCTGCAGTTGTCGTGGGAGAAGATGGAGTACGAGCGCATCCGCAACGGCGACATCCTGCTCGAGATGCGCGACGGCGTGCCGTTCCAGGGCCAGATCGCCAACACGCCGATCAACCCGATCACCGGCTCGAAACCTGGGGCGCGTTCGTCCAGGACCGCTGGGCGCTGGGACGGGCCACGATCAACGTCGGTGTGCGCATGGACGGCGTGTCGGGATACCCGCTGGCGCAGTCGAGCCCGGCGGGCACCTACGTCGGCGAGCGCGCGTTCGACAAGACGGACGTCTTCGACTTCTCGTTCAACATCATGCCGCGGGTTGGCATCTCCGTATGACCTGCGCGGCAACGGGCAGACGGCCATCAAGGCGCATCGGCCGCTTCTACAACCAGTTCGGATCGGAGCTGCTCGAGACGTCGAACCGCAACGCCCTGACCACGCTCAACGTGGCCTGGACCGACCGCAACGGCAACCAGCAGCTGGATGCCGGCGAGCTGGGCGCGATCCCCACCTTCAGCGCCGGGCTGTTCCCGACGTTCGACACGGGCGCCAACCGGCCCTACAGCGACGAGTTCAACGTGGGCGTGGAGCACCAGCTCGTACCGAACCTGGCCGTGGGCGTGAGCTATCACCGCAGGCAGCACCGCGACGGCCTGGGCGTGGTCGATCGGGCCCGGCCGACCAGCGCCTATACGCCGGAGGCGCGGACGTTCACCAACGCCGACGGCTCGCAGGACACGATCACCGTCTTCAAGCTGCAGCCGGAGTACGGCGCGCTGCGCGACCGCGTGATCACCAACGTCGACGTGCTGCAGAGCGACTACGACGGCGTGCAGTTCGACATCCAGAAGCGGATGTCGAACCGCTGGCAGCTGCTGGCGGGGCTGTCGCTGCAGAACCACAAGGGCTTCGACCACAGCGGCACGCATAACCAATCCCGATGGCACGCGCGACTTCAACAACCCGAACTACCTGCTGAATCGCGACGACGGGTCGGTGTTCACGGAGATTCCCTGGTCGTTCACCCTCTCGGGGTCCTACCAGCTGCCGCTCTGGGACCTGGCGCTCTCGGGCAGCGCACGGCCTGTGACGGCGACCCGCTGACGCGGACGCAGGTCTTCACGTTCACCAACCCGACGACCTCACAGCCCAGCGAGACGGTCTACGTGCAGCAGCGGGGCGAGGATCGGACCGAGTCGGTGACGAAGTTCGTGGACCTGCGGGTGGCCAAGCGCTTCACGCTGGCCCGCGGATCGAGCGTCGAGGCGAGCGTGGACATGTTCAATATTTTGAATGCGAACCATGTTCTTGGACAAAATACGGCCCTCGGCAGCACGTGGTCGCGCCCGAATCGCATTCTCACGCCGAGAATCATCCGATTCGGTGTAACGGCACGCTTCTAGCACAGCATCGCCCACGCGGGCCCGGCGTGTCGTTTCGCCGGGCCGCGTGGGTGCTCGCCGCACCCGTCGCCCCCCAAATCTGGCGACAAAAAAAAACGGAAAAAAGTGGCCGCGGCGCGTCGCGGCTCCGTTACAGTATGGGCTCACCATCGGCGCTTGCCATGCAATGCGCCAAAGCCATACGTGAAAGGAATGAGCATGATGAGTCTTCGCCGCCTTCTGGCGACGGTGGTCTGTCTGTTCCTGGCGTCTACCGTCCAGGCGCAGGTGCAGACCGGTTCGATCACGGGTGTCGCCTCCGACACCAGCGGTGCGGTTCTGCCGGGTGTCAGCGTGACGCTGTCGGGGGACCGTCTGATCGGTGGCCCGCAGACGCTCACGACCGACGAGCGTGGCTCCTACCGTTTCGATCGCCTGCCCCCGGGCTCCTATTCGATGTCGTTCGAGTTGTCAGGGTTCCGCACGGTCGAGCGGACGGACGTGCGCATCAGCGCGGCGTTCGTCGCCACCATCAACGCGAAGATGGAAGTCGGCGCGCTGAGCGAGTCGATCACGGTCACCGGCGAGTCGCCGACCGTCGACGTGCGCTCCAACGTGCAGCAGACGGTCATGAGCCAGGAGATCCTCGAGGGCGTGCCCACGGGCCGCGACCCGTGGTCGCTGGCGAAGATCATCCCCGGCGTGCAGATCAGCACCTATGACGTCGGCGGCACGCAGTCGATGCAGCAGAGCAGCATGTCGAGCCACGGCTCGAGCACGGCTGACGTGAGCTACAACATCGACGGCGCCACGGTGAACTGGCCCGGCGGCGCCGGCGGCGCCACGATGATTTACTACGACCAGGGCATGTTCGAGGAGGTCAACTACATGACCTCGGCCATCCCGGCGGAGGTCCTCGCCGGCGGCGTCTCGATCAACATGGTCACCAAGGACGGCGGCAACATGTGGCGCGGCAACGTGCGCTACTCGTTCGCCAACGACAGCCTCCAGTCGGAGAACTTCGCCGACACGCAGGCGGTCAACCCGAGCTTCCTCGGCAACCCGACCAAGAAGACCTACGACTTCAACGTGTCGGGCGGCGGCGCCATCGTCCAGAACAAGGTCTGGGTGAACGGCACGGTCCGCAAGTGGGTGGTCAACAAGCTGGTCAACTCGCGCAACGCGGATGGCTCGCAGGCCCTCGACGACAACGACCTGAAGAACTACTCGGGCAAGGTCGTCACGCAGCTCAACCCGAACCACAAGCTGACGGCGTCGCCCTGTGGAACGACAAGATTCGTGGCCACCGCCGCGACTCGTCGGACCGCATCCCCGACATCGCGTCGCTCGTCCAGACCAACCCGGTCCAGACGACCCAGGCCAAGTACACGGGCATCTTCGGCAAGATGGTCTACGAGTCCAACTTCAGCGTGATGGACGGGCAGACCAACTACCTCTACCAGCCCGACACCGCGGCCGACGCCATCCGCAAGGTGGACGCCACGCGTGGCGAGGTCTACTTCGCGGCGACGCGTGAGGAGCACCAGCCGAACTCGCGCACCCAGTTCGACAACATCTTCAGCTACAGCGCCAGCGCCAAGGGCGAGCACCTCTTCAAGCTCGGCGTGCAGTGGGCGCGCCTCTACTACGAGTCGCAGTACTCGGTCCGCGGCGACCACTACGTGGAGTACCGCGACGGCGTGCCGCTGCAGGTCCGCCAGTTCAACACCCCGAACACCTCGAAGAACGTCGCCCAGGTCCTCGGCTTCTTCTTCCAGGATTCGTGGTCGGTGAACCGCCTGACCCTGAACCTCGGCACCCGCTGGGACCGCTACGTCGGCACGCTGCCGGCGCAGTCCTCGCCCGACGGCCGCTTCGCGCCGGGCGTCTCCATCCCCGAGACCGAGGTCATCAACCAGAACATCGGCGTGTGGCGCCTCGGCGCTGCCTACGACCTGACCGGCAGCGGCCGCACCGCCCTCAAGGCGAGCTACAGCCGCTACGCGCTGCAGGTCGGCATCGACCGCGTCACCAGCGTCAACCCGCTCTCGACCGGCTCGCGCACCTGCCCGTGGTCGGATCCGAACGGTGACGGCATCTTCCAGACCTCGGAAGTGAACGTGGCGCAGTGCAGCGCGTTCAGCGGCGGCGTGGGCTTCCGCTACGCCGACGGCATCTCCTGGCCGTATTCCGACGAGATCACCGCCGGCGTCGAGACCCAGATGCCCGGCGCCGTGCGCGTGGGTGCGATGTTCTACTACCGCACCAACCGTGACCAGGTCGGCCAGCGCAACGTCGCCGTCCCGACCAGCGCCTACACGCCCTTCACCATCTCGGTGCCGAACGGCCCGAACGGAGCGACCACCGCGACCGTCTACAACCTGAGCCCCGCGTTCACCAGCGCCAACGACACGGTCCGCAACAACGACTCGTTCCTCAACACGGACTACAAGGGCATCGAGTTCACCGCGACCAAGCGCTTCTCGCGCGCGTGGCAGATGCAGGCCGGCCTGACCATCGGCAACAACCGCGGCGGCATCAACGCCACGGGCGGCCAGTCGGGCACCGCGGATCTCAACGATCCCAACCTGACCCAGTACACCGACGGCATCGTCGGCAACGACTCGACGGTCGCGTTCCGCCTGTCGGGCAGCTACCGCCTGCCGTACGAGATCAGCCTCGCCGGCTCGATGGTCGCCAACAACGGCTATCCCTACGTCTCGACCTACGCCGTGTCGCGCAACCTGGCCTCCCAGGCCGGCGTGGCCCTGACGCGGTCGAGCCAGACCGTGTTCCTGAGCGAGCGCGGCGACGAGCGCCTGCCGAACGTCACGATGTTCGACATCCGCCTGTCGCGGGCGTTCAACTTCGGCGGCGGCCGCAGCATCACGCCGCAGCTGGACCTCTTCAACATCACCAACTCGGACGTCGTCACGAGCTACAACTCGGCCGTCGGCTCGAGCTACCTCTTCCCGCAGGAGATTCTGGCGCCGCGCATCATCCGCGTCGGCTTCAGCCTGAACTTCTAGGCAACAAGGGCACGAAGGGGAGGGGAGACGCGCTCCACGAAGGGCACGACGCTCCTCTCACCACCTTCGACCTCGATACACAAAGGGAGTCCGGCGCATGGCGCCGGGCTCCCTTTTCTCGCGTACGGCCACTTTCTGAATTCAGAATTCTGAATTCTGAATTCAGAACTGCCTCCTCCCTTTTGCTAAGATCCCGTCGTGGCCCTCGACGAACGCGCCTTCTTCACCGAGAAACCCGAACAGCGGCCGGGACGGTTCCCCTGTCCCCGATGCCGCCGCACCAACGAGTACAGCATCCGCTGGGTACGGCGGACGAAGAAGGACCGGCTGCCGGGGGGCGCCGGCGAGGCGGATCGGGCGCGGTTCGACAAGCTGCGGGACCACCTGCTGCGCCTCGACGACGAGGTGACCTGCAAGACCTGCGGGAAGAAGTTCGAGATCCCCTCGCATCACTCGCTGCTCTTCGTGGATCAGCTCGAAGGCCTGCCCAACGACGACGAGCTGGATGCCGAGATTGCGGCGGCGGAGGGCCAGCCCGCGCCGGCGCCCGACCGCAGCAAGCTGCCCGCCCGTTTCACCCGCCCCTCACGCGGCTGGCGCGGGTAGGCGGACCCGGACGGCGCTCCGCGGCCCCCGGGCCCGCGGCTCACCACACGGCCTGGGATGAGCTTCCAGCGCACCTGACGCTGATAGTCCCGGTACGCCTGCCCGAACGCCTCCACAAGCGATCGCTCCTCGATCGGAATGGCCGCGACCAGTACGCCGAGCTCACGACGGCGAAGACCAGGCGGCTGCCGGTCATGAGCGGAGTGCCGAAGACAATCAGCAGCCAGCCGAGATAGATGGGATGGCGGACCTGCGCAAAGGGGCCGCTGATGGTGAGCGGGGCCGCAGATGACGCAGGGGCCGCAGATGCGCAGGGGCGCAGATGACGCAGAGGCCGCAGATGGCGCTGATGGCGCAGATGACGCAGAGGGGGAGGGGGAGGGAGCGTCGCTTCGGGGAGTGCGCCGGCCTGCCGGAGCCCGGCCAGCTCCCAGATGTCGATGCGCGAGGCGCTGGCCAGGGTGATCGACGACGCCCGCGAGCTGGGTGGTGCGGGCGAGCCAGGTGAGCGGCGCGGGCACCTGCCAGGCGACGCCGGGCACGGGCTGCCAGAGCGCCAGGACCGCGAGGAACAGCAGGCTGGCGACCCAGACGTAGGTCGTGCGTTCGAGCGACGCGGGGATGCGGCGGGTGAGCCAGGTCTTCACCTGGGTGCGGGCCATCACCGAGTGGTGAAGGGCGAACGCAGTGAAGAGCGCGACGTCGGCCAGCGCCGCAGGGAGCGCGGACGGGCCGGGCGAGGATGGCGGACGGCCCAGCGCGATCGTGCACACGTAGGCGAAGCCGGCGAGCGCCGCGGCGAAGAGCGCCGCGCCCAGCCAGGCGGCCGCGATCATGCACGTAGTATAGAGGGCATGCCTCCGCGCATCGCGATTACCGGGATCGGCGTGGTGTCCACGTTCGGCCTCGGCAGGCAGGTCTACTGGGACCACGTGCGCGCGGGGATCAGCGGGACCCGGGCGATCACCGCCTTCGACGCTGCGTCGTTCCCGTGCCGCGTCGCCGCCGACGTGCCACCGCTGCCCGACGACCCGGTCGTCCTCGCCAACGAGAACGGGCATCGCGCCTCCCGGGCCGACCCGAAGCGCTACTCGCGAGCGGCCGACTTCGCGGTGCGTGCCGCGCGTGAGGCGTGGCAGGACGCGGGGCTCGGCTTCGGCGAGCCCCGTGCGGGCGTCATTATCGGGTCGGGCGGTGGTGGCATCGACGTGGGGGAGCGCCAGATGAGGACTTCTTCACGCAGGGCGGCCGCCACGTCACGCCGTACGCCATCGCCGTGGGCATCTGCGGCATGGTGTCGAGCGAGGTGTCCATCGCGCTGGGCCTCCACGGCATGAGCCATGTGCTGTCCACCGGTTGCACCAGTTCCACCGACGCCATCGGCTACGCGAAGCTGCTCCTCCAGCTCGGCGAGTACGACGTGCTGCTCTCGGGTGGCGCCGACGGCTGCGTCCTGCCGGGCATGATCTTCGGCTTCTCGCGCATGCGCGCGGTGTCCACCCGGCATAACGACCGGCCCGACCAGGCCTGCGTCCCTTCGATCGCGGGCGCGACGGGTTCGTCCTCGGCGAGGGCGCGTGGATGGTGGCCATGGAGCGGGAGGACCGGGCGCGGGCGCGCGGTGCGCACGTCTATGCCTGCGTGGAGGGCTATGCCTCGACCTGCGATGCCTACCACCGCGTGCAGATGGATCCGGACGGCGCGGAGATCGTCCGGTGCCTGCGTGGTGCGCTCGAGCAGGCGGGGAGGGACCCGTCGGAGATCGGCTACGTCAACTATCACGGCACGTCCACGGTGCTGAACGACGCCATCGAGTCGCGCTGCACGCGCGTCGCGCTCGGGGCGGTTGCCGACCAGGTGCCCGGGTCCTCGACCAAGTCGATGATCGGCCATCCCCGGGCCAGCGGCGCGGCGGGAGTGGTCACGACGGCGCTCGCCTTGTCGGAGGGGTTCCTGCCGCCCACGATCAACCTGACGGCCCAGGACCCGGCCTGCGACATGGACTTCCTCCCCAACGAAGGCCGCGCCGCGCACCCGGCCGCCGCGCTGTGCAACTGCCTCGGCTTCGGCTCCAAGAACTCGGCGCTCGTCCCGGGCGCGGCCGACGCCCGCCGCTGAGGCCCGTCGTGCAGAGCCCCGGCATGGACGATGTGGTGGTGGCGGGCGCGGGACCGGCAGGCGCGTTCGCCGCGTACCTGCTGGCACGTGCCGGCGCGCGGGTCACGCTCGTGGACCGCGCGCGCTTCCCGCGTCCGAAGCTGTGCGGCGACACGCTGAACCCTGGCGCCGTCCGCCGCTTGAGCCGCCACCTCGACCTGGCGCCGCTTGCCAGCCGCGCCGTCCCCATCCGCGGCATGCTGCTGAGCGGGCCGGGCGGGGTGCACGTGCGTGGCGAGCACGGCTCGGGAGTGGCCGGGCTCGGCATCACGCGCGAGGTGCTCGACGCCTGGCTCGTGGAGCAGGCGGTCCGCGCCGGCGCCCGCCTGCTGGACCAGACCGCCGTCACGGCGCCGCTTTCCGGACATGGACGGACAGGTGCGCGGCGTCCAGGTCCGGTCCCGTCACGGTGCGGTCGAGACCCTGCCCGCCCGCGTGACCCTTGGCGCCGACGGCCAGCATTCGGTCATCGGTCGTGCGCTGGGGCTGTCGAGATCGGCTGCGAATCCGCGGCGATGGGCGGTGGGCGCGTACTTCGAGGGAGTGACGGGCCTCGACGAGGTAGGCGAGATGCACGTGCGCGCCGGCCAGTACCTCGGGGTTGCCCCGGCAGCCGGCGGCCGCGCCAACGCCTGCGTCGTCCGTGCGCCGGCGGCAGGCGAGGCGTGGGGGACACCCGCGGCGCTCCTCGGGGATGCGCTTGCCGCCGATCCAGTGCTGGGCCCCCGCTTCCGGGATGCCCGCATCCTGACGCGTCCGGTCGTGCTCGGCCCCCTGGCGGTGGACACCCCGATACCGGGCGCGCCGGGCGTGCTCCTGCTCGGCGATGCCGCCGGCTTCGTGGACCCGATGACGGGCGACGGGCTGCACCTGGCGATCCGGAGCGCCGAACTCGCGGCCGAGGTGAGCCTGTCGTGCCTGGGGGGAGCCGTGGCGCCCGCCGAGCTGCACCGGGTGTACGCGCGGCGGATGTCGGCACGCCTGGGCCGCAAGCGCCGGTTCGACCGGGCGTTGCGCCGGCTGGTGGCCAGCCCGGGCGCCGTCAGGGCCGCAGCCGCCACCGCCCGCGTGTGGCCGGGGGCCTTTCGGGCCGTCATTCGCTATGCGGGGGATGCCGCCGGAGGGCTCGCATGACGCCCGGCGTCTCGATTGCGGTGCTCACACTGCTGGCGGTCCTGCTGCTGATGGGGGGTGAAGCCGTCCTGTCGCGCGTGAACGAGGCGGCCCTTCGGCGGCGCGGGGCGGTCGAGCCACCCGGGGACGTCTACCGCCTGATGCAGTGGGTCTACCCGGCCTGCTTCGTGGCGATGGCGGTGGAAGGCGCGTTGCGCGGCCCGTCCCCGGCCACCGTGCTGCTGGCCGGGCTGGTCGTCTTCGGGCTGGCGAAGGGGCTGAAGCTCTGGGCGATCACCTCGCTCGGCGAGCGCTGGTCGTTCCGTGTCCTGGTGCTGCCCGAGGCACCGCTGGTGGCTGGTGGCCCATATCGTTGGGTCAACCACCCGAACTATCTTGCCGTGCTCGGTGAGCTCATCGGTATCGCGCTGACGGTCGCGGCGCCGGTGACGGGTCTTGCGGCCGT
>JAWKHU010000032.1:0-249898 GCA_041394685.1 Vicinamibacterales bacterium
CGAGGCGATGTGCGCCCAGGGCGCATCGGACCTGCACCTGTCGGTCGGCTCGCCGCCGATCGTGCGCAAGGACGGGCACCTGCAGCCCCTCGACGCGAGCGCGGTCCCGTTGACGGTCGCGGACCTCGAGTCGCTGCTCACGCCCATCATGCCCGAGCGCAACCGCGTCGAGTACGGCGAACGGCACGACACCGACTTTGCCCACGAGATCGCCGGCGTGGCGCGCTTCCGCGCCAACGCCTTCTGGGATCGGCGCGGGCCTGGCGGCGTCTTCCGCGTCATCCCGACGCGGATTCCGACCGCCGAGCAGCTGGGGCTGTCGCAGCACATCCTCAACCTCTGTCAGCTCAACAAGGGGCTGGTGCTGGTGACGGGCCCGACCGGGTCGGGCAAGTCCACCACGCTGTCCGCGATGGTCGATCACATCAACCGGACGCGGCAGGACCACATCATCACGATCGAGGATCCGATCGAGTTCGTGCACGAGAACCAGCAGTGCCTGATCAACCAGCGCGAGGTGCGCACGCACACCGACTCGTTCAAGCACGCCCTGCGCGCGGCCCTGCGCGAGGATCCGGACATCGTCCTGGTCGGTGAGCTGCGCGACCTCGAAACGGTCGCCATCGCCATCGAGACGGCCGAAACCGGCCACCTCGTGTTCGGGACGCTGCACACGACGACGGCGGCGTCGACGGTGGACCGGGTGATCGATCAGTTTCCGGCCGACCGCCAGGCGCAGATCCGCATCATGCTCTCGGAGTCGCTGCGCGGCGTGATCGCCCAGACGCTGTGCCGCAAGATCGGCGGCGGGCGTGTGGCGGCTCTGGAAGTACTCATCGCCACGCCGGCGGTCAGCAACCTGATCCGCGAGGGCAAGACCTTCCAGATCCCGTCGATGATTCAGGTGGGCAAGGCGCAGGGCATGATGACGCTCAACGATGCCCTGATGGAGCTGGTCACCAAGAAGGTCGTGGCGCCCGACGAGGCGTACGCCAAGGCGGTGGACAAGAACGGCTTCGAGGCGGCGCTGAAGCGCGTGGGCCTCGATCCGAAGCCCAAGCCGCAGCCGACACGGTAGGGGGCTTGGGGCGTGGGGCCTGGGGCTTGGGACGTGGGGCGTGGGGCCTGCAGGCCTGGGGGCTTGAGGGCTTGGGGGCTTGGGCTGGGCGTCGGCGTCCTCCGGTGTGCCCTCAGCGTGCGATCACGGTGCCGGGGTGTCGGCCCGTCGTGCGCGGCTCGTTCCAGACGTCCACGCCGTTGACCCAGACCGTGCGGATGCCGGCGGCCAGCGTGAACGGATCGCTGAACGTGCTGCGGTCGATGACCGTCGCCGGATCGAAGAGGACGAGATCGGCGTGAGCGCCAGGCCGGATCGTGCCGCGGTCCTGCAGGCCCAGTCGCGCGGCCGGCTGGGCCGTCATCTTGTGGATCGCCGACTCCAGCGTCAGCCAGCGTCGCTCGCGGACGAAGACGCCCAGGATCCGCGGATAGGTTCCCGCACCGCGCGGGTGGCGCATGCCGATGCCGCCATCGCTCGAGAACATCGTGTGCGGCCATCGCACGATGGCGCGGATGTCCTCGTCCACCATGGCCGTGCAGACCACCGATGCCCCGCCCTCCCTGACGATGGCGATGAACTGGTCAACGGGTGTGACACCTCGGCTCGCGGCGACGTCGGCCAGCGTCTTGTACTCGTACTCGGGATGCGCCTGATGGCGCGTGATGAGGATGTTGGCCGCTCCGCCCACGTCCTGCAGGCCCTGCAGGACCGCCTCCGGGTCGTCGTAGCGCTTGCTGGGGATGAGGACCGTGATCGTGGAGGACCACGCGTCGTACGGGTAGACGTCGGCGGTGACGTCAACGCCACGTGCGCGGGCCTGATCGAACAGCCGGATCGCATCCTCGGCCTTGTGCCACACGCCGACGGTGCCGAGCTTCATGTGCGTGTTCTGGACCGGCAGCTTCGCCCGCTCGCCGATGGTGATCACCTCGCGCATGGCGTCGAAGGCCTTGTCGGCCTCGTCGCGGATGTGGGAGATGTAGAACCCGCCGTGGCGCGCCGCCACCATCGCGAGTGACACGACTTCGTCGGTCGTGGCGTACGACCCCATTTCGTACTCGAGCCCCGTCGAGAGCGCGATCGCGCCCTCGCGCATGCCCTGATCGACGAGGACCGCCATGCGCGACACTTCGTCCGGCGTCGCCGCGCGCTTGTAGTCGTCGCCCATCACCATCTGTCGCACGGTGGCGTGTCCCACGGCCGTCAGGACGTTGACGGCGGGAGGCATGGCCCGGAGCTTGTCGAGATAGTCGCGGATAGGCCAGGGTGAGCTCCCGTCCTGGCCGACGAAGACGGTGGTGATGCCCTGCGACACCTGGGTCGGCGCGTCGGGCTCGGTCAGGAGGCCGTCGGTGGAATGGTTGTGGACGTCGATGAATCCGGGCGCCAGCACCAGGCCGCCGGCGTCGACCACGCGTTCGCCATCCCGCGGGGTGAGGGCGCCGACGGCGTCGATGCGGCCGTCGCGCACGCGCACGGCCGCCGCGCGCGCCGGTGTGCCCGTCCCGTCGATCACCTGCGCGTTGACGACGACGAATGAGGCTGCGGGCTGGGCTGCGTCCGTCGCTCCGCCCCACGCGGCGAGGGCCAGGGCCAGCGGTCCGGCGGCCAGCGCCAGCGTCCTACCGCGCATCGATCTGCTCCACGAGTGCTCCAATCTCCTCGAGCCCGGCCACGAAGCGGCGCAGCGCGCCGTCGAGGCGCGCGGTCTCCCGCCGTACGGCCGTGGCGTCGCCATCCGCGATCGCGCCGGCCAGTCCTGGCAGCGGCGGGCCCTCGTACAGGGAGTAGATGTTCCAGCCGTAGATCACGTGGCGGTACCAGCGGGTGTCCGCGGGTTCCGATTCGTCCAGCAGGCGCTGCTCGAGGCGGGCGAGCCGGTCGTTGACGCCGCGGAGCCGCTCGCGGTTGACGGCGGCGCGCGAGGCCAGGCCGTCGAGCGCGGTGTCGAGGCCCTCGGCCAGCCGTCTGGCGTCGGCCGCCAGCGCCGCGCTCGTCGTCGATCCACGGCCACACGGGGTGCGCCCTCGTCGTCCACCGCCCATGCGGGCGCCTGCGCCATGAACCCTGCATCTTCGCCAGACAGTACTCGTAGCGGTAGGGGAGCACGTCGGCGCCTGCTGTGCGCATCACCGTCAGCCCAGATGCCGGTGAGCGCTCTTGCTGACGGCGAAGCTGATCCACGTGCTGCTCGACGTAGCGCCGCGTGTCAGCGAGTGATGGGGCCGTAGCTGCTCGAAGTCGAACTCCATCTGCATCGTGGGGAGGCCGAGGAAGTCCTGAAAGGCGACGAAGCTCTGCGCCGCTGCCGAGCGCCGCCAGTTCGACCTCGAAGCCGGCCGGTCCTCGCGCCGCCGTGCGGCGGTTGGCGCGCTCACTGTTCGGCCTGCCAGTGTCGGCCACCGAGCGTGCCGTCGAAATGGGAGCGTCGCGCGTGACCTGCACGAGGAGGTCGCGCAGCGAGGGCGTGCTCTCGCCGTCAGCGCCTGGGCATCGACAGGTCCGTGTTGATGTACACCGCTGCCTTCTCGCGCAGCTCGCGCTGCAGGGCCTCGGCGTACTCCGTGGACCCGACGAGGCCGAACTCCTCGGCGTCCCAGAACGCGAAGACGATGGAGCGCTCCGGCTGCCATCCATCGCGCGCGCGGGCGGCGAGGCCGCGGGCCACTTCCAGCGTCGGCGTGAGCCCGGTGCCGGGATCCATGCCGCCGAACGTCCAGGCGTCGTGGTGCGTGCCGAGCACGACCCAGCGATCGGGATCGCGGCCGCGCAGCGTCGCCACGACATTACGAATCGGTCGCCGCCCTGCGTCCATCCGCACGTCGAGCTTCACGGTGACCGGACCGGGGCCCAGCCGATAGGTGAAGGGCAGGGCGCCCTGGAAGCCGGATCCGGACGGCACGGGCGGGCCGGTCAGGCGAGACAGGATCTTCGCCGCTTCGCGCGACGAGAGTGGACGACGGCCGGAATCTTCGGGACGGGGCGCCGCTGCCGGATCCAGGCCGGGGCGTCGGCGGTGGCTCCGACGCCCGGCGTCAGCGGATCGCCGTGCCAGAACCAGCTGTACTTGCCGTTGCCGCTCTGCGCCTGGAAGTCCGCACGCCAGGGGCCTCGGCCACACGGACACCTCGCGCGAACCCATCGTCGGCGGGGCTGGAGTAGATGATGATGCGGCCGCGCCCGCCTGTTCTGCGGTGGATCTTCACCGCGCGATGTATTTCGCGCGTAGCGGCGACGCGATCTTGCCTCGCACGTCCACCCGCCGCCGCGAGCCGCGCGTAGTCGGGCGCAGGCCAGTTGACGTGACGGGCTGGCGCGGTGACGGAGCCCGAGGCGGAGTAGGCCACGAACGCCGGTCCGAGCTCCGGATGGGAGGAGTCGGGGTCGCCGGCGGTGTGGATGCCCGGTCACCGACAAATTGGCCTGGCGATGGGCGACACGATCTCCACCGCGATCGAACGCGGCGTGGACAGACCGTATCGCGGATCGGTTTGACCCGCTTCCTGCAGCGCCGCCTGCAGGGTGCCGGCCACGGCCATCGACCGCGCAGAGCCCGCAATGTGCGGGTGCGCCGTGACCGCACGGTGAGTGGCGCTCATCCGCGCGGTGTCGATACCGGCGAGGAAGCGGCGCTCGGCCTCACGCTCGGCCGCCGCGCGTGGGGGAGAGAAGCCGAGGAGGCCCTCCTGCACGCGGGCCGACGAGCCGGCCGCCTGTCGCGGAACCACCGGCAGCACGAGTTTTCGCACGGATGCGCGGCGTCGTGCAGGATGGTCTGGTTCCGCCACGCGCGTTCGCGTCCTCGCCGAAGACGCCGCCGGTGTTGGATTGCGGCTCGAACCGCGGGAAGTTGCTGCTCGAGACCTCGAGCCGGATCCGGTGGCCGGCGCGCGAAAGAGGTTCATATCGCCGAGGTCGATGGTGATCTCGGTGGGCTCGCCGGGTGTCAGCAGCGCGGGGCGGTCGGTCTGTGTCGATACCGCGCGAGGATGCCGTCGGCCAGCGCTCGAGCGGTGCCGTCGGGCGACGTCAACGAGCTTCCCGGTGAAGTCGGTGTCCGGCGCCGACGAGGCAATCCACAGCGCGGAGGGCGAGCGGCCCTGTCACTTCGACATCAGCGGTGAGCGGTCCGCTGGTATAGACGAGGACATCGTCTCGCCCTCGATCGCCCCGCTGATCCGCTGGCGTGCGCGAGTAGCCGCTGTACCGGTACTTCGGCTTGGCCGATCGTGGTCGTATCGATCGGCCGGTGATGTTGCCGGAGGCGGGGACGTGTGCAGCACGCCGTCGCCGTTCAGCGTGTCCGCACGTCCGCCGCCGCCGAGGAACCACGGCGTGTCCACCGCACGCGCGAGCGGCCAGGCCTCCTCGTCGCGCCACCGGTTCTCGCCCATGACGAAGAGGCGCACCGGCGCGGCGTCCACGACCGCGCGGTCGCCGTCCTTCAGCCAGTAGTCGAACCACTGCAGCATCAGCGCCTCGGACTCGACGCCGGTTTCGGCGCCGAAGTCCACGTCGCCGATGGCGCGCGGCCCTTCGTGGGGGCGGGCAGGTCCAGGGGCTGATGATCAGGCGCTGGCCGCGCCGTGCCGTGTCGGTACCGGCGCGCGCGCGCAGGCTTTCGGTGAAGTTCTTCAGCGTTCCGGTCAGCAGCGTGCTCGTACCAGCCCGTCAGGTGGAAGGCGGGTGCCTGTAGTGGTCATGCCGCGACTGGATGTCGGCGGGATCCCAGAACGCGTCCATGTCCGGGTGGTCGAGCATCTGGTAGTAGCCGGGCGCGCGGCGCAGCTCCAGCTCCCTGGAAACCCTTGAGCGGCAGGTGCCAGTACCACGTGCCGCGGAGCGTCTGGCGCTGCTCGGCGTCGAGCCCGATCGGCCCGTCGCGGTCCACGTCTGGTGTGAGCGCGCGGCGCCGCACGTCGAGGGCCTGTCCGAGGTTCCACGACAGGCCGTCGCTCAGGTAGAAGGCCCCGCCCTGGAACACCATGTCGTGCCGGCGCGCGTACGACGAGGCCGGGAAGAGCGCCACGAGCGCCGGCGGCTGCAGCGTGGCGGCTTCGAGCTGCGTGGTGGCGAGGTAGCTGCCTCCGAACATCCCGACGCGGCCGTTGGACCCTGGAAGCGCCGCCGCCCACTGCACCGAGTCGTAGCCATCGGCGGCCTCGTCGTGCGGCACGGCGACGCCGTCAGAGGTGTAGCGGCCGCGCGTGTCCTGCACGACCACGATGTAGCCGTGCGCCGCGATGCGGCCGAACCGCGCCGCCGCGTCCTCGTCGTTCTTCGAGTACGGCGTGCGCTGCAGCAGCACCGGGTACTGGCCCGGCGCTGACGGCCGGTAGACGTCGGCCCGCAACACGACCCCGTCGCGCATGCGGGCTTCGACGTTCTTCTCGAGACGGACGGAGGCGGGTTGCGCGGCCCCGCTGGCCACGAGCAGGAGCACGGCGAGTGGAACGGAGAGACGGAAGGGCGTCCATTGACGATTGTCAATTGCCGATTGTCGATTCATTGGTGCACCCGGAAACTGCGGCATTGCCACAATCACATTGCGCCACTGTCGCACTGCGCCAATGACGCCATCGATTGCGCCACTGCAGCAATGCCCCAATCGGTCAATCAATCGTCAATCAACAATCATCAATCGTCAATGAACGCCATCGAGGAGGCTACCTCTTCGCAACCCCCAACTCCCCCAGCTTCTTCACCATATCGGGTCCGGCGGTCGAGGGAGACACGCTCTTCTCGATGTCGAGGATCCTGCCGTCCGGTGCGATGTAGAAGGTCCAGCGTCGGGCGACGCCGGCGGGGCTGAGCACGCCGTAGGCAGTGGCCACGGACTTGGTGACGTCGCTCAGGATGGGGTAGTCGGCCTCGTGCATCTGCGAGAACTTGGTGTTGTCCTCGAGCGTGTCGACGCTGACCATGTAGTAGTCGATGTCGTACTGCCGAATCAGTTCGCCGCTCTCACGGAGCGACTTGCACTCGGCCGTTCACCCACCGGTGAACGCTTTCGGGAACCAGGCCAGGACGACCGCCCGCTTTCCCGTCGACTCGGCCAGACTGTGCGTCTTGCCGTCCGACCCCGGCAGCGAGAACGCCGGCGCGGCGTCTCCTGCCTTGAGCTCCACCGCCGGGGCCCTGCGCGCGTCCGGTCACCCCGGACAGCATGCCGACCACCGCGGCAAACCCCACACTCAACAGGGCTCTCCCACTTTCATGAACAGATCCCTCCCACCACGGCGGATGCTAGCAGAGGTCGGGCCCGGATGCCCGGCGGGGGGCTGGCGCGGGATGGAGCCGGAAGGGCGGGAGCGCCGGGTGGCGCTCCCGCAGGCAGGTGCGATTCAGCGGGTGGGTACGCCCAGTTCCCCGAGCTTGGCCGCCATGTCCTCCGCGGACGTGGCCGGCTTGACGCGGTCTTGTCGGTGGCCTGGATGCGGCCGTCCTTGCCGATGTAGAAGGTCCACCGATTCGCGACGCCGCGCGTCCCGAGGACGCCGTACTTCGTCGCGGTCTCCTTGGTGGGGTCGCTCAGGAGCGGGAAGTCGGCCTTGTGCTCGGCTCCGAACTTCGTGTTCTCCTCGAGCGGATCGACGCTCGCCATGAAATAGGTGGCGTCGTACTTCTTGATGAGGTGGCCGTTCTCCGCCAGCGACTTGCACTCGATCGTGCAGCCCTGCGTGAACGCCTTGGGGAACCACGCAACGACAACCGCCTGCTTCCCCTTGAAGTCGGACAGGGTGTACGTCTTGCCGTCGGTGGCCTTGAGCGTGAAGTTCGGCGCCATGTCGCCCACCTTCAGCTCGGCCATCTGCGCCTGCGCGCCGGACACGCCGGCCAGCACGGCGGCAGCCGCCAGAATCGATCGGATCAGCATCGGGGACCTCCATCGCCATCCTAGCAGAGGGCGGTGTCGTCCGAGACCGGAGGCTACAAAGGCCGGTCCGGCCGGTACAATCGTTCGATGGGGCCGGGGTTCCGACGACGCGCGGGCATGGCTGCCGCCGGGATGGCGGCGCTCGTCCTCGTCGTACTGGGCCTGGTGCACACGCCGCCGGTGCGCTCGCGCGTGCTGGCATGGGCGATCCGGACGCTCGACACCCGCCTCGGCCTCGCCCTCACGGCCGACACCCTGTCGTACAACGTCCTGACGGGCACCGCCACGCTGACCAACGTGCGCCTGGCGGCGTCAGGCCGTGATGCCGAGCCCATCCTGACGGCCGCGCGCGTGCGCGCCGACCTGCCGCTCTCCGCGTACTCGGGGCGGCTGGCCTTCGACGACATTGCCATCGACGACGGGCAGGTGGTCGTCCGGACCGCCGCCGACGGGACGTCCAACCTGCCCTCGCGTGGCGCGAGCGCCGGCAACGCCGCGTCGGCCCCCTTCTCGCTGGACCTACGCGGGCTCCACCTGCGCAACGTCTCGGTGCTGTACGAAGACGCCACCACGCCGCTCCGCGTCCAGGCGACGGGCATCGACACCGAGCTCGAGCACCGCGCCATCCGCGTCTTCGATGGCGCCACCGGTCCCTTCGCCGTGCGCGGCGGCGTCGATCTCGCGTTCGGCGAGCGTGCGCTGCGCATCGAGCCGATCGACGCACGCCTCGCGTTCGAGGGCAACACGGTGTCGATGCAGGATCTGCCGATCCAGACGCGACTCGGAACCCTCGCGCTCTCCGGCCGAATCGTGGACGTGTTCGGGCCCGTCGGGTTCGAGCTCACCTTCGAAGGCTCCGTGGAGACGGGGGAGACGGGTTCGCTCGTGACGTTGCCGGTACCGGTCTCCGGCACGGCGCGTGTGTCCGGCTCGGTCACGGGGCCGGCCAGCACGGTGGAAACCACGGTGCGCCTGGATGCGCCCGGCCTGGAGGTGGGCACCGAGGACGACCTGCAGGTGAGTGGCGAGGTGCTCGTCGATCGCGGTGGCGTGCGCGTCAATCGCGTGATGGCATCGCCGCGGTCAGGCGGCCAGGTGAACGCCTCGCTGGAAGTGCCGTTCGGCGATGCGCCGTTCTCGATCGAGGCGAGCTGGGATGGGCTCGACGCACGCGTGCCGATGCGCGCGGGGAACGTCGACGTCCGGCCCGTCGGCACGCGGCTGGACGGCCGCGCGCGCTACACCAGCGGTCGCACGCCCGCGCTCGCGGCGGAGACGACGCTGTCGCCGATTCGAGAGCCTGGTCTCACGCCCCTCGACGGCAGGCTCCGTGCCGACATCGACGATGCGCGCTGGTCGGTGGTGCATCGCTTGACGAGCGGCGGCATCTCCGCGGAGGGGACCGCCCGCGGCCGGTACGATGCCGACGCGCCGCTCCGCTCGTCGCTGGACGGCGCGACCACCGTTGTCGTCTCGAGCCTCGACGCCGCCGATCGCAGCCTCGCGCCGCTGGGCGTGCGCATTCCGGAAGCGGTGCGGCCCATCGGCGGCGCGCTCGAGAACCGCGTGGCGCTCGCCGGCACGCTCGGGTCGCCGCGCGCGACCATCGACACCCGCGCGCCCGCGCTCGACATCCCCGGTGTCGGCCCCGCCTCGCTCACGGCCACCATCGACGCCGGCGCCGACCGCGTGCACGTCGCACCGCTCGAGCTCACGCGCGGCTCGGCCACCGTCGGTGGAGAGATCGACGTGGACCTCGCGGGCGGCCGGCTCGACGGCACGCTCCGCGCGACTGTCGGGGACCTGGCCGACGTCTGGCGCACCGACGACGGCGACCCTCCCGCCGCAGGCACGATCGAAGCGATCGCCCGGCTGAGTGGCACGCCGTCGGATCCGATCGTGGATGCGACGCTCTCGAGCCCCTCCATCGAGGCGGGGGGCGATCTCTACTCGGGGCTCGAAGGGACGCTGCACTTCGCCGACGAGACCGTCACCATCCCATCCCTCTCCGTGCACAAGGGCGATGGTCTCGTCACCCTGCAGGGGCGCTACGGCCTCGACCGCTCCTACGAGGTGCAGCTGGACGCGTCGGACATGCGGTGGAGCCGGACGTTCACCGGCGACGCCGAGACCATCGTCGCGGTCAACGGGCGCTTCAGCGGGACGGGCACCATCGACGAGCCCGGCGGCGAGGGGCGGTTCCAGTTCGCCATCACCGGTGGCGTCGCGGGCGACCTCATCGGCGACGGCTCCGTGGACATCGTGCTCGCCGGCGATCATGGCCGCATCCAGGCCAACGCCCCGAAGCTGGGGGCCTTTGCCAGCGCGCTCGTCGGCCTGCACGCGCCCTACGACTATCGCGGCGCCGCCGTCCTGAACCATCTCGACCTCGCCACCATCGCGCCCGTGCTCGGTGTCATCGTGCCCGGGCAGCTGACGGGCCAGTTGAGCCTGACCGCCGCCGCCATCGGCGCCGCCGGCAGCCAGCAGCCGCCGCACGTCGAGGCCAACCTGCAGGAGCTGTCGGCGCAGGTGGCGGGGGTGCCCGTCACCCTCGCGTCCCCGGCGACAGTGACGTGGGAGCCCGGCGAACTGGCGTTGCGCGACCTCACGGCACACGTGGGCGAGGGCACGCTCACCGGACACGGCGAGTGGTCCGGCCGCGACAACACCGTCGTCGGCGGCACGTTCGACGGCCAGCTCGCGGACCTGATCCAGGCGGCGACCGCCTTCGGCCTCGAGACCGACGTGCGCGGCACCGGCCACGTCACCGCCGAAGCGTTCGCCACCGCGAATCGCGGAGACCTCATCGCCAGCGTGGAGCTCGACGAGGGGCGCATCAGCATCGGCGGGACCACGCTCAGCAACCTCACGGTCGATGCGGGCATCACCGGCGAGGCCGTCACCGTCCGCGCGGTGTCGGGTCACGCCGAGGCCGCGCGGCTGAGCGGCGACTTCACGGCCGACGGCCAGGCGACGCTGCCCGACATGAACCCGCGGCGTGCCGACGGCCGCTTCGTCATCCAGACCGCCCGGTTCGACGCGGCAGGCGTGGACGTGCAGCAGACGCGGCCCTCGGTGTTCACGATTGACGACGGTGTCGTGCGGCTGGACGACGTGGTGTGGGAAGCGGCCGGCAGCACGCTGACCGTCGGGGGTACGGTGGACGCCTCGCAGGAGACGCCCGCCCTCGACCTCTCGCTCGCCGGCGTCGCGGTGCTGCGCGTGCTCTCCGCGTTCCTGCCCGACGTGGCCATCGACGGCACGGCGGACGTGGACGTGAAGGTGGGCGGCACGACCGCCGACCCGGACCTGGCAGGCGGCATGACGCTCAAAGGCGTCGAGGTGGCGGTGCCGACCCCGCGGTTCGTCATCTCGGACCTGACGGGTCCCATCGCCCTTGCGGGCGACCGCGTGGAATTCCGTGGACTGAGCGGGTCGGCCAACGGCGGCCGGCTCGTCATCGATGGCGGCATCCTGCTCGACGGGCTCGCGTTCGACGGTGGAGAGCTCTACGTGCAGGCGGACGGTGTCGCCGTCGAGTATCCAAGCGGACTGCGCAGCGAGATCGACGCGCTGCTGACCTACGATCTGTCCGGCGCCACACCCCTCCTGCGCGGGGACGTACGCGTGCTGCGCAGCTCCTACACCGATCCCATCAGCCTGGCGGCGCTCGCGCGCGCCAACGCCGGCACGACGGTGCGCACCTCCACCGGCGACTCGTCCTCGCTCGACAACCTGCGGCTCAACATCGACGTGACGACGGTGACGGACCTGCACGTGGACAACAACTACGGGCGCTTCGATGCCGGCGCGCAGGTGCGCCTCGTCGGCACGGCCTCGCAGCCGGGCATGTCGGGGCAGGTCACGCTGCGCGAGGGGGGAGCCGTCTACGCGGCGGGACGGACCTTCACCCTCACGCGCGGCAGCGTCTCGTTCACGAACCTGAACCGCATCGAGCCCGACCTCGACATCCAGGCGGTCACCCGCACGTCAACCCAGGGCGACGTCACGCTGACGGTGAGCGGGACGCCCGACCGGTTCGAGGTAGACCTCAACTCCGACCAGGGCGGGTCGCAGGAGGAGATCGCCACGGCGCTGCTCGGCGGCGGCGTCACCGGTTCGAGCGCGCTCGCGCTGCTGTCCACGGACCTCCTCGGCGCCGCCGGACGCGAGCTGGGCCTCGACGCGCTGCGCATCGACCGCGGCGACGTCATCCGCGACGAGTTCCGCGAGGGGGACGAGGTCCGTGAGGATCCGAGCGCCGCCACGCAGGATGTCGAGAACCCCGCCACCCGCCTGACGTTGTCCAAGCGCCTGCGCGAGAACGTCGAGTTCACCGTCTCGCAGAACCTCGCCGAGAGCGGGCGGGCCACCTTCATCGTCAGCTACTTTCCGATTCGGAACCTCGAGATCCGCGGCATCTCGCGCGACGACCAGTCCATCGGGCTCGGCGTACGGCACCAGGTGACGCTCGGCTCGGGCGGCGCCAGCACCACGCGCGTGGAGCAGCCGGTGGTGCGGGTGGGCCGCGTGCAGTTCGACGGGTCGCTGGCGCCGCTCGACGAGGCGGTGGTGCGCGAGGCGCTGCGGCTCAAGCCGAAGGCGGTCTTCGACTATTTCTCGTTCCAGAACGACATGGAGGCCCTCACCGACCTCTTCGTCGCGCGGGGATACTTCGAGGCGCGTGCGCGGCCAGCGGATCGAGAACGCCGACGGCACCGTGGACCTGACGTACGTGGTGACGCGCGGGCCGTCGACGCGCATTGCGGTCGAGGGCGTGGAACTTCCGGGGAGCGAAACCGACGCCATCCGCACGATCTGGCGGCGTGCCGTCTTCGACAGCTTCGTGACCGCCGACGCGGAGGAGCGGGTTCGCCGCTACCTGGTCTCCGACGGCTACGTGCTCGCGACGGTCGATGCCGCGATGAACGACGGCGACGGCGTGAAGACGCTGGCCATCACGGCCGTACCCGGGCCGCGCGCCGGGCGCCGGACCATCCGGTTCACCGGCAACGAGCGGCTGAAGAACGACGAGCTGCACGGCATCGTGGATCGCGCCGGCCTCGGGGTCGAGGCCTGGGTGGATGCCGGCGCGCTGGTGCGCGCGATTCGCGAGCACTACCGCGCGGAGGGGTATTTCAACGCGTCTGTCACCGTCGGCGCGCCCACCATGGAGGGCGCCGAGGCGGTGCTGCCGGTCACGATTCGCGAGGGCGACCAGGCGGTGCTCGCCGACGTGCAGTGGCGGGGCGTGTCGGACGAGCGGCTCGAGGCCCTGCGCGCCGCCGCGGAGCTCGAACCCAACCAGCCCTATCGGCTGGCCGACGTGGACGCGGCCCGCGACCGCGTCGAGCGCCGGTACCGCACGCTCGGGTACAACGCCGTCCAGGTCGGGTCCGAAGCCACCGCGAGCGACGACGGCGGCGAGGTGACGGTGGCGCTGACCGTGGAGGAGGGACCGCAGCAGATCCTTCGCGAGGTGGTGACGTCGGGCGCCACGCGGACCCGCGAGGGCGTGGTCTCGCGCGCGCTGCGCCTGGGCATCGGGGAGCCGGTGAACCTGGCCGAGTGGTCACTGGCCCGCAAGCGCCTGTTCGACACCAACGTCTTCCGCACCGTCGACGTCGAGGCGGTGCCGATGGGCGAACCGGTGAACGGCGTGCAGGACGTGCGCGCGCGGGTGACCGTGGAGGAGTATCCGCCGTGGCGGCTGCGCTACGGCTTCCAGGTGGACCGCGAACGGGAGACGCTGGCGGACGGCGATCGGATCAACTACTCGCCGGGCGTCATCGGCGAGATCCGCAACCAGAACCTGTTCGGCCGCGCGCTGACCGGAGGCGTGGCCACGCGGCTCGAGCGCGACTTCCAGCGGGCGAACACGTTCCTGCAGGTGCCCAGCTTCCTCGGCCTGCCCGTGCGCACGGGCCTCTTCCTGTACGGCTCGCGCGAGCACCTCCGCAGCGAGGGCGAGCTCATCGCGCTGTCCGACGTCCTCGGCCTGAGCTTCGAGCAGCGGTGGCGGCGGTGGTCGGGCTTCGAGGTCATCTACGGCTACCGCTTCGAGCGCAACCACACCTACGACCCCGAGCCCGATCCGCTGGACCTGTTCCCGCTCGATGTCGTGGCCAACGTCGGGCGGCTCACCTCGGGCGTGATCCTCGACCGGCGCGACGACCCGGTCAACGCGCGCAAGGGCAGCTTCACCTCGGTCACCATCGAGCAGGCGACGCGCTGGCTGGCACGGACGCGCCCTACGGCAAGCTGCTCGCACAGCAGCACGGCTACTTCGGGCTCGGCCCCATCGTGCCAGCCTCACGGGCCATCGTGGGGGACGCGCATGGATTTCGGGCGGCCTGGGTGCCGTCGAACCGGTTCCGGGCGGGCGGCGGCAACGGTGCGCGGCTACGGGCAGAACGCGCTGGGCCCGCGGGACCCGGTGCTCGGCGAACCGGCCGGCGGCTCGGAGTTGCTGATCCTGAACCAGGAGGTCCGCTTCCCCGTCTACCGCTGGCTGCGCGCGGTCGGCTTCATGGATGCCGGCAACGTCTTCGAGTCGGGCTCACCCTTCAAGTGGAAGGATCTGAAGGTCGGCTACGGCGTCGGCCTCCGCCTCGACTCGCCGGTCGGGCTCCTGCGCGTGGACCTGGGCCTGCCGGCCTCGGATCTGCCCGGCACGATCTTCACGCCCGCTCCGCTGCGGAAGGCGCGGTGGTACTTCGGGATCGGGCAGGTCTTCTGCGACTGCCGCGGCGTCGCCGTCGGGAGGAAGGGGGCGCTACCCGCGCGCCGGGGGGATCGAGGATACGGAACTTGATTGGGGCATTGGGGCATTGGGCCCTTCTGCATTCGTCATTCTGGCTTCTGCATTCCGCCCTGGCCTTCCGCGGCGGCGCCGTGTCGGGAGGAAGGGGGCCGGCGCGCTACCCGCGCGCCGGGGGGATCAAGGACACGGAATCTGATTGGGGCATTGGGGCATTGAGCCCCCTTCTGCATTCTGAATTCTGAACTCTGAATTCCGCCCTGGCCTCCCGCGGCGGCGCCGTGTCGGGAGGAAGGAGGACCGGCGCGCTACCCGCGCGCCGGGGGGATCAAGGACACGGAATCTGATTGGGGCAGTGGGGCATTGAGCCCCCTTCTGCATTCTGAATTCTGAATTCTGAATTCCGCCCTGGCCTTCTGCCTTTTGCCTTCTGCCTTTTGCCTTTTGCCTTTTGCCTTCTTACCCCCTCAGCGTCCGCATGATCGCCTGGACGGCGCCGCGTTCCGGTGCGTTGGGGGCGAGGCGCAGGAAGTAGCCGTAGTGCTCGGCGGCCTTGGCCATGCTGTTGACCTTCTTACGCCTGGCCGGCGTAGTAGTGCGCGTAGGCGAAGTCGGGCTTGGCGTCGGTGGCGCGCTGGAAGGCCTCGGCGGCGCGGCCGAAGTCGTTGGCGGCGGCGGCGGCCATGCCGAGCTGGTAGTTGGCGTACGGGTTGTCGCCCGCGGCGTCCACGGCGCGCTGGGCGGCGTTGACGGCCCTCACCGGCGTTGCCGTCCACGAGCGCGAGGCCCGAGTTGCCGACTTCTGCCAGGGCCGTCGCCCGACTCTGCAGGCGGAACTCGCTGGCGGCGCCGCGTTCATCTTCATCTGCGAGGGCGGCCATGTAGGTGTCTTCCGGCGCGCCGCCGCGGCCGTCGCCCGCCCGCTCCACCACGGCGCCGTAGTCGCCGCGCTCGAAGGTGGCCTGCACCGATTCCTGGGCCGCCAGCCCGACCGTTGCGAGCGCCGCGAAGGCAACCATCGACCACTTGGCAGTACCGCGTGCCGTCATCTGAACCTCCCTTTACCTGACTCCCGCATCCTTATCACGCGCGGGGACATGACGTCAGGCTGAACAGCAACCTTCGTGCCGGACGGCCGTGTCGGCTATACTGGACAGGCCCCGTGTCGTAGCCCGGGTCGATCCGTCATTCTTACAGCTCACGTGTCAGCTTCCCATCCTGCGGCCGAGGTCGCGAGGGCCGCAGTCCGGCCCGCCGAACCAGCCGCCGCGTCTCCCGCGCGCCGCTACGCGCTGCTCGTCCTGGTCGGTGTCGTCATGGCCCTGGTGCCGCTGATCCTGCGGCCCATCAACCGCGTCGCGGTGGGCGACCTCCCGCCCCTGGGCTACCTGCCAGCCCTCGAGATCCGCCGGTCGCACAAGCCGTTCAGGGCCGAGGCCATCGAGGACCTGCAGGCCGGCCGTCCGCGCTGGGTGTTCATCGGCGACTCCATGATGGGCACCCGCATCGACCCCATCCTCCTGGGGCAGTTGTCCACGACGGGCGACGAGGTGGTCGGGTTCCTGTATCACGCGGCCACGGGGCCGGCGTGGTGGTACCTGGCCTTCAAGAACCAGCTGATCCCGAGCGGCGTGCAGCCGCGCGTCACCTTCATCTTCTTCCGCGACACCAACCTCACCGACACGATGTTCCGGCTCGAGGGCCAGTACGGCAACGCGCTCGACGAGGTCGCCACGCCGTCCGAGCCGGAGCTCGATCGCCTGGTGGCCGCACACCGGAAGGGGCCCTTCTACGAGGTGCATCGTCAGGTGGACCGCGTCTACCAGGCCAACCTCGCCTCGTCGTGGATGGAGCCGGCGATTCGGCGGTGGTGGGTGCGGTGGCAGGATCCACGCCCCGGCGCCATCGAGGCGTTCGAGTGGAACATGGACCGCATCTTCTCGATCGACCAGATCCGCTACGACGTCGGCGCGGACCTGGCGGCGGGGGACGTCACCGACGATCCGGACTTCTACCGCGACCTGCCGACCTCGGTCCTGCCGCTCATCATGGATCTCGCGAAGGCCAACGGGCTCACCGTCTGCTTCGTTCGCGTGCAGCGGCGGCCGGTGGGCAACGAGCCGCCCGAGCAGTCGCCCGAGCTGGTGCGCTACGTGCACGACCTGCAGGGCTGGCTCGAGGCCAACGGCGCGCTGTTCCACGACGACACCGGTGACCCCGAGCTCACGCTGGACCTCTACGAGGACGGCGACCACGTCGGGGATCGCCGCCGCTACACCGAGATCTTCCGGAAGCGGCTCGATCCGCTCTTCCGATGATCTTCCACAGCATCGACTTCCTCGTCTTCTTCGCGGTCGTCGTCACGATCTACTGGCGGCTGCCGCACCGCGGGCAGAACCTGCTGCTGCTCGCCGCCAGCTACGTGTTCTACGGGTACATCCACCCGTGGTTCGTGATCCTGATGCTGGTGTCCACGACGGTGGACTACTGGGCGGCGCAGCGGATGGAGGACGACCCCGCGCGCCGGAAGGGCTACCTGTACGCGAGCCTGGCCGTGAACCTCGGCATGCTCGGCGTGTTCAAGTACTACAACTTCTTCGTCGACAACGTCCGCGAGCTGCTGGCGGGGGTCGGCTACACGGTGTCCCCGCCGCTGCTCGAGATCGTGCTGCCGGCGGGCATCTCCTTCTACACGTTCCAGGCGCTCAGCTACACCGTGGAGGTGTACTGGGGCCACATGAAGGCGCGCCGCAACCCGGTGGACTTCGCGCTGTTCGTCGCCTTCTTCCCGCATTTGGTGGCGGGGCCGATCATGCGCGCCACCAACCTGCTGGTGCAGGTGGAGGAGCCGCGGCGGTGGGACACCAACGTGGCGCGCGACGCGGTGCTCCTCATCATGTGGGGCTTCGTGAAGAAGCTGGTGGTCGCCGACAACGTCGGCGTGATCGCCAACCGCGTGTTCAGCCACACCGACCCGTCGTTCGAGATGCTGTGGGCGGGCGTGTTCGCCTTCGCCATCCAGATCTACGCCGACTTCTCCGCCTACTCCGACATCGCGCGGGGCGTGGCGCGCTGGTTCGGCTTCGAGCTGATCCTCAACTTCAACCACCCCTACATCGCGCACAGCCCCACCGACTTCTGGCACCGGTGGCACATCTCCCTGTCCACCTGGTTCCGCGACTTCGTCTACATCCCGCTCGGCGGCAGCCGCGTCCCCCGGCTGCAGCGCGACGCCAACCTGCTGGCCACCTTCCTCATCTCGGGGCTCTGGCACGGGGCCAGCTGGAACTACGTGCTCTGGGGCCTGTATCATGGGCTGTTGCTGGTGGTAACGCGGACCATCGGCGCGGCCCTGAGGCTGCCCGAACGATGGCCCGGTCCCCTGGCCCTCGTCCAGATCGTCCTGACCGTCACGGCCGCCTGTGCGGGCTGGTTGTTCTTTCGCGAGACCAACCCCGACTTCCTGCGCCGGTGGCTCGTGCTCTCGCCGGCCGAGAGCTCGGTGATGGAGCGCCAGGTCGGCATCTACCTCTTCGTCCTCGCGGCGACCTGGGGCGTGCCGGTGTTTCTCGACGATCTCTGGGCCCTCGGCCGCGAACGAGGCTGGCGCCTCGTCCGCTGGGCCGAAGCCCGCTGGGAGGCCATGGGCCCCGCCAGCACCACCCGGACGCTCCTGCAGGGCGCCGCCGCCGGCGTCATGCTGACGCTGATTCTCGTGTTGAGGAGCCGCGTCTCGCTCGACTTCATCTACTTCCAGTTCTAGGCCGGCCCAAGCCCAACCCAGGCCCCACGCCCCAAGCCCCAGGACCCATTTCCCACGACACCCACAAGGTTCACACTCATGTCAGATCAGAAACTCAAGATCGCCGTCTTCATCGACTTCGACAACGTCGAGATCGGCGTCAAGACCACCCTCGGCCTCCAGTTCGACATCGGCGCCGTGCTCGAAGCCATCAAGGAGCGCGGTGAGATCGTCACCAAGGTCGCCTTCGGCGACTGGAAGCGCTCGGGCGACTACGGCCGCGCCATGTCGAACCACGCCGTGCGCTTGGTGCAGCGCGTCATGACGCCCGGCGGCGACAAGAACGGGGCCGACATCAACCTCGCCCTCGACGCGCTCGAGATGGCCTTCACCCACGCCCACATCAACGCCTTCGTGATCGTCGGCGGCGACAGCGACTTCATCACGCTGGTCGAGAAGCTGAAGCAGTACGACCGCAAGGTGTTCGTCGTCGGCGGGCGCTCGTTCACGAGCCTCGTGATGCAGAAGAACTGCACCGAGTTCATCGCCTACGAGAACATCGTGCCCGACCGCCGCGGCAGCCAGCGGGCGGCCGAGCGCGGCGGCGACCGCCCGCGCGTGGCCGCCATGAGCGCGCAGCCCATCGAGGGCGCGGTGCCGCTGGTGAAGCGGGCGCTCAAGCTGCTGGCCGACCGCGAGGTCACGCCGCAACTCGGGCTGCTGAAGAGCACCCTGCTGCAGCTCGACTCCTCGTTCTCGGAGCGCACCTACGGGTGCGGCAGCTTCCGCGAGTTCGCCGACAAGCTGGCCGAGCACGGGCTCGTGTCGCTCAAGCACCAGGGACGCAGCACGCTGGTGGAGCTGGTTGACGGCCATCTGCCGCCCGCCTCCGCAGCGCCCGCCGTCCCGGCCGGCGACGACGAGGCGATCGAGCCGGCCCCGGTCGAGCCGGGCGTCGAGATCGACAGTGCCGCGGCGCCGCCGCGCGAGAGTGGCGAGGATGCCCCCCGCGGCCAGGGCCACGGGCGCCGCGAGACGGTGGATGCCGCCTCGCTCGGCGACGGCGTGGCGCTGGTCCGCCGCGTGCTCACCGAAGCCGCCACGCCTCCGCGCTGGCCGATGTACCCGCGCCAGTTCAAGCAGTTCCTCCGCGCCGCCGTGCCGTCGTTCGACGAGCGGAAGTACGGCTCGATTGCCGAGCTGATGCGTGCGTGCCAGAAGGACGGCCTGCTGAAGCTCGAACGCGATCGCCAGGGTGGACTCCGTGTCTTCGCCGCCGGCGGAGGCGGCCCGCGCGGGTCCGTGCCGCACGGCTGGTCGCTGCTGGCCGGTGGCCAGGCGCCCGGTGCGATGGGGGAGGAGACCGGCGAGGGACCGGAGGCCCCGGACGACATGCCGCCGCCCGCCGCGCCGCGCGCGGACATGCCCGATGACGACATCGGCAACCGCATCAGCGGCGGCGCCCGCGACGTGACACGCGAGGCCCTCGGCGGCCGCCGTACCCGGCCGTCGATGCCCGGCCTGCCGATCGACGACGACGAGGAAGAGGGCGTGGAGGGGGAGGCTGCGCAGGAAGCGGAGGCCGCACCGGCCGACGCCCCGGCGGAAGCGCCCGCGCCGAAGGCGAAGCGCGCGCGCAAGACGGCTGCGAAGAAGCCGGCGGCGGCGAAGAAGACCACGACGCGGCGGAAGAAGGCGGCCGAATAGGCCCGATCGCTTCGGGGGGGCGTGGGCCAGGCGCCCGCGCCCCGTTCTTCTCCCGCCTGCGCGGGCGTTCGCCCCAGTCGGCTGCCAAGACGAAACGCCCGTCCCCTCTCCCTCACTATCCCGAACCAGTCGTCACCCGTTCTCGTCTGCTGATGCACTAGAATCGGCCGTTCGTCACGCCGTGACCGACGACCGCGTCCGCTACCACCTGGCCCGTTGGGGGGCACCGTTTATGAGAAACCGAATAGTCATCCGAGGCCTCGCCACGAGCGGCCTCATCGCGCTCGCGCTGGCCGCGGGCATGCCCACGGCGCGCGGGCAGGAACCCGCGCCCCTCGCTCCGACCGTCGTCCGCAGCCTGTCCGAGCCGGGCGAGGCGCTGGCCCTCCGCGCGTCGGCGGAGCGCTCCGCGCTGACCACCTTTGCGACCGCGCCCGGGCAGGGCATCCTGCTCACCGGCGTGACCGGTGCGCCTGCCGCGGAACGGGCGCTGGCCTTCGTCAACCTGTACGGACGCGCCTTCGGCATCCAGGATCGCTTCAGCGCGCGCGTGCTGCGCGCCCCGGCGGCCGACGCGCTCGGCTTCGAGCACGTCCGCCTGCAGCAGCTCCACGACGGCGTCCCGGTGACGGCCGGCGAGCTGATCGTGCACCTGCGCGGCGATCGCGTGCTGGGCGCCAACGGCCGGACGCTCGCGTCGTTTCCGGGCTCGGTCGTGCCGGCGCTCGACCCCGCAGGCGCCCAGAATGCCGCCGCCGCGCTGATGGCCAAGCGCAACCGCGCCGTCGGCGTGCAGTACGGCGAGCCGCGCCTCGAGGTCTTCAACCGCGGCCTGATCGACGAAGGCGCCTATCCGACGCGCCTGGCCTGGTTCGTGGAAGTGACCGGCGACGCGCTGCGCCAGTTCGTGTGGGTGGACGCCGAGACCGGCGCCGTCCTGCTCGACTTCAGCCAGCTGGCCGACGCCAAGGATCGCCGTGTGCACGACATGGGCCACTCGTCCAACCAGGCCCAGCTGCCCGGGACGCTCGTGCGGTCCGAAGGGCAGGGCCCATCGGGCGACGCCGACGTCAACGACGCGTACGATTTCGCCGGGCTCACCTACGACTACTACCTGGCGCAGCACGCCCGTGACAGCTACGACGGTCTCGGCTCGCCGCTGATCTCCAGCGTCCACTTCGGGACCAACTACCAGAACGCGTTCTGGAACGGCACCCAGATGGTGTACGGCGACGGGTTCGCCTCGGCCGACGACGTGGTCTCGCACGAGCTGACGCACGCGGTCACCGAGTACTCGGCGAATCTCCTGTACTACAACCAGTCCGGCGCGCTGAACGAGTCGTTCTCGGACATCTTCGGCGAGACGGTGGACCTGACCGACGGCGTCGGCACCGACACGGCGGGCGTGCGGTGGCTGATGGGCGAGGACCTCGCGGTCTTTGGCGCCATCCGCAACATGATGAATCCCAACGCGTTCGGCGACCCGGGCAAGATGAGCGACCCGCAGCTCTTCTGCCGCAGCGATGGCTGGACCAACCCCAACGGCGACAGCGGCGGCGTGCACATCAACAGCGGCATCCCGAACCACGCCTATGCGCTCATGGTGGACGGTGGCAGCTACAACGGGCAGACCGTGACCGGCATCGGCCTCGCCAAGGCCGGCAAGATCCAGTACCGGGCGCTGACGACCTACCTCACGTCCGGGTCGGGCTTCGCCGACAACGCCGCCGCCCTCACGCAGGCCTGTTCGGACCTGATCGGCACCGCCGGCATCACCGCGGGTGACTGCGCCCAGGTGACGGCGGCCATCGCGGCCGTGGAGATGACCTCGCCCTTCGCCTGCCCGGGCGCCACGCCGCCGCCGGCCACGCTGTGCCCGATCGGCGGGTCGCCCAACGCGGTGTTCACGGACGGTTTCGAGACCGGCATCGGCAGCTGGACGGCCACCAGCACGACGGCCGCCAACTGGGACGCCACCACCGGGTTCGCCAAGACGGGGCTGGCGAGCGCCTACGGCGTGGACGTCACCAGCACCGCCGACCAGAGGATGACGATGACCAACCCGGTCACGATCCCGGCCGGTGGGCGCGTGTACTTCGATCACGCCTTCGAGTTCGAACACGTGCGCCTCGGCACCGACAACTACGACGGCGGCGTGCTCGAGTACAGCACCGACGGCACGACGTGGAACGACGCCAACGCGCTGATTGATGGCGGCCAGGCCTACAACGGCACGCTCGACGCGGGCAACGCGCTCGGTGCGCGGACCGCGTTCGTGCGTTCGAGCTTCGGCTACACGGGCACGCGCCTCAACGTGGCGTCGCTGGCCGGTCAGAACGTGCGATTCCGCTTCCGGCTGGGCACCGACAGCTCGGTGGGCTCGCTGGGCTGGCTCGTGGACAACTTCCGGATCTACTCGTGCGGCGGGGCGACGCCCGGGCCGCAGCCGCCGACGGACCTGCGCGTGCTCTCCATCTCCGGCACGACCGTCACGTTCGCGTGGGCGCTGCCCACCGCGGGCGACACGCCGACGGGCATCCACATCGAGGGCGGGTCGGGACCGGGCAGCGTGCTCGGTGCGGCCGACCTCCCGGTGAGCAACACGTTCACCGTGGCGCTCCCGGCTTCCACCTGGTACGTCCGCGTCAAGACCATCGCCGGCGCCGCCCAGAGCGCGGCATCGCCGGACGTCATCGTCCACCTGAACGGCGCGGTGCCGCCGGCCACGCCCACCAACTTCGTGGGGCTCGTCACCGGGAGCAACCTCAACCTGACCTGGAAGAACCCGCTCGAGGGCACGCCGACCACCGGCGGCCGTCCGTCCGCCGTCGTCCTCAACGTGACCGGCTCGCTGACCACGTCGCTGGCGCTCGGGCCGACCGAGTCGTTCTCCTATGCCGGCGTGCCGGCGGGCACCTACACCTTCACGGTGCAGACGGCCAATGCCGCCGGGCTCAGCGCGCCCTCGGCACCCGTGACCCTCACGTTCCCGACGGCCTGCTCGGGCGTGCCGCAGGCGCCGACCGGCTTCTTCGCCTACAAGTCGGGCAGCACGGTGATCATCAACTGGGATCCGCCGGCCGCCGGGGCCGCGCCCACCCTGTACACGCTCAACGTGACCGGCTCGTTCACGGGCGGCTTCTCCACGCCCGGCCGCGCGTTTGCGGCCGCCGCGCCGCCGGGGACGTACAACCTGTCGGTGTCCGCGTCGAATCCCTGCGGCACGGGACCGGCCACGGCGGTTCAGACCATCACCATCCCGTAAACGGGAATGCCGGGAGGACGGGCAACGGCCCGCCCTCCCGGCTTCTGAATTCCGAATTCTGAATTCAGAACAGCCAACCCCGGCCTCCGCGGCCGCGTCCAACGGGGGTGGCTTTCCTCTCCCTCTCGCTGTGGCGGCAGGCCGTACGGTCGCTGATACGGCGCCCCGCCTTCCTCCTCGCCGTCACCCTGACCCTCGCGCTGAGTACCGCCGTCACCGCCGCCATGGCGGCGCTGGTGGATACGGTGCTGCTCAAGCCGCTGCCCTTTCCGGATCCCGAGCGGCTCGTCACGGTCTTCGAAGCCAGCCCGTCGGTCAATGCGCGCGTGAGCCTCGTCGCGCCGGCGCGGCTCGACGACTGGCAGCGGCGGTCCACGAGCTTCGAGGCGCTGTCGGGAAGCTACGGCGAGAACGTCACGGACACCGGCGGCCGAGAGCCGGAGCAGCTGGCGGCCGTGCGGGTGGCGCCGCGCTTCTTCGACGTTTACGCGCGTCCGCCCCTGGCGGGCCGCTACTTCACCGATGACGAGGAGCAGCTGACCGGGCCGGGCGCGGCCGTCATCAGCGAGGGCCTGTGGCAGCGCCGCTACGGGCGCGCTGACGGCGCGCTCGGCCAGCGGCTGCTGATCGCGGGCCAGCCCGTCACCATCGTCGGCATCGTCTCCGACACGTTCGACCAGGCGCGCGGGACAGACGTCTGGCTGCCCGCGCGGATTCCACCCGGCCTCATGCGCGTGCGTGCCGCCCGCTTCCTGCGCGGGATCGGCCGCCTGAAGCCGGGCGTGTCCGTCGAGGCCGCGGCCGGGGAGATGGCGGCCGTGCAGGCGGGACTCGCACGGGAGTTTCCCGAGACCGACGACGGGTGGTCGGTGACGCTGCGGCCGCTGGCAGAGGCGCGTACCGCAGGAGCGCGGCGCGGCCTGGTGATCCTGCTCGGGTCGGTGGCCCTGCTCTGGCTGATCGCCGTCGCCAACGTCGCCGGGCTGATGGTCATGCAGACAACGCGCCGCCTCCGTGAGGTGGCGGTGCGCCTGTCGCTCGGTGCGTCGGTGAGCCAGGCGGCGGCGACGATCGCTGCGGAAGGGGTCGCGATTGCCGCCCTGGGCGGCGCCGCCGGCGCCGTCGGTGCGGCGTGGCTCGTCCGCCTCATGCCCGCCGTGCTCGTCCGGACGCCACGCATCGAGGAGCTGGTCTTCGACTGGCGCGCTGCGGCACTGGTCGTCGCCAGCGGCGTGATCGCGGCCGTCGGCTGCGGCGTCCTGCCGGCCCTGGCGGCCGTCGGACGCACCGAGTCGCTGCTCCAGTCCGCCGGACCGCGTGGCGGCGTGGGTGGCCGGCATCGACTGCAACGGGCAGCCGTCGTGCTGCAGGTCGCGCTGAGCCTGGCCATCCTGGCCTCGGCGGCCGTGCTGCTCAGGGCGTACTACCGCCTCGAGCAGGCGGCGCCCGGCTTCGACGCGCGTGGGGCAATCACTTTTCGCGTGGCGGCACGGTGGGATGAAGACCGCGCGGCCATCGGACGGCTCCAGGCCTCGCTGCTCTCGCGGTTACGCGACCTGCCGCAGGTGACCGGCGTCGGGATGACGAGCTTTCTTCCCGCGACCGGTGCCACGCTGCGCACGCAGGTGACCGTGGACGGCATCGTGGGGCCCGACGAGGGTGGACGCATGACGGTGGGCTCGCGAATCGTGGACGGCGGCTACCCGCGGCCATCGGCGCGCCGCTGATGGCAGGGACGTGGTGCGCGACGCTCACCGACGATCCGCGAGCGCCCCTCACGGCGCTCGTCAACCGCCGCTTCGGCGAACGCTTCGCGCCACGCCAGGAGCTGGTCGGCCGTGGCCTGCGCATGGCCCAGGAGGGCAGCACCGCCTATCGCATCGTCGGCGTCGTGGGCGACATGGCCGAAGACGGCCTGGGTGAGACGGACGCCCCCTACTGTATTCTGTCCGCCGGCCGGCACGTGGCCCGACCCGGCGTATGTAGTGCGCACGACGAACACGGCCGGGGCTGCCGCGGACGTGCGGCGCATCGTGCGGGAGCTGGATCCCTCGCGTGCCGTTGTCGGCATCGCGCCGCTCGAAGACACCCTCGACGCCGCGCTGGAGCGCCCCCGCCTCGACTCGGCCGCGCTGCTGGCGTTCGCGATCGCCGCGCTCGGGCTGGCGGCCGTCGGGCAGTACAGCCTGTTCATGCTGGTGGTGGGGGAGCGAACCCGTGAGCTGGCGTTACGGCAGGCGCTCGGCGCCGCACCCGCGCAGGTAGTACGGCTGGTTGCGCGCGACGCGGGTGGACAGCTCGCGGCGGGGCTGGCGCTCGGCGTCGTGCTGACGATGGCGACCGGGCAGGTGTGGCAGGCGCTGCTGACGGAGACGGGCCCGACCGACCCGGTGGCCCTGGTGGTCGCCGCGATCGTGCTGGTGGTGGCGTCCACGCTTGCCGTGTCCCGCCCGGCGCTGGCGGCCGCCCGGGTCGCGCCCGTCGAGGCGTTGAAGGAGTCATGAGCCCCTCCGGGCGGCGTTTGCGTTCGTTCCTGGTGAATCCCCAGAAAGGACCCCCAGGACATGCACACCCGCTTTCTGACCGCCGTCTTCCTCCTACTCGCCACGTTGGCTGCGAGCCGGCCTGCCGCCGCCCAGAACTTCATCCTTCAGCAACAGTTCCCCGGGACGACTCCCGGTAGCCAACTCGGCACGGCCGTGGACGTCGAGGGCGACGTCGCCGTGATCGGCGCGCCCCGCGCCATGGGCGCGCCAGGCAGCAGCCAGGGCGTCGTCTACGTGCTGCGCCGGACGGGCGCCACCTGGGCGCCGTGGCAGCAGTTGACGGTCAGCGACGGGACCGGTGACTTCGAGGACTTCGGCACGGCCGTCGCCCTCAACGGCACCACCATCGTCGTCGGGGCCCCCCGCATCTCGCTGCCGGGCGGCTCGCGCCAGGGTGCGGCGTACGTGTTCGTGTTCGACGGCACCGCATGGGTGCCCCAGGCACGGCTGACGGCGACGGATCCCAACACCTTTGCCAACTTCGGCGCGCAGGTCTCGTTGTCCGGCAACGTGGCCGTCGTCGGCGCTCCGCAGTCGGACCGCAGCGGCGCGGGCGATGCTGGTGCAGCCTACGTGTTCGAGCGCGTGGGCACGACGTGGAGCGCACAGTCGCTGCCGGTGACCGGCCTGCAGGTCGGCGACCAGTTCGGCTCGTCGGTGAGCGTCCTCGGGCAGACGGCGTGCGTCGGTGCGCCCCAGTTCGGATTGGGTGGCGCGGTGTACGTCTACACGCGCGGCACCTCGTCGTGGGCCCTGCAGCAGACGCTGACGGCGCCGGACGCGCAGGCCGCCGACTTCCTCGGATACACGTGCGCGGTCGGCACGGACCTGGTAGTGGGGGGCGCGCCTGGCGCGGCCGGTGCGGTCAACCTGCAGGGGGCCGCCTACGCGTTCTCGCGCAGCGGGACGACCTGGACCTTCGAGCAGAAGCTCGTGCCCAGCCAGCCCGAGACCAACAGCTTCTTCGGTCGCGCCGGCTTTTCGCTCGACGGAGACCAGCTTGCCGTCGGCGCCTCGGGCTCCGTGGCGAACAGCCCGTACGCCGGTTCGGTCTACGTCTTCGATCGGGTGGGCACCACATGGGCCCAGCGCCAGCGCATCCTGGCGCCCGTGGGTTCGTTCCCGGGCCTCCGGTTCGGGGCGAGCGTGGCGATCGACGCCAACACGCTGCTTGCGGGCGCGCCGTGCAGCGCCATCCTGTCCTGTGCGGGTGGAGCGGCCGCGTACGCGAGCGGGATTACCGTGCCCGAGGCGCCCGGAGCGCCCGCCACCTTCACGGCGTCGGTGAGCGGCAACACCGTCAGCATGGCCTGGGATCGGCCTGCGAGCGGCGGCGCGCCGACGGGCTACACGATTCTGGCCCGCGGCACGGCCGGCGGTTCCATCATCGCGTCGCTGCCCGTCGGCACGGCGACGACGCACAGTGTCGTGGCGCCGAATGGGCAGTATGTCGTGAGCGTCGTGGCGTCCAACGCGGTGGGCACCGGTCCCGAGTCGGCGGCCGTCACCGTCGTGGTTCCGCAGGCCGTCGCCGCGCCCGGGCCGCCGAGCAGCCTGGCCGCCAGCGTCTCTGGAAGCACGGTGACCTTCACCTGGACACCGCCGGCCAGCGGCGGCGCGGCCACGGGCTACACGCTCGTGGCGGGCCTCACGCCGAACTTCACGACCGTCATCGCGACCCTGCCCATCGGAGCCGTGACGAGCACCGTGGTCACGGCCGTTCCGCCGGGGACCTACTACGCGAGAGTGGTCGCCCGAAACGGCGGCGGGACCAGCGCGCCCAGCAACGAAGTCAGCGTCGTGGTCAGCGGGCCGAACCTTCCGGCGGCGCCCACGATCCTGACGCCGCAGGTGGCCGGCCACACCGTATCGCTCAATTGGATGCCGGCCCCGACCGGCGGCGTGCCGACCTCGTACCTGCTGTATGCGAGGACGGCGCCCGGTGGTCCGGTGATCCTGTCGTCGCCGATTGGGGGCACCGCGCTGGTGGTGGAGAACGTGCCGAGCGGCACCTACTACGTCACCGTGGCCGGTGTGAACGACGCCGGCACCGGTCCCGTCTCCACGCCGGCCGTGGTCGTCGTGCCGTGATGTGACGCGTCGCACGCGGGCGGACTCGTTCCGCCCGCGTGTTGACCGTCGCGTTCTCACCCGCCCGCGCCTGCGGGCGAAGACGACAGCGTGTCAGCGCGACGCCGATACCCGCCTGATCAACCTTCCGACACGACAGCGCGAGTCGACCTCGGCACCATATCGGTGTCATGGCGATCCGCATGCCGGACTCCCGGTGGCCGTCCGCCGGGAATCCGCAAAGACCTGGCGTCAGCACCTGTTACGGGCCGATTCTCGCGGTTCTTTCGCTGGCACGACCTGTGCGTAATAGGTCCGCGACGTTACGTGCGGTCGACAGCGTGCAGGGCATTCACGGTCAGTCGCGGGAACTAGGCGCCGCACGCGCGGCGTGCTCGCGGTCGTGGCACACGGCTCCCCAACAGCAGTGCATCGACACGGCGCCGGACGCTCCAGGGCAGCGTCCGGCCGCGCACAGCCGTCGCCGGCAGTCGTGGCGTGGCGTCACCGGCGCGCGCGAACCGCGCGCCGGGTGTCCTGATTCACAAGCGGGGGTTCGATGAGCGACACCGTCCGGTACGACGACCGCACGCCGCGGCTGTTCTTTCTCGCGGCCGTGGTGTGGGCCGTGGTCGGCATGCTCGTGGGCGTGCTGATTGCGGCGCTGCTCTTCATGCCGTCGCTGAACGTCGCGCCCTACCTGACGTTCGGCCGGCTCCGCCCACTGCACACCAATGCCGTGATCTTCGCCTTCTGCGGCAACATGATCTTCGGCGGCACCTACCACTCGATGCAGCGCCTGCTGAAGACGCGGCTCTTCAGCGACACGCTGTCCGCCATTCACTTCTGGGGCTGGCAGCTGCTCATCGTCGCGGCGGCCGTGGCGCTGGTCACGGGCACCACCCAGGCGAAGGAATACGCCGAGCTGCCGTGGGTGCTCGACATCGTGATCGCGGTGCTCTGGGTGACCTTCGCGATCAACTTCTTCGGCACGCTGGCGATTCGGCGCGAGAAGCACATCTACGTCGCCATCTGGTTCTACATCGCCACGATCGTCGCGGTGGCCATCCTGCACATCGGCAACAGCATGGCGGTGCCCTACTCGTGGACGGGCAGCTACTCGGCGTATGCGGGCGTCAAGGACGCGTTGATGCAGTGGTGGTACGGCCACAACGCCGTCGCCTTCTTCCTGACGACCCCGTTCCTCGGGCTGATGTACTACTACCTGCCCAAGGCGGCCGAGCGCCCGGTGTTCAGCTATCGCCTGTCGATCATGCACTTCTGGTCGCTGGTGTTCGTCTACATCTGGGCCGGTCCGCACCACCTGCACTACTCGGCGGTCCCGGAGTGGGCGTCCACCCTGGGCATGCTCTTCTCGCTCGTCCTGTGGATGCCGTCGTGGGGCGGCATGGTGAACGGCTTCTTCAGCGCTGCGCGGCGCCTGGCACAAGCTGCGCGAGGACCCCATCCTCAAGTTCATGGTGGTGGCCGTCACCTACTACGGCATGTCGACCTTCGAGGGGCCGATGATGTCGATCAAGTCGGTGAACGCGGTCTCGCACTTCACCGACTGGACCATCGGCCACGTGCACGCGGGCGCCCTTGGCTGGAACGCGTTCCTGTCCTTCGGCATCCTCTATTGGGCGGTGCCGCGGCTGTGGAAGACGCCCCTCTACTCCACGAAGCTTGCGACCTTCCACTTCTGGATCGCGACGGTCGGCCTCATCGGCTACCAGATCTCGATGTGGGTGGCCGGCATCACGCAGTGGGCGATGTGGCGTGCCTTCGAGCCGGACGGCCGTCTCGTCTACCCGGACTTCATCGAGACCGTGATCCGGATCGTGCCGATGTACTGGGTGCGGCTGCTGGCGGGCGTGCTCTTCTTCACGGGCCTGCTCACCTTCTGCTTCAACATCGTCAAGACCATTCGCAGCGCGCCGGCCGGCTACGCCGAGGAGCCCGAGGTGGTCGCCCCTCCGCTCGTGCGCGACCTGGCGGCGCCCGGCGCGATCACGCCCGCCAACACCTACGACTACCTGTTCTACCGCCTGCAGCACGAGATGCGTCACGGGTTCCACCGGATGCTCGAGGGGCGGATCGTCACCTTCACGGTGCTGACCGCGCTCGCGCTGGCCGTCGGGTCGCTCGTCGAGGCCATCCCGATGTTCTTCAACCGCTCGAACGTCAAGGAGATCGCCAGCGTGCATCCGTACACGCCGCTGGAGGTGGTCGGGCGGGACATCTACATCCGGGAGGGCTGCTACAACTGCCACTCGCAGATGGTGCGGCCGTTCCGCTACGAGACGGAGCGCTACGGCGAGCACTCGAAGGCCGGTGAGTACGTCTACGACCATCCGTTCCAGTGGGGGTCGAAGCGCACGGGCCCGGACCTGCACCGCGTCGGCGGCAGCTACCCGTCGCTGTGGCACGTGCGCCACATGCAGCGGCCGCAGTCCACCACGCCGGGCTCGGTGATGCCCGCCTATCCGCACCTGTTGACCGATCCCTACGACACGAGCCTGCTCGGCGCGAAGATGCGCGCCCTGCGGACGGTCGGCGTGCCCTACACCGACGGCGAGATTGCCGACGCGGTATCGGCGAGCCAGATTCAGGCGCGCCGGATCGCGGCCGAGGTCGAGGCGCAGCAGGGGCCGCCGGGCCTCGCCGACAAGGAGATCGTCGCGCTCACGGCATACCTGCAGCGACTCGGCACCGACATCCAGTGGAAGCGGCCGCAGGAGCAGGTGCCGCACTCGGTGTCCACGCAACCGCCAGTGCAGGCGCCAGCGGTTCCCGCGGCGGCAGCCGCCGCGCCATCACCCGCGGCCCCCGGCCGCGCGCCATCCCCATCCGCGCCGGCCCGGCCGGCCCCGTCCACGCCCGCCTCCAGTGGCGGGACGTCGAGGTAGCCGTGCTGCAGGAACTGGCGACGGGCACATCGGCCGCGCTCGCAACGGCGTCGCTGCTCTTCTTCGTCGCGGTCTACGCGTTCGTGGTGGTGCGCGTGATCCGGGCGCGCAAGGAAGACCTCGACGCGCGGGCGCGCATGGCCCTGGACGACGAGCCGCCGGCCGCCGACAGGTCCCCTTCTTCGCAGCGAGTCAACCATGGCTGAGTACGAAGACAAGGTCCTGCACGAGCTCGACGGCATCAAGGAGTACGACAACCCGATGCCCGGATGGCTCATGGCCATCTGGTGGGGGTCGCTGCTCTTCGCGGCCGGCTACCTGATGTTCTATGCCCTCTCGTTCGGCGAGGGCACGATGGAGGCCGAGTACCGGCAGCAGACGGCCAGCGACGTCGCGGCCGTGCAGGCCTACTTCGACGCCCATCCGCTCGTGCCGCCCCAGCCGGCGGCGCTGCTCGCCGGCGCACGGGACCCGGTGGTGCTCGACGTCGCGGCGTCGCGCTTCAGCCGGTCCTGCGCGCCGTGTCACGGCGAGCAGGCGCAGGGCCTCATCGGGCCCAACCTGACCGACGACCGCTGGCTGCACGGCGGGTCCGTCGAGCAGATCTTCCAGACCGTCGCCAAGGGCTGGCCGGCCAAGGGCATGCCGCCCTGGGGACGCGCGCTGCCGCCCGACGAACTCGCGGCGCTCGTGTCCTACATTCGCAGCCTGCAGGGCTCCGCCCCGCCCAACCCCCGGCCGGCCGAAGGCGACCCCTTCGCCGCCGAACCGTTGCCGGAGCGGTAGGTCATGTCCACGGGCGCATCGAACCACTCGGGAGCCGGAGGCGCCGGCACGGCCGCGTCGCACGACCGGATCTTCGAGGTCGCGCCGCCCGAGGAGCTGCTGTACAGCATCTCCGCCGACGGCAAGCGGCGGTTCATGCACCCCGTGGTCCGCAAGGGCCACTACTGGCACATCCGACGGCGGATCGCCTACGCCCTGATGCTGCTGTTCTTCGTGCTGCCGCTGATTCCCGTCGGCGATCACCCGGCCATCCTGCTCGACATCGCCACGCGCCGGTTCCACGTCTTCGGCGCCACGTTTCACCCGACCGACAACCTGCTGCTGGCCGCCTTGGGGTTCGGGGTGGTCGTCACGGTCTTCTTCGTCGGGTCGACGTTCGGCCGCGTCTGGTGCGGGTTCGGCTGCCCGCAGACCGTCTATCTCGAGTTCCTGTTCCGCCCGATCGAGGCCCTCATCGAGGGCGGGCCGACCAACCAGCGCCGTCTCAACAAGGAGCCCTGGCACCTGCACAAGATCCGGGTGAAGGCGACGAAGTATCTCCTCTTCCTGCTCGTCGCGCTCGCCATGGCGACGACCTTCGTCGCGTACTTCACCGGCTGGTCGGCGCTCGGGCCCGGCCTGCTGCACGACCCGGGGCAGTGGAAGGGCGCCAGCTTCACCATCGCGTTCGTGACGGCGCTCATCGTGTTCGACTTCGGCTGGTTCCGCGATCAGATGTGCACGATCGCCTGCCCGTACGGGCGGCTGCAGAACGTGCTGTCCGACCGGGACACGATGCTCGTGGCCTACGACACCGACCGCGGCGAGCCGCGCACGCGGTCGCGCGAGCTGCTGCCCGGCATGGGCGCCTGCATCGACTGCGGGGCCTGCGTGGCCGCCTGCCCGACCGGCGTCGACATCCGCCGCGGCCTGCAGGTGGAGTGCATCGGCACGGCGCAGTGCGTGGACGCCTGCGACGAGGTGATGACCAAGCTCGGACGGCCCACCGGCCTCATCACGTTCACCTCGGAGCGCGAGCAGCAGGGCCAGCTCCGGCACCTGTGGCGGCCCCGCAACCTGGCGTACCTGGTACTGATGCTCGTGGCCTGGGGCACGCTCGGCACCCTGGTCTTCACGCGCGCGGACGCCCTCGTCGAGATCGTGCGCGGCGGCCGCGAGCCCTACCGCATCCTCACCTCCGGCGAGGTGGCCAACCAGCAGCGCATCCGGGTGACCAACCAGCGGGAGATCGCCCAGCGCTTCACCGTGGAGGTGGTCGCGCCTCCCGACGTCACCCTGGTCGTCAGCGAATCGCCCATCGTCGCCGCGGCCGAGCAGGTGGTGACCGTCAACGCCGTGACCACCGTGCCGCGACGGCTGTTCGTGGACGGGCAGGCCACGGTGCGGTACCTCGTGACCTCGGATCAGGGATTCCGGAAGGAGATCGAGTTCCTGCTGCTGGGGCCCTACGGGCCCGGAGGGCCGACGCCGTGAGAATCCTCCACCTCGTCTCGGAATACCGCTGGCCCATCTACATCGGCGGCCACCTGACGATGTCGGTGGTGGCCTGCGGTGTGCTCGTCTGGGTGGCGACGCGGCCCGACGTGCCGCGGCCCATCGAGGGCTACTACCAGTCCGCGCAGTCGTGGGACGTGGACGAGGCGGTGGAGGCGGCCAGCCGCGATCTCGGGTGGACGGTGCACTACGACCTGCCCGCGGACGTGCCGCATTACCCCGGGATGCCGCGCCCCATCGACGTCACGGTCGCGGATCGCGACGGCCATCCGGTCGCCGGCCTCGCCGGTGCGCTGCTTGCCATCCGGCCCTCCGACGGACGCCTCAACCAGCGCGGCGACCTCGTGGCGGTGCCCACCGCATCTGGCAGCTACCGCACGCTCGTCCGTCTCGACCAGCCAGGTGCGTGGGAGCTGCGGCTCGACGCCCGCCAGGGATCGATGCGCTTCGTGCACGCCGCCCGTATCACCGTCGCCGCCGACACACCGTCTCGGCCGGGAGTGGGGCCGTGATGCCCGACACCCCTCCTCGGGCGGCCGGCGCGGAGGCGGCGTGCGCCCACTGCGGGCTCCCCGTCCCGACCGGCCTCGTGCGTCCCGGTGACGCGACGCAGTTCTGCTGCGCGGGCTGCCGGCAGGTTCACACGCTGGTTCACGCGTGGGGCTTCGAGCAGTACTACCGGCTGGTCGAGCGGCAGCAGGGCTCGCTGGAGCCCGCCCACGTCTCGGGACGGACCTTCGAGGACTTCGACGATGCGCGCGTGCAGGCGGAGGCGACCGATGCGCACGGTCCCGACCGGCTGCGGACACGGCTGTACCTGGAGGGCGTGCACTGCTCGGCGTGCGTCTGGCTGGTCGAGAAGCTGCCGGTGGCCATCGACGGCGTCGACGCCGTGCGCCTCAACGTGGGCACCGCGGTCGCCGAGGTCACCTGGCGGCCGTCGGCGGTGCGCCTGTCGTCCATCGCGCGCGCGCTCGACCGCCTGGGCTACACGCCGCACGTGCACCAGGCCTCCCGGGTGCAGGATGCGCGGCGCGCCGAGGACCGCGCGGCGCTGGCCCGCCTGGGCGTGGCCGCCGCGTGCGCGATGAACCTGATGTTCCTGTCCGGCGCCGTCTACGCGGGCGAGTACTCGGGCATGGCCGTCGGCTTCACCGCGTTCTTCCGCTGGTTGTCGCTGCTCGTCGCCATTCCGGTGGTCGTCTACTCGGCACGTCCCTTCTTCCAGACCGCGGCCGCCGGCCTGCGGGCAGGCGTGGTGCACATCGACCTTCCCATCGCGATCGCCATTGGCATCGCGGCGGCGGCGAGCGCGTGGAACGTCGTGGCCGGACACGGGCCACTCTGGTTCGATTCGCTGGCCATGCTCGTCGCGGCGCTGCTGGCCGCGCGTCAGTTGCAGCGTGGCGCGCAGCGTGCGGCGCTCGAGCGCGCCGACACCCTGCGGGGCGTCGCGTTCCTCGAGTTCGCGCGGCGGATCGACGGCGACGGTCCGGACGCGCCGGTGACCGAGGTCCCGCTGGCCGTGCTTTCGCCCGGCGACCGGGTGGAGGTTCGGAGCGGCGAGCTGGTGCCCGTTGACGGCGTCGTCCTGTCGGGCCGATCGTCGCTGGACAACGCCGTCCTCACGGGCGAAGCGGTGCCGTGCCCCGTGTCGGCGGGCGACGGGGTATCGGCCGGCGCCACCAACCTGGGGGCCCGGCTGATCGTGCGGGTGGACAGGACCGGCGCCCACACGCGCGTGGGCGCCCTGCTCGCCGTCGTCCAGGACGCGCTCAACCGCAAGCCCGCGCTGCTGCGCACCACCGACGCGCTCGCACGGGTCTTCGTGCTGGTGCTGCTGCTCGCGGCCGGGTGCGCCCTCGTGCTGGGCTGGTGGTGGAGCGGCCCGGCCCCGGCATTCGCGCGCGTCGTCGCGCTGCTCGTCGTGGCGTGCCCGTGTGCGCTCGGGTTGTCGGTGCCCCTGGCACTGTCGGTGGCCCTCATGCGGGCGGCGCGCGCGGGCATCTTCGTGAAGGACCCGGACGCGCTCGAGCGTCTGCGGCACGTCGACACCGTGCTGCTCGACAAGACCGGGACGCTCACCGAGGGACGGAGCACGGTGGTGCGGTGGCATGGCACGGACCGCGCGCTGCAGTTCGCCCGCACGCTCGAGTCCGAGTCGTCGCACGGTGTCGCGCGCGCGTTCCGCCAGGCCGAGGGACGCGGGTTGCACCTCGTGCCGGTGGCCGCCGACGTAGTCGAAGAGCCGGGGCGCGGCATTCGCGGACGGCTCGACGGCCATGACGTGCGTGTCGGTACCCGCGCGTTCGCGCTCCCTGCCGAGGCCGCGCCAGACGAGGGCATCGAGGCCGCCGCGGCCGATGCGGTGGGTGCCGGGCTCAGCCCCGTCTTCGTGGCCATCGACGGCCGGCCAGCCGGCGTCGCCGCCATCGGCGATCGGCTCAGGGCGGATGCGCGGCAGACCGTGGCCGCGCTCCGTGCACGCGGCGTGCGCGTGCGAATCCTGTCCGGCGACCACGGCGCGATCGTCGCCCGCACGGCCGAGGCCACTGGGCCTGCCGCCGGGAGACGCCCGGGGCGATCTCACGCCCGAAGCCAAGCGCGATATCGTCGCCGGCCTCGTCGCGCGCACCGCAGGACGAGGCGCCGTCGTCATGGTCGGTGACGGCGTGAACGACGCGGCAGCGCTCGCCCTGGCGGACGTCGGCGTCGCGGTGCACGGGGGGCTGGGCGCCGCCATCGTCGCCGCCGACATCGTGCTCGCCCGCGACGGCGTGCGCCCGCTCCTCGACATCGTCGATGGCGCGCGCCGGCTGCGCGGGGTCGTGCGTCGCAACGTGGCGTTCGCGCTGGTCTACAACGCGGCCGCCGCGACGCTGGCGCTCGGCGGGCTGATTGGCCCCCGGCCGCTGCCGTCCTGATGCCGCTCTCGTCGCTCACCGTGGTCGCCTCGTCCACGTTCACGCGAACCTTCGCCCGTCCGCGCCGCGGCGCGGCCCTCGGCGCGGCGGGTGGGGGAGGCCTGAAATGGAGACCGTCTTCGTCCTCCTGCCGCTGGCGCTCCTCATCGCCGCCATTGCCGTGGGGTTCTTCATCTGGGCTGCGATGACGGGACAGTTCGACGACCTCGAGACACCCGCGGTCCGCATCCTCTTCGATGACGAGGAGCCGGCGCCGCGTCCGGCGGCCCCATCGGCCGCCACTACCAAGGGAGTCCACCAATGACCGGCAGGAGATCGGCCGTCCGCCTGATCGCCCTCGTGATCGCACTGGCCGTGACCGGCTCGCTCGCCTACGCGCTGAGCAACGTGCGCAAGGGCTACGCGCCGCGGCAGCCGATTGCGTTCTCGCACCGGCGCATGGCGGGCCCGCCCGTGATGGAGACGGATGCGCAGGGACAGGCGGTCAACGCCGGCGGGTTCGGCATCCCGTGCGTGTACTGCCACACGATGCCCTACAAGAGCCGCCATTCGACCCTGCCCTCCACGGCCGTCTGCATGAACTGTCACTCGACGGTCGGGCTCAACAAGGAATGGGTGCTGAAGATGAAGGACTACTGGGACCGTGGGGAGCCCATTCCGTGGGTCAAGGTCCACGACCTGCCCGACTTCGTCTACTTCGACCACTCGGCGCACCTCAACGCGGTGAACGCGGAGGGCCAGCCCAAGCTGCCCGTCGTGGACGAGGCGGGACAGCCGATGGTGCCGTGCCAGACGTGCCACGGGAAGGTGCAGGAGATGGAGATCGTCTCGGTACAGCAGCCGTTCAACATGCAGTGGTGCCTGGATTGCCATCGCAGGCCCGAGATGCAGGCGCCGACGGACTGCATCACGTGTCATCGGTAGGGGAACGCGTATGAGTGCACACGACACCACCCCGACGACGGACGCGACCGGCATCGACCGGCGGGAGTTCCTCCGCCTGTCGAGCGCCGTCGCGGCGGCGGGCGCCCTCGCCAGCACGGCCTGCCAGGTCCCGCCGGAGGCCTCGGTCCCCTTCCACGACATGCCCGAGTCGCTCGTGGACGGGATGGGACGCGCCCGCTACTTCCATACGGTGCTGGACGGGACGCCCGTGCGGGTACGGACGCGCGAGGGCAGGCCGATCCTGGTGACCCCCGTCACCACCGACACGAGCGGCAGGGGACTCACGGCGCGCCATCACGCGGCGCTGATGGATCTCTACGACCCGGATCGCGCGCGCGGGCCGCTGGCCGTGCGCCGCCAGCCCGACACCGCGGTCTCGCTGACGTGGAACGCGGCGAGCGCCGAGATCGTGTCGCGGTTGCAGGCGGCGGGCTCGCGCGCCGTCCTCCTCACAGCCGCCAGCGACAGCCCGTCGCTGGCCGCCGTCGTGGCGGCGCTCGGACGCCAGGCGGGCGTGCGGCACGTGGTCTGGTCGCCGCTGACCGGCGGGGCCGCCTCCGAGGCGTGGTCGCGGGCGTTCGGGTCTGCCGCCGCGTCCCGGCCGCGCCTGGACGGCGCGGACGTCATCGTCGGCCTCGGCGCCGAGTTCCTCGACCGGCCGGAGGATGGCCTCGAGCGCGCGTTTGCCGCACGCCGTGCCCCTGATGGCGACGGTGCGCGTCGCATGAGCCGTTTCATCCAGCTCGAAGGCCGGCTGACGCTGACGGGCGCCAACGCCGACCAGCGGATCCGCGTGCGCGACTCGCACCTGGCGGCCGTCGGCGCCGCGCTCGCGCACGAACTCGTCGTCGGGCGTGGCCTGGGACCGCTGGCGGGCGATGCCGACGTCGCCGCGGCGCTCGCGCCGTTTGCCATCGACCGCGTGGCGCCGCTCGTCGGCGTCGATCGCGCGGTGCTGGGACGCGTCGCGGCCGAACTGGCCGGCTCCACCGGCCGCGCGCTGGTGCTGGCGGGTGGATCGGCCAGCACGGCGGAGACGGGCCCGGCGCTCGAGCTGTCCGCGCTCCTGCTGAACCACTCCCTTGGCGCCTTCGAGGCAGGCCTCTTCGACGAGCCGGTCACCGCATCGGGACCGGAGGACACGAGCGCCGCCCTCGCGGCCCTGGCCGACGACATGCGCGCCGGCCGCGTCGAGGTGCTCGTCGTCGCAGGGACCAACCCGGCGTACGACGCGCCGGCGTCGGTGGACTTCGCCGCGGCCATGTCCTCGGTGCCCTACGTCGTCTCGCTCAACGATCGGCTGGACGAGACCAGCGTGCACGCCGACGTGCTGGCGCCGGCGAGCCATGCGTTCGAGAGCTGGAGCGACACGGCGCTGCCGCGCGGCCTCTTCGCCGTGCAGCAGCCCGTCGTGCAGCCGCTCGCCGACACGCAGGGGCTGCTCGACGTCCTCATCGACTGGTCGGCCGCCCTGGGCGATGAAGCCTCGCGTGCGGCGGTCGCCTCCGCGGCGGCGCCGGCGCCGGCGCCGGCCTCCACCACGGCCGAGCGCCTGCCGAGCCGCAGTCCCGCGTGGCACTACCTCCGCGCGGCGTGGGCGCCGCGTCTGGAGGTTGCGGCCGGCAGCCCCGAGTTCGAGGCCGCGTGGAGCGAGGTGCTGCGCTCCGGTGCCTGGCAAGGTCCAGTGCCCGCGGCGTCCGATCGCACGTTCCGGACCGACGCGCTGCAGCTCCTGCCGCCTGTGCCAGCTCCGCCCGGCGACGCGCTCGAACTGCAGCTCTATCCGCACCTGTCGCTGGCTGACGGTCGTGCGGGCAACAACGGATGGCTCCACGAGCTGCCCGATCCCATCACGCGGCTCACGTGGGGCGGCGCGCTCTCGATGGCGCCGCGCCGCTTCGACGAGATGGGCCTGACCGATGGCGACCTCGTGCAGGTGGACGCGGGCCACGGCAGCCTCGTGGCACCGGCCTACCGTCACGCGGGTATGCATCACGACCAGGTGGCCCTGCCGCTCGGGCTCGGTCGCACGGCCTGCGGGCCAATCGGCAACGAGGTTGGCGTCAACGCCTTCCCGCTGCGCCGGATGGCGGGCGGCCGTCTCGTGGCGGCCGGCCTCCCCGTCACGATTCGCCGCGTCGAGGGCCACCAGGCGCTGGCGCCCGCGCAGGGCTCGGACGTCATCGACCGCGCCCGGCGTCCGATCGTGCCGACGACGACGCTCACGGCGTACGAGGCGAACGCGGCGGCCGGCACGGAGCAGATCGAAGGCGGCCCCTCCGCCTGGCCCGAGCACGACTACCCCAAGGCGCGCTGGGCGATGGCCATCGACCTGAACCAGTGCACCGGCTGCAGCAAGTGCGTGGTGGCCTGCCAGGCCGAGAACAACATCCCGGTGGTCGGACGCCAGGGCATCATCGACGGTCGCGAGATGTCGTGGATCCGCATCGATCGCTACTACGACGCGCCCGCCCGCGAGGGCGGCTGGGGCGCCGAGGTGTGGGACGGGCCGCTGGAGGTCGTCGAGGAACCCGAGACGCTCTTCGAGCCGATGCTGTGCCAGCACTGCGAGAACGCGCCCTGCGAGACGGTGTGCCCGTTCTCGGCCACGATGCACAGCGAAGACGGCCTCAACCAGCAGATCTACAACCGCTGCGTCGGCACGCGGTACTGCGCCAACAACTGTCCGTTCAAGGTCCGACGCTTCAACTACTGGGAGCTCAGCAAGCGGCAGGAGAGCGCGTTCTTCCGGTGGCTGGTGCCGAAGATCGCGCGGAACGCCGAGCTGAACACGCGCGAGCCCATGCAGATGAAGAACAACCCGGAGGTCACGGTGCGGAGCCGCGGCGTCATGGAGAAGTGTTCGTTCTGCGTGCAGCGCATCCAGGCGGCGAAGGCCGAGGCCACGCGCAGCGGCGCGTCGAAGGACGCGCTGCCCGACGGGGCGGTGGTGACGGCCTGCATGGAAGCGTGTCCGACCCAGGCCATCGTCTTCGGCGACCTGCACGCGCCAGGCTCGCGGGTGGCGGCCAGGGCCGCGGACCCGCGTGCGATGCGGTTGCTCGAGGCCGTCGGGGTCAAGCCCTCCATCTCCTACCTGACGAAGGTGCGCAATGACAAGGCCTGAGGCGAGTCCCTACGCCACCGTGATGGACGACAGCCAGCTGACCGGCCGGCCGATCGTGGTCGCCGGCGCCGGCCCCTACGGCGGTGACCTCGAGGTGGCCGAGCCGCTGGTCACCGGCAACAAGCGATGGGCGGACGTGGATCGGGACATCTGCATGCCGGCCGAGCAGTTCCCCACGCGGCGCTGGTGGCTGGCCTTTGGTGTCGCCCTCTCGATGCTGTCGCTGCTGGTGCTGTCGCTGGCCACCCTCTTCTACGCCGGCATGGGCATCGTCGGGGTGAACGCGCCGGTGGGCTGGGGGACCTTCATCATCAACTTCGTCTTCTGGATCGGCATCGGCCATGCCGGGACGCTCATCTCGGCCGTGCTGTACCTCTTCCGGCAGCAGTGGCGCACCGGCATCAATCGCGCCGCCGAGGCGATGACGCTCTTCGCGGTGGCCTGCGCCGGCGTGTTCCCGGTGATCCACCTGGGTCGCCCGTGGTTCGCCTACTGGCTGGTGCCGCACCCGAACGCCCGCGGCCCCTCTGGATCAACTTCAACTCGGCGCTGGCGTGGGACATCTTCGCGATCTCCACCTACGGCACGGTGTCGCTGGTGTTCTGGTACATGGGCCTGCTGCCGGACCTGGCGACCGTGCGCGACCGCGCCACGCACCCGTGGCGACGCCGGCTCTACAACGCGATGAGCTTCGGCTGGACCGGATCGCACCGGGCCTGGCGCCACTACGAGGCCGCCTACATGGTGCTGGCGGCGCTGGCCACCCCGCTCGTCTTCTCGGTCCACACGATCGTGTCGTTCGACTTCGCGACGTCGGTGCTGCCCGGGTGGCACACCACGATCTTCCCGCCCTACTTCGTCATCGGCGCAATCTTCTCGGGCTTCGCCATGGTCATCACGCTGATGACCTTCATGCGCGGCTACTTCGGGATGACCAACTACATCACCCTGAACCACATGGAGAACATGGCCAAGATCCTCATGCTGACCGGCATGCTGGTCGGCTTTGCCTACTCCACCGAGTTCTTCATGGCCTGGTACTCCGGCAGCGAGTGGGAAGGCTTTGTCTTCCGGAACCGCGCGTTCGGCGCCTACGGGTGGGCCTACGCCATCATGTTCACCTGCAACGCCATCGTGCCGCAGGTGTTCTGGGTGAAGGCGATGCGCCGCAACACCTGGGTGCTGTTCGTCGTGTCGCTCCTCGTCAACGTCGGCATGTGGTTCGAGCGGTACGTCATCGTGGTGTCGTCCCTGCACCGCGACTTCCTGCCCTCGTCGTGGGGGATGTACTCGTTGACGTTCTGGGACGTCGCCATCCTGGTCGGCTCCTTCGGGCTCTTCTTCACGCTGTTCCTCCTGTTCGTCCGGCTGCTGCCGGTCGTGGCCATCTCCGAGGTCAAGGGCGTGATGGATCCGCACGTGGCGCGCGGCGGCCCGCGCCTCGAGACGGTGATTCCCGGCGCCGCGCTGCAGGAGGCACAGCCATGATGCCGACCTCGACCAGCGGCGTCCTCGGCGCCTTCTACCTCCCCGACGACGCGCTCGCGGCGGCAGCGAAGGTGCGCGAGGCCGGGTGGACGCACTTCGACCTGCTCACGCCCTTCCCCGTCCACGGCATGGACGAGGCCATGGGGCAGCCGCGCTCCTGGGTGCCGTGGGCCACTGGCGCCCTGGCGCTCTTCGGCGTGCTCTTCGCGCAGGCGCTCCAGAACTACGTGATGGTCTACGACTGGCCGATGAACTTCGGCGGCAAGCCGCACGCCTCGTGGCCCGCGTTCGTGCCCATCACCTTCGAGTTGATGGTGCTCTTCGCCGCGGTCGGCAGCGCCGTCATCGCGCTCGTCGCGGGCAAGAAGGACACCGTCCCGCAGCCGCCGCCGCTCGCCATCCGCACGGGGGCCACCGGCGACCGGTTCGTGCTGTGGATCTCGGCCACCGACCCGCAGTGGCGGGCCGAGGCCGCCGAGCGCTTCGTGCGCGAGCTGGGCGCCGACGACGTGCGGCTGGTGCAGGCGGAAGGGGAACGCCATGAGTAGGAGGTTCGGCCCCGGACGATACGCCGGGATGATGCTCCTGGCGGCCCTCGTCGCCGGCTGCGACGTCGGCCTGCCCGCCGGCCGGTCGCCCCACCGCGAAGGCAACCGGCTCGACATGATCGATCAGCCCAAGCTCAAGCCGCAGCGTGCCGACATCTTCGGCGGGCGGCCGACGGGCCTGCTGGAGCCGCCGCCCGGCGCGATTGCGGTGGACGAGACGCCGTATCCCTACACGCAGGCGCAGGCCGACCTGGCCGGCGCCGGCCTCACGAATCCCCTGCCCGCCTCGCCAGACGTGATCGCGCACGGCCGCTTCGTCTGGGAGAACGTCTGCATCACGTGCCACGGGCCGCGCGGCGCCGGCGATGGTCATCTCACGCTGCTGTTCCCGAAGCCGCCCAGCCTGATGACACAGAAGGTGCGGGACTGGCCCGACGGCGAGCTGTTCCACAGGCCCATGCGCGGGCAGGGCTCCATGCCCAGCCACGCGCGGCAGGTGGACACGCGCGACATCTGGTCGGTCGTGCACTACATCCGGCAGATGCAGGCCGAGGAGCCCGTGGCCCCGCCGCCACCCGAGCCCGCGGCCACGCCGGCCGCCACGGATGCGGTCGCCGGGGGCGGAGCGGGAGGACAACGATGACTCGCATGCCCGTTCACGTGCTGCCGGAACCGCCGGCGCGCCTCGGTCTCTCCGGACTGGTGACCGGCCTGGCCAGCGGCGGCGTGCTGATTGGCGTCGCCGCGGTGGGGTGGGCGTTCGTCACCGGCGAGCTCGCTCTCGCCTGGAGCACCTATCTGATCGGCGCGTTCTTCGCGCTGGGCCTCGCGGCGTTCGGGCTCGCCTGGCTGGCGATCCTGAGCCTCTCCGGCGCGGCCTGGTCGGTGACGATGCGCCGGGTGCCCGAGGCGATGACGGCGTGGCTCGTGCCCGGCGGCGTGCTGGTGATGCTGGTGGCGCTCGGGGCGCCCACGCTCTACCACTGGTCCAACGCCGAGGCCGTGGCCGCCGACGAACTGCTGACGCATAAGGCGCCGTTCCTCAACCTCACCATGTTCCTGGCGCTCGGCGCGCTCAGCCTCGTGGTCTGGATCGTGTTCGCCGCCATCATCGTCGGTGCATCTAGGCGCCAGGATCGGAGCGGCGACGTCGGCGCCACGCGCGCGACCAGGGCCGCGTCCGCGCTCTTCATGGTGCTCTTCGCCGTGACGTTCAGCATCGTCAGCTTCTACTTCCTGCTCTCGCTCGACGCGCACTGGTTCTCGACGATGTTCGCGGTCCTGGTGTTCACCGACGTCGCGCAGGCCGGCACCGCGTTCGTGGCGATCGCGGCGGGGCTGCTCGTGAGCGCGGGAGCGCTCCGGGGGTTCGTGACGGAAGACCACCTGCACAGCCTGGGCAAGATGCTGTTCGCCTGGACCGGGTTCTGGGCCTACATCTACTTCTGCCAGTTCATGCTGATCTGGTACGCGAACCTCCCCGAGGAGACGTCGTACTACCTGTTGCGCACCGAGCACGGCTGGCTGCCGTACATGCTGGCGCTGCCGCTGCTGAAGTTCGTGGTGCCGTTCCTGGCCCTGGTGCCGCGCGAGGCCAAGCGCCGTCCGGCCCGGCTGGTGCCGGTGGCGGCGTTCATCCTCTTCGCGCAGTTCTGGGAGCTCTACCTGATGGTGGCGCCGGCGGTAGGGCACGGCGAGGCTGCGGCGCACGCGCACGTGCCGATCGTGGAGCTGGCCGGCACACTCGGCTTCCTCGGTCTCTTCACGCTCGTGTTCGGCTGGGCGCTGGCGCGCCACGACGCCGTGCCGCTCAAGGATCCCGCGCTCGCGGAGTGCCTGGCGTACCACTCGTGATGCCGCACGCGCACGGCGTGGACGCGTCCGCGCTCGTCGGGTCGTTCGACCTGCTGGCGTTCGTCGTGCTCGGTGTGCTGGGAAGCGCCGCACACTGCGTGGGCATGTGCGCGCCGTTCGTGATGCTGGTGTCCCGCCGCTATGCCGTGCCTGCCGGGCGGCATGTACCCATCGCCGCCCAGTTGTGGTACTCCGCAGGGCGGCTGACGACCTATGCGGCGCTGGGAGCCGCGGCCGGCGCCGTGGGCGGGCTGGTCCAGTTCGCGGGCGCCCTGGTCGGGCTGCAGCGCACGGCCGCCACGCTCGCCGGCATCGTCCTCATCGTGTCGGCGGCCCTGAGCCTCTGGCCGTCGGTCCTCGCGTCAGGGCCGTGGGTGTGGGTGTCGCGCGTGTCGTCGCGTCTCCACCGCCGCGTGCCGGGACATCCGTTCACGCTGGGACTGGTGCTCGGGCTGCTGCCGTGCGGCCTGCTCTACTCGGCGCTCGCGGCGGCGATGACGACCGGGGGCGCCGCGTCCGGAGCCGTCGCCATGGCCGCCTTCGGTGCCGGGACGTACCGGCGCTCGTGGGCGTATCGCTGGCCGACACGCTGATCGTCCGCCGGCGCGCGGCACTCAACCGCCTCGCGCACGTGTTCGTGCTGGCCATGGGGGTGTGGCACCTGTGGCGCGGCATCGGGCCGGTCTGAGGGGCGCGCTGGTGCAGGGTGCCTCGTGCCGGGGTGCCGAGTGCGGGTGCGGGGTGCTGGTGCGGAGTGCGAGTGCCGGGTGCGCTCGCTGGTGCAGGGTGCCTCGTGCCGGGGTGCCGAGTGCGGGTGCGGGCGCCTCGTGCGGGGGTGCGGGTGCGGGGTGAGGACCCTCCACGAGCCCGAGCCCCCCACTCCCCGTCCCGTCCATCCCGGAATTGCCCGAATCCATCGCTACCGTGCCCCTCAGCATAGGACACCTTCGTGCCCGCCCGTCGCGCCCGTCGTGCCCGTCGTGCCTTCGTGCCCTTCGTGCCCTCCGTGTCCTTCGTGCCCTTCGTGCCCCTCGTGCCCTCCGTGCCTTCCGTGCCCTTCGTGCTCTCCCTTCGTGCCCTTCGTGCCTCCCCTTCGTGCCCTTCGTGCTACGGGAAGGCGGGGGGCGGCACGCGCTTCTTCGTGGCCTGCTCGAAGGCGTAGGCGATGCCCACCAGCTTCGGATCCTCGCAGTGCGCACCGACGAAGCTCAGGCCGAACGGCCGCACCTTGTCGGGTGAGCCATTGGCGCCGTCGGCGTAGTTGGCCACCATGCCGAAGGGCACGACGATGATGGGATAGCCGGCCTTGGTGGCGAAGTTGGCGCCCGAGGAGCCGGGGAAGAGCAGGGCGTCCAGCTTGTGCGTCGTCAGTGCGGCGTCGAGGCCCTGGTCGCGGGTGAGGCGCAGGTCCTCCGCGCGGTCGCGCAGGTACCGGGCTTCGTCCTTCTCGAGGTCCACCGCGTCGGCATAGTCCAGCCGTCCCTGGCCGTAGCGCATCGACCCCTCGTTGCGGTGCTCCGCGTTCCACGCGCGCAGCTCGGCCAGGGTCTTCAGCGGTGCGGTGTCGCCGAGTGACTCCAGCCACAGGTTGAAGTCGCGCTTCATCCCGTACTGGATGACGTGCGAGCACAGGTCTTCGGAGGCGGGGCCCGTGAACGGCGCCTCGCAGATGTTGTGCGAGGTGAGGTTGTCGGCGGGGCTGGTCGCGACGAGGCTCGGGATCTCGACCGGGTCCACGATCTCCGCCCCCGCCTGCCGGAGGGCCGCGATCGCGTCCTCCATCGACGCGAGCTCGTCGGGCTTCAGGCCGGCGAAGGCGCGCGCGCGGCCGGGAAACTCGCGCGCCTCGTACAGGCCCGCGCGCGGGATGCCGATGCGCATGCCCTTCAGCGCATCCGCCTTCAGGAACGGCGTGTAGTCGTGGTTCGCGGGCGCCGTGCACTCGCTGGTCCGGCTGTCGTTCGGGTCCGGCGCTCCCTCCATGACGCCGAGCATGATGGCGGCGTCGGCGACCGTCTTGGTCATCGGCCCGGCGGTGTCCTGGTCGAGCGTCAGGGGAATGATGCCGTGCCGGCTGATGCGGCCCGTTGACGGCCGGATCCCGACCAGCATCGTGGCGTTGGACGGGCCCTCGATGGAGCCCCCGGTGCTGGTGCCGACGTTGCCGGCCCAGAGGTTGGCCGCCACGCCGCCGCCGGAGCTGGACCCGCTGGTTTCGAGCACCGGCGTCCCGTCGGCGTTGGCGCGCGGATCGTACGGGTTGTAGCTCTGACCCGCGGCCGCGCTGTACCCGCCTGGACGGAAGGCATCGCCGAACCACCCGGCCAGCTCGCTCATGGCCGACTTGGCCAGGATGATGGCGCCGGCCTCCTTGAGCCGGGTGGCCAGCGTGGCCTCGTACGGAGCGTGATAGCGCCGGAACAGGAGCATGCCGCCCGTGGTCGGCATCGGGTCGGTCGTGAGCACGTTGTCCTTGAGCGCGACGGGGATGCCGTGCAGCGGTCCGCGGAGCCGACCGGCCGCGCGTTCGCGGTCCAGCGTGTCGGCCTCGGTCAGCGCCTGCGGGTTGACGGCGATGGCCACGTTCAGCGCGTCCTCGTACAGGCCGATGCGCGTGAGGTACTCCGTCACGATGGCGCGTGACGTCGTGCGTCCCTCAGCCATGGCGGCCTGCATCTCGGGAATCGAGGCCTCGACGACGGTGAAGGGCTCGGCGGGAGTCGGAGCCGGGGACGAGCAGGACGCCGCAGCGATGGCGGCGGCAGCAACGGCGAAGAGACGGGGACGGATCACGCGAACGAGCCTCCTTGGACGCGTGCATGATACAGGCACGATGCGCCGGCGCAACGGCGTGCTGGAGGCGATGCGCCGGAGTCATGACTGCCGCGGGCGCGTCAGGGATAGACGTCTTCCACGTATCCGTGCGAGCGCGTCCACTGCACGCGGCGCTGCATGTCTGGGTCGCCGGGGCGATAGACGAACACGAGGATCTCGTCGAAGCGCGGCTGCTCCGGGCCGGAGAGCTCGCGTGCGATGGCCAGCGCCTCGTCCGGGTACACAGCCTCCACTTCGAGCACCAGCGCGCGATGGGCGGACACGCGCTTGGTGACCGTCCAGCGCGGCGGATCCGGTCCGAGCGTGAGGCTCACGAACACGAGGCCGCCGGTGAGCACAGCTGCGGCGGCGAAGGCCAGCACCGCGGGGCGCATGCGGGGACGATAGTGGATCCGCCGGGGATGTGGAAGGAGGGAGGGGAACCGGGAGTCGGGAACCGGGAGTCGGGAGTCGGGGGAAGGCCTGGGGGCTTGCGGGCTTGCAGACTTGTGGGCCTGCAGACCTGCAGGCCTGCGGGCTTGCGGACCCTCAAGCCCTCAGCCCTCAAGCCCTCAAGCCCCCAGCCCCCGCCCTCTGGCCCAAGCCCCGCCCGTGCCCCAAGCCCCCAAGCCCCTGCTACCATTTCGCCTCGGAGGCTCACACCTCGCCCATCACCACCGGCGTCACCCCCGTGCCGGCCTCGTCCTTCCAGTCCCGCCTCTCGCCGGACGCCCAGCGCGAGCTCTGGGAGGCGTGTCGGACGTTGGCCGACGGACCCGTGCCGATGTACACCCCGACCATCCGGGGCGGACGCCGCATGAGTGTCGGCATGCTGTGCCTGGGCCGGCACTGGAACGGGATGACCTACACCTACGAGGCCACGCGATCAGACCGGGACGACCTCCCGGTCCCGGCCGTGCCGCCGGACTTCGCCGCCCTCGCGCGTGCTGCCGCCGCCGACGCCGGGTTCACGATGCGGCCCGACGTGTGCATCCTCAACCACTACGACGCGGGCGCGAAGATGGGCGTGCACCAGGACAAGGACGAACGCCCGGAAACGCTCGCCGCCGGCATTCCCATCGTGTCCGTCTCCCTCGGCGACGAGGCCCGCTTCGTCGTCGGCGGGCTCTCGCGCCGCGACCCGACGCAGCCGATCGTGCTGCGCTCCGGCGACGTGCTCGTGATGGGCGGGCCCTCACGCCTGCGCTATCACGGTGTCACCCGCATCCCCGCGGGCACCGCGCCGGCAGGCACCGGTCCGGGGCGGTTCAACCTGACGTTCCGGCAGTGGTAAGCACCCGCACCAGGCACGCCCGCCCGGCACGAGGCACCCCGCACCCCACCAGGCACGCCCGCCCAGCACGAGGCACCCCGCACCGCACCAGGCACGCCCGCCCAGCACGAGGCACCCCGCACCGCACCAGGCACGCCCGCCCAGCACCAGGCACCCCGCACACGCACGGCGGCACCCGGCACCAGGCCCCCTGCACGCTCCCCCTAGCCCTCCCGCAAAATCTTCTCCATCTTCTTTCCCTTCGCCAGCTCGTCGATCATCTTGTCGAGATACCGGATCTCGCGCATCGTCGGCTCCTCGATCTCCTCGATGCGGACGCCGCAGATGACGCCCGTGATGGCGGTGCGGGCGGGGTTCATCCGGGGCGCCTCGGCGAAGAAGTCCTCGAAGGTCATCCGGTTGGTCAGCAGGGTGTCGAGCTGCTCCTGCGAGTAGCCGGTCAGCCAGCGCATGATCTCGTCCACCTCCGCCTTCGTGCGGCCCTTCTTCTCGGCCTTGGTCACGTAGTGCGGATAGACGCTGGCCACGCTCGTCGTGAAGATTCGGTGCTTTGCCATGATGAGTGAGGGCTAGGAGCGGCGCGCGGCCGGGATGAGCGCCATCATCTCCGGGTAATGATACGTCGCGCTCGCGGCCGGCCGCTGCCTGGCCGCCGCCACCATGGCCTGCGCGATCTGCTCCACGGAAATCGATCGGAACCGCGCGGGCGTGACGAACGACAGGAGCGGCAGCACCTTTTCGAGCAGCCACGGCGTGTGCGGCGATCCGATGATCATCGACGGACGAAAGACGCTGACGATGGGCGGACCGCTCGCCCGCACGGCGACCTCGGACTCGCCCTTCACGCGGTTGTAACGCGGCATACCGGCCCCGCCCCCACCAGTGGCCCGTGACGTCGGATCCGCACCGACGGCGCTCATGAAGGCGAGGTGCCGAACCACGCCCGACGCACGGAGGCCACGCGCGAACGCCTCGTTGAGCGCCACGTCCACCGCGCGATGCTCGTCGATCGTGAGCCGTGCCGTGCCGGCGCCGATGCCGAGCACGCTGAACCCGTCCACTTCGCCGGCGGCCTCCACCGCCGCCGCGCGCGTGGCCGCCTCGAGGGACACGGGCTCCATGTCCGGCACGAGGCGCTCCACCAGGTCGCACCCCGCCACGCGCGTGTCGGCCGGAGCAGACAGGGGACGACGCAGGATGGCAACGACCGTCGCGAACTCATCGTCGAGGCACAGCTCGCGAAGCAACGCGGCCCCCACCGAGCCGGAGCCTCCGAGGACGATGGCGGTGCGGGTGCGGGCCACGACCACCCGATGATACCCGCGAGCACGGGTCTCGATGCCCAATGCGCCAATGCGCCAATGCCCCAATCAATCACGCACCCGGCACCCGCACTCCGCACCCTGCACCCTGCACCGCACTCGGCACCAGGCACCAGGCACCAGGCACCCTGCACTTCACGCTATTCTCTTGAAATGCTGCACGTCACCAACGGGGCCGTGGCACTGTCGCGCCTCCACGACCTGGGCCTGCCCGGCCGCATCGTCCCGTGGGACGACGTGCTGCACGAGGGGCCCGTGCCGGCGGGGCTGGACGCGGCGGCGCTGCGCCGCGTGCGCGCCGAGTTCCTGGCCATCAGCTGGGGCGACGTCGGCGAGATCGAGCAGATGCTGGCTGCCCGCGACCAGGCCCTGGCCGAGGCTGCCGCGGGGGACGAGATCGTCCTCTGGTTCGAGCACGACCTCTACGATCAGCTGCACGTCCTGCAGGTGGTCGATCAGCTGACGGGCATTGCGCCCGGCCTCGGCGCCACCGGCGCGACGGTGACGGCCGTGCTCGCCGACGACTATCTCGCCGCGCAGTCGGACGATCAGCTGGCCGCCTGGTTCACCGCGCGCGAACCGCTGGGCGCCGTCCGCTGGGCGGCGGCCGCGACGGCGTGGACGCGCTTTCGCGATGCCGACCCTTCCGGCCTGGCCGCGTTCGACGACCCCGGCGCCTGGCCGTCGCTGCGGAACGCCGTGCGGCGCCACCTCCAGCAGTTCCCGGCCGCGGGCACGGGGCTGTCACGCACCGAGGCGCAGACGATGGCGGCCGTCGCGGCCGCGCCGCTCCCGGTCCGTGAGGCGTTTCGTGCCGCCAATCACGCGGTCGAGGACGCCGTCTTCATGGGCGACGCCGGCTGGTGGTGGCACATCCGACCGCTCCTCTCGTCGCGCCACCCGCTCCTGCGCGTGGACGGGGCGTCACCGAGCGGCTGGCACGACCCGGCGTGGTGGAGCGACGAGCCCGACGCGCCGCGGCTGGCCCTCACGCCCGACGGTCAGCGGGTGCTCGCCGGCGAGGCCGATCACGTGACGCTCAACGGCATCGACCGGTGGCTCGGCGGCGTGCACCTGCAGGCCGCGTCGGCCGAGACCGGCCAGGAGCAGCCTCGCACGCTCTGGCGCTGGAACGACGCCGCGTCGATCGTCGCGCGGGGCTGAGCGCGGTCCTTCATTTACAATTCTCCCTATCTTGTCGACGTCGTACACCGCCAAGGACATCACCGTTCTCGAGGGCCTCGAGCCCGTCCGCAAGCGCCCGGGCATGTACATCGGCGGCGTGGGGAGCACGGGCCTGCACCACCTGGTGTGGGAGGTGCTCGACAACGCCATCGACGAGGCGATGAATGGCCACGCCTCGAACATCCGCGTGACCCTGCACACGGACGCCTCGTCCATCACCATCGAAGACGATGGCCGCGGCATCCCGGTGGACGTCCACCCGAAGACCAGGAAGAGCGCCCTGGAGGTGATCTTCACCGTCCTCCACGCGGGCGGCAAGTTCGAGACGGGCAACTACAAGACCTCCGGTGGCCTCCACGGCGTGGGCGCCAGCGTGGTGAACGCGCTGTCGCGCGAGCTCACCGCCAGCGTGCGGCGCGACGGCGCGCAGTGGGAGATGAGCTTCCGCCAGGGCAAGCCGACCGGCGCGCTGAAGAAGGTGGGCGCCGCACGCGGCAGCGGCACCACGGTCTTCTTCCGGCCGGACCCGATCATCTTCCCGAAGATCGAGTTCGACGCGCAGACCATCCGCGAGCGCCTCGAGGTGGCCAGCTACCTGCACCGCGGCGTGAAGGTCACCTTCGAGGACGAAGCGGCGGGCACCAAGGTCGTCTACCAGCACGCAGACGGCCTGGTGGACTACCTGAAGAAGGTGGTGGCCGAGCGGCAGGCCAAGCCGGTGCACGAGGCCCCGTTCGCGATCGAAAAGGAGAACGGCGTCAAGCTCGAGCTCGTCCTGCAGTGGACCGAGTCCACCGACGAGCACGTGCGCAGCTACGTCAACGGCATCCCCACCGGCTCCGGCGGCACACACGAGAACGGGCTCCGCGCCGGTGTCGGCAAGGCGGTCCGCAACTACATCGAGACGCACAATCTTTCGCCCAAGGGCGTCACGCTCACGGCCGACGACATCCGCGAGGGCATGACGGGCATCCTGTCGGTGTTCGTCCAGGAGCCGCAGTTCCAGGGGCAGACCAAGGATCGCCTCAACAACCCGGAGGTGCTTTCCGCGGTGGACGGACTGGTGCGTCCGGCGCTCGAGCACTGGCTCAACAACAACCAGTCCATCGCCGAGGCCATCGTCGCACGCATCATCCTGGCGGCGCGGGCGCGGGAGGCCAGCCGCGCCGCGCAGCAGGAGGTGGTGCGCAAGGGCCCGACGTCGGGACGCGCCACGCTGCCCGGCAAGCTCGCCGACTGCACCAACCCGGGGGCCATCACCAGCGAGCTCTTCATCGTGGAGGGCGACTCGGCCGGCGGCTCGGCCAAGCAGGGCCGCGACCGCGCGCGCCAGGCCATCCTGCCGCTGCGCGGCAAGGTGCTGAATACCGAGGGCATTGCCACCGGCAAGGTCCTGGAGAACAAGGAACTGGCCGACCTGGTCACGGCGCTCGGCTGCGGCGTGGGCAAGGGCTTCGACATCGCCCGCCTGCGCTACGGCCGCGTCATCCTGCTGGCCGACGCCGACTCGGACGGCCACCACATCTCCACGCTCCTCCTGACGTTCTTCTTCCGCCACCTGCCGCAGTTGATCCAGGCCGGGAAGGTGTATCTCGCGCAGCCGCCGCTCTACCGCATCGACATCGGCAAGGACACCTACTGGGCCCTGGACGATGCACAGCGGGACCAAATCGTGAAGCAGCGCTCCGGCCGATCCACGCCCGAGATTACGCGCTTCAAGGGGCTGGGCGAGATGATGCCGAAGGTGCTGTGGGAGACTACGCTCAATCCGCGCACGCGGCGTCTGCTGAAGGTGCAGGTGGCCGACCAGCTCGTCACCGACCGTGTCTTCAACGAGCTGATGGGGAAGGACGCATCCGCGCGTTTCCGCTTCATCATGGACCGGGCCGAAGAGGCGGGGGAGATCGACGTCTAGTGGCGCATGTCCACACGTGCGCCGAAGGCTCCCGGCGGGCTCGATAGGCCTTTCACCGTGCTGCCCACGCCCGACCTGCTCCTCTCCGCGCGCGACCTGTTCGGCATCGACACCGATCTCCAGGTGCCCGCGTTCTCCGTCACCGACGAGCACGTGCCGCCGGTGGACCCCGGCTACGTGTTCGAGCGCGACACGACGCTGGCGCTCCTGGCCGGATTCCTGCACAACCGGCGGGTGCTCGTGCAGGGACGCCATGGCACCGGCAAGTCCAGCCACGTCGAGCAGGTGGCCGCGCGTCTCAACTGGCCGTGCGTCCGCGTCAACCTCGACGGCCACGTCACGCGCATGGATCTCATCGGCAAGGACGCCATCGTGCTGCGCGACGGCCTGCAGATCACCGAGTTCCAGCCCGGCATCCTCACCTGGGCGCTGCAGCGGCCGTGCGCGCTGGTCTTCGACGAGTACGACGCCGGCCGCGCGGACGTGATGTTCGTGATCCAGCGTGTGCTGGAAGTGGAGGGTCGCCTCACCCTGCTCGATCAGAGCCGCGTGATCGAGCCGCATCCGGCCTCCGCCCGTTCGCCACCGCCAACACGGTGGGCCTTGGCGACGCCACCGGGCTCTATCACGGCACGCAGCTCAACCGTGGACAGGATGGACCGCTGGAACATCGTGGTCACGCTCAACTACCTGCCGCACGACAGCGAGGTCGCGGTCGTGCTCGCGCGCTGCCCGGAGCATGACACGCCTGACGGGCGTCAGACGGTGAGCGCCATGGTGGCCCTGGCCGCCCTCACCCGGCGCGGGTCTGGCGACGGTGATCCGTCCACCGTGATGTCGCCGCGCACGGTGGTGACCGGGCCGAGAACGCGACGCTCTTTCACGACCTGGCGCTGGCCTGACCGACGTTCCTCAACCGCTGCGATCGACGAGCGCGCGCTGGTCGCGGGAGCACTACCAGCGCACGATGGGGCGCGACCTGCCCAGTGAGCCCGCCCGGCCGGGCTTCATGGCCGGGTAGACGTGCACACCCGGACGCTGGCCGCCGTTGCTGCCTGCGCACGCACACTGGCCGGTGCGCCCGACGCCGGCGACGCGTTGGCCTCGAGCGATGCCGCTCATCGGCTCGCTCCGCGCGGAGGCCGATCACTCCGCGCTGCGCCGCCGCTTTCACGATCCCGCCCTTCACACTGAGATTCGCCCGCTCCACCTGGCTGCCGCCGGTCTCTTCGATGCCCTGGAGCAGGCGCGGCTCGATGCCCTTGGCGCGGGCTGGCTCGCGGGCGTCGCGCACAACCTGCTCACGTACCCCGGCATGGACGACGATGGGGTGCGGTGGCTGGTGTTCGAGACGGTCAGCGGACACACGCCGCCGGCTGGCAAGGCGGCGCTGGTCGCTCGCGCTGGTGCAGCGCTCGGCGGTCCGCTCGTAGACGCGCTCACGTCGCTGGCGCTCGCTGGTTGCCAACCAGTCGGCCTTTGCCGCGCGCGCGGCGGACTGGTGCGAACGGGCGGCTGCTACGGCGCCTGCGGAGGCGACGTCCGCCACCGCGCGCCGGTTCGACATTCCGACCGGACCAATGGGTGGACATCCGCCGCGGGCGCTACGCGCTGCCGGGGCGGACGCGGTCGCCCGCACCAGCAGACGCGGTCGCCAGCGAGGCCGCCACGTCGCAGGCACCCGATCGCGATCCCGTGGCGCCGCTGATGGGCTACCGCGTGTTCACGACGGCCTTCGACCGCGTGGTCCAGGCGGCGGCGCTGGCGTCGCCCGACGAGCTCGCGCAGCCCGGCGTCAGCCTCGACGCCGACTTCCTCGCCGCTGCGCGCCGTCGTGGCGCGCATGGCCAAGCGCCTGATGCGGGTGCTCCTCGCCCGTCAGGCGCGCGAGTGGCGCTTCGACCTCGACGACGGGCTGCTGGAGCCGCCGCGCACGCGTGCGGTTAGCGCCTGTCGTGAGCGGCCGCGCGCGACCCTTCAAGCAGGAGTTCGAGTCGCCGTTCCCAGCACGGTGGTGACGCTGCTCATCGATCACTCGGGCTCGATGGCCGGACGACCCATGCGGATCGCTGCGGTCACCGTGGAGGTGTTCTGCGAGGGTGCTGGAACGGTGCGGCGTCCGGTGCGAGGTGCTCGGCTTCACCACCCGCGACTGGGACGGTGGCGACCGCACGGGCCTGGCCGATGGTTACCTGCCAGACCCCGGCCGCCTCAACGCGCTTGAGCACATCGTCATCAAGGCCGCGGACGTGGCTGCAGGCTGCGGCGCGGCCTCGGGCTCGTGCTGCGGACGGCCTGCTGAAGGAGAACATCGACGGCGAGGCGCTCTCACCGGGCCCACCAGCTGCCTGCTGGCGCGGCCGGAACGGCGGCGCATCCGATCGTGATCTCCGACGGCGGCGTGCCGATGGACGAGGCCACCTTCTGCGGCCAACGGCTTCGATTACCTCGACGGCCACCTCGCGGCCGTCGTGCGCCACATCGAGACGCTCGCCGGTGACGCTGGCCGCCATCGGCATCGGCCACGACGTCTCGGCGTTCTACACCAACGCCACGCGCATCAGATCCGTAGATGAACTCGCCCGGCGCTGACGGCCGTGCTGCTGGGGGTGTTGGGGGGAGGAAGGCAGAAAGCACAGAGCGGAAGGCAAAGGCAAAGGCAAAGGCACAAGGCAAAAGGCACAAGGCCAAAGGCACAAGGCCAAAGGCAGTTCAGCCTGTCGCGCCCTCGCGCCTTCCGCTCGTGCCTGCTTCTGGCTTCTGGCTTCTGCCTTCTGCCTTTTGCCTTCTGCCTTTGCCTTGTGCCTTCAGCCTGTGGTCAATCCCCACAATTTCTCGGAGCTACCGCTGCGACCAGAAGGCAGCGGCGTCCGCGCGGGGGTGGCTGGTCAAAGCGTTCACGCAATCGTGTGTCCTGCTCCCAGGCCACTGGATCCATCCCTCAACAGCCGTGAGGGGACTGCCAGTAGCCGTTCCAGAATCTCGCGCCAGTGTGCGGCGAGCGTCGCGAGGCGGCCCGGGGCGGCGGGTGAAGGCCCTTGGTGCTCATGCCCTCATCGTAGCGCGAACGTCGTGCGGACCGCGTAGCGCTGTCCGGATCCGAACGGCAATCCCGCGAAAGCGAACGCCGCGCGCGACCCCGCAGTGCGCAACGCGCCGGAACTGGCCTGGCACGCCCGTTGCTCCGGCTCGCGGCATGTCGCTGCGCATGGATCTCGCCGGTGCCATCAGGCTCTGGCGCCGGCAGCCGGGCGTGCCGCTGGCGGTAGTGCTGTCGCTCTCGATCGGCCTGGGTGCCGTCACCGGTGTGTTCAGCGCGTGAGCGACGCGGCGCTCTGGCGGCCATGGGCGCTGCCGTCCGCCGACCGCGTGGTGTGGGTCCAGAGCCTGGACCGTGGTGTCCCCGGCGCCAGCTCCCCAGGCGTGATAAGCCGCGTGGACCGCCCGGGCCCGCACCGTAGTCCGGGCGCTGGCCGCGATCCGCCCGCAGCAGGCCACGCTGCGGGATCGCGCGGGCGCCGAGCGGCTGGCCGGCGTGTCGGCCACGGCAGGTGCGTTCGCCACCCCGGTCTCCTCCCGCGGCGGGGCGAGCCTTCTCGATGCCGCCGATGAGGGCGCCGGCGCCGCGCCGGTCGTCGTGCTGAGCCATCGACTCTGGCGCACGCTATCAGCAGGACCCGGCTCTCGTCGGACAACTGATCGAGCTGGACGGACGGCCCCGCACGGTCATCGGCGTCATGCCGCCGGCGCTCGACCTCCTGCCGTTTGCCGGAGACTGGTGGACGCCGCTGGCCATCGAGCCCGGTGCGTCGCCCAATGGCCCGCGCTATCTCTCCGTGGCGGCGCGCCTGGCCGACGAGGCGACGGCGCCCGGCGCATCCCGTGAGCTTCCGGCCATTGCCGCGTCCATTGGCGCGGCTGGCAACACCGGCGTCGCACTCGAGGCCCGCGCCCTTCGGCTCGGAGACGCGTTCACGGCCCGCGCGGTTCGTGTGCTGTACCCGATGCTCGGCGCGATGGCGCTCGTCCTGGCCATGGGGATCGAACGCCGCCACGTTCGTCCTCGCGCACGGCCTCCGCCGGCGGCACGAGTTCGCCGTGCGCGCCGCCCTCGCCGACCGGCGCGTGTTGATGCGCCAGCTGGCCGTGGAGGCGGGCGTCGTGGCTCGCGGCCGGCCGTCGCGCTGCTGCTCGCGCATTGGATCACCGACGGCCTCGTGGCCGTGCTGCCCGCCGACCTGCCTCGACTGGCCGATGCGCGCGTGGACGCGCGCGCGATCGCCGTCCTCGCCGCGCTGTCCGGAGCGACCGCACTGGCACTGGCGGCGCTCGGTGCCTGGCGGCACACGGGCGCGGTGCTCGTCGGCGAGGTCCTCAGTGCGCCGCGCGCGGCGTCTCGGATGGACACGCCCGCTGGCGTGCCGCGTGTGTCGTCGTGCAGGTGGCGCTCGCCGTGACGGTCGCGTCGGCCGGTGTCGTCGTCGCGCAGACCGGGCGAGCGCTGGCGTCGGTCCCCGCCGGGTATCGCGCCGATGGCGTGATGACGGCGGCTGTCCGGCTGCCGGCCGCCGACTATCCCACGCCAGAGGCCGTGCGCCTCACCATCGATCGCGTGCTGTCCGCCGTCGAGGCGAGGCCGGGCGTGTCAGGCGCGGCCGTCGCGACCCGTGTGCCGCTGTCCGGCGGCTCGCCCGGATCCGATGTCGCCCTCGCCTCCGACACCTTCGCACCAGGCGTCGATCGCCAGACTGCGCTCCGCTTCGTGACGCCGTCGTACTTCGACGTGATCGGGACGCCGGTGGTCGAAGGCCGGGCGTTCACCGCCGCCGACCGCGACGGCTCGCCGCGTGTCGTGCTGATCAACGAGGCGCTCGCCCGCCGGCTGGGAGCGGGGCGCTCGATCGTGGGCGACGCGGTGCTCTTCGATGCCCTCGATTTCAATCCCGAACCGCGCACGCCCTGGCAGGTGGTGGGTGTCGTCGCCGATGCCCGCGACCGTGGTCCGCGCGACGACGTGCAGCCCGAGGTCTACCTGTCCATGGCGCAGGGCCCGCCCGGTGTCTTGGACTGGATCGGCAGGCAGCTGCTCCTGGTCGCACGGTCGGACGAGGCCGGCGCCACCGTCGGACCGCCGCTCCTGCGAGACGCCGTGCGCGACGCGGATCCGCGCCTGGCGCTCTTCGACGTGATGTCGCTCGACGACCGGTTGCGCGACTACCTGTCCACCGAGCGCCTGCTCACCTGGCTCCTGCTCCCGCTCGGCGCCATCGGCCTGGCGCTCACCGGCTTTGGCGTCTTCGCGCTGGTCCTTCACATCGTTACCAGCCGCCGGAGGGAGATTGGCATCCGGCTGGTGCTCGGCGCGACCCCGGCACGGCTGACGGCGGAGGCCATCCGGCAGGGCCTGCGGCTGCTGGCCGCGGGCGGCGCTCTCGGCATCCTCGGGGCGGTGGCTGCGGATCGGGCGTTGTCTGCCGTGGCCTTCGGAACGCGTGCCACCAGTCCGGGGTTGCTGGCAGGCGTGCTCACCCTCGTGGCCCTGGTCACCCTGGCCGCTATCTGGGTCCCCACGCGCCGGGCGGTCCGCCAGGACCCCGGCGTCGTCCTCCGCGTCTGAGACGACCGGCGTGCCCGCGCGTTGAGCCGGTTCGCCACGGTTTTGCGCCACGTGGAGTATGAGGACTCCACTGGCTCTCCCAATCCTTCTCGCGTCGGCGCTGACGGGCCTGCCCCTGGCCGCCGCTGCGCAGCCGCTGGGCAGCTTCACCTGGCAGCTCCAGCCGTTCTGCAATCGCGTCACCGTGAACGTGCGTCAGGACGGCGCCGTGTACACGCTCGACGGATTCGACGACCAGTGCGGCGCCGCGCAGCGGGCGCCGCTGGTCGGCATGGCTACGCCCAATCCCGACGGGACGATCGGGTTCGGGTTGAACATCGTCCTGCCCGACGGGCAGAGCGGGACGGTCGAGGCGCGGATCTCGCTGTCGGGCCTCAGCGGCACGTGGCGTGATGCCGGGGGCAACACGGGCCCGTTTGCGTTTGGCGCCGCAACGGGCGGGCTGCCGCGCTCGGTCGCCACGCCCGGTTCGGGCGACATCACCGCGCGTCGCCGCGGGCACGGGGCTGACGGGCGGCGGCGCCAGTGGCGACGTATCGCTGGCCGTGAACCCGGCGGTGGTCCAGAGCCGCGTCACCACCGCGTGCACGGCAGGCCAGGCGCTGCGCAGCATCGGCCAGGACGGCACCGCCGTGTGCGGCCCATCACCGGCAGCGCGGGCGGCGACATCACGGCCGTGGCCGCCGGAACCGGCCTCACAGGAGGCGGCACCAGCGGCGACGTCTCACTGGCGGTGGCGTTCGGCATTGACGGCGTGCTGCCAGCGGCGGCGCGCGCGGATCACGGACACCTGGCGAGCGGGGTGTCGTCGGTGGCGGTGGGACCCGGTGCGTTGAGTGTGAATACCAACACGGGCAGCACGGCCGTCGGCGTGTCGGCACTGCTGCAGAGCACGGGGGCCCAGAACACGGCGGTCGGGTTCGAGGCGGCGCGCAGCACGACTATCGTCGCCAACAACACGGCCCTCGGCTTCCAGTGCCTTGCGCGACGCCACCACCGGCGGTATCAACACCGCCGTCGGTTCGTTTGCCGGCGCCGGTGTCACGACAGGGGCGTCCAACACGGCGGTCGGTGTCTTCACGCTCGGTGCCACCGGTGCGGGCCAGGCCAATGTGGCCGTCGGACGGTCGGCCCTGCAGGTGGCGACATCGAGCGACAGCACCGCGGCGGGCACCTTCGCGCTGCAGGACGCCACGACTGGCGCGGCGAACACGGCGATCGGTCGGGGTGCGCTCCGCAACGTGACGACCGGCTCCCGCAACGTGGCGCTGGGTGCCCTGACCGGTGACGTGCTCCTCGTCGGCTCGGTGACACGCTCGTCGGCCACAACGCCGAGGTCGGGAGCGACGCCCTCGAGAACGCGACGGCCATTGGAGTCAACGCCAGGGTGGACGCCAGCGACGCGCTCGTCCCTGGGTGGCATCGCTGGCATCAACGGCGCCACCGTTGACGTGGGCGTCGGCATCGGCACGACCACACCCGGCGCACGTCTCGACATCGCGAGTGAGGACACCGGAACCGACCTGCGCATCACCGTGGCAGACGGCTCGCCGGACATCGCGGGACGCAGCTCCGGCGGCACGCGCGCGGCGCCGTCCGCCGTTCCGCTGAACGGCGCGCTGCTCATCCTGCGCGGGCAGGGCCACACGGGCACCGACTTCCAGGAGGGAGCGGCCGTGGTGCTTCGCGCCGTCGAGCCCTGGACCGCCACCGCGCACGGGAGCCGCGTGGAGTTCCAGACAACGACGATCGGCACGACGAACCAGAACACCCGCGTCGTCATCGAGGATCAGGGTGAGGTGGGCATCGGCACCACGACGCCGCTGGATCAACTGGACGTCGTCGGCAACATCCGAGTCGGCACGGGTACCATCGGTTGCGTGCGCGACCGGGACGGCACGATCATCGCCGGCACCTGTGCGTCCGACCGTCGCTTCAAGCGGAACATCGTCGCCTTCGCGCCCGCCCTCGAGCGCGTGGCCGCGCTTCGCCCCGTGCATTACTACTGGCGCGCGGCGGAGTTCCCGGCGCAGGGCTTCGGCGACCGGAGGTCGTACGGGCTGATCGCGCAGGAGGTGGAAGCCGTCCTGCCCGAGCTGGTGGTGACCGACGCGGACGGATACAAGGCCGTCAACTACAGCGCCCTGCCGCTGCTGGCCATCCAGGCCATCAAGGAGATGAAGGCGCGGTCCGACGCGCTCACCGCGCGCAACGCCGAGCTCGAGGCCCGACTGGACGCAATCGAGCGCGCGCTGGCGGCAGACGGTCACCCGCCGGTCCGGCCGCCACGATGACGTCGCGCGTCGGCCGGCACGCGGCGTCCGTGCTAGTGTCCCCACGTGATCGACTACGACGGACGACGGTTTCGATCGGTGCGGAACTCGGCCGGCGGCGACGTCTCCGGCGATACGGTGTTCGAGTACCGTCAGGCGGGAGCGGTCGTGTGGGCCACCTACTCCGGCGGCGGGGTGCTGCTCGGGACGCTGCTGGCCAGGGTGGCCGACGACGGCTCGCTCGACATGCGGTATCAGCACCTGGCCCCTGATGGCCAGTTCCGGGCAGGACGATGTGAGAGCCGGCCGGAACGCCTGCCGGATGGACGCCTCCGCCTTCACGAACGCTGGCGCTGGACCGACGGGGCCGACGGGACGGGCACATCCGTCGTCGAGGAAGTGGCGGCCGGCTGAGGCCGTTGCGATCGCCGCTGCTCGGCGTCACACTACGCCGCATGACCATCGATCGCCGGCAGGCACTGAGCGGGTTGGCGGGCATCGGGATGGCGGCCACCGGTTTCGCGCGGTTGGGCGCGGACGGCGCAGGCCGCGACGAGTTTCCCGCGCAAGGACGACTTCGACTACGCCGACGGTGTCACCACCACATCAACGGCGCGTTCACGCATCCCCATGCCGCGGGCGGCAGCCGAGGCGATGCCCACGCCGCGGTCAGGCGCCGTGCGACCGTCGGCGGGCCGTTCGAGCACACCGCGGAGGTGTGGAAGGACTTCGCCGCGCTCATCAACGCCGACCCGGAAGAGGTCGGCCTCATCCCGAACACGAGCACGGGCGAGAACTGGGTGGTCGAGGCGCTGGAGCTTCGGCCGGGACGCGACAACGTCGTGACCGATGGCCTCCACTTCGAGGGCGCGCTGGTGCACCTGATGGAGCGGCGGAAGCAGGGGCTCGACGTGCGCGTGGTCATGCCGCGCGACGGGCGCATCCACATGTCGGACCTGGAGCGGGCCGTGGACGACCGCACGAAGCTGGTCGAGGTGTCGCACGTCGCGATGTACAACGGCTTCCAGCACGACCTGAAGGCGGTGAGCGACCTGGCGCATGCACACGGCGCGTACGTCTACGCCGACATCATCCAGGGGGTGGGCGCCGTTCCGCTCGACGTGCGCGCCACCGGCATCGACTTCGCGGCGGCGTCCACCTACAAGTGGCTGATGGGGGACTTCGGCCTCGGCTTCATGTTCGTGAGGCGAGGATTGCTCGACACGGTCGTGCGCCGCCCGCACTGGAGCTACGAGTCGGCGCCGGATGTCGAGTTCCACTGGTCGCCCACCGACCCGAAGTCTCCGGAGGCAATCGCGTACACGCCGGGCCGGACGGCGGGGACGTACCTCAGGCTGGGCACCGTGGCGAGCAGCGTGGCCGCGGCGCTGTCGGTGTCGCTGCCGTACATCCATCGGCTCGGCGTCGCGAACATCGAGGCCCACCGCGTGCCGCTGGTGCAGCGGCTGCAGGCCGGATGCCCGCCTCGGCTTCAGGGCCCAGACGCCGCCGGAGAGCACCTCGCCGGTGGTCACCTTCGCCCACGACGACATGGACGGCATTGCCCGGAAGCTTGCGCGGGCGAAGGTGGACGATGCGGCTCGCGCCCTACTGGATCCGGGATCGCGCCGTCCGTCTACAACGACATGGCCGACATCGAACTGCTGGACGCGTTGTCCTGAACGGCGGGGCCGGACAGCCATGCCGTCCGGCGCATCACCTCGCGCTTCAGAACCGGTAGACCATCGTCGCCTGGAACGCACGCGCCGCCTGCTGGTTGCGCATCAGCAGGAAGTTGGGGTTGAACTGCTCGTTGGCACCGCTGTAGTTGAACTGCGTGTAGTCCCCCTTGTTCAGGAGGTTGAAGATCGCGCCACCGAGCTCGATCTGGTGATGGCCGCCGAAGCGCACCACCTTGTTGAACTGCAGGCCCAGGGTCTTGATGGCCGGCGCCTGCACCTGGCCCTCGCCGCGGGTGGGATACACGAAGCGCATCCGCGTCCGCAGCGGGTTGTTGGCGCTGGTTCCGTTGGCCAGCGCGAAGGTCGTCGGCCCGAAAGCGGCGAGTGACGGGTCCGAGGCCGGGAGCAGATCGACGATGGGCCCGGACCACGGGCCGGCGAGGATGGTGTAGCTGCCCGAGACGTTGATGCCGTAGGGGGCGCGGTAGGTGCCTCCGAATCGCATCGAGTACTTCTGCCAGGTCGGTCCGTAGGTGTGGACCGTGGTGCCGGTGTTGAGCGGCAGGCTGTTCTCCTCGTTGTTTCCGCGCGGCATGTAGAGCAGCCTGTCGCTGGGGAAGGCGTCGGGCTGGATGTAGCGTGCCGGGTCGTGCGGGTTCCACGTGCCGCCGAACTCCTGCCACTGCCGGTTGAGGCTGATGAGGGCCTGGAAGTTGTTCGACATGTTCTTGGCCACGGTGGCCTCGATGGCCTGCCACTCGAGCGTGCTCCAGGTGTTGTTCGTCTGCTGGTAGACGAGGCCGCGGTTCGGATCCACCAGGCCGAAGCCGCCAAACGGCTGGTTCGGGCCGTCTGGCCAGATGCCGTTGATCTCGAGCAGCGCGTAGGTGTCCTGGTAGCTGCGCTTCATCCACGAGATGTCCGTGCTCCACTGGCCCGGAAACTGCCGCCGGAAACCGAGGATGAACTCGTCAACGCGCGGCTGGTGGATGCCGTCGTCGAACTCGTACGGCGCCAGGCTGGCCGAGCGCGCGGGAGTGAGGCGGACCGTCTCGAACACGCCGTCGCCGTCCACGTCATAGGTGTCGACCTGTTCGGCCGCGCCCGCGCTGCCGAACGTCGTGACCCCGTCGCGGCCCATCATCTGTTCGTGGACGCGGACGTAGCTGGCGCGCAGGATGTTGCGCGCGTCCTCGGTGAGCATGTAGGACACGCCGAGCCGTGGGCCGACCTGCCAGGCGTTCTCGCGAACGATGCGAAGAGCTCATCGTTGCGCTTCACGTGGTCGAAGCGGATGCCGGCATTCACCGTCAGGCGCGGCGTGGGCCGCCAGTTGTCCGCACGTAGAGGCCGATGTTGCGGTCCAACGCCTGGCGCGTGGTGAGGAGGTGGGCGACTGCTCCCGGCGGTGGAACGGAACGAGGCCCGCGGAGGGTTGTTCGCGTCGCGCATCCGCAGCTCCTCGAGCACGAACCCGCCGTCTACGTAGTCGGTGATCTGATCGTAAGCTGCGCGGCGCGGCGAAGATGCCCGTCTGGAACTCGTGGTCGCCGAACCACTGGTCGCGGTAGTAGGTGAGATCGCCGCGCAGCATCATCTGCGATGCCGGCTGGTAGTTGTGGACTGGAGGTTGCCGCCTTCCAGATGCGGTTGCTGCCGACCGGCACGCCGCCGGTGACGTTGGCCGTCTGGTGGATGATGATCTGCGGACCGCTGTTGCCGAGCGCCTCGAAGGTGCCGACGTCTGAACCGCCCTTGTTGTTGTAGGACGCAGTGATCGTGGTGGTGAGGCGGTTGGACCACACCGACGTGATCTTGCCGTTGCAGAGCGAGCCCCCGTGGACTGGGCCTGGATGGGCTCGTAGTTGTACTCGCGATCGCCGGTCAGGAGCAGGCGGTCGCGCTGGTAGTAGCCGTTGAGGTCGTGGTTGACCCCCAGTTTGCCCGTGATCTTCACGTAGGGCTGCCAGCTTTCGCTGCTGTTGTTGAAGAGCGAGTACCGGGAAAGAAGGTCTGGATGCGGTCCACCTCGACGGCGGTGCGGCTGATGCCCGCCTCTGACAGCGCGCCGCAGCGACGTGAAGAACCACAGGCGCTCGCGCGCGATCGGGCCGCCGAACGCCCCGTCGAACTGACGGACGTAGGCGGTGGTCGGCGTGCCGGTGCCGGCCTTGTCGCACGTGACGAACGTCGTGCAGTTGGCGACGTTGTCACCGTTCCACGAAAACGGCTGGTAGGCGTAGGCGGCGGACCCGCTGAACTGGTTGCCACCGCTCTTGGTGATGACATTGATCACCATGCCCACGCCCATCGGTGCAGAGGCGTCCACGCCGCCGGTCTTGTTCTGGATGTCCTGGATCATGTCGGCGCCCATGGAGACGTAGGTGACCTGGGCGTCGTGAGCTGGACGCAATCATGCCCTTCGAGCTGCAGCACGTGCGCGAAGTGTTCCGTGGAGTGGCCGAGCACACCTGGCGGCCGCTGCCATCGTCGAACCCGCGCGAGATGATGCCCGGCGTCAGCTCGAGGAAGTCGCTCCAGTTGCGGCGTGCCTGCAGGGGCATCGCCTTCTGGAAGTCGCCGTCGATGTTCATGACGTTGCCGGTACGGAGCACTTCCACCATCGGCGAGTCGCCCGATACCGTGACCGTCTCCTGCAGCGTGCCGAGCGACAGGACGACATCGACAGCGAAGGTGGCCCCGGCGCGGAGGAGGATGTCCTGGTGGACGGCCGGCGTGAAGCCGGCGAGTTCCGCGGTGACCTGGTAGCGGCCCGGAGGCAGGTTGATCAGTCGATAGTAGCCCTCCTCGTTCGTGGTGGCGGTGGAGGGGCTGATGAGGTCGGGAGAGGTTGCGGTGACGGTGACGCCCGGCAGCGCCCCGCCCTGTTGATCCCGCACGTACCCCGCGGAAGCTGCCCGGGCCCGTCTGGGCAAAGAGGACCGACGACGAACCCGGAGAGGCAGACGAGCGACAACACGAGAACGCGGAGCATGGAATCCTCCTGTTCGACGCGCCATGACGCCAGCCGCACCTGCTGGTCGCCTCTTTATGAGGCTGCGCAGAATGGCTGTCAACGGACGGGTGCACGGAGATTGGGGGGCGGGCGCTCGAATGTGCGTCGGCCCGTTCAAGTTCTTCCGACCCGGGCCGATTACCACCCCAGGAGGGCCGCATGGTTGGAGCACTCGAGAGCGGCATCACGGGCGCGCAGCTGGGTTTCGCGCCTGGAAGGCGCCGCGGACGGATTGCCAGGGACACCGACGGCGCGGGCGCGGTCGGGAACACCGTAGACCTGCTGCGGGCACGCCAGGAGGTTCGCGCGAACCTGGCGGTCGTGCGCACGGCCGACGAGCTGGTGGGCAGGCTGATCGACACGTTCGCCCGATCCATCAGGTCCGAACGCGGGGACCGCCCGTCGCCAAGACGAGGCGGGCGGTGCCCTCGTCTACACTGCAGCGATGGGCGGATGCGCTGTCCGGGCGAGGCTGCGTGAGGCGGCTGCTGGCGATTGCTGCCGTGGTGGCGTGCGTGCTGGCGGAGCGCGCGCGTGCAGACGCATGCATCTGTTTCCGTGAAACCTGTGGCTCGGTCGTCGAGGTCGGGCACCTCTTCGTCGCGACGGTGTCGTCGATCGAGCCAGGCGATGCACGCGGGTTCGTCGTCGTGCGGCTCACCGATGCGGTGTCGATTCGCGGCGGTGAACCGCCGTCGGTTCTGATGGGGGGCGGCGGCACGTCGTGCTCGTACCAGTTCCGCGTCGGCGAGCGCTACCTCGTGGATGCGCGGGAGGTGGTGCCGGGTCGATTCGACGCATCGAACTGCGGTCACACGAAGCCCCTGGCCGCCGCGCGCGGTCTGATCGACTTCGCCACCGACCCGGGGCCGGCTGGCCGCCCGCGCATCTTCGGGCGCATCGCGCGCGGTCTCGCACAGGATCCCTTTGCGTCCGACACCGGCGGGTCGCCAGTGAGTGGCGTCCGAGTCACGATCCGCGGGCCCGTGCGCGCGACCCAGCTCACGAACGCCGCCGGCGAGTTCCGCTTCGTCGACCTGCCGGACGGCGCGTACACCGTGACCGCCGACGTGTCACTCGCCGGATTCCCAGAGCCGCCGGCTCCACCGGCGGTGACCCTGGCAGACAGCGCGGCCTGCGCGGACGTCGACTTCCTCGCGCGATCCACGGCGAAGGTGACCGGGCTCGTCGTCGATTCGTCCGGCGCGCCGGCCCCGGGGCATCGCGTCGAGATCTTCCCGTCGCCCTACGATCAATGGGCGGGCGGTCTCACGCTGGCCGCGATCAGCGGGCCGGACGGCCGCTACACGATCGACGCGGTCTCCCCGGGACGCTACGTCGGCGGCCTGCACGTGCCGTTTCCGACCGGCACGAACCCCGCGATTCCGGTCCGGGCGCGTGCGGCCGGTGGCGACGAGGAACTTGTCGTTCCCCCTGACGCGACGGTTGAAGTGGCCGCGCTGGTCGCCATCCCGGCGCCGGCGTTTGTCGTGGACGGCAGGGTCGTCGGAGCGCCAGGCGCTCCTCTCGGCGGCCTCGAACTGGTGTTGTTCGCGCTCGACGGTTTACCCGCAGCGCGAACGCGCGGCGCGACGACGCGGCCGGATGGCGCCTTCACGATGCGTCTCCATCGCGGCGTCCGGTATCGCGCGGTCGTGCAGCGCGGCTTCACCGTCCTCGGGCGCGTGGAGTTCGTGGCGGGCGACGGGCCACTGGAGATCCGCCTGGACGTCCAGTAAGACGCGCGGCCGACTCTTCCCCGTAATGCCGAGCCGGCATTACTTCTGTGCAATTACCCGTGCGGTCATCACGGCCGCCCGCCCGATCTCTGCTATCCTCCCAGCCCCGTTCATACCGCTTCGTCTACGGCGTCCTTGATGTCGTTACCCACAGGAGGCGTGGATATGAACTCGCAACTCGCTCGCTCGGTCGTCGCTGCCGGTCTCATGAGCGTCGTTATGGCTCTCGCCACGACCGCCCTGGCGCAGGGGCTGTCGGACATGCGGGGCACGGTGGCCGACTCCTCGGGGGGCGCCCTGCCGGGCGTCACCATCACCATCACCAACCAGGACACCGGCACGTACCGGGAGGTCATCAGTAACGCCGACGGCAGTTGGTACGTCCCCGGCCTGACGCCGGGGCCCTACCAGGTCGCCGCGGAGCTGAGCGGGTTCAAGCGGTTCGTCCGCCGCGACCTGCCCGTCATCGTCGGGAGCACGGCCACGGTGCCGATTGCGCTCGAGCTGGGCGCGCTCGAGGAGACGATCACCGTCACCAGCGAGGCACCCATCATCGACGTCACGTCGAAGCAGATCGGCGGCAACATCAACACCGGTGAGCTGACCCAGCTGCCCAGCATCACGCGCAACTGGCTGGAGTACGCGAGCCTGCTGCCCGGCATCGTGCCGGCGCCCAACCTCGCGTCGTGGGGGTCAACCACCATCTCGGCCAATGGCGTGGACACCCGCAACAACTCGTTCCTCGTGGACGGCGCGTGGGACAACGACGACTACCTCGGCCAGAACAACGGCGGGCAGGTGCGCGTGCCCATCGAGGGCGTGCAGGAGTCGCAGGTGCTGATCGGCCAGTACGACGCCGAGTTCGGCCGCACGTCCGGGGCCATCGTCAATGCCGTGACCAAGTCCGGGACCAACCAGGTCCGCGGCGCCGTCTTCGGCTTCTTCACGAACAAGTCGTTCCGCGCACGCGACTACTTCCAGGTGCAGAACGACCTGCCGGAGCCGGACACGACGAAGAAGGAGTGGGGAGCGGCGGTCGGCGGGCCCGTCATCCGCGACCGCATGCACTTCTTCGTCAACGTCGAGCGCGTGTCCCTCAACGAGGGGCGCACGATCACCATCCCGGCACGGCCGGAGCTGAGCTACTCGACCTTCACCGAGACGCGCGTGTGGAACAGCCTCTACCGCATCGACCAGCAGATCAACGGGAACCACAGCTGGTCGGCGCGCTGGCTGACGGAGTGGTCGCCGCAGGCGAACCAGACCAACAACCTGGCCGTGACGCCCTCGGCCAGCAATCGCGAGTGGGACCGCGACGACCACGGGTCGTTCGCCCTCAACTCGGTACTCGGCCAGAACATTGTCAACGCCGTCCGCATCGGATGGACGCGCGAGGACGATCGCTTCGCGCCCAACAGCTTCGAGGCCTGCACCTCGGGGTTCTCCGCATGCAGCGAGTACAACCTCGCCGCCATGCTGGGGACGAGCCCGAACATCAGCTATCTCACCTTCCAGGACGGCACGCGCAACACCAACACCCACTGGGTGACCAACTCACCGGAGCTGTCCGAGACGCTGAGCTGGTTCATTCCGGACAAGAAGGGTGACCACGATCTGAAGTTCGGGACCAAGTTCTACGTCACGGAATGGCGGTACCAGAACGCCGCGCAGATCAACGGGCAGTTCGTGATCCCGTCCAACGGGCCGTTCGACGCCGCCGATCCGCGCACCTACCCGGAGCGGCTGACCGTCCAGGTCCCCGGCGACGTGCGGCTCTTCATGAAGCAGCGGGCGTGGGCGGTCTTCGCGCAGGACAAGTGGCGGCTGAACGGCAACATCACGCTCAACCTCGGATTGCGCTACGACCTGGAGTACACCCCCCTCGACGAGTCCGGCAACCCCCGCTTCGGCGGCGGCGACGCCTATCCGCTCGACACCAACAACGTGTCCCCGCGCGTGGGGCTCACCTACACCATGGACGAAGGCCGCTCCCTGGTCCGCACCGGGTGGGGGCTCTTCTACGACAAGGTGAACTTCGGCATGGTGCAGGACTTCGTGCGTAACGGCATCTTCTCCAACTCGTTCTCCGCGCAGTTTCCGGCGGATCGCATCGACCCGGGCCCGCGTGCCGGACGGCTGCCGACCGATCCCATGCTGCTGAACGGGCCCGTGGTGAACCGCGCCCTGCTCGATCAGCTGTATCCGCCGGGGCAGTCGGTGCGCAACACCGGGGACGTCTGGCTGGACAGTCCCGATCGCTACCTGCCGCGCATTCAACAGGTGAGCGTCGGCTACCAGCGACAGCTCGGCTCCCGTGCCTCGGTCTCCGCCGACTACGTCCACACCTTCGCGCGCGGGCTCTTCATGACGGAGAACCTCAACCCGGGCATCCGGACGACGACCGCCGCCGGCAGCCCGATTCAGCGCGTGGACCCGGCGTTCGTGACCAACGTCTACACGCGTTCGAACGTGGGCGAGCATGATTATGACGGGCTCAACGTCCAGTTCGAGAAGCGGGAATCCAGCGGATGGAGCACGCGGGTGTCGCACATGCTTGTCGCACTCCCGCGGGAACACCACTGGCGACTACACGGCGACAATGCCCTTCCAGTTGCTCGAGGAGCTGAACCTCGACGCCAACCAGGGGCCGACGGACCGGGACCGCCGCCACAACCTCGTGATCAGCGGACGCGGCGAGGTCCCGCGCACGGGTGGCATGACGGTGGCCGGCACGCTCCGCCTGCTGAGCGGGCTGCCCTTCACGATCATGAACACCTCAACGGATCCCGACCGCAACGGCGTCCTGTTCGACCCGCTGCCCGCAGGAGACTACGAGGGCAGCGGCGCCAACGCCATCCGCGTCCGGAACGACGGGGGGAGGAATGGCGCGTACGGCCCTGGGTTCGTCCAGCTCGATCTCCGCCTGGGCTGGCGCTGGCGCCAGGGGGCCAACCAGACCCTCGACCTCACGCTGGACCTGATGAACGTCACCAACCGGTCCAACTTCCTGAACCCGACCGGTGACCAGCGGCTGACCAACTTCCTGCTGCTCACGCAACTGTCCGGCGGCGGCCAGCCGCGCCAGGCGCAGGTGGGGCTGCGCTTCGGGTTCTGACGACGTGACCACCGGCGGCGGCACCGGCGCGGGCCGGGCCGCCGCACACCCGGACGCCGCGCATGCGCATCTCCTTCGACCCCTTCACGCTCGACCTCGTGCAGCGCCGGCTCCTCCGCGACGGTCTCGACGTCCACGTGCCACCGAAGGCCTTCGATGTCCTGGCCCTGCTCGTTGCCCAGCGGCCCCGGGCCGTGTCGAAGCACGAGATCTTCGCTACCGCCTGGCCCGGCGTGTTCGTGGGCGACGCCACTCTCACGACCACCATCCGAGACCTGCGCCGGGCGCTGGACGACGTGGCGGAGGAGCCGCGGTTCATTCGGACGGTCTATGGCTTCGGGTACGCCTTCGTCGCCGATGTGGGGGCTTCGCTGCAGCCGGCCGGACCTGACGCCGCGAGCGGCTGGCAGCTCGTGCACGAGGGGAGAACCATCCACCTGCGGGAAGGCGCAAACGTGGTCGGCCGCACGGGCGCCGACGTCGTCATCGAGGCCCCCAGCGTTTCGCGTCGTCACGCGCGTCTCGTCGTTCACGGCACCCGCGTCAGTTGCGAGGACCTGGGCAGCAAGAACGGAACGTGGGTGGGCCCGACGCGTGTCGAGGCTCCCGCCCACGTCGAGGACGGCGCCGAGCTGCGGTTCGGTGCCGTCGTGGTGCTGCTCAGACGACGGATACCGGCGGCGACCACCGTGACCCTGACGTCGCCAGACGGCTAGCGGCTCGAGCGTGACTCAGCGTGCCCCGGTGATCAGATAGAGCGCGCCGAGCATGCGTGTCTCGCTGCCCATCACGACGGCGCCTCCACGGCTCGCGGTCATGCCGCGGAAGCCGACGAACCCGGCGCGGCTGGCCGGCTCGATCCTCCGCATGGTCGTCTCGATGTCCGTCGTGAGGTCGAGCCGGCTGACGATTCCGCCGCTCCCCTCCTCCCGCCAGAGCACGAGCGCACGTCCATCGGTGCTCCATGCGAGGGGCAACTGCTCGGATGGAATCGGGAGCGGTCGCGCCACGTCCGCGCGGGAGAGGCTGGCCAGCCAGTGTGAGCCGTCTGGTCGATGCGCGACGAATCGATCCCCGTCGGGTGCCAGGGGCGAATCGACGAACCCGGGCTCGTGTGGTACCACGACGGGAGGTCCGCCGCCGATACGCTGCACGTACGTCCGCCAGGGCTGCCCGGGGACGCGCGCGCGGAGCACGATGCGGTCGCTGTCCGCGAAAGTGGCTATCGAGTTGCCGGAACCGGTGTCGAGCCCCCCGCGGTCGAGGGTACGCGGCTCTCCGGGGCCGAGTGGCACGAGCACCAGGTCGGCCAGCCCCTCCTCCGGCCTCGTGCGTGTGAGCGCCCATCGCCCGTCCGGCGACAGGGCGACGCCGTAGCCCGATGCGATGCGCACGGCGGGCTGCTGGTCCGCCGTCCGCACGTAGACGGGGTAGAGGTCTGGCTGCGAGGCCCATTCCATGGTGCCGGCAGCCCGTACGGTGAAGAGGATGCGCTGTCCGTCGACAGACGCCGCATCCAGGAACGAGTCGCCGAGCCAGGTGAGGTCCCGGGGGCGATCCGGGTCGCCCGGGCCCCACCACTCCATTCGTGTGCTGCTGTTGGTCCAGGCGACGAGCAGGCGATCCCCGGCACCCGCGTCAAGGACGAGCATGCGGCGCATGCCGCGCACCACTGCGCGCTGCGAGCCATCCATCCCCACACGAATGACGGCGTCGTCGCGGACGTCGGGGCCGACGCCGGAGACGAATACGGCGTCGCCGCCCGGTGACCACGCCAGGCCCGAGATGAACGTCCAGCCGCGCGACAGCGCGCGGGTGCCCGAGGCGTCGTGCAGCATCACGGCCTGCAGGTTGGACTCCTGGACCGCGGACCACGCCACGCGTGTGCCGTCGGGGGAGACGCGCACGTGCCCGAGTCCGTCCGGGGACAGCTGCGTGCCCATCGGGTACTCGACCGACAGGCGGGGGAGGTTCGACACGAGCCGTGCCACGGCGAGCGAGCCGTCCGGGGACCAGTCGGCGCTCCGAATCCCCCCGGCGAGCTCTCGCGGCGCTCCTCCCAGCTGCGGCACGCGCGCCAGCGTGCCGGCACAGACGCCGCTCGCCTGAACGTAGACGCAGTCCAGCGAGACGGCCAGTTCTCCGGTGCGTGACACGGCGAGCACCCCTGCCGGTGGCAGGTCGAGCGCGCGCGACTCGGGGCTCGTCGTGGTGGTGGTGAACACCGCGAAGGGACGATTGTCCCAGGAAGCGGAGTAGACCACCGTCTGCCCGTCGCCGGCGAAGCGCGCGGAATCCACGAAGCCCTGTTCGTAGGTGAGGCGCTGCCACTGCGGTGCGTCGACCGGAGCGGCGCGCATGAACGACGAAGCCATCCATCCCGCACCGGCGAGGGCGAGCGCGGCCACCGCCGTGCGTGCGGCCGACGCGAGGGTCGTCTTCCGGGGCCCGGGGATGGGCGTCCGGCTGCCCACCGCGCGCAGGTCGTGCAGCAGGTCGGCAGTGGCGGCGTAGCGCCCCTCGGGCGCCTTCGCGAGGCAGCGCTCGACGATCCAGGCCAGCGGCGGGGGTATGCGCGGATTGGCCGCGCCGATCGGCTCGGGCTCGTCCTTGAGGATCGCGGCCAGCGTTTCGATCGGGTTGCCTCGGTCGAAGGCGCGGCGCCCGGTGAGCATCTCGTACAGCACGACGCCGAACGAGAACTGATCGGCACGGAAGTCGACCGGGGCCCCCGGGCCTGCTCCGGGCTCATGTACTTCCCGCGGTGCCCACGACGAGGTGGGGCACCGTCAGCGTCGTGTCGTCCCGGGTGTGGGCATCGACAACCGGGGGCGACGTGGCGAGACCGAAGTCGACGATCTTGGCGTGGCCGCCGGCCGTCACCATCACGTTGTCGGGTTTGAGGTCCCGGTGGACGAGGCCGGCCTCATGCGCGGCGGTGAGTCCGCCCGCGATCTGGATGGCGAGATCGAGGGCGCGATCGAGCGGCAGCGGTCCGCGCAGAATCCGCTGGCGCAGCGTGACGCCGTCGATCAGTTCGCACACGAGATAGGGACTGCCGTCGACGGTCCCGACGTCGTGCACGGCCAGGACGTTCGGATGGCTCAGACGGCTCGCGGCGCGCGCCTCGGCCAAGAGCCGTTCAGCGCGGGATGGATCGTCGCCCGCCGCCGTCTGCAGCACCTTGATGGCGACGGTCCGTCCAAGACGGACGTCCCGGGCGCGATACACGACCCCCGATCCGCCGCTGCCAAGCGGGTCCAATACCTCGTACGGGCCGATGCGCGCCGGTGGCGAGTCCGCCTGGTCTGGCATGGCCGAGGGCCGGGGGCATTATGGCCCGGCAACCTTTCACGAACTCCACGACTTCTCCACGACTTCGCCACGATCTTCGCGCGCGGAGGCGGCATGCTCCCAGCCGGACGACGACGCCCACACTCACGAGCGGAGGACCGATCATGATCTGGCGACCCCTGATGACCGTGCTGACCGTGTGCGCCCTGGGACTCGGGACCGAGACGCGAGCCTCGGCGGACGTGCTGACCGCCTGGAACGAGCAGGTGGTTACCTCCGGCGGTCCACACTCGGACCGCACCTTTGCCATGGTGCACATCGCCATGTTCGACGCTGTCAACGCGATCGAACACGGCTACGCGCCCTATCTGAACCTGCCGCCGGCACCGTATGGTGCTTCTGCCGTGGCGGCGGCGGCGTCGGCCGCCCACGGCGTGCTCGTGCGCCTGGTCCCCGCTCAGCAGGCCGCCCTCGACGCGTTGCTGGCATCCTCGCTTGCGGAGGTGCCGGACGGACCAGCGGAAGCGGCGGGCGTGGCCTTCGGCGATGTCGTCGCGCAGATGCTGTACGACGCGCGGCTCTCGGACCGCATCCTCGACCCTGGCCCCGCCTTCGTCGACGGCACCGGGCCTGGCGAGTACCGGCTCACCACGCCGGGCCCCCCGCAGCCCGTCAACACCGGCGCCAGCTCCTGGATTCCCTTCGCGATGACCTCGGCCTCACAGTTCAGGCCCGGGCCGCCGCCAAGACTCGGGTCGCTCGTCTATGCGTTCGACCTCATCCTCACCGGGCAACTCGGTGGATCGACCAGCGCCTTTCGAACGGCCGACCAGGAGGAGATCGCGCGCTGGCACACCGAGATGGCGCACTTCCAGTTCAATCGCATCGCCCGCGCCGCGCTTGCCCACGACACTCGCAGCCTGCTGGAGCGCGCGCGCTTCCTCGCCCTCCTGAACATGGCGCTCTGCGATGGGACCACGGCGGTGTTCGACGCGAAGTACACCTACCGCTTCTGGAGGCCGTCCACGGCCATCCAGAACGCGGACGTGGTCGGCAACCCCCTGACGAGCGCGGATCCCGGCTGGACGCCGTTCCTGACGACACCCCCGCACCCGGAATACCCGGCCGCGCACGGCGCCGTCCAGGGCGCGGGCGGTCGGGTGATGAACTGGTACTTCGGCAGGCACTACGCATTCGAGACGACCGCGCCGGCGGTGCCGGGAGTGACACGCGCGTATCGCAGCTTCGACCACTTCACGCTCGAAGGCGCATCCGCGCGCGTCTTTGGCGGCATGCACTTCTGGAACTCGCTGGACGTGGGCGCCCGTCAGGGCCGGCAGGTCGCGGAATGGGTGCTGGACCGCTACCTGAAGCCGGTGGGGCACAAGTAGTGTGCTGAAAGGGGGCGGCGGAAGCCGCCCCTCTTCGGGACGCCAGCGCCCGTCGTCGGTTGCGTGTGCGGAGAGCGTCGCACGACCAGGTGCGGGAGCCCGGTGCCGGGTGCCTGGTTCCAGGGTGCCGAGTGCGCGTGCGGGGTGCCTCGTGCGTGGTGCGGGTGCGGGGTGCTTGGTCTGGCGGCTCGCCCGAACGCTTTGAAGCCCTCTTCCTGACCTTCGTTCCCTTCGTGCGCAGCGAAGAAGCCTTCCGTGCCTTCGTGGTGTCCTGAGGCGCGCCGGACTGTCCCTTCTCCCCCTTCGTCCCCTTCGTGCGCAGCGAAGAAGCCCTTCGTGCCTTCGTGGTGTCCTCAACGGGACCCGGCCGTGCTCAGGGCCGCCGGTAGCGCGAGGTCTGCGCACGCGGCTGGCCCGCGGGCAGCGTGCGGGACGAGGTGATGGCCAGCACGCCATCTTCGAGCACCCAGCGTTCGGTGGAGGTGTCGGCCACGGGGCCGCTCGGGGCGTTCAGCGTCCGGGTCCGCGTGACCGTCAGCGCGTCACCGTCCCAGGCGGCGCGGATCTTCGTGTCGCCGAGCATGTTCGACTCCACCGTCTCAGCGCCGTCCAGCCGGTAGGTGATCTCCGACTCGCCTCGTGACGTGGTGCGGACAACGGTCAGCTCCGTCGCGGTCTGCGTCACGACCAGTTGCTGCGGCTCGAGTCCGGCCGGGGCCTCGCCCGCCGAGATCAGCGTCCAGGTGCCCGAGAAATCCGGGGCGAGCGCGACGGTGGAGGCATCCAGCGCGAGCATGGCGCAGATCAGGATCGTTCGCATCACGAGCCGAGTATACCGATGCGCGCGTCGCGATCCGGCGTCCGGCCCTCGTCACGCCGCCCGGCCCACCCCCGGGGTGGGGTAGAATTTCCAGTCCGTCCGTGTTCGCGCTCCCCACTATGGCCGACGCGGCACAACCAGCGCCAAAATCCCGCAACCCCTACGATCGGTCGATTGTCGAAGGGCCCATCGGGCCCGCGGTGTGGAAGCTCGCCTGGCCCACGATGCTGCAGAACGTCGTCGCGGGACTGCAGGGCGTGGTGGACCACATCCTGGTCGGCAACCTGATCGGCTACACCGCCAATGCCGCCATCGGCATCAGCTGGCAGATCTTCCTGGTCGTCATCGTCTTCATGGCGTCGCTCTTCACGGGCCAGGCCGTGCTCGTGGCGCGCTTCGTCGGCGCCAACCAGCCGGAGAAGGTGAACCGCACCGTCTTCCAGGCCTTCCTCACGGCCGTCGCGATGTTCGCCGTGATGGGACCGTTCGGCTACTTCGCCGCGCCGTACCTGCTCGACCTCGTCAACGCGGCGCCCGAGGTGAAGGCCCAGGCCCTGCCGTTCCTGCGGATCAACTTCAGCTTCAGCATCGGCATGATGCTGTTCTTCATGTTGAGCACCGCCCTGCGCGCCGCCGGCGACGCGCGAACGCCGCTCAGGCTCGGCGTGTCGATGACGGTGCTCAACCTGGCGCTCAACCTCGTGCTGGTGCCGCGCTTCGGGACCACCGGGTCGGCCATGGGCACGGTCACCGCGTCGGGCCTGGTGAGCGCGGTCGCCCTCTACATGCTCTTCAAGGGCAAGCTCGTCGTGCGCTTCTCGCACGACATGGACTTCAAGCCCGACTGGGCCATCATCCGGTCGCTCTTCCGCTTCGGGCTGCCCACAGGCGTGCAGGGCATCGCGATGAACGTGGCGGGCGTGCTGCTGCTGCGCTTCATCGGCAGCCTCGAGCAGAGCGCGGCGGCGCAGGCCGCCTTCGCCATCGGCTACACCGAGCTGTTCTCGCTGATCACGTGGACGTCGGTCGGCCTGATGGGCGCGGCCGCGACCGTGGCCGGCCAGAACCTGGGAGCGGGACATGCCGACCGCGCCATGCAGGGCGTGCGCACGGCCTCGCGCATCGGCCTGTGGGTGGCGTTTACGGTGGGCCTGGCGTTCGTCGTGGCCCCCCACTTCCTCCTCGGCCTCTTCGGCGCCAACGAAGCCGAGGTCGCGCGTCTCGGGGAGGAGTTGCTGCAGTATCTCGCCGTGTCGGGATTCTTCATCACGGTGGCGCTCACCTACACCGGCGGCCTGCAGGGCACCGGCGACACGCGGAGCCCGCTCTACATCACCCTGGCCTCCCAGATCGCGGTGCCCATCGGCCTCTGCTTCGCGATTCAGGCGATGCGCCCGCTCGAGGCCACGGACATCTGGACCGCCATCGTCCTCGGCCACTTCACGCGCGCGTTGCTCACCTTCCTGCGCTTCCGCCAGGGGCGCTGGCGGCAGATCAAGGTGGAGATCGAGGGGCAAGGGCCTAGGAAGTGCAGGGTGCCTGGTGCCGGGGTGCCGGGTGCGGTGCGGAGTGCCTTGTGCGGAGGGCGGGTGCCGAGTGCGGGGGGCGGGTGCCGAGTGCGGGTGCCCGGACACGCGGCACTCACGTTCGCAGGCACGCCGTACACCCACACGGCACACAGCACGCGCACCCCGCACTCGGAGCACGCACCCCGCACCCACACCCGTACCCCGCACCCCCCCCCCCCCCCCAGGAGCGCGCACCCCGCACCCCCACTCCGCACGAGGCACCCCGCACCCGCACCCGGCACCCCGGCACCCTGCACCCAGCACGATAGAATGTGACCGCCATGATTGATGCCATTGCTGCCCGCCGGCGTGTACCGGCGCCCGTCAACGACCCCAACCTCTCGTATCGTCCCGGCTCCCCCGAGCGCGCGGAGCTCAAGGCGCGGCTCGCCGCCATGGCGGAGGAGCGTCCGACATTCCGTGATCATCGGCGGCCGCGAGTGCGGACCGGCCAGACCGGCACCGTCGTGATGCCGCACGCACACGGCCACGTGCTCGCCACGTGGCACAAGGCCACGCCCGACCTGGTGACGCAGGCGGTGACCACCGCCATCGAGGCGCGCCGCGAGTGGGCGAGCTGGTCCTTCGAGGATCGCGCCGCCGTCTTCCTGCGCGCCGCGGAGCTGCTGACCACCACGTGGCGGCAGACGCTCAACGCCGCCACCATGCTGGGGCAGTCCAGACCGCCTACCAGGCCGAGATCGACGCGGCCTCCGAGCTCGTGGACTTCTGGCGCTTCAACTGTGCCTTCGCGCAGGAGTTGCTCGCCGAGCAGCCCGTCAGTTCCACGTGATGTGGAACCAGCTGGACTACCGGCCGCTCGAGGGCTTCGTCTACGCCATCACGCCCTTCAACTTCACCGCCATCGGCGGCAACCTGTCGGGCGCGCCCGCGCTCATGGGATGCGGCGTCGTCTGGAAGCCGGCCGCCACCTCGCTCCTGGCCAACTACTACACGTACAAGCTGCTCGAGGCTGCCGGCCTGCCGCCGGGAGTCATCAACTTCGTCCCCGGCGATCCCGTCGAGATCTCCAACGTCCTGCTCGACCACCCGGACCTCGGCGGCGTCCACTTCACCGGCAGCACGGCGGTCTTCAACAGCATGTGGCACCGCGTGGGCCAGAACCTCGGTACCTATCGCAGCTACCCGCGGCTGGTCGGCGAAACCGGCGGCAAGGACTTCATCGTCATGCACCCGTCCGCCGATCCGCAGGAGGTGGCGGTGGCGGCCGTGCGCGGCGCCTACGAGTTCCAGGGCCAGAAGTGCTCGGCCGCCAGCCGGCTGTACGTGCCGAAGTCCATGTGGGCCGACGTGCGCGACCGGATGGTCGGGATGATGCAGGACATCCGCATGGGCGACGTGCGCGACTTCCGCAACTTCATGAGGGCCGTCATCGACCGAAGTCCTTCACGAAGATCAGCGGCTACATCGACGATGCGAAGGCAAACGCCCGCGTCGTCGAGGGCGGCGGCTGCCACGGTGACGAGGGTAAGCTCGTCCAGCCCACCCTCGTGGAAACGTCCGACCCCGGCTACCGTCTCCTCTGCGAGGAGATCTTCGGCCCCGTCCTCACGGTGCACCCGTACGACGATGCGAAGTTCAGCGAGACGCTGTCGGTCGTGGACCGCACCTCGCCGTATGCGCTCACGGGATCGATCTTCGCGCGCGACCGTGCCGCCGTGCGCGAGGCTTCGAGCGTCCTGCGCAACGCGGCCGGCAACTTCTACATCAACGACAAGCCCACCGGCGCCGTCGTCGGCCAGCAGCCCTTCGGCGGCGGCCGCGCCAGCGGCACCAACGACAAGGCTGGCTCGAAGATGAACCTGCTCCGATGGGTGTCCGTCCGCACCATCAAGGAAACCTTCGTGCCGCCCACCGACTATCGGTATCCCTTCATGGAAGCGGAGTGAGCCACGGAGGGCACGGAGAACACGAAGGGCACGGAGAACACGAAGGGCACGAAGGACACGAAGGGCACGGAGGACACGAAGAGCACGGAGGGGGCGGAGGGCACGGAGGCGCGTTGGCGCGACGGGCCCTCGGAGCCGCGCGATGAGTGACCTCTGCCTCAGTCCGGCCGTCGAGCTTGCGCGGCTCGTCGCGGACGGGCAGCTCTCGGCGGCGGAGCTGGTGCAGGCGCACCTCGATCGCATCGATCGGGTCAATCCGCGGCTGAACGCCTTGGTTGACGTGCGCGCGGACGCGGCACTTGCCGAGGCGCGGGCACAGGACGCGGCGGCCGCCCGGGGCGTGCCGCGCGGGCCGCTGGGCGGGGTGCCCGTCACCGTGAAGAGCGCCATCGAGGTGGCGGGGCTGCGCTGCGAGACAGGCAGCCCAGCACGGCGAGGCATCGTCGCCACGCAGGACGCGGTCGTCGTCTCCCGCCTGCGCGCCGCGGGTGCCATCGTGCTCGGCACGACCAACGTTGCCGAGATGCTGATGGCCTACGAGAGCGACAACCCGCTCCACGGACGCACGATCAGCCCGTGGGATCCGTCACGGACGCCGGGCGGGTCCAGCGGCGGGGAAGCCGCCGCCATCGCGGCCGGCTGCTCCGCTGGCGGCATCGGCAGCGACGGGGGCGGCTCCATCCGCGTGCCCGCGCACTTCTCGGGCATCTGCGGGCTGAAGCCCACTCCAGGCCGGATCCCCGCCACCGGTCACCAGCCTCCCTGCCTGGGGCCCTTCTCGGTGATCGGCTGCGTCGGCCCGATGGCCCGCACCGTGGCGGACGTGCAGCAGCTCTTCGACGTGCTCACCGGATGGGACGACGTCGATCCCTACGCCACCCCGCTGGCCGCTGGCGGCTCCGCCTCGCTCGCCGGCACCACCGTGGCCGTGTTCGAGGACGATGGCGAGCATCCGGTGACGGCGGGAACGCAGGCGGCCGTCCGCGCAGCCGCGCAGGCGCTGAGCGACGCCGGCCTCGAGGTCACCGACTACCGCCCGCCGGCGCTCTCACGCGCACGTGCGTTGTGGGACGTGTTCTTCGCGGAGACCGGCGCGCTGCTCCTGGGCGAAACCCTTGCCGGCGCGGAGCGGAACCGCCCATCCTGCGCGCCTATCGGGAGGCCCATCCGACACGCCCCCGCTGACCGCCGCGCGCCTCGCGCACGCCTGGATCGATCGCGACCTGGTGCGCGCCGAGCTCCCTCGCCGACATGGAGGCCCGGTGCCAGCTCCTCGTGTGCCCCGTCGCCGCCATCCCGGCGTTCCGGCACGGCGAGCGGCGCTGGACCATCGACGGGCGCGACCTGGGTTACCTGGACGCCATGGTGTACACCCAGTGGTTCAACGTCCTCGGCAACCCGGCCGCCGTGGTGCCGGTCGGCATGGAGGACGGGGTGCCTGTGGGCGTACAGGTCGTGGGCCGGGCCTACTGCGAGGCCGAGGTGCTGGCGTTGCCGTGTCATAGAACGGGCTGCCGGAGGAAGGGAAGGGCGACCATTGATGATTGTCAATTGACGATTGACGATTGATTGACGATCGGCGCAATGCCTCAATGCCGCAATCACATTGCGCCACTGCCTCATTGCCTCACTGAACCAATCCATTGGCGCAGTGCGCCAATCTCGGATCGTCAATGAATCACCCGATTGTCAATTGACAATCTTCAATGGACGCCAGCGCCGCCAGCGTCTTCCTTGATGACGATCCGTTGACCCGCCTTCACGGCAGGGCGGCGCCACACGTCCCCGCGTGGCCACTCGACCTCGACGTCGGCGCTGGCCGCGTTGCCAGCAGGTGAGCGTCAGGTCGCTCTGTGAGGCGTAGCTCGACCCGCTGCGGACCATCTGCCACTGTTGTCCGGCGGCCGTCTTCACGCGCACGATGGCGCCGATGCCGTCGCGGTTGGACACGGCCCCGCTCCCTTTCACCGTGACCGCCAGCCAGCGGTTGGCGTTGCCGCCGTCGTTGCGGAACAGGTAGGCGGGGCCGTGGTTGGTGGTGAGCACCACGTCGAGGTCGCCGTCGTGGTCGTAGTCGGCGTGCGCGGCGCCGCGGGCCACGATGGGGCGGTTGAAGGCGGGACCTGCGGACGCGGTGACGTCCTCGAACCGCTTCGAGCCGAGGTTGTGGAACAGCAGCGGCGGCTGCCGGAACTGGACGCGCGGCTGCACGCGCCCGATCTCCTCCTCGATGTGGCCGTTGGCCGCCAGGATGTCGGGACGGCCGTCGAGGTCGTAGTCGAAGAAGACGCCGAAGGCCAGTGACAGCAGGCTCGCGCCCGACGGTGGAGCGCGGCGCCTCGTCCGCGAAGAAGGCCGTTGCCTTCGTTGTGATAGAGGCCCAGCATCTGGTTGGAGAAGTTGCCGACCACAGGTGGGGACGGCCCGAGCCGTCGACGGTCCGCAGCATCGGTCCCCATTGCGCCCGCGCGATGCCCTCCTCGCTGTAGGCGATGCCCGCGCTCAGGCCTTCCTCGGCAAAGGTGCCGTCCTGCTTGTTGCGATAGAGCTTGTTGGGCTGCGTGTCGTTGGCGACGAACAGGTCGGGCCAGCCGTCGAGGTTGTAGTCGAACACCGTGACGCCCAGCGACTTGCTCGTCGGGTCGGCCACGCCCGCCTTGCGGCTGGCGTCCTCGAAGCGGCCGCCGCCGAGGTTGCGATAGAGCTTCGAAGCGGTTCCGGGTGTACGACTCGGGCGTGCAGTACGACTTGGTGGCGCCGTCGAGCGAGCACCACAGGTCGTCCTTCTGAGACCACTGGACGTAGTTGGCCACGAACAGGTCGAGGCGGCCGTCCCTGTCGTAGTCGAGCCACGCGGCGCTCGTGCCGAAGCTGGCGTTGGCGATGCCCGCGGCTGCGGTCACGTCCCGGAAGCGGCCCGCGCCTTCGTTGTGGAAGAGGCGGTCCCCTTCGAGCGCCGTCACGTAGAGGTCGGTGCGGCCGTCGTTGTCGTAGTCGCCGGCGGCGGCGTTGTGCCGTACAGCTCCACGTCGAGCCCGCTTCCGGCGGTGATGTCGGTGAAGCCGCCTTTGCCCGTGTTGCGGTAGAGGGCGGGCAGCGGGCGTCGGCCCTTCGGCGTCCAGTCGCGCCCGTTGACGAAGAAGAGGTCGGCCCAGCCGTCCGCGTCCATGTCGAAAAAGGCCACGCCGGAGCCGAGCGTCTCCGGAAGCCACTTCCTTCCGGCGCGGCCGCTGTTGTGCGTGAAGCGGATGCCGGCGGCGGCCGTCACGTCCGAGAAGAGTGACGGCCGGTGCGGCGGACAGGGCGACCGAAGCCAGGAGGGCGGCGCAGATCACCGCCCTCATCGGGTGGTCCCCACAGGTGCCCAGATCCACCGACTCGTGCTCGTGGATCTGCTGGCGTTCGTTGTTGTCCTCGGCGCTCACCGCCGCCGTGTGGCGGTGATGGCCTGCGACGATTCCTCGGCCTTGAAACGCAGGAAAAGCTTCTCCTCCGCGGCAGCGCGCTCGAGGTTGCCGAGTCCGCGCGCGGCGAGCATGGCCGTGTAGTGCATCTGCAGGTCCTCGGGATCGACGCGGGCGACACGTTCGAGCGTGGCCAGCGCCTCGGCGTGCCGCCGTTCCAGGAACTGGATGCGAGCCATCTGGTTCAGGACCACCCGGTCGCGCGGATACTGGGCCGCCACCTTCTCGAGGAGGCGAGCGCGGCCGGGTAGTCACCGTCCGCCTTCTCGATCATGGCCTTGAAGAAGTGGATGCGCCCGAGCGAGTCGTTGCGCTCGAGCGCCGCGGCGATGAACGGCCTGGCTCGTTCCGTCTCACCCTCCTGGATGAGCGCGCGGGCCACGTTGAGCCAGCCGTCGGCATAGGCGGGCTCGGCGCGCGTCACCTGCGTGAAGGCGTACTCGCGCCCTTCAGGTCGCCCTGCAGCAGCAGCCCGATGCCCCAGTCGTTCCACCGCTCGCGGGCGGAGGCGTCGGTCACGTGCCGCCACTCGGGCGTGGAGGTCGGGTCGCCCACGGCCAGCGTAGCCGTGGACTCGGCCAGCGTCACGATGGGAAGGTCCGGGATGCCGTCGGTGACTGACGGACACGTTCGGGGGATGTCCGCGGGGTCGAAGGTGAACCGCCGGTCGTCAAGCCCTTGTCCACCGCGCCCGGGGGCGCCGTGGGGTCGGGCTGGCCGGCATAGGCGAACTGCGTGTGCGAGTGCGCGAACTTGCGGTGCTGCAGCTTCGCGGTGAAGGTGATCGGCCCTCGGCATCCTCCGGAATCCGCACGCGGTAGTGCGCGACGTCGGCGGCGCCCGGCGGGATGAGCCGCGCGTACAGGAGGCTGCGGCTCTGCCAGGCGTTGCGCTTGTCGATGGGGTTGCCGTGCGCGTCCAGCTGGTAGGACCGGTAGAAGTGGGCCCCGGGCTCCACCGGTCCGCGCCCCTCGTCGTCTACGCGGCCGCTCCAGTAGACGACGCGTCCGGCGGCGTCGCGGCCCTGGACCTCCAGCCACACGTCGAAGGCATCCACGGTCCCGCCCGGGAAGAAGTGCCCGATCTTGCGCGTGCGGACGACGACGTCGAGCCGCACCGTGTCGCCGGGCCGGAGGACGGGCGCCGCCAGGTCGAGCGGCGCGGCCACCTCCCCGACCTCCCGGATGACGACGTCGCGGACCTGCTCGGCCTCCTCGCCCACGGCGAGAATGTGGACATCGCCTGCGGGCCCTCGCCGCTCCGCCGGATCATGGAGCGTCCCCTCGGCGCGCTCGTCCACCGGCGAGGCGGCGAAGATGTCCACGCTGATGAAGCCGCTCGTCAGGAAGTCCAGGGTGGTCTTCATCTGCACCGCGTCCTTGTTGACGAAGGGCAGCGCGGTGTTGGCGGCGGGGAAGCGGTGGGAGTGGACCATTCCGTCGGCGTGGCGGCCGGGATCGGCCGAGGCCACCTTCGGCATGTGGCAGTCCACGCAGGTCGAGGATTTGTCGGGGTAGTAGAAGGAGCGCGCGCCCTGGCCCGACACGCCGCTGGCCTGCCAGTTGTCGTAGTCGTTGAACCCGCGCATCCAGCGGTAGTCGTTGACGGGCACGTCGAGGTGCACCTTGTGGCACGCCGCGCAGAACTCCGAGGCGTCCTCGCGCATGAACGGCGAACGTCTTCCGATGCGGTTCCGGGTCCAGGTAGGTGAGGAAACGGTCGGCGACGCGGATCACGGGGTTGCGGCTCGACGCCAGCTCGTGCAGCGGGGGATAGGCAATGGTGAAGCCCGCGTTCCCCATGCTGCCGTCCATCGACGCAATGGAGTGACACGACGTGCAGGCGAGGCCCGCCCGGGCCTCGGGCGTGTCGATCTGCTCCTTGATGGGCCGATCGAAGCGGCCGTTGAAGAAGACCGCGTGGTCGTGGCAGCCCGCGCACCACTTGCTCGGCTCGGTGCCGACCACCGACTGCATGTACTCGATGGACTTCCGGTAGAACTGGTTGTTGAACGAGGCGAAGTGGTGGGCCGACCCGTTCCACTGCTCGTAGATGTCCGCGTGGCACTCGCCGCAGACGGCCGAATCCATGAAGAAGTCCGACGGGATGGTGTGGCCGACGTCGGTGCGGGCGGAGGAGGGGAAGAACGGTGAGCCCGCCCCGGCGCCTTCCTCGTGCATCGACATCGGCGGCATCGGCGGATTGACGATGCGGCCGGCCGCGTCGGGGCCGCGCCCGGTCCAGACTGCCGCCGCGGCAGGCACGACGGCCGCCAGGATGGCGGCCGCCACGAACGCGCCGCCCCACTGCCGTTCCCGTCCCGCCGCGCGCGCGCGGAGCGCCGCCCAGGCCAGCGGCAGTGCGGCTGCCCCCGCCGCCGCACCCGCGCCGATGTGTGCACTCAGGGCCCAGCGATGCTCCAGCAGGTTGCCGCGGACCAGCAGCACCGCGGCGAAGCCGACGGCAATCGTCAGGCAGGCCATGGCCGCGCGGGCGGGCCACGACCCGCGCCACTCGGGATCCCGCGCCACCAGCGCCCACGCCAGCACCCACACGGCCGCCCCGAGCACCAGATGCCCCAGGACGTTGGCCATGTAGAAGACGGTGGGCGAAGCGGCAGAGGCCAGATAGGCCGTGTTGATCAGCAGGAGCAGACCGCCCGTGCCGACGAGCCACCGCAGGGACCGGCTCATCGTCCTCCCTTCCTACGCGCCGGGGGCGATTCTAGCCCGACTGACGGCCCTGTCGGGAAATCGATTCGGCGGCCACGGTTTCGTCATCCGTCAGCCCCGTTTCGAGACACTACACAGGCTTTTATAGGCGCTAGAAACACGTTAAAGTCTTATAAAGTCTTGTCGATTAGTGGTGTCGGAGAACCGGCGCAGGACTTGCGTAAGCCCCGGTTGGAATCATGCCCGACATACGCAGCGATCGCGGCTTCACCCTGATGGAGCTCCTGGTCATGACGGCGATCTTCGCGGTCCTGGCCGGCGTGGGCGTCGGGGTCACGACAACCTTCGTCCGGATGACGCGGGGCGAGAGTGGCGCCCAGCAGCTCGATGGCTTCCTGAAGCGCCACCGCGAGATGGCCCTGGCGCGCCGGCGCGACATCGAGATCCACTTCGATGCCCCGAACCGGGTCCGGAGCGTGCAGCGGCCCGGCCTCGGCGACGCCAGCGCGACCCCCGTGGATCTCGAGACCCTGGTCCTCGAGGGTGGGGTCGAGTACCACAACTTCGCGGAAGTGCCGGACACGCCCAATGCCTTCGGCAACGGCGCGCCGGTCGTCCTTGGCGGCAACGAACCGGTGATGTTCGCCAGCGAGGGCATGTTCGTGGACGTCAACGGCGATCCCATCAACGCCACGGTGCTGCTCGGTATCGGCGACGACGCGCTGTCGGCGACGGCGGTGACCATTCTCGGGACGACGGCCAGCGTCGAGCGCTGGCGGTGGAACGGTGCGGCATGGACGAAGTAAAGAAGGGCGACGCGGGCTTCTCGCTGATCGAGGTGATCGTGGCCACGGCCATTCTCACCACGGCGCTGCTGGCGCTGGCGCAGGTGCTCACGCTGGGCTTCGCGATGGCGGCGACGTCAACGGCCAGCCTGGTCGCGCGGGAGAAGGCGCGCGAGGCGATCGAGAGCGTGCACACGGCCCGCGATACGCACACCATCCAGTGGGCGCAGATCCGCAATGTCGGCGCGCCGGGCGCGTGTCCGGTCGGGACGACCGGCGTGGGCGGCGGCGTCTTCACGAACGACGAGCAGGTCATGCTCGCGCCCGGGCCCGATGGCCTGGTCAACACGGCCGACGACACCGGCGTGGAAGTCAACCCGGGGCCTGACGGCGAGTTCGGCACGGCCGACGACGTCGAGCTGAGCGGGCAGGCGTCGGGCGGCAGCTTCGTCGGCTACACGCGCGAGCTGGCCATCTGCGACGTCGACTCGAACCCCGACATCCGGCAGATCGTCGTGACGATCCGCTTCGACGGGTCCAACGCCTACGGCGAGCGCCGCCGCACCTACACCCTCTCCACCTTGATCTCGAGGTTCTCGTGATGACGACCCGGATGCGATCGCAGGCGGGCTTCACGCTCCTCGAGCTGCTCGTCGCCATGGGCGTGATGCTGGTCGTGCTGGCCGGCACGACGCAGCTCCTGACCTCGGCCATGTCGGGCGAGGTCGCGGCGTCCCAGACGCTGACCATGAACGGCCACCTCCGGGCGGCCATGGACCTGCTGCAGCGGGACCTGATCCAGGCGGGCCAGGGCCTGCCGGTGGGACGCCGGATCGGCGTGGTGAACGGCAGCGGCGCCGAGCGCATCGAGCGCCCCGGTCCGCCCGCCAATGGTTCGTGCGTGGGCGTCACGGCCTATCCGGACGAGCCCTCGCTGCCCGCCGTATCGGTCGGCCCCGACATCGGCCCCCCCATCGACGGCCAGTGCACCGACGTCATCACCATCTTCGCCGCCGACAACATGTTCGGGCAGGTGCCGATCGCGGCCATCGCCGCCAACGGAACGACAGCCGTCATCCACGATTCGGTTGACATCTCGGACGACCCCGACGTGGAGGGCGACAACCTCCGCCCCGGCGACCTGCTCATGCTCACGAAGAACAACGAGAGCGTGCTGATGCAGGTCACGGCGGTCTCCGGCCAGACGGTGACCTTCGGCACGGGCGACGCCGATGACCCGCTGCACCTGAACCAGTTCCGCGCCGACGTCAACGACGACACGTTCCGCGGCACGATCAACCGCTACGTGGCGGCCGCGCCGAGCGACCCCACCACGCCGCAGGCCGACGCCAACGACCCGACCGGCCAGCGGCAGGGGGCATCGCTTGCGACCCGCATCCGCCTGATCTCGTACTTCGTGGACACGAGCGGTCAGGTGCCGCGCCTGATGCGCAGCATCGGCGGCGCCGACCCCAACGCGGTGGCCATTGGGGTGGAGCGGTTCCGGGTGTCGTACGACCTGGCCGACCAGGCCGGCAACCCCACCAACGTCCGCATGACCAACGCGGACCTCAACGGCACGGGCGCCTGTCCCGACGACCCCACGACGCTCGACGAGGTCGAAGGCTGCTCGGAGAACCAGATTCGCAAGGTGAACGTGGTGCTGTCGATGAAGGTCGAGAACGACAACGCCTCGGCGCAGTTGAAGCACGGCCAGCAGGCCCGTTCCACGCTCTACTCGCAGGTGAGCCTGCGCAGCCTGGCGTTCGTGGACCGGTACCAGTAGGCCTGGATTCGGCGACCAACGGATACGGCGATGACGAGACCCACAGACGAACGCGGCATGGCGCTGGTGGCAGCGCTCCTGATGGTGATGGTGCTGTCCGCCATGGCGGCGGGCTTCCTGGCCACGGTCCGAGCGGACCAGGCCTCGAGCGGCATCGAGCGCGACCAGACGCAGGCGTACGCGGCCGCGCACGCGGGCGTCGAGAAGCTGACGGCCGACCTCGGCCAGCTCTTCGCCGGCAACTTCAGTCCCTCGGGCGCCCAGATCGCCGCCGTGGCCGACGATGCCCAGCAGCCGGTGCTGCCAGGCATCACCTACACCCGGCCCGACGCCACGTCCGGGTATCGCATCACCTTCGTTGACAACAACGGCGACAACAACCCCGACGTCGAGAATCCGAACGGCACCCAGATCGCCACCGGTCCGTACCAGGGTCTCGTCGGCCTGATCACGCCGTGCACGATCGAGGTCACCGCCCGCACGCAGGGCAACGCCGAGGTCAAGATGCGCCGCGAGTTCCAGACGGTCGCGGTGCCCGTCTTCCAGTTCGGCCTCTTCTCCGAGAACGACCTGAGCTTCTTCGCCGGTCCGAACTTCGCGTTCGGCGGCAAGGTGCACTCGAACCAGAACCTGTTCCTGAAGCAGGACGGTTCCAACACGCTGACCCTGCAGGACCGCGTCACGGCCGTGGGCGAGATCATCCGCACCCACCTGGCCAACGGGGTGACGGGCTCCCACAACGGCTACGTCCGCGTCGCGAAGGCCTCGGGATGCCCGGCGGCGCCGACCTCCGCCAACAGCTCGTGCTTCACCCTCGGCGCCAATCAGGGCAGCCTCGTCGGCACGCTGGGCTCGGCCCAGAACGAACCGACGTGGACCAACGTGTCGGTCGGCACCTCCAACGGGTGGCTGCGCAACGGCCGCACCGGCGCCCGCCGCCTGGATCTGCCCATCGTCAGTGACGGCGCCACGCCGGTGGATCTCATTCGGCGTCCGCCGGTCGGCGAGTCCATCAACAGCTCGGTCGGCCGCCAGCGGTTCTACAACATGGCGACGCTCCGCATCCTGCTGTCGGACGATCCGGATGACCTGACGAACCAGCCCGGTGTCGTCTGGACGGCCGGGCAGTCCCCGGTACGGCTGGCCGGAACCTTCTCGCCAGACGCGGTGGATGGCGGGCTCACGTCGAGCCAGGTGTTCGCGGCGTCGACGGGGTCATCCCAGGCGGGCTTCCGCACCGTGTCTGGCACGCCGAGCGTCGATGGCTACCTGCTCGTGAACCGCCAGGACCGCGACGGCAACTGGACCGACGTCACGCGCGAGATCCTCAGCCTCGGCTTCTCGGGCCGCCGCCTGTCCGACGGCAACATGGACCGCGTCAATCTCAACAACAACTGCAACGACGTGCACCCGAACGCCGTCATCCGCTTCCAGCGGGTGATGGACACGGTCACGGGCACCAGCGGGTGCACGCCCGCCACGCCGCCGGCGAGCTCGTCGCAGTACTGGCCCAACGTTCTCTACGATGCCCGCGAAGGCATGCTGCGCGACGACCAGAACAACCGGCCGTCGTGGGGAGGCAGCACGTTCGGCAGCTCGCCCAACCAGATCTACAGCGGGCAGCAGCGCATGTACTTCGGCGGCGTCATGCACTACATGGAGCTGGACGTTGACAACTTCCGGCGCTGGCTGCGCGACGACATCGGCGCCAGCAACAGCTCCGGCTGCATCAACGGCGGGGGCGGCGGCGACTGTCCGATGGACGTCACCGGGTTCGTCGTCTACTTCTCCGATCGCCGTGGCAACCGCACGCTGGGCGCCGACGGCGTCGCCGCGGCCAACTGGACCGCGGCGGGCTTCGACTACACCGGAACCGACGATGTCGAGACCGGGGAGTTCGGTTTCGAGGACATCATCAATCCCTCGTCGTGGAACAGTACGCCCAACGGTGTACTCGACGGCCTCTTCCAGGACACCGAGGGCAACGACCACTACGCGGAGGACGTCAACGACAACGGCGTGGACGACGTGTACGGCGGCGTGCCCCGGCTCATTCCTGGCGGGATGGTCGCGATCGCGGGCAACTACACGCCCGCCGGCAACGTGTACGACCTGTACGAGACGCCCATCGACCGCAACGTCGCGCGCGTCAATCGTGCGTTCTTCTTCCGCCGCGGACTGAAGCTCGTGAACGGCGGCCGGGGGAACCTGCCGGCCAACGGGTCGCAGGGCCTGACCGTGGCCTCCGAGAACCCGGTGTACGTCGAGGGCAATTACAACGCGTGCACCAACGCGACGCCGAACAACGGCAACAGCTTCCAGCCCTCCTGCACGGGCGGTGTGGGCTTCGGCGCCACGCCGGGCACCGATCACGTGTCGGCGGCGGTCATCTCCGATTCCGTGACGTTCCTCTCCAATGCGTGGAACGACATCCGCTCGTTCGTCAACCCGCACAATGCGGGCACGAGCGGCACCAGCCACCAGGACGGCAACAGCAAGTACGACGCGCGTGACGGCGTGACGACCTGGTACCGCGTCGCCATCATTGCCGGCAAGGGCCTCAACTTCGATCGGCCGACGAACAACGCCCGAGACCACCAGGACTTCGGCACCGATGGCGGCGCCCACAACTTCATCCGCTACATCGAGAACTGGAGCGGTGCGCTCAACTACCGCGGGTCGCTCATCAGCTTCTACAACAGCCGCCAGGGCGTCGGCACCTACAAGTGCTGCGACATCGTCTACGGCGCCCCGACGCGCGGGTACAACTTCGACACCGACTTCCTCATTCCCAGCCTGCTGCCGCCGCGGACGCCGATGTTCCGCGACGTCAACACGCTGACGTTCCGGCAGATTCTGCGGCCGACGCAGTAGGGGGCTGGGGCGTGGGGCTTGGGGCTTGGGGCGAGTGAAGAGTGACGGTGTGGCCCGGGGATCGAGGCTCGCGGGCCCCGCCGCCCCGGCCGCCGCCCGCGCCGCGGCGCCGGCCGGCGCGCAGTCGCTGGGCGAGCTGGCACGACGGGAGGCGGCCCGCAAGGGCCAGCCGGTTGCGACCGGGAAGCGTGTCTACACCAACGAGTCGCTGAAGCCGGAGTGGCATGACCCCGCCCCGCCGGCGCCGGAGACCGCCGCGGCGCCCGAGGCGTCACCCGTGCTCGATGGCGAGCCCGCCGCGACACCTGCCGGGGACGCGCTGGCCGCCGACCAGCAGCCCTCGCTGCCTGACCCTGGCATGGACGAATCGTTCTGGCGCGAGCGAGCGCAGGCGATTCGGGGGCGGCTCAACGCCAAGAACGCCGAGATTGCCGCGCTGCGGCAGCGTATCGAGGAGCTCAATGCCAGCGGCCGCGAGTCGGAGCGGCAGATCACTGCCGCGGCGCTCGCCGTTGCCGTGGGCAACCTGAAGGACTTCACCGACGAGTGGCTGCGCTTCGAGCGGCAGGCCCGCGACCGCGGCGTGCCCGCAGAGTGGATTCGCTGACGTTCTCTGCCCGCTGGCTGCCCAAAGTCAGCCTTTTGGATTACAGTTGGTGACTGCCCTGCCCCCGGGACTCCGTGGGGCGGGTTGTCATCATGAAATTCCGTGCACGCTCCGCCCGCGGCTTCACCTATCTCGAGCTCCTGGTGGTGGTGGGCATCATCGGCGTGGCCGCGGCGGTGTCGATCCCCGCGCTGAACAACGCCGTCGAGCGCAATCGCGTCATCTCGGCCTCCGAGCTCGTCGCCGCCCAGTTCCGTGAGGCGCGGCTGTCCGCCATCACGCGCAACCGGACGTTCCGGCTGCGCTTCGACTGCGCCGATGGCGCCCTGCGGGTCCTCGTCGTCACGGGCACGCCCGCCGTGGACAATGCCGCGGACCGCTGCACGACGCGGCAGCCCGAGGACGGCACCCCCGTCTACCTCCCGCCCAGCGTGAGCCTGGGGGAGCAGCCGCCGCCCTCGCTCGACGTCAACGGACGTGGCCTGGTGACCGCCGCCGGCGGCAACGTCCTGCCGCAGAGCATCTCGATAACCAATGGTGCCTACACGCGCACGCTGGTGGTCTCGGCCACGGGCCGCATCAGCACGCCCGCTTCATAGCGAACGCGGCTTCACGCTCGTCGAAGCGCTGATCGCGGCGATCGTGGTCACCGTGGCGCTCGTCGCGCTTGCCGACCTGCTGGCCGTGTCGGCGCGGATGAACCGCCTCGGCCGCACCCAGACCACCGCCGCACGGCTCGCGCAGGACAAGTTCGAGGAGCTGATGAAGCTCGACTTCGCCACCAGTCCCGCGGTGCAGGTGAGTGCGACCGACACCCTCGCGTCCAACGTCGCCGACTACTTCGACACGCCCGCCGGCACCGGCTACACGCGGCGGTGGATCGTGACCGCCGGGCCCAACCCGCGCCTCCGCGTCGTCACCGTGCTGGTCGTGCCCGAGGTGGCCGGCGCCGGGACGGGCAGGCCCTACACCCTGAGCTCGCTCCTGCGGTCATGGTGACGCGCGCACGCGGCGATCGCGAGCATGGCTTCACGCTCGTCGAGCTCCTCCTGGCGCTCGTCGTCTCCATCGTCGTCGTCGGCGGCGCCACCCTGCTGTCCGGGCAGATGCAGGGCGCCTACCGTGCGCAGATGGAGGAAGCCGCGGCCCAGCAGGAGGGCCGTTACGTGCTCGATCAGATCGAGCGTTACCTGCGGAGCGCGGGCAACAATCCCTATCGCGTGGAAACCACCGGCTGTCCAATCGCCGGCACCGCGGTCATGGCCATCCGCCTCGACCCGGACGGCGACGGGCTCGACGACGACGTGCGGCTGCAGGCGGATGTCGGCCCGACCAACGGCCTGATTGGGGGCAACGGGACCACGTGCAACGAGCCGGACGAGGACGTGACGATCGCCCACGACGGCGCGGGCAACACCGTGACGCTGACCGACCACAATGCCGGCGGCCACACACGCGCGCTCACCGACGCGGTGGTGACGAGCCTCCGTTCGTCTACCGTGACGCCGGCCACACGCCGACGACGGCGCCCGACAACATTGCGTTCGTCGAGACCCGGCTCACGATACTGTCGCGGACGCCGGACCTGAACCTGGGCCGCCCGCTCGCCTACACGGTGAGCTCGGAGGTCCGCGTGAGGTCGCGATGATGCGCCGGGCGCGCGCGGACGAGCGGGGCATGGCCCTGGTGGCGGCGCTGCTCCTGCTGCTGGTGATGTCGGGCCTGGCGCTGGCACTCACGACGAGCGGACGCATCGACGTCGCGATGAGCGGCAACGAGGAGCTGTACATCGGGGCGCGCGCGGCTGCCGAGGCGGGGCTGAACCACGCCGCCTCCGTGATCCTGCCGCTGACGACGAACCCCACCTACGCGCTCAGCGACCTGCTCGTGGGGCCGGACGGCGCCGCCGACGCCGCCAACCCCGCTGCCGCCGCCAACGCCGACAACGGGGACATCGCGGCCCTGATGGGCGGGACCTCGCCGTGGCACGTCACGCCGAACTCACCCTACACCTACACCGTCCGCGTCTTCGACGATGACGATCCGCGGATGAAGGGCGGCGCCCTTCACCGCCGAAGAGCTCTCGGCCATGGGGCCGCCGCCGGGACCGGCGGAGGACGGCAACCCGTTTGCCGACGTCAACCACCGTCTCGTGATTCGCGCCACCGGGTACGGCCCGCGTGGTACCCGAAGTGACGATCGAGCAGCGCCTGGTGCCGGTCCGCATGCCGGCGCTGCTGGTGGACGGCGACGTGACGCTGCAGGCGGACGCGCATGTCTCCGGCTCGCAGGGCAGCGTGCACGCCAACGGGGACCTGACGGTCGCCACCCCCACGGTGCGCGTCGATCGCCGCGCGACGGCGTCGGGCTTCATCGTCGCCGACGACACCTGGTCCGCGGACGAGATGGACGCGGGCCAGATGCCGCGCATGCCGATTCCGCAGGTGCAGGCCGCCGACTTCCAGGCCGAGGCCGACTACTCGCTCCGTGCCGACGGGCACGTGCGCGATCGGAACGGCGTGTTCGACTGCGACAGCGGCGCCGACGGCACGGGCTGCCGGGACACGATTCCCCCGGGTGGCGCCGCGCCCCTCGGGTGGGTGTTCAGTCCCACGGCCGGATGGTCGCTCGTGCTCGATCACGCCGTCGAGGCCACGTTCTATTCCGACACCTCGCTGACGATTGCGGCCAGTCCCGGCGCGCCCGGCGCCCCGTTCCGGCTCAGCCTGATCGTCGAAGGCGACATCGACGTCGTCGGCACCCCGACGCTGCGGCCCGCGTCCGCCATCGGCATCCAGTTCATTGCAGATCGGGACATCAGGGTGGGCGGCACTGCCGGCCACTCGGCGTTCGAAGGCGGCGTCCTGGTTGGCGAGCAGCTGGCCCTGCTGGGCGACGTGCTGCTGGCAGGGCAGGCCGTGGTTCGCAACGCCTCCTCCGTCTCGACGCTGGTAGCGGCCACCGTCATGGGAGACAGCGCCGAGATCTCCTTCAACGGCACCGTCGAGACCGTCGCGTACATCGTCACCGGCTGGCGGGAGAACCCATGACGATGGCCCGCGTGCTGTCCGTGCTGCTGGTGTCGGGTGTCGTGGCGCTCGGTGCACGACCGGCGCCCGCGCAGTCGCTGGGAGACCTGGCGCGTCGGGAAGCGGCGCGCCGCAAGGCTGCGGGTGAGACCGGCCGTGTGTATACGAACGACGACCTGACCCCGGACTTCACGACGCCGCTACCGGAGACGGTGGCGCCGGAGACCCCGGCACCAGCCGACGACGCGCCGGAGGCAACCACCGTCGAAGACGCTGCGCCGCGTCCGGACGAGGTGCCCGGCACCGAAGCGGTGGACGCGGACGCCGCCAGCTCCACGCAGCCTGCTCCGCCTGCGTCTCCACGGCCCGTGCCGGCGAACGACGAGGCGTTCTGGCGTGAGCGGGCCACGCTGCTGCGCACGCGGCTGTCGGACAAGACGGTCCAGGCCGACACCCTGCGCACGCGGCTCGCCACGCTCGACCCGGCCGATCCCGAGCGCGCGGTGGCCGCACAGGCGCTGGACCGTGCCGTCCGGGACCTCGAGGCGTACACCGGCGAGTGGGTGCGCTTCGAGCAGCAGGCGCGCGAGCAGGGCGTGCCCGCCCACTGGATCCGTTGACCGCGTCAGCTTCCGCCGCTCCACCGGACCTGCTATTGTCGAAGGTATTACCTATGCGTCGTCATCACGAAGCCGCGACGGCGGCCACGGTGTTGTGGGTCCTGGCCGGGGTGCCGGCGGCCATTGCCTGGACGCAGGCCGTCATCCAGCGGATCAGGCGCCCGCGGTGAATCGGGGACTGCCTGCCCTTGCGCTCCTGGCCCTTGCCGCCGCGGTGCCGTCCGCGGCGTCGGCCCAGGATCGAGACCGGGACGGCGTGCCGGATGCCGTCGAGCAGGCACTGCTCGATCGCTTCCAGCCGACGTTCGTGCTGAGCGCGGGCGAGTGCGACGAGCGGCCCGCGCGGATGCGGGTCGGGTTGCCGGATCCCGAGGTCGCCGCGCGCGATGGCACCATCTACGGCCACGTGACGCCTCGGCCCGTGACGCCCGGTCAGCCTGCCGAGATCGAGGTGCAGTACTTCCACCTGTGGTCGCGCGATTGCGGGCGTCCGTCGCACGCGCTCGACGCGGAGCACGTGTCGGTGCTGCTGACCGCGCCCTCGTCGGATGCGCCGGCCGAGGCGTGGCACGCACGGTACTGGTACGCGGCCGCGCACGAGGGTACGATCTGCGATGCGAGCAGCGGCGCGCCGGCGGCCACCCTCCGGGCCACCGACAACGGGCCCTACGTCTACATCTCGCGCGGCAAGCACGCGTCCTACCTCGAACGCGATCACTGCAAGTGGGGCTGCGGCAGCGACGAGTGCGACCCCGGCGAACCCCTGCCGCGAGGAGACGTGCGGAACCTGGGCGAAGCCGGCCACCCGCTGAACGGGTCGACCTGGGTGTCGTCCGGGCGCTGGTCACTCGGCGAGAAGCTGGTCTCGGACTTCGACGCGGACCGGCGCGCCGATCTGGACGGGGCGGACCCGGGACGCGTCGCCGTGCTCCGCCTGTCGCTGCGCGCGTGGCAGTCACCGATCCTGGGCGGAGACACGGGCCTGGACGCGCTGCTCGCCGCGGGCGATGCGGCGGCCACCGCGGCCGAGGCGGCTGGCGGCGCCGCCAGGACGGCCGTTGGGCAAACGGGCCGGGCCGTCGGCCGTGCCCTTGGCAAGACCGGCTCGGCCGTGGCCAGGTTCCTTCGCCTGCGGCGCTGAACCCCGGCGGAACCCCGGGCGCACCCGCGCCGTCACATGGGCATGTGAAGCCGGCTCCCGCCGCGTGTGCCGCTCTCGTCCTCCTCGGGACCCTCTTTACGATCCCTGCGCTCGGCGCCCGGCAGCAGGCGCCGGGCGAGCCCGACGCACGACTGGCCTTCCTGAGGAACGCCCGCATCGTCTCGTGGCGGCCCATCGGCAAGGGCGTCACCGGGTCCCTGCGCCTCACGCTCACCGACGGGGCCACCACCCACGACGCGTCGTTCCAGAGCATCGACCAGCAGGCCCGGCCCGTGGACATGTCGCGCGGGCTCCGGATGGCGGGCGAACTGCGCTTCGTGGACTCCTATCGCTACAACCTCGCGGCGTGGGAGATCGCGCGGCTGGTCGGCCTGGACCACATGATGCCGCCCACCGTCCGCCGCACCTACCGGGGACGCGTCGGCGCGTTGTCGTGGTGGGTGGACGACGTGATGATGGACGAGGCGGAGCGGGAGCGGCTCGACGCGCAGCCGCACGACGGGTTGGCGCTGGCGCGCCAGCGACAGCGGATGCAGGTGTTCGCGGAGCTCGTGCGGGACACCGACCGAAACAAGGGCAACGTGCTCTACACCCGCACGTGGGACGTCGTGATGCTCGACTTCACGCGCGCCTTCCGCCTCGACACCGACACGCGGCTGCCGGCGAACCTGACCACCTGCGATGGCCGCCTGCTGGCGAGCCTGCGCGGCCTCGACGCCGCTGCGATCAAGCACGTTGCCGATCGCTATCTCACCGGATACGAGGTCAACGCCGTGCTCGCCCGCCGCGACCGCATCGTCGCTCACTTCGACGCGCTGGTGGCCGCCCGCGGCACCGCGGCCGTGCTCTACTGAGCCGCGCGATCTGGACCGCCGGGGCCGGTTGCAGATAGGGTGTGGACGACGCTCGTCCGCATGCCGCTCCGTACCCGCCTCCGCTCCGCCGCCCGTCAGGCCCCCACCGGCTGGCGCGAGATCCCCGTCGATCGGGGAGACGTCGGCGTGCGCCTCGACATCGTGCTGCTGCGCCACCTGGCGCACGAGCCCGCCGTGTCTCGGGCCCGCATCCAGAAGTGGATCGCGCAGGGGCGCGTCCAGGTCAACGGGCAGCCCGCGCCGCGCGTGGCATGGCGGGTGGCAGCCGGGGACTTGGTGCGGATGCAGACGCGGGAGCTGCGTGGCCGCTCACGCCCGCAGCCCGAGGCCAGGGACCTCGACGTGCTCTACGAGGACGCGCACCTGCTGGCGCTGCACAAGCCGGCGGGCCTGGTCGTGCACCCCTCTTACAAGCACCAGGCGGGCACGCTTTTCAACGGGCTGCTGTGGCGCGCGGCCGCATGGCCGTCGGGCGACGCGCCGGCGCTGCTGACCAGGCTCGACAAGATGACGTCGGGTGTCCTGCTGGTGGCCAAGCGGCGCGAGGTCGTCGTGGCGCTGCAGCGCGAGATGAAGGCGCAGCGCATCGAGAAGGACTACCTGGCCGTCGTCCGCGGCGTGCCCGCGCCCGCGTCGGGCACCATCGACCTCGCCCTCGATCGCGACCCGTGGGACCGCCGCAAGGTGACCGTCACGGACCGTGGCGGCCAGCGCGCCGTGACGCGCTATGCGCGGCTCGCGGTGTCTTCGGACGACGACCCTCACCCGGTGTGCTCGCTCGTCCGCTGCCGGCTCGTGACCGGACGCATGCACCAGATCCGCGTGCACCTCGCGCACAAGGGCTGGCCGCTGGTCGGGGACCCGACCTACGGACCGCCGGACGCGGCGCCGCCTTTCTCACGGCAGGCCCTTCACGCGTGGCGCGTGTCGTTGATCCATCCGGTGACCGGTGAGCCGCTCGAGGTGGTGGCGCCGGTGCCGGACGACCTGGTGCACCTGCTGGCGACGCTGGGGCTCCCCATCCCCGACGGCGGGGACTGACACGCCGCGTCAAACCCGCACACGCCCCGCGGCGTCAGCGGTAGTTGTTCGCGATCTCGCGCTGCAGGTTGCGCTTGCGCGCGCTTGCCAGGAGTGGTCCGAGAAGAAGAAGTTGGTGACGCGGTTCTCCTGGCCGTACTTGTCCAGGAAGCGCTGCCACACGGCCGGCGCACCATCCACCGGATACCCGGCCTCGTACGCGTAGCGCAGGCCCACGCGATCGGCCTGGTCCTCGAGGTCGCGGCCGTACCCGGCCGTCAGCGCCGAGAGGCCGAGCGCCGCACCGAGCTGCACGCCGGCCCGTGCCGCGCCGTTGCCGATGGCTTCGGCGCTCAGGATCGCGGCCAGGCCCGCCATCTGGGTCCAGATGCCGCGGCGTGCCTGACGCCGCGAATGCTCGTGTGTGTAGTGTGCCAGTTCGTGGCCGACGACGATGGCGAGCTGGTCGTCGGGCATGTCCTGCATGATGCCCGAGAACACCCAGATGGCGCCGTTGCCCATGGCCATCGCGTTCCATTCCTTGTTGTCGATGACGTAGACGCGGAGGCGATCGCGCGCGACGTAGGGGGGCGCGAGCCGGTCCACGAGGCGCCGCACGCGCCGCACGTCTGGACCGTCGTCGGCGACGGCGCCGATCTTCGTGACCTTCCCGCCCTCCCCGGGCTCGAACGCGAGCTGGTTCTTGAGCCAGGCGGCCTCGAGTTCGGCCGTGCCCTCGCGCACGTCGGACTCGAAGAGGGCGTTGTCGCCGTTGGGCCGGACGTCGATCTCGCGGGCGAGCACCGAACCATCCGCCTGCCGGACGCCAGAGACGCGCACCTCGTCGCCGAGCGGCACGTCGGCGATCCGGGAGAACCGGCCCTTCCACTTCGTGGCCTCGTTCGTGCGCACGCGCTGCCCGTCCACGATGAGCCAGCCGCTCCGCGACCACTCGGCGTAGCTGTCGAGCCGCACGCCGTCCTGGGCCGCCACCGGTGACGAGGGCAGGCCGGCAGCCAGGCCGACCACCAGCACCAGGCCCATGAAGGCCAGGAGGGACCGGTCGGCCAGAGTGGGTGCGTTGGCGGCGCCGTGCATCGCGAATGCGTCTCCTCGTCCGCGCGTGCCTATCGTGCGCTGATGAGCTCGACGTCGAAGACCAGCATGCCGCGGGGCTCGCTCTGACCCTTGTAGGCCAGGCGCTCGGGAATCCAGAACCGCATCTTCTGGCCCGGCGTCATGAGCTGCAGCCCCTCCATCCAGCCCTCGATGACGTCGGTGAGCGCAAAGGTGGCCGGTGTCCCGCGCATGACCGAGCTGTCGAACAACTTCCCGTCGGTCGTCCAGCCCGAGTAGTGCACCGTCACACGGCTGCCCCTGGAGGGACGGCTGCCGCCCTCCGGGCCCTCGCGCAGCACCTTGTACGCCAGACCGGACGCCGTGCGCTGTGCGTCCTCGGGCACGGCCGCCACGTCGGGCGGAGGCGTCGTCGGCGAGGGCGCGATGTCGAGCAGCTCCACGTCGAAGACCAGCATGCCCTTCGGGCGGCCGGCTTGTCCGGCGTAGGCGAGGTCCTCCGGAATCCAGAGACGGCGCTTCTCGCCGACCGTCATCAGCTGCACGCCCTCGCCCCAGCCCTTGATCACGCGGTTCACCGGAAAGGTGCTCGGCGCGCTACGGGCGTAAGAGCTGTCGAACATCTTGCCGTCGGTCGACCAGCCCGTGTAGTGCACGGTGACGAAGTCGTCGGCGGTGGCCTGGTGCTGCCCGTTCCCGGCTGCAGGACCTTCGAGGCGAGCCCCGACGCCGTCTTGGCCGCGTCGCGGCGGCGCCGCGACGTCTGGCGGGGCGGGAATCGGCTGGAAGGCGGGTGGGCGGGTCTGGGCGGCGGCCACCCCGGCGCCGAGGGCCGTGACGAGAGCGAAGACGAGCACACGCATGTCCATATCCTAGCCGACGGCTCCGGACGGATGCCCGCGGCTCGTCCGTCGCCGGCGCCCCGGCCCCCGGTATGCTGGGGGCCGCGTGCCGGGATTCCGATCGATGACCGTCTGCTGCGTGCGGGTTCGCCGCGATCGCGGCGCTGATTCTGGTGTGGGTCTTCGTCGCGCTCGGCGCGGCGCAGCGGCCTGCGGCGATCCGCCGCGGACGGCCGCCCGCATCCGGCGGCGCTTCCTCGCCGGGGCGGCCGCCCGGACGGGCGTCGTGCTGCTCGTCGGCCAGAGCGGCTGGCTGCGCGAGTGGGACCGCCGTCCGCCGCCGATGATGCTGCTGCTCGTCGCGATCCTCGGGCTGGGCGTGCTCATCGCGCGGTCCACGGCAGGCGACCGGCTGGCCCGCGGGCTGTCCCTCCCGGCGCTCGTTGCGCTGCAGGGCTTCAGGCTTCCGCTGGAGCTGCTCATGCACGAGACCGCCGCCGCCGGCATCATGCCGGCGCAGATGACCTACTCCGGCCTGAACTTCGACATCGTGAGTGGCGTGACCGCGATCGGCCTGGCGGCGTGGATGACGATCAGGACGGCGCCGCGCGGCGTGGTCGTCGCCTGGAACGTGCTGGGGCTCGTGCTGCTGGCGAACATCGTGACGATCGCGGTGCTGTCGACGCCGACGTTCGCCGTGTTCGGCGAAGAACCCGGGCGGCTGAACACGTTCGTCACCCGTCCGCCCTACGTCCTGCTGCCGGCGATCATGGTGCTGGCGGCGTGGGCCGGGCACCTCGTGGTGTTCCGCGCGCTGGCGGCGCGCCCCGGCGTCAGCCCTCGACGACCATGAGCGCCGGATCCTCGATGAAGTCCTTGATCTTCACGAGGAACTGCACCGCCTCGCGGCCGTCCACCAGGCGGTGGTCGTAGCTGAGCGCCAGGTGCATCATCGGCCGCACGACGACCTGTCCGCCGACGACGGCCGGCCGCTCCGCGATCTTGTGCAGGCCGAGGATGCCCACCTGCGGGGGATTGAGGATGGGCGTGCTCATCAGCGAGCCGAAGACGCCGCCGTTGGTGATGGTGAAGGTCCCGCCCTTGAGGTCCTCGAGCGTGAGCGTGCCGTCGCCGGCGCGGCGCGCGAAGTCGCGGATGCCGAGCTCGACCTGCGCGAACGACATCTGGTCCACGTCGCGCAGGACGGGCACGACCAGGCCGCCCTCGGCTCCGACCGCCACGCCGATGTCGTAGTAGTGCTTGTAGACGACCTCGTCGCCCTGGATCTCGGCGTTGATGGCCGGGAACGCCTTGAGCGCACCCACGGCCGCCTTCACGAAGAAGGACGCGATGCCCAGCCCGACGCCGTTGGCCTTCTGGAACGCTTCCTTGCGGCGTTCGCGGAGCGCCATGAGCGCGGTCATGTCCACCTCGTTGAAGGTGGTGAGCATGGCCGCCGTGCGCTGGGCTTCGACGAGCCGGCGGGCGATGGTGGCGCGGCGCTTCGACATGCGCTCGCGGGTCTCGCCCCGCGGGCCGGCCGGGGCCGGACGGGGCGCGGGCGCCTGGGCGCCGCTGGCGGCGGTGGCCTGGGCCTTGGCGGGCGCGGGCGCCGGGGCGGCCGCCTTGTCGGCGCCGGCGCTGCGGAGCACGTCGCCCTTGGTGACGCGGGAACCGGCCGCGGCCACCGACTCGATCTTCACGTCGTGCGCGCGGGCGACGTTGCGGGCGGTGGGCGTGGCGCGGACGTCGGCCGCGGCGGTCGCCGGTGTCTCCTCGGCGGCCGGCGCTGGCTTCGCGGGCGCTTTTGCGGGCGCCTTCGCGGGCTTCCCGGACCCGGCGGCGCCTTCCTCGAGCACCGCCAGGACCTCGCCGACCTTCACGTCGGCGCCTTCTGGTGCGCGATGGAGCGCAGGACGCCCGCACGGTCGGCGCTGACCTCGAGGTCGATCTTCTCCGTCTCGAGCTCCACGAGCGCGTCGCCGGCGGCGACGGCGTCGCCCTCCTGCTTCAACCACTTCGCCACGCGAGCCTCGACGACCGACTCGCCCAGTTCGGGCACCACGATGTTTGACATGTCCGTGCGTCTATACCTGTTTTGACAATACGCGATCGAGTTCCTTCGAGTCGGTCTTCTGGTCGAAGGCCTGTTCGACGATCGCCTTCTGGTTGGCGGCGTGCCACGTGGAGGGCCCTCGGACGGCTCGAGTTGCGCGCCCGCCCGATGTAGCGGAGCGGCCAGCGCCCGTCGATGAGCTGCTCGAGCAGCGGGCGCGCGAACTCCCACGCGCCCATGTTCTCGGCTCCTCCTGGACCCAGCAGACGTCGCGCAGCTTGGGATAGCGGTCGAGGAGGCCCTGGATCTCGTCCACCGGGAACGGATAGAGCTGCTCCACGCGTGCCAGCGCGACGGCCTGGTTGTCCTTGCGCGCCTCGGACGAGGCCAGGTCCACGAAGACCTTCCCGCTGCAGAGCACCAGGCGCTTCACCTTCATCGGCTGCCGGATCGTCTCGTCGTCGATGACGAGCTGGAAGCGGCCCTCGGCCATCTCTTCCGCCGCCGACGCGGTGTTGGGATGGCGGACAGGCTCTGGGCGTCATCACGACCAGCGGCAGCGGGTCGGTCACCAGCAGGCTCGCCTGCCGCCGCAGCACGTGGAAGTACTGCGCGGCGGACGTGCAGTTCACGATGCGGATGTTGGTGTCGGCCGCGGCGTTGAGGAACCGCTCGAGGCGCGCGCTCGAGTGATCCGGTCCCTGCCCCTCGTACCCGTGCGGCAGCAGCAGCACCAGCGACGGCGTGAGCCCCCACTTGGCGCGGCCCGAGGTGAGGAACTCGTCGAGCACGACCTGCGCGCCGTTGATGAAGTCGCCGTACTGCGCCTCCCACATCACGAGGCGGTTGGGTTCCTGCAGGTTGTAGCCCAGCTCGAAGCCCACCGTCGCGTTCTCGGTGAGCGGGCTGTTGTGAATCTCGAAGGCCGCCTTTGCGCTGGGAATCGACTGCAGGGGCACGTACTCGGTGCCCGTCACGGCGTCGTGATAGACGGCGTGGCGGTGCGAGAAGGTGCCGCGCTCGACGTCCTCGCCCGTCAGGCGGATGGGCACGCCGTCGGCCAGGATCGACGCCATGGCCAGCTCCTCGGCGGCGGCCCAGTCCACGGTCCGTTCGCCCGGCGTGTCGAGCATCGTCTTGCGGCGCTCGCGGCCGCGTTCGAGCTTGCGATGGACCGTGAAGTCCTCGGGCGTGGCCAGCAGCTCGTCGTTGAGCATGCGCAGGCGGTCCAGCGGCACCGCCGTGTTCGCGCGCCGGGCCGCCCCGCGCGGCGGCTGCGGGACTTCGGGCGGCACGAAGTCGGTCTCCGGCTTGAGCCCCGCGTAGGCGCGCTCGAGCGTGGCCATCTGCGCCTGCACCATGGCGTCGGCGTCCTCGGCGGACACCTCGCCGCTCTCGGCCAGGTGACGGGCGTACAGCTCGCGCACCGTCGGGTGCCCGGCCACGACCTGGTAGATCTGCGGCTGCGTGAAGGCCGGCTCGTCGCCCTCGTTGTGACCGTGGCGCCGGTAGCCGACCAGGTCGATGATGAAGTCGATGGCGAAGCGCTCGCGGAAGGCCCACGCCAGGCGCGCCGCCTCGATGCAGCCCACCACGTCGTCGGCATTGACGTGGGTGATGGGGATCTTGAAGCCTCGGGCCAGGCCGCTGGCGTAGCTGGTGCTGAAGGATTCCTCGGGCTCGGCGGTGAACCCGAGCTGGTTGTTCGCGATGACGTGGATGATGCCGCCGACGTCGTAGCCGTCGAGGCGCGAGAGGTTGAGCGTCTCGGCCACCACGCCCTGGCCGGGGAACGCCGAGTCCCCGTGGATCAGGATGGCCAGCACCTCGGACGTCTTGAACCGCGGGGCGCCCGGCTGGTCGGTAAAGGTCGCCGCCGCGCGCGCCATCCCGTTCAGCACCGGGTCCACGGCCTCGAGGTGGCTCGGGTTGGGCGGCATGGAGATGACGAGCGAGTCCGGCAGGTCGCCGCGCCGCTCGACGCGCGCCCCGGCGTGATACTTCACGTCGCCCATCCAACCCAGGTCCACCCGCCAGGAGCGCGAGAACATCGGATCCTTGAACTCGGCCAGGATCTGCGCGTACGGCTTCTGGAGGATGTGGGCGAGGACGTTGAGCCGCCCGCGGTGCGCCATCGCGATCATCACGTGGTGCACACCGCCGGCCGCGGCGTCGCTGATGATCTCGTCGAGGATCGGGATCATCATGTCGAGGCCCTCGATCGAGAACCGCGTCTTGCCCGGGAACGTGCGGTGCAGGAAGCGCTCGAAGGTCTCGACGCGCGTGATGCGTTCCAGCAGGTCGCGCCCCAGGATCGGATCGGTGGGCGGACGGAACCGGCACGACTCGACCGCCTGCCAGAGGAACGCCCGCTGTTCGGGGACGAAGACCTGGTTGTAGTCGTGGCCCGTGCCCTGGCAGTAGACACGCCGCAGGTTCTCGATGGCTTCGAGCGCGTTGGCCGCGCCCTGGGAGGCCGGACCGCCGACGATGCTCGCCGGCAGCGCACGGAGCCGATCCGGGGTCAGGCCGTGCGTCTGCAGCTCCAGTGAGGGGTCGCCAACCGGATCGGCAAAGCCGAGCGGGTCGAGGCGGGCGGCGAGGTGGCCGAACCGCCGGAGCGACTGGGCGAGGCGGAACGTCTCGATCCCGACGTGCAGCCGCTCATCGTCAACGGTTCCTCCGGCCGACGATGCCGGCGGCATCGCGTGCTCGACCGGTGGTGGCGCCCAGCCCGCGAAGGCCTGGCGCGTCGCCTCGTCCACGGATCCGGGGTCCTGCTGGTATCGTTCGTAGAGCTCCTGAACGTATCCGGCGTTGGCCCCGGTAAACTGGTCCCACGGGTTCATAACCTTCCTATCTTAGCGAAGGCGCGCGCCCTATTCACGAATCCAGCAGATACAATTCATTTTCCACGCGTATGCATCCCAGACCCACCTACGACGACGCCAACCTCATCCTGCGGCTGTACGAGATGCGCCGCGACGACCGCCTCCGCCAGGCCCGCGCCTGGTTCATGTTCAAGTGCAAGGGCGTGCAGTCCTTCGACGATCTGATGAAGCTGGCCGGGCCGGGCACCGAGGAGAACGCCTCGTACCGGATGGTGGTGACCTATTGGGACCTGGTCGCCTCCTTCATCGTGAGCGGCATCCTGCACAAGGAGCTCTTCTTCCAGAGCGGCCGCGAGCTGCTGCTGGTCTGGGAGCGGGTGCGCGACTTCCTGCCGTCGATGCGCGAGGCCTACAAGGACCCGGGCTACCTGAAGAACCTCGAGACGGTCGGGCTGGACTTCGCCGCGTTCTGGAAGGCGCAGGGGCCCGAGGGCTACGAGGCGTTCCTGAAGCGCGTCAAGTAGGGGCCGCAGATGGGCCACAGATGGCGCAGAGGGGCCGCAGCGCAACTGAAGGCTGCGGGCCGCAGATGACGCAGATGACGCGGATGAGCGGCTGACTGGGCGGGAGCGCCGCGCGCTCGCTCACCGGCTGACGGGCCTGGAGAGCCGGCCGGCGCTGCCGTCGGCGCCCGACGCATCGTGGCCCCGACACCCGCCCGCAGGCGGAGTCTCGCGTTGTTCGAGCCGGGACGTCAGCGCGGCGAGTTCGCGGGGTGCTGACTGGCCGGAGGGCGGGTGACCGGCGGGGGCCGTTGGCGGCGCGGGCCGGCCCTCCAGGCCCGGCGGCCGACGCGCGAGCCTGACGACAATCAGTCAGTCGGCCAATCGAAGAGCCGTTGGCGGCGCGGGCTGGCCCTCCGTGCCCGGCGGCCGACGCGGTGCGCCCGGAGACAATCAGCCAGTCGGCCAATCGAAGAGCCGTTGGCGGCGCGGGCTGGCCCTCCGGCCCGGCGGCCGACGCGCGAGCCTGAAGACAATCAGTCAGTCAGCCAATCGAACAGCCGTGGCGGCGGAGCCGGCCCTCCAGGCCCGGCAAGGCCGCGCGAGCCTGGAGACAATCAGTCAGTCAGCCAATCGAAGAGCCGTTGGCGGCGCGGGCTTGGCCCTCCAGGCCGGCGGCCGACGCGCGGGCCTGGAGACGATCCCCCAAAAAGCGGCTATTGGAGCAGCCGCACACCCAGTTGGACGTGGCGTTCGGACGGCTCCGGCCCTCGCGCCAGCCGAGGTCCACGCCGAGCCTGAAGACGGTGGCGTTGAGGAAGACGCCCGCTCCGTATCCCCAGTCGAAGCGCTGGTCACGCAGGCGCGCGCCGGTCGGATAGACGACACCCCGGTCCACGAAGACCTTCACGCCCGCGTGCGCCAGCGTGAGCGGGGAGGTGAAGCGGCGCCAGTACATCGACCGACCATGCCGCAAGGTTGTCGTTCGCACGACTGCCCACGTCGAAGCCGCGCAGCGACGCGGCGCCGCCAAGGAGCGCCTGCTCGCATACGCCGGGAGGGGACGCGACGCCGTGATCGACTGCACCCGCAGGCCCAGCACCACCGGCCCAGCAGGCCTGCATAGCCGCGGAGGTCCACGGACGTGAGACGCGCGGCGGCCGAGCCGGTGGCCGTGTCGGCGCCGAGGACGGCATGCGCGCCGAAGCCCGTGCGCTCGATGCCGGCTGAGAGGAAGACGGCGTTGCGGGGCAGCGCCGGATCCCGCCGGGTATCCACGGTCACGTCGGCGCCCGTGGTCACCAGCGTGTCGCGGAGGCTGCCGAACGTGACCGCACTGCGGCGCGCGCCCGCGCCGGCACGCAGCCAGGTCCGCGGCGCGGTCTCGACCCGTCCCCAGATCGCGCGGCGCGTGTCGGGGCGATCGTAGAACGGGTGCTCGCGCCGTGTGATGCCGCCGCCGCCCGTCACGCGCGCCAGTGGGCCCGACGAGAAGCCGCGCTCCAGTTCGAGCGCCGCCTGGCGCTCGCCCCCCCACGTGAGCGGCACCGACACGCGGCTGCGCGGGCCGAGGCGGTCCACCACCGACACGCGCGCGCCGTAGGTGAAGCCATAGCCTTCCTGGTAGTCCAGCACCGGCATCCACATCCCGGCGGCCTTGAGGCGTGTCAGCGGCCCGGGCGTGAGGTCGGTGTCGGACACGCCCTCGCGCTCGTCGACGACGATCACCAGCAGCACGCGCGAGTCGTCGTCCAGCGAGCGCAGGCGGCGCCGGACGTCCACGCCTCGCAAAGCGGCCGCTGCGCTCGAGTCGATCGGTCACGTCGGCCACGAGGGTGGCGTCGGCCGGACGTCCCACGAGGTCGCCGGCCAGCGCCAGGATGTCGGCGGTCGGGGTCGTGTGGTTGCCGTGAACGATGACGGCGTCAACCGTGCCGGACTGCAGCAGCGCCGCGAGCTGGCAACGGCGGCCAGCATCATCGGATCTTGTAGGTGACGTCGGCCAGCCGGTAGTCGTGATAGTCCACGCGGTACGCCGCATCGATCGAGCCGGCGGCCAGCGTCATGCGGAAGCGCATCTCGATGTCACGCGGCAGCCAGACGTCCGGAAACGGCTGGCCCATGTGCATCGTGGCCCTGACGTCGTCCACGCGGGCGATGGCGCGGCCCGGCAGGAAGTCCATGTCGATGTCGTCGAAGACGTATGCTGCAGGATCTGCTGCCGCTCACGGTCCACCCAGAGGGTGACGAGCGACACCTTGTTCATCTTCTCCTCGATCTCGTCGTCGCGTTCCCGCATGCGCCGGTTCGGACGCGTGCGCCCCTCGGTGAAGGCCCTGCGGGTAGTCGATCCGCAGCGCCTCGCGCCCGTCCACCGGCTCACGCCCCGCCAGGCGCATAGCGGCCGGGCTCGAACAGGAAGCGCAGGAAGTAGGCGAACGAGACGAAGCCCGGCTCGAGTGCGGCGGCCGTGGTGGCCTCGGGCGTTGACGCTGTGTCCGGTCCGGACGCCGGCGGCGCGGCCGCGGAGGGCTCGTCGCCATCCACCGCGCGTCGTGCGCGGGCTCGACGTTCGCACGGCGCCGCTCGCGGCGCAGGCATCGTCCTCGGCCTTGCGGCCGATCCGCCTCGCCGAGCGCCACCCCATCCACGCGCACGGGGCTCCGCACGAAGATGCCCTCCGCAGGAACCACGCGTAGTCGCGCCGGAACCCGTAGAGCCGCGCCCCGCCCGGTCCCGACAGGTCGAAGGTCTCGCGCTCGTCGAGGATGTACTGCTGCAGCTTCTTCCAGTTCTCGTCCCGCCTGGCGAGCACGCGCGCCATCAGGCGATCGAGATCGGTTTCCGCGCCTCGCGCGCCGCTGCATCAGCGCCGCCAGCAGCGCCAGCCCGGCCGTGATTACAGTACGCATGACAACAGGATGTCAGACGAGGGGGCGGCGGCAGGGGTTCCTCGGGGCTTGGGGCGTGGGGCGTGGGGCGTGGGGGCGGTGAAGGGAAACCACGAGGGCACGAAGGTTTCGCAGCCGGCCTCGGAGGGCCCGGAGAACACGAAGGGTACGGAGGGGCCCAGCGGGCAAGGAGAGGGAGCCCAGCTCCTGAATGCCCCAATGCCCCAATCAGGCCAGGAAATGGCACGTCGCCCGGTCCGGGTGAAGCCGCGGGACGCACCAATGCCCCAATCAACCCGCACCCAGCACCCGCACCGCGCACCCTGCACCGCACTCGGCACACACGGCACCAGGCACCCTGCACCCGAGGCTAGTGCTCCGTCTCCTCCGCTTCGCGCCGGTAGACGACCTTGCCGTCCATGATCGTCACCAGCACCTCGGCGTCGAGCAGCCGTTCGGGCGGCAGGGCGAAGAGGTCCTTCGACAGGATGACGATGTCGGCGAGCATGTCCTTCGCGAGGGTGCCCTTGCGCTGATCGTCGAACGACGCCCACGCGGGTCCGCTCGTGAAGGCGCGGATGGCGTCGGCGAGCGACAGCTTCTCTCCAGGGAGCCAGCCGCCATCCGGGTCGCCGTCCGTCGTGGTGCGGTTCACGGCGATGAAGATGCCCACCAGCGGATCGAGATCCACGGCGGGCCAGTCCGAGCCGAAGGCCAGCGTGGCGCCGGCGGTGCGCAGGCTCTCGGCCAGCCACCCGTGCTCCGCGCGCTGGGGCCCGAGGTTGCGCGACCACGGGTCGCCGGCGGCCGGGGGCACGCCCGCCGCAGGCTGCAGGCTCGCGATCACGCCAAGGTCGCCAAACCGCTCGACGTCGTCGGCATCCGGCACCTCGGCGTGCTCGATCCGGTGGCGGCGTCCGCGGTCGGGCTCGGGATTGGCGTCGCCGGCGGCCTCGTAGGCATCGAGGGCGGCCCGGATGGCGGCGTCGCCCACGGCGTGCGTCATCACCTGCCAGCCGCGGCGATCGAGTTCGGTCACCAGCTCCGTCAGCGCGGATGCCGGCAGGTGCATCCGCCCCCGTTCGGTAGCCCCGGCGTAGGGGTCGAGCATGGCGGCCGTCCGCGTGGCCACGACGCCGTCGAGCGCGATGTGCGCGGCGCCGGTCTTCAGCATGGCGTCCTCGGTGACGCCCGCACGCGCCCGATCGAGTGCGTCGAGCCCGGGCGTCCCGGCCGCGGGATCCACCGACAGCGCCTGGTAGACGCGGACCGTCAACTCGCCCTCGCGCCGCAGGTCGTCGAAGAGTGCCAGGTCCTCGATGCTCCCGCCGGCGTTCTGGACGCTGGTGATGCCGACGCGGTTGGCTTCCACCTTGGCCGCGCGCGCGGCCGACAGCCGTTCGGTGCGCGAGGGGGCCGGCAGCACCCGGCTCATGAGGGCCATCGCCGATTCCTCGAGGACGCCGGTCGGCTCGCCGCGCGCGTCGCGCACGATGACGCCATTGGCCGGATCGAGCGTCGCGCGCGTGATGCCCGCCAGGCGCAGCGCTTCGGTGTTGGCCCAGCCGGTGTGACCGTCGGACGCAATCAGGTACGCGGGGCGGTCGGGCACGACCTGGTCGAGCATCTGGCGCGTGGGCAGGGTGCCCGCGAACGCCGCATAGTGCCAGCCGCGCCCGCGGATCCACGGATGCGTGGGATTGACGTCGGCCCACGCTTCGATTGTGGACGTCACCGCGCCCACCGTCGTCGCCTCGTCCAGGCTCACCTGGTCGAACGCGAGGCCGCCGCCTATGAGCTGCAGGTGCGCGTCGTTGAAGCCCGGCAGCACGCTGCCGCCGCGCGCGTCGATGACGGTGGTCTGCGCGCGAGCCAGCCGCTGGATCTCACGATTCGACCCCACACGCAGGACGCGGTTGCCCTGCACCGCCACCGCCTCCGCACCGGCGTCGTCGCCGGTGAACACCTTCCCGTTGAAGATGATGAGGTCCACGGGCCCGTCGTCGGAACGCTGGGCCCCGACGATGAGACCGGCGATGAAGGTGACGCCCACGATGAACGCGACGAGGTAGGCCGTCAGGCGGGCCGCCATGGGCCGATTCTAGCATCGGGCCGCCGGATGCGCCGGGGCCCCACGATATGCTCTAGCCATGCGATTCGCCATTCTCGGCGCCGGCGCCGTCGGCGGCTATTTCGGCGCCCGGCTGGCGCGCGCCGGGCACGACGTCGTGTTCATCGCCCGCGGCGCCCACCGTGATGCCATCCGCAGCCGCGGTCTCGAGATTCGCAGTTCACGTCTCGGCGATTTCCTGGTCAAGGCGCCGGCCGAGTCGGACACCGCGCAGGTCGGTCCCGTGGACGTCGTGCTGGTGGCGGTCAAGACCTACGACAACGGCACCGCCTATCCGTTGATTGCACCGCTGCTCGGTCCGGAGACCCTCGTGCTGACGGTGCAGAACGGCGTGGACAACATCGACGAGCTGGCGGCGGTCGTCGGGGCCGGGCGCGTGCTGGGCGGCACCACCTACGTGGCCACGGCCATCGAGTCGCCGGGCGTCATCGTGCAGACCGGCGTGCATCGGTCGATCATCTTCGGAGAAGTGTTCGGCGACCGCGGCCTCACGCCGCGCGTGGAGGCGCTCGCCGACGTACTGGCGCCCGCCGACATCGAGGTGACGGCGGTGCCGGACGGGCGGACGCCGCTCTGGGACAAATACGTCTATCTCGTGCCGTTCTCCGGGTTCACGGGCGCCGCGCGCCTGCCCATCGGGCAAATCTGGTCCTTCCCGCACGTCCGCGACATGTTCTACGCCGCCGCTCGCGAGGTGGCGTCGCTGGCGGCCGCCGAGGGGATCCGAATCTCGCCGGATCGCTTCGACACGCTCGACGAGTACATGACGAACATCCCGCCGACCACACGGTCGTCGCTGCTGACGGACCTCGAGAAGAGCAAACCCATCGAGGTGGAGGCGCTGCAGGGCGCGGCGGTGCGCCGCGCGGCCGCGCTCGGCGTCGCGGTGCCGATTGTGTCCACGCTCTACGCCGTGCTCCGGGCCTGGGAGCGCGGCAGCCCGCGGGCGTAGGACGAGGCCGTGCTGACCGAGGTCACGCTCACGCTCGGTGTCCTGACCGCCGTGGCCGGCGCGGTGGCTGGTGGGCTCGGCGCGATGCTGGGCATCGGCGGCGGCGTCTTCCTCGTGCCCGCGCTCGTGCAGGGGCTCGGTGTCCCGATGCCGCAGGCCGTCGCCGTGAGCCTCACCACGGTCATCGCCACCTCCAACATGGTCTCGGCCGAGGGCAACCCCGAAGCCATCAACATGCGGCTGGGCCTCGTCATCGAGCTGGCCACCGTCGTGGGCGGCCTCACCGGGTCGCTGATCTCGGCGTACGTGCCCGCGCGCCATCTCATGCTGCTCTTCAGCGGCGTGCTCATCACGATGGCGGTCCTCACCTTCGCCCGCCGCGATCACCGCAACAACCTGCCGGCGTCGGCCGATGTCGGAGGCTGGGGCGGACGCTTCGTGGACGCGCGCACGGGCCAGCTCGTCGCCTACCGCGTCCGACGGCTCCCGCTGGCCGTCGGCGTCTCGTTCGTGGCGGGCAACCTGGCGACGATGCTCGGGATCGGTGGAGGCGTGGTGAAGGTGCCGGTCCTGAACGGCTGGTGCGGCCTGCCCATGCGCGTGGCCGCCGCCACGAGCGCGTTCATGATCGGGCTGACGGCCACCTCCGGCGCGCTGATCTACTTCGGGCGCGGCGTCATGCTGCCCGCCCTCGCGGCATCCGCCGTCGTGGGCGTGCGCCTCGGATCGCCCATCGGCCTGCGTGTCGGCCAGCGCCAGCCGCCGCGCCGCCTCAAGATGGCACTGGCCATCGTCCTGCTCGTGGCGGCAGGATTGATGCTGCGGCGGCTGCCATGATGGCGCGCCTCTTCGTCCTCAACGGGTGGGTCTCGACCGTCCTCCTCGCGGCGGGGCTCGCGGCGTCCTGGCGGCCGGGGCCGGCGTGGTCGGTTCCGCTGCTCTACGCGGGACTCCTGCTGCTGATCCTGACGCCCGTCACCCGCGTTCTCGTCGCCGGTGTCCGCTACCTCCGCGCGGGGCAGCATGGCCCGGCTTCTCTCGCCGGTGCCATCCTCGCGATCATCGCGCTGAGCGCCTGGCTCGGCGCACGCTGACGCCGGACTAGCCGAACGCGCCGACGATCCGCGCGCGGAGCGCGGCAGGCAGCAGCGGAAACGTCGAAACGACGTGCGCGTGCTCCTCCGCCGTCAGCCCGTACGAGGACGAGACGAGGGCGTTCAGCCGCGCGAAGGCGTCGTCGTCGGGCGTCGAAGCCAGCCGCCTTGCCAGCGTACCGAGCTCCGCGTGCGGCGCAGTGCCGGCCAGCGGCCGCGGCACCGGCAGCCGGGCCAGCAGCGCGGCGCTCACGTGCATCGTCATCTGCATCCGGACGAGATAGTTGACCGGCAGGCTGTTGAGCAGGCCGAGGAGACACCAGCGGTCGTGTGCCGCGAGTGCGGGCCTCGCGCACCAGACCGTGTGCGTGGACACGACGCCGGGCGGCAGTACCGCGGCGATGAGCGTCGTCCTGTTGGCGGCGCCGGCGACGTCACGGCAGCAGAGGCGGTCGCGGCCGAACGTGGCGGCTTCGTCCAGCAGGGTGCGGGCGCGCGCGCGCGTGATGCCGCGACCGACCGCGGCGAGATCGAGGCGGAACGGGGACAGGTGGCGGCCGTCCACGATCGGCAGCAGTCCGGCTCGTGCCGCGTGCCCGGCGCGGCAGTCCACGAAGTGGCTCCGATCGTCGGTGGCGTTCAGTTCCCGGGAGAACCGCACCGCCCAGCCGTCCCGTGACGCCAGCGCCGGCTGCTCGAGGGCCCTCCACGCAATCGCGGCGTCGAGCGCCGTGGGGACGATCGGCACCGTGGCGTGTGCGGGATCCCAGCGCGCCAGGAACTCGCGTGACAGGCGCGTGCGTCCCTCGGCCGGCTCGGCTCGCGCCTGGTCGGGGAGCGTGGCCAGCGCCGACGCGTCGAGCAGGCCCTCGCGCACGGGCAGATGGTCGGTGTGTCCGCGGCGCGTCCCGGCGACGAGCAGGAAGCGGACGCCGCGGTGAATCGGGAAGATGCCGCGCCGGTTCTCGAAGGCGGTCCAGGTGTCGATGCCGCAGGTGTCGAACAGCCGCCTGCGCAAGCCGGCGCTGCCCGCATCGGTCTGCAGGCCGCCCGGCAGGATGAGGCCGAAGCGTCCGGCCGGTGCGGTGAGGTCGAGCACGCGCGCCAGGAACAGCTGGTACTCGTTGACGTGCCCGCGCGCGAGCCCGGGCGCGGCACCCGCCGTGCGCACGAAGGCGAGGCGCGCGCGGCAGCGCTCGCGTGCGGCGTTGCGTGTGGCGGCGTCTCCGGTGTCGCCACGAAGCATCTCCCACGGCGGGTTGCCGATGACGGCATCGAAGCCCGCATCGGGTCGCAGGGTACCCGCCGAGTCGAGGAAGACCTCGGGAAACGCCAGCTCCCAGTGAAACGCCCGTAGCGCGCGGGCGTCGGCCACGGCACCGCGTGCCAACGACTCGAGGTGCGGGGGCGCCGCCGCGGTGTCGCGGCCCGTGACCCATCGGTGCAGTTCGTCGTCAGGGCGCGCGGCGTGGGCCGGTCCGCGGTCGCGAGGCCGGTCCACAGGTCGGCCGCCGTCCGCCAGCGTGCGACAGGGCCCCGGTCGTCCGACAGCCGCTCGAAGCGTCGCTCCTTGCGCCGCATCGTCGTCGATCGATCGCGAGGCTCCGCGGCCAGCGCCAGCCGCTCCGGTATCACCTGCCGGGCCAGGGCTTCGAGGGCGGCCTCGTCGAAGAGCGAGGCCTGCCGGGCGTCCGGGGCCTCGCGACCCGGTGAGCGAGGAGGGTGCGGCAGGTCGGTGAGGCGTGCGCCGATCAGGCTGTCGCCGACGGCCAGCCGGTGATCCAGGAAGGTGAGCGGCCGGTCCGCCGCCAGGGTCGCCAGCCACAGTGACAGGCGCGCGAGCTGAACGGCGGTGGGGTTGAGGTCCACGCCGTACAGGCAGTGCTCGGCCACGCGCCGTCCCAGCTCCGCGCGCGCCGCGCGCTCGTCGTCGAGCGCCCAGCGGCCCTCGGCCTGCAGCGCCAGCTCGAGGCGCTCGGTGAGGTAGCGGCACGCGGCCACGAGGAACGCGCCGCTGCCCATGGCAGGGTCCAGCACGCGCAGCGCCAGAATCTGGTCGCTCGACCGGCCCTCCACGAGCGGCGCCAGTGTCCGGCGGACGAGGAAGTCGGTCATCGCCCGCGGGGTGTAGAAGCTGCCCGTCGTCTTCCGGTCGGTCGCCGTTCGCGACAGGACCAGCGCCCGCCCGGCCCGTACAGGCTCGTAGTCCAGCACGCGCTCGTACACGGCGCCCAGTTCCTCCACGCCGAGATCGCGGAAGGCGATGTGCCGGCGGCCCGCGCGGTCGGGCGTCGTGCCCAATGACACGACGACGCGTCCGGCTGCCTCGTCTGGCACGGGCGCATCGCCGAGTGGCGTCCGGGCGGGAGCGAACAACCGGCCGTTGAACCCTGTCAGGACCAAATCGTCGGCCCGGCAGCCCGCGTGCGCCAGGCGGCACATGGCCTGCACGGCCGCCCACGTTCCGCGCGCGGTGGGCTCGATCAGCACGCGCTCGCACAGGCGCCGGACGCTGTAGCCCTCGCGATAGGCGCGGTGCCAGTGCGGCACGAGGTGCCGGGACTCCGCGTAGTAGAGGAACAGGAGCCGGTAGACGATCGTGAGCGCCTGTTCGAGCAGGGGGCCGTGGCCGCGGTCCGGCGGCTGGCGCGGCCGCGTGATCGCATCGAACGCGCCGAGCAGTGTGCCGGCCGCCTGCAGCACGCCGTCGCCGAGGGTGGCACAGACACGCGCGCCTGCCCGCTCGCTCGCCGCCACGTGCGCCGCAAGCGAGCTGGCGTCGATCTGCCCGATGACCTCGGCGCGCGCGAGCTGCTGCACCGCGTGAATCGCCCGCTCGTCGCGGAGCGCGGTCGCGAGGTCCACCACCAGCATCCGGCGGTCCCACGGACGATGGGCGTCGGCGATCGCCAGGGTGCGACCGTTGATGATGACGGCCCACGGCACGTGCGCCGACACGCTGGCGCGCATCGCCCGCCGCCACGCCGCGTCGGGGGCGATGTCCCACCGCGTGCTCACGAGCGCCGCCACCGGCCGGCCCTCGCGCGTCAGCACGCCGGCGTGTCCCCAGTCCCGCGGCTCCACGCGGTCCAGGACGAAGCCGAGGTGCTCGGCCAGCGGTCGGCTCGCGCGGTCCAGGATGACGCGTGCCGACGAGGCGGGCCCCAGCGTGCGAGCGGCCCCCCTCCACCATCCCACCAGCCAGCGCGCGCGGCTCCCCTGTGCGGGGTCGCGGCCGCCGGTCGCGTCGACGAGTCCGGCGACGTAGGAGGAGGACAGCAGGTCGCCCGAGATGCCGGGAATCACGATCCGGCCTCGTCCATCGGCAGCGCCACGATCGCGCGCGCGTGTACGCGCGGCGCCAGCGCGTCTCCGTCCAGCCGATGCTCCAGCCAGGCGAGACGTCCGGCGACGCTTGCCCGGTGGCGGGCGGTGTCTTCCGCCTCGCGCTCCGCGCGGCGATCGAACAGCGAGGGCTGGAGCGCGGGACCAGGCGTGTCGTCCACGCGGCGCCGGAGCTGGGCGAGCCGCGTCAGCAGCTCCGTCCATCGTGCGTGCGGGTTACGGTCTCGTGCCGCACGCGCGGCCGCGCCCAGCACCGCCGGTGACGACATCAGCGCCAGGCACAGGGCCCGCCACTGCCGCCGGCTTCGCGGCCGGCGCGTCAGCGTCACCCTGACACCCACGGCCTCCGACCAGACCAGCTGCCCGTGCGCGCTGGCGGTAACGTCCACGACGATCGCGACCGCGCTCGCGACCTTGCCGCATGGCAGCGTCCAGCACGGTCGGCCGTCCCGGTGGTCCGTGCAGGCCGACAGGTGCCTCGCACGTGAGGCCCGCTCGACGTCGGCGTGGCCTGCCGCGTCGAGGTCCGGCCCGTGGCTGCCAGGACGCGGCGTGGGCAGCCGGCCGATGTCGCACGTGGTGTCGAGGACGGCCGCTTCGACCTCCGCGTCCGGTGGCGGCGCCTCGAAGGCCTCGAGCGCGCCGTGGGAACGGGCTGCCCGCATCAACAGCCGCGCGACCACCGTCTCCTCGAAGGTGTCACGCGCCGTCAGGTGGACGGCGTGCACGGTTCGCGCCTGGCCGATGCGGTCTACCCGGCCGATGCGCTGCTCCAGCCTGCGAAAGCTCCACGGCCAGTCCAGGGTCACGATCAGCCTGGCCCGCGCCTGCAGGTTGAGCCCCTCGCCCGCGACATCGGTGGCGAGCAGCACGCGTGCGCGGCCATCGAGGAAGGTATCGAGGGCACGCGTCCGCTCGGCGAGCGAAAGACCGCCGTGCAGCACGGCGGCTGCATGCCTCGTCCCCAGCGCTTCGGCGCAGGCGACGATCGTGTCGCGGAACTCGCTGAAGACGACGGCCGGTTCGCCGATGCGGTCGAGCAGCCGTTCGAGGCGATGGAACTTCGACGAAGCCTCCCGCGCGTCCCTCGCCACGATTGCCAGGCGACGCAGCTCCTCGCGCTCCTGCGCCGCATCGGCCAGCGCGGGCAGACCGCACCACACCGCGTCGATCGCATCGCCCTCGTCGGTGTCGTCCCACGGAAGCTGGGCCTGCCCGGCGGCGGGTTCGGCGGTGGCGCCGGAGAGTGCGGCGATGCGTCGGGCGATCGAGCGCTCGGCCGCGAAGGCGCTGGACGTGCCACGCCTGGCCAGGACGGAGCCCAGCAGGCGGAGCCCCGGACGCGCGCCGGCCTCAACCGCAGACAGGCGCTGCGCGTATGCGCGGAGGCCGTCGGCCAGCGCGCGTTCGAGCGCGGTCGGCCGCACGCGGAGCGTGTGCAGCCGTCGCGAACCTGGGATTCCTGTGTCGCGGCGGGATCTCCGGAAGACACGCATCGCTGGGTCCCCCGGTCCGCCGGTGGATCCGATGTCGAGGAGCGCGTCCAGGCTGCGCGGGTCGCCGTCGTGGGGCGTGGCGGACACGAGGATCACCCACGGCGTCCGTGCGGCCAGCGCGGCGACGAGCGCGTGGCGGTCGGTGCCCGGCGACAGGTGGTGCGCCTCGTCGACCACGAGGACGTCCAGCGGCACCCCTGCAAGGGCGGCTCGCACCTCGGCCTGCTTCACGAAGTCGATGGAGGCCACCGCCACCGCGGCGTCCAGCCAGGGATTGGCGCCCGCAGCCCGACCCTCGCGGCGCTCTGCGATGGCGGCCGCATCCATGGCCACGGCATCGAGCTGCAGGTGCGCGGACAACTGGGACACCCACAGGTCTCGGAGGCCGGATGGCGCCAGCACGAGCGTCCGGGCGGCCAGCCCGCGTGCCGAGAGCTCCGCCACGACGAGGCCCGCCTGCAGCGTCTTGCCGAGGCCGACCCCGTCGGCCAGCAGCATGCGGGGCGTGCCGGTGAGCGCGGCCCGGACCGGCGCGAGCTGCCACGGCAGGAGTTCGAACCTCCCGGTGGCGGCCGACCACACGCCCCTCGCAGGGCGACTGCTGCCGAGCGCCGCCAGCGCCCTGCGGCACGCGGTGGCGCGGCGCCGGTAGACGGGAGCCGCGTCCGGTTCGGGGGCCAGCCGGTCGAATGGCGCGATGAGCGTGAGGCGACGGCCGGTGTTGCCGGGGCCGCCGCCCTCGAGTGACACGATCGTGACGGGCGGATGGCGTGCGAGGCCGAGGATCGACCACTGCTCGCCGCGGGCGACTACCCTGGTGCCGGCCTGAAGGCCTGCGTGCAGTTCCTGCATCGCGCTCCCCGCACGGAGCCGGCAGATTCCGCGACTATCGCGGCAATTCCGGCCCGCTGGACGGAACGCGGCAAAGCGGGTGCCCGATGCGAACGCGCGTCAGCGTTTCTTCGACGACGAGCCGGGAGCGCTGTCGGCGGTGGTGCCGGCCGTCCGGGCTGGTTCGGTCGTGTTCGGGGCAGGCGGGGCCGGTGCGTCGGTGAGGCGTGCGTGCAGGGCGGCCAGGCCGGCCTGCTGGGGATCGTAGACGCCCCATTCGTCGACCGTCGGTCGCGGTGCGGATGTGAACGGTGTCTGGCGCATCTGAGGGGCTCCGGGGGATGGCCCTCGAACAGCAAGGCGCGTGCCGGTGACCGGGTTGGACGGATGTGCGCCCAGACTCCGCACATGTGCGCGCCCACCTCGTTGCGCCCGGCTCGTGGGACCCACGAAAATCGCAGGTCGCCGTCACAAAACTGAACGCTCCGCGCCCGCGCGTTCCCCGCGGCGTTGGTCTCTGCCGCGGCGGAGCGTGCGGGCGTCGGGCATGGCACACCCGTTGCCGGTGCGAGGGGTGACAGCCATGATCGTCGCGTTCCTGGGCACGAAGGGTGGGACGGGTACCACCACCATGGCGGTGAACGTCGCCGCCGAACTGCACAGGGTGACGGGGCGGCCGACCGTGCTGGTCGATCTGAAGCCCGCGCCCGGTGACGTGGCGCTCTTCCTCGGCCTCCGGCCGCGCCACACGTTGACACAGGCCCTCGACCGTCTGGCCTGGGAAGACGAGGCCGCGCTCTCGGAGCTCGCGTCGGTGCACGCGTGCGGTCTCGACGTGCTGCCGGCCGGTGATGAGTGGGGACGGCCGGGTGCGCGGGACGCCGACAACGTCGAGCTCGTGCTCGATGCCCTGGGCCGCCGCTACGCGTTCGTCGTGCTGGACGCGGGGAACGCGCTGACGCCGTCGGCCACGGCCGGCCTGGCGGCCGCCGACCGGGTGGTGCTCGTCGCGAACCCCGACGTGCCGTGCCTGCGCAACCTGCCGCGCCTCATCGACGCCATCCGCCTCGAAGGCGTGCCGGCCGACCGGCTGCGCCTGCTCCTGAACCGCGCGTCCGACGATGTCGCGGTGTCGCTGGCGCAGATGGCCACGGTGGTTGGTGTGCCCGTTGACTGGAGCGTGCCGAGCGACTATCGCACGGTGTCGGCGGCCGTTACCTCGGGCGTTCCCATTCGCGCCATCCGCGCGACCTCGCCGCTGCCGGCTCACCTGTCGGCGGTGTCACGCGCGCTCGCCGACGAGGCCGGGGGGCTCTCGACCAGCACGGCCACGGTGGCGCCGAGCGACGACTCCGGCGCATCCCAGTAGCGCTCAACGAGCGCGTGGCGTGCCAGCAGGCGCTGGACGGCCGCGCGCTGCACGCCGATGCCGCGGCCGTGCACGAGCCGCACCTGCCGCAGGCCCGCGTCGTGCGCCGCCTGGAGGTAGTCGTCCACCACGGCCACGACATCGCGCGGGGCGAAGGCGTGCAGGTCGATGGCGTCCTCGATGGGGATGACGATCGGTTCGTCCGGATCCTGCGGCATCGACTTCCGACTCCAGACTCCCGACTATTCGTGCTTCACGTGCTCGACGACGACCCTTGTGGTGATGCCGCCGCGGGCACTGAAGTCGCCCTCGACGCGCATGCGGCGCGGCGCGCACGCGGCCACCAGGTCGTCCAGAATCTGGTTCGTGGCGGCCTCGTAGAAGATGCCGCGGTTGCGGTATTCGAGCAGGTAGTACTTGAGCGACTTCAGCTCGATGCAGCGCGCGTCCGGCGTGTACCGGATGCGGATGGCGCCGAAGTCGGGCAGCCCCGTCTTGGGGCACATCGAGGTGAACTCGGGGCAGTCGATGGCGATCTCATAGTCGCGCTCGGGCCGTGGGTTGGGGAAGGTCTCGAGCTGCGGGGCCGGTGTCGTGGTCACGCGTCGATCATGGATCGCGCGCGTGTCCGTGTCATCATCAGCGGGAATTTCCACAGGATTTCAGGTATTCCCGTTTGACAGGCCCTTGCGGCGGCGTTAGGATGCACGTCGCTTTTCGGTCATTATTGACGCCGGACGCCACGCACGTTACGGCAATTCATCGGGGGGACACGATGGTAGAAGCCCGCAGGATGGGCAAGTCGGAGCTGTTCACACATTTCGCCGAGCGGTTCGACATGAAGCGGACCCAGGCACGCGACTTCTTCGACGAGCTCGCAGTGCTGTGCGAGAAGGAGCTGAAGCGGTCGGGCGAGTTCGTGCTGCCCGGCATGGTGAAGCTGGTCGTCCAGAAGCGCAAGGCGCGCACCGGTCGCAACCCGGCGACGGGCGAGCCGATCAAGATTCCGGCGAAGACGGTCGTCAAGGCCCGGATCATCAAGCAGCTGAAGGACTCGGTGCTGCCCAAGAAGTAGAGTGCCGCGCCTGGAGAACGAGCCCCCGTCTCCAGGTGCCTGCCGCCCTTCCGGGGGACGCCCTCAGGTCCCCTTCAGTTTCCTCATCAGGTCCCGCAGCTCCAGCCGATCCATCTTGAACTTCAGCGTGCTCAGGGGAATGCCCAGGTAGCGCGCCGTCTGCGCGACATTCCAGCCGCAGCGCTCGAGTGCCCGGATCAGGAAGTTGCGCTCGAAGGTCGTGAGCGCCCGGTCCAGCAGGCTCGCCTCCGACGGCTGGCCGTCGAGGTCGGCCACCTGGAACTCCAGCGGCAGGTCATCGTCCGAGATCCATTCGCGCGTCGACACCGCCACGAGGCGCGAGATCAGGTTCTCGAGCTCGCGCACGTTGCCCGGCCACCAGTAGTGCGACAGCATCCGGACGGTCGAGTCGGCCACGCCCGTCACTGGCTTCTTGAACCGCACGGCGTAGCGCCGCACGAAGAAGTCGATGAGTGCGGGCAGGTCCTCGAGCCGCTCGCGCAGGGGGGGCAGCCGCAGCGGGACGACGTTGAGGCGGAAGTAGAGGTCCTGGCGGAACGCGTTCTGCTTGACGGCCTGCTCGAGATCGACGTTGGTGGCCGCGACCAGGCGGAACGACGTCGGAATCGGGCGGTCGCCGCCCACGCGCTCGATCTCCTGTTCCTGGATTGCGCGCAGCAGCTTCGCCTGCAGGTCCATCGGCAGGTCGCCGATCTCGTCCAGGAACAGCGTGCCGCCGCTGGCCAGCTCGAACTTGCCGATGCGCTGCTGGAGGGCGCCGGTGAACGAGCCCTTCTCGTGGCCGAACAGGTGGCTCTCGACCAGGTCCTTCGGGATGGCCGTCATGTTCACGGCGACGAACGGACCATCGGGGTGCTCGGACTCGCGGTGCAGCCAGCGCGCGAGCAGTTCCTTGCCCGTGCCGCTCTCGCCGAGGATGAGGACCGTGGCCGACGACTTCGCCACGCGCTGGGCCAGGTCCAGCACCTCGCGCAGTGCGGGGCTGGTGCCCGTCACCAGCTCGTGGCGGCCGGTGTCGGTGACCTGATCCTCGAGGCGGAGAACCTTGCGGTTGAGATCCGCGTGCTCGCCCGCCCGCCCCACGATGGAGCGGATGGCATCGGGCTGCACCGGTTTGGGGAGGAAGTGGTACGCCCCGAGCTTGACCGCCTGCACGGCCTCGTCCACGTTGCCGCTGGCCGAGGTCACGATGACTTCGGTCAGCGGGAAGTTCACCCGCGTGACCTGCAGCAGCTCGATGCCCGTCATGTCCGCCAGCGCGACGTCGGCGACGACGACATCGACCTCCTCGCGGGTCAGGACCTCGGCCGCCGCCCCACCCGACGCCGCGCGGAGCACCCGGTAATCGCGCCGCAGCGACGTCGTCAGCGACTCGCGGGCCTCGTCGTCGGGGTCGACGACCAGGATGGTCTTCCGGCGCAGCGACATCGGGGAGTATAGCGGGGCGCGTTGGGGAGGCGGAGGGGGAACGCAGGAAATTCAGAAGGCAAGGCAAAGGCAAAAGGCAGAAGGCAAAGGCACAAGGGCAACGAGCGCCAGCCCGGGACCTCTCTCGCGCCGGGCTCTCCATCCTTCTGTTTCTGCCTTTGTGCCTTTTGCCTTGTGCCTTGTGCCTTTTTCGACTCCCTCATGAGTCATTCCTGAAGTCCCCCCGTACAATCCCGACATGACCCTTGCAGCCGCGTGGCTGGCCCTGGCCGCGGCACTGGTGGCGCTCCTGCTCCAGCGCCGGCAGGCCCGGAAGCTGGCGCAGATCACCGAGATGTACTGGCAGCTCAAGTACGACCTGGGGGAGGTGAAGGCGGCCGTGGCGCCAGCCGAGCCGGAGCCGCCGCCAATGCCGGCCACGGCCTTCGTCCCCCTGGCCGCCGTCAAGCGCCCTCCCTCCTGAGATCCGGGCCCCGGGTGCCGAGCCTTGACGCTGTCGTCGATTCCAAGCGACAGTGAAGGGCTGCGAGTGGTCGCGACAGGCGGCCAGCGCATGGCACTCATAAGGAGTACGGTCTTGGCCAACGGGTACGACGTCATCGTCATCGGCGCGGGCACCGGCGGATACGTCGCCGCCATCCGCGCGGCGCAGCTGGGTCTCAAGGTGGCCGTGGTGGAGCGCCAGAAGACGCTCGGAGGCACCTGCCTGGTGTGGGGGTGCATTCCCACCAAGGCGCTGCTCGAGCACGCGCACGCCCTCAAGGTCGCGCAGCACGCGGCCGAATGGGGCCTCACCGGCGTGGACGGGAAGGGCGTCGGCATCGACATGCCGGCCGTCCACGCGCGCAAGGACAAGATGATCGCCGGGCTCACCGGCGGCATCGAGATGCTCTTCAAGAAGAACAAGATCGACTGGATCAAGGGCACCGCGCGGCTGACGGGCGGGCTGGGCGTGGAGGTCACGCTCCACGACGGCTCGACGCAGGCGCTCACGGCTTCCAGGGAGATCATCGTCGCGACCGGATCGGCGGCGCGGAGCGTGCCGGGCATCGAGGTTGACGGCACGCGCATCATCTTCAGCGACCACGCCATCCACCTGCCCTCGGTGCCGAAGTCGATTGCCATCATGGGCAGCGGCGCCGTCGGCGTGGAGTTCGCGTCGATCTTCCGGAGCTACGGCAGCGAGGTCACCATCGTCGAGCTGCTGCCGCGCCTTGTGCCGGGCGAGGACGAAGCGGTGTCGGCCGAGCTGGAGAAGACCTTCAAGCGCCGGGGCATCAAGGTGCACACCGGCACGAAGGTGACCAGCGCCAGGGCCGGCGCCAAGGGCGTGGACCTGGAGATGCAGGCGGGCGAGGGGAAGACGCAGAAGGCCTCGGTCGAGGTGCTGCTCGTGGCCACGGGCCGCGGGCCGGTCACCGAGGGCCTGGGCGCCGAGGCGCTCGGCCTGACGATGGACCGCGGCTACATCGTGGTGGACGAGCAGTTCCGCACGAGCGTCCCGGGCATCTCGGCCATCGGCGACGTGATCACGATGGGCGGCCCGCACTACCAGCTGGCGCACGTCTCGTCCATGGAAGGCGTGCTCCTGGCCGAACGCATTGCGGGCCAGGAAGTGACGCCGATCAACTACGACCACGTGCCGCGCTGCACGTACTGCGAGCCGGAGATTGGCAGCGTCGGGCTCACCGAGTCGCAGGCGAAGGCGGCCGGCTTCGACGTCCGCACCGGGCAGTTCCCGTTCAAGGCGCTCGCGCGCGCCCGCATGGCGGGTGAGACGGACGGGTTCGTGAAGATCGTCGCCGAGAAGAAGTACGACGAGGTGCTGGGCGTCCACATCATCGGCCCGCGCGCCACGGAACTGGTCGCGGAGGCCGTCCTCGCGCTTCGGCTGGAGTGCACCGTCGAGGAGCTGATCAAGACCATCCACGCGCACCCGACCATGTCGGAGGCGGTGGGCGAGGCTTCGCACGCCGCGCACGGCGCCGCGATTCACATTTAGCGCCGCGGACGGCCCGCGCCCCGGCCGCCCGGCCGGCGCCCGCGCGTGCCGCCTCCCGGCCCGTCAGACCGCACGAGGATTTGCCGACATGTCTACTCCCGTCGTAATGCCGCAGATGGGCGAGTCGATCGCCGAAGGGACCATCGTCCGCTGGATCAAGAAGGTCGGCGATGCCGTCGATCGGGACGAGCCGCTCTTCGAAATCTCCACCGACAAGGTGGATGCGGAGATTCCGTCGCCGGCCGCCGGCGTGCTGCTCGACATCACCGTCAACGAGGGGGAGACCGTCCCCGTCAACAGCGTCGTCGCCACGATCGGCGAGGCCGGCGCCACCCCGAAGCCCGCGGCCACGACCCAGGGCGACGGCCAGCCCGCCCAGGCCTCCGCCCCATCCGCCGCCGCCCCGTCTGCGGCTGTAGCGTCATCCGCGCCATCTGCGCCATCTGTGGCCTCCGAGCCATCTGCGGCATCTGCGGCATCTGTGGCGCCTGTGTCATCTGCGGCCGTGTTCTCCGTGCTGAGTCGCCTCACCTACGGTCCGCGGCCCGGCGACGTCGCGCGCGTCCAGCGCATGGGTCTCGAGGCATGGATCGACGAGCAACGGGTCACGAAGAAGGACATCCTCGCGTTCATCGAGGACGGCGGCACCTCCTCTGCGTCATCTGCGTCATCTGCGCCATCTGCGGCCCCTGCAGCATCCGCCCCATCTGCGGCCTCCGCCCCATCTGCGGCCCATGCACCATCGGTGTTCCGTCTGCCCAGCGACCGCGTCGAGCCGATGTCGGTGATGCGCCGCAAGATCGCCGAGCACATGGTGATCAGCAAGCACACCTCGGCGCACGTCTACTCGGTGTTCGAGGTGGACTACTCGCGCGTGGATCGCCTTCGCAAGGCGAAGAAAGCGGAGTACGAGGGCCGGGGAGCGAAGCTCACCTTCACCACCTTCATCGCGAAGGCGGCGGTGGACTGCCTTCGCCGTCACCCGACGATCAACGCCTCCATCGACGGCGACAACGTCGTGTATCGGGGCACGGTCAACCTCGGCATTGCCGTGGCCCTCGACAACGGCCTCATCGTGCCGGTGGTCAAGGCGGCGGACGAGAAGAACATCCTCGGCCTGTCGCGTTCGATTCAGGATCTGGCCGATCGCGCCCGCGCGAAGAAGCTCAACCCCGACGAGGTCCAGGCCGGGACCTTCACCATCACCAATCCCGGCAACTTCGGCGCGCAGTTCGGCCTGCCGGTCATCAACCAGCCGCAGGTTGCCATTCTCGGCGTCGGCACCATCGAGAAGCGGCCCGTCGTCATCGACGACATGATCGGCATCCGCACCCGCGGCTACCTGACGCTCGGCTACGACCACCGCCTCGTGGACGGCGCGGTGGCCGACCAGTACATGGCGGACCTGAAGCGGTCCATCGAGGAGTTCGACGAGGGCCAGCTCTAGCCCCGCGCCTCGCGCGGGACGACCGGAGCGGGGAATCATGCGGCCCCTCGACGTGCGGCGGCTCGGCATCGTCCCGTACGCCGAGGGCCTCGAGCTGCAGAAGCAGCTCGTCGAGGACCGGCGCGCCGGGCGCGTGCCGGACACGCTGCTGCTGCTCCAGCATCCGCACGTGCTGACGGTCGGGGTGAAGAAGGACGGCCGGTCGCACATCCTGGCGCCGGAGGCGAGGCTGCAGGCGCTCGGCGTCGAGGTGTTCGACACGGGGCGCGGCGGCGACGTCACCTATCACGGCCCCGGCCAGATCGTCGGCTACCCGATCATCGACCTCGATCCCGATCGCCGCGACGTGCACAAGTACGTCCGCGACATCGAAGAGGTGATGATCCGCGTGTGCACCGCGGCCGGCGTCGAGGCGGGTCGGGTGCCCGGCCTGTCGGGCACGTGGGTCACGCACCCGGAGCGGGGGCCGGAGAAGATCGGCGCCGTCGGCGTGCGGATCTCGCGCTGGATCACGAGCCACGGCTTCGCGTTCAACGTGCGCACCGACCTCGACTATTTCAACCTCATCGTGCCGTGCGGTATTGCCGAGCACGGCGTCACCTCGCTCGAGCGCGCCACCGGTCGCCCGCACGCGATGGACGAGGTGGAAGACCGCCTGGTTGGGGCGTTCGCCGAGGTGTTCGACAGACAGGTAAGTCTCACGACTCCAACAGGTTGATGGCTCGGCGCCGCGGGCGCCAGCCCTCCGGGAATACGGAGCCTTTGCGCGGGGTTCTAGTCTCCAGCAAATGCAGGAGAGAGGGACCAACCCCATGCGTGAACCCCAGGACACCCCGCTCGTGGCGAGATTGCGCCAGCGCGACGAGACCGCGCTCGCCGAACTGGCCGCCACCTACGGATCGAAGATCTTCCAGCTGGCGTTTCGGTACTTGAAGAACCGCGAGGACGCCGAAGAGGTGACGCAGGACGTCCTCATGAAGGTCTTCCAGAAGATCGAGGCGTTCCGCGGCGACGCGGCGCTCTCGTCCTGGATCTACCGCATCACCTTCAACACGGCCATGTCGCGGCTGCGCAACACGCGCACGATGCGCGCCATGGAACTGCCGGACGTCCCCGTGGGTGTTCCCGGCGACGAGCCGGCCGTGCGGACGCACGACCCGGCCGATGGCGGTGCCCTGGCCGACGAGCAGCTGCTCCGGCAGCAGCTCCGCGAGCGCTTCGTCGCCGCCGTGGACGAGCTCCCGCGGATCTATCGCACACCCGTCATCCTGCGCGACCTGCACGGCCTGACCACCGAGGAAGCCAGCCGCCGCCTCCGGCTGAAGGACCAGACGCTGAAGTCACGGCTGCACCGCGGTCGGCTGATGCTGCGCAAGCGCCTGGACGCCTTTGCGGACGGCCTCACGCTGCACCGCCCGATCGAGGCCTTCTGATCTCCTCATTCTTCATTCTGAATTCTGAATTCTGAATTTCCGAGGCTGGTCACCGAGCGAGCTCTTCCAGGAGCCGCAGCGTCAGGCGGGCGATCGCGGCGCCGCCCTCGGCGTCGATGCGCGGCCAGTCGTCCGAGGGACGATGGTAGTCGGCGTGGAACCCGGTGAAGAACGCGATCACCGGCACGCCCCGGGCCGAGAACGCGGCGCCGTCCGACTGCGCCTCCTCGTACCCGCCGTGGGTGAAGTCCTGGACGGTGAGCTGCGTCCACCGTGCGAGCCGCGGCCGAATCGCGCCGAGGCGTCCGGCGCGGTCGAACACCCCCACCATCACGCGTCCGCGTGCGCGCCCCACCATGTCGAGGTCCACCATCGCCGACGTGCGTGAGAGCGGCACCGGCGGGGCCTCCGCGTAGTGCGCCGAGCCCCGCAGGCCGAGCTCCTCGCCGGCGAACGCGGCAAACACCAGGCTGCGGCGGAACCGCGACCGGGTGCGGCCCGCTGCACGCGCCACCTCCAGCAGTACGGCCACGCCCGAGGCGTTGTCGTCGGCGCCGTTGTGGATCTCGCCCGTTGACTCCGGCGCGTCCGAGAAGGCCCCGCCGCGACCCACGTGGTCGTAGTGCGCGCCCACGACCACGACATCTTCGGCGCGCGCCGCATCCGCCCCGCGGAGCATGCCGACCACGTTTCGCAGCCGGGCCACGAATTGGGCGCGGCGTTCCACGTACTCCACGCGGACGCCGGCGAGAGCCCGCGACGCGGGCCGCAGCCTCCGATCGATCTGGCGGGCTGTCTCTTCGAGCGCGAGCGCCGGCAACGCCTGCTCGAGGCGATCGCGTCCAACGCGCACCACCGGGATCCCCATCGGCTCTGACTGCGGGTCCGACCACCACCCCGGACGCATCGTGCGGTCGGTGGCATGCGAAGGGTCTTCGACCACGAGCAGCATGCGGGCGCCGTGCTCGCGGGCGGCGTGCGCCTTGGCCGCCAGCGCTGCTCCGGGCGTCAGGTTGCGACCGTCGAACACGCTCTGCGGGTCGGCCTCCTGGGGTTCGTGTGTCAGCACGATGACGGCCGCCCCCGTGACGTCGATGCCAGCGAAGTCGTCGTAGCCCAGTCCCGGCGCCGAGATTCCGTACCCCGCGAAGACGACGGGGGCGTTCGACAGGGACACGGGAAACGGGGCGGCCCGCGCATCCATCAACGAAACGGGGTAGAAGTCCCGTCCCAGCCGCAAGGCCACGGCACCTGATCCGGTGCGGAGCGTAAGCACGGTGTCGGCAGGCGGCTCGAGGCGTAGCTTCCTGTTCGAAGGGCTGGTCGAACCCGCCGTTCCTGCCGGCCGGCGTCAGCCCGGCCGCTCGGGACGCGCCGCGATGTAGTCGGCGGCCTGTTCGAGTCCGGCGCTGCCGTTGCCCCGCCCGTCGCGCTCGTCGGCGGACAGCCACCGCACGTGCGCCATGAATCCGGTGGCCGTGGGTGCCGACGATGACTGCGCGGCGCCCAGGCCGACCACCACCAGCACGAGCATCGCCACGCGGCGCATGGCACACTCACCGGGCGAGGACGCTGTCGAGCCGCACCCGGTCGCGGGCAGAGAGCGGCGGTGGTTCGACGCGGCGCAGGCCTCGCTGGTCCACGCGCGCGGGCAGGATTGCCGAGCGTGCGGCCGGCGCGCCGTCGCCGGTCATGGTCACCTGCAGGGTGCACGCGCGGCGTGCGTGTCAGCATCGACCGAATCACGTGGCCGGCAGCGCCACCGAGCGCCAGGGGGCCCGGCGGCCAGAGTCGTCCGAGCAGTCCCTCGATCCGGACGATGGCCGGCGGGGGCAGGACGTCGATGGCCCGGCGGCCCGCGATGCTGGCCGACTCCCACGGGACGATGATCTCGCCAGGGGCGCGTCCAATGACGGTGAGTTCGATGTCGGCGGGCGCGGTCTCGGCGTCGAGCGCCACGAGCGAGACGACGGCGGCGCGCAGCGCCTCAGGGGCCGTCCCGAACAGCCGCTGCCGGGGTACGCCCAGCTCGGCCACCCCGCGGTCGATCAACGTCTCCTGCGTGGCGCCGGCCATGACGATGGGCGCCACCTGGTTGTAGCCGGCGACCGTGCGCAGCAGCGACAGCCCGGCTTCGCCCGACCACTCGCCGTCGCCCGCGCGATCGGCCACGACGACGACGGCGGCGCCGGCAACCGCCGTCACGTCTCCCGTACCCGACAGCCGGGTGTCGTAGCGGTCCACCGGGGCAGCCTGCGCGAGGTCGAGCGCCTTGCCCGCGGCCACCGCCGCCGCGTCATCCACCAGCACCACGCGCGAGGCGATGCCGGCGGCCGCCAGCCGCTGGGCGGCTGCCGCGCCGATGTCGCCGGCACCCAGGATGACGATCGTCACGACGGAATTGTATGCTCGGACCCATGGGCCTCATCACCTGCATCACGGGCGGCACGCGCGGGATCGGCCGCGCCCTGGCCGAGCGCCTGCTCGCACGCGGCCATCACGTGGCGGTGACCGGCACCACCGCCAGCGGCGCGGCCCGGGTGGAGAAGGCCCTGGCCGACCACTGCGGTGACGCCGGCCGCGTGCTCGGCGTCGCCTGCGACGTGCGCGATCGCGGCGCCGTGACGGGCGTCGTGGAGGCGGTTGCCGCCCGCTTCGGCGGGCTGGACGTCCTGGTCAACAACGCGGGCGTCGGTGTCGGCGCACCCGTGGCCGACCTGTCCGGCGACGAGTGGGACCGCATCATCGGCACGAACCTGACGGGTGTCTTCAACTGCTGCCGGGCGGCCATCCCGCACCTGATCCGTCGCGGCGGCGGCTGGATCGTCAACGTGAGCAGCCTGGCGGGCACCAACCCCTTCGTGGGCGGCGCCGCCTACTGCGCGTCGAAGGCGGGCCTCAACGCATTCAGCGAGGCCCTGATGCAGGAAGTGCGGCACGACAACATCCGCGTCAGCTACGTGATGCCGGGTTCGGTGGCCACCGGCTTCAACGGCCGGGAGCCCGACGCGGGCGGCGACTGGCGGCTGAGCCCCGACGACGTGGCGCGGGTGATCGAAGACCTGCTGGATCATCCGGCACGCAGCCTCCCCAGCCGCGTCGAGATTCGTCCGTCCCGGCCCCCGAAGACGTAGCCGGCCCCGGCGCCGTCGTCAGGCGTGCGCCGCGACCGCCGTCGTCCACACGTCGAGATCGACGTTCGCGCCGGTGACGATGGCCACGAGAGGGCCGTTGACCTCGGGCGGATGGGCGGCGGCGGCCGCCAGTGCCGTGGCGGCGGATCCTTCCACAATCAGGTGATCGTGAGCGCCGGCCTGACGCATGGCCCGGCCGATGGCCTGTTCGGACACGGTCACGACGTCATCGACGACGAGCTGCACCAGCGGGAACGTGATCGCGTCGGGTTCGAGGTTGCCGGCGAGGCCGTCGGCCAGCGTCGGCCGCGGTTCGATGCGGGTGATCGCGCCGTGCGCGCGCCCGGTCGTGAAGGGCGTCGAGGCGTCGGCCTCCACGCCGATGACGCGTGTGCCCGGTGAGGCCGCCCGGATGGCGACCCCTATCCCGCTGCAGAGACCGCCGCCGCCGAGCGGCACGATCACGGCCCCGGCCTCGGGGCAGGCTTCGATGACCTCCAGCCCGACGGTTCCGGCGCCCGCAATCACGTCCGGGTGGTTGTAGGGCGAGATGTAGACGCCGCCCTCGAGCTCTGCGTAGTCGCGCGCGGCCCGTTCCGCGGCGTCGTAGTCGGGGGCCTCGTCGTGCAGGACGGCGCCGTGTGCCCGGATGGCGTCGCGCTTGGCCCGCGGCGCGCCGGAGGGCGTGAAGACGACGGCGCGTAGGCCCAGCCGCTCGGCCGCGCAGGCCAGGGCGCGTCCGTGGTTGCCCGCCGAGGCCGTGACCACCGCCGCGGCGGTGAGCGCGCCAGGCGTCACCTCGAGCATGTGCAGCAGGGCGTTGAAGGCGCCGCGCACCTTGAAGGAGCAGGTGAGGTTGAGCGACTCCAGCTTCAGCCGCACGGGACGTCCCGACGCGTCGGTCAGCCAGCTCGATGCGGCGAGTGGCGTCGGCGAGACGAACGGGGCGATGCGGCGGCGGGCGGCCAGGATGTCGAGGGCGGTCACCATCGGGTCAGTCCGGCACCGGGCCGGCCAGTATCCGCGGCAGCTCCTCGACGAAGGCGGAGCGCGCGAGGATGCGATCGACGCCCGCCTGCCGCGCGGCGTCGATGGTGGCGCGATCCACGTGCGACACGAAACCCAGTGTCGGGATGGTCGCCAGCGCCGGGTCCGTCTTGAGCGCCGCGACGATGCCGAGCGGGTCCGTGCGCGCGCTGTTGAGGTCGAGGATGACGAGGATGGGCGTCTCCGTGCGCGCCGCGTCGAGGACGGCGGCGATCGAGCGCGTGAACCGGATGGGCGCCTGCACACCCTTGGCGGCGGTGGCGATCCGCGAGGAGAACATCAGGTCGTCAACGGCGATCAGGATCATGTCGGGAGTCGGGAGTCGGGAGTCGGACGTGTGCGGGCTATCGCCTGGAGCGCTGCCACTCGAGGACGAACGGGTTGATGCGCTTCTCGCGGCCAATCGTCGTGTCCGGCCCGTGTCCCGAGTACACCACCGCATCGTCGGGAAGCGGAACAGGACCTCGGTGATCGACTTCATCAGCTTCGGCATGCTGCCACCAGGCAGGTCCGTGCGCCCGATCGACCCGGAGAAGAGCGTATCGCCGACGAAGAGCCCTTCGAGCTGCACGGGATCGGCGGTGCGCCGGACCTCCAGGCACACCCCGCCCGGGCAGTGGCCGGGCGTGTGGTGCACGGTGACCTCGTAGTCGCCGAAGCGGCCCGAGGGGCCGTCCCCGTCGTAGTAGTGGTCCACCGGCGGGGGCTGATCCATCTGCAGTCCGAACATGGCGGCCTGTTCCGGCGCGTGCTCGTACAGGGACTGGTCGTCGCGGTGCAGCCAGACGGAGTACCTGCAGCACCTCCCTGGCGCGCCCCACGCCGGACACGTGGTCCAGGTGCGCGTGGGTCAGGAGGATGGCCACGGGCGTGAACCGCTCGTTGCGGACGACGTCGAGCAGCTCCTCCACCTCGTCGCCCGGGTCGATGACGACCGCCTCACGCGTGCGCTCGCAGGCGAGGACGAAGCCGTTCTTCATGAAGGGAGGGGCGGCGGCGGTGAACAGGAGCATGGGAAAGGATAACTGCGGGAAGCGGGAGTCGGGAGTCGGGAAGGCGGCCCGCTATCCCCGGGACACGTCGAAGACGACGCGTCCCACGGTCAGGGTGTCTGCCGGCTGGAGCGTGACCGGGGCATCCACGCGCGTCGTGTTGACGTAGGTGCCATTGGTGCTGCCCAGGTCCTCGACGGTGAGGACGTCGTCTGCGTCGAGGCTGAGCCGGCAGTGCACGCGCGAGACCAGCGGGGCGTCCACGATGAACTGTGCCCCGGTGGCGCGTCCGATGGTGCGCACGTCGCCGGGCATGACACGGAACTGCAGGGGAGGGTCGGAGGAACGGAGGATCCACATCGCGGGGGATAGTGTACGGAATTCGGGACGGGGTGTCGTCGCGATCCGGAACAACTCCCGCGGCCGCTCCGTAAAACCCACTGTCATGACCAGATCCCGCAAGTGGACGTTCGGCGCCGTGGCCCTCGGGGTTGCGGGCGTCGTGGTGTACGGCATCACGGCCAAGGGCGCGTCAACCGACATCGACCCGGCGCGGCTGGCCGTGGTCGAACGCGGGCCCATCGTGCGGTCGGTCGTGGCGACTGGCAAGATCGAGCCGATCACCAAGGTCGAAATCAAGTCCAAGGCCAACGGCATCATCGAACGTCTGCAGGTGGACGTCGACTACCAGGTCGAGGGCGGCCAGGTCCTGGCGGAGCTGGACAAGGAGAACCTGCGGGCGCGCCTGCGCGAGGCACGGGCCAACCTCGAGGCTGCCCGGGCGGCGCTGACCGCGGCCGAGGCGCAGGCGGCCAAGAGCGAGATCGAGGCCGAGGCCCCCGAGGTGTCGTTCGCGAAGTCCGCCTTCGAGCGCGCCGCCTCGCTCAACGAGCAGAAGCTCGTCTCCCAGGACTCGCTCGACCAGGCGAAGAACGTCTACGACCAGGCGCTCAACCGGCAGCGGGCGGCCAGCGCACAGTTGCTCATCGGCCGCGCCAAGGTCAACGAAGCGCGCGCGCAGGTCGCGCAGGCCAGCGCCGCGGTCGAGCGTGCCGAGGAGGAGCTGGCCAACGCCACCATCAAGGCACCGATCCAGGGCACCGTGCTCACCCGCGACGTCGAGGTCGGCAGCCCCGTCTCCTCCATCCTCAACCTGGGCGCCAACGCCACGCTCGTCATGACCATCGGCGACATCCAGCAGGTGTTCGTGCGGGGCAAGGTCGACGAGGCCGACATCGGCCTGGTCGCCCTCGACATGCCGGCCCGCATCACCACGGAGAGCTTCAAGGACAAGGTGTTCCACGGCCGCGTCACGCAGATCTCGCCCATCGGGGTGGAGAAGGACAACGTCACCACGTTCGAGGTCGAGGTCTCCATCGACAACCCGGGTCACGAACTCAAGGCCAACATGACGGCCAACGCCGAGATCGTGCTGGAAGAGCACGCCGACGCGCTGGTCGTGCCCGAGGCGGCCATCAGCGACGACGCCGAGCGCAACGCCACCGTCGAGCTCGCCGACCCCGCAGCCGAAGGCGGACGCCGGCGCGTGCCGATCACGGTCGGTATCGGCACGGGGACGCTGGACGGAAGTCGTGGACGGGCTGAAGGACGGCGATCGCATCGTCCTGCCGGGATAGGCGGCATCGGGACGGACACCAGCACATGCGGGAAGCCATCACCCAGGCGCTCGACAACCTGCGGGCCAACAAGCTGCGCAGTTTCCTGACGATGTTCGGGATCCTGTGGGGCATCATCGCCGTCGTCGTGCTCGCCGCCACGGGTGAGGGCTTCCAGCGCGGCAACCAGACGGTGCTCGAGGAGCTCGGGAAGAACATCGCGATCGTCTGGGGCGGTCGCACCACCCTGCAGGCGGGCGGCGAACGCGCCGGGCGCCAGGTCTTCCTCACGCTCGCCGACGCGCGCGCGATCGAGCGGGAGGCGCCGCTGGCGGCCGTGGTCAGCGCCGAGATCAATCGCGGCCTTCGCATCAAGAGCCGCTACAACGCCGCGTCGCTGTCGGTCCACGGCATCGAGCCGCAGTATCAGGCCATCCGTACCATCGACATCGAGCACGGCCGCACGTTCGTCTTCGCCGACGACGAACAGGCGCGACGGGTGGCCATCGTCGGCGCCGACGCATGGGAGCAGCTCTTCGGGTCGCGCGAGGGCCTGGGGGAAACCGTCGAGATCAACGGCGTTCCCTACGCCGTGGTCGGCAAGATCCGGAAGAAGAACCAGGACAGCAACTACTCGGGGCCCGACAACGACAAGGTGTTCGTGCCGTTCCAGGCGATGGCCCGCGACTTCCCCCGGACCGACGTCCCGCCCGACGTGGTGTCGCAGATCATCGTGGCGCCGAGGCCGGCCGTGGTGGACGACCTGCCCCGCGTGCTGGACGCGCGAACCGGCCGCATCGCCGACATCGACTGGCCGCTCGAGCGCGACATCCGCGCCGTGCTCGCGCGGCGCAAGGACTTCGATCCCGCCGACCGGGATGCGCTGCAGGTGTGGGACACGTCGCTCGAGAGCCTCATGTTCGGTCGCATGATTGGCACCATGAAGCAGTTCTTCAGCATCGTCGGCTTCATCACGCTGGCCCTCGGCGGCCTCGGCGTGATGAACATCATGCTGGTGGCCGTGCGCGAGCGCACGCGCGAGATCGGCGTCCGCAAGGCGCTGGGCGCGACGACGAGCGAGGTGCAGCGGCAGTTCTTCCTCGAAGGCTTCTTCCTGACGATGCTGAGCGGAACGATCGGCTTCGTGGCCGCGCTCGGCCTCTGCGCGGTGATCAACCTGCTGCCCATGCCCGCGCGCTTCCAGGGCATGGTGCTCACGTGGCAGTCCGGTACCCTGGCGCTCCTCACCCTCGTCGTGATCGGCGTCGTCACCTCGACCTATCCCGCCCGCCGCGCGGCACAACTGCCGCCGGTGGAGGCGTTGCGGTACGAGACTTAGGAAAGGCAGAAGGCAGAAGGCAAAAGGCAAAAGGCAGAAGGCACAGGGCAAAAGGCAAAAGGCAAAAGGCAAAACTGGAGGTTCCCCTGACCTTCAGGCCTGCAGGCCCTCAAGCCCATACCCACGCCCCACGCCCCACGCCCCAAGCCCCTTATATGCACACTCTTCGAGAAATCGTTCGTGAAGCCCTCACCGGGCTGGCCCGCAACCGGACGCGGGCGTTGTTGTCGATGCTCGGGATCTCACAGGGCATCGTGTCCGTCGTCATGCTGCTGTCCTACGGCAACGGGTTCCGCGATGCGCTGGCGCGGGGGTTCGCGGGCGTTCGGCGACGGTGTCGTCATCGTGTGGCCGGGGCAGACGAGCCAGCAGGCGGGCGGCGAACGCGCGAGGGCAAGCGCATCCGGCTGAAGACCGCGGACGTCATGGCCGTGAAGGAGGTGCCGCTGGTCAAGTTCGTCAGCCCGGAGTTCACCCGCGACTTTCCGGTGACCTGGGAATCGCGCCAGGGGTCGTATCTCGTCCGCGGCGTCGCCCCGGATGCGCGGTGATGCGCAGTCAGTGGGTGGAGTCCGGCCGCTTCCCCGACGACGAGGACGTCCGCCTGCAGCGGCGCGTGGCCTTCATCGGCAGCGAGGTGGCGCGCAAGGTCTTCGGCACCGTTCCGCCGGTCGGTCAGCGCATCCGCATCGGCGGCATGTCCTTCGACGTGATTGGCGTGCAGAAGGAGAAGGTGCAGCTGTCCAACTACCTGCGCCCGGACCGCGGAGTCCATCTTCATCCCCTACACGACCGCCGGCCAGCTCTGGAACACGGAGTACACCACCGTCATGGTGTACCAGGCGGTGGATGCGACCGTGGAGGCGCAGGCGACGCGCGGCGTGCGTGAGCTGCTCGGCAAGCGCCTCGGGTTCGAGCCCACCGACGAGCGCGCGCTGCGCATGTTCGGAGTCCACGCAGACGGCCGAGATCACTGCGGGCATCGTCGATGGGCTGAAGCTCGTCCTCGGCTTCATCGGCGTGCTGACGCTGGCGATCGGCGGCATCGGCGTGATGAACATCATGTTCGTCTCGGTGACCGAACGGACGCGCGAGATCGGCATCCCGCAAGGCCACGGGCGCCGCCGCCAGGCCATCCTGCTGCAGTTCCTCCTCAGAGGCTGGTGCAACATTCGCCGGCGGCGCCGCAGGCGTGGGGCTCTCGTGGCTCGAGGTCACGCTCTTCGGCCCTGGCCCTTCCTGTCCGAGCTGCTCGACGACGCCTCCCGGTCGGCGGACATCCACATGGGACTGTCGCTGGACCTCCTCGCCGTGTGCAGCGGCATCATCATGCTGGTGGTCGGGGCTCGTCAGCGCGTTCGTGCCCGCGCTCCGCGCCTCGCGCATGGATCCGATCGAGGCGCTGCGGTACGAGTAGGTCTCGACCCGATTCGAGGCCGCGCCGGTGACATCACGGCGCTTGCCCTGCTAAGGTAGCGCCTCTGAAGGAGCCTTCGATGCGCTGCCTCGTCACTCCCCTTACCCGTCACCTCGCGGCCGCCACCGCGATTGCGCTGCTGGCCCTGCCGGCTGGGGCCCGCCGCCCAGCGCCCGCGCGAGCGGGACCTCCGGTTACCGATCGGGGGCACGGCCGGCCCGCTGGACGCCATCACCGACGTGACCGGCGTGAAGTGGTCACACCACGCTCATCTCCGGAAGCGGACCGCTCGTGCTGGGCAAGGGGCCCGTCCGCACCGGCGTGACCGTGGTGCACCCGAGGGCAAGGCGAATCCGGACCCGGTCTTCGCGGCGTGGGCGACGCTCAACGGCAACGGCGAGATGACGGGAACGACCTGGGTGCGGGAGGCGGCCTGCTCGAGGGCCCGGTCGCCATCACCAAACGCCACAGCGTCGGCGTCGTGCGCGATGCCATCATCAAGTGGGAAGTCGGGCTGTCGAACGCGCTGCAGCCCTGGTGGCTGCCCGTGGTAGCCGAGACCTACGACGGCACGCTCAACGACATCTCGGGCTTCCACGTGACGCCGGAGCACGTCCTCGCCGCCCTCGATGGTGCGACCAGCGGCCTGCCGGCCGGGGGCAACGTCGGCGGTGGGACGGGCATGATCTGCCACGGGTTCAAGGGCGGCATCGGGACCGCGTCGCGTTGCCCGACGCACAGGGCGGTACCGTCGGCGTGCTGGTGCAGTGCAACTACGGCGCGCGCCGGGACCTCCGCATTGCGGGCGTGCCGGTGGGGGAGGAGATCCCGGACCTGGCCGCGTGCGTGGCGGGCGATGGGCCGTTGCCCGAGGGCGAACGCTTCCGCCGCTGCGGCACCCCGGGCGCCGATCGCGACGACAGCCTCGACCAGGGCTCGATCATCGTCGTCGTCGCCACCGACGCGCCGCTGCTGCCGCATCAGCTCAAGCGCATCGCCAATCGCGTCCCGCTCGGCATCGGGCGCCAGGGCGGCTTCGGGAGCAACGGATCGGGCGATATCTTCATCGCTTTCTCCACGGCCAATCCACGGGCGTGGCACGACGATGTGCCGGTGCGAGACGTGCGGATGATTCCCAACGACCGCATCTCCCCGCTGTTCCAGGCCACGGCGCAGGCCACCGAGGCCGCAATCACCAACGCCCTGCTGGCGGCCGAGACGATGACGGGCGCCAACGACGTGCGCGTGTTCGCCATGCCCGTGGACCGGATGCTGGCGGCCATGAAGAAGTACAACCGGCTACCCTAGCCAGGGCGGTGCGACCGTCAACGCCGCGGCAAGGTTCGAAGACCAGGGAGGATGATTGAACGCGCCGAGCAGCTGGGCAGACCTTCACGATCTCGTGTTGCTGTCGGTGACGCTCCGATTTGATGAGGGAGTTGTCACCATGGACTTGCAGGGCGCCGATGCGCGAGTCGAGGTGCACGCCGAGAAGGTCCTCAGGCTCGTCTGTCCCCAGGAGCATCCCTGGGGCGCCTCCAGCGACGTTTACGTCAACGAGGCACGGTACGCAGAGACGCCCAACGGCGCGAGCCTCGAGATCGAGACGCAGAACGGTGACGTGATCGTGGTTCAGGCGTCGCGCATCTCCGTCCGCGTCAATGGCGGTGGTCCACCTGTCGATGTCAGGGTGTGAAGCAACTTTCCGAAGAAGAAGCCATCGCATATGGGGAGACAGATCCAGTTTCATGCGCTGGCGGAAGATTGCGACGCCTTCTTCGCGTTCGTGCGGGCGCGGGATCCGGTGCTTGCGGTTCTCCTCGACTCGGACGACCCAGCGGTCCAAGCCGTCGGCAACGCATGCTACGAGCCCAGGCCCATGATGCTGTGGAACCAGCGGTTGCTGCCGACACTTCATCGTCAACACACTCGACACTCTGGGCGGAGTGTCCACCGCATACCGTACTCGCTTCCGGTGATCGAGTTCACGCCGTCAAAGGCCGTCACGTGGGCAGGCCGGGAGGCTTTGTTGGGTGGCCGGCTGTATGGGGCCTCGTTCGCAGATGCGCCGGCGGGCTACGCGAAATGGTATGAAGCGCTCGGACGATGGCTTCGTCGCCATTTTTCCCGCAACCCATACACCGCGTTCGACGGATACGTCGGCCCCGCGGCGCTTGCGTGGTTCACGCGTGGAGGCGTGTTCCTTCCCTGGCCAGAACCTCCCACGACACCCACCTGGCACGCCTTTGTCGAAGGGCAGCAGGCGGCGCGGGGAGTTCCCGAGTAGGCCCCAGGCCGCTGTCCGCGACTCCGCCCCTGATGCACGACTTCACTGTTCGAGCGTCAGTGTCGCTTGAACGTATCTCCAGCCGGCGCACCCGACTCCCGACTCCCGACTTGCGACTCCCGACCAATCTCCTCCCCCGCTACTCCACCTCCGCCGCTACCGTCCCGCCCGTTACGGCCCCCCGCGTGCGGCTGACGACCCCCGCGGTCACCAGCGTGAAGACCAGTCCCACCGGGAGCGGCTCGAGGAACGTGAACGCCACGTTCACCAGCGGGTCGCGGTACATCGCCGCGAACTCGGCGAACTGGCGCGCCTGCTCCGCAAGCTCGGCCTCGCTGGCGCCGGCGCGGCGGGCCTGCTCGAGGCGTAGGCGGCGTACTTGTCGCCGAAGTCCGGCGCCAGCCAGTAGTAGATGACCTCCAGGTGGCGACGTAGCACACGGTGGCCACCAGGGTGATGAGCAGGCCCACCAGGAAGGCGCGGCCGAACGAGATGCGCCCGGCGCCCACGGTGTCGCGGCACGAGCGGACGCCGAAGTAGGTCATGAGGAAGGCGGCCACCATGGTGGTGTAGCCGATGATGGCGCCGCGGTCGAAGCCGATCCGGTCACGGAAGGGCAGGACCGGGAGAGCATCATGACGGCCAGGATGCCGCCCGCGATCAGGCCGTAGGTCAGGACAATGCGTTGCATGGGTCACCTCGCTCCCTGGACTCGATGGAGTCGGCGGGCAGGTTGGCCTGTCGGGCGCGCCGGCGCGTCACCCGAACGGATGATTTCGAGGGTTCCGGCTCGAAATCACCCGAATGGTCGAGGCACGGTCATGGAATGAGTCGGCGGGCCTTGCCGATCCGGACCGCCTCGGTCCGCCGCCGGGCGCCGAGCTTGCCGAACACCCGGCTCGCGTGTGTCTTGATGGTGTTCTCGCTGACGCAGGCCCGGTCCGCAATCTCGCGGGTGCTCAGGCCCTCGGCCATCAGCTCCAGCACCTCCAGCTCCCGCGGCGTGAGGCCGCACGCCGCCACCGCGCCCTGGTCGCGTTCGAACACGCGGGGCGCCGGCACCACCTCGCGGATGACGATGGGGAGCGCCGGGCGGGTGAGGCGGCTGCCGAGCCAGATCCCGAGGATGGCGAAAGCGGCGGCGACGAGGCCGGCGTAGATCTCGACCGAGTGCTGGACCGCCAGCCAGCGGTATTCCACCAGCTTGAGGCCGGCGATCAGGACGCCCCCGACCAGGCCGTACACGAGCACGGGTCCTCGCACGCGGCGATCTTAGCCGGTGGCGGGCGGTCCGCGCCGGATGGCCCGGAACCTTTGGGCGCGCTCCCCGTATTGACCGGTGGATCGGCCCGCCACCAGGAGTGGTCCGCAGGTTTGTGGGGAGACGCACATGGGGCTCTGGCAGGACTTCCAGTACGCCGCTCGGCTGCTCGTGAAGGACAAGTGGTTCTCGCTCGCAGCCGTTGTCGCGCTGGGGCTGGGGATCGGCGTCAACGCGACGGTCTTCACGTTCGTCAACGCCGTGCTCATCCGCGGACTCCCGTTCGACGAGCCGGACCGGATCTTCATGCTCCGGGGCGCCGACATCCAGCGGAACCGTCCCCTCGGTGTCTCCTATCCGGACTTCCGCGACTTTCGCGAACAGGTCACCACCTTTACGAGTCTGTCGGCCTACGAGGGTCTCACGGCCAACGTGAGCGACGAGGGCCGGGCGGCGGAGCGCTACTCCGGCAGCTACGTCTCCGGCAACACGTTCGGCCTCATCGGCCAGGCGCCCATCCTGGGGCGCGACTTCAGGCCCGAGGAGGACCAGCCGGGTGGCGGCGGCGTGGTGATCCTGAGCGCCGGGGTGTGGCGCAACCGGTATGGCTCGGATCCGGCGGTCATCGGGCGGACGATCCGTGTCAACGACGTGCCGTCGGTGGTGGTGGGCGTCATGCCGGACGGGTTCCGGTTCCCCTCGAACACCGACCTCTGGCTGCCGCTGGCCTCCATGCCCGGCCTGCTGGACGCGCCGCGGACCAGCCGGCCGTTCAACGTGTTCGGCCGCCTGGCGCCCGGCGTCACCCGGGAGGCGGCCGCGGCGGAGGTCACGGCGATCGGACAGCGGCTGGCGCAGGACTACCGCGACACCAACGCTCAGGTCGGCTGGCAGGTGCTCACCTTCAACGAGGCGGTCAACGGCGGACCGATCCGCGCCGTTTTCCTCTCGCTGATGGGGGCGGTCGCGTTCGTCCTCCTGATCGCCTGCGCCAACGTCGCCAACCTGCTGCTGTCGCGCGCCGCGCACCGGACGCGCGAGGTGGCGGTGCGCATCTCCATCGGCGCGTCCCGCTGGCGCATCGTGCGGCAGCTGCTCATCGAGAGCCTGTTGCTTGCCATCCTCGCCGGTGCGCTGGGCCTGCTGCTCTCGACGATCGGCATCCGCCTGTTCGACGCGGCGACCCAGGACGTCGGCCGGCCGTACTGGATCGCGTTCACGATGGATACCGGCGTCTTCGCCTATCTCGCCGGCATCTGCCTGGGCACGGCCGTGCTCTTCGGACTGGCCCCGGCGCTGCACGTGTCGAAGACCGACGTGAACGACGTCCTGAAGGAGGGCGGCCGTTCGGGCGCGGCCGGCGCCCGCGTCAGCCGCTGGAGCGGCGTCCTCGTCGTGGGCGAGCTGGCGCTGACGCTCACGCTGCTGGCCGGCGCGGGCTTCATGATGCGCAACTTCCTCAACCTCTATCAGATGGATCTCGGGATCGACACGTCGCGGCTGTCAACGATGGCGTTGTCGCTGCCGGAGCGGAAGTATCCGACCGTCGAGCAGCGGCTGGCGTTCTTCGATCGGCTGGAAGAGCGGCTGGCGCGTGTCAGCGGCATTCGCGCGGCATCCGTGGCCAGCAATGCGCCCGCTGGCGGCGGCTTCGCCCGCCGTCTCGCCATCGACGGCCGGCCGATGCCCGCCGACACCCCGGCGCCGATGGTGACCGCCGTCACGGTGGATGCCCGCTACTTCGGCACGATCGGGCTGACCGTGTCTCGCGGCCGCGGCTTCACGGCCACCGACGGCATGCCGGGCCAGGAAAACGTCGTCGTCAACGAGCGGTTCGCGCGGCTGCACTTCCCGGGTGAGGATCCACTGGGCCACCGGATCGAGCTCGGTGTCGATACCGCGGCCGGCTCGCCGCCGCCGGGGAGCCCGACCAGCGTGACGGCCACCATCGTCGGCGTGGTGCCCAACGTGCGGCAACGCGACGTGTCGACCACCGAGGACGATCCGGTGGCGTACCTGCCGTTCCGGATGGATCCGCGCGCGTTCATGCTGCTGCTGGCGGCCAGCGACGGCGACCCGGCGTCGAGCGTGCCCATCCTGCGCGACGAGGTGCGGGCGCTCGATCCCGACCTGCCGCTCTACAACGTCCGCACGCTCGACGAAGCGCTGGCGCAGCAGCGCTGGCCCTTCCGCGTGTTCGGCACCATGTTCGGGGTGTTCGCGCTCATCGCCCTCACGTTGTCGGCCGTGGGCCTCTACGCGGTCACGGCCTACGCCGTCACGCAGCGCACCCGAGGAAGTGGGGGTCCGGATGGCGCTCGGCGCGCGCGCCGCGGACGTGCTCGGCCTCTTCCTGCATCGCGCCATCGTCCAGCTGGGTGTGGGCCTGACGCTGGGGGTGGCTGGCGCTCTGGCGGTGGGACAGCTGTTCCAGAGCTCCCAACTGCTGGTCCAGACGACGGGCCGGGACCCGGTGATCATCCTGTCGATTGCGGTGCTGCTCGTCGTGGTGGCGCTGGCGGCCAGCGCGTGGCCGGCGCGCCGCGCCGCCCGGCTCGACCCTCCTCGGCGCTCCGGCGCGAGTGATGGCGGGCCCGAGCTTCGTCACGACCGTTCCCGTGCAATTTCCTCGGCGGCCGCTCCGGAAGTACGAGAGGATGAGGCCGTTTCAGGAGGTGTTGCATGCGAGCCACTCGAGTCGGACCTGACGCGCCTCCCGCATCCGCGCGCGCCTCGCGGCGCCTGACGCTGGCCGCCACCCTCGCGGCCGCGTGCGCCGCCACCGTCCTCGCGCAGTCGCCCACGCCCTTCGGTCAGCCGTCGCTGGCTACGCCGCAGCCCACCGCGGGTATCGCGGCCGTTCCCGGGTCCCGCGCGCAGGGCTGGCTGGCGCAGGGGCGGTCGGAAGTGGTGGCCCGCCACGGCATCGTGGCCACCAGCGATCCGCTGGCCGCGCAGGCCGGGCTCGAGATCCTCCGGCAGGGCGGCAATGCCATCGACGCAGCGGTTGCCACCGGCGCGGCGCTCGACGTGACCTCGCAGAACGACACGGGCATCGGCGGCGACCTGTTCGCGCTGGTGTGGGTGGCGCGCGAGAAGAAGCTGTACGCCCTGGCGGCCGCCGGGTGGGCGCCGGCGGGCTGGACGCCCGAGTTCTTCACGCAGAAGCTGGGACAGTCGCGGATGCCCGGCAGCGGCGTCAACGCGGCGACCGTTCCGGGCGCCGTCGCCGGCTACGATGCCCTGCTCACGCGCTTCGGCACGATGGGCTTCAAGGAAACCTTCGAGCCCGCGGCCCGCCTCGCCGAGCAGGGATGGGGGCTGGCCGAGCGCCGGCACGACGACCTGCGCAACGCGGCGAAGGGACTGGCCGCGGATCCGGACTCGAAGGCAACGTTCCTCGACGGCGATCGCATCCCCGCGCTGTACGAGGTCATCCGCAACCCCAACCTGGCCAAGGCCCTTCGCCTCATCCAGGAGCAGGGGCGCGACGTCTTCTATCGCGGCGAGATCGCGGACGCGATTGTCGCGAAGGTGCGATCGGGCGGCGGGGTGATGACACGCGAGGACCTCGCGGAGTTCCAGCCCGAGTGGGTCGACCCGATCTCGACCAGCTACCACGGGTACGACATCCAGCAGCTGCCGCCGCCCGGCCAGGGGTTTGCCGCGCTCGAGATGCTGAACATCCTCGAGGTCTGCATGCCGAAGCTCGGCTTCGACCTGGCGAAGCTGGGTCCCTCGGATCCGATGTACTGGCACCTGATGGTCGAGGCCAAGAAGCTGGCCTACACCGACCTGCTCGGGCGGAACGGCGATCCGAAGTTCGCGGACGTGCCGCTGGCGCGCCTGCTGTCGAAGGACTACGCGGCCACGCTGTGCGGGAAGATCGATCCCAACGTCGCCGCCAAGCCCGGCACGGTGGGCGGTACCGACGGCGGCACGATCTACCTCACGACCGCGGACCGCTGGGGCAACATGGTGTCGCTCGTGCACAGCGTCTTCAGCGTGTACGGCAGCCGCGCCACGGTCGGCCCCTACGGCTTCGTGCTGCACAACCGGGGCAGCGCCTTCTCGCTCGACGCGAAGAGCCCCAACGTCGTGGCGCCGCACAAGCGTCCGTTCCACAGCATCATCGCGGGCTTCGTCATGAAGGACGGCCGGCCGCTGATGGCGTTCGGCAACATGGGCGGCAGCGTGCAGCCCGAGACCCACGCGCAGCACATGGTCAACCTGATCGACCACGGCATGAACGTGCAGATGACGACCGATGCCGCGCGCTTCACGCACAACCAGAACAGCAACGTCCTCTCGCTGGAGCAGAACCTCTTCGCGCTCGTCGGTGACGCGCTGACGAAGAAGGGCCACCAGGTGCGGTCGGTGGACGGCGGCGCCGTCGGCGGCTATCAGGGCATCCTGTTCATGCGCGATCCGCGGCTGCCCGAGCCCACGTTCGACCGGCGCAGCATCACCGAGGACCTGCCGGTCAACGGCGTCTACCGCGCCGGCTCCGACCACCGCAAGGACGGCCAGGCGGTCGGGTGGTAGGGCGGCCGCGCCCTACCGTTCGTTCCGCCGCCGACGTAATGCCGCCGGGCGGCCGGCCATAACGCCTCCAGCGCCCGCGTCCTGCATGGGCAGGGGCTGCCGGTGCCCGTGCAGGAAATCGTTTGTCTACCAAGTAGTTGGCATTGATCCGCCCTTGCACGCGCAGTAGATTGCGCTCCTGAGGGCGCCCCCCTGCGCCCCCGCTTCGTCGTCGTCCGGCCGTGTGTGTCGTCAGGCCCGCCTCCCGCGGCGGGCGGCGCGGGACCCGACTTCGGTGGTTGCGCCCCACGCTGTCCGTTCGCTCGAAGCCCCGCCCGCCTCGCTCCCGGCCGACCGATCGTCTGTCTTCCTCGGAGCTCGCGCGTGTCATCCGGCACGCCGGAACAGGAGGGTCCCATGACGCGACTCGTGATTGCGGTCGCTGCCGCCGTCTTCGTGTGCGGTATGGCCGGCCGTGCGGAGGCCCAGCAGGGCGTGGCCTCGCTGCGCGGTCAGGTCGTCGACGAACAGAAAGGGGTGCTGCCCGGCGTGACCGTGGTGGTGACGCACCAGGGAAGCGGCATGTACCGGGAGGTGGTCAGCAACGCCGACGGCACCTACTTCCTCACGGGCATCACGCCCGGGCAGTACATGGTGGCGGCCGAGCTGCCCGGCTTCCGCCGCTACGAGCGGCGCGATGTGCTGCTGGAGGTCGGCCGCACGACGACGCTCGAGATCGCGCTCGAGGTGGGCGGCCTCGAGGAAACGGTGACGGTGACGACGGAGGCGCCGCTGGTGGACCTGACCTCGAAGCAGGTGGGCGGCAACATCTCGGGAGGCGAGATCACGGGGCTGCCCAACGTCACCCGCAACTGGCTCGGCTTCGTCGGCCTGCTGCCTGGCGTGCAGGTGCAGAGCTCGGTGATCTCCTTCGGCGCCGACACCATCAACGTCAACGGGCAGAACTCCCGCAACAACAACTTCGTGATCGACGGGGGCGGCAACAACGACGACTACCTGGGCCAGGCGTTCGGCGGCCAGACGCGCACCGCGCTGGAAGCGGTCCAGGAGTTCCAGGTGCTCACCAACCAGTTCGACGCGGAGTTCGGCCGGACCACCGGGGCGGTGGTCAACGCCGTGACCAAGCAGGGAACGAACCAGTTTCACGGCAGCGCGTTCGGCTACTTCACCGACTCCCAGGTCACCGCGAAGAACTTCTTCGTCGAGCAGGCCGGCCTGCCCAAGCCGGACACGAGCAAGCGCGAGTGGGGGGGCACGCTCGGCGGGCCCATCGTGCGCGACAAGGCGCACTTCTTCGGCAGCCTCGAGCGGGTCTCGATCGACGATGGGCGGAGCAACACGTTCCCGGCGAGGCCCGAGCTCGACTACTCCATTCCGCAGAAGACCCGAGTCTGGAACGTCATGGGCCGGTTCGACCACCAGGTCAACGCCAACAACACCTGGGGCTTCCGCTTCCTGCAGGAGAACTCGCCGACGATCGACCAGGTGTCGGGACGCTGGACGCTGGCGGCGCTGCGCCAGGAGAAGGACGTGGACCGGACCACGGTCGGCACGTGGAACAGCGTGCGCAGCAACAACACGCTCAACACGGTCCGCGTGGCCGTGACCTTCGAGGACAACATCTTCGCCACGCAGGAGTTCTTCGACGGGGTGCCGCAGGCCGAGCGTCCCCCGACGCTCGAGCAGTTGACCTTCCGCGACCAGCAGGCGCCGGACGCGTCGCAGCGCATCAACTACTCGTATCAGCTGGACGAGTCGTTCAGCTGGTTCGTGCCCAACCGGATGGGGGGTGACAACGACATCAAGTTCGGCGCCCAGTACATCTTCGCGGACGCCCGCATCAACCTCCAGAGCAACATGAACGGCTCGTTCTTCTTCACCACCGACCGCGCGTTCGACTCCGCCGATCCGTCCACCTACCCGGAGCGGCTGCAGATCCGCGTGCCGGCCGGGGACTCCACGTACATGAAGTCGCACGTGTTCGTGCTGTTCGCCCAGGACAAGTGGCAGCGCGGCAACCTGACGATGAACCTCGGGGCACGCTACGACCTGGAGGTCATCCCGATCGCCAACCGCTTCAACCCGTTCCTGCCCGACCAGGACTATCCGGTGGACAGGAACAACGTGGCGCCGCGATTCGGCTTCGCCTACAACCCGGGCGGCAGCGGGAACAGCGTCGTGCGCGGTGGGTACGGGCTGTTCTACGACAAGACCCACCTGACGATCATCGACGAGTTCATCCGCACGGGCGTGTACGCCTCGTCGTTCATCGTGTCGTTCCCCAACGACCGGGCGGACGCGGGGCCCTCGAGCGGGCGCCTTCCGACGGACCCGATGCTCGCCAACGGGCCGACGGTCGATCGGGCGCGGCTCGACAGCCTGTTTCCGGCGGGCTCGCTCTCGCGCAACGCGGGCACCGTCTACCTGGACAACCCGGATCGCCGCGTCCCGTACACGCACCAGGCCACCATCGGCTACCAGCGGCAGATCGGGCCGCAGGTGTCGGCGAGCGCCGACTACGTGCACACCTGGGGACGCGACATGCTGATCTACTACAACCTCAATCCCGGGCTGCGCGTGAACACGACGCGGACGGGAGCGATCGTGCGCAGCGACCTCGAGAACATCGCCGGCCAGCTCGGCCTGTCGGCGTTTCCCAACCGGATCTACACGATCCGCAACGACGCGCAGACGCAGTACGACGGGCTCAACCTGCAGCTCGAGAAGCGCTACGCCAACAACTGGAGCGCCCGGGTGTCGTACGCGCTGAGCTACGCGCGCGGCAACACGGAGGGCAGCGGCACGGACACGAACCTGTTCCAGCTGCTCGACGATCCGCGGCTGGACCTCAACCAGGGCCCGCTGCCCTTCGACCGGAAGCACAACCTGGTGATCTCGGGGCGGCTCGAGGTGCCCGGCACCGGTGGCCTGACGATCAGCGGCGTGACGCGCTGGATGAGCGGGCAGCCGTTGACCATTCACGACACCTCGACGGACCCGGACCAGAACGGCGAGCTCTTCGATCCCCTGCCGGCCGGTTCCTACACGGGCAACGGGCAGAACGCGTTCGCCGCCGACAACACGGGCGGCCGCGGCGGCGCCCGCGGGCCCGACTTCCAGCAGACCGACATCCGCCTCGGATACCGGCTGCGTCCGAAGGACGGCACGACCGTGGACCTGTTCGCGGAGGTGTTCAACCTCTTCAACGATGCCAACTTCGAGAACCCGAACGGCGATCGCCGGTCGAGCGACTTCCTGATCCTGAACGCCCTGCGCGGCGGCGGCTTCCCCCGCCAGGCGCAGTTCGGCGTCCGGCTCGGGTTCTGATATGGAAAGACCCTTCGTCAACGCCTAGTTCTGAACGGGCCGGTGGGCTTCCACCGGCCCGTCGTGTCTCACCCCGTCATCGGATCGGCCGAGCGGCAACGACGATGAATCACTCTGATATTCGCGGGTTGGATACCGCATGACCGTGGTTCGTCGGGAGCTGCCTCGCTCTAGGAGCGCGAGTTCGAGACCGAAGTCGTCTATCGCATAGAACCGTCGAGGGTTCTCCTTTCGTCAGTCGGCCGATCCGATCACTGGGTGAGCGCCGCCCACACGAAGCCGGTGAGTTCGCGCGCGACCGCGGTGACGATGTGCTGTGTGGGCTTACCGCGGCCGGCGAGGACTCGATACTTGCGATGCAACCGCTGCTGGGCGGCCCACGCGCGTTGCGTGACCGCCTCAGGCGCGCCGCGTTGCCGCTGCCGGAGCCCGTGCCCGATAAACGGATGGTGGCGGTAATGCCAGGCCGCTTCGACGAGCACCCGGCGCAGATGCGCGTTGCCGGTCTTCGTAATCGCCCCGCGGGCCTTCTTCGTGCCACTGGAGTGCTCCGAGGGCACCAAGCCCACGAACGCCATCGTGCTCGGCGCCGAGGGGAAGCGGCGCGGGTCGCCCAGCTCGGCGGCGATCGTCAGCGCCGTGAGGTCATCGATCCCGCGGAAGCAGCGCAGCCGCTCGACGCGCGCCCGCAGCGGCTCGAGCGTCAGCAACGCCTGGAGATCCGTCTCGACGGCGCGCAGCCGCGCCACCGCCTCATCGACCGTGCGCAGATACGCGCGGTGGGTCTGATCCAGGGCGTCGATCGGCCACGCTTGTGCCCGCAGCCAGGCGTCGTGCTTCTGCGACCACGCCTTCTTGGTGCCCGTGAAGCGGCGCCCGTGCCGCAGCAGGAACTTCGACAGCCGATGCCGCGCCCGGAGCAGGTCGGCGCGGATGTCCTCACGGCACCGGAGCAGATCGCGCGCGGCCTCTTCCTGGTCGGTGGGCACGTGCACGGCCGTCAAGGTGCCGGCCCGATACAGCACCGCGAGCTGCGCCGCGTCGCGCCGATCCGTCTTGATCCGATCGCCCGGGCGCCGCGGAATCAGCGCGGGGGCGATCACGTCACACGCGACGCCGTCCGCGACAAGGGCGCGCTGCAACTCGAACCCGCACGGCCCCGCTTCATAGCAGCATTGCAGCGCGCCGGACGCGCCGAGCCGCCGCACGAACCGGCGCAGCTCGCCGAGATCCGAGGTCATCGGATGCAGCGCCGGCGTCCGCTGCCCCGGCAGCAACACCGCCGCCACCGTCGTTGCCGCGTGCTGGTCGAACGCCACGATGGTAGTAGACTCGCCCATGACCGACCTCCTTTGTATGCGGCTCTGCGTTGAGCCCCCGCAGGTCCAACGTAACCCGCGTGAGATGCAAAGCCGAGGTCGGTCTTTCCATATGGTCTAGCGGATCTGGAGGAAGTCGAAATCCCGTAAGTTCTTTGTTTTCAACAGGTGGACGCAGTCCGAATCCCACCCTCTCCGCCAAATAAGTCATTTAGAATCAGATGTTTAAGTGGATGGGCTAAGCCACATTTCGGCATCGATCTTGCGATTTGATACATCATGTATGCTGTAGTTCCGCTTCTGGTGGAACTGCGGCATGAACGATATATCCGGCCAAGTTGCTCGTGCTGGTGCCCCTGAGTCCCTGAGGCTTCGCCAACAACTGACGACCGTGCTGCGCGCCAGCACGCAGTTCGTGACGATCGACTCGGCGGTCGAGGCCCTCGGACTGGACCGGCGACGGGCCGCGAAACTCCTTTCTCGGTGGGCTCAACAGGGCTGGCTCAAACACGTCCGGCGCGGACTGTACGCCCCCGTCGCGCTCGACACGACCGCCGACAGGTTCGTCATGGAGGATCCGTGGGTGCTGGCCGCACGGCTCTTCGAGCCTGGCTACATCGGCGGTTGGACAGCCGCTGAGCACTGGGATTTGACCGAGCAGATCTTCCGCAGCGTCTGCGTGTTCACGACGAAGCCGATTCGGAGAAAGGAACAGACCGTCGTCGGTGTGCCGTTCGCCTTGAAGCGAGTCCCACGCGACGCGATCTTCGGCACGAAGTCGATCTGGCGCGGCCAAGTGAGAGTGGCCGTGTCCGATCCGGCCCGCACCATCGTCGACATGCTCGCCGATCCCGCCGTCGGTGGTGGCATTGCTCACGTGAACGAATGCCTCATGCGCCACTTGGCGGCGACCGGCACGCAGTCACGGGCGCTCGTGGAGTACGCGGACAAGCTGGGCAACGGGGCGGTGTTCAAGCGCCTCGGGTTCTTGGCGTCGCGAGAGCCCGGTTACGAGGCACTCGCCGAGGCGTGCGCGAAAAGGCTCACAGCCGGCAACGCCAAGTTGGATCCGGCGTTGGCTTGCCCTCGGCTCGTCAGGCAGTGGAGGCTGTGGGTGCCTGACCGCTGGAAGCGCCGAGGTCCGTCGTGATTGACAGACGCGAAATCCTCGACGTTGCCCGCGACCTGGGGCTGCAGGCGCAAGTCGTCGAGAAGGACTACGTGCTGGGTTGGCTCCTCGCTGGCATCTACAGCCAGCACCGCCTGCGAGCCAGCTGGGTGTTCAAGGGCGGCACTTGCCTCAAGAAGTGCTACTTCGAGACCTATCGCTTTTCGGAGGACTTGGATTTCACGCTGACAGACGAGTCGCACCTCGACCGGGCGTTTCTGGTCGGTGCCTTCGCTGATGTCTCGGCCTGGGTCTACGAACAGACGGGCATCGAGATTCCGGCCGACCAGCTGCGGTTCGACGTCTTCCAGAATCCCCGGAATCGGTTGAACTACGAAGGGCGGATCTACTATCGCGGTCCGATCGCTCCCTCCGGTGGCAACCTCCCGCGCATCAAGCTGGACCTCACTGCCGACGAGCTGCTCGTCAAGCCGCCGGTTGACCGCGGCGTCGCCCACCCATATTCGGACGTGCCCGCCGACGGCATCACGTGCCGGTGCTACGACTTCGACGAGGTTTTCGCCGAGAAGCTTCGCGCGCTGAGCGAACGCGGCCGGCCCCGGGACCTGTACGACGTCGTGAACTTGTTCCGGAATGGACAGTTCCGCGATGCGGCGGCGGCCATCCTGAGCCTGCTACAACGGAAGTGCGCGTACAAGAGCGCGGCAGTGCCTTCGTCGGCCGTGCTCGCGGCACATCGAGAGGAGTTGGAGGCGGACTGGACGGCGATGCTGCAGCACCAGCTGCCGCAGCTCCCGCCGTTTCAGGCCTTCTGGGATGAACTCCCCGCGATCTTCCAGTGGCTCACACAGGCAGCCAGTCCGCCTCGGCCGGCGGCGATTCCGCTGGCCGCCGGCGAGGTCGTTCTGCCGTCCACCTACGGGCGCTCGCGCGGATTCTCATACGGCACCGGCGTGCTGGAGATCATCCGATTCGCCGCAGCCAATCGCATGTGTGTGGACCTCGACTACGACGGCGACACGCGCCGGATAGAGCCGTACTTCGCTGCGCCGAACCAAAGACGACAACGTTATCCTGCACGCGATCAAGGTCGCGACGGGCGAGCATCGCAGCTATCGCGTCGACCGCATGCAGGGTGCGCGCGCCACGTCACAAGGGTTCGTGCCGAAGTACGCCGTTGAGTTGACGCCCAGTGGCCCGATGTTCATTCCGGACACGGAGCGATCAGCGACCACGGTGTTCGGCGGCGTTGGTCGGACACGCCCCTCCGGTCGTACCGGCCCCACATACGTATGCCAGTGCACTCTCTGCGGAAAGAAGTTCAGGAGAAAGACGAGGGACTCGAGCCTGCGCGAACACAAGACGCCGGACGGTTGGGTGTGCCGAGGTCGTCGAGGACACCATGTCGACACAGAATACTGAGCCAGAATCCTCGACGCGGCCGAGTGGAGACCCAGGCATCTTCATCGCGGTGTCGCGCGGAAGGGCGGCAGCCGTCCTTTCCGAAGACGGCGAGTGGACGGTGCGCGGCTTTCCGGCCGGTGACCGAAAGGTCGACGTCACGTTCAGAACTGCCTACGAAGACAAGGGGTTCGAGGCCAAGGTGCCCCGATGGCTCTTCGCCGAGGTGAAAGGGCCGGCGGAATCTCTCGAGGATGCGATACGTCGATTCCCCAATGCCGCACGAGCTCTGACTCCAATCTTTGACGTTGCCCTGAACGCAGCGGTCGAGGACCTCGAACTCCATTTCGCGTTCGATGCGACGCTCGAACGCACCGAGCGCGCATTCTTCCAGAATTTCCTGCCCGACGGCCAGCCGACGTTGAGGCAGACCCGCCCCGTCAAGGCCCCTCTCCTTTCGGCGCTAACTGACTCCATCGGGCGAAGTCCGGACAGCGTTCGACTGCACCGCGCCGCAGCTCACTACCAACAAGCCCTGCGTTTTTGGGGGCTGGGAGATGAGACGCGAGCGGTCGGTCAGCTCTGGATGGGCGTCGAGGCCCTGACCCCGGTCGCCAAACGGGCGCAGTTCGAGAAGACGGGCACAAGCAAGTCTGCGGAACTTGCAGAGGCGCTGGGGGTTACGCTTAAGGAGCTCGACTCCACCCTTCGTCGGCGTTTGATCTTGGGAGACGACCAGCACTGCTACAAGACGGTTACCGATGTGTCCAACGGATTCGAGCATGGCTACATGCCGCTCGATGCGTTGCGAACACTGGCCAGGGAGGTACGCGACCCAGCGGCTACGTATCTCCGTAGAGCGATCTTGGACCTGAGTAATGTGCCGACGGCGCCAAGGAACGAGATGCTGGCCAGCCCATACGACAGCCCACTGATCGGATTTCCCCTCACGAAGTACCTCCGCGGCACGATCAGCGGTTCAGGTGACCTCGCGGCGCCGGGCCAACGCTATCCATTGGTTGAATGGCGCACAGACATCCGGAGCCTTCGGAAGACTGACGACGGTCGCCATGACGTTCAATGGAACGAGAAGATCACGCCAAAGATGGGCCCGCAGATGCAGATGACGAAGATCAGCATCGAACTATGGAGTGCGGACAAGCACACCGGCACCCGCGCCACCATGAAGCGAGCGGACGTCGAGCGCGAAGGCGCCGTCCACGAAGTCACCGGTGCTCTGCAACTCGACGGACGACCGGATGGTGCTCCACCAGACCTTGATGCTGAAGATCAATAATGAGCAGATCATCACGTCTCGCTGAACGGGCTACGAAGCGCCGGTCTCTGGATGTGCCGACGCACGTCGTGGCGCATCCGTTGCTGGCAGTTCGCCAGCCGGGGCAGAGCAGACATCCGCCCGCAGTCTGAGGTGCGGTATACGAGACGTATATGGCGCCGCGTGCGCAATACGTGCGTCTACCCGGGCCCTTGAGCGGTTCTGATATGGAAAGACCCTTCGTCAACGCCTAGTTCTGAACGGGCCGGTGGGCTTCCACCGGCCCGTCGTGTCTCACCCCGTCATCGGATCGGCCGAGCGGCAACGACGATGAATCACTCTGATATTCGCGGGTTGGATACCGCATGACCGTGGTTCGTCGGGAGCTGCCTCGCTCTAGGAGCGCGAGTTCGAGACCGAAGTCGTCTATCGCATAGAACCGTCGAGGGTTCTCCTTTCGTCAGTCGGCCGATCCGATCACTGGGTGAGCGCCGCCCACACGAAGCCGGTGAGTTCGCGCGCGACCGCGGTGACGATGTGCTGTGTGGGCTTACCGCGGCCGGCGAGGACTCGATACTTGCGATGCAACCGCTGCTGGGCGGCCCACGCGCGTTGCGTGACCGCCTCAGGCGCGCCGCGTTGCCGCTGCCGGAGCCCGTGCCCGATAAACGGATGGTGGCGGTAATGCCAGGCCGCTTCGACGAGCACCCGGCGCAGATGCGCGTTGCCGGTCTTCGTAATCGCCCCGCGGGCCTTCTTCGTGCCACTGGAGTGCTCCGAGGGCACCAAGCCCACGAACGCCATCGTGCTCGGCGCCGAGGGGAAGCGGCGCGGGTCGCCCAGCTCGGCGGCGATCGTCAGCGCCGTGAGGTCATCGATCCCGCGGAAGCAGCGCAGCCGCTCGACGCGCGCCCGCAGCGGCTCGAGCGTCAGCAACGCCTGGAGATCCGTCTCGACGGCGCGCAGCCGCGCCACCGCCTCATCGACCGTGCGCAGATACGCGCGGTGGGTCTGATCCAGGGCGTCGATCGGCCACGCTTGTGCCCGCAGCCAGGCGTCGTGCTTCTGCGACCACGCCTTCTTGGTGCCCGTGAAGCGGCGCCCGTGCCGCAGCAGGAACTTCGACAGCCGATGCCGCGCCCGGAGCAGGTCGGCGCGGATGTCCTCACGGCACCGGAGCAGATCGCGCGCGGCCTCTTCCTGGTCGGTGGGCACGTGCACGGCCGTCAAGGTGCCGGCCCGATACAGCACCGCGAGCTGCGCCGCGTCGCGCCGATCCGTCTTGATCCGATCGCCCGGGCGCCGCGGAATCAGCGCGGGGGCGATCACGTCACACGCGACGCCGTCCGCGACAAGGGCGCGCTGCAACTCGAACCCGCACGGCCCCGCTTCATAGCAGCATTGCAGCGCGCCGGACGCGCCGAGCCGCCGCACGAACCGGCGCAGCTCGCCGAGATCCGAGGTCATCGGATGCAGCGCCGGCGTCCGCTGCCCCGGCAGCAACACCGCCGCCACCGTCGTTGCCGCGTGCTGGTCGAACGCCACGATGGTAGTAGACTCGCCCATGACCGACCTCCTTTGTATGCGGCTCTGCGTTGAGCCCCCGCAGGTCCAACGTAACCCGCGTGAGATGCAAAGCCGAGGTCGGTCTTTCCATATGGTCTAGCGGATCTGGAGGAAGTGTAAATCCCATAAGTTCTTTGTTTTCAACAGGTGGACGCAGTCCGAATCCCACCCTCTCCGCCAATAAACAACGCCAAATCAAGTATTTGCAGTCGTCTCTGGGGTGCCCGCGTCCACCCTCTCTTCGCAGTGTTAAGTGCCTTGAAAGCGTGAGGTTACGACGGCGATGCGTGGTGCCGCGTGAGCTACGTGTACGAGTACGGCCGCAGATACCGTCGGTCAGCCCACGCGTCGGAGGGGCAGTTGGCGCTCACTTTGCGAGCGATTGCTATCGGACGCGCACCTTGCGAGATGTGTGCAATTCGTCCGCTGAGGGCGGCCCTCTCGTTGTGAACTCGCCTTCCGGGGTCGGCCAACCGCAGCGGCGGCATCGAGGCGTGCCGGGTTCGCCCGAGACCGACTCGTTGCGGCCCAAGTCCAGTAGTAGGGCGCCCTACAGGGGCAACGACAAAGAGAGTCCTGGGCGTGCGTGCCGGATGGCGATCAGTCCTTGAACTCGCTAGAGTTACCGGCGTGAGTGCAAAGACAACGGCTTGTCGCCTCTCGGCCCTCGCGGTGTGCGCCGCCGTGGGTGTCGCGTTGGGCGGACCAACGGCTGGGACGTTCCTTGCGGCCATGGGCGGCGCGGTGACGGGCGGCGCGGCTGGCAACTTCTTTCACCAGTTGGTCGATGGCGTTATCTCGTGGTTCGGCGGGCGGAGGCCCCGCCCGACGACGCCTCCGGCGAACCACGACCTTGACGGCCTCACGGCGTCGGCTATCAAACTCGTCCTCGAAACTGCACGCGATCGGATGTCGATCGACGACTCGAAGCGCGGCGTCGTGGAGCGCCTGGCTAATGCACCCGTCGCCACTATCGTCGAGGTGATGCAGGCCCACGACGCGCGGCTCATTGGCGACACCGAGATCGTCGGCACGCTGGGCACGGGCGCGGGCGGAGAGACCACTACGGTCGCGACGCTTGAGTATTGGCAGTCGTTCGTCACCGCACTAACGAAACGCACCGGCGCCCAGGAACTACCAAGCCCGATGCATACGTCCGTGCGTGACGTCACGGATGTGTTTCGCCTCGCGCCAAAGGCGATCAAGCAAACCACCAAGGACCTCTTCGATGCGCAGCTCGCCGCTCCCATGCCGGACCCCAGCGCGGCTGACGCCACCACCTTCGCCGCTGGACTTCTGCACACCCACGTTGCTGCCTTTGCGAACGACGTGCTCCGCGACACCTTCGGCCCGCAAGGGCGCTTCTTCGTCGCGGCCCTGTTTAGGGTCTTGAACTCCATCGCCGCGCAGGTGCAAAACCCGCCAGCGGGCGTAACCCTAACCGTTGAACAGGGTGAGCAGATCAAAGGATGGGTGCGCGAGGCGACTCGTGAGGCTCTCGCGGCGGGCAAAGCCATGCCCGCGCCGCAGAATGACGACGAGCGGGCCGCGACAGATGAGGTCGAGGCCCAGGCCGGCGCTCTAGGCGAGACCCTCAAGCGACTGGGGGCGGACGTCGCTTTCATTCGCGCGGGCATGGCGAGGTGGTGCGACACGCTCGCCCCGGAGCTCGTGCTCCCGCCGCGCGTGGCGGCCAAGGCGCAGGACCGTTTTGTGTTCCGTTCGCGACGGCTGGATGTCGTGGGGCGCGACGACGAACTCGCGGAACTCGGCGCCTGGCTCGACGCGCCCGCCCCCTTCGGCTGGGACCTCTGGGTCGGCTCGGCCGGCAGCGGCAAGAGTCGCCTGGCGCTGGAACTCTGCGACCGCTGCGATGGCTGGGACGCGGGCTTCTTCAAGTTCGACGGCACGGTCTCGCCCAACTGGCGAGACTGGGATCCCAAGGCCGACACGCTGGTGGTCTTCGACTACGTGGCCGAGGACGCCGAGCCGATCGGGCAACTCATCGACCTCTTCACGCGGCGCGCCGCCGGACACAAGGTCCGCGTGCTGCCTTCCGGCGTCAGGGTCCGCTTCCTGCTGATCGAGCGAGCCGCCGTGCGCGAAGCCGACGCGTCGCTGCCCGAACGCGTGCCGACCGACGCCCCCGAACCGAAGCTCGAAGCGCCGTGGTTGGGTGTGCTTCGCGAGGCGGCCAAGCGTTCCGGCGCGGATGTCGAGGCGGTGTACGCCCGCGGCAACCTTTTCGACCCGGGCCGCTACCTCGGCGGCGTCAGCGCCGAAGCGGCGGCCTCCATCATCAAGGCCGAACACGCGGCCGCGCGGGACGACTCGGGCTCGCAACCGCCAGAGCTGACGCCCGAACAGTTGCGACTGCGGGCACTGGCAGCGCACCGCATCGACCGTCACCGTCGTCCCCTGTTCGTCGCCATGGCCGCCGAGGCGGTGCGCGAGAAGGGCGGGGCTTTCGACTCTCTCGACAGCGGCACCGGAATCGACGCGCTCGTCCAGTACATCAACGAGAAGGAGTGGAAGCACGCCTGCGAGCGGCTGAACGCCTTCGAAGACGGCCCTGGCTCGACGATTGACGCCTGGGCCAAATTCACCTGCCTCGCCACCATGTGCGGAGGGCTCAAGGATCCGCCCAGGGGCACGGGCGCCAAGGCCCCGCCGGCCGAGCGAGCCGTCCTAACCGAGGCGCTGGACAGGGCCGCATCGCTAAAGACGCCAGACGCCGAAGCGTACGGCACCGGCGAGCGATACGCCCTCCTGGTCAGCGGGGCGCATCACGATGAGGCCCCCAAACTCGAGCCCGACGTTTTGGGGGAGGGGTTCGTGCTGGACTGGCTCACGACGCACGCGCGCTCGCGCGCCCGCTCATCGACGCGGCGTGGACGCTAGGCATGACCGACTTCGTTCGCCGCGCCGCCGAGAACTTTCCTGCCCGGGTCGAAGCCGCCGGATTGCTGGATCCGTCGCGGTCGCCGACCTCGCCGCACTCGCTGCCGCTCATACCGCGTTGGGCGGGCGTGAGTGCGCGTGGCGACCTCGCCGCCAGGCGCGCGAGGCAAGCGCCTGCCACACGGCCCAGGGCGACGGCCAATCGCCGTTGCACCCGCTACACGTGCGTGCCTTGGGCGCTTTCATGTGGATGCAAGAAGGCGCCTCGCCTGAGGAACTGGACGAGTTGGCGGCGGGTGGAGCGACTGCCCGCGTTGAAGGATTTGGACGCCGCGGTTCGCGAGAATCTGGCCAAGCGGGCTGTTCAACGCCATTCATTACGCGGGGGCGGACAGCGCACGGCGACGGGCTGCTGGGCAGCTCCGCAGGCGCTGGCCGACGCCCACCCGCAGGACGCCGCGGTTGGCGAGAACCTGGCCGAGGGTTGTTCAACGCCATCCATTACGTGGGCGCGGACAGCGCACGTGCCTACGGGCTGCTGGCACACTTGCAGGCGCTGGCCGACGCCCACCCGCAGGTGGCCGCGGTTCGCAAAGAGCTGGCCAAGGGCTGCTCAACGCCATCGCCCACGCGGGGGCGGACAGCACACGTGCGGATGGGCTGCTGGCACGCTTGCAGGCGTCGGCCGACGCCCACCCGCAGGACGCCGCGGTTCGCGAGCACCTGGCCAAGGGGCTGGTCAACGCCATCCATTACGCGGGGCGGACAGCGCACGTGCCGACGGGCTGCTGGCACGCTTGCAGGTGCTGGCCGACGCCCATCCGCAGGACGCCGCGGTTCGCGAAGAACTGGCCAAGGGGCTGCTCAACGCCACCGCCCACGCGGGCGCGGACAGCGCGCGTGCCGACGGGCTGCTGGCACGCTTGCAGGCGTCGGCCGACGCCCATCCGCAGGACGCCACGGTTCGCGAGCATCTGGCCAAGGGGCTGCTCAACGCCATCCATTACGCGGGGGCGGACAGCGCACGTGCCGACGGGCTGCTGGCACGCTCGCAGGCGCTGGCCGACGCCCACCCGCAAGACGCCGCGGTTCGCGAAGAACTGGCCAAGGGCTACTCAACGCCACCGCCCTCGCGGGCGCGGACAGCGCTGCCGACGGGCTACTGGCACGCTTGCAGGCGCTGGCCGACGCCCACCCACGGGACGCCGCGGTTCGCGAGAACCTGGCGAAGGGGCTGCTCAACGCCATCCACTACGTGGGCGCGGACGGCGCACGCGCCTACGGGCTGGCACGCTTGCAGGCGCGGGCCGACGCCCACCCGCAAGACGCCGCGGTTCGCGAAGAACTGGCCAAGCTGCTCAACGCCATCCAAAACGTGGGCGCGGACGGTGCACGTGACGGGCTGGCACGCTTGCAGGCGCTGGCCGACGCCCACCCGCTGGTCGCCGCGGTTCGCGAAGAACTGGCCAACGGGCTGCTCGATCAGCGCCATCCGTTACGTGGGCGCGGACAGCGCACGTGCCGACGGGCCGCTGGCACATTTGCAGGCGCTGGCCGACGCCCACCCGCAGGACGCCGCGGTTCGCGAGCACCTAGCTAAGGCGCTGCTCAACGCCATCCATTGCGTGGGCGCGGACACCGCACGTGTCGACGGGCCGCTGGCACATTTGCAGGCGCTGGCCGACGTCCACCCGCAGGACGCCGCGGTGGCAAGGCTGGCGTGGATGGGGTGTCTTGCCGCGTTCGCCCTGTCACTGAATTCGGGACCGCTGCGGCCCCAGCCGCTGCACGCGATGGCGGGCTTTCCGAGCCAGGGGGCGACGACGAGTGCGTCAAAGCACCCGAGTCGTTATCGATGCAGTCATCGACTTGATCAAGCAGGCCCCGGCCGGAGATCGCTCACGAAGGAACTCGATGCCGCTGTGGGCGTCCGTCGCTGGCGAGTCAGGAGGCCTTCGGCCCCGATCGCCAGTAACGGGCGTGTTCCGATCTGGTTGACGGACTAGTCGCAGCCGCGCGTCGCTCGAATTCGGCGGGACTGGTCTGCCCGAGCGTCGGGTGCCAGCCTGGTGCGTGACGCGTTCCGGGCCATCGGCCGTTGCGCGATTCACCCGCCATCACCATGGTGCGGCTACTCAGACTGGTCGAAGGGTGAAGCGATGCCCTGTGCGCTGGACAGCACCACTCGGTGCGCGTCAGATCCAGATGCGACGCCTTCGCTCTCGAGTTGATCCTGGACGCCTTCACCAGGGGCATAGTGTCGTTCGGTGATCTTGATCGAACTGTGGCCGAGCAGCTTCGACACGCTGTCGAGCGAAACGCCCTTCAGCAGCAGCGAGACGGCGATGTGTCGCGGAAGCGATGCGGGTGGCAGTTCGGCACGGGCTGGCCGCCTGCCCGACCTTCCTGAAGACCGGTCCCAGCCTTGACCATGCTCGGGCTGGCTCGTGCCGTCGTAAATTCCCACTGGTTGCCGTTCTCGACCGTGGCGACCTTGTTGACCACCTCCGGTGTCAACGGGCAGTAGACCGGGTGTCGGTCTTCTGCTGGTAGAGGAAGAGCTTGTCGCCATCCAGCCGGGCGCGTTCGAGACACGCCGCGTCCTGCATGCGCAACCCGGAGTAGCGGGCAGCAGGATCATCAGCTCGATCCGAGGCCCTATGCCCGAACCCGACGAGGGCGCGGGCTGCCTCCAACAGCCGCTCGAGCCCGTGTCGGTATAGGGGCAGTGTCGGCTTGTGGGGCGAGGTCACACTGCCGGGCTGTCTCCCCGGGAAGTGTCCGCTTGACGGAAGCTTACGCCACCACTTGACGGGACACTACCACGGCGAGGCGAAGATGGCGTTGTTCGACTACATCGAAGTGTTCTACAACCAACAGCGGCGACACTCGACGCTCGGCCGCAGCAGTCCGGCCGGTTCGGCGTGAGACGGCGGCATCGCGTCACAGGGGCGCTTGGCCGGCATGCAGACGCCCGGCGTGCTGACCTGACCGCCCGTCCATCGCCCGAATGACCTTCTGTGAACGCTGACGAACGACGACCCAGGCGGCAGCGCCGACTCGAAGGCTGAACCAACCCGTCCACTGATCTGATCAGGCCCAGGTCACCGAGGCGCTTGACACACTCTTCACGGGCCTTGGTTACCGCAAGCCGAACGGCGTTAGACACCTTGCCCGTGTCGGTATTGTGAACAGATACGTTCCTTTGCCGATCAGCCCAGTGACCTCCAATGGCTGGCACCTGAAAGCTCTTTCTCGCTAACGAACGACGTTTTCAGAAGAAGCCTCTACGACTACAAAGCTATACGGCGTGAATCACTTCCCTTTACGACGATCGTTGGTTGGCTGTTTTGGCTCACCGATTTCGGAGTAACTGAGGTAATTCGAGGCGACTTGCTGGTCGTGGCCTGCGAAATGAGTGCAGCAGTCGGCACAATCTGTTGAACCACCCATCTCCCCGGCCAGCCGTGCGGGCCTTGGAAGCCCGCCGCGTGACCCCAAGGTCCGCCTGGCCTCCCTGCAACCACAGCATCCACAAGCGAGTCGCCTCAGGCCGCCGGGCCCGGGGCGCCGCCGCGTCCGCCTTGACCAACGAACCCGCTGCGCGTGAGCGGTCTGGTGCTCGATCCACGGGCCCGTCAAGAAACTCCTCGGGTACCGGCTGGAAATCCCGCGAGTTGAGCACGATGTCGGCGATTCGTACGGGTTTGGTGCCAGCTGATTACGACATCGGCGGACCCGCCGCCGCGTCCACCTTCGCCACCGTTACCTCCGCGGCCACCCGCGCCACCATTGCAGGTTGGGTATGTTCCATTGCCCCCCTTACCGCCTTGGCCTCCATCACCACCGGGACCGCCCGCGCCGCCTGACACGACGACGTCCAAGCCCTCAAGCTTCCACAGATTCATTTTGACAGTCAGCTGGCGCCCGCTCTGCCCCGAAGCACCACTCTCGCCTGTCGCACCGGTGTCGCCGTTATTGCAGTAGTTCGACTGTCCCTTCTGTGGCGGAGTGGGAGGCTTCGCCGTGCTTGCATCGGCGCCTGACAGATCGATCTTCGAGCCAAACCCAAACTCAGCGCGGAAGAGAATGACATTCCAATGGGGAACCCTAACGCGGAGCGTAGAATTCGCCTCCATGACCAATTGCGAGAGGACATACGTTGGGTTGGTCAGGTCGTAGGTCGTGCCGGTTTTCACGCACAGCATGTCCGCAGGTACGGGGTTGGGGCAGGCCACAGTTGACTGGGCGGCCGACTCGTCCGCTAGGGCAACAGACCCGATAATTGCAAGAACAGCAGCAGCTCTACATTTCATCTGGGCCTCGCAGTGCAGTAGGGTACGTCTCAGGGCCACGACGGCCGCGGCATTATAGAGCTATGGCCGCGTCGAACGCACTCGAATTGGCCACAGGCATGGCGTCCCGGCCGCCCTGTCGGAGACGGTGACCGACCGCGTCCGAGCGTGTCCAATGGCCGCGGCAGGCTGGCGAACGTCGTCATAGGACTCGTCCTGCCGTGCCGTGAACCAGCGCACCCACTGCGGACTCTCCTCCCAATGCCGAGCGTGGACCGCCCTTGCCTTGTATCTTCGCAGACGATCTACTCGGTCGGTCGTCGTGCCGGCGGCGGCTGCGCTGCTCGCGCGCCTGCAGGCGCTGGCCGAGGCCGACCGGGCCCGCGGTGCGCGAGCCACTGGCCAGGGGCTGTTCAACGCCAGCGTTCACGCAGGCGTCGACCGCGCGCGTGCCGACGCGCTGCTGGCGCGCCTGCAGGCGCTGGCCAGGCCCACCTGGAGGACGCCGCGGTGCGACGAGCCACTGGCCAAGAAGGTTCAACGCCATCGGTGACGCAGGCGCGACCGCGCGTGCCGACGCGCTGCTGGCGCGCTGCAGGCGCTGGCCGAGGCCCACGGAGGACGCCCCGGTGCGCGAGCCAGCCAAGGGGCTGGTCAACGCCATCGGTGAGGCGGGCGCGGACGGTGCGCGTGCCGATGCGCTGCTGGCGCGCCTGCAGGCGCTGGCCGAGCCCACCCGAGGACGCCGCGGCGGAGCCGCCGGCCAACGGGCTGGTCAACGCCATCCATTACGCGGGGGCGGACAGCGCACGTGCCGACGGGCTGCTGGCGCTTGCGGCGCTGGCTGACGCCCACCCGCAGGACGCTGCGGCGCGAGGCATTGGCCATGGGGCTGGTCAACACCAGCGTTCACGCGGGCGCGGACGGCGCGCGTGCCGAGGCGCTGCTGGCGCGCCCGCAGGCGCTGGCCGACGCCCACGCGCAGGACGCCGCGGTGGCCAAGCTGGCGTGGATGGGGTGTCTTGCCGCGTTCGCCCTGTCACTGAATTCGGGACCGCTGCGGCCCCAGCCGCTGCACGCGATGGCGGGCTTTCTCCGGAGCCTAGGGGGCGACGACGAGGTGCGTCAAAGCACCCGAGTCGTTATCGACGCAGTCATCGACTTGATCAAGCAGGCCCCGGCCGGAGATCCGCTCACGGGAACTCGATGCGGCTGTGGGCAACCTGTCGCTGGCGAGTCGGGAGGCCTTCGGCCCCGATCGCCAGTAACGGGCGTGTTCCGATCTGGTTGACGGACTAGTCACGCGGCGCAGCCCGCGCGTCACTCGAATTCGGCGGGACTGGTCTGCCCGAGCGTCGGGTGCCAGCCTGCTGCGTGACGCGTTCGGGCCATCGGCCGTTGCGTGATTCACCCGCCATCACCATGGTGCGGCCTACTCCCGACTGGTCGAAGGGTGAAGCGATCCCCTGTGCGCCGGACAGCACCACTCGGTGCGCGTCAGATCCAGATGCGACGCACTTCGCTCTCGAGTTGATCCTGGCGGGCCTTAACCCAGGGCGCGTAGTGCCGTTCGGTGATCTTGATCGAACTGTGGCCGAGCAGCTTCGACACGCTGTCGAGCGAGACGCCATTCAGCAGGAGCGAGACGGCGAAGGCGTCGCGGAAGCGATGCGGTGGCAGTTCGGCACGACGGGGCTGGCTGTCTGCCCGACCTTCCTGAAGACCCGGTCCCAGCTCTTGACCATGCTCTCGGGCTGGCTCGTGCCGTCGTAGAAGAAATACCGCTCGTTGTCGTTCTCGACCGCGGCCACCTTCTTGACCACCTCCGGCGGCAGAGGGCAGTAGACCGGCGTCCCGGTCTTCTGTTGGTAGAGGAAGAGCTTGTCGTCCGCGAGCCGGCTTCGCTCCAGGCAGGCGGCATCCTGCATCCGCAGTCCGGAGTAGCGAAGCAGGAGGATCATCGGCTCGATGCGCGGGCCGTAGCGCCCGAACACCTGCATCTTCCGAGCAGCCTCCAAGAGACGGTCGACCTCCTCGTCGGAGTATGGGAGCGTGGGGCGGTGCGACACCTTCGTCGTCTTCAGCGCCGCAGCGGGGTTGCGTTCCATCCAGCCGGAGTCGACGCAGAACCGACAGAATGCGCGCAGGTACTCCAGTCGCTTGGCGGCCGACAGAGGCGAGTACGTCCAGCCGTGGCGGAAGGCGCGCAGGCGGTCAACCGTCAGATCGCGGAGCTGCCGGAATCCCTTGCCCTTGCAGAACGGCAGGAGCTTGCCCTCAAGCAGTTCACGACGCTTCTGAATCGTGCTCGCCGCCAGGTTTCTTGTCTCGGCCTCCGTGAGGAACGCGGCCACCGCATCAACGATGGACGGGAGCTCCGGCTTGAGGACGCCTATCCGGCCCGAGGACTGCCACTGGTGCACGCTGGTCGACGCGGCCGTCCAATTCGTTGTGTTCATGCTGCGGCGGACCGCTTCGCCGCCGATCGACCCTTGGACCCAGATGGGGCACTGGCAGCGCGTCCATCGATTGCCCTTGGTGCCGTGGGGGCACTCTGTGAGGTGGCGGCGGTAGAGCGAGCGCGCCTTGGGGCATGGGCAGAGCGTACTACGAGCGCGGAAACCACGTACGAGTTTTTACGGCCAGCAGCGGATTCAGTGGCTTCAATCGATTCAATAGCTCCGTGTTTGTTGATGTTCTCTGGGATGTGACTGGAGAGTAGATACGAATCCCACCCTCTCCGCCAACTCTCTCATTTTGTTTTCAAGCACTTAGCCAGGCGTAGCAGGATTCTGGCGGGTGATGGGGGCAAAGGCGCGGGAGTCCACCTCGATCGTCGCCTCAAGCACCGTTGAGAACAGAGCCATCTCGGCCACGCGGGTTCTCGGCAATGGCACGTGGGTGCAGCGGGAACCTGTGCGCCTCTGTGAAGACGAACTGGGCACACAGGCGCGGGGCCCGGGGCCTCCGCTAACCACGAACTCTCGGCACTTCTCAATCGGCTCCCTGGTCTCGGCCCTTCACCATGGCCGTGATGCGCTACGGTCTCAAGTGATCGCACCGCTGCAACCGCGCCCTGGGGGCCACTCAAGCGTGCTGTCCGACCGTTCGTTGAATGCGTTGCGTCAATTCACTCTGCGGTCCAGAAGAACGCCAGCCATGGGAGGCAAGGACACGCTCGGCGAAGTCGAACACTTCGTTCTCCTGTCGATCCTGAGACTCGGCGTGGTAGTCGCGCCCATCACTCTGCGCCAGAGATCATCCTCGCGAGCCATCCGCGTCGAGACGGTTGTCTACCCGCGGAACTTCAGCCCGGCGTTCGCCCCAAGCGCTTGCGGCATGTGGTGGGCGGGCGCCGCGAGACCCGCTAGACTGCGGGAGCCATGATCAGACATCGACTCTTCGTCGTCATCGCTGCCTTGTTCGTTCTGCCGATCCTGCCGCTCGACGCCCAGGCCCCGACCCGGGCCCCGCAGCCGGCCAGCGACGACACCGCGCGCATCAACGCCTGGTTCGAGGTCAAGTTCAAGGAACAGTTGGCCTTCAGCCCGATCCAGCAAACCTTCCTCGGCCAGAAGTCAGGGGAAATCGACGACATGTCGCTTGCCGCGCAGGACAAGCAGCTGGCGTGGCAGCGCGCCGCGACCGCGGAGATGCGCAAGTCGTTCGACTACGCCAAGCTGAGTCCGGAAGCGCAGACCTCCTTCGACGTCTGGGTCTATCAGCTCGAACAGGCCGAGGCCGCCGCGCGCTATCGCGCCGACGGCTACGTCTTCGACCAGATGTCGGCGGTCCACACCTTCTTCCCGCAGCTGCTCATCGCCTTCCATCGCGTCGACGGTCCGGCGGACATGATCGCCTACATCAATCGCATCAAGGAATCGGGCCGTGCCGTTCGTCAGCTGATCGAGATCTCGAAAATGAACGCCAACGCCGGCGTGCGGCCGCCGCGGTTTGCCTACGACTTCGTGATCGACGAATCGACGAAGGTGATCACCGGCCCGCCGTTCACGACCAGCGGCCCCGACAGCGCCGTGTGGGCCGACGTCAAGACCAAGATCGCCGAGTTGCAGAAGAAGGGCTCGCTGAACGAGGCGCAGGCCAAACGCATGCTGGCCGACGCGCAGGCCGCACTCGTTGGACCCTTCAAGTCCAGCTACGAATCGTTGATCGCCTGGCAGAAGGAAGATCGCGCGCAGACGCCGGAGCAGGCGTCCGGCGTGCAGGGCCTGCCGAACGGCGTCGCCTTCTACAACGAACGCTTGTCGAACCAGACCACGACGACCCTGACGGCGGAGCAGATCCACACGACCGGACTGGCCGAGGTCGCGCGGCTGCGGGCCGAGATGGAGAAGATCCGGAGCGAGGTCGGCTTCTCCGGCGATTTGAAAGCGTTCTTCGCCGAGCTGCGCGACAGCAAGGACAACCAGCGCTACTACTACCCGAACACGGACGAGGGGCGGCAGGAATATATCAAGGACGCCACGGCCGCGATCGACCGCATTAAGGCGGTGCTGCCGAAGTACTTCGGCATGCTCCCGAAGGCGGATCTGGTCGTGCGACGCGTCGAGCCATTCCGTGAGCAGGCGGGCGCCGCGCAGCACTACTTCCCCAGCACGCCAGACGGGTCGCGTCCCGGCGTCTACTATGCGCACCTGCTGGACATGACGGCAATGCCGAAGCACGAGCTCGAAGTGATCGCCTACCACGAGGGACTGCCGGGTCATCACATGCAGATTGCGATCGCGCAGGAGCTGGAATCGGTGCCGACCTTCCGTCGCCAGGCCAGCTTTGGCGCCTACATCGAAGGCTGGGGCCTCTACGCCGAGTGGCTGGCCAGCGAGATGCCCGGTACCTATCAGGATCCGTACTCGCGTTTTGGCCGCCTCGGCTCGGAGATGTGGCGCGCGATTCGCCTCGTCGTCGATACCGGCCTGCACTCCAAGAGCTGGACCGAAGAGCAGGCGGTACAATACTTTCTCGCCAACTCTGCGATCACCGAAGGGCAGGCGCGATCCGAAGTCCGCCGCTATCTGGTGACGCCGGGACAGGCGACCAGCTACAAGATCGGCATGTTGAAGATCCAAGAGCTGCGACGCAAGGCGGAGTCGGCGCTCGGCACGCGCTTCGACCTTCGCGCGTTTCACGACACCGTGCTTGGCGGCGGCGCCCTGCCGCTGACGGTGCTTGAGAAGCGCGTCGACCGTTGGATTGCGGAGACACAGAAGTCCTTAGTGAACTGGGATCTGCCGCCTGGTGCTCTCTGTCCGCCTGTGTGCCCGGGCGCAGCGACTACCTGCATCACCTCGCGGACCTGCTTGCCGACGACGGCGCGATTCCGCGCGGTCGCGCCACGCGCAGCCTCGACGTCGGCGCGGGCGCCAACTGCGTCTACCCGCTGATCGGCGCCAGCGAGCATGGTTGGCGCTTCGTCGGCGCGGATCTCGGTCGCAAGGCCGTGACCTGGGCCCGACGCATCGTCGCCGCCACTCCCGCACTGGCGACGCTGATCGAGCGTCGCGTGCAGGTAGTGCACGACGAGTGAGCGCGGGTTAGCAATCCTGGCAGCGACGGTGGACTCTGTAAGACACACCGTCCAAGTGATCGAGACGCCGATGCAGAGCGCGCCGATCTCGACGCGCGAAGCCGCGCACTGACACCGACCTGGGAACCTGCAGTGGCACACAATCCGAACTCGGTTCGCGGGATCACGTCGGCGGCCCTCTGGGGCGTCGGCCTCATCGCTCTTGCGTGCGGCCTGCAGGCGCTGTTGGCGCCAACCGTTCGCGTGTCGTGTCCGGCGCGAATGGCCGGCGCACCCGACTGCGAACTGCGCTGGCTTGTCGCCTTCGACCGCGTGCGCGTCCGACGGACACCGTTGCCAGGGCTGCAATCCGTCGACGAAATCGAGCCGACCAGTCGCGGTGGCGCCAGGCGTGATGCGCGGTCAGGTCCGGGCGGGCCAACCTCGACGCTGTACTGAACACCGCGGGTGGACGGGTGCGAACGATCCTCTTCGCCGATCAGGTCGAACTGCAAGGTATCCGCGATCCGCTCCGCGCCTATCTCGCCGATGATCGCGCCGCGCCGGTGGAATTGACGATGAGGCCCGATGGGATTCCTGGACGGCTGATCGCGAACGTGATCGTGTGTGCGGGACTCCTGTTTCTAGGGTGGCTACCCGTCCAAGTTGTCGCAGCCGTGAGGGGGCGAAGCTGACACTGGGCAGCGGCGATGGGAACCGGCGCGGATCGCCCTGCCACCGGGCGCCGGCGACCGGCTGGCCCAGGAGCCAGTGTGCAATCTTTCGCGGCATGCGGCCAGAGGTGTCGGCTTTCGGCTGTCAATTTCGATATAACTCAGTGAGGCCTCACCACGCCGCGGGTGGCGCGGGTGTCGCCTCGAGGAGGACGAAATGACACGAACGGTATTGCTCGCCCTGGTCTTGGGCCTCGGGTTCACCGCATCGGCAGCCGAGGCGCAGGTCCTCGGCACGTTCAGTTGGCAGCTGGCGCCCTACGGCAGCCAGATCGTCGTGACCGTCACGCAGAACGGCTCGACCTACGATCTGCGGGGCGTGGAGACCCAGTGCGGCGGCAACGCGAGCCTGCCAGTCACCGGCATGGCCGTGCCACAGGCCAATGGGTCGATTCTCATCGGCCTGACGACGATCAACGAGCGTGGACGTGGCCTGCACACCGCCGCCTTCATCAACACGTCGAACTTCAACGGCACTTGGTCGGACAACGCCGGCAACACCAATCAGCAGTTCCGATTCAACCCGGGCACGACGTGTCCGGGCGGACCGCGGACCGACCCGGGCACTCCCTGATTCGCAGCGGCGGGTCGGGCTGGGCGGTGCCCTCCCGACCCCAGCTCACCCCGTCCGACCACCGAGATCGGATCCATCACGCGTGTGACGCCTCAGCGACGCTGAACAGAAGCCCCTTTCTTTTGCGATTGACCGCCCACTGATCCAGAATGCCGCCGCTCATGGTCGGCTCGGTCCTCGAGGACGTTCGGCGGGGCGTGCGGCACCTGGTGCGGTCGCCGGTGTTCTCGCTGGCGACGATTGCCACGCTGGCCCTCGGGCTTGGCGCGAACGCCGCCATGGTGAGCGCATGGAACGCGCTCATGCTCCGCCCCCTTCCAGTCCGTTCCCCGTCCGAACTGGTCTGGGCGCGCGGGTTTGGCTCGCAGGGCCAGACCCGGCTGATGCTGATCACCGCGGTGCCGCGGCTCGAGGAGGATCCGGGTCCGCTCACCGGTCACTGCGCCTGGAACGGCAACCTCGTGCTTCCGGTCGAGGCCAACGGTGAGCCGACGCAGGCCACCATCGACTTCATGTCGGCCGGTTGCCTCGACACGCTGGGCCTCGTGCCCGTGCTCGGCCGCGCCTACACCGCGGCCGAGGCGCCCCTGACCACCGCGGGGGCCCCGGTCGTCCTCATCCACCACCGGTTCTGGCAGCGCATGTTCGGCGGAGACACCGCCGTGGTGGGCAAACGGCTCAGCACCGAAGGCCGGCAGCTCGAGATCATCGGCGTCCTGCCGGCAGGCTACGACGGCATCCAGGTTGACGGCGGCGCCGACATCGTGGCCCCGTTCGGCTCGATCCTTCCCGGTCCGGTCGGTCGCCCGCCTGGGGCGAGCCTCATCGTTGCGCGGCTGCGACCCGGTGCGACTCTCGACCAGGCACGCGCCCATCTGGCCCCCCGGTGGCGCGCCGTCGTGGAGGCGGTGCTGCCACCCGGGCTCACCGCGCGCGAGCGCGACACGTTCCTGGACGTGCACGTGCGGATCGAGTCGCTCGCCAGGGGCCTGTCCGATCTGCGAGACCAATACCGGCGGCCGGTCCAGGTGGCCCTCGGGCTGACCGGAATCCTGCTGGCGCTGGTGTGTGCCAACCTGGGCGGCCTGTTGCTCGCGCGGATGGCGGCACGGGAGCAGGAACTCCGGGTGCGTCGGGCGCTCGGCGCCACGGGAGGGCGTCTGTTCCGGCAGATGGCCATCGAGTGCCTGCTGCTGGCTGGCGTAGGAACCGCTGTTGGCAGCGTGCTGGCCTCGACACTGTTAGGCATGATCGAGGGCCTGCTACCGGCCAAGCTGACCGGTCGCACGCTGTCGCTGACCCCTGACCTCCGCGTGATTGCCGTCACCACCGTGGGCGGCCTGCTGACCGCGGTCCTCATCTGCCTCGTGCCGATAGTCTCCACACTCAGGCGAGCCAACGCGGCCGAGGGGCAGTGGCATCGCACGATTGCGGGTGCCGGCGCGCGCCGCCATCGCCTCCTGCTCGTGACCCAGGTCGCGCTTTGTTCGATTCTCGTCGTCGGCGCGGGATTGCTCTCCAGGTCGCTGGCCGCGCTGCGCGACGCCGACATCGGCGTTCGGGCCGACCACGTGCTCTCGGTCCGGCTGATGCCGGTGCCGAACGGGCACGAGCGGTTCGACGCAGCGTCCTACTACCCGGCCCTGCTGGAACGGATCGCCGCACTGCCGTCGGTGCGCCGGGTCGGATACGCGCGGATGTTCCCGCACCTCACGACGTCAACGCCCCAACTGGCGCCGATCACCGTCACCGGTGAGCCCGATCCCGACATCGGCGCCCAGTTCGACGTCGTCTCGCCACGGTTCTTCGAAACGGTCAGCATCCGCCTGCTCCGCGGCCGCGGCATCGAGGCCGGCGATGATGCCAGGACCGGAGCGGTAGCGGTGGTGAACGAGAAACTGGCACGGCAACTGGCGGCCGGAGGCGAGGTCATCGGCCGGCGGATCAGCTACGGGACTGGGCCAGGGCGCGAGAACATCGAAGTGGTCGGCGTCGTCTCGGACGCCACGCTCGGCAGCTTTCGGGCCACGAGCCCGCCCATCGTCTATCTCAGCGCATTGCAGGCAGGCCGGCTCGGCTACTACCCCACGCTTGCGATCGCCACCGCCGGCGAGCCCTTGCAGATTGCGCCTGAAGTCGAGCGACTGGTGCGAAGCCTGGGCCACGAGCATCGTCGATACTGCACTGCCGCTCGCCGAGTTCCTCGACCGGAGCGTCTCGACCGAGCGACTGGCGACGGGCGTGGCCGGCGCGACGGCGCTCATCGGTGTTGTGCTGGCGCTCGTCGGGCTGTATGCGCTCCTCGCATTTGCCGTGACGCGGCGCACGCGCGAGATCGGCGTGCGCCTGGCGCTCGGAGCGACCTCGGGCTCGGTGCTCCGGATGGTGATGCGCGAGGGCCTCACCGTGGTGCTCTGCGGCATCGTCGTTGGCGTGCCGCTCGCGATCTGGCCGGCGCGGCTCCTGGAGTCGCTGCTCTACGGGATTGCGCCGCTCGACGGGATCACCCTGGGCGGGACGGCCGTTGCGTTTCTGCTCGTCGGGGTGCTGGGCGGGGTCGTCCCCGCGATACGGGCGTCTCGGGTGGACCCGCGGTCGTGCTCCGCACGGACTAGCGGGAAGGCTTCTCGAAGAGCACGAGAAAGTGGTCGACGGTAGCCTCCGTCCGGATGCGTGACGAGTGCGCTTGCGGCGACCGCGCTAACGGAGAGATCCGACCGGATCGATGCGACTCGCCCGGACCGCAGGAATCACCGTGGCGAGCAGCGACACGCCGGCCACCACGGCCCCGGCGGTCGCCAGGATCAGCGGGTCTTCTGCTTGCACGGCGAAGACGTAGCTGGAGAGGACACGCCCGACGGCATAGGCCAACGACAGGCCCACCAGCTCACCCCAGAGCGCCAGGCGCTGCCCACGACCCATCATCAGCCGGAACACCTGGCCGCGCGTCGCGCCGAGCGCGATTCGTGTTGCGAGTTCCCTGCGGCGAACCTGTGCCGCATACGCGATCACTCCGTACACCCCAACCCCTGCCAGCACGAGCGCCGTCGTGCCGAACACGAGCATCAGCAGCATGCCCAGTTGCTGCCGCGCGGTTGCGGTCGCCACAATCGACGACGCCGTCGTGAACGTCGCAATCAGTTGCGGGTCGAAGCGCGCCAGCGCATCGCGCAGCGGTGGGATCAGCGCGTCAGGAGGGCCACTCGTCGCGGCCACCACGATCGTCCGCCGGGTGAACGGAAAGCCTGTCTGTGCCACCGGGACGTAGAACGCCGGTTCGTCGGGTTCGACCAGTGACTTGTACCGGACATCGTCAACGACGCCAACGATCTGGACGAGCCTGTCGCGCTCGATGGGAAACCCGTAGGCGAATGTGGCACGCAGCGGATCGCGGTCGCGCACGTAGCGCGCGACGAATGCACGGTTGACCACCGCCACGGGAACACTGGTTCGGCGGTCGTCCACGGTGAACGTGCGGCCGCTGACCGGTCGGATGCCCATGGCATCGAAGAAGCCGGGAGTCGCCACGCGAAAGACCGAGGCAAGGCTGAACGCCGGGTTTGGCGCCTCGCCAGTGATCTCAATCGACGTCGTGCCGGGGAAACTGCTCCGCAACGGAAATGCGCCAGAACCGGTGGCGGCGACGCCATCCACCGCGCGCACCTGGTCCTCCAGCGCGTCGGCCCATGCGTATGCGGCATCCTGGTCGGCGAAGTCGCGTGTTGGGCGCACGTCAACCACCAGCCGGCGCTCGGCCACGAAGCCCGCGTCGACGTCACGCAGTCTCTGAAAGCCCTGCACGAGCCACCCCGCGCCCGCGACCAGCGAGACGGCCAGCGCCACTTCCGCCACGATCAAACCGGACATGAGCCGCGAGGTCGCGACACCTGCGGTCGCGCTTCTCGTGTTGTCGTTCAGCAAGGTGCGGCCATCGATTCGGGCCAGGCGCCATGCCGGCAGGATGCCCACGACCAGCCCGCACACCGCCACGACCAGGATCCCGAAGGCGAGGATCGTGCCGTCGAGAGGAATCGTCTCGAGACGAGGCAGCGCCATGAGACGCAGCGAGCGCAACGTCGCGATGGAGATGCCGGCAAGGGCGGCTCCCAGGAGGGCGGCGGCCGCGGCCAGGACCACAGACTCCGTGAGCAACTGCTGCACCAGACGTCCCGGGCCGGCGCCAAGGGCGGCGCGCATCGCCATCTCCCGGGTGCGAGACATCCCGCGCGCCAGGAGGAGATTGGTCACGTTCACGCACGCCAGGGCCAGCAGCACGGCGGACGCGCCCAACACGATCAGCAGTATCGGGGCCAGGTCGCCCACCACGGCGGCGGCCAGCGGTCGCAGCACGAACTCCCGCCCGACCGCCGTCGGCTCGGTCCTGGCCAGAGCCAGCAACGCCGCATTGCCGGCGCTCTGCAGCTGCGGCATCGTCGTGCCGGGCGTCAACCGGGCCACGGCCGTGAAGCTGTGACTCGCAGCCCCGGGACCGACCGTTGACGAACGCACGTTGAAGTAGATGTCCACCCCGTGAGGCAGGTCCAGAACAGGCGCGGCCACGCCGACGACCGTGGTTGCCGCTCGAATCTCAGCCAGTCTGATCGTCCGGCCGATGACCGCCGGGTCACGACCGAACAGCCTCGTCCATGCCGAATCCGACAGGATCACGCCGACCGGGGCGTCACGTCCCGCCTCGACGTGCTCGGCCTGCGTGAACGCGCGACCCGCGACGATCGGCACCCCCAGGAGCTCGAAGAATCCGTTCGTCACGCCGCAGGCCACCACGCTCTCAGGCCTGCCATCGTCGCGAATCAGGGATGCATCGAAGGGCTGCGACACGTAGCCCGCAATCTGCTGAACCACGGATGACTGGCCGGCGAAGGCCGCGATCTCGCCTGACGAGACGAGCCCGGAGGTCACGCGGCCGTCCGCCATGCGCGTACGAACGTCAATCAACTGGCTCGCATCCGAATAGGGTAGCGGGCGGAGCAGGGTGGCATTGACCGCGCTGAAGATGGCCGTCGTCGCACCAATTCCCAGGGCCAGACTGATGACGGCGACGGCGGTGAAGGTTGGCGATCCCAGGAGCGTGCGAACGGCGTAGCGAACGTCCTGACCCGCCGAGCGAAGCCAATCCATCCCACCTCCTTCTCGAGGAAGGCCGGAGTTATATCAGGCTCGCTCGTGCCCAGAGGTCATTTCCTGCAACCGCACTCGCGGGTCGGTCACGACTCGGGGACAGTACGCGCCGTGAACCCTTTTCGCAGGTCCCCGCTGTCCCAGGCAGGGTCGCTCTCGGCCGGCACGATCGAGCGGTCGGCGAGCAGCAGCGCCTCCTGCGCTTCGATCTGCTCCCTGACGCTCGTGATGTAGCGCGACAGGTCATGCCGGGACGGGGCCAGCGTCACCAGGGCGCGGGTGTCGTGGTCGTTGAACGCCTGGGCGGCGCGATGGGCGGAGTAGGCGCGATGGCCCAGGTGCCGCAACACGTCCACGCCCAGCCGCAGACTTGTGTCCTGATGCTGGCGGTAGACGCGGTGCGGCTCGAGCTCCATGATTTCGTAGGCGTCCATGCGATGACGCACCCGCACGAAGATCGCCAGGTTCGGAAAATGCTTCCGAGCGGTCTCGACCAGCTGACGGGTCGTCTCCGGATCCTCGATGGCGCTCACGATCACGTCCGCCTGGGCGGCGCCCGCGGACTCCAGCAGATCGGGCCGCGTGGCGTCACCGTAGTAGACCTTGAATCCCATCCGTCGCAGCAGATCCACGCGGTCCGAGTCGTGGTCCAGAATCGTCGCCTCGACGCCGTTCGCGCGCAGGAAGCGGCCCACGGTGCTGCCGAAGTGGCTGAAGCCCGCGATGATCACCCGGTGGCGCTCCTCCACGGCGTCTGCGGGACGCTCCGGAGCCTCGCGCGTGCCGAGGCGCGGCAGCAGCACCCGGCTGGTGAAGAGCATCACGAGCGGCGTGGTCGCCATGCTGAGTGCCGTCACGGCCAGCAGCGTCCCGGTCCACCTCGCGTCGAGCAGCCCGAGCTGCGCAATGAACGATGCGAGCACGAACGCGAACTCGCCCACCTGTGACAGGCCGAGCGAGAAGGTCAGGTTCTGATCGACCGACAGTCCGCTCGACCGGCCAATGGCGAAGAGGACGGTGGCCTTCAGCACGACCACCCCGGCCGTCATGGCGGCGATGCGAAGCGGCCCGGCCGCGATCAGCCCGAAGTCGATGGAGGCGCCCACGGCCATGAAGAACAAGCCGAGCAGCAGGCCCTTGAACGGGTCGAGGTCGCTCTCGAGCTCGTGCTTGAACTCGCTCGTCGCGAGCACCACGCCGGCGAGGAACGTGCCGAGCGCCGGGCTCAGCCCGACCAACTGCATCAGGAGCGCGATGCTCGTCACGATTACGAGCGCCGAGGCCGAGAACAACTCGCGGAGGCGCGTGCGGGCGACGACCCGGAGCAGCGGCACCACCACCCACCGGCCCGCTGCCACCACCGCGCCCACCGCCGCGAATACCGCCAGCGTCTGCATCCCGGCTGACAGACCGTCGAGCGCGCCCTGGGCGTGCGCCTCGCCGTGGTCCGCGGCCGGGGACGCCGCCAGCAGTGGCAGCAAGGCCAGAATCGGGATGACGGCGACGTCCTGGAAGAGCAGCACGGCAAACGACTGGCGGCCGGCCGCCGAATCGAGCTGGCCCTTCTCCTTGAGCGACTGCAAACCGATGGCGGTCGACGACATGGCCAGTGCGCACCCGGTCGCGAGCGCAGCCTGCCATCCCAGTCCGACCAATGCGGTTGCCGCGCCAGTGACGACGATCGTGAGCACGACCTGAAGGCTGCCCACCCCAAGCACGGCCCGCCGCATGCGCCAGAACGCCGCCGGCTCGAGCTCGAGTCCGACCAGGAACAGCATCATCACGACGCCGAACTCGGCGAAGTGCATGATGTCGCCGCCCTCCTGCCCGATGAAGCCGAGCAGATAGGGCCCAATGGGCCGGCCGCGAGATAGCCGAGCACCGATCCAAGACCGAGGCGGGTGGCCAGCGGCACACAGACGACGGCGGCGGCCAGGTAGACGACAGCCTGGAAGAGGAAGCCGCTCATCGGCGGCTCCCATCGAGGGCGTCGTGCAGGTTCTCGAAGGTCGACAGGTGGCCGAGGTCGGCACGCCCGTCGGCCAGGTCGGCCAGCAGCCGCCCGTAGCGACGCCCGGCCTGCTCGAGATCGTCGTCCGACAGGCGATGCGTCCCGTGCACCGCGAATGGCGGCAGCCAGCGCATCCCGCACAACGTCGCGGTCCGCTGCAGCGGCCGCAGGAACTCTGCGAGCGTCCAGCCGTGCATGCCCTCGGTCTGATAGGCGCCCGATCCGCCGCCGGTGGTGACCACGTGCAGCACGCTCCGGCCGGCGAGCGCCGTGCCGCCTGGCCCGTACGCCCATCCGAACGACAGCACGAGGTCAATCCACTGCTTCACGAGCGGCGGCGCGCTATACCAGTACAGCGGGTGGTGCCACACGACGACATCGTGTGCGAGCAGTCGTTCCTGTTCCTCGGCCACGTCTACGGCGAAGTCGGGGTAGCGCTCGTACAGGTCGTGCAGGGTGACGTGTGACGGCACGTGCGCGAGGAGCCGCGCGTTGGCGCGCGAGCGCTCGAGGCGAGGATGGGCGAAGAGCACGAGGACGCGCGGCATGGCGTGAACAGTGTACGTGAGTGGCGCTGCTGGCCACGATCGGGCTGTCCGCCCATCCTTCAGCCGCGGCGAGCGAGATTGACAGTCACGCACACCACCTATACGCTGAGCCTGCTCTCCGGGGTGCATCGGCACGTCGTTGCCGAAAGGGCCAGGCCCGCCCGCTGACACTATTGCAGCCGGAGCGCCCATGCCGTCCCTCGACACCTACCGCAAGCTGGCCAAACAGATCGTCCGCTGGCATCGTGAAGGAAACTACTCGGTCGGCGGCAAGGTGCGCCTGCTCGAGCGCTACAGGACCCTGACGGATCGCGAGGTCCTGGACATGGCGATGCCCCTGGCACTGGCACAGGAGATCGTCGCCGTCGAAGCGGGCTATCGCGACTGGCCGGAGCTCAGGACCGGGAGTCATGTCGCGCAGCGACCGGCGCCGGCCGACTCCGCCGAGATCGTGTTGAGCCCTGCTATCCCGATCGTGTTCGTGCGCGACGTCGAGGCGGCTGCACGGTTCTACGAGTCCCACCTGGGCTTCAGCGTGGACTTCCTGCACGGCAACCCACCGTTCTACGGGAGCGTCTCGCGCGGCGACGCATGCCTGCACCTCCGGTTCGTCCACGCGCCGAACTTCGCCGAGCTCGCCGGACGCGAGGCGTCGTTGATTCTCGTCACCATCGAGGTCAGCGACGTCAAGGCGCTCTTCGCCGAGTACGAGGCGCGCGGGGTGGACATCGCACAGCCCCTGACGAGGCAGGCATGGGGCGGGCTCGACTTCCATGTGCGCGATCCGGACGGCAACGTGCTGTCGTTCGTGCAGTATCGACGCAATGTGCCGTAGGCCCGATCGAACAGACGGTCCGCACGGAGCCGCTCGCTGACGCGCGCCCGCATCGAGTGCAGGCCTTCGAGTCAGGCTCGTCAGTCCTTGGCGAGCGCCAGCCCGTCCGTCGTCCCGTCCCTCGTACATCGTTGCCGCATCGCAACGCCGACCACCGTGGTCGCGATCAGTAGCAGCGCATGGAACAGGAAGATGGGGATGGTCTGGGCCATGTACTCGGGCACGCCGGGCAGCCGGCTATCCGGCAGCCGGCTCATGAGCAGCAGCGGGTCGAGCACGGCGACCCACACCGCGAGGGCACCGACGACCGTCAGGATCCCGGCCATCGCGCGTCGCCCCATGACGAGGGAAATCGTGGTGGCCACGACGAGCAGCGGCACCAGGCTCGTGGCAGACCAGAAGAGCGTCGCCGGCACGTACCGGTAGACCTGAACACGCACAACGAGCTGACCGGCGAGCCAGTCGATCCCCCAGAACAACAGCCACATGACCGCGACACCGAGGAGGCCTAGCAGAAGGAACAGCCGCGGAGACTCCCGCAGTGGGGAGACCGCCAGCTGCCCGATCGTCGCCAGCACCTGGCGACGGTACCAGCGCCGGGCCGCGCGCTCGCCGTCCCGTGCTGCGATGCTCAGCCGCTCCTCGTCGAGGTCGCCCACGATGGCGGCCGCGTCGGCGGCGGTGGTGAAGATCGCGATGCACCAAGTCATGCCGGACTCCCTTTCAGTGTCAGCCCCTCGGCCATGCGTCGCAGGGCGTGGTGCGTGCGCTCGACGACGGCGATGCCTCGTGCCGTGACGCGGAAGTGCCGCTTGGCACGCCCACCGCGCTCCGCTGTGGGCGCTCCCAGACGCGAGCGGACGAACCCTTTCGCCTCGAGCCGGCTCAGCGTGGCGTAGATCGCACCGACCGACACATCGCGTCCCGTCCGGTGGGAGATCTCCTGCCTGACCGTGACGCCGTAGGCGTCGTCACCCAGGCGGAGCAGTGCCAGGAGCACGAGGTGTTCGAACTCGCCCAGGTAGTCGGCCATTACTCCTACTATATAGAACAAATGGATGACACCACGCAAGCGCGGTGTTGGCCCGACCGCCGGACGCGTCACCTGACCGTGACGGCAAGCTCCGACGAGAGCCGGCCACCGCCGTTCTCGTTTCCGCCCCGAATCCGCACGTAGTAGGTGCCTGGTGGCACGGTGGAAAGGGTGGCGTGTGCAGCGTGATGCAATGTCAACGCCACGCCAGGAGCGCACACCAGGCGGCGTCACGGCCCGTCATGAGGCGATGCTGTGGCAGACCGCACACACCGCTGTGGTTGCCTGACCACATCAGGAGCGGATCGAGGTGACTGCTATCATCGCGGCGGCCACCCGCCACTGCCATCTCGCCGATGAGTCCGACACGCGCACGCGCTGCCTCTTGCCTGCAAACCGACGGGCACCGCCGAAGCGCCGTCGAAGGTCTGCGCCCGCTGCGGTCGCTCCTTCTCCTGGCGAAAGAAGTGGCGCACGAGCTGGGATTCCGTACGCTTCTGCAGTGCCGCCTGCCGCGGACGCAGCGACGCGGACATCGTCCGCGCGGAGCACGCCATCCTCGCGTTGCTCGATGCGCGCGTGGCGAACACCTCGATCTGCCCGTCGGAGGCCGCCCGCCATCTCGATCCCGACGACTGGCGGGCTCGATGCCGGACGTCCACTCGGCCGCCCGGCGCCTCGCCCTGGCGGGCACGATCGTCATCACGCAACGCGGCGCGCGCGTGGACCCGACCGCCCTGCGAGGGGCAGTACGGCTCAGACGGCCCTGAACCACGAACCCGGTGCGTGGCGTCTATCCCGGGGGCGGCTGCTCTCGCCGCCGGCTCCCTCTCCGCCGATGCCGCCGTGTCGAACCTGATCAACTACGCCCTCTACCAGGCCGGGTGGTTCTGCGCGGTGCTCAGCGCCGCTGCCGGCAGGCCGTGGACGGGCGGCGCGGCCGCGCTGGCGCTTCTGGCCGCACACATCTGGCTGGCCGAGCGGAGACGCGACGAAGCGACCCTGGCGCTCGCGGCCGGTGCGGTCGGCCTCGTCGCCGATTCCATTCCCACCGCCGCGGGCCTGCTCTCGTTTCCTCACGGCGAGGTCACGCCGTGGCTGTGTGCACCCTGGGTGGTCGTGCTCTGGATGCAGTTCGCCACGACGCTCCGCTTCGGCCTGCGGTGGATCGCCACCTCGGACGATCCTCGCCGCAGCCGCCGGCTCCGTGAGCGGGCCGCTGGTACTGGTGTGGGTGAACGGCTCGGCGCGGTCGTGATTGGGACGCCGCGGCCGGCCGCCCCTGGCCGTCATCGGAGCGGCGTGGCTGGTCGCGGTTCCGGTGCTGGCGTGGGCGTCGCGACCGGAAGAGCCGGGCCGGTATCGGTGGCGTTCGCCTGCGAGGCGCGTGTGATAGCATCTACAACCAGATGGTTGTAGATAGGCAATCGGCCGCGCTCGCCATGGACCAGCTGTTCGGGGCGCTTCGCCGATGCGACGCGACGCGACATCCTCACCAGGGTGATGGGGGCCGAGGAGTCCGTGAGCGAACTCGCCGCGCACTACGCCATGTCGTTCGCCGCCGTCCAGAAGCACGTCGCGGTGCTGGAGCGAGCCCGCCTGGTCACCAAGCGGAAGGATGGCCGCACCCAGCTCGTCACCGGGAACCCCGACACCGTCGGCCGCGCCACCTGCCTGCTCGCCGAGTTCGAGCGGCGCTGGCAGGCGCGCGTCGATCGACTTGACCAGTTGCTCGCCACGCCCGTTCGAGGAGAATCGCATGCCAGTCGTCGAGATTCGCAAGGACCCCAGCACGTTGACCATGACCGTCGTGGCGCAGTTCGCCGCCCCCATCGAGCGCGTGTGGGCCGCGTACGCTGACGCGCGGCAGCTCGAGCGCTTCTGGGGGCCGCCCGAGTGGCCCGCCACGTTCGAACGGCACGACTTCGCCGTCGGCGGCCGGTCCGAGTACGTGATGCGCGGTCCGGACGGTGCGACCTCCCGCGGCTTCTGGGAGTTCCTGGCGATCGACGCGCCACGGTCGTTCGACGTGCGAGACGGCTTCCTGGGCGACGACGGCGCACCGGCTCCGGACATGCCGACGATGCGCATGCGCTTCACCTTCGAGCCGCACGACGGCGGCACGCGCATGGTGACGGTCACGACCTTCCCGTCGCTGGAGGCGCTCGAGAAGCTCCTGGCCATGGGCATGGAGGAGGGCATGAAGGCGGCGATGGCGCAGATTGACGGCGTCCTCGCCGGCTGAGCCTGGCTCGTCCGACCCGGCGACAGCCCGGAAACGGGGCGATGCGGGCGTCAGCGCACGCCGGCGCCCGCCCACTCGCCATCCTCGACGACGAGATCCTGGAGGAGGCGAAGCAGCGTTCGGGCGCCCTGGCTGGCGCCAGCGAAGGCGTTGTCGAAGGCCGCCTTCGCATCCGGAATTTCGGCCAGGGCAGGGTCGCCGGCGAAGGCCATGGCCCACGTGGGAAACAGGCGCGCGTCGATGGGACCGCTCTCGATCAGCATGACGTCGCTGTGTCGGCCGTCGCACTGAATGGACTCGAAGATGCGCTCGATGGCGTCGAGCGGGCCCTCGAGCACCTGCGCGAAGCTTCCGCCGCTGTACAAGAGCGCGCCGGTCACGCCGAGGCGTGGATTCTTGCGGCGGGACACCTCCAGGATCGCGTGGAGCTCGTCAGCCGCCTCGCGATCCTCGATGCGGCTGCGGCTGCAGTAGGCGATGCGGTGGAGACGGGCGACGGCGTCGTGGGAGGGTCGAGAAGTCATGGAGTAACCGGGGCGCGATGAAACCTGGAGATGACGCCGGGGACTTCGCCCACGGGCACGGGCCTGCTGAACAGGTAGCCCTGCACGCCGGTACACCCGTCGTGCCTGAGGCGGTCGAGCTGCTCGGGCACTTCGACGCCTTCCGCAAGGGTGCACACGCCGAGTGCTCCGGCCCAGCTGCGGTGATGGCGCGCACGATCGCGCGCTTCTTGACGTGGTCGCCCCCGCTGCCGGACAGCGAGCGGTCGATCTTGATCTTGTCGAACGGGAACGCCGCGAGCTGACTGAGTGAGGCATAGCCGGTGCCGAAATCGTCCATAGCGATGCGGACGCCGAGCGCCCGCAGCTCCCCGGAGCGTGCGCATCACCGCGGGATGATCGCCGAGGAGTGCGCCCTCCGTAATCTCGATTTCGAGCCTGGCCCCGGCAGCCCGGTTGACGTCAGGGTGCGGCGCACGACCTCGGCGAACCCGCCGTTCTTGATCTGCCGGGGAGGCGTTGACGGCGATGATGAGCCCGGCGGGCCACGTCGCTGCTTCGCGCACGCCGTTCGGAGCACCCACTGGTCGATTGACGTGATCAGGCCGGTGTCCTCGGCCAGCGGCAGGAACGCGCCGGGCGGCAGCAGCCCGCGCTCGGGATGACGCCAGCGCACCAGCGCCTCGAATCCCACCAGCTCGCCGTCCATGCTGACCTGCGTTGATAGTGCAGCTCGAACTGGCGCAGCGGGATCGCGCGGCGCAGGTCGAGGCTGTCGGCGCGCCGGGTGACGGCGCGCTCGAGTAACGAGGGCTCGAACACGGCGACGTGGCCAGCGCCCCCGGTCCGGGCCTGGTGCAGTGCGAGGTGCGCCGCGCGCACCAGCGCTTCTGCGTCCTTCCCGTGACCGGGCGCGCGCGCCAGCCCGACGCTGGCACCCACGAGCACCGCTTCTCCGTCGATCAGCATGGGCGCTGCACGACATCGAGGATGCGTCGCGCCACCTCGGCGAGCGCGTCGGGCGCGCCGGGTCGCGCGACGACAACGGCAAACGCATCCTCCTCCGATGCGTGCCACGAGGTCGTCCTCCCGCGTCGAGGTAGCAGCCGCTGCGCCACCCGCCGCAGGAGCTGCATCGCCGGCCGCGCGCCCGAGCGTATCGTTGACCAGCGCGAAGCGGTCCAGTCCAGGAGGAGGAGGGCGCACGGATCGCCGGCGCGCAGGCGATCGGCCGTGACGGCCTCGAGGCGACGCTGCGTGGCGAGCCCGGTGAGCACGTCCACGTCCGCATCCTGGTCGCGAGCTCCACCAGCGGCACTCCGCGGCCGGTTCGGAGCTACGCCACGACGAGCTCCGGCGCCGGGCGCTGGAGCCGCACCGGCAGGCTGCCATCGTGCAGGTGCAGGGTCAGCGGCGGCGGGATGGCACGCTCGATGTTCGCCAGCAGGCCGCGCACCTGCGACAGCGAATCCGGCGTCAGGTGCGTCCTGGCCAGTGTCTCCAGCACGTCCGCCTGTGCCTCCGGCGCGTTCGCCTCCTCGAGCATGCGGACCCGGAAGCCCTCGTTCATGTGCAGGATGCGCAGAAGAGGGTCGAAGATCAGGACACCGCTGGACGTGCCATCGAGTGCCGCCCGCAGGCCGTGCCAGCCGGCGTCGGACTCCGGCCACGACGTGGGGGCCGGGCCGGACGGAGCGGGAATCGCACGGAGGCCGGGCACGATCCGGGAATCGGCCAAGCCAGCCTGTGCTTGAGGCCGAGGCCCGTGCCGACGCGTGCAACTCCGCACGCGAGCCACCATGGCAGGTGGGCGGACGGCACCGGCGACCCTGGCACGCGGGCTGCGGCTCGCCGATGGCAGGCCTCGTCGATGCGGCAACGCGCCGTGCGCACGCCCCCCTTCTCAGTTCTTTGTGTCGCGGGCCGGAGCCCGAGCGACGGCTTGCTCCAGGGCGGCACGATCTCGTTCATGCGCGTACGCAATGAGCTGTCCGAGGTGCTCGTGCATGTCGCCGGAGATCATCAGCGCGAACTCGTAGAGCGACCGGTTCGAGGTGGCCGTTTTCGTCGTCCGGTCAGAGCGGCCGGGTCCGCCGCCGAGATCTGCGCTTTGGCGTGCTCGAAAGCCTGGTTGATGGCGGCGATCAGCTCGGCCTTGCTCGTCGACGTGCGAAGCTTCAACATCTCGTCGCGCGTCCTGGCCTCCGCGCCGCCCCACCAGCTTGTCATCCGGAAACGCACCCGCCAGCTGGACGAACTTCGTCTTCATCTCTTCGATGTCCGCGATGAAGGGCTCCTTGAGCGCGGCGGCGGCCTCCTTGGAAATGATCTCCTGGGCGCTGGCCGTTGCGGCGGTCATAGCGTGAGCCCGTCGATTCCCGGAAGCACCAGATCGAGCACCACCACGTCGAACGGACGCGATTGCAGCAGCACGAGCGCAGTCTTGCCGTCCTCGGCCATCGTCGCGTCGTAACGGGCGAGGCCGAGATGGAACGCCACGACGTCGCGGATACCCGGGTCGTCCTCGACGACGAGCACCTGCGCGGGCAACGGCGTTCGAGGCGGCATCCTGTGTATCTTGCCCCAACGGAGTGCCGGTGAAGTAACGCCGCGGTTCGACTTCGCCGGCAGGCGGCGCGACAGGGCGTTTCGTGGAGCGGCGAACGGGTAGAATCACCGGCCAGGGACCATCCAGGTGTCCCCGCCGTCGGTCACGGCGTGCCGAGAGGAGCCTAGCGTGGTGAGAGTCGCTCGAGTCGCGATGGTGGCCCTGGCGCTGGCGACAGCCGCTTCTTCCCTCATTCGATCGAACGCGCAGTCGGCGGGCGTCCGCGTGGTCGAGGTCGTCGGCGATCGGCACAAGCTCGCTCTCAGGTCCGATGGCTCGGTCGTCGGCTGGGGGTCGTGGTGGAACGGCCAGCTTGGACCGGTGGGCGCCATTGGCGCCGCCACCGCGTGGACCGACCGCCCAATCGCCCAAGGAACTGCCGGGCGGCGGTGGACATCGCCGCCAACGACGGCATACGGTCCTACGCCGTCCTCGAGGACGGCACGCTGTGGGCCTGGGAGACGGACGCGATGGCGAGCGGGCACGGCGCCGAATCCCAACCTGCCGCTCCTGTCCAGCAGCACGTCGTCGAGCGAGTATCGCGGCGCCGAGCGTCCCGTGCAGGTGCCGATCGAACCGGCAGCCATCGTCGAGGCGGCGGGCCGGTCGGCGGTCGCGATCCTGCGTGACGGGACCGTGGTCGAGTGGCCGCGCCGCAGGACGCCGGCGGGCGACCGCATCTTCCGGCCGACGGCCGTGCCTTCGGCTCGCCAACGTGAAACAGGTGTCGATGGGTGTGAGCCATACGCTGGCGCTCACGGCTGACGGCCACGTCTGGGCGTGGGGCAGCAACGACAACTACGCGCTTGGCGTCGAGCCCAAAGGCGGCTGGCGAAGCGAGCCGTCGAAGTGCCCGGCGTGACCGACGTCGTGGCCATCGCCGCCGCGAACGACGTGTCGCTCGTGCTCGCACGTGACGGAACGGTGTGGGCCTGGGATCCAACGGGCACGGCCAGTTCGGCAACGGCCAGCGCACCAATCACCTGACCGTAGTACCGTCGGGACGCCTGCACGCGTGCCTGGCGTGGCGAAGGTCGTGGCCATCAGCGCCGGCATCACCGGCCGGCACGTGCTCGCGCTGCTCGAGGATGGCACGCTGCGCGGGTGGGGCAATGACTGGGGGCAACTGGGGTCGGCATTGCCGCGACGTCTCCAGCTCTCGCCCGCCACACCGAAGATCGCAGGTGTCCGGTCTGTCTTCGCCGTTGGCAACAACGCGTTCGCGGTCAGAGACGACGGCACGCTGTGGGGTGGGGCGCTGGTGGCCGCGGCCGCTGGCTCCTCTCCGCCGACACCAAGGTGCCGACGGCGATTGCGCTGCCGTGAACCACCGACCCGTCGTGTGCCAGGCGAAGGCTGCGCCGCTACGGCAACTGCCAGACCCAGAGCACCGACGCCGGTTCCGGCCGCGCATACTCCGGTGAGGCGTTACCGCGCCGTTGCCGATCAGCCCCGGGTTGCCCACGACCATCGCAACGTACTGCTGCCCGTCCACCGCGTAGGTGATCGGGAACGCGCTGGGGATGTCCTGCACACGCGTCTGCCAGAGCACCGATCCGTCACGCGTGTCGTACGCGCGGAAATAGCGGTCGGCCGAGGCCGAAAACAGCAGGCCCCCCGCCGTCGTGAGCTTCGCCGACGACTGCAGGACGCCGGAGCGGACATCCAGCGTGAACTCCCGGCGGCCGAGGTCCAGGCCCAGCAGGCGGTCCGGTGTGTCGCCGCCCTTGCCGGTGCAGATGTCGTTGACCGACAGGTAGTAGCGGTTGCTCGCCGGGTCGTAGGCCCCCGCCAGGTAGTTGCGGGCGCCGTCGTTGCTCGGACACCGGCGGGTCCCCTCGGGCGGCCCTGGCGGCAGCAGCGTTTTCCTGCCCGTCTCGGGGTCGAACGTGAAGATGTTCTGCGCGCCAGGGTCCAGCGCGAACAGGAACTCGCCGGTCGCAGCGTTCAGCGCCTCGATGACGGCCGGCTTGCCGGCGGTGATGACGGCCTTGAGCCGGCGTCCCCGGAAGTCGATCGGCACGATCACGCGTTCGAAGGCGTAGTCCTGGTCGAAGGTGTCGTTCGGCAGGTGCGCGTAGTACCAGACCAGCCGGCCCGTATCCGGATCGATGGCGAGGGTGCAGCTGGTGCAAGCTGTCGCCGCGGACGCCGCCCCCGGTCGGATCGGTGCTTCCGGTCTTCGGACGACCAGGGGTACGGTGAACCGGTGCCGACGAACAGCAGGTTCAGCTCGGGATCGTAGCTGGGCGGAATCCACACCGAGGCGCCCCAGCGCCGCTCCGCCGGCACGCCGTTCCATGTGTCCCCACCGGGTTCACCCGGCTGCGCGATGGTGTTGAACCGCCACAGCTCCCGTCCGGTGGCGAGATCGTGCGCAGTGATGAAACAGCCGACGATGCCGGGTGCGCAGCCGCTGGCGCCCATGATGACCTTGTCGTGGACCACCAGCGGCCCGCCGTTATACACACGCCGGCTGCGACGGGCGTCGTCGGTCTCCACGTCCCAGACCACGGCGCCGGTCCGGACGTCGAGCGCGAGCAGGTGCATGTCGGTGGTCGGGACGATGAGCAGGTTGCCGCCGATCGCGAACGCCCGCTTGGTCCGATAGAACGTGTTACGCGAGTAGTCGGCGGGCATCGGGTGTCGGTACTGCCACAGCAGGTTGCCGTTCCTCGCGTCGAGGGCCTGCACCAGCTCCCCGTAGTTCCACATGAACATGATGCCGTCGTGCACGAGGGGGGTGAACTCCGTCATGCCGTCGGAGTTGAGCGCCCAGGACCATGCGACGGTCAACTGCTTCACGTTGCCGCGATGGATCCGATCGAGCGGGCTGTGCCCCCATCCGTTGTAGGTGCGCCGCCACATCAGCCAGTCGCCGGGCGACGGGTCGCGGAGCATGGCGTCGGTGACGGGCGTGAGCCGATCCAGCGGCGCGCGCAGCGCCGCCAGGCGGGCGTCCGCGGCGCGGGCCCGTTCGTCGATGGCGCCTCCCGGCGGAGGGGCCGGCGGTGGAACACCAGGTGCCGAGGGGGTGAGAATCGCGCCGATCCGTGTTTGCACCCCGGCCGTGAGCATCCGCGGCCCCGCCTGACCGCCATTGCGCTGGAGGATGAACGCATCGACGGCCAGGGCGTCCGCTTCGCTGAGCGAGCCCGGCCTGTTCGGCGGCATGGTCTGGACGGTGACGCGATAGAGCTCGATCATCATGGCCGGGCGCCACTTTGCCAGGAAGCCGGCGCCTGCCAGAGCAGGGGCCTCGGCGCTGCCGGCCAGGTCGGGACCGTGGCACGACGCGCACGTCCGTTGATAGACGGCGGCGCCCGCTTCCGCCTGCGCGGCGGTGAAACCCACGCCCTGAGCGTTCGGTGCCGGCGCGGTGGCCAGGACGATCAGCCAGACCAGCGACAGGAACAGCGGAGGTGTCAGGCCCTTCCGAATCGCACAACCTTGCATCGCTACCTCCCGTGTCGCGTCGGCGAGCCCGTGCGCGTATGCGCGAGCTCCGCCGCCTGGCGCAGCGCCTCGACGAGGCTCCCGGGATCGGCCACGCCGGTGCCCGCGATGTCGAAGGCCGTCCCGTGATCCACCGAGGTGCGTACCACGGGAAGACCCACCGTGATGTTCACGCCGGACTCCAGGCCCAGCACCTTGATGGGGCCGTGTCCCTGGTCGTGGTACATCGCCACGACGATGTCGAAATCGCCCCGCGCGGCCCGGAAGAACAGCGTGTCGGCCGGAAGCGGGCCGCTGACATCGATGCCGCGTGCCCGCGCGCCGGCCACCGCCGGTGCAATCTTGATCGCCTCCTCGCCGCGGCCGAACAAGCCGTTCTCGCCCGCGTGGGGATTGATGCCGCAGACACCGATTCGCGGACGCGCGATGCCGGCGCTCGCCAGCGTGTCGTGGGCGCGGCCGATGACCCGTTCGACCAGCGCGGCGTCGATGCGCTCGATGGCGTCCAGCAACCCCACGTGGGTCGTGACGTGAATGACCCGCAGCCCCGGCGCCGTGACATCATCGACACCTCAGGCGTCCCGGTGAGCGCTGCCAGCAGCTCCCGTGTGGCCGGGAAAGCGGTGTCCAGCCGCGTGCAGCGCCTCCGCCTTTGATCGGCGCCGTGCAGATGGCCTGCGCGTCCCGACTCCACGATGCGCACGGCGCGCTCGATGAAGCGATACGCGGCATCGCCGGCAACGGCCGACGTGCGGCCGAAGGCGGAGTCCGCCGGCACGATCGCGAGGTCGATGCACTGGACCGCGTCCCGGTCGAAGCGGGCCGCGGCCGGCGCCCGCAGACCGTCCACGGCGAGCGGGCAGCCGCTGATGGTCCCCGCGCGACGAAGGCGCGCGGCATCCCGACGACCAGTGGATGGCAGAAGAGGCGCACCTGCGGGTTCGCCAGCGCCTTCATGACGATCCGGACCGATGCCGGCGGCATCGCCGTGGTGATCGCGATGGTCGGCAGCGTCACGTGGTCCGCTCCAGCGCGGCCAGCGCATCTACGCACCGGATGAGGCTTTCCTCGTCGCCGAACGCGCCCGGCTTGGTGACGACCGGCACGGTGACGAGGCCGCGCGTGAGGCCAGCGCGATGCCCGGCTCGATCTCGCCGACGATCTGGAGGCCGTGTCCGCATCGTGCGAGCAGCGCCGCGGCCGTCTCTCCGCCTGTCGCGACCAGGGCCCCCATTTCGTGGAGCACGTCCGCCAATGCCTGGGCGAACGCGCCCGCGTGGCGCGAATCGGGATGTGCGTCCGTGGCGGCGGGGCCATCGAGCAGTGCCACGACCGTCTCACCGCGGCGCAGGCGCTCGGCGGCGTCCGCCGTGACCTGCGCGCCGGCTGCAGGATCGCCGCACGAGCCCGACGGCACCCTCAGCACGCCCACACCCTCGCGCTCCGCCAGACGGCACGCCGCCTGACGCGGACACCCGGCCAGCGTACCACCGCCACCAGCGTGCCTCGCGGCGTCTTCGCGATGTCGCGCCGTGGCTCTGGCTGGTGCGGATGCCGCGAGCGCGTTGGCGGAACCGGCGGTACGCGGCGAAGAACCCCGGGACGACGCTGGATGCGACGTCCACGAGGCGCGTGAGATCCGCATCGGTCTCGGCATCCGCGATCAGGAGGGTGGCGTCCGTCCGTCCGGACGTCGCCGCGGAATCGAACGCCGCGCGGACTGCGGACTCGTCGCCACGCAGCTCGGCCAGCGGCAGCGTCACGGCGCGCAGGCCAGCCGAGGCGGCCACCATGGAGAGGTTCGCCGACGGATACGTGTGCTCGCGCGCCCAGGTGGCGCTCGCTTCGAGCGGTGCCGCGTCCACGAAGACGTGGCCGTCCCGCACGGTCCGCCGCATCGCCGGATTGGCCGGTGCCAGGAGGCCCCACGAGGGGCGGCCCGCATCGCGGAGGCCGGCGGCAACCGCCGCCATCTCGGCGGCCGGCTGGCCGCGGAGCGTGGAGTCGATCTTCTTGAACACCAACCGCCCGGGTGCGCTCCATCGTCCGACCGCGTCGCGGTGGCGCCGGGCGGCCTCCGCCGCATCCGACGTCCGGCTGGCCAGGTCCACGGCGTGCACGGACACAGCCTCCGAGAGCGAGGCCGCGCCCCAGGTGACCTCGGCGTGGAAGCCGCGACGTGCGAAGGCCGCGGCGGCGTCGGCGGCCCCGGTCAGGTCGTCAGCGAGAATGAGCCAGCTCGGGCTCATGTGGACCTCACACGCCTAGCCGTCCACGCCGTGAGCACCGGAACGACGATGGCCGTGACCACCACCGAGGCGGCGACGAGCAGCGTGGCGTGCGCGGCGGCCGGGGCATAGACGGGATTGGCGCTGGCCACGATCGCGGGCACGGCCGCGGCATTGCCAGCCGTCGAGGCAGCGGCCACCCCGGCCACGCCCGTGCCGCCCGTGAGGCGGTCGGCCAGGTACAGCGGGATGCCCGTGACGATGACGACGGAGAGTCCCAGAGCGGCGCCGAGGAGCCCGGCTTGCCACACCTTCGCGAGGTCGAGCGTCGCGCCCAGCGCGAAGGCGAAGAACGGAATCAGGACCGGGATGGCGCGACCCAGGAACTCGCGCATCTCGCGATCGAGACTGCCGATGACCATGCCGATGGCCAGTGGCAGGATGCCGCCGACGAGTGTCGGCCAGGGGAAGGCCGAGAGACCCGCGACGCCGAGCGTGACCATCGTGAGAAACGGCCCGGACTCCAGGGACATCACGCTATAAGCGGCCACGTCGCGCGGCTGGCCGTACTGCCCCATGAGCGCCATGTATAGCCCGCCGTTCGTGTCGTTCATCGATGCGACGATGGCCAGCGTCGAGAGCCCCGCGAAGAGACCCGTGTTCACCGGCGCCTCGCCGAGCAGGCGCCCGCAGACGACCCCGGCGAGTATGCCGAGACCGACCTTCACCCCGAACAGCGTGCCGCCCTTCCTGAGGATGTAGGGCGTGGCCGCGACGTCGATGCTGGCGCCCGTGCACACGTAGAACACTGCCAGGATCGGCAGGGAACCGGTAAAGAGGGCACCCGTGAACGAGCCGAAGAACTGCGGCGTTCCAGGGGCGAGGGTGGCGACGAGCGCACCGGCCAACAGGGGCACCACCATCATGCCGCCGGGCACGCGTTCGATCGCCCGCTTGATTGGAACCTGCATCATCGCGCTGCCACGGCTGGCCTCCGTCGGTGGACGACACCCACGCGTGAGCCGGGCCGGGTGTCGGCCGGCGGATTCGCCTTACGCGGGCGATCGGCGATGGGCCGCCGACGACAGCCACGCCGGCTTGACGTGCACGCCCCACCCCGGTCCATCGGGCATCACGGCCTTGCCGTCCTTCATTTCCAGGACCGGGTCGAACATCGCGCGCGCCTCCCGGGTGATGCCGGCGTCCTCCTCAATGGAGAACTCCACCTCGCCGGCCCTGGGGAGCGCCGCGAGCAGGTGCATCGTGAACACCGTGACGAACGACACGTTCGCGGCGTGGGGCTTGGTCACCAGGCCCGCGGCCTCCGCCATCTTCGCGACACGCCAGGCTCGCGTCAGGCCGCCCGTGTAGCAGATGTCGGGCTGGACGATGTCCACGGCGCGCATGGCAATCATGCGCCGCCACTGCGCCATGTCGTTGTCCTGCTCCCCGCCCTGGACGTCCATCGTCAAGGCGCGGGTGACCTCCTGGGTCCATTCCAGTTCCCAGTACGGGCAGGGCTCCTCGAACGCCGCGTAGCCGGCATCCTCCATCATGCGGCCGAGGACGATGGCCTTGTCCGGCGTATAGCAGCTGTTGGCGTCGGCGAAGAGCACCATGTCGGGGCCGACGGCCTTGCGGACGGTCGGGATGATGGCCTCGCTGCGTCCGGGCGCCGCATCCCTGTTGCGGCCGCCGGGGTCCCGAACCGGATCTTGAATGCCTTGCAGCCCACCTCGTCGCGCAGCCGGGCGAGGCGCGCGCCCTCGTCGGTGGGGCTGATGTCGCGGCGCATGCTCGAACCGTAAGCCGCCAGGGACGCACCGTTCCGCCCAGCAGCGCGGCGACGGGCTTGTCGGTAATGTGGCCCGTACAGGTCCCAGAGCGCCGTGTCCACGCCGCAGTGCACGGCAGAGGAACGACCACGGATACTTCAGCTGCGCATCGATGACGTCGTCGTTGATGGCGTCGATCTCGCTGATGTCGCGCTTCAGCACGCGCGGCGCGACGAGCCGGTGCAGGACGTCAACGGTGATGTCGGCGTCGTAGGGCGCGACCTGGCCCCATCCGCTACGCCCGTCGCTGGCCGTGACCCGGACGAGGGCCAGCGAGCCGCGCTGAAAGGTCTCGACGGACGCGATCGTCAGGCCGCGGGGGACGATGGCCCAGTCCTTGTAGTCCGCCGTGCGGCCCAGATGGCCGTACGTCCTCGTGCCGTCGGGCGGCGCTTGCGCCGCTCCAGCAGCACGGGTCAGGAGGATGGCGCGGCCGTCAGCATCGGAGCCCGCGACGGCATGACGGAGGAACGATCGGCGTGAGGTAGCCATGGGTCCAATCCGTGTCGGGAAGGCGGCTACTCAGCGCGCCCCGGCGTCGTGTGCGCCGCCGGCCGCTCGCGCGATAATCACGCTCATGAACGATCGTGCCGGGACGGCCAGCCTCTTCGACGCCCTGCGGGCGATGGACTACGCGCGGCTGGACGCCAGCGGGCACGTCTACCTCGACTACACCGGCGGCGGCCTCTACGCCGTCCCAGCTTCGCCAGCACCAGGCCGAGCTCGAGGCCCACGTTTTCGGCAACCCGCACTCGAACAACCCCACGTCGCAGGCGATGACCGACCGCGTGGAGCACGCCCGCGAGTAAGTGCTGCGCTACTTCGGCGGCTCGCCCGACGAGTATCTCGTGGTCTTCACGCCCAACGCGAGCGGCGCGCTGCGCCAGGTGGGCGAGTCGTATCCCTTCGCGCCCGGCAGCCGCTTCCTGCTCACCTTCGACAACCACAATTCCGTGAACGGGCTCCGCGAGTTCGCCCGCGCGGCCGGCGCGGCAACCACCTACCTGCCGATGCACGGCGTGGACCTGCGGCTCGATCGCGACGTCGTGTCGGCGGAGCTCGCCGCGCCCGCGCCGCACGCCACCAACCTGTTCGCCTTCCCGGCGCAGTCGAACTTCAGTGGCGTGCAGCACCCGCTGGACCTCGTGGACGAGGCGCACGCACGGGTGGGACGTGCTCATGGACGCCGCAGCGTTCGTGCCGACCAACCGTCTCGATCTCTCTGCACGCGTCCCGACTTCATCACGCTCTCGTTCTACAAGATGTTCAGGTACCGACCGGCGTCGGCGCGCTCCTCATGCGGCGCGAGGCGGCGGCCCGCCTGTGCCGGCCGTGGTTCGCCGGCGGCACCATCCAGATCGCCAGCGTCCAGGGCGACGGCTTCTACCGCGCGGCCGGGGAGGCGGCCTTCGAGGACGGCACGGTTGACTACCTCAACCTCCCGGCCGTCGAGTATGGGCTGCGCCACCTCGAATCGGTGGGCATCGAGGCCGTGCACGACCACGTGGGGCGTATGACGGGCATCATGCTGGCCGGCCTGCGCACGCTGGTTCACGGCAACGGCGCCTCGATGGTGCGCCTGCACGGCCCGGCCACGACGGAGGCGCGCGGCGGCACGGTGGCCTTCAACCTGGTGGATCCGGCCGGGCATGCCTTCGACATCCGGCGGGTGGAGGAGCTGGCGGGGGAGCAGCGCATCTCGCTCCGCACGGGCTGCTTCTGCAACCCCGGCGCGGGCGAGGCCACCTACGGCCTGTCGGCCGAGCAGATCGGCACCTTCTTCCGCCAGGCCGAGGGCATGAGCTTCGACGAGCTGCGCCTCGGGATCCGTGACGCCTACGGCCTGGAGATCGGCGCGATCCGGGCATCCGTCGGCATCGCGACCAACGCGGCCGATCTCGAGCGCTTTCTCGCCTTCGCCGCCAGCTTCCGCGATCGGACGGCCGAGGAGATCGGTATCTCCGTGCGCGACACGTGCCGGGCGGTGCGCCGCGACAGCGCGTAACGCACCGCGCGCGCCGCGTGCCCGGGCCGGGCAGCCGCCATCCTCAGACGGGCACCGATGGCGCCTCCGCTCCGCGCCGCGCCACCCTCGCCTGCAGCAGCAGGAAGAGCATCGTCGCGACGACGCCCGCCAGCATCACGAAGAGCTCGAGGCCCGGCGCGCGCACGCCCGGCGTCGAGAACAGCAGCGCGACGGCCAGCGGGGCCACGAACTGGTTGGCGAACAGCAGACCGAACACCAGCCGGTTCGGCCAGCCCGCGCGCAGGAACTGCCAGAGGAAGAGCCGCGGATTGGAGACGACGGCCGCGACGGCGTAGAGGCCCATGAACGCCATCTCGAGCGGCGAGATGCCGACGCGCGGATCCGCGTGCACGCTCAGGTAGGTCGGGATGCCCAGCAGGTAGCCGAGCAGGCTGAGGCCGCCCGGCACCAGCGCCAGGTGAATGAGCACGTCGTCGAGGATGAAGGCGGACGCCGGTGTCTCGCGCAGCGCGATCACGAGGTCGTAGGCGCAGAAGAGCACCAACCCCGTTGACGTCATCACCGAGGTGAGGACGAGGCCGGGGAAGCTCGCCCAGAGCTCCGGTGGCGTGGTGAGCAGCATCAGCATCGACGACACGTTGCCGCCCATTACCAGGCCCGTCATCGCCAGGCTGAGGGCCATCGGCCACGTCGCCAGGTGGAGACGCGCCATCCGCGTCACCACCATCAGGAGGATCGACACCGCGGTGAACGGCGACATCACCGGGGCGGTGGCGGAGTAGAACGGGGGATGCCCCGCCATCCAGGAGACGATCACCCAGAGGCTGCCGGCGGCCAGGACCGCGTCGAGCGCGGTGGCCGCGCGCAGGGACACTGGGTCGAGCGGTGCGACGTCTGGGACGTGGCGGGTGGTCACGGCGCGGATCGTCTCCGTATACCATGACAGCACCTGCCGCCATGACACTGACCACCTACGTCAACTTTGCCGGCCGCTGCGCGGAGGCCTTCGAGTACTACGTCACCCATCTGGGTGGCACCATCGTGATGATCGCGCGGCACGGCGAGGTTCCCGGCCCGCGCCGGATGCCCGACGGCTGGGACCAGAAAGTCCTCCACGGCCGGATCGTGATCGGAGGCCTCGAACTGCTCGGCGCGGACATCCCTCACGCCGAGCCGATGCGGAGTGCCTACCTGACCTTGCGCGTTGACGACGATGCAACGGCCGAGCGGGTGTATGCGGCGCTGGCCGAGCAGGGACAGGTCTTCATGCCGATTGCCGAGACGCCGTTCGCGTCGCGCTTCGGCCAGCTGCGTGATCGCTTCGGCATCAACTGGATGATCCTGCACGAGCGGCCGGCGCCCTCCCGGTGACGGGCCGGACCTGGCGCTGACGCCGATCCCGGACCGGAGCACGCAAGAAGAGACCGGCCTGGGAGTCGAACCCAGCAACCCACCATCCCGGTGAGCCCGGACGGGTTTGCAGCCCGCGGGGAGCCCGGCTCCCTCCACCGGCCATACGGCCGCCTGCCGCCGCCACAGGCTTCGACTGTGGGCGCGTCCGGGCCTCCACCCGGTCCCTAGGATCCGGACAGCACCCGCATGACCATGGGAGCGACGGCATCCATCACCGCCACCTCGTTCACGGGCACGTCGCACGGCGCCATGTCGAAGTGGCACAGCGTGCCGAAGGACGAGCCGTCGGCGCCACGCAGGAGGACGCCGCAATACGAGCGGACACTGCCGTCGCGGCCCGGGTGCGTCCGGAGCCGGTCGTCGCGCAGCGTGTCGTCGGTCGTGAACGGCCGCTCGAAGGATCCGACGATGGAGCAGAAGGTGCGCTCCACCGGGGCGTCCTCTCCACGGGTCACCGTGTCGTCTTCCGCGTCAACGAGGTGCAGGCTCCGCAGCATCGGCCCGTCGAAGCGGTAGATGCCGGTGAAGCGGTGCGCCGTGCGACTGTTCAGCAGGCGCAACGCCTCGTGCAGGCCGCGTGCGGCCAGCACGCGCGAGAACTTGGTCAGCGTGTCCGCGCGGGCGGCCGGCGCGGTCGGTGCCGCGTCCTCCCGCCGTCGGATGCCGACCACCAGGCTCGCGACGACCGCCACCAGCTTCGCAGGGTCCACGGGCTTGGAAGCGTACGCGCTGAAGCCGGCCTCGAGTGCCCGCCCGCGGTCCTCGTCCCGCGAGTAGGCGGTGAGTGCGACCGCGGGCAGCTGGGCGCCGCGTGCGCCCGTCATCGTGCGGACACGTCGGATGAGCGTGTAGCCGTCGATGCCCGGCATGCCGACGTCGCTGACCATGGCGGTGAACGCGTGGGTCGCCACCAGGTCCAGCGCCTCGAGCGCGCCACGGGCCACGGTCACGGCGGCGCCGCGCGCGCGGAGCGCGGTGGCCACCAGGTCTCGCGCATCGGCCTCGTCGTCAACGACCAGGACGTGCGTGCCGTCGAGCCGGGCGGCTCGCGGCTCCACGGCGATCGCATCGCCCGGCCTCGGCGGCTCCTCCATGGCACGCTCGCCGACGACCGGCTGCACCGGGAGGGACACCGTGAAGGTCGCCCCCTGTCCCGGTCCCGCGCTGTCCACCCGTACCGTACCGCCATGCGCCTCGACGAGGTGCCGGACGAGCGCGAGCCCGAGACCGAGGCCGCCGTGACGGCGGGCGGTGCTGCCCTCCGCCTGCCGGAACCGGTCGAACACGTGCGGGAGGAACTCGGGATCGATGCCTTCGCCGTCGTCGGCGACGGTCGGGGTCACGTCGGTGCCGGCGCGGCGCAGCGCGACGTGGACGGCGCCGCCCCGGGGCGTGAACTTGATGGCGTTGGTCACGAGGTTCCAGATGACCTGCTGCAGCCGATCCGGATCACCGCTGATTCGTCCGGCATCGGCGTCGGCGCTGACCGTCAGCGCAATCTGCTTGGCTTCGGCGGCCGTGCGCACGGTGTCCACGGCCGCTTCCACGACGGCTGTGAGATCCAGCGGGCGCACGTCCAGGTGGAGCTGTCCGGTGATGATGCGCGAGCCGTCGAGGATGTCCTCGATCAGGCGCACCTGCACGCGGGCGTTCCGCTCGATGGTGTCGATGGCCCGCAGGAACGTGCTCTGATCCAGCTGGCCCGACTGCAGCATCCGCGCCCAGCCGAGGATGGCGTTGAGCGGGGTGCGCAGTTCGTGTGAGGCCGTCGAGAGGAAGTCGTCCTTGGCGCGGCTGGCGAGCTCGGCGGCCAGGCGGGCGCGCTGCTCACGCGCCAGGAGATCGGCGCGGCTCAAGGCGTCACGCCGGGACGTGTCCACGTCGGTGCTTGTGCCGAACCACCGGACGATCGTGCCCGCCTCGTCGCGCAGCGGCATCGCGCGGGTGAGGAACCACCGATACTCGCCATTCCGGCCGCGGAGGAGGAACTCCATCTCGAAGGGCTCGCCGCTGGCGAGCGACGCGCGCCAGCGCGTCGTGACCGCATCGAGGTCGTCCGGATGGTGAACCGCCCGCCACCCCCAGCCCTGCATCGACTCGAGGGTGGTGCCGGTGTAGTCGAACCAGCGCTGGTTGCCCAATCCACGTGGCCGTCGGGGCGTGCCGTCCACGCGAGCTGCGGGATGCTTTCCGCCAGCGTGTGGAACTGCGCCTCGCTCATCCTGAGCCGGCTCGCCAGCTCCTCGGCCTGCCGCCGGCTCGCGACCTCGTCGGGGACGTCGAGCGCCAGCACGCTCACGGCGTCGATGTCCGAGGAGGTGTGCCGGAGCGGACTGTAGATGAAGGTGTAGAACGCCTGCTCGGGAACGCCGCGGCCCTGACGATCCATCGGGACCGGCCGCTCGCGCCCGACGAACGGCAGGCCCGACTCCATCACGGCGTGCAGCAGGGGATCCAGGCCCTGTCCCTCGAGCTCGGGCAGGGCCTCGAGCAGCGGATGGCCGACGAGGTCGCGGCCGCCGACCAGCGCACGGTACTGGTCGTTGGCGAACTCGAACACCAGCCCGGGTCCGCGCAGGATGCAGATGCCGGCCGGGGCCTGTGCGAAGAACTGCCGCAGCCGCTGGCGTTCCCGTTCGATGCCGGTCCAGATGGCGCTTTCGCGCTGGCTGGCCATCACCCGGGCGGTCGTCTCCGTGCAGATCACGAGCGTCCCGCCGATGCGCCCGTCGTCGTCGAACACGGGCGAGTACCCGTACGTCCAGTAGACGTCCTCGATGGCGCCGTTGCGGAAGATCGGGACGAGGGCATCCTCATGCCAGCTCGGCTTGCCCAGCCGCATGACGTCGTCGATCTGGGGGCCGATGATGGGCCAGATCTCGGGCCAGCAGTCGCGCCCCGGCTGGCCCATCGCCCGGGGGTGCTTGCCGACACCGAAGCTCGGGATGTAGGCGTCGTTGTAGACCTGGATGAGTTCGGGCCCCCACCACAGGAACATGGGATGACGCGAGTGCAGCAGCATCGCGACCGTCGTCCTGAGGACCGCCGGCCATCCGGAGATGGGCCCGAGCGGCGTGGCCGACCAGTCGACACGGCGGATCAGGTCGCCGGCCTCGCCCCCGCCCGCCAGCATCCAGTCGAACTCGTCGCCGCTCACACGCATCGTCCTTCCATCGGTCCGGGTGCCCCTCGCAGTAGACCACGGCAGTGGCCCCAGGTGCCCGCGGCCGTCGAAGCACGGTGCGTGCCACGCGGCACGGGAGGCCGAGCCGTCGGGAGTCGCACCGGGAAGTACCGTGGGAACCATTGAGAGCAACCGCGACCACAGTGAGAGCAGGCGGCTGCTCACGCGGTCAGCGCCCAACGCTTTCCGGCGCGCCGCCGTCCAATGCGCCATGGCCCTCGATACCTTCGCCGGCGACCTGCGCTTTGCGCTCCGCACGCTCCGCCGGGAGTGGACGTTCGCCCTCTTTGCCACGCTGGTGACGGGCCTCGGGATCGGTGCGAGCACGACGGTCTTCAGCGTCGCGCACGCCCTCCTGCTGCGGCCCCTGCCGTTCGAGCGCCCGGAGCAACTGGTCTGGATCGCCAACCACGACACACCGGGCCTGTCTGGACAGACCACGCAGGTGGACCACATGCTGGACCTGCGCGAGGGGGCGTCGTCGCTGGAGTCGCTGGCGGGGTATTTCGCCTTCTACGGCGTCGGCGACAGCCTGATGACGGGGCGTGGCGAGCCCGAGCGCCTGAGTGGTGTGCCGGTGTCCGCGCGGTTCTTCGACGTGCTCGGGGTCCGGCCGGCGCTGGGCCGCACGTTCACGACAGAAGAGGGGCAATGGGGCGGACCCAGGGCCGTGCTGCTGAGCCATGCGTTCTGGGAGCGGCGCTTCGCGTCGGACCCCGGAGTGGTCGGCCTGCCGCTGACACTGAACGACGAACGCTACGCCGTCGTCGGCGTGCTGCCCGAGTCGTTCGATTTCGCGTCCGTCTTCGCGCCAGGCGGCCGGTTCGACGTCTTCTTCGCGTTTCCACTGAGCCCCGAGACCAACCGCTGGGGCAACACGATGGCCATGGTCGGACGGCTGAAGCCGGGCGTCACGGCGGCGGCGGCGCAGGCCGAGATCGAGGTCCTTGGCGCGCAGTTCACGGCGGACCATCCCGATCGCAACAGCTTCGAGGGGCGGGTCAGGCCGCTCGCCGAGCAGGTGAGCGGGCGCCTCCGTCCGGCGCTCTTCGCCCTGGTCGGCGCCGTCATCGCCGTCATGCTCATCGTCTGTGCCAACCTCTCGAACCTGCTGCTCGCGCGCGCGGCCGCCCGTCACCGCGAGGTCGCGGTACGGTCGGCGATGGGCGCCGGCACCGGCCGCCTGGTCGCGCAGATGCTTACCGAGGGGCTCGTGCTGTCGGGGCTGGGCGCGCTGCTCGGGATCGGGCTGGCCGTGGTCGGGACACGGACGCTGGCCTCGCTCGACGGGCTCAGTCTTCCGCTGCTCCGCACCGTCCAGGTGGACGGCATCGCACTGGCCTTCGCGCTCGGGCTCACGGCGCTCACGGGCGTCGTCTTCGGGTTGGCGCCGGCGCTCTCCATGCAGGCCAGCCGGCTGCACGAGGCCCTGAAGGACGGCACGCGCGGCTCCACGGAAGGACGAGGGCGGCGCGCGGCGCGGGACGTCCTGGTGGTGTCGGAGATCGCCCTGGCGTGCGTCCTCGTCGCCGCGGCGGGCCTCCTGATTCGCAGCTTCGTCCACGTCCTCGACGTGGACCTGGGCTTCCAGCCCGCCAGGGCGGCCACGATCCGGGTGGATCCCGACGCCAGCTACCGAACGCCCGACGAGCGCAACGCCTATGTTGACGAGCTGCTCAGGCGCGTGCGCGAGGTCCCGGGTGTGGATGCCGCCGGCATCAGCAACGCCCTCCCGCTCGGGCGCAACCGGACCTGGGGGGCGCGCGCGCGAGGCAAGACGTACGAACGGGGGCGTGCCCCGTCGGCGTACATCCGCGTCGTGAGCGACGGCTACGTGGAGGCGATGGGGATACCGCTCCGTGCCGGCCGCGACCTCTCGGATCGCGATACGTCGTCCTCCGATCCCGTGGTGATGGTGAACGAGAGCATGGCTCGGGCCCTGTGGCCCGGAGAGGATCCCGTCGGACAGGTCATCCTCAACGCCTGCGGTGCGGACCGGCGCGTGGTGGGGGTGGTGGGCGACGTCCGCCACCTCGCGCTCGAGCAGAGTGCGGGCAACGAGATGTACCTGCCCATGCGGCAATGCGGGGATCAGTCGTCCAGCGATCTCGTGGTCCGATCGGCGCTCCCGCCGGGTCAGCTGGCCAACGCCGTCCGCGATGCGCTGAGGCCGATCGCGCCCAGCCTGCCCGGCGGCGAGTTCCGCGATCTGCAGTCCCTCGTCGATCGCTCGGTCTCGCCCCGCCGCTTCCTCGTACTCCTGCTGGGCGGGTTCGCGGCCTTCGCGCTGCTGCTGGCCGCACTCGGCATCTTCGCCGTCGTGTCGTACTCGGTGAGCCGCCGCAGTCAGGAGATCGGCATCCGCATGGCGCTCGGCGCGTCGGCGGGCCACGTGCGCGGCGAGATCGTCGCGCGGACGCTGCGTCTCGCCCTGGCCGGGATGGCGTGCGGGATGCTCGGTGCGTGGATCCTGTCGCGCGCCATGCAGGGGCTCCTGTTCGGCGTGACGTCCACCGACCCGGCCACGTTCGTCGCCACGCTGGTCCTGATTGCGGGTACCGCTCTCCTGGCCGGCTACCTCCCGGCGCGTCGCGCGTCCCGGATCGACCCGCTGGCGTCGCTCCGAGCCGACTGACGCGCGTCGAGCGCGTGGTAGACTGCCCCCGCCCCCGCGACGGAACGCACACGTCGTGGACACCCACACGCACTCGACCACCACACAGGCGGCCCCGGACTGGGACGCCCTGTCCTCCGCCCTCGCACGCGCCGTCCGACGGCAGTGCCCCCCCTGGCTCGCCGCCGACGCCGACGACATCGCGCAGCAGGCGCTGTCGAAGGTCATGCGCTCCGACAAGGTGGGTGAGGGGAAGCCACCGCTGGCGCCGTTCTACCTGTACAGAGCGGCGCACAGCGCGCTGGTGGACGAGATTCGCCGCCGGCGCCGGCGGCGCGAGGTGGCGCTCGACGGCGTCGCCGACGACGATCGGCCGGCCGTTCCCGAACCGGCGCACACGCACACGCCGGAGTCGGCGGCCAGCCTGCGCGAGCTCGGCGCCGCGATCCGCGCCTGCCTGGGCGGGCTGTCGCACGACCGGAGGCTGGCGGTGGCGCTGCACCTGCAGGGGCACACCGTGCCCGAGTCCGCGCGGCTGCTGGGGTGGATCGTGAAGCGGACGGAGAACCTCGTCTACCGCGGCATGGCCGACCTGCGCGCGTGCCTGCTGGCGAAAGGACACACGCCATGACCGGCCCCGACGACGGGATCGAACGGCTTCGCGCGGCGCTTGCCGCGGCGCCTGCCGAGGGCGACGAGGCGGGGAAGACCGAGGCCGCGCGGATCTTCGACGCCCTGCACGGTGAGCTCGACGCCGAGGAGCGGCGGGCCGTGATCGCCTCGATCGCGCAGGACCCGGAGGCGGCCGAGGCGTGGCGGCTGGCACACGACCTGGCGCCGCCGGCGGAGGTATCCGTCCACACGCCCGCGCCTGCGGCACCTGCGTCCTGGCGATGGCTCGGACTCGCGGCCGGCATTGCGCTGGTCCTGGGCCTGGCCTGGCAGTTCGTGCCGCGGCCCGCCGACGCGCCGGTCTACCGCGGAGAGCCGGCAGGCGACATCGCGTCGCTCCTGCCGGCGGGTGTGCCGCTCGCGCGCACGTCGCCCGTGCTCCGCTGGACGCCCCTTGACGGCGCGCGGTACCACGTCCGGCTGTTTGCCGTGGACCTGCGTCCCCTTGCCGAGGCCGACGGCCTGCTCACGGCCGAGTACGTCCTGCCTCCGGACGTGCTGGCGGCCCTGGCACCCGGAGCCACACTGCTCTGGCAGGTCGAGGCTCGGGTCTCCGGCGCCGAACCGCTCGTATCCCCGACCTTCTCGACCACGGTGCAATGAACGGCGCCCTGCCGACACCATCCGGTGCAGGAGGGCACGATGGAGCATCTTCACCCGAACCCGGCGCCGCGCGCGGGCCGCCGTCGGCGACTGGCCGCGATCGCGGTGCTGGCCGCGGCGTGCGTGCTGGCGCAGACCGGCGCCACGATGAAGACGGGCCTGCACACGTTCCCGTTGGACCACACTGCCCGGCTGACCGTGGTCGAGCTGGGCCAGCCGCTCTCCACGTCGCGCGGGTCGTGATCGGTTACCGCGATGCGCGCGATCGGGTCGTGACGCGCACGGCCGGCTATCCGGCCGCGGAGAACCCGTGCAGCTCGATTGGGCGACGACGGCGGGACCGGCGCAGCTTCGCGCGACGGCCACCGTGTTCGCCGCACCGGGCAGCCAGCCCGCCGTGACGTTCGAGGATCGGACGCGTTCGCGATCACCCCGAAGGTGATCTGCGGCCCACCGTCGGGCCGCGACAGCCCGCAGGCCAGCTGCTGGGCGCCCACGAGCTTCGCGGTGCCGTGACCAGCGGCCGGACGCAGGGAGCCGTGCTGGCTGCGGCCGCCGCGTTCCTGCTCGCGCTGGTTCCCGCCACTCCTCGCATGCCGGCGCCTCGCCATTCGAGGCGTGCGCGCCGCGGCACGAGTCGTGGACGGCCGACGACCTGCTATGTGGTATTGAAGCGTGGGCGCCCGAACCAATCGCCTGGACGACGCGCGTGCGCGCCTCCGCGCTGGGCGGCGGGCGCCCCGGCCGGCCATGGGAGACGCTGGTGCTGGCGCACGCCACCCTGCTGCACGACGAGGCGGCCGCGATGCGCGACTACGCCGCGGCGGCCGAGGACTTCGCGAGTCAGGGTGATGCCGAAGGCGAAGTCATCGCGGCAGAACCTGCGGTCGTTGTGGCGAAGCGGGGACGGCGCCGCGGCAGACCGGGGAGGTCAGGCTGGCGGTGGCGTCGGCAACCGCGTCGGGCCAACCTGTGACGATGGCGAGGGCGTCGATGCTGAGGCCGCGCACCTGATCGACACCGGCGGCGACGTCGGCCGTGAGGCGGCGCGCCCTGCTCGACGCCGAGCAGCGGGTGCTCCCTGACGGGCCCATCGGGCTTCGCCGGTCGATCCTGCTCCAACTGGCGAACGCCGACCTCCACTCGACCTTCCCTCGACGAGGCGGTGGACGCGCTCGGCCGCCACCGCGCGCTGCGCCTCGAGGATGGCTCCACCGCCGACGCGGCCGCCGTCTCGTTCAACCTGCTCAACGCCGAGCTCACGCGCGCGGAAGCGCGCCCGGTCCAGGGCGGACGGGAGCGGCTGGTGTCGATGGCGCAGGCCACCGTTGCCGAGACGCGCGACCTGCAACGGCCCTACGTCGAGGCGCAGGCCCACCGGGTGCTCGCCGACCTGCTGCGCACGTCGGAACCGGCACGCGGCGGAGCATCTCGACCGGGCTGTGTGACGCTGGAAGGCGCGCTGGAGTATCCGCCCCTGCGCGCCGAATGCCCGTGGTCGCGGGCTCCGCTCGAATGCCGCCGCAACCCCACGCGGGCGGAGGCGCTCAGCCGGCAGGCCATCGCGTTGACCGCGGGCGAGCACGACGCGGCGTTGGCCGCATTCGCCTGGCAGGCTCGCCTGCGCCTCGTGTGGGACACGCTGGACCCGGCGTCGGCGGAGGCGGAGTCGCTGGCCGCGCTCGACGCCATCGAGCGCCTGCGCGCCGCGCAGGCCGAGGAGCACGGGCGCGCGACGCTCTTCGGCAACTGGACGCGCGACTATCACTGGCTGGCCGACGCGTCCTGTCCGCCGAGGCGCCGCGCGTCGATCGCGCGTTCGACGTCGGCGAGCGGCTGCGGGCGCGCGTGCTGCTCGATCGCCTGACGCGGGCGGGCGTGCCTGGCCGGGCGGATCCGGCAGCCGCCTTCCGGAGCACGCATCGCCCGCGGCCGGCGAGGCCGTGTCCTCGCTTCGCTCGCGGCGGTTCAACGCACGCTGGGCGACGACGAGGCCATGGTCTGGTATTCGATCGCGCCCTGGACGGATCTCTACGGCGAGTTCGGCGGCGGCGCCTGGCGCTTGCGATCACGCGCGACGCGGTCACCGTCCATCGCCTCGACGCGCCGGTCGAGCCGACGCGCAGGTCTCGGCGTTCGTCGGCCTGCTGCGGTGCAGCCGGCGGGGACTCGGCCGGATGGCGCACCGCCGCACGCCACCTGGCCCGGGTGCTGCTCGATGCGCCGCTGCAGCGCCTGCCCGCCACGGTCCGGCGCCTCGTCGTCGTATCGGACGGACCGCCGCACGAACTGCCGTTCGAGGCGCTCGTCCGGCGACGAGGCGTTCGCCGGCACCTGCTTGAGATGGCCATCGGTTCCCTCGGCGACGTTGTGGCGGCGGCTGCGGACCGGAGCTGGAGGCGTCAGGAGCCGCTCGAAGCTGGTCTCGCGGACCCGACGCCGCCGCGGCTCGCCGCCGGCGACGCCGCGTTCCTGCCGCTGCCCGGCGCACGCCGCGAGGCGGCGGACATCGCGGGCCTCCTGCACCTCGAGCCTGCACGGGTCCGGGCGGGCATGGCCGCCTCCGAGCATGCGCTCAAGCACGAGAACCTCGCCGAGGTGCCGGTCCTGCACCGCGGCGCACGCGCGCGCCGATACCACCGCGCCCGATCGCAGGTGCTGCTGTCGCCGTGGGCGCCCGGTGAGGATGGCTGGCTGGTGTCCGCCGGAGATCGTGCGTTCGGGCCTGCGTGGAGGCGCGGTCGTCCTCTCGGCCTGCGACTCCGCCGCGGGTGCGTTCATTCCGGGGGAAGGCGTGCTCAGGCCTCGGCACGCATTCTTCGCCGGCGGCGCCGGCATTGCCGCGTGACGCGATGGTGCCGCTCCGCGACGACGATGCGGCGGATGATGACGTGGTTCTATCGCGCGCTGGATACGCGCCGCTCGACGCAGCGGTTGCGAGAGGCGCGCCTCGGGGGCGATCCGCGCTGGCGAGCCGGCCAGCGTGTGGGCTGGATTCGCGCTCATGGGCGACGGTGCGCGCGCGCCGATCGGGGCGGGGGCGACACGGAGCGGCGGCTGCTGGCAGCGCACCGGATCACCGCTGGCGCTGGTGGCCGTCCTTGCGCTCTACGGCATCAGGCGGCGACGGCGAGAGCGGTGAGGAAACCGCCGCCGAGCGTTCTACTCCACAGACCGCCTACCGCGTGTGGCGCCGTTGCAGGATGCGACGGCCGCGGTGGGCACGCAGTGAAGGAGACGTCTCATGCACGCCGACCTGTTCCCGACCCTCGCTCGCCGCGCCGCGGCGGCCGTCCTCGTTCTCGGCACGAGCCTCGCCGGCGCCACCGCGCACGCGCAGCAGATCCACATCCTCCCCGGCTCCGTGCAACGCCAGCGGAACCTCGCAGGACCTGACCTACGGCGGCACGCTCGCCGCCAACCGGACTGCTCGGCAAACTTCTCGGCGATCTGCCCGATCACGCGCGCGGCAACGGCACGGCGCTGCTGATTGCCGTGGGCGTGTTCGTGCGGGATCGCCATCCCACCCGTGACATCACCTGCGTGGCCGAAGCACGCAGCCTCTCGGGCGTGGCCGGCCAGGGCTGGTCGCAGACCCTGACGACCTCGGGCGAAGGCGATCAGACGCTGATGTTCGACCCGCCGGGGCTGCCGATCCCCGACTACGGCCCGTACGTCGTGACCTGCCAGCTTCCGCCGATGGTGAACAACGTGCCCTCATACATCTCGGCGTACGGCGTCATCGAGCCGTAGCCCCCACCCCGCCGCGCGCTCGTGGGCCTTCTGTGCCACGGGCGCCGCGGCGGCCTGCACGCCGTTTCGCGGCGTCGTGTTGCAGCAGGCCGTACCGGCCGATAGGATCGCTAGCGTCACGTTTCGCCTCGGCTCAGTGCACGATGCTTCACCGTCCTGACTGCCGAACGAGGTTCGCCACCCCCGCTTTCCCCGTTCGACCCGTTCGCCCCAACGCGTTGCCCGTACGCGCGGCCATCGTCCTCCTGGTGTGGGCGGTCCTCGCGCCACGACCCGCGGCCGCACAGCAGGCCGATATGTCCACCAGCGCCGCCGCCAGCGGCTCGGGGCCCGTCACCTCCGTCATCACGTTCGACACCATCCTGCCAGAGCCCGCCGGACACGGCGTGGCCCTGCCGTCGGTGACGGTGGCCGACGATGGCAGCGGGCTGCGCGTGCGAAGCCTGGTCCTGGATCTTTCGGACGTGGGCTTCGGGGGCGTGTCGGCGGCCTCCAGGCTGGGCGACCAGCAGCTGCCGTCCGTGTTCCGGTCCGGGTCGTTGTCGGGCAGCGGACTCGGGGCATCGATCCGCGGGATGTCGCTGACCACGTCGGGCGCCACCCGGACGAACCTGTCCTTCGGGCAGATGGGAGATGGCTTCGACCCGGCGGCGCCGACCGTGGCGGCGGCCGCGCTCACCTACGTGCCCAGCCCACAGTTCTCGCTGACGCCCCAGGTGGTGGTCCCGGTGTCCTCGTCCGACGCCCAGACGAGCATCGGCACCGCCATCCGGGCCACGGTCCCGGGCAACGTGTCCCTGACGACCAGCGTCGGCGTGGCGGGCACCGCGGCCTCCCCGTGGTCCCCACTGCTCTCGGCGCGCGTGACCGGCAAGTGGCCGTACGTCGGTGTCGAGACCAGCGTGGTCCGCGGCGCGGCGGCGCCGTCGGACGATACCGAGCGGGCGTTCGTGACGGCGCAGGACCGGGAGGCGGCGCAGGTCCAGTTGCGCCCCTGGCAGGGGTTCACGCTGGCGGCGCTGGCCAGTGCCTCGCGGCCGTCGGCGACGGCGGGATCGGCGGACACCATCCTCGGGTCGTTCCGCGTCGCCTACGACGATGTGCGGACGGGCCTGATCGCGGCCGTGCGCCAGCGCGAGACCGCGGCGTCGCGGGCGTCGGAGGTCACCTCTCTCGAGTGGCGGCCGCGCGGCCCCCGGCGGATCGCCGTGCGCTTCGTCCAGCGTCAGGCTCTGGACTCGGCTGCCGAGGGCCTCGGGGAGGACTCGTCGCGCGTGGAGGTTGACCTGCCCTCGCTCACGCCGCGTTCGGCGGGCGTGGACGTGCGTGCGGCCATCAGCGCCAGCGCGAGCTCGCTCACGGGACCCGGTATGCGCTCACGCTTCAGCGGCCGCGTCGGCCTCGCGCGTGACACGGCCCTGATGGGCGAGACCGAGCTGGGGCTCACCGCGGACGCGGGACGGCTCCTGCGTCTGCTGCGGGTGACGACGGAAATGCCCGTCGTGACCTCGACGCGGCTGCAGTTGTCGTACAGCTACCGGGCCGGCCCGCGCTTCACGCCCGGCCAGCTGTTCGAGGCACGCATCCTGCGGCGCCTCGCCCTGCGCTGGTAAGTTTCAGAACAGCCGTTCTATTACCAGCGGGGCGCCGGCACTAACGCGTACCGAGTAAGTCACGTGCCTCGGGTAAGATCGTCGGCGCTGTGACGCGACGAACTGGCGCCTTCTACCTGCGAGCGACGCGTGCGCTCGCCCTGGCCATCCTCATCCTCGTTGGCGGCCTGACGGTCGTGGCCGACATCGCGCGCGTGCCGTATCGAGCGTGGGTGGGCAGCGGGGTCACAGCCGTGGACGGCGACACGCTGTACATGGCGCGCATGGCAGGCCCGGGCGTTGGACCGGCCGAGGACCCTGGTGTGATCGTCGTCTGGGATCGAGCCACGGGCACGCGCGTGCGCACTGTCGATCCGCTGCCCTACGACTACGTCTACAACATGCTGGGAGACCCGAACGGCGGCGTCTACGTATATGCCGACTTCGCGACACTTGCCCGCATCGGCTCGGACGGGCGGCTCGACCCGGTCTTTCACCCGGCGATTTACGGTGTGCCCCTTGGCGTGGGCGGCGGGCGCCTGGCGGTGGCGCGCAAGGGGACGGTGCAGGGCCTGCAGCTCGTCGATCGCACGACGGGCGCCACGGCCAGCGACATCATCCTGCCGGGCAACGTCAGTGCGTGGGCGGCACCCGGCGATGGCACCCTCCTCGCCATCGTCGGGCCGTTCCTGATTCGGCTCGACATCGCCAGCGGCAACGTGCTCTGGTCGGCGACCGTCGCGGGACCGTCCACGAGGACAACCGCGCTCGCGGCCAGTGGCCCGTACACATATCTTGCCGTTGACCTGGATGTGTACCGCGTGGACCGTCAGACCGGCGCCCGGACGCTCGCGTTGCACGCGGCCTCCCCATGCGGCGAAGGTTGCCCCGCAGGCATCTCGCGCCTGACGCTGAACCGCAATCGCCTCGTGATCACCGGGGACTTCGCGGCGCTGTCCGCGAACTCCTTCCTGGTGCTCGATGCGGACTCGGGCGCCGCGGTGCGTACCACCTACCCCGAGGGCGCATGGCGCATCGGCGCGACCTACGCCGGTGGCGACCGTGTCTACATCACCGGCTCGAACGACCGGCCCGTGGGTGCGCTGGACGCCACGACGTTCGACCTGCTCGACTGGGGGCCCGATGTCGTGGGAACGCCCTCGGACATGGTCGTCGCGGGCCCCTACCTGATTGCGGCGGGCCGGGGACTCGGTCCCCTGATCTCCCCGACGGGAAGTGCGGCGGTCCGGCTGTCGGACGGGACGCCGACCGGGTGGCAGCCGTCCATCGACTTCCGTCCCGAGACGATGGTTGCCGGTGGCGGCAAGGTGTTCGCCGCCGGGTTCGCGTGCCCCACGGGATTCTGCCTTCCACTGCCGCCCGACTCTGCCAGGCTCGCCCAGTTCGACGCGGCGACCGGCGAGCGCCAGGCGACGTGGGCGCCGGTGCTCGATTCCACGGTTTCGGCGATGGCACTGGCCGGATCGCGCCTGTTCGTAGGCGGCGGGTTCTCGACGATCGACGGCCAGGCTCGGTCGTGCCTCGCCTCGTTCGACGTGAGCGGCCCCACGCCCGTGCTGGAGTCGTGGGCGCCACTCGTGTCGTGCACGGCGATGTTTCCGGCGGGAGATCCCTTCACCATCTCCGCGATCCTGCCGTCCCCGTCGGGCGTGTTCGTGACGGGCCGCTTCACGCAGGTGGCGGGGGAGCCGCGTCAGTACGTGGCGCTCATCGACCCCGCGACGGGGGCGCTGGACCCCTGGAACCTGATTGCCGATCCGGCCAGCTACACCACCGTGCCCGTTTCGCTGGCGATGCAGGGCTCCCTGCTCGTAGTCGGCGGTGCGGCCGTCGCCGGCCGGGCGCCGGCGGTGTTCGACGTGACGACGCAGCAGCCGCTTGCAGCAGGGCCCGAGAATGCCGCCTATCCAGGCACGTTCGCGGCCGTTATCGACAGCGAGATCGTCCTCGCGACCGGTGAGATTCTTGACCTGGCGACAGGCCGGCTTCTCGGGACGCGCAGTCCGCGGAACCTCGTGGGCAGGCCCGTCCTCGTCGCCTCGTCCGGCATCGTGGACGGTCTGCGCTACTTCCCGAGGCTCGTGCTGCCGTCGAGCCCAGCGAACCTGCACGCGTCGGTCCAGGGGCACCTCGTTCAACTGAGCTGGGAGGCGTCGGATGCAGGTCCAGCGCTGGGATACACGCTCGAGGCATCGGCCACGCCAGACTTTACCGCACCGACCACGATCGACGTCGGCACTGCGCTCGAGTACGCGACGACCGCCCCGGCCGGGCAGTATTTCGTGCGGGTCCTCGCGCGCGGCACGTTCGGCACCAGTGCCCCGTCGAATGTCGTCTTCGTCGCGCCGGGCCCCGCGGGTTGCACGGAGCCGCCCGGCGCTCCCACGGATCCGCTGAGTGTGGCGTCCGCGCGGTCGTTCGTCCTGTCGTGGACGGCGGCTGCCACCGGCGGCCCGGTGGCACGCTACGACCTGCGGGCCGGCACCGACCCGTCGGATCTGACGCTGGCGGCGTTCGTGCTGCCCGGCCCGTCCTTTGCCGCGTCGGCTCCGGCAGGGACCTACTACTGGTCGGTCCGCGCGCTGAATGCCTGCGGGGCAAGCGCCTTCACGCCGGCGGCGATGGTCACGCTCTACGCCCCGGAATCCGTGCAACCGCCCACCAACCTCCGCGCGACGGTCGCATCCGACCGTTCGGTGACCCTGGAATGGGACGGCCCGGCCGCGGCGCCGACGCCCGACGGCTACCGGCTCGAGGCAGGAAGTTCGCCCGGTGCCGGCAATCTCGCCGCGTTCGTCACGAGCGGGCCCGCGCTGGCCGTGGCCAACGTGCCCGCCGGCACCTACTACGTGCAGGTGCGATCGAGGCTCGCAGGCGCGCTGAGCGCACCGTCGCCGCCGGTAGAAGTCGTGGTGCCGTAGCCGGCGCAACGGCCTTCGCCTGGTGGTAGGATGCACGGCGCCGTGTCGATGGCGCGCAGCACGCCCGCCGTGCGGAGGTGTCCATGGTTCCCCTGACCTCGCTCCTGTTACCCGTCCTGCTGTCCGCCGTCCTCGTCTTCGTGGCGAGCTCGCTCATCCACATGGTGCTGGGCTACCACAACACCGACTACGGGAAGCTCCCCAGGGAGGATGACGTGATCGCGGCGCTGCGCCCCATGCAGATTCCGCCGGGCGACTACTTCCTGCCCCACGCGGGCGGCCCGGCCGGGCTGAAGGATCCGGTGTTCCAGGACAAGTGGAAGAAGGGTCCCGTCGCCACGATTACGGTCATGCCGGCGGGTGCCAACTTCATGGGTGCGCAGCTCGCGCAGTGGTTCGTGTACGCCGCCGTCGTCGCGTTCTTCGCCGGCTATGTCGCCAGCCGCACGATCGGTCCAGGCTCCGACTACCTGGTCGTGTTCCGCGTGGTCGGCACTTCGGCGTTCATGGGCTACGCCCTCGGCCTCTGGCAGATGTCCATCTGGTACAAGCGGTCGATCGCGACGTCGCTCAAGTCCACGCTCGACGGACTGATCTACGCCTGTCTCACCGCCGGCGCGTTCGGCTGGCTGTGGCCGGCGGCGTGATGCGGCGGCTGCACGCCGCCGCATCCGCATCGCCGATCAGAAGCGGAAGCCCGCCCCGAGGCTGAACCGGAACGCGTCCGCGTTGGCCTGCTTGAAGAAGCGCACGGAGCCGCCCGTCGCCCGGATCCCGACCGGTCCGGCCATGATCGTCACGCCGCTCTCGAGGGCGAGCACGGGATTGCTCGACGCCGACTCGCGATCCTGGACGTTCGGCGGGTTCTGAAGGAACTGGACCGTCCGGTTGTAGGTGTACGAGTCGTGCTCGGCGCCGAAGAGGATCTGCCCGAAGGGCACGAAGGCCCGACGCTGGGGCGCCCGGATCCGGATGCCGCCCATGAAGGTGTAGATGCGGACATCGAGCGTCTCCCGCGTGGTCACGTTGCTGCTGCTGCGATTGTCTTCGTCGTGGAAGGACGTCCCCCCGACATCGCCGACGACCGCAAACTTGGGTGACAGGTTGAAGGCGATGTCGGCGTACCAGCCTTCGGGAAAATCGTTCGGACGGTCGATGTAGATGGACGACGGAATCGTCGCCAGCGTCACGTGGTAATAGCGTCCGCCGGCGGTGACTTCCGCACGGCTGGTGTCCTGGGCGGCCGCCGGCGTGGCGAGGCCGATCACCGCACACGCGGCGACGATGGATACGAACTGTCTCACACACCCTCCAATGGGGCATGCGTCCAGCCCCGCGTCTGGAGGAATCGGCCCGCCGCCAAGTTACTTGAATCGCGGCGTGTATTACCATTCTGGCGCCCGTCGCCCGTCAAATCGTTCTCCAGGTATCCACGCGTGCTCATTGCATTACTCGCCATCCTTGCGCACCAGCCCGCCGTGGTCGATCAGCGCCTGCCAGTCCCGAACCTGGTGTCACCAGTCCGGGACGCCGCGCCCGCAACCGAGGCCGAAATGGCGCGGCTGCCGAGGTTACCGGCTGGCGGCGGAGCAGAAGTTCGAGGCGATCGCGCTGTTCGAGGCCGCGCTCGAGGAGAATCCCGACGATGTCGGGGCGATGCTCGAGGGGCGATTGCGTCGCTGGCCAAGGGCGACCTGGCGCGCGCCCTGGAGTGGGCGGGCGGTGCGCCAGCTATCGCTCCCCGAGGACGAGAAGTGCCTGGCCCTGGTCGGTACCGTCCTGGACCAGGCGGGGCAGCCCGAGGACGCCGTGGACGCCTACGACCGCGCCATCGCGATTCTGCCGCAGGCGGGCACGCTCTACTACAACAAGGCGGTCACGCAGATGGCTGCGCTGGGAGACCGGCCAGGCGGTGTGGCAACGCTCAAGCGCGGCGCGACCGCCGATCCCCGACACGCCGCGACCCAGGCGGCCCTCGGACGGGCCTTCCTCGAACGCGACCTGCGGACACCGGCACTGCTTGCCCTGTCCCGCAGCCTGATCCTCGAGCCGGCGACACCCCGCACCCGCGACGTCGCTGAGCTCTGGTACCGTCTTCAACAGCAACGTCCGCCCCGGTGCCGACGGGAAGTACGAGGTAGTGGTCAACCCGGACAAGTCGAAGGAGGAAGGAGACCTGTCGCAGCTGGACCTCTTCCTCGGGCTCAGCCAGATCGACGCCGTGGACATTCCCTTCGACACCCAGCCGGGACCGCGGCTCGTCCGCCAGTTCACCACCTACCTGCGGTCTGCCACCGCGCTGGAGCCCGGTGCGGATGCCGGCACGTTCCTGTGGACCTACTACCTGCCATGCCACCGGGAGGATGCTGGCGAGGAACCACGCGTGGGCGCTACGTCTACCACGTCGCCCGGGCGTGGGGTTCGGCGTGCGGGCCTGGCTCGAGACGCACCGCAGCTCGCGGCGTTCCTCCGCGGGACGGGCATGGCTGGCGCTGACGGGCGCCGCCGCCGGGAGGCGCTGGGAACGCGGGGCGGCTTCGTGCCATCCTTATGGCCACGTTGGCCAAGGAGGATCCCCGCTCGTTCGATGGACGCCCACCGACCCATGACCGTCGGCTAGAGGCGGCTGGATGACGCGTGCGCGTCCTCGTCCCGCAGGCGCCCGGCGTGGACCCCGCCCGGCGGTCGCGACAGCTCGATCTCCGGCTGCGCGATCTCGGCCTCAGATCGAGAGGACACACAGGGGCGGTGCGTTGCGGAACTCGAGAGAGGAGGACACAGGCGGCGCGGGTTTCGGTTCCGGCCGCATTTCTGGTTCTCGACCGACTGGTTCACGCCCGACAACACGTGCCCGACGTCAGCCGTACCCTTCTATCTCGGCCACCCGACTCATGCGGCTGGAGCGCGCGCGATGCGCAGAGGTCCAGGGCGGCACGCATGACAGCTGCCTGAAGATCCTGCGGCACGAGTGCGGCCACGCCATCCAGCACGCCTATCGCCTGCAGCTGCGCGCCGGCTGGCGGCGGATGTTCAGGAGCTGACCGCAATGCCCGCAGGAATACCGGCCCAACCCTGCCAGCCGCCGGTTCGTCAGCACCTGCGGCTCTACTACGCGCAGAGCCACCCGGTGGAGGACTTCGCCGAGACCTTCGCCGTCTGGCTGCAACCGCGCGCTGTGGCGCAAAGCGCTGCAGGTAACCCGGCGCTCCTCAGCTGGAAATGCGTGGACCAGCTCATGGCCGAGATTGCCGACACGACGCCGCCCGTGCGGAACCGACGGCGTGTCGAGAGCCTGCCGACACTCAACACGACGATCCGCGATACTTACCGGCGAAACAGAGCAATCGCCGCTCGAGCACTCCAACGTCTTCGACCGGGACCTGCTGCGGCTTCATTCCGGGCAATCGAAGCACCGCCTGTCGAGCGCGCGATGGTGTTCCTGCACAGCGCAACCGCCGACATCCACGCGTGGCGCGCTGGACGGGGAGTATCAGTTCACCGTGGACGGTCTCACGCCGACATGATCGGCCGTTGCCGCGAGCTCAAGCTGCGGGCCGTCGGACCCGAGCGCCGACTTCGCATGGATGCCGCCCTCATGCTCACCGTCAGTACCATGCACGTGCTGCACAGCCATCGCCGGTGGATCGCCCTGTGAGGAAGCTGCGCGTCCTCGTGCTCGATGCACACGTGCGCTGGTGCCGCCCGGCTCGCTCGACGGCTGTCGGAGGAGGAGGCCCATGCCGTCAAGACCGGTAACGTCGGTGCGGACGCTGCGCAGGCTCGGCCACGAGGTGCGGGTCACGGGCGTGCAGTACGACTCAGCCCGATTCGCGACGCGCTGCGGGCTGGGACCCGCACATCGTCTTCAACCTGCTCGAGGAGTTCCACAGCATCAGCGAGTTCGACCAGCACGTGGTCAGCTATCTCCGACACCGCTGGCTTCTGCCTGAGCTGCAACCCGCGCGACTCACCATCACGCGCGACAAGGCGCTGTCGAAGAAAATTGGCTACCACCGGATCCGCATGCCGCGGTTCGCCACCTTCGCCCGGCGCCGCCGCATCCTCCGGCCGAAGGACACAGAGTTTCCGCTCATCGTCAAGAGCCAGACCGAGGGAGGCGTCCTTCGGCATCTCGCAGGCCTCGGTCGTCTACTCGGACGAGGAGCTGCGGGCGAACCTTCGTCCACGACCGCGTCAGCACCGATGCCATCGCGGAGGAGTTCATCGAGGGCCGCGAGCTGTGCGTCGGCGCCTTCGGCGGCAGGCGCGTGACGGTGCTGCCGACGTGAGCTGCTGTTCAAGAGCTGGCGCCGGGCAGCATCGCATTGTCCACGGCGCGCGTGAAACACAACCCCGCTACCAGGAAGGAAGCGCGGCATCTTCCCGGGGAACAGGCCTCCGAGCTGCCGGAGGCCTCCCCGAACACCTGGTTCGCGTCACCCGCCGCCTCTAGGATCCTCAACCTGAGCGGGTACACCCGCATCGAACTATCGCCTGCGCGCCGACGGCGAGCTGTTCTTCCTCGAAGCCAACCCCCAACCCCGACATCGCGCCCGAGGAGGAGTTCGCCTCCGCCGCCGATGCCGCCGGCATCCCTACCCGAACTCCTGCAGAAGGTGCTCAACGCGGGCTGCGCGCGGCATGGTGGTAGGGAGCGCTTGGGGCGTGGGGCGTGGGGCTTGGGGCTTGAGCCTGAAGGCGGAGGCCTGAAGGCTTGGAGCTTTCGGGGCCTGCGGGCCTGCGGGTCTGAGGGCTTGAGCCTGAAGGGCGCGATGGAGGCTTGTGCTTGCTTGTGGCGGCTTTTTGCGCTTGTGCGCTGCGCTTGCCTTTTCCGTTCCGCCCTGACCATTGATTTTCCGCAGGTGACGGTCTGGCTCAGAACCGCCGCACCCGGCCCGCGCACAGGCGCTGCCCGCCATGTCTGCACCCGCCTCTTCGCCCGGTCGCTCGGTCAGTGCCAGACCGCCCGGCGCGGGCGGGCTGCGACCGTCGACCGTCTGCAGGTCCTCCAGCCTGAATCTGGCCGCTGACCTGCTCGCACAGGCTGCTGCCTGAATCCGCCCAAGGTTGGTGCAGATGACCGGCGTGTTCCGCGCCCGGAAGGTTCTGGATCTGCTGAAGGCGGCCGAAGTGCTGGCCTGCGTGGAGGCTGATCGTTCGCGATCGTTGCCTGCACCGCTGCTGGCTCGGCGCAGGCCCGCAAACCGGCATCGTCGTCGTGATGGTGTCGGCGACGATCTGTCTTTGGTCAGATCAGATGCTCGGCGGGATCACGTTCGTCCTGCTCGGGACGTGGCGATTGATGGTGACAGCCTTGATGGCAGGAACATCCCGATGCCGGGACGGCGACCGCCGGAGAATGCGGCTGCCGGTCGTCGCCGGCGGCAAGCCTGCATGAAGGGGTCACCTGCCTTGACCGTCCGCGAAAGCAGGCTGCGCTCGACCAGGCCCTTCGCCGTGATCTGCGCCCGCCGGCCTGTGGAGAGGACCTGTCAGATCAGCCGTGGCCGCGGCGTCAGGGGCTCGGCGTCGCGTAGCAGCTGATCGCGACAGAGCACCCCGAGGTTGTATTCCACACGGCCATGCACCAGTGATCCCGTCCGAGCGATGGCTCCAGGGCGAGGGCGAGAGCGGTAGGCCGTGGCCGCTTCGTCGAGACGCCCGAGCGTCTTCAGTGACGGCGAGGTTGGAGTAGGCAATGCCCACGTCGGCGTGGGCTTCACCGAAGAGCCACGTTGATGGCGGGGAGCCCGCTCAGCCGATGGCCTCGTCCACCCGTCCCTGGCCGTTCAGGAAGACGCCGAGGTTGTTGGCTCTGCGCCGTCTCCGGTGATCGCCGAAGGTGCGCTCCCGGATCGCGAGCGCTTCCCGGTAGAGCGGTTCGGCCTCGTCGGGGCGGTCGAGGTTCTTGAGCACCACGGCCAGCTCGCTGGCAATGTCGGCCGTCAGGACGGGGCCGGCCTGGCCCGCGCGGGCGCGGTCCAGCGCCTGCTGCAGCGTCTCGAGCGCCTCGTCGATCTTGCCGCGGCCGTGCAGTTCGCTGCCCGGGTTGTCGATGGCGGCGGTCACCTCCGGCGCGCGCTCTCCGGGAAGATCCGGCGCGTCATCGCGAGCGCTTCGCGGTAGAGCGGTTCGGCCTCGTCGTGGCGGGCGAGCGTCTGCAGGTCCAGCGCGTAGAGCGAGATCGACTCGAGCGTGGCCGGATCGTCGGGCGGCAGCAGCGCCCGTCGCATGGCCAGCGCCTCCCGGTAGAGCGGCTCGGAGGCCTCGTGGTCGTCTGCAGCGGACTCGGCGTTTGCCAGTGTGAAGAGCGCGGTCGCCACGTGCGCGTGTGAGGGCCCCCATGCCGCACGCGCTCGATCTCGAGGGCGCGTTCGGCGAGGGCCGCTCGCGCGGTCCGGCACGCGCAGGCCGGTGTAGGCCCGGCTCATCGTCGCCATCAGCGCGGCCTGCACCTCCGGCTGATCGGCCAGGTCGCGCTCGATGCGCTCGGCGCCCTGGTCGAGAACGGCGCGGGCCGTGAGCGGCGCTCCCTGCGAGACGTATGGGTCGGCCTCGTTGAAGAGGCCGACCAGGAAGTCGGAAACCTGCTTCGACGTGGCGGCGTCGGCCGCCATACCGCTCGGCCACGAGGGCGCGGTTCCGCTGCGGGTCATCACGCCGCCGAACCCGACGGCGGCCATCAACGACGCCGCCACGGCCACGCTCACGCGGTGGCGCCGCGTGAACTTGCCCGCGCGGTAGGTCCACGTGTCCGGCCGCGCGATCACGGGCTGGCCGTCGAGATAGCGCGCGATGTCGGCGGCGAACTGGTCCACGCCGGCGTAGCGCCGCTCGGGCTCCTTGCGGAGGCTCATCAGCAGGATGTTGTCGAGGTCCCCGGCGAGCGTCTTCGCCAGGCGCGCGGGCGTGCTCTGCCGCGCACGCCCGATGGCGATGCGATCCGGCGCTGACGACGAGACGACGATGCTCGGCCGCTCGGGTTCTGAGGTGGCGATCAGGGCCTGGGCGTCGTTGAGGTGCAGGCCCTGGAGCGACAAGGGGCGCTGACCGGTGAGCAGTTCGAAGAGCAGCACGCCGAGGGAATAGACGTCGCTGCGCGTGTCCGCGCCGCCGGGCCGCACACCCGCCTGCTCTGGACTCATGTACTCGGGCGTGCCCACGACCAGGCCGGCCTCCGTCGCCAGCGTGCCCCCGTCAGTACCCGGCTCGATGGCCTTCGCAATGCCGAAGTCGATCACTTTCGGCCGCGCCACGCCGTCCTCTTCGGCGACCAGGATGTTGGACGGCTTGAGGTCCCGGTGCAGGACGCCCTTCTGGTGCGCGTGCTGCACGGCCTGGCAGATCTGCTGGAACAGGGCGAGCCGATCCCTTACGGTCAGGCGGTGCGCGTCGGCATAGGCGGTGACCGGCACGCCGCGCACCAGCTCCATCACGAAGTACGGGCGGCCATCGTCGGCGGTGCCGGCGTCGAGGATGCGGGCGATGCCGGTGTGATCGAGGCGCGCCAGCGTCTGACGCTCCGCCTCGAAGCGGGCCACGATGCGGGCGGAGTCGAGCCCGCGCTTGACGAGCTTGAGGGCGACCTCCCGCGACAGCGGCTCGTGCTGCCGGGCGTGGTAGACGGTGCCCATGCCTCCCTCGCCGAGCACACCCAGCAGCTCGTAGGGGCCGATGAGCCGGCCCGCGGGCTCCGGCGCCGTGGCGAGGGCCACCAGCGCGCCCGCGCCGCCCGTGGCCAGCAGCGGCGGGAAGGGTGACTGACCATCATCCTGGTGCGCGAGCAGCGACGCCACCTCGTCGCGCAGGGCCTCGTCACCGCCGCAGGCGCGCTGCAGGAAGTCCTCGCGCGCGTCGGGCGCCAGGGCGAGCGCCTCCACCAGGATGGCCTTCACCCGGTCGTAGGGAGTGGAGGACATCGCAGCGTCTATCGTAGCCGGTCGCTGCGCCAGTGCTGCCGTGTACCATGGGCCGCACGGGCCTGGAGCTCCGGGCCGGAAGGCGAGGCACATGGCGTCGATCCCGAACGCATGGGCGGGCGTGCTGGTGGCGGCTGTCGGTGTGGCCGCCGGTGCATCGGCGGCGGCCCAGCAGCCGTTCCGCGCGGACGTCACGCTGCGGGTCGTCGATGTGGTCGTCACCGATGGCGAAGGCCGGCCGGCACGGGACCTGGCGCCCGAAGACTTCGAGGTGCTCGAGGACGGTCGGCCCGTGACCGTGCGCGTCGCGACGGAGGTGGACACCGTCCACGCGTCTCCATCCGCGGCGGGCAACGCCGCGACCCGCGACCCGCACGTGTGGACCAACGCCGGCGTCGCGTCACGCCGTGTGTTCGCCGTCGTGCTCGACGATCTCAACACGCCGGCCAGTGAGACGCCCCGCGCGAGAGCGGTGGCGCAGGCCTTCGTGGATCGCCTGCCCGACGGCGACCTCGCCGCGATGGTGTTCACCGGCCAGCAGACTGGCGCTCAGGAGTTCACTGACGACTCGGCCCGGCTCTCACGGACGATCGAGCAGTACACCGGCCGCCACGCGCTTCCGTCCGTGGACCTCGTGAGCGGCGACGCGCCGGGCATCGACGCAGCCATGCGCGAGACGCTCGGCGGCGAGGTGACCGGCAACGTGCATCGCACGCTGGAGACCCTGCTGAACGTCGTCGAGTGGCTGTCGGCCATCGAGGATCGGCGCAAGTCGATTCTCTTCGTGACCGCCGGGCATGGAGGCGCCCGTGCGGCACAGGCGCGTCCTGGATGGTTCGACGACCGGACCTTTTCGGGAGGCGGGACGAACGGGTTGGCTCGGCCGGTGATCGCCCGCGCGGCCGCCAACGTCGCCATCTATCCGCTCGACTACCAGGGCCTGTCCGCGTCGCCTCGCGCGGCGGATGCGGGCCCCGCCCTCAATCCCCTGCGGGTGCTCGCCGCCGAAACCGGCGGCGTCGCCGGCGTCAACACCAACGATCCCGGCCCGCTCATCGAGCAGCTGATCCAGGATGCGGGTGCGTACTACCTCGTCGGATACGACCCGCCTCCGGGCGGGAAGCCGGAGAAGCAGCCGCGGCCCCACCTGATCACCGTCAGGATGCGGCGGCCCGGCTTGTCCGCTCGCGCGCGACGAACCTCCGTCAGCCCGCCGCGGTCCTCCAGCGCGGACAGGGCCTCACGTGACCGCCTGCTCGCGAGCCCGCTGCCCGGCGGAGCGCTGGGCCTGCGCGTCAACGCGACCAGCTTCGCGCGCGGAGGCCGCACCGCGCGTGTCTTCGTCGTCGTTGACGTGGACGGTGCAGACCTGGCGAGCACCCTGTCGAGCCGCGACGGCCGCGTCGTGCTCGATCACCGGGTCGTGGCCACCGACGTCACCGGCCGTGTGCGGGGCACGACCGGGGGCGAGACCACGCTCCGGCTGAACGCGGATCGCCTGTCACAGGTGACGGGACATCACCTGCGCCTCTTCGGCCAGATGGACCTGGCGCCCGGCTCGTATCGCATCAGGGCCAGCGTCGTACACGGGGACGCACACGGCGTCGTGGCCGGAGACCTCGACGTGCCCGACTACCGACGCGCGCGCCCCATCGTCAGCCAGGTGCTGGTGGCGTCGAGTGGCGACGGCGCTGTGCCGGTTCGACGCGAGGACTACGCGCCCTTCAGGCGGGCGCTGTCGGCGGCACCCACCGCGCGCCGCGTATTCGATGCCGGCGAGGCCATCGAGCTCTACGCCGAGGTGTCGGCGTCATCGTCCGGGGCCAGGGATGCCCCAGCCGCGATCGCCGCGGAGGCGTCGATCGTGAACGGTCAGGGCGAGACGGTCCGGTCCGTTCCGCTCCGAATCGGATCGCCGGCGTCGGGCCTCGGCGGCGCGCGCGTCGTGCCCGTGGCCGGCGGGTGGCGCCTCGACGGCCTGCCGCCCGGTCCGTACGCCCTCGTGCTGAGGGTCGAGACGGGCATGCCGGAGCCCGTGACGCGTCGCGTGCCGTTCGAGGTGCACCGACGACCTTGACTGCCGTGCGGCGCCCCGGCCCCGAGCACGTTGGCGGACCGATCGTCAGCGGGTGCTGCCAGGCTGGCCGAGCGGCAGCGTCACGGTGAACGTGGTGTGGCGGGTGTCCGTCGATTCGAGGACGAGCGTGCCGCCGTGGGCGTGGGCGATCCACCGCGCGATCGGCAGGCCGAGACCCGCGCCCTCCGACGGGCCGACGCGGACGAAGCGCTCGAAGATCCGCTGACGATCGGCCACGGGAATCTCGGGGCCGTCGTTCGTGATCCGGATCACGGCCTCCGCTGCCGAGGCCTCCACGTCGGCGACCACGTGACCACCCGCCTCGGCGTGCCTGATGGCAGTGTCGAGGACGTTCCCGACCAGGCGGCGCAACAGCGCGTCGTCGCCGACCAGGCCCACTTCCTGGTCCCCCTCCTGCGTCACCGTGACGGCCCGTGCCTGGGCGATCACCCGGAGCGCGCGCACGCTCTCCGACACGACCTCGTCGAGATTCAGGAACTCGGGTCGAAGTTGCACTCCGTGGGCCTCTGCTCGGGACAGCAGGAACATGGCATCCACCACGCGTGCCAGCCGGTCGGCCTGCTCGCCCACGATCACCAGTGACTCGCGAGACTCGGCGGAGGAGCGTTCCGCCTGTGTCAGCGTCACCTGGGCGGCGGTGCGGATGACGGACACCGGCGTGCGCAGTTCGTGCGAGGCGTCGGCCATGAGCTGCCGCTGTTGGTCGAGCGACGCGGCCAGGCGATCCAGCAGGCCGTTGAAGGCGGCGGCCACCTGCTCGACCTCGTCGCCGGCGTGCGGCACGACGAGCCGCTCGCGCGGGTGGTGTGCGTCCACCCGGCGAGCCTGGTGGGCCATGTCGGCCAACGGTTTCAGCGCCTGCCGGCCGACCAGCCAACCGCCGGCGCCGGCAACGGCCAGCGCCAGGGCCATGCCGATCCCGATCGCCCGGACCATCTCGGCGCGCTGTCGCTCGATCTCGGCGAGGGGGGCCATGACCACGGCGGTGTAGCGCCGGTTCGGGCCCTCGTCAATCGTCTCGCGCAGCACGCGGATCCGTCCGCCCGCCGCCGGAATCGTCCCCTGGAACGGGATGTCGGCGAGCGGCAGCGGGCCGAGCGGCAGCCCCCAGCTGGCGATCCACTCGCCGCGGCTGGTGGCCAGGCGCAGGGCGCGACCGGGAGCGACGACCTCGATCCGGGCCTCGTCGGCGGCCCCTTGCACGTCTAGGCCCTCGTCGAACTCGTTGCGCATGACCGCGCGCAGGGTGGCCATCTCGCGTCGCAGGTCTTCGTCGAGCCGCGTGACCGCCAGCCCCCGCTGCGCCAGCACGGCCGCCACCGCACTGCTGCCGAGCACCGCGATGACCACGCCGAGGTGCCAGGCCGTGAGGCGCGTGCGGATCGACCAGCTCACGCGTCCACCTCGCCGCGGGCGGCGAGCATGTATCCTTCGCCCCGGCGCGTCGTGATGAGCGACGGCGAGCCCGGCAGGTCGATCTTTCGCCGAAGGCGCTGAATCAGGACGTCGATGACGTTCGACATCGACTCGAACGGCGCATCCCACACGTGTTCGGCAATGTCGCCGCGGCCCACCACGCGTCCGGCGTGCACAGCCAGGTACTCGAGGAGTGCGAACTCGCGTGCCGTGAGCACGACGGCAGCGCCCGAGTGATACACCTGGCGCGCGCGCAGGTCCAATCGCAGGTGCGCAATGCTCAGCTCGGAGGGCGTCAAGGGGAGCTGTCCGCGGCGGATGAGGGCGCGCAGCCGGGCCAGAAGCTCCCCGAAGTCGAAGGGCTTCACCAGGTAGTCGTCGGCTCCGCTGTCGAGGCCCGCAATCCGATCGTCGACCGCGTCGCGCGCGGTCAGCATGAGCACGGGCACGTGTGCCCGCTGGCGGCGAAGCGCCTCGCACACCTGCAGCCCGTCGAGGCCGGGCAGCATCACGTCGAGCACGACGGCGTCGTAGTCGGTGATGCCCGCACGGTAGAGCGCGTCGTGGCCGTCGTGAGACACATCGACGGCGTAGCCCTGCTCGCGCAGTCCCTGCGCCAGCAACTGGGCCGCCCTCGGCTCGTCCTCGACGAGAAGCACCCGCATGGTCGTGTCCGACCATCCTACCCCCGGGCCGGCGCCCGGCGGGCGGCCGACATCGTGTCATCGTTCGTTCATGCAGCGCCTGTCATGCTCGACTGGAGCGCGCCGCCGCGCGCGGGAGGGCAGAGATATGGCACGAGCGATCGCAGTGGCACTGGCGTGGTGCCTCCTTCCGGCGACGACTGGGCGCAGGCGCCGGTCGCACCCGAAGACAGCCCGCCGCCAGTCGTGTCCGTCAGCCGATCCCGGCACCCGTCGGTTCGACACGCGCCACGGCGGAGGATCCCGTCGCGTTCAGGACCATGGTCAGGGCCTCGGACGCGACCTCCGGCGGCTGCCATCGAAGGTGCGATCGGCGCGCTCGTCACGAGCATCGGCAGCGGTCTGGGCTTTGGACCACGGCGAGGATCGTAGGATCTCGCAGCAGTGGACCACGTCACCGGCCCTCGATCGGATCTTTGCGCCCGGTGCCACCATGGGCGGCGGCTTCGTCCAGATCGGCGGTGCGGTGGGTGTCTACGTGGCCGGCCGCATCACCCACCACCCGCAGACGGCGCTCCTCGAGGCGGACCTCATTCGCGGCCAGGCGATCAACGCGCTTCTGACGCACGGCATCAAGCTCTCGGTGCGACGCACGCGCCCCGACGGCTCGTCGTTCTCCTTTCCGTCCGGGCACACGTCCTCCACCTTCGCGACCGCCGCCGTGCTCCGGGCGTGGATGGTGAAGCGTGCAGCCTGTGTGACCTCGGCGATGGGCGGGTCGCGCGTCCAGGAGAACCGGCACTACGTCAGCGACGTCCTGTTCGGCGCCGCCATCGGCATCGTCTCGGGACGGACGGCGACCATCGGGCACGGCCGCGCGACGTTCGCCGTCGCGCCGCTGGCGGCCCCGGACCGCGTCGGTGTCCTCCTGACCCGCGTCAACCGGCCGTGACGGTTCGCTCGCGCCGATGGCACGTCGACGACGCGTTCTGCGGTTCGGTTCCGGCGAGAGGCGAGGCTCCGCACGACCGGCGTGCGAGCATCAAGCGGCGGCCGACGGCGGATGTCGTCGAGGTGGGAGGCTGGGTCTTCCGGCACCGCTCGTGGCTCCCGGTGCCGCTCGCAATCCTGCTGGTCATGGCACCCGCGTCGCCGGCCGTCCCACTGGCGCTCGGCTGGGTCGGGATGGCGTGTGTGGTCGCGGGAGAGCTGATTCGGCTATGGGCGGTTCGCCATATCGGCGTCGTCTCGCGTACGCGCGCGGGGCGACTCGGCCCGCTGGTCGTGTCGGGCCCCTACCGCCTGGTTCGCCATCCGCTCTACGTCGGCAACTTCCTCCTCTGGATGGGATTCACCATCTGGTCGCGTCTCTGGTGGATGGTGCCTGTGACGGCAGCCGCGTTCGCCGCGCAGTACGGGGCAATCGCCAGGTGGGAGGCGTCCCAGCTCCGCCGGCATTTTGGCGATGCCTATGACCGGTACGCGTCGAACACACCCGCCTGGCTGCCGCGAACGGGTGAGGTCGCCCGTGCCTGGCGGGACCCGGCGCGTCACTCGGTGCGTCAGGTCCTTTTCAGCGAACGCGGCACGCTGCTCGCTCTCGGAGCGGTGGCCCTTCTCCTCATGCTGAAGTAAGGCCCGCGTCAGTCGCGGGCCTCTTCTGGCGCCGGCGGTCCGATGACGTCGGGGTGGTCCGAGTACAAGCGCTCGACCAGCTCCGCGCGGCGCTCGAGCACCGCTTCGCGGATGCCTGGTGGCGCGCGTGTGGTGGTCGCCGGCGTCGATCGAGGGCGGCTCCTCCACGACGAGCAACCGGACGGGATGCATCGAGCTGCCGCCGTGCCCCCGCAACCGCGCGAGGGCGGCGGACAGGTGTGCGCGCAGCGCGGCCGCGTCGAGGCCGAGTCGCGCGGTGGCCGCCGCGTTCACGAACACAGGCGCGCCGACCTCGGCGTTGGCGGTGGATAACTGCTGACGATGTGCTGCCGCAGCGGATCTGCTGGGCGCAATCAAGGCGCACGCGCACCGCGCCCATTATGCCCGGTGCCCGAGGTCAATTTGAAATCCTCGGCCACCCGCCCGTCGAAGAGCAGGCCGCGTGACGGGTCTCCCCGTCCGCAAGCACGACCGCATCCCCGATGCGGTAGAAGCCGTCCTCGTCGAATGCGGCGGCGGTGAGCTCGGGCTGCCGGAAGTAGCCGGGTGTCACGTTCGCGCCACGCACCCGGACTTCCATCTTGCCGCCCGACGGCACCAGCTTCAGCTCGCACCCCGGAACAGGGTTGCCGGTATTGCCGGCACGCGGAATGGGGTAGTGGACGATCGTCGCCGTGGAACGGTTTCCGTGGAGCCCCAAGCGGACAGCATCACGGGCCGATCGCCGCCGGCGTCCGCCACCAGCCGCTCGAGACGGTCCCACAGGTTCTGTGGAAGCGCAGCCGCGGCGTAGAAGATGACGTCGAGCTCCGCGAAGAAGCTCCGCCGCAGCGGCTCGTCCGCCTCCAGACGCGGCACCAGCAGGTCGTAGCCGCGCGGCACGTTGAACGACAGTGTGGGCGAGACCTCGCGCAGGTTGGTGGCACAGATCGGTGGCTAAAATCAGCGGGCACCGGCAGCCGCGGTCGATGTAGAGGGTGCCGCCGTGGCACAGCACCATGTTGAAGACGAAGTTGCCGCCGAAGGTGTGGCTCCAGGGGCAGCCAGTCGCAGAGGACGGGCAGGCGATCGTCGAGGAAGGGCCACGCCTGCCGGTGCATCTGCTGGTTGGCCGTCAGCATCCGCTGCGTATTGACGACGCCCTTGGGCCGTCCGGTGGATCGGAGGTGAACGGGATCTTGGCGACCGTGTTCCAGGTCACCGCTCCGCGCCGCCTCGTCGATCCGGTCGCCGGCGGGCTGCTGGACGAGCGCGTCGAATGGTGTCGCACGCATGCCGATCGCGCGCATGGCCGGTGCGTACTTCGCGCCGTCATCCAGCCCGAAGGCGAGTCCCGGCGACAGCAGCGCGGCAATGGCCTTCAGCTTGCCGTGATCGGAGGAGAGCAGCGAGTACGCGGGCGAGATCGGCGCGACGGGCACACCGGCCAGGAGCGCACCGAGCGACACCAGTGCGTGCTCGATGCTGTTGTCGCTCAGGATCGCCAGCGGGCGCTCCGGCGAGAGCCCGCGGTCGAGCAACGCCTGTCCCGCGCGGCGTGCCTGCTCGAACGCATCTGCGTAGGTGCATCGCCGCCAGTCGTCGCCCCTCCGATCGGCCAGGAAGACGCGATCGGGCGCCTCTGCCGCCCAGTGCGCGAGCCAGTCGCCGACTGAGCGGGCGTGCGGTCCGAGGGGCTCCTCGGCGCGCAGGAAGACGACGCCGTCGGACCGGCGTGTCGAGGTCACGCGGGCGGGTGCGAAGCGCAGCGTCCGGCGTCGCATGGTGCCCCGGATGATATCGAATGACGGGTCGTGTCCCAGGCACTCCGCTCCTGAGACTGCCAGGAGGCTGAACGAATTCGCTGTGCAAACGCGGGCCTCGTCCCGTGACGGCCGGTCGCGGAGTGTGACAATAGCCGTCCGAGGACACCCCGTGGACACCCCTTTCGCGTCAACGGCCGCCCAGCCCGGCGGCCCCGTCCGGTCTGCCATTCACCTGTCCGCATCTCCGGAGGAGACCTATCTCCTGACCCTGCAGCTCGAGGAAGACGGGCTTGCCGTGTCGCTGTCAACCGTGTCGGACGGTGAGGCGCTGCGGGCGGCCATGGGCTCGACGGCGTCCTTCATCGTGGCCGACCTGCCGCTGCCCTGGGACGGCGCCGCCGAGGAGCTGGACGAGATTCAGCGGACCCGGCCGGACGTGCCCGTGGTGTTCCGCTGGGGCGGTGCGGGCCGGTGGAGTGCCGAAGACGGCTCGGCACAAGTTGCGCGGTCGGTCCGGAGCGTCCTGTCGCTGGGCTTCGACCGCCCGCAGTCGCCCGAGGAGCACCGGCGGATCCTGCAGGAAGTCGTGCGCTATCAGCAGGCCCACCTGCGGCTCGGTGAATTGCACACCGACGACTGGGAGGCCGCCCTGCGCGCGGGACTCGAGATCATGGCCGATACAGCGCGCGTGGAGCGCGTCAGCGTCTGGCGGATCGACGCACGCGCCAGCGAACTGGAGTGCGAGGCGCTCTTCACGCGCTCGCAGCGGGCACACTCGACGGGCGGCCGGCTCGCGCTCAGCCAGCCCTATCTCGACGCCGCGCAGCGCGCCACCTTCGTCGCGGCGCCGGATGCCGTGCAGGACCCGCGCACCAGCGAGTTCGGCGTGGACTACCTCCATCCGCTGCGCATCGTGTCCATGCTCGACGCACCGATTCGGGCTGGCGGGCAGGTGGTGGGCATGATGTGCCTCGAGAGCGTCGATGCGCCGCGGCAGTGGAACGTGGTGGAGCAATGCGCGGCGGCGGCCTTCGCCGGGTTTGTCGGCCGGCTCCTCGAGATCCGGGAGCGCAAGCGGCTCCAAACCGAGCTGGAGGCCTCGCGCCGCATGGAGCTGGTCGGACGGCTGGCGAGTGCCGTGGCCCACGACTTCGGCAACTTCGCGACCGTGATCGTGGGCGGCGCCGGCACGCTGCTGGCCGAACTGCCGCACGACGATCCGCAGCGGCCGATGCTGGAGGCCGTGCACCGCGCCGGCATCTCCTCCGGCGATCTGGTCCGGCAGCTCCTGGCGTTTGCCAAGGCACCCGTGTCACCCGCACGCACGGTCGATCTCTGCCAGGTCCTTCGTGAGACCGCGCCGCTGATGCGCCGGCTGCTCGGCGCGTCCGTCACCCTGGCCGTGACCGCTCCCGACGATGCGGTGTGGATCCGTCTGGATACGGCGCAGGCGCAGCGCGTGCTGCTGAACCTTGCCGCCAACGCCCGTGATGCCATGACCGGAGGCGGACGCTTCACGGTGGACCTGCGCCGGGAGGACGCGGCCGGCGGGCGGGACACGTTCGACGCCGTGCTGCGTCTCCGCGATACGGGCCGCGGGATGAGCGCGTCGGTGCTGCCGCATATCTTCACGCCCCTCTTCACCACCAAGAGCGCCTCCGGCGGCACCGGCCTGGGCCTGTCGGCCGTCAAGACCATCGTCGATGACGCGAGCGGCGCCATTGCCGTGGGCAGCGAGGTTGACCGCGGCACGTGGTTCGAGCTGCGGTTCCCGGTGGCGGCGGCTCCCGCCGATGCCGCTCTGCCCGCCCGCGCACGCCTCGGTCCGCTCGGCTCGCGGACGGTGCTGGTGGTGGACGACAATCGTGCGGTCGCGCAGCTGATTGGCCACGTGCTGCAACGGCAGGGATGCCTGGTGCGGGTCGTGGATGTTGCGGCGGCTGTGGACGTGGCCGCCATGACGGCCGATCACCTCGACCTGATCGTGAGCGACGTCAACCTGCGCGAGGTCAGCGGCTGGGACCTGGTGGCCCGCCTCCGCCAGGATCGCCCGGCGCTCCCCGCGCTGATGATCTCCGGCCAGCCCGAAGCCCTCTCCCGGGCCGGGCTCGACGCCCGACGCACGCGCGTGCTGCCGAAGCCCTTCGACCCGCAGGTCCTCGTTGACGAGGTGCGGGCGCTGCTCGACACCGCAGACACGGGCCGCAGATAAGGGCCGCAGATGACGCAGAGGCCGCAGATGAGGGGATGACGCAGACCCAGGCCCCAGGTCCCAAGTCCGCAGGCCCACAAGTCCGCAAGCCTCCACGGGCCGCAGATGACGCAGAGGCCGCAGATGACGGGTGACGCAAACCCAAAGCCCCAAGTCCGCAGGTCCACAAGTCCGCAGGCCCAAGCCCGCCGCCTGCCCCAGGCCCCAGGCCCCACGCCCCAAGTCCGCAAGCCCACAAGTCCGCAAGCCCCCAAGCCCCCAAGCCCGCCCCACGCCCCAGGCCCACGCCCCTCACGACACCGGCATGCGCGCGGCCGCGGCCTTGATTGACGCGGCCACGGTGGCGTCGTCGGCGTCCAGGCGCCGGTGTCGCGCTCCACGCGGCTCACGTAGAAGACCACGCGATCGGTCGGCGCGATGACGGTGCAGGTGATCCGGACCTGGCGCCGCTGCATCTGCTGCGGCTTGAGGTTCCGGATGGGCGGCAGCGGCTGCACGGCCTTGATGGCGCCGGTCGTATCGACGACCGCTGCCGACAACGTCAGCGACTCCACGGGCAGCCCCGCGCGATTCGAGACCGACACCGCCCACAGGCTGGGCGGGTTGTGCTGCCGGACCTCGGCGACTTCGACGATGGACAGCGGGTGAGCCGGCTGGCTGTCCACGGCAAAGACGCGCCAGCTGGTGCCCTTCGGGTCCTCGAACTGGTTGCTGCGGGCGTCGGATGGGGTCTGGCTGGTGAGCTGCGCGCCAGGGCGGCCGCGAGCAGGACGGGATCGGGCTGGTCGACATAGGGGTCTCCCGCGCGTGCCGTCTCGCCGCGCCTCGCGCGCGCGAGCCCGCCGGCCCCATCCGCCGGTGGCAACGTCGTTCAGACGCCGCCCCCGGCAGTCCGGCCGGTGGGTTGGTCTTCCTACACCAGTTGCGTGAGTGTCGACGCCGCCAGCAGGATGGCGACGGCGTCTTCGAGGAACCCTGCCGGCCGATCGCGTCCGAACGCTTCCGCAGGCGGCCGCGGCACCAGCGTCCACCGAGCGTGCCGACGATGGCGCCGAGGACGCCGGCGGCGGCGCCGCCATCGGTGCGCCGCCCGACACGCCGATGGCGAGACCGCAGAGGGCGCCCGACACGAGGCGTGCGCCGAACTGCACGGGAACGGTGCGGCTGGGTGTGGTGGGCAGCTGGTCGCCGACGAACTCGCCGAGCGCGAGCACGGTGAGGATCCATGTGCGGCCGGGTGGGCGAGGTAGCGGAGGGCGGAGGGGCCGAGCGCCAGCCGGCCGAGCGACGCGGCCCAGCTCACGGCGGCGGGCGCCGTCATGGTTCGCATGCCGGCCACCACGCCGACCAGCATCGCAGGAAGGAGGAGAGTCATCGCCCGCTCACTTCTGGAGGACGGCCAGGCCAGGTGGGGCGATCGGCCCGTGGTGCATGCGGCCCGGATCCAGAGCAGGGTCATGTGCTCCAGGTGCAGAGGCCTGCTCCAAGCCGCCGGCGTCGAAGGGCTCCCAGCCGAGATCGGCAATCAGGCTTGCCACGATGCCCTTGGCGCCCGCGTCCGCGCCGCAGTAGAACATCGCGGGCGTAGCGGCGGCGCCGGGGAACCGGTTGTCCTCGAAGTTCTCGTAGCCGTAGATCGAGAACGCCTTGACGACGTGCGCGCCGGGGGCCAGCGCCTGCACCTGCTGCGAGCCCGACTCCGCGCTCCCGAGCCCGTGGGTCAGGCCCGGTCCGACCGGGTTGGTGCAGTCCACCAGCACCTTGCCCGACAGCGCGCCTGCGAGCGGGGGAACGGCCGTCTGGTTGGCGGCAAATGGCGTGGCGAGGAACACCACGTCGGCGGACGCGACCGCCTCCGCGACGGGCGTGACGGCGATGTTGGGATTGCGTGCCTGCAGCGCCCGGATGCTGTCCGAGCCCGGGTCGCGCGCGGCAATGGTGACCGTGTGTCCGGCGCGCTGCAGCCCGTCGGCCAGCGCCGCTCCGACGTGTCCGTGTCCGATGAAGGCCAGGGTCATGGGAACCTCTGGCGCCATCGTATGCGAGACCGCGGGCCGGTGCCCGCCGGCGGATCAGGCGCGCACGTTGATCAGGCGTCCCTTGCCATCGGGCGAGGCCTGCTCGACGAGCTGGATGAGCGCCTGGGCCTGTGCCTGCTGCGTGTCGCGCTGCTTTCGCAGGACGAGCACGGCGCGCTCGGTTTCGAACTCGTCGCGCTTGAGCGACTGGGCGAGAGCGGCAACGTCCATCGCCGGAGGAATCGGCAACCCTGGCCGGAACTTGAGGGCCCGGGCGTCGAGCGCGTGTCACGCGGGCCGGGCTGCCCGTGGCTGCGCGCGTCTGCGGAGCGCACGCGCCCCGAGAGCCGCTGGCGCGGCTCAGCGGCGGCGTCGGAACGAGAACAGGTCGGCGTCGGCGTCGCGGCGCCCGGCAATCTGCGCGCGCAGGAGGCCGGCGGCCATGGCCGAGAAGGTGATGCCGTTGCCGCCGTAGCCCAGCACCGCATAGCAGCCGGGCATCCCCGGCACCGGACCAATCGACGGCGTCCCCGTCGTAGACGCGCCGAAGGTGCCGCACCAGGCGAAATCGGCGTCCGGGTCGCAGGCCGGCCACAAGGCGCGGAGCTTGCGCTCCAGCACACGCACCTTGGCCGGGAGGCGGCCGTCCCGCGCGTCGGTGTCGGCGAGGTCCTCGTCCTCCCCGCCGCAGATGATGCGGCCGTCGGGGGTCGTCCGGAGGTACAGGTAGGGATTGGCGGCTTCCCACACCATGCACGCCTCCGGCCACAGCCGTCGCGGTTGCGGACGCGTCGCCATGGCCCACGTGGAGGTGATCCGGTGGCCCCGGTGAGGCACGCCCTTCGCCAGTTCGTAGCCCGTGGCGAACACCAGGGCGTGGCAGCGGATCGTGTGTCCCCGCCGGTGACCGCGCGCACGCCTCGCCTCGACGGTTCGACGGCCGTCACCTCGACAGGGAGTACAGCCGCGCCCCGCGTCCCACCGCCGCCCGCAGGTATCCCGCCGCGAGACGAACGGGGTCGCCCACCAGGTTGTCGAACCCCAGGATGGCCGAGCGGCCGCGAAAGCCGAATCGCGCCCGCACCTCGGCCGCGGACAGGAAGGCGACCTCGAATCCGGCGAGGCGCCTGGCAGTGGCTTCGCGTTCGAGCTGACGCGGCGGAAGCACGTTGCCGTCCAGGTACAGCGAGTCGCGTTCCTCGAGCGCGGCGTCGATGCCCAGTTCGCGCGTGCGTGCGCGCAGGCCCTCGAGCGCGAGTCGCGACCGGCGCCAGATCCGCTGCGCGCGGTGAAGCCCCACCTGCCGGGCCAGGTGCGTCAGCGGGATGTCGATCTCGTACTGCAGCAGTGCGGTGGACGCCATCGTGGAGCCGGCCACCGGGCGGCGCCGATCGACGATGACGACATCGAAGCCATCTGCGGTGAGGGCTTCCGCGGCCAGCGCGCCGCTGATACCGGCGCCCACGACGAGGACATCGGTGCGGATCGATCGGCCGAGACGCGACGAGCCGGGGAGGCGCGGCCGGTGCGACTGCCAGACCGTACGCCCGGTGCGCAGATCCGTGGTGTGTGTCGCTCCGCTCATCGACGCCGGTCTTCACTATAGCGTGCGGCTACGCGTGCGCGTCGATGGATCGGATCACCGCATCGCCCAGCACGTCTGGCGGGCTTGTGGCGTCCAGCACGTGCACGTGCTCGTCGGCGCCGACCGGCTCGAAGGCGTCGAGCTGGCTCTGCAGCAGCGACGGCGGCATGAAGTGATCTCCGCGCGCGGCCAACCGCTCGAGCAGGACGGCGGCATCGGCGTGCAGCAGGACCAGCCGGACCTCCATGGGCAGCGCACGCACGCGGTCGCGGTGAGCGCGCCGCAGGCCGGACCACGCCAGCACGCAGTCGTGTCCGGCTGCCGCGTAGACCGCCAGCTGGTCCAGCAGCCGCCGCATCCACGGCTCGCGCATCGCGTCGGTGAGCGGCTCTCCCCGGTGCATCCGCGCCACGGCCTCGGCGCTGTGGAAGTCGTCGGCGTCCACCATGCGCCAGCCGAGCCGTTCAGCCAGGACACGCGCGAGCGTCGTCTTGCCGCTGCCCGACACGCCCATGACGACGATCAGCCGTGGTGCTGCCACGCCCCATCATGACCCGAACCGCGGCGGATCACCCGGCTCTGAGCACGATGCCGGGGTCCACGCGCGACGCACGCCGCGCGGGCCACCACGCCGCCACGAGCGCGGTGGTGGCAAGCGCGAGCGCCGCAGACGCGAACGTGCCGATGTCGTGCACGTCAACGGCTACCAGCAGCGATCGCAAGAGGTTGGCCGCCCACCAGGCCAGCACCACGCCAGCGCTCGCGCCCGCAACGACGACAATCGCGGCGGTGCGGAGGACCAGCGTGGTCACCTGACGCGGCAGGGCCCCCAGCGCCAGCCGCACGCCGATCTCGCGCTGGCGCATCGTCACGCCGTGGCTCATGACGCCGAACAGTCCGAGGCCGCCCATGAGGATGCCGATGCCCGCAAAGCCCGCGGCGACGACGGCGAGCATGCGCTCGCGTGCGAACTGCGCGCGTGCCGATGCGGGGAGGACGGCGAGCCGGTAGGACAGCTCCGGCGCGGCGCTCGCCAGGGCCCGGCGGACGGCGTCGGCGGGCACCGTCGTACCCGCGCGCGGCCGGACGACCACGAAGACCGGGCTGCCGTCGATCACGTGCTGCCGGCGCGGGAGGTACACGACGGCATCGGTGGCGCTGGTGACGTTCTCGTAGGGCAGGTCTTCCACGATACCCACCACGCTGAGCTCGTGTTCCCGGTCGCCGCCATCGAATCGGACGAAGCGAGGAAGCCGGAGGTCGCCATCGAGGAACCGCGTGGCGAAGGTCCGGTTCACGACGGCGACAGGGGGTGCGCCCGCCGCGTCTTGGCCACCCAGGCGGCGGCCGGACACAAGGGGAACGGCCAGCACGTCGAAGTGAGCGGGGGTGACCGAATCCACGACCGCCATCCGGTCGCGTGCGGGGGACGACGCCCCGCCCGCGCCGTCGACGCCCCAGAAATACACGCCGGACGCAAAGGGAACACTCGTCGAGATCGACGTCACTGCGCCGGGCACCGCTGCCGCCACCTCGCGCCGCACCCGGTCCGCCGTGTCCTCGTCCACGCCGGCGGGGGGAACGATGCCGGACACGCGCAGCTCGATCGCGACGACGTCCTGCACCTGACCCAGTGCGGGAGCGAGGGTAATCGCGACGTAGTTGCGCATCAGCAGCGCTCCGGCCACGACGACCACGACGGAGAAGGCGAGTTGTGCCGCCGCGATCACCTGGTGCGTCACGGGGGCGCCTGTGTGCGTGCGACGCGTCAGGGCGTCGACGCCGCCGACGCGCGCGGCCCGCCACGCGGCCGCGCCTCCGCAGAGCAGGCTGCACGCGACGGCGGTAGCGGCAGCCAGCGCCCAGGTCTTCCAGTTCGTGGTCACGGCGACCGCGGTGTCGAACCGCGCGGCGTTCCACTGACCGACCACCCAGGGTCCGCTCCAGACGGCGAGGAACAGCCCCAGGACAGCGCCGGTCACGGCGAGCACCGCGCTGTCCGCCAGCAGGTGCCCGGCGGTGCGCCAGCGGGACGCGCCGAGCGCGGCACGCACGCTCAACTCCTGGTGACGCGTGGCGCCATGGGCCAGGATCACGGCGGCAACATTGCCGCAGCACGCGGCCAACACCAGGATGGAGAGCCCGAAGAGCGTCGTCACCGTCCTCGCGTAGTAGGCGACCAGCCCCGCGCCGCCGTCGGGCGCCGGCGTCAGGGTCAAGGGCTGTGGCAGGACGCCGTCGCGGTCCTCCGGCCGCAGAAGGGCGTCGCGCGCGGCCGCCCGGATCCGCGGCTGATCGGCTCGCAGCGCCTCAGCCGCCGCGGCGGCGCCGACGCCGGGTGCGAGGCGCATGACGATCGTCAGGAACGGCATGCGGCCGCTTTCGACCAGACTGAACGCACGCAGGTGCGGCTCGGTGCCGAGCGGGAGCATCAGATCGAACGCCGTGCCCGAGCGCAGGCCCGGGAGCGAGTCTGGCGCAACACCCACGATGGTGAACGGCGTGCCTTCGACGCTGATCGTCTGCCCGACGACGGCAGGGTCCGACCGGAACCGCTGCTGCCACCAGCGATGACTGATGACGGCGACCAGTCCGTCCGGTCCACCCTCCCGCGCGTCGTCCCGTTCGTCGAAGACGCGTCCGAGCGCCGCGGACACGCCGAGTGTCCGGAACACCCCACCGGAGGCCAGGGCGACATTCACGGAGTCCACCTCGCCCCGCGGCGCGATGTTCACGGCCGTCGTTGCCCACGCGTACGCGCCGGCGTAGAGGTCGGACCGATCGCGGATGGCGTTCCACACGGGGAACGGGAAGCGGCCCAGCGGATCGGACGCGGTCCCGACCGCCACCAGATCATGCGGCGACGATACGGCCAGCGGCCGCAGGATGAAGTGGTCGAGGACGCTGAAGAAGGTGGTCGTCGCGCCGATGCCGAGCCCGAGACTGAGCGCCGCCGTCAGGGCAATCAGCGGCGTCCGCAGCCAGCCTCGAATCGAGTGGAGGAGCACGATGCTCAGACGCGCGCCGAGTCCCCCGGCTTTCCGCTGCGTCATCTGCGGCCTGTGGAGGCCTGCGGGCTTGTGGACCTGCGGGCTTGGGGCTTGGGGCTTGGGGCCTGGGAGCTGGGGCCGGGGCCTGAGTCTGCCTCATCCTCTCATCTGCGGCCTCTGGATCCCGCGTCATCTGCGGCCTCCGCCATCGTCGGCCTGTGCCATCATCTGTGGCCCATGGCTCAGTCATCGCCATCGGCGGCCCGTCCCCGCGTCGCCTCCTCCGCCGACGAAGCGGTGTCCCTCGTCCGCAGCGGCATGCGGATCTTCGTGCACGGCGCGGCGGCCACGCCGACACCGCTGCTCGAGGCGCTCGTGCGGCGCGCCGACCTGACGGACGTCGAGCTGTATCACCTGCACACCAGCGGCCCGGCGCCGTTCGTCGAGCCGCCCCATCACGAGCGGTTCCACTCAATCTCGATGTTCACCGGCGCCCCGGTGCGCGCGGCCATCGCGGACGGGCTGGCCGACTTCATGCCGGTGTTCCTGTCCGACATCCCGTCGCTGTTCCTCACCGGACGGGTGCCGCTGGACGTCGCGTTCCTGCAGCTGTCACCGCCTGACGCGCATGGGTTCTGCTCGCTGGGGACGTCCGTGGACGCGGCGCTGGCCGCGTCGCTGTCGGCGACGATCGTGATTGCGGAGATCAACGCCCGCATGCCCCGGACGCTGGGCAACACGCTCGTCCCGTACGCGCGCCTCGACGCGTGCGTGCACACCGACCGTCCGCTCGTCGAGCACCCGCCGGCGCCGCCGTCCGCGGTCGATGACGCCATCGGCGCGCAGGTGGCGCGGCTGGTCGAGGACGGCGCCACCCTCCAGATGGGGATCGGCGCGATTCCCGACGCCGTCCTCCGGCGGCTCGGCGACAAGCACGACCTGGGCGTCCACACCGAGATGTTCTCGGACGGCATCCTCGACCTCGTCGAGGGCGGCGTCATCACCAACCGGCGCAAGAAGGTCCACCAGGGCCGCATCGTCACCAGCTTCGTCGTCGGCAGCGAGCGGCTGCACCGGTTCGTGGACGACAACGCGCTCGTCGAGTTCCACCCCTGCGATCGCACCAACGACACGTCGCTCATCCGCAAGAACGACCGGGTCGTGGCGATCAACTCCGCCCTGGAGATCGACCTGTCCGGCCAGGTGGTGGCCGACTCGATCGGCTTCCGCATCTACTCGGGCATCGGCGGGCAGATGGACTTCATCCGCGGCGCCGCCCTGTCAGCGGGCGGCAAGCCGATCATCGCCCTGCCGTCCACGGCCGCCGGCGGCCGTTCCTCGCGCATCGTGAGCGCACTGAAGCCCGGGGCCGGCGTGGTCACCACGCGCGGGCACGTGCACTGGGTCGTCACCGAACATGGCGCGGTGAACCTTTTCGGGTTGAGCCTCCAGGCGGCGCGCCGAGGCGCTGATCGGGATCGCGCACCCCGACGTGCGCGCCGAGCTCGCGCGCGGGTTCGCGAACGTGCGGCATGTCGTGCTGGGAGGGGCGGGCGCCTGAGCGGCGCGGGTGGGGAAGGGGGAAGGATGGAACACGCGGGTACGGCCGCCGCCGCACCCGCGCGGTCAACGAGCCTATTTCACCGAGTAGCGTGAACGCCCCACCCGCCTGGCTGAGCGAGTTCGGGCCTTCGGCGGCGTAGACGTTGCCGTCGGCATCGACCGCCACGCCCTCTCCCGCCGTGCCCTGGTAGACGCGGTCCTCGCGCTCGAAGGGCGGGATGAAGGCCGTGATGCGATCCTCGTTGAGCGGCCCGATGCGGACGCCGTCGCGCCAGTTGGGGTGGCTGAAGGGGCTGGACTCGGAGTCGATGGCGTACACCGTGTCGCCCTTGATGAACAGGCCGCTGATGCGGCCGTAGAGATAGCGCGACTCCGTAGTTGCCGTCCTGGTCGAAGATCTCGATGCGGTGGTTGCCGCGATCGGCCACCACAGGCGTCCCTGCGCATCGAAGACCAGCGCGTGCGGCGTCCGGAACTCGCCGTGGCGCACGCCGATCTGCCCCCACGACTTGACGAACGTGCCGTCGGCCGTGAACTTGCTGATGCGTGAGGTCGCGCCGCGCTTGAGGCCTTCGGCGACGGCGGCCGGCGTGGTCATGCCCTGCGCGTCGTGGCCGTCGGCCACGTAGATGCTGCCGTCGGGGCCGACGACGACGTCGTTGGGCTGGTTGAACTGGCCATCGGCGTTACCGGGCTTGCCGGCCGTGCCCAGGCTCATGAGCTTCTCGCCGGTCGGGCTGAACTTGTGCACCTGGTGGCCCTTGGTGCCGGCCTGGTTGCCGGCGAAGTCCGCCACCCACACGTTGCCGTCCGCGTCAACGGAGATGCCGTGCGGCGTCACCATGACGCCCTTGCCGAAGTTGGCGAGGACGGCGCCGGTGTTGCGATCGAACTTGAAGATCGGATCGACCTCGTTGGTGTCGCAGGTGACCGGCGCGCCCGCGCCGAAGTTGCCGGCGCCGCAGCGTTCATATGCCCAGACGTTGCCGTCCTTCGGGTCGATGTCGATGCCGGCCGTCGAGCCCCACTGGCGGCCTTCGGGAAGCTGACCCCAGTTGCGGGTCACGTTCGGGGTCGGGTTGGGGAAGCCCTCGCCCGTGATGGGATTGCCCGACGCCATCGGCGCCGCCGGGGCCGCGGTGGTCGACGGGGCCGTGGACTCGCCGCCCGGGCCGCCGCACGCGGCCAGGGTGAGCACGGCGCACGCGCCAAGGGTGGGGATCAACAGTCGCGTCGGCATGGCACCTCCTGGGATGGGTTCGATGATCGGCGGCACACGCACCTGGCCGCCACGTTGACGGTGAACGGCGGGCGCCACCTCGTCCGTGGCCCCGCCGCACGCCACAGCATACCTACTCGCGCGCGTTCTTCTGCTATTGGCCCGGCGGCGTCACGCTCGACGCCGGCCGGGTGCCCTTCAGGATCCAGCGCTGGATGCGCCGGCCGTTGCCGGCCTCACCGATGTACAGACGGTTCTGCGAATCGATGGCCAGCATGTGGGCGCGGATGAACTGGCCCGCCTGCCGGCCCGGCCTGCCGAACCGATCGAGGATCGCCAGGTCGCTGCGACGCAGCACCCACACGCGTTCGTTGGTGCCGTCCACCAGGTAGAGGAGCGTCTGCCCCGGATCGCGCGAGAACTGCAGGCTGAAGCCGGTGCCGGAACCGCCCGTCTCGGGGCGGACGAACCGCTCCATCAGGAACGTCCCGTCCTGGCGGAACACCTGGATCCGGTTGCCGCGGCGATCGGAGACGTAGATGAGCCCGTCCTTGGATCCGACGAGCCCGTGGAGGGTGGAGTACTGCTGCGGCGGGTTGGCCGGGTCCACGGGATACCGGTACTTCTGCGTGTCGTCGGGCCGCTTGCCGTACGCGCCCCAGTGCCGCTTGTAGGCGCCGGTCGCAGCGTCGTAGACCACGACGCGCTTGTTGATGTAGCCGTCGGCGATGAAGATCTCGTTGGTCTTCGGCTCGACGTAGAAGTTGGCGGGGCCGCCCAGGTGATCGGGATCGTTGCTGCCCTTGTTCACGCCGGGCTCGCCAATCGTCAGCACGTGTGTGCCGTCCTGCGTGAACTTCATCACGTGCATGCCGTTGCTGGTGCCCATCCACACGAAGCCGTTGTGGTCGATGTAGATGCCGTGCTCCTGGTCGAACCACGTGTAGCCGGTGCCCGGGCCGCCCCAGGCCTGCACCACCTGGCCGTCGGCGTCCAGTTCCAGCACCGGCGGCGCCGGCTTGCAGCAGTCGGCGATCGGCGGCGTCACCGCCGCGCCGATCTCCTGCGGCGTGAGGCTCGACGGCATGTGAATGACCCACAGGTGATCGCGCTCGTCGACGAAGAGGCCCCGGATGTCGCCCAGGATCCAGTCGTGGGGCAGCGTGGGCGGCCACGTCGGATCGACCTCGTAGACGGGGAGCTGATCCGCGGTCGGCGATCCGGGGGCCGGCCGGGCGGTGGCGCCCTGCGCCGCCGCGGTGATCGGGATGGCGAGCAGCGTGACGAGCGCGACGATCGCCCTCATCGCCCCACCGCCTTGCGCTCGGCCGCCGTCACGCTCGGGCCCGACGCGGCAAACGAGGGGCCGAGGTCGAAGAAGACCCGCACGCCCTGGTCGTAGCGCTGCTTGAAGTCGCGCGTGCCGTTGATGCCGACCGGCAGTCCGAACTCGCGGCCGGCCGCGATCACCGCATCCAGGCCGGCAGCCGTCCGCGCCTCGTCGTGGCCGTACGACAGGCTCATGTCGCCGCCGCCCGCCCACAGGATGGCCTTGATGCCGTGGCTGGTGAGCGTCCGCGCGATGTCGCGCACGTTCTCGACGCCCAGCTTGTTCTCGATGATCAGGATGATCAGGAGGTCCGCCTCCGGCGAGAGCCCCCACACGTCCGACCGCCGCTCGTACTCCCGCGTCGTCATGCCCCAGTAGCGGGCGGCGATCGAGTTGCTGACGCCGCGCTGGCCCTCGGGCTCGAGGTGCGGCGCGCCCGGCGGCTGCGGATAGCGCACCGCGGTGATGGCGTCGAGCGCCTGCGCGGCCGTCTCGATGTGCAGGAACATCAGCCCCGCGACGCCGGTGTCGAGAATCTGCTTCACCATCCACTGGTTCTGCCGGATCTCGCGTCCGTTGGGCGGGATGCGCACGATCACGGGCTTGACCACGCTGACCCCGCCGCGGGCGATCTCCGCCGGGTCCAGCAGCGCGCGCAGGAAGCGGCTCAGTCCGTCCACGTCGAGCGGGTCGTGCTCGAGGTCGTAGAGGATGAAGTCGAAGTTCTTGTTGTTCTGCAGCGTGACCGCCGCGTGGTAGTCGTTGCCCACCCCGATGTAGTTGGCCCAGATGGAGAAGGCGGGCTTGTCCTCGTTCAGGAGGCGAATCACGGGGTTGGCGCGCGGCGGCGCACCGCCTTGCGCCGCGATCGTGACCGAGGCGAGGGCGAGGCCCACGAGCGGGAGGGCGATGAGAGTGAGGGGTCTGCGCATGATGGAGCTCCGGTCGGACGTCGGCGCCGGGTGCGGGGTAACCGGCAACTCGGTCGTGTCCGAGAGTTGGCACTATACCGGCGACTCGGAGGATTGGGCAGAGCCGTAGGGCCGCGGTCCAATCTGCCGGTATTGACAAATAATTTTGTCAAAGCTACCGTGACCCGATGCTCGACGTCGCCGTCGTGGACGATCCCGCCGGCGCGGCGGCCGTGCTGGAACCGGTCAAGGCACGGCTCCTGGCCGAGTTGTCCGCCCCCGCGTCGGCGGCCGAACTGGCACGACGGGTGGGCCTGCCGCGTCAGCAGATCAACTACCACCTCCGGCTGCTCGAGGGGCACGGCCTCGTCGGGCCGGCCTCCGAACGGCTGTGGGGCGGCCTGCGTGAGCGCCTGATGGTGGCGAGCGCCGCGGCGCATCGTCGTGTCGCCGGCCGCGCTCGGGCCCGTCGAAGCCGACCCGGCCCGCACCCGCGACCGCGCCTCGGTCAGCTACCTCATTGCGCTGGCGTCGCGCACCCTGCGCGAGGCCGGCCGCCTGTGGCACGCCGCCGTGCGCGCCAACGCCCGCCTGGCGACGCTGTCCATCGATACCGAGATTCGCTTCCGGAACCCGACGGAGCGCGCGGCATTCGCGCGCGAGCTGGCCGACGCAGTGGCGCAACTGGCGGCCCGCTACCACGACGCCGACGCACCGAAGGGCCGCGTCCATCGGCTGGTCCTTGCCGCGTATCCGGCACCCGCGCCGGAGGACGGCGCCACAGGAGGAACGACCCGTGCCGATTCAACAGGATGATCGTGGCAGGCGCCGGGTGGAGATGGCGCTCGTCGTGCCCGGCACGCCCGAACAGGTGTGGGAGGCGCTGGCGACCGGGCCCGGCTACGAAGCGTGGTTCACGCGTGCCACCGTTGACGGGTGCGTCGGTGGGGCGATCACGTTCGACTTCGGCGCGGCGGGCGAATCTTCCGGCGTGGTGACCGGCTGGGATCCTCCGCACCGGTTCGCGTACGAGGAACGCGACTGGATGGAGGGCGCGCCGCCGGTCGCCACCGAGATCACCGTCACCGCCCGGCGGGGCGGGCGATGCGTGGTGCGGATGGTGCACTCGCTGTTTGCCTCGACCGACGACTGGGACGACCAGCTCGAAGGCTTCGAGTCCGGCTGGGCGGCGTTCTTCGACGTCCTCCGCGTGTACCTCACGCACGCCGCCGGGCAGCCGGCGACGCTGGTGTCCGCGTTCGAGTCCACGGCCATGGACACGGGCCGCGCGTGGCAGGCCGCCGTCCACGCCCTGGGCGGCGTGCCCTCTCACGCCGGTGACCGCTGGACGCCGCCGGACGGCAGCGGCCTGTCCGGTGTCCTGGAGTACCTGAGCCAGACGCCGCGCCAGCGGCATGCCGTCGTCCATCTCGACGCCCCGTGTCAGGGCGCGCGGCTGGTCGGCGTCGGGAGTGGCGCGACCGCGCCGGTGTCGATGGCCCTGTATCTGTACGGCGACGAGGCCGGGCGATGCGCCGCGACGGCCGGCTCGGCGATCGACGGCTGGATACGTCGCCTCCGCACGTAGGCCGCGGGGGGCGCCGCGCCCTGAGCCGGGACCCGGATCGGGGCATCAGCCTCATCTATACTGAAGCCCCCGATTGGAGGTGTCATGCGCGGCCCGCTTTCCCTGATCCCTGGTGCAGTGCAGTGGTGTGCCGTGATGGCATGCGTCGGACTTGTGGTCGGAGGCGCAACGTCCGCCCGGCTGTCGGCGCAGGGTATCCGGCCGACCGTCGTGACCGACGCGCCCGAGTACGCGGTGTCCGCCACCGTTCACGTCGCCGCCATGGGTTTCGCGCCAGGCGACCCCGTGACCATCTCCATCCACGGTGCGACCTTCCCGGACTTCAACGTCGTGGCGGGCCCGACCACGGTTGCTGCCGACGATGCGGGACGTGTGCTGGTGGACTGGACGATGCCGGAGGGCGTGGGCGTCAACTTCATCGTCCGGGCGACGGCGGCGAGCGGAACGGCGATTCCCGCCGAGTTCAACCGCGCCGCAGCCATCACCACGGACCATCGCGCGCGCAATCCGGGTGACATCGGGCTCCTGACCGGTCAGGGGTTCACGCCCGGCGGGAACGTCATGGTGGTGATCGAGGGGGGCGGCCTGCTGGACGGCAGCGGCATCGTCGCCGCCGACGACCTCGGCCGCATCAGCGCGCCCTTCGCGCTCGACATCGACGCGCCCTCGTCCACGCATCGCATCGCCGCCCTCGGCCTGGGGCCAGGCGCCCTGGTCGGACCGATGACGGAACTCGAGGCTGCCGGCACGCTCGTCACCGACGATGGCGGGCTCGACGATGTGCCGGGGGACTCGGACCTGCTCTACTACCGGTTCCAGTTCCGGCGCGACCTCTCGCCGCGCGTGCTCGACCTCACCATCGGCTGGGACTCGACCTGGTTCGAGGGGAACGACCGCGCCGCGATCCTGCTGGACGCCAACCGGAACGGGATGATCGACCGGGCCGTGTACGCGGAGGTGCAGGGCGAGCCGATCGAACCCTTCAAGATCGCGTCGGTCTTCGCCTGCGACGATACGAGCGCCGTCACCTGCAATGCACGCACCTACGTCCGGGACATCAGCTGGCAAGCCTGGCAGACCGTCCGCGCGGGTGCGCTGGTGCAGAACCTGCCGGTGTCGCTGGCCAGCCTGGACCTGCCGCCGGACGGCGAGGAGCCGATCGTGATCAACGTGTGCAGCGTCTTCGACTGTGTCGTGACGCCCGGCAGCGGGTTCCTGAGCCTCGAGCACACGGTTCCAGCGGGCAACGGTACCGGGACGTTCACCGTCAACCTGGCCTCCGGCGCGGCGCGCGACGGGCGTTCCGAGTGGTCGCTGACGCCGCATCTCACGCGCGACGGCGCCTGGGGGTCGCTCCCGTTCATCTCGATGCCGCCGGGCACTTACCTGTTGAACGACCTCGTGCCGGAGGGCTGGCAGCTCGTGACGGCGGAGTGCCGCCCGGCCGGCTACGGCGTGCCGACGACCACGCTTCCGGTCACGGGGCCTGCCGTGGTGACGCTCCAGAACGTCGTCATCACGCCCGGCGTGCTGACGCGCTGCAAGTTCACGACGCGCGTCCCGCCGGGTTCCACCAACGCGCCGTAGCACCGCGAACCAGCGGCCGTACATGACGAGCGGCCGGCTCCTGCCGGCCGCTCGGTCGCATGTCCGTGGCTGCCGCCGCTAGCGGCAGACGATGTCGCCGTCGTCGATGGCTCTGCCGATGAGGGCGCCGGCGCCGGCGCCGATGATCGTGCCGAGCGTCTTCGATCCGCCGGGCGCGATGATGTTGCCGAGGACGCCGCCGGCGATGCCGCCAATCACCAGGCCCGTCGTGCCATCGTCACGCTTGCAGTAGTAGCGGTTGTCCGAGCCGCGGTAGATGCGGTCGTTGCGCCCCATGCGCCGCGCGCGGTAGCGGCGGTCGTCGCGACGGTAGTCGCGGGCGGGATCCCAGTAGCCGGCGCGCGCGTCACGCCGGTCCTCCCGGCGATCCCACCGATCGTCGCGGCGATCCCACCGGTCCTCATAGCGATCCCGTCGATCCCGACGATTGTGCTGCTCGGCAAAGACGGCCGCCGGCTGCAGGCCGACGAACGAGGCGACGAGTGCTGTCACAATGGCCGTTCTGATGCGGTTCACTTGGACCTTCCTTCCCGGGGTCACGATTGACCTGCCGAACGAGGCTGCAAGCACCGTACCGCCGGCGATCGTCTCGAACGGACGCATTCAGGCCTGTTTCACCAGGGTGTGGCGCGTGGCGAGTGGACAGCGCGGCGGTTGAGGCGTACTCCGATGGCGGCAACGCGGAGCTCGGAAATTCAGAATGCAGAATTCAGAATTCAGAATGCAGAAATCGAAATGCGCCGATCAAGCCCCCAAGCCCTCAGGCCCCCAAGCCCGCACCCCCACGCCCCACGCCCCACGCCCTGACGACCCTTGACTCCCGCGTGCGTCGGCTTCGCGCGGAGATCGTGGCCTTCACGCGCGAGCTGGTGGCGGTCCCGACCGAGAACCCGCCGGGGCGTGAGTATGCGGCGTGCGTGCGGCTCATCGAGTCGCGGCTGCGGGCACTGGGGCTGCCGGCGGAGCGCGTGCCGTTTGCCGCGCCGGATCTTGCGGCGCGCGATCGGTCGGGCGCGGCGGTCGTGCTGAGCCACGTCGGTCGCGGATCGCGGACGTTGTACTTCTCCGGCCACTACGACGTCGTGCCGGTCACGACGCCCGGCCAGTGCACGCCGGTCCTCCGCGGGAAGACGCTCGTCGGCCGGGGCACTGCCGACATGAAGAGCGGGCTGGCGGCCATGCTGTACGCGGCGGTGGCCGTGCGGGACTCCGGCCTGCCGCTCGACGGCCGGATTGGCCTGGTGTTCGTCCCCGACGAGGAGACGGGCGGTCACCGCGGCTCGGCGTTCCTGGAGGCGACGGGACGGCTGGGCGTGGACGGCATCGGCATGCTGACGCCAGAGCCGACGAGCGGCGTCGTGTGGAACGCCAACCGCGGTGCGGTCACGGTGCGGGTGACGGTGCACGGACGCGAGGCACACGTCGGCCTGCTGCACCAGGGCCGGAACGCCTTCGAGGACGCCATCGAGGTGGTCGGCCGGCTGCAGCGGCTGGCGCGGCGCGTCGGACGGCGGCGTACGCGCTTCCGCGTGACCCCGGAGGCGGCGCGGCGCTCGCTCATGCTGATCGGCGGGCGCGTGGAGGCCGGCTCGAACTTCAACGTCGTCCCGGGACGCTGCACCTTCACGGTGGATCGGCGCATGAATCCCGAGGAGGACTTCGAGGCGGAGCGGGCGGCGCTCCTGGCGGTGTTCGATGAGGCGCGCCGTGACGGCATCCGGCTCGACGTGGACATCTTCCAGGAGGGGCGGCCGTCGGGCTCGGCCGAGACCGAGCCGCTCGGACGCGCGCTGGCCACCCACGTCCGGGCCGTCACGGGACGTGCGCCCCGGTTCGAGCTGTGCCCCGGCCTGCTCGAGGTGCGGTTCTACGCCGCCCGGGGGATGCCCGCCTACGCGTACGGGCCCGGGCTCCTGTCCATCTCCCACGGGCCGAAGGAGTTCGTGCACGTGGACCGGCTCGTGGACTGCGCGGCGGTCTACGCGCGGGTGGCCGCGACGCTGCTTGGGAGCCGGTGAGCCAGCGGCCTTGAGTCGGGAGGAGCGCGGGTGCTACCATCCGCCGGGAGGTGGAGATGGAGATCCGAAGCGTCGAGCCACCAGCCGCAGCCTCTCGACACACCGCGCTCGTCTACGACGGCGATCTCCGCTCGCAGATGCCGGTCCTCGCCGACTTCCTGATGGACGGGCTGCGCCGCCGCCGCCGATGCCTGGTCCTGGGCACCGCGGCCACCGTCGCGCTGGTCGACGAGGGGCTGGCGGCTCGGGGCGTCGACGTGCGGGCCGAGCAGCAGCGCGGCGCGCTCGTGTTCACCTCCGACCGCCCTTACCTCCATGCCCCGTTCGAGCCCGGCGGATGATCGCGCTCCTCGAGGCCCTGATCGACGATGCCTGGCCGCGGGCTTCGAGGAGTTGAGCGCCACGGGCGACGTCATGTGGGAACTCGGCAGCGCCGCAATGCCGAGCGGCTGCTCGATACCAGGCCCTGCTCGACACGCTCATCAGCCAGCGTCCGCTCGAGGGCATCTGCGTCTACTGCGCCGATACGGCCGGCCCGGCGGCCCTCCAGATGGCCTGCTCACGCACGGCAGCCTGTGCACGGGTGGCCACGCGCACGAGAATCCGCTGCGGCTGCCTCGCGATCTCTGGCCGCCGGATCCCGCCGAGCGCGAGCGCTACGGGGACTGGATGGACGGGCAGATTCGGCGGCTGCGGCAGGCGGAGGAGGAACGCGACGCGGCCATCACGGCACTGGCCGACAGCGAGAGCACCCGTCGGGACCTCGCGACGCGTCTGGCCAGGCCGAAGGCGCCGTCCTCGCGCGCTCCCTCGACGGCACGGCCCCATCGGACGCCCTGTCGTCCTCGATTGCACACGATCTGCGGGCGCCGCTCCGGCACATCACTTACTACGCGGACAAGATCGCGGCCGGTGGAGACGTAGCCGACTGGTTGACGGCCATCCGCGCCACCACGATGCACATGGGCGCCCTCATCGACGGACTGAGCGGGCTGGCGCGCGCCGGCCAGGCCGCTCATGCCGTCCCCGGTGGACCTGACCGGCATCGCCCAGACGGTCGTCGCGCACCTGCGGCGGGAGCACCCTCGCGTGTCGTGGACGTGACCGTCGAGGCGGACCTGCAGGCGAGCGGGGATGCCAGCCTCCTGCGTCGTGGTCGAGAACCTGCTGCACAACGCCTGGAAGTTCACGAGCCGGCGTGACGATGGCCGCATCGCGTTCGGGCGGACGGATGCCCCGCCGGGCACCTGCGCGTTCTTCGTGTCGGACAACGGCGCCGGCTTTGCGCCCGAGCCGGCCAGGAGTGTTCGAACTGTTCCAGCGGTTTCACCCGTCGCGTGAGTTTCCGGGACGGGCGTCGGCCTCGCGACGGTGCGCCGGATTCTGCGGCGGCACGGCGGGGAGATCACCGTGGAGAGCGCACCGGGGCAGGGCGCCACGTTCGTCTTCTCGCTGCCCGGCGTCAGCCCTTGACGTCGGTGCTCACGCATTGCCGGCGCTGCGAGTGCGCGCGATCGGAAGGCCACCAGTTCCGGACGCCCCCACAGGAACCCCTGGGCCAGCGGGATGCCCATGTCGATGACCACGCGCGCGTCCGCCTCGGTCTCCACGCCTTCCGTAACGATCTCGGGGCTCAGCCCCTGCAGGCACTTCAGCATCCGCCCCAGCACGCGTCGCTTCTCGGCGTCCTCGGACAGGCCCAGCACCGCGCTGCGATCGATCTTCACGATGTCGGGCTCGAGCGCCGAAATCGCCTCGAACGAGCTGCGGCCGTAGCCCACGTCGTCGAGCGCAATCAGCACCCCGGCGCGGCGCAGCGCCGTCAGCCGCTCCGCGATGAGCGCCGGTTCGCCGATGAACTCCTGCTCGTTCAGCTCGAGCACGAGCGTGGTCCTGCCTGGCGGGCGCAGGATCCGGAGCACCTCGTCGAGCGGGGTGTCGGCGAGCGTGGAGGCATAGAGGTTGACGTTGACGCGCGTGCAGTCCGACAGGAGCCGGCAGACGCTCATGCAGCGCCGCACGCAGGTGAGGTCGATGGCCGACAGCAGATGACGGCGCTTGGCGGTCATGAAGATGGCGTCCGGCGACTCGAGCGCATCGCCCGCGGGACCGCGGATGAGGAGCTCCACGCCGACGCGCGCGCCGTCACCCGGCCGCACGATCCCGTGCGCGGCCACGCCCAGCAGGAGCGGTTCGCGCAGCAGCTCGTCGATGTCGAGCGCGAGGGGGTCGCGCACGCGGCCCTCCGAGCGCACCGTGTTCTTGCCGCTCCGCTTGCTCTGCTGCAGCGGCCCCTGCGCCAGCGCGATGACCTCGTTGAGCGACGATACCGTCGCCGCAATCGGCGCCACGCCGACGCTGGCCGAGATCGGCGACAGGTTCTTCGACGCCGTCAGGGGCGGCGGGGTGTTGTGGATGGCGGCGCGGATGCGCTCGGCGACCATGTGGGCATCCTCGAGGCGGATGTTCGGCAGCAGGACGACGAACTCGTCGCCGCCGACGCGTCCCACCCGGTCGCGACCCGGACGCACCGAGTCCGAGATGGCCCTGGCCACCCGCTGCAGCGTGGCGTCGCCGGCCGCGTAGCCGCCGGTGTCGTTGATGCCCTTGAAGTCGTCGCAGTCCACCAGGACGATGGCGCCGCGCTCACCGGAGCGGCGCGCCACGGCGGTCAGGTCACTCAACGCCGTCTCCACCCCCCGCCGGTTCAGCACGCGCGTGAGCGGATCGATCACGACGAGCTCCTCCAGCACCCCCGTCATGCGCTCGAGGTCCGACACGGCGCGGACGCGGTCGGTCACGTCCCGCAGGAGCATCAGGTAGGCGGGCGTCCGCTGCCACGGCACCGGTGCGACCCGCATCTCGGCCGTCCGCCCGTTGACGAGCTGGATCTCCGTCGTCTCGACGCCCGCAATGGGCACGCCGATCGGGCTGCCGACCACCTCCTGGCCGAACGCGGCCACCGCGGCCGGGTTCGCGAACACGACGTCGCCGTCGGCGCCCACGATGAGGATGCCGTCCGGGCAGTGCTGCAGGACGCGCTGGTACTGCACCAGCGCCTCGTAGCGGGCGATGGCCGAGGCGATGGCGCGCTGGAGCTGTGGGGCGTGCAGCTGGGGCTTCTGGAGGTAGTCCTGTGCGCCGCTGCGCACCGCCTGCGGGCCGACGCGGTGGCCGTCGTCACCGGTGAGCACGATGACGGGGAACCGCGCGTGTGCGGCCAGCGGTGTGACGGCCGCCCCCCGTGGCGCATCGGGCAGCGACCAGTCCGCCAGGGCGACGTCGAACGGGCGCTTCGCTGCCAGCTCCAGCGCCCGCCAGCGTCCGGCGGTGCGACATCTTCGCGCGTGGCGGCAGGCGGCACGGACGGCTGCCGCGTCCGCAGGGTCGGCCTCGACGAGGAGGACCCGGCATTCAGGCCGCCGCCGAATGGTGAGCGTGGCGCTGGTCTGCATCACCCGGAATTGTCGGTAATTGGCCGGTTTCAGACACGTCGTTCAATTTCGCAGCACGGTTTGCTGGGTTTGCCGACGTGCACTGTAATTCAATTTCCGACGAGCAAAGTGTGTAAGTCGACAAGCGAAAGCGGTGTAAAACGTGAACGGCGGCCACCGTGCCGGACGCCGAGATGTATGTAACAGATTGTCTTGACGCAAGTGGCGAAGGGTGTGACCGTAGCGCCGGGCAGAGCTGGTGATGGGTCCTTCCTCCGAAGCCATCGAAGCACCGCTCCCGCACCGTGCCCGGTCGCTGGCCCCCTCCGTCAGCCGGGTCGCCGGTATCGGTGCGCTCGCCGTTGCCTCGCTCGTTCTGCTGGGCTGGGTGCTGGATGTCGCTGCGCTCAAGAGCGTCGTGCCGGGCCTGGCGACGATGAAGTTCAATACCCGCCTTGTGCTTCGCATTGCTGGGCGGCGGGTCTGGCTGAGTGCTTCGACGGCTGACGTACCGAACCGCCTCGGCGGCGCCGTGGTCTGCGCCGGGCTGGTCGTCCTCCTCGCGGGGATCACGCTGGTCGAATGGCTGACCGGGATCGAGCAGGACTCGACGAACTCGTCGTGCACGACCCGGTGACGGCGGCCGCCGCGGCGCCGGGACGGATGTCGGAAGCGACCGCCGTGGCCTTCGTGCTCGCAGGCGCCGGGCTCTGGCTGGTGCTGCGTGGGGGAAGAGGCGTGGTGGCCGGCCAGGCTCGCGCTCGTCGCGTCGCTGATCGGTCTGGTGGCTTGTCTCGAGTACGCCTTTGACACCGCGGCGCTCTATCGCGTCTTCCTCTTCTCGTCCATGGCGCTGCACACCGGCCTGCTCTTCATCGTTACCGGAGGCGGGATTCTGGCGCTCAGGCCGTCGACCGGCCTGCCTCGCGACCTGACCAGCGAGCTCACCGGAGGCGCGCTCGCCCGCCGCATGATGCTCTTGCTACGGGGCTGCTCGTGGCACTTGCCTTCATCCGGTGGGAAGGGGAACGCAGAGGGCCTTCGACGCTGGCTTTGGCGTGGCGCTCATGGTGGTGGTGTCGATCGTCTGCATCGGCGTGGCCGCCTGGACGAGCGCCCGCTGGCTCAACCGGATTCAGGCCTCGGAACTTCGCAGCAGCCGGCTCCTGGACGTCCTGAGCCAGTCGAACCGCCGGTGGCCCGCGGCGTCGAGCGCGCCGCGCTCCTCGACAACGTCTGCCGCATCCTGGTGGACGTCGCCGGCCTCGACACGGCATCCATCCTCATGCTTGCGGACGGCGGCGGGCTGCGGACGGTTGCCTGCGCGGGACCCGCTCGTGACGGCGCGGACGGCGCGACCCCGCAAGTGACCGACCCCGACAACCCCGTGGCGCGTGCCGCGCGGGAGGGCCGCCGCATCGTCCAGCCGGACGCCGTCGGTCCGGACTCGAGGGACGGTCGGATGGCGGCGTTCCGATCCGCGAGCACGGGCGCCCGGTGGGCTCGCTCCTCGTTACCAGCGCCGAGCCCGCCTGGTTCGCGGAACGCGAGGTGGAGCTCCTGGCCAGCGTGGCCGACGACGTGTCGCTCGCGCTCGACCGGTATGCGTATGAGGAGGACCGCTCGCACGTCGAGCGCCTCCGGCGCCTGCTGTTCGAGGCCGCGCCGATGGCACTGGTCATGGTGGACCGCGCGCGACGCATCGTCCTCGTCAATCGGAACCTCGAAGAGCTGTTCGGCTATGCCGCCGACGAGTTGGTGGGACAGCCGATCGAGGTGCTGCTGCCAGAGCGGTACCGGGAGGCGCATCGATCTCTGTCGGAGTCCTATCAGACCGACCCTCACGCACGGCCCATGGGCGCGGGGCGGGACCTGTTCGCCGCCCGGCGTGACGGCGTCGAGATTCCGGTGGAGGTCGGCCTCAACCCGTTCGGGACCGGCGACGACGCGCTGGTCGTCGCCTCCATCGTGGACATCACCGAGCGCAAGCGATACGAGACGGAGCTGCGGCGGAGCAACGAGGAACTGGAGCGGTTCGCCTACGTGGCCTCACACGACCTGCAGGAACCGCTGCGCGCCGTGGCGGGATGCACCCAGATCCTGCAGCGGCGGTATGAAGGCCGCCTCGACGCGGGCGCCGACGAGCTGATCGGTCATGTCGTCGGCGGCGCCGAGCGCATGCAGACGCTCATCCAGGGGCTGCTGCAGTTTGCCCGCATCAACACGAGCGGGGCGCCGCTGGCGATGACCAGCAGCGATGCGGCGCTGGACGAGGCGCTCA
>JAWKHU010000033.1:0-224560 GCA_041394685.1 Vicinamibacterales bacterium
CGGGGGCGATGGGATGGAGCGCTCCCGCCATCAGGCAATCGGTTGCATGTCGGACCACTTGGAGCGGCGGATCAGGTGATCGACGACGCTGACCGAGTGGTCGAGATCCAAGGCAACTGGAGGAAGCTGATTGGTGTCGAAATGGAGAACTACGGTGTGTATCGAGCCTGCCACGAAGCGCCGGACCCAAAGCCGCGATACGTCTCCTTCAAGTCGGTCTGCGATTTTGCGGCCGAGAAGTCGGATTCCTGGCAAGAATACGCGGCCTTCGTCGCGGCCGAGTTTGCGTTTGCCTTCCTAAGGCTCGAGTGGGACGCGCTCTGGCCTGATAAGTAGGGGTGAGACAACATGACCGACGACAAGATGGAGCAGGAACAGGACCTTGAGTTGGAGGCAATGGCGAGGGTCTATGCCGCCCTCAAGCCGCTCGAATCTGAGGCGCAGGTTCGCGTCCTCGACTATGTGGAGCGGAGACTGGCGCTCAAGAGGGGTAGTCCGCCGAGCCAAGCGACGACGACCACACAGCAACCAGCCGCGGCGACACAGGAGCCGACTTCGGTGACGGAGCCAGAACCTGAAGATACTTTGGACGTTGGAGCCGATGGGCTCGACGGCGTCAGCCCGCTGGCTCAGAAGTGGATGAAGCGAAACGGATTGACGCCCGCCCAAATGTCGGAGTTGTATAGCCTCGGAGTCGATGAGATTGACTTGGTGGCGCAGTCTGTTCCGGGCGACACGACCAAGGACAAGCTGCGAAGCGTCCTGCTGTTGCAGGGCGTCGCGGCACTGTTGAATGGCGGGACCGCTCGCATCACGCACGATCGGCTCAAGCAAGCATCTGTGGACTACAACGCCGACGCAGGCACTAATTTCGCGAAGCACATGAAGAGCTTCGCATCCGAGGTGTCAGGCTCCAAGGAGGCCGGCTACACCCTAACGACGAAAGGCCTCAACTCGGCAAAAGAGCTGATCGTGAAGATGACTACCTCTGCTGACAGCTAGCTACTCCGGCGTGCAGCTAGCGTCCCGCGGCATCCGGACGCGGCCCATTAGATTCAGCCATGCCCCTGATCCTCATGGTCGTGCGTGGTGACTCAGGTGGAGTTTAGCTGGATTGGGACCTTCGGGGACGGAAAGCACCACCGCTGCTCTAGGTTGCTGCCCGCCTGTAGCGACCTTCCGCGCTGGGTTGCTGACGCTCTCGGGGCATGCCCCGTCTCGGACCAACGCCGGTGCCCGACCAGCGTTCAAGCAGCACGACACGCGACAAGGAAAGCAGCGCTCTCTCCTTCCTGGTCGGCGCGTCCCGTTCGAGCGGCCAGAGGGCAACAGGGAGGGGAACACAGGGGGGGGAACACGTCCTCCGCGAGAGGTGTTCCCCTTCCGGTGACGTCGCGAGCGGCGCCAGTCGCTCACCCGAAGGATCGACGCCGAAGTGGCGGCGACGACTAAGGCGCTGCCATGCACAACGTTGCCGCCGTGCCGAACGCGCGTCGCTCTGTGCCGCGCACCCGCCCACAGTGCCCGCCCAACGGGTACCGTGGCGTGAGCGACCACCTGTTTTGGCCGCTCGCGCCGCCAAGCCCGCGGCCAGCGCGGTTGTCCATCACGCCACAGCTGCCCGTCGCCGCCGATCTATCGCAGACCAAGTTGCGCGCTCAGTAGGCATTCCGAGTACGCCGCGGGAACCTGCCGCTGTCGACCCCGGTTCCAAGGAATTGACACCCACACGCAATCCGCGCGAGATCCACCCTTCCACACGCGGCAAACCTCCACGAGTTCACGGGCGGAACTGCCCCAACAACTTCGTCGACAACCTGCTCGACAAGACCGTCGCTGCGGTCCTCGTTCACGGCGTAGATCCAGCCGCGCGACAGGCGCCCGCACGAGGCTCGTCACACGCTGGCGTCCACGTGTTTCGTCACAGCCGTGAGCGAACGCGATCGCGAGCGGATCGCCGTGTCTCGCCGCGGATGACATCCAGTTGCTTGCATGTTCGACGTCCGGACCCGCCAGATCTCCCTGGACGATCGACGCGGAGCCGATTCGGTATCTCGTCTCCACGCACGCGCTGGCGCGCCCGTGCGTCTCGCGCGGGTTCGACGGCGTCCTCAGGACCTGCTCGAACGAACCACCGCCACTGTGATTCTCTTCACAACGGACGCTGGCGCCACGTCACGTTCCTCAATCTGACACTCGCGGCGAAGAGTCGCGCACGGCTCGCGCCGCTCCGCGCGACGCGGTCTCCCGAGGTCCTCGGCCGCCTCAAGGCTTCGCTCGCTCCGCCTCCGCGGGCGCGGCCTTAACTCGTCCTGCGGACTTCGCGGATCGGTAGCTATCGAAGCGTCGCGGAAGAGCCGCGCATCCGGAGCCGCTCACCGGCCAACGGCGAGGAACACGAACATGTCGCAATCTGCCGAGAGGTTCGACCCAGTCGACGTTGAGCTGAGGTGGCTGGAACCTGTTGCCGGCTACCTCGAAGTCCTGCAGGAATGGTCCTTGGAACGCCTTACTGACGGCACTGGCACCGTTCCGCACCTGGAGCAGCACCATGAACGGCCGTGCCCGTCAGCAACCGGCGACCACGCCGGACCCGGGAAGTACCGCAGTCGCCTACGTCCGCGTCTCCTCCAAGGAACAGGAACAGGGATTCTCGCTCCGACGCAGCGGCGGCTCCTCACGAGCACGCCGAGCGCGAGGGTGTCCACGTCGTCTAGGAGTTCGAGGACGTCGAGACGGCCAAGCGCGCCGGTCGGACCGCGTTCGGCGAGATGGTCGCGTTCCTGCGCAAGCGAAGATCGACCTGCCGGCCACTCCTCGTTGAGAAGACCGGCCGCCTGTATCGCAACATCAAGGACTGGGTCACGATCGACGAGCTCGGCATCGAGGTGCACTTCGCCAAGGAGAACGTGGTCCTCTCGGAGGACTCGCGCTCGTCCGAGAAGTTCATGAACGGCATCAAGGTGCTGATGGCCAACAACTACATCGACAACCTCGGCGAGGAAGTGGGCAAGGGGATGATCGAGAAGGCGCCAGGGACACTGGCCCACCGTGGCGCCCGTCGGCTACCAGAACAGCGGATCCACGCATCGGATCGAGCCCGATCCCGAACGCGCGCCGATCGTCGTCAAGCTGTTCGAGTGGTACGCGTGGGGCGAGTAGTCGCTGAAGGCGCTCACGAAGATGGCCACCGCCGCCGGGCTGACGAACCGCACGGGCGGCTCACCGCTCGTGAAGGCGAAGATCCACCAGCTGCTGCACAACCCGATCTACTACGGCGAGTTCTACTGGCTCGGGCAGCTGCACCAAGGCCTGCACACGCCGATCATCTCGCGCGGGCTCTTCGATCGCGTGCAGCAGGTCTTCGCCTCGGCGAACCGCCCGCGCCACACCAAGCGCCGGCACGCGTTCGCAGGGCTCGTCACCTGCGGACGGTGCGGGTGCGCCTACACGGCCGAGACCAAGAAGGGCCAGTACGTGTACTACCACTGCACCGGCCACCGCGGGCCGTGCGGCAACACGTATGTGCGCGAGGAGGAACTGGTCAGGCAGTTCGGCGCCGTCCTGCAGCAGGTCCGCATCCCTGCCGAACTGGCAGGGAAGCTCGCAACCGTCTTGCGGGAGAGCCAGGCCGACAAGGAGAAGTTCGCGCGCACGGCGCTGCTCCGGCTCCAGCAACAGCAGCTGCTGCTCCGCTCGAAGTTGGACCGCGTCTACGAGGACCGGCTCCGTGAGGCCATTCCGGAGGAGCTGTGGAGTGCGAAGTCGGCGGAGCTCCAGGAGGAGCTACGGCGCGTGCGGACCGACATGGAGCGGCACGAGACGGCCAGCCGGCCTACGAGACGGCGGGGCTGCAGATTCTCGACCTCGCGCAGACCGCGTATTCGTCGTACGTTGCGAAGAATCCGCACGAACAGGCGCGTCTGGTCAGAACGCTCGTATCGAACTCCACGTTCGATCGCGGAAACCTCACGCCTGCTTACATTAAGCCGTTCGACGTGTTTGCGAGGGGAGCGAAAGCGGGGGAGTGGCTCTCGGGCTGGACTCGACCCCGCCAGGCCGAGCGCAGCGAAGGCCGCGCGGCTGTGGACAGGCCGAGGGTCGCGAATGAAGGCGAAGCCGAAGTGAGTGGCTCCTCGGGCTGGACTCGAACCAGCAACCCTCCGGTTAACAGCCGGATGCTCTGCCATTGAGCTACCGAGGAAGGCAGACGCGAGCGCCTGCGGGCGGGACCGACCGCAGGGCGAAGAAACCGTATCGTAAACCGAACGAGCCCGCCCTCGCAAGGCCGGGACGGCCGCTACTTGCCGCCGGCGGCCGCCTGATTCGGGAACGCGTCGAGCCCGTCCAGGATCGGCTCCTCCGGTCGCGGCGTCTCCGGCGTCACCACCACCGGCGCCCCCGTCGCCACCAGCACCGGCGCCAGCCGCAGCGCCACGCGGCTGACGAAGGCCTGCGCCTCCGCCGTCACCGCGTTTCCGGTCTCCCGCGCGAGCTCCGCCGTCAATACGCCCGGAGCCGCCCGTCCAGCTCGATCGGCACTGCCACCGCCGCCAGGTGCCAGCCCTTCCGGGTGCGCGTCTGCGGACGCCGGTCCACATAGGCCGCAGCCGTCATCACGCGCGCGTCGAGCGCGATGGTCTCCGCCTGCAGCAGGTGGGGCTCGGGGTAGCCGCGCGAGGCGTGCACCACGAGGCAGCCGCGTGCGGGGTCGAGCACCCACACGATCATGCCGTTGGCCCCAATCACGCGCGCCGCCGACTCCAGCGTGTCGTCCACGGCCGCGCGCGGCCGCGGGGCATCGGGCTCCGGCGGCGGCCACACGAACCCGGCGTGCGGATCGGCAGCAGCGGCTTGCCCGCCATGCGGTGCCGACTCGGCGCCGGCCGGCCCTCGCCCACCGTCGCGGAATCCCGGTGCCTTCGCCACATGGCAAACGTGATGACCGCCACGCCCACCAGGAGCGCGATCAGGCCCACCGAGAACTGCACGGCGTCGGGGCTCACACCGATATCGGCAACCGCCGCCGCCCGCTCCAATGCCGAGCCGGACGGCCGGACCGGCGGACCGCCGGACCTCCACGCCCGCGCGCGGAGTCATACCATGTAGGGATGTCCCTCCTGGCCGCGACGGATCTCACGAAAACCTACACGGGCGGCACCGCGACGGTCCGGGCGCTGGACGGGGTGTCCCTGTTTCTCGAGCGCGGCGACTTCGCGGCGCTGGTCGGGCCCTCGGGCTGCGGCAAGTCCACCCTCCTCCACATCGCCGGCGCCATGGACCGACCGACGTCCGGCCGCCTCGTCCTCGAAGGCCAGGACCTCGCCGCACTCGCCGACGATGCGCTGACGCGCCTGCGGCGGGAACGGATTGGCTTCGTGTTCCAGTTCTTCAACCTGCTGCCCACGCTCACCCTCGGCGACAACATCGCGCTTCCCTGCCTCCTCGGCGGGATGGCGGGCGCCGAGGCCGACCGCCGGGCCGCCGCGCTCGCCGACCGGGTGGGCATCGGTCACCGGCTCCGCCACTACCCGCAGGAGGTGTCGGGAGGCGAGATGCAGCGGGCGGCCATCGCGCGGGCACTCGTCCACGAGCCCGCGCTCCTCATCGCCGACGAGCCGACGGGCAACCTCGACTCGGACAACGGCGCCCGTGTCCTCGCGCTGCTGGCCGAGCTCAACCGCGAGCTCGGCGTGACGATCCTCCTGGCCACGCACGCACCCGAGGTGGCCGCTGCCGCGGGACGCGTGCTGCGGATGAAGGACGGCCGCTTCGCCGCCAACACGGCAGCCGCCGAGCCGAGCCCTGAGACGGATGCCGTCCCGACTCTTTAGGGCCTTCATCCTGCGCCGGCTGGCGCAGGAACCCGCGCGCACGCTCACCACCATCGTCGGCATCGCGCTCGGCGTCGCCGTCGTCATCGCCATCCAGTTGACCAACGGCAGCTCGGTCCGGGGATTCGAGACCGCGCTGGCCACGGTGGCCGGCCGCACGTCGGTCGAGGTGATGGGCCCGGGTGGTGTGGACGAGACCCTGCTCTCCGACCTCGGCTGGCTGCGCCAGCATGGCGCCATCGCGCCGGTCATCGAGGGCGAGATGGCGATCGTCACCGACGAGGATGCGTCGGAGGCCGCTGGAGCGCCGGGAGCCGAGGCCACGCGCCGGCGGCCGCCGTCACGGCGCAGCGAGGCGGTCAAGGTGCTCGGCGTGGACATTCTCCGCGACCTCACGCTGCGCGACTACGTCGTCGCCGCGCGCGAGCGCGAGGATGCGGCCGGGAGCCCCGCCGATGCGCTCACCGCCCAGCAGTTCCTCGAGCTCCTCACCAGCCCACGGAGCATCGTCATCACGGAGAAGCTGGCGAGGCGGCGCGGCTTCGCGCTGGGTGACGAGATCCGGTTGATGGCCGGCGACCGGATCAACACGTTCGTGGTCCGCGCGCTGCTCGCCGACGAAGGGCCGGCGCGCGTGATGGACGGCAGCTTCGTGCTCATGGACATCGCCGCGGCGCAGCTCGCCTTCAACCGGCTTGGGCGCATCGACCGTCTCGACGTCCAGCTCGGCGACGATGGACACCCGGCGGACTCGGCCGACATCGACGCGGCGCTCGAGGCCATCAAGGCGCGGCTGCCCGCAGGCCTCGCGGCCCAGCGGCCGGGCCGCCGTGGCGAACAGGTGGAACGCATGCTGGCGGCCTTTCACCTCAACCTGAGCGCGCTGTCGTGGGTGGCGCTCGTCGTGGGGCTGTTCCTCGTCTACAACACGGTGACGATCTCGGTCATCGCCCGGCGCGAGGAGATTGGCGTGCTGCGCGCTGGGCGTGACGCGCCGGCAGGTGCTCGTGCTGTTCCTCGGCGAGGCCGCCGTGCTCGGACTGCTGGGCACCGTCCTCGGCGTGGGTCTCGGGCGGCTGCTGGCCGACGCCGCCATCGGGCTCACGTCCTCCACCGTGTCCACCCTTACATCGCGACCGCAGCCGCGCCGCCGGCCCTGGGCGCCTGGCACCTGCTGCTGGCCTTCGCCATCGGCGTCCCGCTGTCGCTGGCGGCCGCGATCGTACCAGCGCGCGAGGCCAGCCAGGTCGCACCGACCGCGGCCATTCGCGGCGCGGACCGCCTGGAGTCACGGCGCCGGCTGCGTCCGCTGTCCTTCGTCCTCCCGCTGGCCGTCCTTGCGGGCGCGGCGCTGCTGTCGCAACTGGGACCCATCGGCGGCCGTCCGCTCTTCGGGTACGCCGCCTCGTTCGTCACCATCATCGGCGCGTCGCTGCTAGTGCCCGCGGCCATCTACCTGCTCGCGCGGGCGGTCCGCCAGCCGCTGCGCCGAATCCTCGGCGTCGAGGGCCTGCTCGCGCACGCGAACCTGGCCTCGGCCATTCCCCGCCTGTCCATTTCGGTCGCGGCGCTGGCCGTCAGCCTGTCGATGATGGTGGCGATCGCCGTGATGATCGGCAGCTTCCGTGACACGGTGGCCTACTGGATCGGACAGACGCTGCAGGCCGACCTCTTCATCGGGCCCGGGGTGCAGCCCACGGTCGGGTCCGAGCAGACGCTCTCGGAGCCGGCCATGGCCGCGGTGCGCGCGCATCCGGACGTCGAGGCCGTGGACTCCTTCCGCAACGTGGACCTCGTCTACCAGGGCAATCTCGTCGTGCTCGGCGCGGGCAACTTCGACATCGTGCTGTCGCACGGGTCGCTGCTCTTCAAGTCACCCGCCGACGGGCGCGCGGCGCTACGCGACGCCATCGGCACCGACGCCGTCGTGGTGTCCGAGGCTTTCGCCAACAAGTACGGCGCCTCGCCCGGCGACACGCTGCGGCTCCAGACGCCGCTCGGCGAACGGCCGTTTCGCGTGGCCGCGGTCTACTACGACTACGCGGTGGATCGCGGGGTCATCGTGATGGACCGCGGCACCTTCCGGCAGTACTTCGGCGACCTCACTCCCACCGGGATGGCCGCCTACCTCAAGCCGGGCGCCAGTCCCGAGCGCGTGCGTGCCGAGATCCTCGCGTCGATGGACGAAGGGCACCGCGTGTTCATCTACACCAACCGAGACCTGCGCGCCGAGGTGCTCCGCATCTTCGACAGCACCTTCGCAATCACGTACGCGCTGGAGATCATCGCCATCGTGGTGGCCATGCTGGGCGTGGCCGCCACGCTCCTCACGCTCGTGATCGAACGCCGCCGCGAGCTGTCGATGCTGCGGCTCATCGGCGCCGCCCGGCGCCAGGTGCAACGCATGGTGGTCATCGAGGCCGCGCTCATCGGCGCCGCCAGCCAGGCCATCGGTCTCATCGTCGGACTGGCCCTGTCGGTGCTGCTCGTCTACGTCATCAACGTGCAGAGCTTCGGCTGGACCATCCAGTTCCGCGTCCCGGTGGTCTTCCTGCTGCAGGTGTCGGTGGCGGTGGTCGCTGCCACGGCGTTCGCGGGGCTCTATCCTGCGCGACGGGCCGCGCAGCTCGTGGTGGATCATGACGAGTAGCCGACGACCAGCACTGCGGATGGCCCTGCTGGGCGCCGCCCTGTGCACGGCCGTCGCGCACGGCGGAGCGCAATCGCCCGCGGCATGGCGCGAGGCAGAGGCCGGCTATCGTGCAGCTTCCCCGCGGACCATGCCAGCCACCCGGACTACAAGATCGAGTGGTGATGTACACCGGGAACGTGGACACCACGGCCGGCCGCCGGTTCGGCTACCAGGTCACGTTCTTCAGGGTCGGCGTCGATCGCGCGCCCGTCAACCCGTCGGCGTGGGCGGTCCGCGATCTGTTCATGGCCCATCTCGCCGTGAGCGACGTCTCCGGGGCGCGCTACCGTTTCGCCGAGAAGCTCACGCGCGGCGGGCCCGGGTTGTCAGGAGCCGACACCGCCCGCTACCGCGTCTGGAACGAGGACTGGTCGGTGCGCCTCGACGACCGTGGCCGCCACGTGCTCCACGCCGCCGGTGAACAGGCTGGCGTGGACCTCGTGCTGGACGAAGGCCAGCCGCCGGTGATCAACGGCGTCAACGGCATCAGCCAGAAGGGAGCGCAGGCGGGCAACGCCTCCCACTACTACTCGCTGACGCGCATGCCCACCGCGGCGCGCTCACCATCGACGGCGAACGTTTCGACGTCACGGGCGAGAGCTGGATGGACCACGAGTTCGGCACCAGCTTCCTCGAACGCGAGCAGCAGGGCTGGGACTGGCTGTCGCTGCAGCTCGGCGATGGCCGGGAACTGATGATCTACCAGTTGCGCCGGGCCGATGGCTCCAGGGACCCACGCTCGAGCGGTACGCTCGTCGATGCGCGCGGCCGCGCCACACATCTCCGTGCCGACGACTTCACCCTCACGCCCCAGGGCCAGACCTTCCGTGCACCGTCCGGCGCCACCTACCCCGTCGCGTGGCACATCGTCGTGCCCGGCACCGGTCTCGACCTCCGTGTGACCACGCCGCTCGCCAACCAGGAGCTCTGGACGGCGGCCGCGGGCATCGCGTACTGGGAGGGCCTCGTGGACGTCTCCGGATCCGCCGCCGGCACGCCGATCGCGGGCCGCGGCTATCTCGAGATGACGGGCTACAAGGGCAGCCTCGGCCGCGTGATGACGCAGTAGGATTCCCGGGGCATGCGCATCCTCACCATCGGGGCCGGCATTGCGGGCCTGACCGCGTCGCGCATCCTCCGCGACCGCGGGCATGACGTGCTGGTGATCGACAAGGGCCGCCGCCCCGGCGGACGCGTCTGCACACGCAGGGTCGTGGACGACGACGCCGCCTCGGATGACCTGCGCGAGATCTTCTACGACCACGGCGCGCAGTACTCACGGTGCGCGATGCCGGGTTCGAGGCCGAGGTCCGCGCCTGGCGCGATGCCGGCGTCGTCCGGGAGTGGCGCGGTGCACTCGCCTCGTTCGACAGCGAGGGTCGCGAAGCCGTGGACGACGGCCAGACGCGATGGGTGGGTGTGCCCGGCATGCGGGCAATTGCGGACGCGCTCGCCGACGGGCTCGACGTCCGGTCGCGCACGCGCGCCCACTCGGTGTTCCGATCCGGCGATCCGGACTCGACCGGCTGGTCCGTCGGAACGACCGGCGGCGTCCTCGGTCCGGTGGACGCCGTGGTGGTGGCCGTGCCGGCGCGGCAGGCGGCCGAGCTCGTCACGGAGGACGCAGAGCTGCACGCGCGTGCGTCGGCCGTCGACATGCACCCCTGCTGGACGGTCGTTGCCACCTTCGACGAACGGATTCCCACGCGCTTCGACGCAGCGTTCGTCTCCAACCATGCCCTCGGATGGATTGCGCGCGACAACTCGAAGCCGGGTCGCGGCGTGGCCGAGTCGTGGGTTCTCCAGGCGACGGGCGCGTGGAGCCGCGCGCACTTCGACGACGACACCCAGGACGTGGCGTCGTTCCTGATCGGCAACTTCGCGGACCTGATCACGTCGCCGCTGCCAAAGCCGGTGCAGGTCTTCGAGCGCCGGTGGTGGCTGGCCTGCGCCGATCCGGCACTCGGCGTCGGCGCCATCGCCAACGACGCCGGCGACCTGGTGCTGTGCGGGGACTGGTGCGCGGGGACGCGCATCGAAGACGCGTGGCGGAGCGGGCGCGCCGCCGCCGACGCGATCTCGTCGGACAGGGCGTCCGAGCCCGGAACGTCGGCTGGTCCCGGCCAGCCTTTCTTCTTCGACCGCCGGCCGACGCGGCCGCGGTCTCCGCCCGTCCAGTATCTGCACCAGCGTGCCGACGAAGCCGAGCGCCAGGAACGTCCACGGCACCCAGGCCTGACCCGGCGCCGGGTTCATCGGGTAGGCCACCCAGATGTCGCCGGACGCGGCGCCTGCATGGCCGCGGGATTTCCCATCAGCGCAGCGGCGCCGACCACGGCGGTCCACGCGCCGCCAAAGGCCGTGGCGAGGATGATGACGTAGCGCTGGAGCCAGGTGGCCACGAGGGCGCCGGCCACGGCGGCGACGATGACGACGGCCGGGTGGGGGTCGCCGCTGACACGCGTCCAGATCAGGTTGACGAGCAGGGCCCCCATGCCCGCACCGACCAGCGCGACGCCGACGAAGTGCGCGGCCAGCAACAGCACCGCGCCGGCCAGCCCGCCGACCACGGCCGCAATCACCATGGCCGTTCCCGAGCTCTCGCCAAAGACCGAACTGGCGGCCAGCCCGCCGATGATGAACCCGAACGTCGCGAGGACGAACCGGAAGAGCCGATAGCCGAACAGGCACGACAGGAGCCCGCCGGCGACGAGGATGGCCGCGGCGGGAAGCTGGTACGTGGAGGGCAGCATGTCCGGGGGAAGGGTCGGCAAATCTTAGCAGGTCACGAGGCGCCGGACGGACACCGCCTAGAGTTCGCGGCGTCCCTCGAGGGCGCGCGTCATGGTCAGGTCGTCGGCGTACTCGATGTCGCTGCCGACGGGAATCCCCATGGCGATGCGGGTGACGCGCAGGCCGAGCGGCTTGAGCAGCCGCGCCAGGTAGATGGCGGTGGCCTCGCCCTCGACCGTCGGGTTGGTGGCGAGGATGATCTCCTCGACGCCGCCGTCACCGATGCGGGCGAGCAGGCCCTTGATCTTGAGATCGTCGGGGCCCACGCCCGAGAGCGGTGAGATGGCGCCCATGAGCACGTGGTAGGTGCCGCGGTGGCCGCCGGTCTTCTCGATGACGTTGACGTTCTGCGGCTCCTCGACCACGCAGATGCGCTGGCGATCCCGCGTCTCGTCGGCACAGATCAGGCAGGGGTCGGCGTCGGTGATGTTGTTACAGACCGTGCAGTAGGTGACGCGGTCCTTCACCTGACGGATCGCCTCGCACAGACGCTCCGCGTCCTCGCGCGGGGTGCGCAGCACGTGGAACGCCAGGCGCTGTGCGCTCTTGCCGCCGATGCCCGGCAGGCGCTTGAACTGGTCGATCAGCTGTTGCAGCGACTCCGGGAGCATGTGCTCACAGCCCGGGAAGGCCGAGGCCCGACATCATGCCGCCCATGCGCTGCTTGAGCTGCTCGTCCACCTTGCGGTGGGCGTCGTTGACGGCGGCCACGATCAGGTCCTGCAGCATGCCGACGTCCTCGCGGGACACCACCTCGGGATCGACGGTCAGCGAGAGCAGGTGCTTGTGGCCGTTCACGACGGCGGTCACCATGCCGCCTCCGGCAGTGGCCTCGAGCCGCAGCTCGGTCATCTCCTGCTGCAGGCGCTGCTGCATCTCCTGCGCCTGCTTCATCATGGCCTGGATGTTCATCAGCGGTCTCCGGCGGCGGCTATTCGGTGTCGACCGACGTCTTCTCCACGGGGAAGACCTCGAGCAGGGTGCGGACCGTCTCGTGCTCGAGCGGGCTGGCAGCGTCGCCCGCTGTCGCCGGCGCGGGAGCGGAGGCGACGGGTGACGCCGGTGGCGGCGGGGCGCTCGCCCCGTCGGTGAACACGATCTCGATGGGCAGGCGGGCACCGGTGAGCCCCTCGACGATCGACTGCACCCACGCCCGCTGTTCCTCGCACTGACCCTTGGGCACCTTCTGGTTCGGCTGGAACCGGAAGGTGACGCCCGACTGGTCGGCGTCGATGCTGAACGCCTGCGCGACGACCAGGTTGTAGAAGATGGGCTTGGCCGACTTGATCTCGGCCAGGAACGCATCGCGATACGGCGCGCCGGGCGCCAGCGCCACGGTTGACGGCGGCGAGACGGGCGCGGAGGCGGCCGCAGAGCGGGCGCCGCCCCTGGCTCCCCCGGTGCCCCAGGCCGGGGCCGACGAGGCGCGAGCCGGAGGAGCGGAGCGTGCGGGAGCGCTGGCGTGTGACGGGGCGCTCGGGCGCGCCGGTGGCGCGGCGGCACGCGGCGAAGACGCAGGCATCGACGGACGCGGGGCGCCCGCCGGTCCGCCACCCATCAGCAGATCGCTGAGCGGCACGAGCTTGCGGAGGTGCATGAGGCGCAGGAGCGCCATCTCGAGGTTGTAGCGCGGCTGGTCGGAGGACCGGATCTCCTGCTCCGTGCGGGTGAGCAGGTCGAAGCCGCGCAGGAGGTCCTCGCGCGACCAGCCCTTGACCAGGGCGAGGACGCGCTCGCGGTCGCCGTCCCCGACGACCTCCGGATCCGCCGCGCGTTTGGCATCCACCGACAGCAGCAGCAGGTCGCGCACGGCGCGCGCGAGCTCGCGGCACAGCAGGCGCAGGTCGTAGCCGCGTTCGATGGCGCGCTCGGTCAGCGCGAAGGCGGCCGGCGCGTCCTCGGCCACCACCGCCTCGAGCATGTCGAGCACGAGGTCCCGGCCGACCAGCCCGAGCACGGTCACGACATCCTCGGTGGTGATCTCGTCGCCCGCAAAGGCCCGTACCTGGTCGAAGGCGCTGAGCGAGTCGCGCATGCTGCCCTCGCCCGAGCGGGCCAGCAGCAGCAGGGCGTCGTCCGGCACCGCAATCTGTTCCTCGGTCGCGATGTGGCGCAGGCGCTCGGCCACGGTGCGCGCGGGAATCGTCTTGAACTCGTGCACCTGCGCCCGCGAGAGCACCGTGTCGGGAATCTTGTGGAGCTCGGTGGTCGCCATCATGAAGATGACGTGCGGCGGCGGCTCCTCGATGGACTTGAGCAGCGCGTTGAACGACGAGGCCGAGAGCATGTGGACCTCGTCGATGATGAACACCTTGTAGCGGTTGCGGACCGGGGCAATCGACAGCCCCTCGATGATGACCTCACGGACGTTGTCGACGCCGGTGTGCGTGGCGGCGTCGATCTCGAGCACGTCGATGTCGCGGCCTTCGGCAATCTCGACGCAGGGGTCGCACACGCCGCACGGCTCCGCCGTCGGGCCGTTCACGCAGTTGAGGGCCCGGGCCAGGATGCGGGCGCTGGTGGTCTTCCCGCACCCGCGGGGCCCGGCGAACACGAAGGCCTGCGCCAGCCGCTTGCGCTTGAGCGCGTTGGCCAGCGTCCGGGTCACCGCCTGCTGGCCGAGCACGTCGTCGAAGCGCTGCGGGCGCCACTTGCGGGCGAGAACCTGGTAGGACATCTGTCAGAGGTGCCGGGTGCAGAGTGCCGGGGTGCAGGGTGCGAGTGCAGAGTGCCGGGTGCGAGGTGCTGCGTGCACGTGCAGGGTTCTGGGTACTGAGAGACGGGCCGGATTCAGGTCCCACCGCGGCCCGGAATGGCTGCACACATCACGGAAACGACTGAGCGCTGCTGCCTTCCGGCCCTGACGCGGTTCGCCGCCCTGAGATTGCACAGGTCCCGGGCCGCGGTGCGGCCCGCTACCGGATCGCCCCCTCGGGGAGCGTACCGGTAAAAGGAACGTACCGAACAGTGTAGCATTCACATGGTGCGCCTGCATCTGCACACTGATTGCGATGCGGCAGAAACCGCTCAACTAGTTGAGTCCTCGACACTTATGATGCCCAGCCCTGCCGGAACGCTTCGGTACCGGCCTTGCAATCGATAGGCAGGATCATGATCGTCTTTCCCCCGGACGCACCGGACGACGACTCGCTGGGCGAACCCGCCCGGCTCGAGCGCCTGTGTGCGACGGCCCACATCCTCGTCATCGACGACGAGCCCATCAACGTCGAGATGGTGACCAACCTCCTCGGCCGTTCGGGCTACACGCGGGTGTCGGGCATGACCGACGCCCGGCAGCTCGAGGCCTACATCCTCGGGGCGCCGCCCGACCTCGTCCTGCTCGACATCCACATGCCCGAGCGCGACGGCTTCGAGGTCATGGACGCGCTGGCGCCACTGATCAAGGCCGATCGCCTCCCCGTCATCGTCGTGACCGGCGACGATTCCGCGGACGTCCGCCGCCGGGCCCTCACGCACGGCGCGCGCGACTTCCTCACCAAGCCGTTCGACCTCACCGAGATCGCCATCCGGGTGCGCAACCACCTCGAGACCCGGTTCCTGTTCCATCACCTGCGGACGCAGAACCGATCCCTGCGCGACTCGGTGTGGGGACGGACGCAGGAGCTCGAATCGACGCGGGTGGAGATGATCGAGCGCCTGGCGCTGGCGTCGGAGTATCGCGACGATTCGACGAACCATCACAACACGCGCGTGGGACGGCTCGTCAGCCTGCTGGCGCAGCAGCTCGGCGAGTCACAGGCCGACGCCGACATCATGGGCCGCGCCTCGACGCTGCATGACGTGGGCAAGATCGGCATCCCGGACGCCCTGCTCCGGAAGCCGGCGGCGCTGACGGCGCCCGAGACGCGCGTGATGCAGTCGCACACCACCATCGGCGCGCGCATCCTCGGGGGCTCCGAGATGCCACTGCTGCGCGTGGCCTCGAGCATCGCGCTCACCCACCACGAACGCTGGGACGGTCAGGGCTATCCGAACGGGCTGGCCGGCCACGACATCCCGCTCGCCGGCCGCATCGCGGCGCTGGCCGATGCCTTCGATGCGATGACGACCGATCGTCCGTATCGCGCCGCCCGGCCCATCGAGTTCGCGCTGCAGTCGGTCCTGGCCGAGCGCGGACGCCAGTTCGACGCCGCGCTGGTGGACGCCCTGCTCTCCTGCGACCGGGACGCGCTCGCGGCCGTGCGCAGCCACGTGCCCTGACCCGCGGCCCGCGCGCGCCTCAGGCTTCGGCCAGCAGCAGGCGCGCCAGCTTCTCGTACAGATCGATGGCCTCGACGAGCTCGTCCACGCGGATGTGCTCGTGGTCGGTGTGCGCCACGTGGATCGAGCCCGGCCCCAGCAGGAGCGGCGTGCCCCAGGTGGAAAGCAGCGGGATGTCGGTCGTATAGGCGAACACCGCCGTCTCGAAACCCGGACGCGCGGTGAGGTGCACGGGCGGCACTTCGAGGATCTCCCGGATCTCCGCCCGGTCGCCGACGGCGTCGCGGAGCACGGCCCGCACCTCGTCGTGCGGGCCCACCGTCCGGAAGTTCAGCTCCGCCTCGGCGTGGGCGGGAATGACATTCGGCGCCACGCCTCCTGACATGAGCCCGACGGTGTAGTGGGTGCGTCCCGGGACGGCGTCCTCTGGCCACGGCGCGGTGCGGAGCGAGGTGAGCAGGTCGACCATCGCCTCGATCGCCGAGCGGCCGAGCTCGGGGTACCCGGAGTGCGCGGCCACGCCGGCGGTGACGAGCGTCACCCGCAGGACCCCGCGCGTGGCCAGGCCGAGCCGGTTGTCGGTGGGCTCGCCGTTGACGAGGAACCGCGAGCGCGACGCCATGCGGTTGGCGGCGCGGGCGCCTTCGCTGCCGCGCTCCTCTCCGCATACGAAGACCAGCCCGACACGCGACTCGCCCGACGCCCGCAGCCGCTCGGCTGCCGCCACCTGCGCGGCGAGGATGCCCTTGGCGTCACAGGCCCCGCGGCCGTAGAGACGGCCGTCCTCGAGCCGGCTCGGAAAGAACGGCGGCACGCAGTCGATGTGCGTGGAGAAGACCAGCGCCGGCTCGCCGGCCGCGGCAATGACGTTGACCCGCTCCGGCGCGGCGTCGCCGCCGAGCGGCTGCTCCAGCACCGAGTAGCCGCGCCCGCGCAGGAACGCCGACAGGTAGCGGGCGGCCTCGCCTTCGCGGCCGGTGGTGGAGTCGATGTCGATGAGCTCGCGGGCGAGCGCAACCGGGTCTATCGGATCCACGTCTCGAGCTCCGTGCGGGTGTCGGTGCGGTCGTCGCGATACTTCACGATCACGGGCGTGGCCAGGGACAGCCCCCAGTCGCGTCCGGCGCCTACGCTCACCGATCGCGCTCCGGGCACCACGACCGCGCCCTCTGGCACCACGAGCGGCTGCCCGGGCTCGGGCCGGATGATCCGGCCGTTGGGCAGGTCGTACACGGGCGTCGAGCCGGTGAGCACGGTACCGGCCGCAATCACCGCCCGGCTGCGGATCACCGCGCCCTCGTAGATGCCCGTGTTGCCGCCCACCAGCACGTCGTCTTCGACGATGACGGGCAGCGCGCCGACGGGCTCGATGACGCCGCCGATCTGCGCTGCGGCGCTGACGTGGACGCGCGCGCCGATCTGCGCGCACGAGCCGACGAGCGCGTGCGAGTCGATCAGCGTGCCCTCACCCACCCACGCGCCGATGTTGATGTACATCGGCGGCATGCAGATGACGCCCTTCGCCACATAGGCCCCGTCCCGCACGCTGGACCCGCCCGGCACGATGCGGATGCCGCCGGCCGTGCCCGGCCGCTTCAGCGGCATGGTGTCCTTGTCGTAGAACGGCAGGCCCTCGCTCATGTCCACGAGATCGCCGAACCGGAACCCGAGCAGGATGCCCTGCTTGACCCAGGCGTTGACCCGCCAGCCGGTGGGCTCGCCCTCGTCGGGCTCCGCCGATCGCACCGTGCCGGCGCTGAGCGCCGCCCGCAGGGCCTCGAACGCGGAGCGCGCCTCGGCCCGACCGGCCCCGGCACCCGCCGCATACAACTGCTCGATTCGTTCTCGCACGCAACCCCCGGATGTCGGTGACTCAGCGCCCGACGCTGCGCGCCATCTCGAGCTCGCCCAGCACCGCCAGAATCCGCTCCTTCGACGCCGGCCGCGGCGGCACCATGGGCAGCCGGTAGACCTCTTCGCACAGGCCCATCGACGCCATCGCGAACTTGACCGGCCCCGGGTTGGACTCGACGAAGTTGATCAGCAGGAGCGGCAGCAGGTGGAGCCCGCGCGGGCCGTCTTGAAGTCGCCCCGCTCGGCGGCCTCGACCATGCGCACCATCCGGCCGGAATCTCGTTGGACGCCACCGAGATGAGCCCGCGGCCCTCAATCGACATGAGCGGCACCGTCATGGCGTCGTCCCCCGACAGGACCAGGAAGTCGTCGGGCACGGCCCGCAGATCTCGGCCACCGCGCTGCATGTTGCCCGTGGCCTCTTCACGCCGACCATGTCGAATGCTGGCAAGGCGTGGCGATGGTGGCGGCGTCCATGCTGCAGCCGGTGCGGCCGGGGACGTTGTAGAGCATGACGGGCAGGGTGTGGCATCGGCGATAGCCGAGAAGTGCTGGAACAGCCCCTCGGGCGTCGGCTTGTTGTAGTAGGGCGTGACCGAGAGCAGCCCGTTCGCGCCGGCCGTCGCATCTCGCGGGCGGCGCACGACCTCGGCGGTGTTGGATCGCCCGCGCCCGCCATCACCGGCACGCGGCCGTTGGCCTCTTCGACCACCAGCTCGGACGACGCGCCGGCGTTCCGCCGCGGTGAGCGTCGGCGTCTTCCTGTCGTGCCGCAGGGCACGAGGAAGTGGATGCCCGCCTCGATCCGCCGCCGCGCCAGCGCCGCACGCCGGCTCCGTCCAGTCCGCCGCTCCTGGTGAAGGGCGTGACCAGCGCCGTTCCCACCTCCCGGTCCAGCTCTGTCGCATCGTGGTTCCTTTCACTGCTGGGGTCCAAGACGTCCGACATCGAATAACAGTTACTGCTTTGCTCAGCCATGGCGAGGCCGTGAGCGCGCGCGGCGAAGATCGGCCTCGCTCGCGATCGTGTGGTGACGATGGTTCTCGACGGACCATCGAACCCGATCGTATGCGTCCCCGGAATGTGGCCTGCCCGCGTCGACGACACGTCGATGCCGCGCCCGCACCCGGCGCCCGTCATGCCGGTCTGCAGGGCCAGCGCCGTGCCGGACGGCGCGTCCTTCTTTTGTCGTGGTGCTTCGCAATCCAGGCGCCGAACTCGTCGTGCTTCGCGAAGCGGGCGGGCGGCTTCCTCGGCCACCTTCTGGAAGAGGGCCATGCCGAGCGAGAGTTCGCCTGGCGACCACGCCGACGTTCCGATCGGCCACCACGGCGCGCAGCGTGGACTCGTGGGCCTGCCAGCCGGTCGTGCCGATGACGGTGTTGATGCCGCGACCGGCCAGCGCAGGCATGGTGACCGGCACTGCGTCCGGCACGGTGAAGTCGATGGCGACGTCCACGAGGCCGAAGTCGTCCTCGGCAATGGCCCGGGCGGCGTCCGGGCCGTGGAGGACACCGGCCAGTTCGAAGCCGTAGCCCGGCGCCAGGGTCTCGACCAGCTGCCCCATGCGTCCGTGGCCGATCAGCAGGAGGCGCCTCGTGCTCATCCGCGGGTCCCCGCCACCGAACGCGACACCGATGATACGGCTTGAAGAACACCTCGTGCAGGCGGGTTGAGGACGGTGGCGACGTCGCCTCGCGGATGACGAAGGTGATAACAGGGCGCGAGGCCGCCTGCGACACCAGGCGGAGCGGCACGTCGCCCACCGCGGACAGCACGCGCGCCGCCAGCATCGGATCCCGCTGCAGCCCCTCGCCCACCGCGCAGACGATGGCCATCCGGTCCTCATGCAGGCGACGTCGGCGAACGCCGAGAGATCGTCAACGATCGCCGGCAGCCTCCGCGCGTCGTCCACGGTAACCGAGTACGCTCACCCTCGGAGGTGGTGACCACGTCCACGGGCGTCCGGAAGCGCTCGAACGCACCGAAGAGGCGGCTGAGGAAGCCAGGTGCGCCATCAGCATCCGCGTGGAGGTGATGTTGACCACCGTCACCCTCTTCTGGTCGCCGCCACGGCCGTGAGCGGCTGGTCGCTGGGCGGGCGGTCGGCGGTATGAGCGTGCCGCGCGCGCCGGCGCCGCTGCGAGTTGAGGATGCGGACAGGATGCTGCGGGCCACGGCCGGCTGAATCGTCGCGGGATGCAGCACCTTGCACCGAAATACGCGGAGCTCGGACGCCCTCGGCGAACGGAGATGTGCGGCACGACCTGCGGATCCTTCACGATCCGTGGGTCCGAGGTGAGCATGCCGTCGACGTCGGTCCAGATCTGGATCTCGGCCACGCCTGTGCAGGCGCCGACGATGGCGGCCGAGAAGTCCGACCCGCCGCGGCCGAGCGTCGTCGTGACCGTCGCGCGACGCGCCGACGAAGCCGCCTATGACGGGCACCTGGCCTGAGGCCAGCAGCGGGTCGACGTGGGCGACGAGCGCGGTGGTGGTTTCCGGGAACCGCGGAGGCCGCGGCCTGGTGCTCACCGTCGGTCACGATGACCGGAGTCAACCCATCCCGACGGCAGCCCTGTGCGGTGAGGCCGCGGAGACGATGCGGTTGCTGAGCATCCGCCCGTCGCGGCGATCGTGCCGAGCCACCGCGGCGACACTTCCTGCAGGACGGAGAGAGCGACGACGATGCGCTCGAGCTCGGCGAACTCGCGATCGATCACCGCGCAGGCGGCGGTCCGCAGGAGTCGTCGGCGATGACCTCCGATACGGTCACGTGGTGCGGTCGCAGCTCGCGCAGGCCGCTGCGCGCGCCCTCCGCGTCGCCCGCGCCTGCCTGCGCGGCTACCCCGAGCAGGCGATCGGTCACCCTCGACAGCGCCGACACGACGACCACGGGACCGCGGGCGTCACCGCCTTCGCGCTGGGCCTCGTCCGCGCTCCGCCCGCACGATGGCCATCAATCGCTCGATGGCTGCGCGATCGGCCACCGATGTCCCCGAACTTCATCACGACCATCTGGAGCCTCTATTCCATCATTTCGGCGTGCATCAGCTCGGCATTGAGAATCGCCGCGCCGGCCGCGCCGCGGACGGTGTTGTGGCCCAGGGCCACGAAGCGCGTCTGGAGCGCCGGGCAGGTCCGCACGCGTCCGACGCTCACCGCCATGCCGCCGCCGAGGTCGGCGTCGAGCCTGGGCTGGGGCCGGTTCGGCTCGTCCATGAGCACGATGGCGGGCATCGGCGCCGTCGGCAGCCGCAGCACCTGCGGACGTCCTTCGAAGCTCCGCATCGCCGCCATGACGTCCTCGGGCGAGGGCTTCGTTCCCAGGTCCACCGACACCGTCATCGTGTGACCGTCGATCACCGGCACGCGGTTGGTGTGCGCGCTCACCACCATCGGATGCGGGCTGCGGCCCCCGTCCTCACCGAGGATCTTGCAGGTCTCGGTCTGCATCTTCTCCTCTTCGCCGCCGATGAACGGCACGACGTTGCCGAGGATGTCGACGCTGATACCCGGCCCCGACACCGCCTGCATCGTCGAGACGATCACGCATGGATGTCGAAGGCCCGGAGCGGCGCGAGCGCCAGCGCCAGCACGATTGGTCGAACAGTTGGGATTGGTGACGATGGCGCTCCGTCCAGCCTTCTTGGCGGCGCGCTGCTCGCCACGAGGGCCAGGTGCGCGGCGTTGACCTCGGGGAGAGAGGAGCGGCACGAGGGGATCCCATGCGGAAGTTGCGCGCGTTGCTGACGACGATGTGGCCCGCCGCCGCGAAGGCGCCCTCGATGTCGCCGGCCACCGACGCGTCGAGGCCGAGAAGACCAGCGGGGGCCCCGGCCCGGCACGCACGCGTCCACGACGCGGCCGGCCTGGGCGTCGGGCACCGGGGTGGCGAGGCGCCGTGGCGCGACGCCTTTGTAGGTCTTGCCTTCGGAGCGCTCGCTGGCAGCCAGCCAGGTGAGGTTGAACCACGGATGGTTCTGCAGGCGGGACACGAACTGCTGTCCCACGACGCCTGTCGCGCCGAGCACCCCGACTTCGATCGCCTTCACCGAATTCTCGCGCACGCGCCCCTGGCGCGGCGCACCGCCGGATAACAAAAAACCCGCCCGGGCAGCTGCCGCGCGGGTCGCGGCCCTGAGGGCCCTCGGTAGCCGTGTCCCCTCAGGGCACGAGCCGGAAACCGTCGCATCCCGACGCGGACGAGGCCCGCTTTCGCGCGGATCGCTTTCGCGTCTGGATGGCGGTCACGGCTGAGGAGTATAGCACGTCGCCACGCACGTCCTGCCGCGCGGCGGCACACCAGAACGGCAGGGCCGGGGCCGGAGGCGACGGGCCCGCGGCGCGCGCGCTTGACACGAGTCTTCGGAGCGTTGATACTCCTGATCAGGAGTTGTCATGGCCGGATGCCCTTCACTACCCGTCGAGCCGGGTACGCGGTGGACACGCCCCCCGACCTGGCGAGCCGGGCGGCCCGGACGCCTGTCGGCGCCGGCCCTCAAGGCCTTCTTCACCATGATGGCGCGGTGGAAGGTCCGCGACGAAGACGCCCGCGCCCTCCTGGGCGGCATGACCAACGGGCCCTACTACGAGTTGGAAGCGCAGCCCTGACCGGGTGCTCGACACCGACCGCCTGACGCGCGTGTCGCACGGTGGGCATCTTCAAGGCGCTGAACATCCTGCACGGACGGCCGCTGGCCGACGACTGCAGGCGGCTGCTGAACACCAACCCCATCTTCGCGGGACGCACGCCCTCGCGCATAGCGGCGGAGGGCGGCCTGCCGGCGATGCAGACGGTCCGGCGCCTGCTCGACGCCCGCCGCGCGGGCTGATGCCCCCGGTTCCCCCCGTCTCGCTCGTCCGGCGGCACGACACGCATCGCCTCGTGCCCTCCCGCCACCTCCCTCGCGGCGACAGCGTGCTCGTCGCCCTTGCGGACGACGACGAGCACCTGCGGGCGATCTTCGAGCTGGACGCCGCCACCAACGACCGCCTGCTCGCGTCGCATAGCCGGCTGCCGGGCATCGGCCCCGAGGAACTGGTGTTCGGCGTGCCGCCGTCGGTGGTCAATGCCACCTTCTGCCACGCGCACCCCCTGGGCAGCCGCTTCAACGGTCCCGACCGCGGCGCGTGGTACGCGGCCTTCGAGGTGACCACGGCACAGGCGGAGGTGGGGTTCCACAAGACGGTCCAGCTCGCCGAGGTCGGGCGCTTCGAGGACTCGGTCACCTACGACGACTACCTCGCGGATCTCCGCGCGCCCTTCCGACGACCTGCGTCGTGCCCGTGGCATGAAGCCGTACCTGTCGCCATCGAGCTACGTCGCCTCACAGGCGCTGGCCGAGCAGTTGATCGCCGAGGGCTCGCCGGGCGTTGTCTATCCCAGCGTGCGGCGCGAGGGCGGTACGTGCCCTGGCGTGTTTCAGGCCTGCGCTGGTGACGCACGCGGCGCGCGAAGACGCACGGTTCACGTGGAGGGATCGCCGACGCCCAGCGTCACCGTGCGTGAGCCGGAGCGTGCGGGTCGCTGCCGGCGTCTCCTTGCGGCGGACCGGCTGCCCGTCGAGAATGACCGCGTGGCACCAGACCGCGTGACCATCGTTGCGGGCGAGCGGACCTCGTGTCCGATGGCCGCACGCGCGAGCTGTATGCGGAAGACGCCGGACGCGCCTTGCGGAGAAGCCGGCCCTGGTGCTCGCGCTGCTCATCGACGGCCAGGGGGAGGTCGTCACGCGTGAGGCCCTGCGTGGGCGCGCCTGGCCGAGCGGAACCTTCGTCGACTTCGACAACAACCTCAACAGCGCCGTCACCACGCTCCGCCAGGCGCTTGGCGATTCGGCCCGGCGGCCGGTCTGCATCGAGACCATTCCCAAGGTCGGCTACCGCCTGCTTGGACGGGTGGAACCGGCGGTAGCCATGCCGCCGCCTGCCGCACGCGCGGCGGAGCGCCGCGGCGTCGCCGGGACCCTGAGCCTTCTCCTGGCGGCCGCCTGCCTGGTGCTCGCGGGTTCGGTCTGGACGCACGTGCCGCCCCCCGACAGCGACCGGGCTGCCACGGGAGTACGCGTGGCGGCGAACGCGACAGCACGAGCGGCGTTCGCGCGAGGGATGTACTTGCGCAGCCGCTTCGGCATCGACGCCAACGGCGCGGAGCGGCTCACCGCCGCGCGCGACGCGTTCCGCGACGCAGCCGCCGCCGACCCCCGGTTTGCCGACGCGCCCGCCGAAGAAGGCGAGACCCTTGTCGACATGGCCTTTGCGGGCGCGCTCCCCTTCGAGTCGGGAATGACTGCGGCGCGCGGGGCGGCCGAGCGCGCCCTGTCCCTGGAGCCACGGCATCCCGTTGCCGCGCGCGTGAAGGGAATGACCCTGCTGTTCCTCGAATGGGACTTCGCCGGTTCACGACGCTGGCTGGACCGTGCCACTGCCGGCGCTGACGACGCCCGTACGTGGATCGCGCGCGCGACGTGGCTCGGCGCAGCCGGCAACGCGGACGCCGCGGTACAGGCCGCCGAGAACGCGGTGTCCCGCGATCCGGCAGCGTGGTACGTCCGCGCCGACCTGGCGATGTTCTACCTCGCGGCGGGTCGCCCTGCGTCGGCGCTGGACGACGCGCGGCGCGTGCTGGAGGTGGCGCCGGAATTCCTGCCGGCCCGCTCCTATGCCCTGCTCGCCTGCGAGCGGCTCGGGCACTGGGAAGAGGCCGCTGCCCATGCGCGTGCGCTCTTGCGAACGAGCGGTGCCAGCCCGGCCGAGCTCGATCGCGCCGAGACACTCGACGGGCGAGCCGCCATCGCCGTCTGGCGCGAGTGGCAACTCGCCCGCCTCGAGACACAGACCCAGGGCGGGCGCGCAGCCTCTGCCCTGCCGTTCGCACGACGCCTCGCGGCCGCGGGCCAGCGGGAGGCCGCGCTCTCGTCGCTCCAGGAGGCCTTCGACAGCCGCCAGGCGCTGCTCGTCCTGCTGCGCATCTATCCGGAGTTCGTCTCCCTGCAGGGCGACCCTGTGTTCGAGGCCATCAGCGCACGGCTGCGCGCCGAACGGCGCGGGACGTCGCCGGCCGCCATGGACTGACTCCGTTCCTCACGCGCCGGAACGACGCTGGCGCTTCCACACGTACGTGCGCCGCGGCGTCCACGTGCCGGATGCGTCGATCTCGAACGAGATCGTCGTGTGCGTATCGCCTTCCAGGCGGGCCCGGTGCCCCACCCGCGTGGTCGTCCGTGCGACGGGATCCCAGAAGGTCTGCACCATCTCGGAGCTGCCGTCCCGCTGCAACTCCTGCGGACCGGACCCGAACGTGCCGTTGGCCGCGTGCTGGGTGGCGATCAGCGTGCCCTCGCCGGGGTGCCAGTACTCGTGGAGGTCCCAATAGGTCCGAATCTCCGCCCCCTTGGCGATGCCGTACAGGCGGCCCTTCAGGCTCTTGCGGCCGAGGCCCCATTCCCACTCGATGCCGAAGGCCTCATTCGGGTCGCTGGCGTCCTTGAACGCGGTGTTGTCGGCGATCCAGGTGCCGATGAGGCGCTCCCAGTGGGCGAGCACGAACGGCGGCACCGGTGCGGGATCCGAGGCGTGGCCCTCGACTGGCCCGGGGCCGAGTGCGAGGACAAAGGCCGCCAGAGCGGCGAGGACGAGGCTGGAGCGACGGTGGGTCTTGGTGTGCGTCATGCCCCCACAGACGACGATCGGCGGCCCCGTGGTCGTCAAGGACGCCGCAATTGTTCCGCAATTGCCACCGTCCGTCCGGCGTCACTCTCTGCGCATCGCCACCAGCGGATCCAGCCGCGCCGCGCGGCGCGCGGGAACGTAGGCGGCCGCGATCGCCACCACCGCCATCGCTGCCGCAATCCACGCCAGGCCCGCCGGGTTCACGGACGGACGATAGAGCGTGATGCCGGGCGCCGGTGCGGCGGCGGCACGTAGCGCCACCACGACGGCCACCGACAACGCCAGGCCGATGGCGGTGCCCGCCCCCACCAGCCCGATGGCGCCGCGCGTCACGCTCCACGCCACGCGTGGTCGGCTGGCGCCGAGCGCCATGCGAATGCCGATCTCCCGGATGCGCTGGAGCACCGAGAACGCCACCACCGCATAGAGGCCGACCGCTGCCAGGCAGACCCCGAGCAGGCCGAGGCCCGCCAGCGACTGTGCGATCCGCGTCGACACGGCGAGCGAGTCATCGAGATGGGAGGCCAGGGTGCCGGCCGCGATGACGGGCAGGGACGGGTCCGCGCGGCGAAGCGCCTGGCGCATTTCGCCAACCAGCGCCGCTCCGTCCCCCGCCGTTCGCGCAAACACCACCGACGGCGGCTGGTCCGACTGCGCGATCGGGCGGTACAGCAGCCACGGCGTGGGGTCCACCAGGTCTCCCGCCCGATCCGATGTGCCCGTGTCCGCCACCACGCCCACCACCTGCATCCACACCGCCGGTTCGCGATCCAGCCGCAGCCGTCGTCCGGTGGCATCCGACGTCCCGAACAGGCGACGGGCGAGGCTCACGTTGATCACCGCCGCTGGCCCCGCATCCGCCCCGTCCCGTTCGTCGAACAACCGTCCGTGGACCAGCGGGATCCGCAGCGCCTCGAAGTAGCCGGGAGCGGCCCAGATTGCGCCAGCGGGCCTGGCCTCGTCGCGCCCACTGCCGGCACGGTCGTCGAGGAGCCGGACGCCTGTCGTCTGCATCGGCCATCCGCGCGTGACGGTGACTCGCTGCACATCCGGCCGAGCCTCGAGCTGACGCCGCACCTTCTTCCAACGCGCGCCGTCCACCGTCCGCGGAGCCCGCGTACCGTGTGTCGGTCTCCAGGACGGCGATGCCGTCGGCATCGAAGCCGGAGGAGCGCACGCGCAGCCCCCTAGCATCTGCACGAAGATGCCCGCGCCCCCAGGAAGAGCACGGACGCGGCCACCTGGAACACGACCAGCGCGTGCCGCAGGGACAGTCGTCCCCGGCCCGGCGGAACCGTGTCGGCGCGCAGGCCCGGCAGGACGTCCACCCGCGTGGACCGCAGCGCCGGCACGAGACCCACGAGCACGCCGGTCAGCACGGACAGCGCGACGGCAAACGCCAGCACCCGCACGTCCAGCGCCACCTCGACGTCCACCGGCATCTCGATCAACCGGATGGCCCGGATGCTCCACCACGCCACCACCACGCCCGCCAGCCCGCCCAGCCCGGACAGGCAGACGGCTTCCACGAGCAGGTGGCGAATCAACTGGCCGCGCGACGCTCCGACGGCACGCCTGATGGCCAGCTCCTTCTGCCGTGCGGCTCCCCGGATGAGCAGCAGCGTGGCGACGTTGCTGCACGCCGTGGCCAGCACGAGCCCGACGATGACGAGCAGGACGATGGCGGTCGCCGACAGCGTGCCGTCCAGTTGAGGATGGATGCGGACGCCGGTCGAGGCCACCACACGGATGCCCTGCCCCGGATCCTCCGTGGGATGCTCTGCCGCGAGGCGCGACCCGAGCCCGTCCATGGCCGCCTGCGCCTGCGCGATGGTGACGCCGTCGCGCAACCGCGCCTTCACGAAGAACGGCGCCTCGCCCGGTTTCCGATCGAGGACACCCGACATTTCGGAAAGCCTCGCGATCGCGGACACGGGCAGCCAGAAGTCCGTGACGATGCCAACGGCCGTGGTCGCGTCGTAGCCGGCCGGCCCCACGCCGACGATGGTGACCGGCTGGCCCTCCATGCGGATGGTGCGACCCACCACACCGGGATCGGCGCCGAAGCGGCGCATCCAGGCCCGGTGACCGACCACGGCGACAACGCCCGTGCCTGGCTGGTCCTCGGTCGCGTCGAACCAGCGGCCGACGGCAGGGCGCAGCCGCAACACCTCCGGGTACGATGCCGTCGCGTACTCGACGACCGCCGGCCGCAGGCTGCCGCCGTCGCGGTACTGCACGCCGAGAGGCACGGACGCGGCCGTCACGCTGGCGAAGACGTCGCCGTAGGCGGCCATGTCCAGGTATGCGGGATACGAGTTGGCGTCCAGGCCGCCGGGGTTGGATCCGCGCTGGTAGAGATCGACCAGGCGATCGGCGCCCGGAACGTGGCGCGGGGTGAGCAGCACCGTGTTCACGATGCTGAACACCGCGGTGTTCACGCCGACGCCGAGCCCGAGGATGACCGCGGCTGCGAGCGTGAATGGCCAGTCGCGCCTCAGCCGCCGGGCGGCGTGCCGGATGTCCTGCGCGATGCGTTCGGTGAACGGGGACGACGACGTCTCCACGGGCGCCCCCTCCGGAAGGCCGTAGGAATGAGACGTCAGCCGGCGGTGCGGGGTTCGCACCGCCGGAGTTGCCCGATGCCGCTCAGTACCGGAAGTCGAGCTTGACCCACATCGTCCGGCCCGGCTCGTTCACGCGGGTCGTCGTGGGAAAGCCGGTGACGTCGGCGCCGCCGCGGCTGACGAACTCCGCGTAGGTGCGGTCGAAGAGGTTGTCGATGCCCATCGAGAGGGACGCGAGGCGGTGGACGCGCGTGCTCCCGTTCAGCGAGAACACGCCGAAGGCCGGCGTCGGCCCGAGGTCCTGCCCCACGATGTTGCCCTGGTTGAGGGCGAAGCGGTTCTGCGCACCAACGAGGCGCGTGAGACCGCCAAGCGACCAGCGCTCGGTGGAGTACTGCAGGCCGAGGCGCGACTCGAGCGGCGGCAGCTGCGCCAGCGGCCGGTTGTCGGTGCGGTTGTCGCCCCGGACGTAGGAGAGGCTGGTGTCGAGCTTCAGCCGCTCGGTCAGCGACGCCACCAGCGTGGCCTCACCGCCCCAGGTGGAGGCGTCGACGTTGCGGGTGACGGTGGCGGTGGTCATGGCCATGGCCGTGGCGGCCATCCCCATGGACATGCCGCTCGTGCTCATCCCCGTCTCGGCGGCGGGCCTGGCGAAGTTGCTCTGGATGAGCAGGAAGTCGTCGATCCGGTTGGCGAACATCGACACCGACCCGGAGAGGACGCGCGTCCGGTACATCACGCCGGTGTCGAACTGGGTGGTCTTCTCGGGCCGCGCGTCGAAGGCACTCAGGCTGGTGGTGCCCTGCTGGCTGACGAGCTCCCAGTAGTCGGGCGTGCGCTGCGTGTGGCCGAGGCCGGCGTAGACGGTGGTGCCAGCCCCGAGCTCGCGCTCGTAGCGGCCGAAGCCGCTCGGCAGCGTCTCGTGGCGCTCGAGCCCCGCAGTGGGGTTGGGCGCGGTCCCCATCATGCCGAGGTTCACCAGCACGCGGTCGTCGCGCGCGCTCCACCGATCGAACCGGAGGCCGCCGATGACGCGCTGGCGCGCCCCGATCGCACGCGTCATCTCGCCGAAGATGCCGACGTCGTTGAAGGCCGCATCCTGGATGCGGTCCTTGGCCTCGAACGGATCGAGGTCCTGGTTGGAGGAGTTCCGGACCGCGTGCCGGTTGTTCTGCCAGTCGAGGCCCGCGGTGGCCATGGTCGCGCCGCCCCACGCCATGTCGATGGCCGCACGGCCGCCAAGCGTCCGGCGATCGGGGTTCGAGACCGTCGGCGCCCGCATCATCATGGAGGGTGTGAACGGACGCAGGCTGTAGTTGTCCATCACGTGGTCCACGTAGTTGTAGTAGGTCTGCGCCTCGATCTTCGCGATGCGCGGCGACACGTTCCGCCGCTCGAAGCGGACGCCGAGGTTCTGGCGCGCGAACTGCGCGCCGTCCATCATGCGATCCGCGTAGGCCGCCCGCCCGTCGCTGAAGGTGCTGGAGGCCTCCACCACGGTGTCGGGATCCGGCGTCCACCCGACCGCCGTATCCGCGCTCCACCGCTGATACTCCGAGTGCACGCTGTTGCCGTCGCCATCGCGGTAGTCGCCCATGGCCGAGCGGGTGACCCCGGCGCGGATGTAGGCCTCACGGCCGGCGACGCGCAAATTGGTGGCCTGGTCGTTGCGGCCGAAGGACCCGAACGTCGGCGCCGCGTAGACGCTGACGCCGGGCGCCGGCGCGTGCTCGCGCTCGAACAGCACGACACCGGCAGAGTTGCCGGGACCATGCGCCACCGACTGCGGTCCCTTGAGCACGGTGATCGAGTCGTAGGCGTCCGGGAAGACGTAGGCCGTCGGCGGGTCCATGCGGAAGCTGCAGCCGCCCAGCAGGTTCTGGCCGTCGAGCAGGATGCCGAGGCGGGACCCCGCCATGCCGCGCAGCACCGGATCGCCGTCCGTGCCGCCCTTCCGGATCACGGAGAAGCCCGGAATCGTCTTGAGATAGTCGGCGCCGTCCTGCGCCGGGATCGGCTGGCGAGGCTGCTGCGGATCGGTCTCCACGGCCAGCGGCCGATCCGTGGCGTGCGCCGTGACCTCGACGCGCACCTCGCTCCGCGCCAGGCCCAGCACCAGGTCCACGGTCATCGAGGTCAGCGGCGCGGCCACCGCCAGTTGCGCGGCGGGCTCGAAACCCGACAGCATGGCGGACACCGCATAGCGGCCCGCCGGCAGGTTCTCGAACGTGTAGCGCCCGGCTTCGTCGGTGGTCGTCTGCCGCACGAGCACGCCGTCAACCGCGCGAGCCTCGACGCGCGCCCCTCGCAGCACGCCGCCGGTGCTGTCGGAGACGGTACCCGACATCTGCGCCGGCCCCGAAGCCGGCTGTGCGAATGCGTATCCAGCGGTACAGAGAAACAGGAGGACGAGCGTACCGACCAGGCGTGACATGCGAGAACTCCCCCGGGGACCGATCGAGGTGCGAGGCGATCAGTGTCCCCCGGGAGCCGCCTCCCGGCGGTGTGGCATGTTGTCGCAGCGGCGCGGGGGCGCTCAGCGCGGCGTGGCGCGGTAGAGCGTGCCCCGAAGGGTGAGACGCGGCGGGAAACTCTGCGCGACGGCGCTGCCGGTGACGGCCACGAGGTTGGCGTCGTGCTCCACCGCCGCCGCGCGCAGCCTGTCGCGGGCGGCTTCCGCAGGCCTCGGTCACGCTGCCCGACTCGCACGCGGCCGATCCAGTCACGTCGCCCAGCGGCTCCGACAGCTCGGTCCTCGCGGACGGCATCCAGTTCGGAAGCCTCGACGATGCGGACATCCTGCGCGGTGTGGGCGACGTCGACGGGGCTGGGACCGTTCGGCGAGGACGGGTTGGCGACGCCACGCTCCGAACACGCCAGCGTCGCCAGCGCGGCCAAACCGCCGACGCACACCACCCTGAACAGTGTCTTCCTCATGGCATCGTCCTGACGCGCTCACTCGCCACGTCGAATCCGAGGCTCCTCACGTATTCGACGTCGGACGCGTCGAAGTGGTCGAGCCCATGCGGCTGGAAGCGGCCGATGGTGTCGGCCTGCCGGATCAGCGGCAGCAGCGACCGGGTCACGGCCGGGTCGGCGCGCAGTCCGACGAAGGTCATCAGGCGGTCGAAGGTGGCCAGCGGAGCCCGGCAGCAGTCGTCGTAGGACACCATCAGGAAGCGCCCGGGCATGCGCTCGGCGATCTCCAGCGCACGGCGCTGCACGGCGCACCAGCACTGAGGGCCACGCGTGGGCTCGACTCGAGCCCGGGGCCGAGGAACCGCGGGCCCCAGAGCCGGAGCTGGTTCTGGCTGGCGCTGAACGCCATGTCCAGCCCGTTCCGGACGACGTGCACGCATTTCATGTCCGGATAGACCACGGCGAGCCGGTCGAGGAACACGTGCGTGTTGGGCTCCTTCAGCCCCACGGCCCGCTCCGCGGCCCGGTCGTGCGTGCCGCGTGCACGATCGACTCGACGCGCTGCTGCAGCCAGGTGCTGGCGCATTCCGGCCGCTCGGCCGTGAGGCCGCGCAGCCAGACCTCCTCGGCGCCGTCGAGCGGACGGGCGGACGTCATGGCGGCCCTGAAGATGCGCGCAGCCAGGGCGAACTCCGGGTGCCGGGCGTCGCGCGCGAAGAGGTCGGCACGCTTGAACAGCAGGCTGAACCAGAGATTGTCGGCCGACTCGTTGACGTCACCGCCGAGATACCACCCCAGCCGGTCGAGCACCTGCGCGAACAGGCGCGTGCCGCTGCCCCCGACCCCGCCGATGGCGACGACCGGCGCGAGGCCGTGGTCAGCGAGTGGCATCACCAACTCCGTACGCCGCGGGCCGATGGATCAGGAACACGTGCTCCTGCCCGTAGATGACGGCAGGCGAGGTCAGCTCACGCAGCTCCCACTCGAGCCCCTGCAGCATCTCGACGATGTCCTGGCGGCGGAAGGCGATGTCGGGCACCCCCACGCGCTCCACGAACCTGATCGCCTTCGTCTCGTCGTCAGACCACGGCGTGAAGATCACCAGCACCATCCGTGACGTGAACGACGCCAGCGCATTGGACAGAATCCGGCGCCAGCCGTAGTTGTGCTCGAGCACGTGGCGCATGAAGATGCCGTCGGCGCGACTGACATAGGCTTCGAGATCGACGATACGGTCCACGAAGGGAGACGCCGATCCGTCAACGCTGATGCAGGTGCCGGTGCGCAGCGTGGCGAACCAGCCGCGCCCGCAGCCCCAGTCCTCTACCGTCGGGCAGTCCGCGAGGAACTCGGCGCCGAGCCGGTAGGACTCGGTGTCGCCGTACGGGGCCCGCTCGCCTACATCCTGGTACCAGTGCGACCACTTGCCCAGATTGCTCACTGCCGCACCCCTTGCATCGACGGCCGTCGCGCCGCGTCCGGAGTATAGCAACACGGCCGCGGACGGGCTGGCCAGATAGCGCCGCGCTACGACTGCCGCAGGCTCCTGGCGAACAGTGGATGCACGCCGAGCGGCTGAGACGGGTCGAGCGCCGCATCGCCGGCATAGGCCCGCAGCTCCTGCTCGTCCTGCAGCGCGATGTCAGGAGTCCGGAGCCGCGCCCGCGCACGGTGCCAGCCGCGATCCACCTCGGCGGGATCGAAGGCGCGCTGGACGTACTTCTCGACCACGTGCGGCACGCTGAGGAAGAGGTAGTGACGCATCGGAAAACTCTCCGGGTATATCCGCAGCCCCGGAAAGCCCACCCGATGGCCGCCGGTGGACGCCAGGTCCACGGTGTCCGGCTGCTTCTTCCACGCCTTGAGCTGGTGCGGGTGGACGGGCTCGAACGGGTAATACCACCGCATCGTCTGCTGGAAGTCCTGATGGTCGTGGTCCGGCGCCTGCCGGGTCGGCACGAAGGTGAACTCCATGAAGTTCACCGCGTTGAACCCCTGCGCATCCACCTCGGCAAGCGCGGACGCCAGCGTCTGCCCCGGCCGCGGCGGGAGCCGCACCTCGTCCGGGTCGGCGTGAAGGAACCAGTCGGCGTCGAGGGTCGCCGCCAGTTGCTGCTTGCGTTCGAGCAGCGGCTGCCAGGTGAAGGTGGCGGACCGGGGGAAGCGCTCGATGCCCAGGAGGCCCCGCCCGAGGAACTGGCTGGCACGCGCCACGGTGTCGTCGTCGGACTCGTTGTCGATCAGGTAGACGTCCACGCCGTGCCGCACGTAGTGCTCGATGCACGGGACGATGAAGCGGCGTTCGTTGTGGGCGGCCAGCAGGGCGACGACACGCACGACGCTCAAATCATACGCCCCGCCTCCAGCATCGGCTGGACGGGGGGGCGTACGACGGGGGGAACGACGGGTGCGCGGGACTAGGGGTTGTTGTTCACGTGCGCCAGGCAGCGGCCGAAGATGTCCTCGGAGTCCGCGTTGTCGTCCGCGCTCAGGCGGAAGCGGGGCGACGTCATCTCCTGCCAGAACACGCCGGCGGCGGCGGTCGGCGGCGACATGCAGGTGCCGCCCGTGCAGCGCTTGTGGCTGTTGACGCCATTGATGTACGGACCGTTGTTGGCGCCTGCCGGGTCGGTGCTGTTGCTGCCGTCGGTGTCGGCGATCTCACCGCCAGGAGCGCGCCAGCTGAGGAACCAGCCGCCGCCGCTCGAGCCACCCGTCAGGTCGCTGCCGATCACCTTCGACGCGGGGCCGCCGGGCGTGAAGTCCCAGTCGTACCAGTCCACGCTGGCCACCTGCTGGATGCTGGTGCCCGTGAACGGCGCGGCCTGCGGGTAGCCGAACGCCATCTCGGGCACGTTGTTCCAGTTCCAGGCCCGGCCCGCCCATCCGGTCATGTTACCTATCTTGTTGTTCACCTGCGTGCCGGTATTGGCGGTGACGATGCAGGCGTAGTCGTAGTCCGGATCGTTGGAGGTGTGCCAGTTGGTGGTCGTGGTCACCGACGACCAGCCCCAGCAGCCGCGACCGGGGAACTGGCCGCCCGAGTAGTACGAGGGGCAGAAGAGGAAGTTGGTGGCGAAGTGGCCGCTGCCGTCGGAGACGCAGTGGCCGGCCGTGGCCACGGTGCTGCGGCCGATGACGGTGCCGGAGCAGACGTAGTTGAGGCCGTTCAGCGTGAAGAACAGCTTGCCGTGGATGCTGCGCGGGTAGGGCGTGTAGCTGCCCTGCATCGACCAGCGCTGAAACGGTCCGTAGGGGCCGTTCAGCGGGTTGCTCGGCGCGCTGCCGAAGGCCATCGGAGTGGGTCCCGTGAGGGAGTCGCCCTTCTCGGGGAAGGTCTGGCGGACCTCCACGTACGGCCCGGTCCCGGGCACGTAGCCGTTGACCAGCCCCGGCGGGCCGTCGTTGGTGGGCGACGAGATCAGCGCGAGGCCCTCGGCGCGAACCGGCAGCGGCACGGGTGTCGCGGCCGCCATCTGCGCGGGCGTCCAGTAGTTCAACACGGCGAAGGAATCACCATTGGCCGGCGGTTCGCTCGACACCGGTCCGTTCTGCTGCTGGGCGCCCACCCCGGCGCCGAGCATGGCGAGACCGCAACTCACAGCCACTCCCCACAGATGCTTTCGATAGGTGCGCATACAGCCTCCTCAGACGTCCATCGAGGGGGGCGAGTGCGGCGCCGGGGCCTGGGGCCGCGTGGGCCGACCAAGTGCCAACCGTCGTGCCCGTTCTGCAGCCGTGACCATCACGACGCCGGGCTCTCGCTCCGATGGTTACCAAGTGGTGCATCAGGGCGGCGCGGCGTTTCACGGTGTGACGCCAGGGCCGGTGGCTGGGCGTCGTTGGGCTGAGCGGGGGCCGCCTCGGTCATACTGGGGAACGATCATGCCCAGATACCTCTTCCTTCAGCGCAGCGCGCCGGAACCGGCGGCGCCCCCCTCCCCCGCCCAGATGCAGCAGATCACCGCGGCCGTCCGCGCCTGGATCGACATGTACAAGGGCCGCATCGTGGACATGGGCGCGCCCCTGTCGTCGGTGGGCGCCGTGGTGTCGGCGGCAGGCACGGCGGACGGCCCGTTCGGCGGCCCCGGCGTCGTCGGCGGCTACATGATCGTGGAGACCGACACGCTGGCCGAGGCGCTGGAAGTGGCGCGTGAGAGCCCGCCGGTCCTGATGGGCTCGCAGGTGGAGGTCCGGGAGATCAAGGACGAGCCGGGGGCGTAGGCGTCACGCTCCGCGGGCCGGGGCGACCCGCGCCGGCATCTCAGGGACATGGCCCTTCATGTCGCTGGATTGTGGCGCTACCCCGTGAAGACGCTCGCCGGTGAGCCGCTGGCGCGCACGCACATCGACGTCACCGGCATTCCCGGGGATCGGATCGTCTGGGTGCGCGGCCCGGAAGGCGTCCGGACCTCGAGGCGCCACTTCCGGCTGCTCGGCCTGCACGGCACGCTCGGACCCGACAACCGCGCCCGCATCGACGGCCACGCGTGGGACAGCCCCGCGGCGCTCGCGCTGGTCAAGGCGGCGGCCGGCGACGATGCGTGGGTGGAGGCGTCGGATGCGGCCGCCCGCTTCGACGTGCTGCCGCTGCTCGTCGCCACGGATGGCGCGGTCGCCAGCTTCGGGCGCGACGTGCGCCGCCTCCGCCCGAACATCGTGATTGGCGGAGTCGCGGGGCTCGAGGAGCGCACGTGGGAGGCGGCGGAGCTGCACATCGGCGACGCGATCGTGCGGCTGGACTCCCTCCGAGCGCGGTGTCCCATGACCACCGTCGATCCAGACACCCTGGAACGTGACCCGGAGGTCCTGCGGGACATCGGCCGGCGCTTCGGCGGCAGGCTCGCGCTCAACGCCGAGGTGGTGCGTGCGGGGAAGGTCGCGGTGGGCGACGAGGTCACGCTCGTGCCGGCGGCGAAGGCGCTGCTTCAGTTCTGAGCAGGACGAGGCGCCGGGTGCATGAGATGGCCCGGCGCGTACGAGTTCCCTTTCGTAGCGTCCCGATGCTCACAGTGAGCACCGGTGCTGGGTGCCGAACCTTGGCCGTGGTCTGACGCCGGGCCTCCGCGCATCGAAGCGGGGGCCTTCTGCAGTGGCACGCCTCTGGCAGGTCGTCTCTCGAGCCATCCGCTGTGAGCCATCGACGGCGCCGGATGGAACCTCATCGGCCCCACAACAGTTGAGTAAGGAGGCAGTCATGCCGAACGAAGACGAGATCAAGGGAAAGGCAGAGCAGCTCAAGGGCAAGGTCAAGCAGGGCGTCGGCGACGCCACTGGCAACGACGACCTGGAGCGCTCAGGCGAACGCGACGAGGCGTCAGGCAAGGTCAAGGAGGGCTACGGCGAAGCCAAGCGGAAGGTGGGTGAAGCCGTCGAAGACGCTGGAGACCGTGTGAAGAAGTAGGCGTGTCGGTGGTCGCCTCCGGCTCCGCGCCGGTGCCGGGGCGGCCGCCGATCCGTCAGTCTCTTCGAACACGTGGCGCGCCCGACACACGCCGCCTGGCTCGCTGCTCCCCTGGCACGTCCAGCTGCCGGCCGAGCACGTCCTCGACGTAGAGCATCCGCACCGCCACGAACACCACGGCGACGAGAGGGACCGCAAGCAGGAGGCCGAGGAAACCGAAAACCACGGCCAGCAGCAGCTGAGACGCGACCAGCAGGACCGGTGGTATCGAGGCCGCACGCTGCTGAATGAGCGGGGTAATCACATAGCCATCGAGGTTCTGGACGAACAGGTACAGCAGCACCACGTACAAACCCTGGCTCGGACTGACAGCAACGGCGATCAGGAACGCGGGAAATCCCGCGATCAGCGGCCCGAGGTTCGGGATGAAGCTCATGATCCCGGCGATGATGCCGAGCGGCACGGCGAAGGAGATCCCGAGAAACCACAGGCCTCCGAAGGTCAGCAGTCCATTGACCGTCATGGATCCGGCGATGCCGAGCAGGAACCGCTGCAGGGTGAAGTGGATGACGGCGAGCAGCTGCCGTGCCCGCGGCTCATGGCGCACCGGGACGAGCGCGATCAGCCCGTTCTTGTACGCAGGCAGGCTGAAGGAGAAGTAGGCGCCCACCATCAGCACGATCAAGGTGTTCAGCGCCAGCTCGAACGCAGTGGAGACGACGCCGGTGATGCGCTCGAAGATGTTGCCCGATTGCCTTCCGAACGCGATGTTCCTCGCCGATGGCACGGCGTCGACGATGCGCCGGCCGAGCGGATACTCCGATACCTTGGTGCGAACCTGGTCGTAGATCACGGGGAGCTGATCGGAGAGGTCGGAGAACTCCTGCTGGACCGACGGCGCCACGAGCCGCCACCCCAGCGCGACCACTGCCGCGATCGAGAGCATCACGACCAGCATCGACCACGTCGACGGCAGCGTGGTGTAGGTGCTGACGAAGTCGGCGACACTTCGAAGCAGAATCGCCAGCAGCAGGCCCGCGAAGACCAGCAGCAGGATCTCCGCGGCCTGCCACAGCAGCGCCACGATGAGCAGACACAACAGGGTGAGGCCCACGGCGACGAGCACCCGATGGACGAACGAGGGGTCGGTCTGCCGTGGTGCGGGTTCGGAACCTGTGTCAGACATGTGCCGGAGTCCTCCGTCAGCGATCCACGCGGTGAGCACGACGGGAGAGACCCGACGACGCCACCCCGTCCATGACCAGGATGCACCTGGCCATGGTGTCACCCTGCAAGGCGCCTGCCGACGGCGTCGCCTTTCAGCCTGCGCCGCCATGTCGCTGTGTTCGCGACGGGCAGCACGAGTTGAGTGCGAGTCGCCAGGCATATATCCTCGCGCGTGAAGGAGCAGGTCGCGATGGCAACCAGGGCCCGCATCGCGGAGTCGCGCGCGTTTGTCAGCTGGCAGGACTATCAAGAGGCACTCAAGCGGGCCGTGGCGCCCCTGACCGAAGCCCAACTGGGACGACGGATGCTGCCAGGCCGACGGACGCCGGGCGAGATCGCGGAGCACATCGTATTCGGCCGGGCCCTGCATCTGTCCCGGACACTCGGTGAGGCGGCGGCCCTGGCGTCGTATCAGCGGTGGGATGACGATGGCGATCCGCCGCGGACAGCAGCCGAGATCGTGGAGGGACTCGAGGTGACGTGGCGGGTCATCGAGGGGCGGCTGATGAACGGGGCCTCGAGCGACGCGCTCACGGACGAGGAGTCGAACATCGTCAGCACCATCTGGGGCCTGCTCGATCACGACTTGCCGCACGCCGGGCAACTGTCCATGCTGCTACGAGCGATGGGCATGCCGGGTGTCGACATCTAGTCGCATTCCGCACGTTCCGCAGCCCGCGTCCGGCGCGGCTCCTAGGGCACGTCGACGACGATATCGTCGGTGGCGACGCCCCAGCCGATGTGGTTGCGAGCGCGAATGCGCACGAAGTACCGACCGGACGGCACATTCGGCACGACGAGGCTGGTGCCGGGCATCGGAAACGAGGCGATGTTGGCCAGCCCCGGCGCAGTACCCGCCTCGACGACGTAACCGGTAACGGTCTCCGCCGGAGGCTGCCACTGCACCGTCACTGTCTGCTGGTCGATGTTGACAGCCGGCATCTGGGGCGCGGCCGGAGGCGCGGCAAAGCCGGTCACGAAGCAGGCACCCGCATCAGCCGTCGCGATCCCCAGGCGGGCAAGGGAACCCAGGTCGTGGGTCACCACCGTCAGGGGACTGCATTGGGCAGGAAAGCCGAATTCGGTCAGGACCGACTGGGACGCGGTCAGCAGCCGGTCCGACGTGGAATCGACGAACAGCGCCATCGGCCCGACCGTGTCCGAGAGCCCGATGGGCGCCCCCGTGTTGGCATCGAGCGTCGTGATTCGCCCCGGGCCCTCAACGATGTCAACCGACGAGCGACTCGACAGCCAGGTCGACACCATGACCCGTTGGCGCTGCTCGTCGAGCTGCGGAGCCAGCATCCTGAACTCCCGGAAGCCGTCGATAGAGGTGTCGAAGGTCACCGAGAACACTTCCGCGCCGGTAACGCCGTCCAGACGACGAAGATACCAGGCTCCTGTGCTGCCGACGGGCGAACGCGTCATCAGCCAGATGGCGGACTCGTCGTCGCTGAAGGTTGGCCCGGTAATGCTGGCGTAGGGGGTGGGAAATGGCGTATCCCGAAGTGTCTGCCCCGTGAACGCATCCACGATGACCGCCGCGGCGGGAGCGGCCGAGACACTGTCGAGACGGTACGCGTAGAGTCGCCGGCGGTCTCGCGACAGTGCGACGGGCGTCAGTCCGCCCGTCCCTGGCAGCACGGCGCGACCATTGGCGGTCAACACGCCGATGGCCGGCGGCTGGCCGGCCGTTCCTGATTCCTGAAAACTTACAGACGAGGCCGTCAGGGTCGACTACCGCTCTCGATGGATGCCGCCAGGGAGGTCGACGGATCATTGGCCTCGCCATCGAACGTAGGGATGTCAATGGGCACGCGCGAGGCGGTGCCCGTCACGCGATCGTAGAGCAACAGGGAACGGCCGTTCATCGAGTTCGCCCACGCGGCCACCCAACGGCCTCCAGCCCAGCACCACCGGGGCTTGGTGCCCCAGAGAGACGTCTCCGTCCACAGTTGGGTGGCGCTCACGATCTGCCCTGCGACGAGCCGCCCCTCATACAGTCGAACGCTGAGGCCGTCCGACTGGTACTGCACTCAGCGCAAACACGCCATGCTCTTGCGCCACGGCGGCTGGAACCGAGACCGTGAATGATGCCCAGCAGGGCCGTAATAATCCGCGCGATAACGACCGGCATGCGCGGCATTATATTTCCGAAGTCCCGCAGTTACGCGTCCCTGCGATTGACGGCTGCCGTCGTTCGCACCGGCCGTGCGCCACACGCCAAGACACCGTCGCGGCGATCGCGAAGGTGGCGTTGCAGGCAACATCCACCACACCGCAGCTCTCCATTACCGGCGCATGCCTCGATCGTGGCGACGGCAACGGCGCTCGAGACGCCAGCGCACGCGCCGTCAGTCTTACCGGCGCTGGCAGGATGCCTCAGCGCAACGTCACCGTCGTCTCGAGCTGTCTTACGGTCACGGCTTCCCGTCGGAGCATGGAACATCCAGGAGCCAACTCGTGGCCTTGTTCCAACAGGCGATTCACGGCGGCCAGGTAACGGCCGTTCGCGCAGTGGCTAGTCCGAACCTCCAGGATGAACGACCTGCAATTCCGAGGACGTCCTCGAACGGATCGAAATCGCGATCGCAGTGCAGCGGTGCATGCGAGTGCTCGAGACAGAACGTCGCGATGAGGCACGGCTTCTGTCCCCGTTGTCTGGTTGGTCTCACCGGTGATACGCTTGGGCATGGCCGAAGTGACGGTGCGCGAGTTGCGCAATGACGGGGGACGGGTGCTCGAGCGGGTCGTCCGCGGCGAGTCCCTCACGGTCACTCGTGATGGGCAGCCGATCGCCGAGCTCCGGCCGTTGTCGCGTCGTCCGCTGCCGGCCTCTGTGCTTCTGGGACGATGGCGGCGCCTGGCGCACGTCGACCCTGCTCGTTTGAAGGCGGACATCGATCGAATCCTGGATTCGTCGCTGTGAGCACGCGCGCACGCGTCCGTCACGAGCGCGGCATCCTGGATACGAGCACGGTGATCCTGTTGTCGCAGATCGTGGACGACAGCCTCCTGCCGGCGGAGCCGCTCATCACCACGGTGACGCTCGCCGAGCTGTCGGTGGGCCCGCTCGTCGCCACGACGGACGAAGAACGTGCGGCGCGCCAGTCACACGTCCAGCAGGCTGAGTCCGATTTCGACCCGCTTCCGTTCGATGTGGCCGCGGCCCGGGCGTTCGGCCGCGTCGCGCTGGCGCTCAGGCGGAGTGGCCGCTCGGTCAAGCCGCGTGCCTACGACGTCATGATCGCCGCGACAGCTCTCGCGAACGGCCTGCCGCGTATTAACCTGCAACCCGAAGGACTTCAGGGGCATCGAGGAACTGACGGTCGTCGCGGTTCCGGCACCGGCTCCCCCAGACCGCCATCGCAGCGCAAGTCACGCGTCCAGTCTCGATCGTAAGACCGACGGCTCTCGAGCAATCTCCAGGCGTCAGCGCGCGGTTGGCCCTGTGGGCAGGCGGAGTGAGCAGAGAGTCTGACATCGCCAAGTGAACTCACGGTGGTGTGTGTGTGCCCGGAGCTTGCCTTGCAGTGCGGCCGGAATCAGGCACTTCCCGAACTAGATAGCCGCCGTGAAAATGCAAAGGTCTGACACAGTTCTCGAACGAGTGCTGCCAGAGTTCCTTCAACTCATTGCCGATGAACGAGATGCGGATACTTGGTGCGCATCGGATCGGCGTGTGCGATAATCTTTCGCTGACCGCTCGCAAGTCGTTGATTCTAAAGACACGGAGAGATGTCCGAGTGGTTGAAGGAGCACGCTGGAAAGCGTGTGTACGGGAAACCGTACCGTGGGTTCGAATCCCACTCTCTCCGCCAGTTTCCGCCCTCCACCGATCGCGCCAGCACGAGGCGATCGGCCCCATCTCAGGGCAATCTCAGGCCCCGCTCACAATTCGCTGAGGACTTCCCCGCCGGCGAACGGGCACAGTGGCCGCCATGACGTCCACTTCGACAAACCCCGTTAAGGCATTCGCCCTGATCGGCCTCGGCACGGCCATCGCCGCCATGGGCCTCTATGTCGCCGACGCCGACGACGCGCCCGGCGCGGGCGGGCTGGGCTTCCTGCTGCTGGTGGCCGCCGTGGTGATCGGCGTGCGGATCGCCCGAAACCGCCTGCCCACCTGGGCGGTGTGGCTCACCCTGGCGACGGGTGTGCTCGTGGCCGCCTTCGCCGCCTTCCTCACGCACCTCGTCCGCGTCACCGCGCCCCTCTTCGCGCAGGCGCCCGACGTGCCCGCCGTTCGCGAGCCGCAGCGCCAGCCGCGCTGGGCCCCCGCCATCGAACGCGGCCGGGCGCTGGTACGCGCGGCCATCGTGGAGCAGAACCTGCCCGGCGTGTCCATCGCCGTCGGCACCCGGGACGGTCTCGTCTGGGCCGAAGGCTTCGGCTGGCGCGACGTCGACCTGAAACGCCCGTCACGCCGACGACGCGATTCCACATCGGCACGGCGGCGCGCGTCATCGATCCCGGCGAGACCGCGCGGCTTGGGCTGACGGAGACGGGCCTGGACACCGCAGCGGACTGGAGCCCGGAACACGTGGGCGAGCCCGAGGAGAACCCGCCCCCGTTCACGCTCATCCGGCACGTGATCTTCCGCCCCCTCGGCCTGGCTCCCGCGGAACCCGTGGCCGGTGAACGGGCAACCTTCTACGTCCCACGCACCGACGACCACGATCCCCGCCGCGGACGACGGCTGATGCATGCGCGACCTGGCGTGCTGCGCAGACGGGATGGCGTTTCGTCCACGCCGTCGGACCTCGTCCGCTTCGCCCAGGCGACCGGCATCGGCAGCGTGGACGGCGAGTTGGCGGGCGGACGCGTGCTGTCGCTGGTGTCACGGCAGGACGACGGGATCGTCGTGGCGGTGGCGTCGAACGTCGCCTACGCGAAGACGGACGTCCTCGCGCAAGCGGTGGCCGATGTCTTTGCAGGATCGGCCATAGCGCGACGGCGCGAGTGCCCGCCTGATCCCTCGTAGCCGAAGTGGACCTGCCCCAGGGAACCACGCTCGAACCCGGCCGTCAGGATGACGTGTCCGCCTCGAGGAGCGCTTTGAGTGCCGCCAGGTCCTTCGTGTTGGCCGCGCGGATGGCGCGCGCCATGACGGGCGCGAAGAGTCGCGAAAAGCCGGCGGGTTCCCACGGTTGCGCAACGTCATCCGTGTCCCCGCCGGCGCGTCCTCCCAGGTGTAGGTCGTCTCCATGGGAAACGGCCCTGCGCCGTGCGCATGACGAAGCGCACGCCGGGCCCCATTCCACGACTTCGTAGATTTACGCCAGTTCACGACCGAGGAAGCGCGCCACGAACGCCACACGCGAACCGACGGCCAGCGGCGGCGAGGTCTCCCATCGCACGGACCGGATGTTCACGTACCACCGCGGCACGTTGTCGGGCTCGACCGCGAATGCCGCCACCGTCGGCCTGGGCGCGCGATCAGCGTCTCGGTGCGCACGTCGACGTGCATGCGGCGGAGTATACGAGCACGGGCGCGACTGGGACGGGCACCGCAACACGGGCCAGCCCCGCGCAGATACGCGTTGGTCCGTTTCACCGGCGGCGCCCCTCGTGATCACCTGCGCGGCCGGGTCCTATCCCTCCCGTCCCGCGAGAAGGCGGCCCAACCCGTCCAGTACGCACTCACCTGCGCCACCTGTGCGGGGCTCGAGATGAAGCTGAACGCCATCGGGTCGATGGCCTCCGTGCGGCCGTCCAGCGTGGCCGGCACCGCCTCCGGCAGCACGGGGCACTCCCCGTCAGCGCCACTACACAGAGGTGCGCCACGACGTCGATCTCGGCGATGACCTCGAGGCCGCGTGGGCGACCACGGTGTTGCCGCGTCGATGGCCGTGCCAAGCGCGCGTTCGAGGAACCACAGTTCCGCCGCAAGCGCCGGGTGCGAGCGCCACGTGGCGCACGACATTCGCAAGTGTCTGCGCCGCGGCCAGGCTCACCTCCTCGTGCAGCGCCGCCCAGCCCTCTCGAACACGCCCACGAGATCGTGGCCGCACAGGAAGTCGTCAGGAATCGCGCCGTCTGCGGCCTCGACGCGGGTCAAGGCGAGGTCGCACACCGCACGCGCGGCCGCCGACGCCTCTTCCGGCGTGAACGCGCGATCCTGCAGCCGGCAGCCGGACACCAGCACGTTCGCCAGGAAGGCCAGCTCCTGTCCGCGGGCGAGTGCGGCCTCGGCATCCTGCCGCGCCGCCGCGGACAGCAGTCGATGCAGAACGCCACCCGGTCGGCCACCGGAGTCACCCGATTCGAGCAGCCCGCGCGGCCCATCCGCGATCAGGCCCGCATCCGCCATGAGCGCCAGCGTCTCCTGCACCTCGTCGCCCTCGGCATCCGACGCACCGGCCGCCCCGTCCACGGCCGCGTCGGCATCCGCGCGTTCGTCCAACGGCTCGCCGTCACGCAAGGACATGAAGAACGCCGCGGCTACCGGGTTCGTCGCCGCGCCGGAGCGCCGCACGCGCGCCACCTGCAGGAACGCCCGCGCGTCCGCGGGCGAGACGTATCCCTGCCGCGCGCGCCGCCCCTCGCGCGCGAGGTCGGTGTCGTGCTGCCACTGCTCGCGGTCCGCGAGCAGGTCGTCGAGCCCGTCCACTTCGCGCCCCGCGTTCGAGAGGCGACGGCATCCGCGCATCAGCGCGTGGAACGCCTCATGATGCGCGGCATCGAGCGCCGCGAGGAGTGCCACCACGGCGTCCCATCGGTCGGTGATGCGTGCACGCACCACGTAGCCGCCCACCTCGCACGTGTGCAGCGCCGTATCGCGTCCGTGCGGCACGACCTCATCGTCCGACTGTGCCGTCGGCTCGAAGGTCCCCGCGTCGAACACCCGCACGTAGCGCGACAGTCCCGCCACCACCACGGCCGGTGGCATCGACGCCACCGCAGCCGCGGCCGCCTCCTCGCCCTGCTCCACCAGCACCTCGAGCCACTCGCCGAACCGCGCGGCGTCGAAGCGCTCGTCGGCGCCCGGCGACTGACGCCACAGGTCCAGGTCGAGCACCGCGGCCAGTTGCGCGGGCGTGGCCAGCACGGCCAGAGGCCCGCAGGCGTCGAGGCCCTCCTGCCGGACGAGCCTGTGCAGCGTGTCCGGCGACAGCCGCGGGACGATGAGCGGAAGGGTGGGCGTGTCGAGGAGGCGTGCGAGCACGCCGGCGGAACCGGCGACACGCGCGGGGGACGCAGACGGCGAACGGCGCGCACCTGGGGCTTCGGACATGGGCCGGCCATCCTAGCCGCCCGCGCCGCGCAGAAACAGTCTTGAAGGTGAACGGACCGCGGGGGATACTTATAGTGGCCGAAGACGCGATCGTCCTCGTCATCGGCCTCCCGCACCGCATTCACCAAAATTTCAACAACTCACGGCAGCCGCGTGTGCTCGTGAGGGCTCGGTGCCGGTACGAAGCCATGCCGCACGAGGGAGTCCGCGTCGGCGCCAATGCCCCAATGCGCCAATGCCCCAATCCTCCCCCCGCCGCGAAGCGGCGGTCCTAGATCCAAACTCCCCCGGCCGCGAGAGCGGCGGTCCTACCTCCAAACTCCTCCCGCCGCGAGAGCGGCGGTCCCCGTCCTCACAACGCGAGGTGATCGGCGTACACGATCCGCGGCTGCCATCCGCCGGTGCCCCCGGCCTCGAAGTCCGCGGGCACGCGCTCCCATTCCTCCAGCGTCACGCGCCACTTCTTGTTGCTGCCGGGCGTGCGCGGCGCGAGGGTCACAGGCAGCGGCAGCTCGAGTGCCCATGACACCACCGTGCCCTCCGCCCCGAGGATGGGCAGGTCCCACTGATCGACCGTCGTCCAGCCCAGGTCGGTGCCGACGGCCGGTTCGAAGCGCTCGAGTCGTGCGCGCATGGTACGGCTGCGCGTGACGTGACTGAGGAAGTCGCGCGACGGCGGGACGCCGCCGACGAACGGATCGCGCGGGTAGCCGACCGGTCCCGTGACGGTGACGCGCGCGTGCGTGTCGTCGGGACGCGTGAGCGTGGCGGTACGTTCCGGCGCGAGCTGGGCGTAGTCGCACGGCGTGACGGGTCCCAGGTGCAGACCCGGCAGCGAATCTGGCTGATAGCGGGCCACGGCCAGGCGGACGAACGGCCAGAAGGCCGGACCGGGATCGAACGCCACGTCCACGAACCAGAGCTGCCGCTCCACCGAGTACTCGGGCTCGTAGCCGAGGACCCAGGCCTGCGGCGCGGCTTTCAGGTCCACGAGCGGACGGAGGACGGCAGGCCCGACCGGCCGGCCCGGCTCGCGACGATCGTCGAGCCCGGAGAAGTGCAGCAGGTCGGTCAGCGGCAGGGCGCTCCTCTGCGCGGGCCCCTGCTGCCGGAACACCGGATCGGCCGCCCACTGCGAGGTGATGTCCACCGCGTCGGCGCTGCCGTCAGCGGTCAGCAGCACGGCCAGCAGTTCGCCGTCGCCCGTCGAGAACCAGGGCCGATCGAGGTACAGACGCAGCCCGGCGCGGCGTGTCCGCCGCAGGCCGAACGGGTGATGGGGTTCCGTCTCCTCGTGCCAGCGGAAGAGCGGCAGCACGTCGCGAACGGTCACCTTGGCCGGACGCGCGCTGCTCGGCACCTCCAGCGTGCGCACCGGACCCACCACGCTCAGGTCGTCGCGCGTGACCGTGACCTGCGGATGGAAGTACTCGCGATAGCGTGTGGTCGCGCGCACGCGATAGTCGACGGTGCGGTGCAGGGTGTCTCCGGTCTGGTGGACGGCCGCATGGATCCTGAGCGGGCTTCCGCCGGGTACGGGCACAACCGAATCGGCGCCGGCGAGCACCACGAGATCCTCGTCGGGGCTCACCGACGTGCCGCACGCCACGGCCTGTGCGGTGACCCGCTCCGGCCCCACCTTGGCCACGTCGTCCACCCACTGCGACCACTCGGCCTCGATGTCGATGCGCTCGGTGCTCGGCCCGTGCAGGTCCACGGCCCCCACGAGCGTGACGGCGGTGTCGCCCGGCTGCCGGAACGGCACGAGGATGGTCGGTCGCGGCACTTCCACGGGACGCGGTACCGCGTGCACCAGCCGCACCTCGGTCGAGGGCGTCAGCCACCAGAACCAGCCGTCCGCCGCCACCTCGCGCAGGAACGGGTTGTCGCGAATCGCGGCCGGCAGCGAGGCCCAGAGGCCCATCAGGTCCAGGCGATCGCGCCGGATGGAGGACGCGACGCGCATCCGGAGCTGCTCGCCGGGCGGCAGCGTCACTCGCAGCACGTGACCGGAGACAACAGCGCCAAGCTCGGGGCCCGACTGCAGCACGAGACGCAGTGGGGCGAGCTCCGGCCAGTCGCCGGGATAGGCGATGACCGTGCCGTCCAGGGAGAAGAGGCCCGCCAGGTGATGGCCGGCACCCGCGTCCGGGAACATCAGCGACACGCCGGCCGCGAGCGGATCGGGAAGATAGGGCAGCGCGAGCGCGTCGGCATCGTGCGCGACGTACTGTCCCGGCGTCAGCGGATCGCCGTCAGGCAGGTCGTCGGGGTCCGCCACCTCCGGCGTCTCGGCCGTGGGCGTGACGTGGAAGGTGATGCCGGGCTGCGCGATGCGCTGGCCGGGGTTGTCGAGATCGGCAATCGTCGTGTCGAGGAAGGAGCCGTCTTCGCGCACCGCGGTCGCGAGCGCGCGGGCCACGCTGTCAGGCGTTGCCCCCGGACCCATGGCGGCGTCGAACGCCCCGTGGAGCTCGGCCTCGAACTGGCTCGTCTTGGGCGACGCCACGTGGCGCTGGCAGTCCTCGCGCCACTGCAGATCGAGCTCGGGGTGCGCGGCGACGGTCGCGGCGGCATAGGCGGCCGGCGGCGTCAGGGTGAGCGCGAGGTCTCCCGGTGCCGCCTGCTCCACACCCGTCCGGATGACCAGGCGCAGCAGCGACTCCCTTCCGTAGGCGAAGCGCGGCACGAATGCGGGTTCGACCAGCGCGTCCCAGCGAAGGAAGGGGCGCACCGTGGTGATCACATCCGACAGGCGGGCGATGAGCTGGGCCACCAGCCGCGGGTTGGGCTCGGCCGCCGCACCGATCAGGCCGCATCGCTCGGCCAGCGCGGTGGCGAACGCCGTGCCGGCCACGCGCGCGTCCGTCCGCAGGTCGGCGCGTTCGAAGAGGAGCGCGGCCTGCGACACGCCGTCGTGGAACGCCTGCTCCACCTGCCGCGCACGCGACGCGGTGCGCGACACCTCGGTCACGGCGCGGGCGGCCAGCGCGCCGACACCAGCCGGTCCACCTCGGGCACGCGTGTCGCACGCACGCCATCGGGATCGATCCCGCGCGCACCGGCCTTCTCGTCAGGACCCACGTCCCGGACCGGGCGCATGGCGGCCAGCCTCGCCTTCAGGTCGTCTGTGGCCAGCGCCGGCTCGCGCTTCGAGCGCGCCGGCACGACGAGCGCATCCGCCGACCGCGCGGCGTGGCGCCGCGCCGCGTGTGTGGTTGCCGTCTCCTCGTCGATGACCAGCCCGCCACGTCCGGTGACGGCGGCGGCGGCCGGCGCGCCACCCGGTCCCGCGCCCAGCACGCCCTGCGCCGCCCGTCCCGCCACGGCATGCGGCCGCGAGTTGCCAGCCAGATCGACCGCAAAGGCACGCATCGCGTAGCGGCGGCCGTAGCGGAGGCGCGGCAGCGTCCCCGGCGCCACCTCGCTCGTCGTCGCCACGGGGTTCACGGGATTCGGGTCCGGCGGCGGGGCGTCCATCACCAGTTCGTCGCCGTCCTTGTGGACGACGACCTTGCCCGGCCGCGGGGCCGAGAGCGACCAGCCGTCCCATCCCGCAACGACCTCGTGCGCGTAGCGCGGGCCGGAGGGATCGCTGTCCGACGAGGTGAGCGCCGCGCCCTGCAGGAAGCCGCTGTCGGGCTCGCTGGCAAGCACCTTCCCGGCCCCCGTCACTTCCACGGTCACCTGGCGTTCGTGCAGGGAATGCCACTTGCGGCTCACGTCGTCCCACACCTCGAGCCGCACACCGCGGGTGATGTCCTCCTGCACGAGCGGCGGGTGGGTGCCAGCGAGGAGCGACGCATCGCGCGCCGGCGCGCCGTCGAGCCGGTCGTGGAGCTGCTCGGCGCGTCCCACACGTGCCAGCGCGAAACCCGTCGCACGCAGCGTCGCGGGCGCCGTGGACACCGGATCGCCGTTGGCGTCGGCCGCCGTGATGCGCGGCAACTGGCGCGTGTACTGCTCCAGCTTGAGCGCGGTGGCGTCGGGGTCGAGGTCCAGCACGGTGTAGCGCTTCTCGTCGCCGACGAGCAGCATGCCGAGCTCGTAATCACCACTCGCCGAGGTCGGCGTGAACGTGTGGCCCACCACCTGGCAGGTCGTCTTCGGCTGGCGTCCCCGGGTCAGTCGCATGCGCGGCAGGACGAGATCGGCCTGAATCCACTGCGCCCGTGCAAGCAGCGCGAGGTTGGTGACACGCAGGTCGATGACGAGACCGAGCTTCCGCAGGAGCGGCGACAGGTCGCCCAGCATCCGGGCGCGCTCGTGAAAGTCCGGCGTGGGCTTCCGGACCGGCTCGGGGGCCGGCGCATCGTCCAGCGGACGGTCGCGATAGGCCGACTGGTCCTCCGTCCGCTGATAGAACCGGCGGGCGGCGTGCAGGTCGGCCATGACGGCAAGCACCGGGTTCTGCGCCACCGGCGTGCGGACGCCGACGCGGCCTCCGCCCGAGAGCGTGTCGAGCCGCTTGGAGATCTCGCGGTCCTGTGCCCCGTCGATCACGCGGGCGAGCGGCAGCTCCCGCGGGTGCATGCCGAGGCCCTGCAGGACCAGGTTGACGAACAGGTTGTTCTCGACCCGCGGTCGGTCCACCGGCGAGGACGCCACGGACAAGGCGTGCGCCAGCATGCCGTAGGCCTGCATGCGGTGCGCGGGAAAACTCTGCCAGGGCCGCGCCGTGGGATCCGGCGTCTTCCAGGGACGGACGGGCAGCCGTCCCGGAAACACACGCGGCCACAGCGTGTCGTCGAGGGCGTCGAAGAGCGGCTCGACGGGAATGTCGAACGGCGCCCCCGACGCGGGACCGCCGCGCAGCTCGATGCGCGCGTCCCGGAGCCGGGCCGTCCACTCGCGCGTCACGGCGAAGTCGCTCACGACGCCGCGCGGGCCGTCGGGCGTCAGGCGGTGCGTGACGAACAGCGAGACGTGGAACGGGTCGGCGGGCGAGGCCGAGTACGGCAGGGCGGTGACGAGCCAGGTTTCAGTCGCCATGGATCAGGCCTCCGCGAACGCGGCGCAGTAGGTGGACCACGCCGGGGCGCTGCCGTTCGGCTGCAACCCGATCACGGCGCGGAAGGTCGGGTCGCCGTTGGAGCCCGCCAGCCGGCGCTCGCACGACACGGTGACCGAGCCGGAGAAGAACAGCACCTCGATCTCGATCTCCAGCGAGGCGCGTCCGACCATCTTCCCGGTGTCGAACTCGTAGGTGAGCGACAGCTCCAGCGTGATCGACGCCGAGATGATCCCGAGGACGTCCACCTCGCCGCGGATCCGGAAGTAGCCGGTCAGGCTGCCGGCGTCGGCCTCGAGGCGGAGGTAGATCCCCACCATGATCGAGACGGACCCCGAGGCCACGCCCAGGTCGATGGACAGCGAGGCGCCGGCTTCGAGCGCCATCTCCAGCACGACCAGTCCGCGCGGCGAGAGGCGGATGCCGACGAAGCCGCCGCCGCCGATCATCATCACCGTCAGGCGGAACGGCTTCTCGCGCGTGCAGAAGTTGAAGCCGATGGTGAGCGCCTCGTTGCCCAGGAACGGGATCCGGGCATCCGCGCCCAGGCTGATGTTCTCCAGCGAGAACACGCCCACCGACACCGACGGCAGCGCCAGGTCGAACCCCGCGGTCACGCCCTCGGTTGACACGTCCACGTACGGCGGATCCGAGAAGGCGTCGAACGGGATCAGCTCCTTGAGCGTCTCGATGAAGCCGAGGACGCCGACGAACTCGATGCCGCGGAACACGACGTCCACCTCGGGCTTGCGCCCGGTGGCCGCGCGGAACGCGATGCGGTCGAACTGCAGCCGCATGAGCGGCGCCGAGGGGAACAGGTTGAGCGAGAACTCCCGCAGCTCGGCCAGGACGTCCGCCCCGACGCCGTCGCTGCCCGACGCCCGCGCCTCCACCGACAGGCGGAAGCCGTCCGGCCGCACGATGAAGAGCGCGTCATCGTCGGCCACGTCCGGAAAGTTCGTGAGCGTCGGCGTCCACTCGAACCGCGCGCGCACGGCCGTGCCTTCGGGGTCGAGCCCGTTGACGAACTGGGCGATGGCGCCGATGGTGTCCGCGATCTCCGCGGCCTGGAGCACCGGCGCCAGCGCGCCGGACAGGCGCTCGAGGTCGGCCTTCACCTGCGGCGGGAGCGGCAGGTCGCGCAGGGCGTCCTGAATCGCGGTCACCTGCGCGGCGATCGCGTTCAGAATCCCCGACACGGCGGCTGTCACGTCCGGCAGGGTGGACGGCGTGTCGAGCCCCAGGAGGTCCTGCACCGCGTCCACGAGCTCGTCGATGCGCGGCTCGATCTGGGCACGGATACCGTCGAGCGCGGCTCGCGCCTGCTGTGCCTGCTGCTGCAGCTTGCTCGTGGCGGCGCCTGCCGCATCGTCGGCCGGCGGGCCACACCCGTGGTGAGCGCCCCCTTCAGTTGATCGAGGTCGGCCAGCAGCGACGCGATGCGATCCAGCTGCTCGGTGATGAAGTTGGGCGCGCCGTCCAGCCCGACGGCCTTCAGGATGTCGACCAGATCGAACAGGCCGAACAGCTTCGGGATGACGCCGTCGAGGTATTTCTGCGGGTTGAACTTCTGCGCGGGCGGCTTGTTGACGAGGTCGTCGATCTCGCCCACCGTGCCCAGCGTGCGCGAGAGCCCACGCACGGGCAGGTCCGGCTGGACGAACCCGCCGGCCTTGTCGGTGCTCGCCCCGAACGACATCGAGGCCGCCGTCTTCAGCTCGAAGAACACCTGCGGCGTCGCGTTGGCGCCGCCGAATCCCTGGTTCAGGTAGACCTGCGCGTACTTGACCTTGGTCTTCGGCGCCGCGGGCGCGAGGTGGCGCATCGCGGGGACGATGAGCTCGGCCTCGTCGAGGAGGGGGTGGCGCTCGTCGAGCCGGCGGGGCCCGGGATGCCGTCGAACTTGAGCGAGACGGACTCGAACGAGGTATCGCCCGCCACCGCTCCGGCCGCGAACGCGATGCTCTGGCCGTCGGCCGGAATCACGCTCGACGGATCCGCGGCATACGCGGCCCGGATGTCGGCGGCCGTCTTCCCCGGCTGGTTGTTGGGCAGGTTGGCGGCCACCATCAACAGCGGCGCGTGCAGTTTGTGGACCTTGCCGTTCCAGTCGAGGCAGTCCAGCGTGAACTTGAACGTGTCGTTGCCGACGACGGGCCAGAAGAGCTCGCCGGGCTGGAGGACGAACGGGGTGGCCGGCAGCAGCGGATCGCGCAGGCTGGGCGTGCGGCGGGGACGGATGGCCACGCGCCGGAATGGCATGCGGCGATCGTCGAACGTCTTCACCGGCTGGATGATGCGGATGAACTTGCGCTGAATCAGGATGCCCTGCGGCTGCGAGGCATCCAGGATCTTGCGCTCGGTCACCTTGACGAGCGTCGTCTTGTGTCCGAAGGGGAAGCAGAAGAACGGCTCCACCACCACGACGTTCTCGTCGCGGCCCATGGGGGCGTCGTGGTCCCACGACAGGATCGGCAGGCCCGTGGGAATGTACGGCTGGAAGTTGGGCCAGCGGCCGTGCAGGTCGAGCCACGCGCCGAGCGACGACAGGTGCAGCTTGTCGACCTCGACCGGCTGCGGGGGCGCCAGTTTCGGATCCGCGGACTGCCGCACGAGGCGCACCCGGTCGAACGGGTTGAGCGACATGCGGAACGGCGTGTCCGCCATCGGCGGATTCTGGTCGTCGGGCAGGCCGGCCTTGTCGCGCGCCCAGATGGCGCGGATCACGCGCTGCGAGTGGCGCGACTCGTCGATGGTGACGGTACCCTCGTCGGGATCCACCTTGCGGACACCGAGGCGCGTGTGCCACAGCTCGACGCGCGAGGTGTCGGCGCCGGCGGCGGCCGGCTCGACGGCGTGGGTGAAGCCCCCCTGCTCGCTGGGCGAGATGATGAGACGGAACGGCGCCTCGATGGACGTCTCGTCCTCACGCGGTTCGCGCGGGCGCTCGCGACGCACGATGACCCGCGGCGGGACGGCCACGAGGTCGCCGATGCCGCGGCCGATGGCACGCACCGGGCGGCCCTGAGGATCCCGGCCACTGCCCGCGCCCGGCGCAATCGCCTTGTTGGACACGTCCACCGCGGTTTCGGTGGCCAGGACGGTGCGGGCCGTGCGCAGCGCCCGCGCCTGTTCGATCACACCCTTCGCCGTGGCCGCGCCCGAGGGCACGCGGCCAGCCGTGATGGCGAGGAGGCCGGCCCCGTCCCGCACGAGCTGGAACCCGCCGGGGAGCGTGGCGATGTCGATCAGGCCGTCGCGCACCGGGCGTGCGGCAATCGTGCGCGGCGTCGCAAGCGGCGCGACGCGGAGCGGCAGCCGCGACATCGCCGCGAGGACGCCCGCGATCGAATACGGCACCGCGTCTCCCGCCGGCAGATCGAAGACCAGGCGCGAGGGCTGCGCGGCCAGTGCGGGAATGGGCGGTGGGTCCGCCGGTTCGTCGCCGGGGTTGGGCCCGGGCAGCGGATCCGACCGGAAATACGCGCGCTCGCCGAGGTGCTGGTACGACAGGCCGATCTCGATGCGCGCGCCGGCGCCCGTGGGGACCAGGCGCGGCCCCTCGTCGCCGGACTCGAGGCGCGTGCCGTAGCAGCGCACGTCGAAGATGGCCAGATCCGAGGGGCGCAGGACGCGGAAGGCCTGGTCCGGACGCTGCGCCAGCGTGCGAGGGCCCCCCGGGTCGTCGACCGCGCCGGGGAAATCCACGGCGACGAGCCGGCGATCGGGATCGGCATCGAAGGCGAGGGATTGGGGCGCGGATGCGCCCTTCCGCGCCCGCGGCTTCGCGCCGGCCTTCCGTGCCGCGGCCGGGCGCGCCCGCGGTGACGGGCGGGTGGACTTCGCCGTGCGCGCGCTGGTGCGGGTACGGCCCTTCTTCCGAGCACTGCGCGCCATGGGACCTCCGGTGCCGCAGATGGAGCGTGCCGAGTCGAGCGGAGTATACGCCCGTGCCGCGCCGCGACGTTTCCGCAGCTCTGCGGCTAGTGCCGCAGGCCGCGGAAACGTTGCGGCGCGGAATTCAGAAGGCAAAAGTCAGAAGGCAGAATGATTGCGGCATTGGCGCACTGCTTGATTGGCGCATTCCTGATTGCGGCATTGGGGCATTGAGGCATTTGGGGGAGTGTGGCGTTGACGGCGTTTTATATCCGGGTATAATTTAGCCGTGGCGCCCGATACATCCCGACGCGCGGTCACGGCCTTTCACGGCGCGGCGCGCCTGGCGGCTGGCGACTTGGCCAGCGTGGCCGTCCGCGTGCGGGCGGCGCTGCAGACGGACCCGACCGCGCGCGTGCTGATCTTCAACGACGCCAGCGGCGCCGTGGTGGATGTGGACCTGCGCGGCTCGGCGGCCGAGGTGCGGCGGCGCTACGCGGCTGACGGGGCGGTGCCGGCTCCGCCGGCAACCGGAACAGCCGCGCGGGCGGGGGCGGCCGCGGCTGGGGGTGGTGGCCAGGAGGTCACGCTGCTGCCCCGCCACTGGGAGTGGCTGGGCAGCCAGCCCGGTGGCGCGTCAGTGGCGCTGCGGCGGCTGGTCGAGCGGCGCGCAAGGCCAACGCGGGGGCGGACGGGCGGCGGCGGTCGCAGGAGGCGGCCTTCCGCTTCATGTCGGCCATGGCCGGCAACCTGCCCGGGTACGAAGAGGCGCTGCGCGCACTGTTCGCGGGCGACACGGAGCGATTCGAGACACACACGGCCGGCTGGCCGGACGACGTGCGCGCGTATGCGCGCGGGCTGGCCGACGAGGCGCTCGCAGAGGGGACCAGGTGATGACAACGCGCAGCCGCAAGGAGGCGCTCGCCGACTACAAGCGCCAGGCGCCATCGCAGGGCGTGTACGCCGTCCGATGCACGGCCTCGGAGCGCGTCTGGGTGGGCGCGTCGCCCAACCTTCACGCCGCGCGCAACCGCGAGTGGTTCCTGCTCAGGCACGGCGACCATCGGGATCGACCGCTGCAGGATGCCTGGCGCGAATACGGTGAAGACGCCTTCGCCTTCGAGGTGCTCGACACGCTGGACGAGGACGTCGCGCCGGTGCTCGCGCCCGAGGTGTTGAAGGAGAAGCGCCGGGAGTGGGCGGCACGGCTGGGCGCGGCCGTCCTGCTCTGACCGCGGGCGCTCAGCGCGCGTCGGCGATGAGCGTGTCCAGCTCGTCCCAGCGCGCGTAAGCGGCCTCGAGCTCCGCGGGCAGGGCCTCCAGCCGCGCCAGCCGCGCGTGGATGACGTCGGCCGGCTGCTTGTAGAAGTCGGCGCCGGACACCTCGGCGCCGAGCGCCGCCTGCTCGCCTTCGAGCGCCTCGATGCGCGCGGGGAGCGCGTCGTACTCCTTCCGCTCCTTGAACGACGCCTTGCGCCGGGCGACGGTGACGCCGCCTGCACCCGACTCTGCCGCCGTGCCCCGGCGCGGCCTGGGGTCCGCCGGCGGCACGGGCTCGGACGATCTCGACGCCGCGCTCTGGCGCTTCCAGTCCTCGTAGCCGCCCACGTACTCCTGCACGCGGCCCTCGCCCTCGAACGCCAGCGTGCTGGTCACGACGTTGTCGAGGAACCGCCGGTCGTGACTCACCAGCAGCAGCGTGCCCGGCCACGCCGCCAGCTGCGCCTCGAGCAGTTCGAGCGTCTCCAGGTCCAGGTCGTTGGTGGGCTCGTCCAGCACGAGGACGTTCGCGGGACGTGTGAACAGCCTCGCGAGGAGCAGCCGATTGCGTTCACCGCCAGACAACGCCTTCACGGGCGATCGCGCGCGCTCGGGCGGAAAGAGGAAGTCCTGCAGGTAGCCGTGGACGTGCCGGCGCTGGCCGTTCACCTCCACCGTATCGTTGCCGTCGCCGACCGTGTCGGCCACGGTCCGCTCGGGATCGAGCTGTTCGCGCTGCTGGTCGTAGTAGGCGATCTGCACGTTCGTCCCACGGCGCACCTCGCCGGTGTCCGGCGCCGTCTCGCCCATCAGCACGCGCAGCAGCGTCGTCTTGCCAGACCCGTTCGGGCCGATGAGGCCGACGCGGTCGCCCCGCAGGATGCGCAGGTGCACGTCGCGCAGCACGGTCGTCTCGCCGTAGGCCTTGGCGATGCCCTCGACCTCGAACACCATCTTGCCGCTGAGGTCCGCCTCGCTCACCTGCAGGCGGACGCGGCCGGCCTGCTCGCGGCGCGCGGCACGCTCGGTGCGCATCGCCATGAGCGCGCGGACGCGGCCCTCGTTGCGCGTGCGCCGCGCCTTGATACCCTGGCGCAGCCACGCTTCTTCCTCGGCCAGCTTCTTGTCGAACTTGGCCTGCTGCACGGCCTCGTTGGCCAGCCACTCGTCCTTCTTCCGCACGAAGGTCGCGTAGTTGCCGGGCCACGACGTCACCCGCCCACGGTCCAGCTCGACGATGCGCGTGGCGAGGCGCTCGAGGAACGCTCGATCGTGCGTCACGAAGACGACGGCGCCCTGGTAGTCGGCGACGAAGGCCTCGAGCCATTCGATGGCCTCGACGTCGAGGTGGTTGGTCGGCTCGTCGAGGAGCAGCAGGTCCGGCTCGGCCACCAGCGCGCGCGCCAGCAGCACGCGCCGCCGCCATCCGCCCGACAGGGTCTGCACGCTGGCGTCGGCGGGCAGGGACAGTCGCGTCAGCACCTGCTCGACGCGCTGCTCGAGCCGCCACCCGTCCCGCTCCTCGAGCTCGTGCTGCAGCGCCCTCGAGGCGGGCCAGCGCGGCCTCGCCCGCTTCGCGCGCCAGGTCCACGGCGGCGTGGTGGTAGTCGCGCACCAGCGCGGACAGCTCGCCCAACCCGTCCGCCACGACGTCGAATACGCTGTCGGCGGTGGTGAGCGGCACGTCCTCGACCAGGCGTGCCACGCGCGCGGCGGGCTGCCGCCAGATCGTGCCGCTGTCCGGCGCCAGGTCGCCCGCGAGGATCTGCAGCAGGGTGGACTTGCCGGCGCCGTTCCGGCCGATGATGGCGATGCGCTCCCCCGCGTCCACCTGAAGGGAGGCGTCGTCGAGCAGGGGGAGATGTCCGTAGGCGTGCGTGACGTGGTCGAGCGAGACGAGCGGCACTCGTCACACGGTACCAGTACAATCCCGCCCCATGCCACTCGATCACTACGTCACGCTGGGCCGCTCGGGCCTGCGCGTCAGCCCGCTCTGTCTCGGCACCATGACCTTCGGCGAGGACTGGGGCTGGGGGTCGTCGGTCGATGAGTCGGAGTCCATCCTGGCGCGGTTCCTCGACCGCGGCGGCAACTTCATCGACACGGCCAACGCCTACACGCGTGGCCACTGAGGTCATCATCGGCGACTTCCTCGCGCGGACGCCCGGCCGGCGCGACCGCGTCGTGCTGGCGACGAAGTTCCTCTCGAACCTCTACCCCGCCGACCCCAACGGCGGCGGCGCGGGCCGCAAGTCGATGATGGCCGCCTGCGAGCAGTCGCTGCGCCGCCTCAAGACCGACTACATCGACCTCTACTGGATGCACTGCTGGGACGCGCACACGCCCATCGACGAGACGATGCGCGGGCTCGACGACCTGGTCCGCTCCGGCAAGGTGCGCTACGTCGGCTTCTCCGACACGCCGGCCTGGAAGGTGGCACAAGCGCAGACCGAGGCCCACTTCCGCGGGTGGGCGCCGCTCATCGCGCTGCAGATCGAGTACTCCCTCATCGAACGGACGGTCGAGGGCGAGCTCATGCCGGCCGCCCGGGAGCTCGGGCTGGGCGTCACGCCGTGGTCGCCGCTCCGGGGCGGGGTGCTCTCCGGCAAGTACACCCGCGAGAACGCGGCCACGGTGAAGGCCGACCGCGGGGAGCGCGTCACGGCGTTCCTGACCGAGCGCAACCTCACCATCATCGACGAGCTGCTGCGGATTGCGGGCGAGCTGCAGGCCTCGCCGGCATCGGTGGCCCTGGCGTGGGTGCAGGCGCGAGCGGGGGTGACCTCCACCATCATCGGCGCCCGGCGGATGGACCAGCTCGATCAGAACCTGGCGGCCCTGGACGTCACCCTCTCCCCCGGGCAGACCGCCGCGCTCGACCGGGTGTCGGAGCCGTCCCTGAACTTCCCCGCCAATATGCTGAAGTTCGTTTCGATGTTCACCCAGGGCGGGATGACCGTGAACGGCCAGACGGCGCCGCCCTGGCCGATGGCCCCCACCCGGGACGCCGACCGCTATTGACGCGTCTCACACGATCAAGCGATTGACGCCGGCTCGTGCCGGCGTCAGAATCTCGACCTCTCAACCCCACTCGCCACCGGGAGGCGACGCATGCGAGTTCCCGCATGAATCACGGTCAACGGTCGGGTCGTCGAGCGGGACGTGGAGCCCCGCCTGCTGCTCGCCCACTTCCTTCGCGATCAGGCCGGGCTGACCGGCACGAAAATCGGGTGCGATACGAGCCAGTGCGGCTCGTGCACGGTGCTGGTGGACGGCGCGAGCGTCAAGTCGTGCACGTGCCTCGCCGTCCGTGCCGACGGCGCCCAGGTCACCACGGTCGAGGGCCTCGCCACCGACACCGGCTTCCACGCGGTGCAGGAGGCGTTCTGGGCCAAGCACGGCCTGCAGTGCGGCTTCTGCACGCCGGGCATGATCATGCGCACCGTCGAGTTCCTGGCGCAGAACCCGTCACCGACGGCGGCCGAGGTGCGCCACGGGCTCGAAGGCAACCTCTGTCGCTGCACCGGCTACCAGAACATCGTGCGCGCCGTGCTCGAAGCCGCCGGGACGCCGGGAGGTGAGCGATGAGCGCCCGGGTGTTCGGGTCCGGCATCCGCCGCCGCGAGGATCCGCGCCTCATCACCGGCACCGCGGAATACACCGACGACCTGGTCCTGCCGCACATGGTGCACGCCGCCATCCTGCGGAGCCCCTACGCGCACGCGCGCATCACCTCCATCGACACTGCCGCCGCGAAGGCGGCGCCGGGCGTTCTCGGGGTCTACACCGGCGCCGACGTCGCCACGGTGCTCAACCCCATGCCCTGCGCCTGGCTGCTGCCCAACGCCGAGCTCAAGGTGGCCACCTACCCGCCCATGGCCACCGATACCGTGCGCTACGTCGGCGACTGCGTGGCCGTGGTGGTGGCCGAGACCCGCTACCAGGCACAGGACGCCGTGGACCTCATCGAGGTGGACTACGACCCGCTGCCGGTCGTGGTCGATCCGGAGGCCGCGGTCCGCGACGGGGCCCCGGCCGTGCACTCCGAGATCGCCGCCAACACGGCGTTCCACTGGACGGTCTCCGGCGGCGACGTCGCGGCCGCCTTCGCCGGCGCGGCGCGCATCGTGAAGGACCGCATCATCCAGCAGCGGCTGATTCCGACGGCCATGGAGCCTCGCTCCGCGCTGGCGCAGTACGTGCGCGCCACCGGCGAGCTCACGCTCTGGAACACCACGCAGAACCCGCACATCGCCCGCTTCCTCGGTTCGCTCATCACCAAGGTGCCGGAGGACAAGCTCCGCGTGGTCGCACCGGAGGTCGGCGGCGGTTTCGGGAGCAAGATCGCCGTCTATCCCGGCGAGATGATCGCCGCCTTCTGCTCGATGAAGGTCGGGCGGCCCGTGAAGTGGACCGAGACCCGGCGCGAGAACTACCAGGCCACCACCCACGGGCGCGATCACGTCCAGGACGTCGAAATGGCGTTCGACGCCGACGGCAAGATCCTCGGCCTGAAGGCCACCGTGTGGGCGGGCATGGGTGCGTACCTCTCGACCGCCGCGCCCGGGATTCCCACGATCCTCCACGGGTTGATGTTGTCGGGCACCTACACCATTCCCGCGCTGCACGAGGAGGTGTACGGCGTCTACACGAACACGACGCCGGTGGAAGCCTACCGGGGCGCGGGACGGCCCGAAGCCACCTACATGCTCGAGCGGCTCCTCGACAAGGCCGCCCGCGAGCTGAAGATGGACCCGGCCGAGATCCGCCGCCGCAACTTCATCCCGAAGTTCGACAACGGCGCGACGGTCGTCACCGGGCTCACCTACGACAGCGGCGACTACGACGGCGCCCTCACGAAGGCGCTGACACACGTCAAGTACGACGAACTGCGCGCCGAGCAGGCGCGACTCCGCGCGGAAGGCCGCCACATCGGCATCGGGCTGGCCACCTACGTGGAGATCTGCGGGCTCGGTCCCTCGCAGGTCGCCGGCGCCATCGGCTTCCAGGGCGGCCTGTGGGAGAGCGCCATCGTGCGCTTCCACCCCTCGGGCAAGGTCAACGTCTTCATCGGCGCCTCACCGCACGGGCAGGGCGAGGAGACCACCTTCGCGCAGATCATCTCGGACGAGATCGGCGTCCCGGTGGACGACGTGAAGGTGGTGCACGGGGATACGGCCTCGACGCCGATGGGCTGGGGCACCTACGGCAGCCGCACCACGGCCGTCGGCGGCGCCGCGCTCGCCGTGGCCGTACGCAAGATCAAGGACAAGGCAAAGCAGCTCGCGGGCCACCTGCTCGAGGCGTCGGTAGAAGACATCGACTACGCCGACGGCAGCTTCTTCGTGAAGGGCTCGCCCAGCCGCGCCAAGACCATCCAGGACATCGCGCTCATGGCCAACGTCGCCTGGAACCTGCCGCCGGGGATGGAGGCGGGGCTCGAGGCCACGGCGTTCTACGACCCACCCAATTTCGTCTATCCCTTCGGCGCGCACGTGGCGGTCGTGGAGGTCGATACCGACACCGGCCGCGTCGAGCTGACGCGCTACGTGTCGGTGGACGACTGCGGCCCGCAGATCAACCCGATGATCGTGGAGGGGCAGGTCCACGGCGGTGTCGTGCAGGGCGTGGCGCAGGCGTTGTGGGAGGAAGCCGCCTACGACGAGAACGGCCAGCTCGTCACCGGCTCGCTCCTCGACTATGCCATCCCACGCTCCGACGTGCTCCCGGACATCGAGGTGCTCTCCACGGTGACGCGGTCGCCCCATCACCCGCTGGGTGTCAAGGGCATCGGCGAGGCCGGCACCATCGCGTCAACGGCCGCCGTCTACAACGCCATTCTCGATGCGCTGTCGCCCTTCAACGTCGAGAGCCTGCGCATGCCCGCCACGCCGGAACGCGTGTGGCGCGCCATCCACGGAAGGAGCGCCTAGCATGTTCCCCGCACCGTTCGACTACCATCGCGCCACGTCCCTGGCGCACGCGCAGGAGCTCATCGCCGCCCACCCGGACGCCAAGCTCCTGGCGGGCGGCCACAGCCTCATTCCGCTGCTCAAGCTGCGGCTCGCGACACCGGACACGCTGATCGACATCGGCCGGGTCCCCGAGCTGGCCGGCATCACGCGCGACGGCGGCACGCTGCGCGTGGGCGCCCTCTGCACGCACGCGTCGATCGCCGCCTCCGCGGACGTACGGGCGGCGTGCCCCACGCTGGCGGAAGCCGCCAGCCAGGTCGGCGACGCGCAGGTGCGCAATCGCGGCACCATCGGCGGCAACATCGCGCACGCGGACCCCGCCTCGGACCTGCCCACCGTCCTCGTCGCCCACGACGCCGCCATCGTCGTCCAGGGGAGCGGCGGGGAGCGGTCGGTTGCGGCATCCGACTTCTTCCAGGGGCTGATGGCCACCGCACTCGGCGAGGGCGAGATCGTGCGCGCGGTTCACATCGCGGCCGTGAACGCGGGCACTGGTACCGCGTACGTGAAGTTCGTGCACCCGGCGTCACGCTACGCCGTCATCGGTGTGGCCGCCGTGCGCCAGATGAGCGGCGGCACGTGCCAGGCGGCTCGCGTGGCCATCGGCGGCCTGGTCCCCGCCTCGGTCCGGCTGCCCGCCGTGGAGTCGGTCCTGGCCGGCCAGGCGATCACCGCCGAGTCGGCCTCCGCCGCTGCCGCGAAGGCCTCAGGCGCTTTCGGCGACGACGTGCTGGGCGACGTGTTCGCGTCGGCCGAGTATCGCGCGGCCGTCGCGCCCGTCTGGATTGCGCGCGCAATCACGGCGGCGGCCGCGCGCGCCCGATGAGCCCGGCGGCCCGGACGCGGCCTGGTCCATCGACGAGCTGACACGCCGGCTCGCCGCGCATCACTACATCGCCGACCGCCCCCTGGCGGTGGCGATGTACCTGGCGCTCACGCTCGGGCGTCCGCTCCTGCTCGAAGGCGAGGCCGGCGTCGGCAAGACCGAGCTGGCCTCGACGCTCGCCGCCGCCCTGGACGCACGCTTCATCCGGCTGCAGTGCTACGAAGGGCTGGACGTCACGCATGCCGTGTACGAGTGGAACTACGCGCGGCAGCTTCTCGAGATCCGGCTCCAGGAGGCGTCGGGGCGCCTCAATCCCGACGCCGGCACGGCGTCGTTGTTCCGCGACGAGCTGCTCATCAAGCGACCGCTGCTCCAGGCCATCGAGGCCGCCGGAGAGGGACCGGTCGTCCTGCTGATCGACGAGATCGACCGGGCCGACGAGGAGTTCGAGGGCTACCTGCTGGAGTTCCTCGCCGGCTACCAGGTGACGATTCCGGAGCTCGGCACCATCCGCGCAGCCAAGCCGCCGGTGGTCGTGCTCACGTCCAATCGCACGCGCGAACTGCACGACGCGCTGAAGCGCCGGTGCCTCTATTGCTGGATCGACTTCCCCTCCTATGAAAAGGAGCACCGCATCATCCTCGAGCGGATGCCGCACGTGCCCGCCGCCCTTGCGGCACAGGCGGCGCGGTTCGTCCAGGAACTGCGCCGGGCCGAGCTGTACAAGACGGCCGGCGTCTCCGAGACGCTGGACTGGGTGGCGGCGCTGGTGGCCCTCGACCAGCACGAGCTCGACGCACGCGTCGTGGACGACACGCTCGGCATCCTGCTGAAGCACCAGGACGACATCCTCGCGGTGCGCGGCGAGCGTGCCGCGGCGATGACGGGCCGCGCACGCCTCGAGGCCGGCCGGGCGGGCTGATGGCCTCCTTCCTGCTCCCGAACCTGGTGCGCTTCGTCCGTGTCCTCCGGGCGGCCGGACTCGACGTGCCCGCGGGAGCGGCCATGGACGCCGGGCGCGCGCTGTCGGCGGTCGGCCTCGATCGGCGCGACGACGTCCGGACGGCCCTGCGCACGGTCCTGGTCCGGCGGCGCGACGACCTGGCGCTCTTCGACATGGCGTTCGATGCGTTCTTCCGGCCGCGGCGGCGAGGCGAAACGCTGCGCGACCTGCGCGCCATGGGCGAGAAGCGTCACTTCCGCCCGCCCGAAGCCGCCGCGGACGGCGGGGAGATGCGGGAGCCGCGCGGCGGCGGCGCCTCCACGTCGGCGGCGCCGTCGGGCGCCACGCGAGGCGCGTCGTGGAGCGACCGCGAGGCGCTGGGGCACAAGGACTTTGCCGCGTTCACCGACGACGAGGCCGCCGACGCGCGAGCCTTCCTGCAGTCGCTGCGGTGGTCGCCCGACTCGCGGCGCACGCATCGCTGGACGCGGGGCCGCGGCAGCCGGCTCGACATGGCGCGGCTGCTGCGACGCAGCCTGCGGCACGGCGGCGAGGTCATCCACCTCCCGCGCAAATCGCGGCGCACCGACACGCGGCCCCTCGTCGTCCTCTGCGACGTCAGCGGCTCGATGGAACCGTACAGCCGCATGCTCCTGCACTTCGTTCACGTCATGGCGAGCCGGCGTCCCCGCGTGGAGGTGTTCCTCTTTGCCACGCGCCTGGCACGCGTCACCCGCCAGGCCGCCCACCGGCGCAGCCACGCACTCACCGACGCCCTCGGCGCGCTGGTCCCGGACTTTGCGGGCGGGACGCGCATCGGCGACGCGCTCGGCGCGTTCAACCGGCAGTGGGCACGACGCGTGCTGCGCCACGATCCGGTGGTGCTCATCCTGTCGGACGGATGGGACCGCGGCGACCCGGCCGTGCTGGCGCACGAGATGGCGAGGCTGGCGCGATCGTGCCACCGCGTGATCTGGCTCAACCCGCTGATGGGCGACCCCGACTTTGCCCCGCTCGCCCGCGGCATGCAGGCCGCCCTCCCGCACGTGGACGACCTGCTGCCCGTGCACTCGCTCGATTCGCTGGCCGCACTGGCCGCGCACCTGAACACCCTGCCCCGGCGGACCACGCCCGCCGGCGGCCACCGACCGCGCGCGCACACCGCCGCGCCCCTGCGAGGACCGACATGGACCTGACCGGCACCTACCTCATTCCGGCGGCACGCGAGGCCGTGTGGGCGCACCTGCTCGACCCCGACGCGCTGGCCGGCTGCGTGCCCGGCGTCAAGACACTGGAACTGGTCGAGGCCAACACCTATCGCGCCTCGGTCACCGCCGGCGCGGGTCCGGTCACGGGCACCTTCGAGGCACGGTCGCCCTGTCCGACGTGGTCGAACCCGAGTCCTACACGATGACCGTGTCCGGCAAGGGACGCCCGGGATTCGTGAACGGCAAGGCGCGCGTGCGGCTGACCCCGACGGCGACGGCGCGCGTGGACGTGGAAGCCGACGTCCAGGTGGGCGGACTCATCGCCAGCGTGGGCCAGCGCCTGCTGGGCAGCGTGTCCAAGACGATGCTCGACAAGTTCTTCGCGTGCATGGCGGCGAGCCTGGGGGGATAAGGGGGCGTGGGGCGTGGGGCGTGGGGCTTGGGGCTTGGGGCTTGGGAGTGATGCGTTTCCGACTCCCGACTTCCGACTCCCGACTCTCGACTCTCGACTCTCGACTCTCGACTCTCGACTCCCGGCCCACTCGACTCCCGACTCCCGTCGCGCTTCCCTCCCGACGCGATCCCCCTCCCGATCACTATTCACTCCCGTCGCGCTTCCCCTCCCGTCGCAGTTCCCCTCCCGACACGTTCTCTACTTCAACGCCGTGACCGCATTGAACACGACCTTGAAGGTCCCGAACGGCTGGCCCCGCCACTGCGGGCGGAAGCCGAGCAGCACCACGTGGCCGCGGCCGACGGGAACGTCGAGGGCGGCCGCACGGCCGTGCAGCATCCGCTCGCCGAGGAGATAGCCCGAGAGCAGCGGCGAGCCGGTGTCCTGGTACTCTGCGAGCACCGTGCCTGCGAAGCCCTCACCCGTCTCGAACGCCGGGCTCTGGTCCACGAAGATCGCCGCCCGCTCGGGCATGCCGGCCATCACCGGGTGTGAGGTCGTGGTGGACACGGCCATGACGGACCCGCCCGTGAAGAACTCCTGCCGCTTCATGCCCGCGATGACGTTCTTGACCGGCAGGTCGAACTGCTGGATGGCGAACGCCGTCGAGCGGTTGAAGCAGACCAGCGTGCCGCCGCCACGGACGAAGGTATCGATGGCGCGCTCGCCGTCGGTACCGATGCCGCCCTCGTACTCCGCGGGGACGACCCCCGACGCATAACCATCGATCAGGCCGCGCCCCTCGTCCGCGATGATCAGGGCGTCAACACGGTCGGCCAGCGCGCCGCCGCGGAAGTCGCGCGGGTAGAGGCTCACGACCTCGAAGCCGTAGCGCTCGAGCATCCAGCGCGTCCAGCCCTCGTCCATGCTGGCCATCCATGGGCGGTACAGGCCCACGCGCGGGCGCGTGAGCGTCGTGGCGCCGGACGGGACCGCACCCCGTGCGGCCCGCAGTGCCAGCGACTTCACGAGCTCCTCCTGGCGCGGTCCGGCGAGCCCGGTGACGACGTACCGGCCGCCGGCGAACTGGACGGTCGCGCCCATGGCCCACGCGCGATTGAGGGCCGCAAACGTGTTGTTCTGGGCGGGGTCGAGGAGCAGCGCGGCGCCGGCGCCCTCGATGGCGCCGGGCGGGGGCACGATGGCCGCGGCCACGGCGTTGGTGTCGAACCCGGCGCCCGGAGCGCTGTCGAAGGGTGCGGTATCGACGGTGCCGATGTCGTATGGCGTCAGCGGGCCGTCGGCCGCGAGGGCGTGGCCGAGCGGCGTGAGCGTCGCGACCAGCTCCGAGGGCATCGGCGTCGTCAGCGCCGTGACCGACACGCCCATCTGGAACGGGAGCGTCCAGCCGGCGGCGTCGTAGGGCTGCTCGAGCGGGCCATCCGGTGACTCGCGGAGGTCCGGGTACTTCTGGACGTCGAGCACCTGCCGCGCGGTCTCGGCGAACTCCTGGTTCATCGGGATCACCCACGTGCCGGCGGCGTAGGCAACGCCGTCCAGGGTGGCCGCGGACGACAGCGACGATACCCGCACGCCCTGGAAGGCCAGGCGGCGCAGGAGCTCGACCGCCGCTGCCGGGTCGCGCTGCTCGCGCGGGATCAGGTACGCGTAGGGGGGCTGGTGGCTGTACTTGTCGATCTGCCAGCGCCCCGCGCGATACCGGTTCATCAGCAGGCTCTCGCGGTAGCGGGCGGCGTAGTCGAGCACGGACACCGAGGCGGTGTGCATGTACTCGACGGCATCGCGCAGCCGCCACCATCCGCCGGGCCACGGGCTCGTGTAGAGCGCCTGCGGACGCAGGTCGCGCATGTCCTGGGGAAAGTCGTTGAGCGTGTACAGGCGCGGCGTCGCGTAGGAGTAGAGGGCGGTCTCGGTCCAGAACGCGGCGATGTTCTGGAACACGGGCTTGTAGTCGATGTAGCCGGGATACCAGGCGTCGAACCCGGTGCCCATGTGGGTGGCGCCCACCTGGCCGCGCTCCTCCAGCCCCTTGGCCATCGCCATGCCCAGCATGTTGATCTCGCGCGAGATGAGGTACGGCGCCTGGGTCGCAATGGGTTCCGCGAAGGGCGGCAGCCAGATGCGCGTGGGAAACGGCGAGGTCTGGTGGTGGACGTGGATGATCTGCGGCTCCCACTGCCGCCACGCGTGCTCCATCACCCGCGACTCGATCATGTTGAGCATGTAGCCGTCGCGGTTGTTGTCGTGGCCGACGTACTCCTGGTACAGCCGCGGCATGGGCGCCACCTCGAACGGGGTGCCGACGTTGCCGCGATACCACTCCGCCACCATCTGCTGGCCGTCGGGGTTGATCGTCGGCCACAGGAGCAGGATGACGTTCTCGAAGATGTGAGCGAACTGCGCGTCCTCGGCGCCCGACACCAGGTCGTAGGCGAGCTGCATCGTGTGCTGGGGCCCCGCCACCTCGGTGGAGTGCAGGCCGCCGTCGATGTGGACGATGGCGCGGCCTTCGCGCGCCAGGGCGCGCGCCTGCTCGTCGGTCATGTCGCCGGGATGCGCCAGCCGGCGCGCGATCTCGCGGTACCGGTCGATCTTCGCCAGGTTCGCCGGCGAGGAAATCGCGGCGTACCAATACGTTCGTCCCTGCGTCGACGTCCCCGCCTGCAGCATCGTCATCCGATCGCTGGACGCTGCCAGCTTCTGGAAGTACGCGACCGTCTCCTCGTAGGTGGCGAGCTTGTAGTCGGCGCCGACACGGTAGCCGAGCACGGACTCGGGGGTCGGCAGCGCCGACTGCGCGGCGGGCGTGGACAGGGACACGACGAGCAGGAGGGGGAGCAGAGCGGCGATCCGGGGCATGGTGCAGTGGTTATAGCACTGCCGGCGTGCAACGCGGCGCGTGCCCGCGTCACCAGACGGTCGGGGGGCATCTCCCCTGCTTCTCACTCGTGACACAGGAGGACCGTAATGGCGACCGTGACCAAGAAGGACCTGTCGGGACAGCTGTCCCGCCGGCTGGCGAACTTCAAGCTGAGCGATCGTGTCATCAGCTCGCTCGCCGACCGCGTGCTCGTGGACGGCTGGTCGATTGCGCGCTTCGACCCCTGCATCTACGGCATCTGCATCGACTACTTCACCGACCGCGCGCCGAAGTTCGACCAGCTGAACCCCAAGCTGGGCATCTCCAAATGGGAGGTGTTCCCCTACGGCATCATCGAGTGGGACCGCTTCCGGATCCGCGTGGCGTTCGAGGTGGACGAGCTCGAAGGCCGGGGGCTGATGCGTGAGTTCAGCCACTGAGACCGCGGACACCCCGCGGCGGCTGGTGCGGTCGGGCTTCCTGCCCGACCGCATCGTGCACCTGCACCCCACGCGGCAGTGCAACCTCGCCTGCACGCACTGCTACTCGGAGTCGGCGCCGTCGCGCACGGCGTCGGCGCTCGATGCCGACACCATCGCCCGTGCGCTGGCCGTCCTCCGCACCGAAGGCTACACCGCCGTCAGCCTGTCGGGCGGCGAGCCGCTCGTCTATCCCGATCTGGAGCGGGTCGTCGACCACGCGCAGGGGCTCGGCTTCCGCGTGACGATGGTGACCAACGGCCTGCTGGTGGGACCGCGGCTCGACGCGCTGCTGGGACGCCTGGACGGCATTGCGGTGAGCTTCGATGGGCTGGCGGAGTCGCACAACCAGGTCCGCGGCCGTGCCGATGCCTTCGCGCGCGCCTCGGCCGCCGTGGCGCACCTCGCCTCGATCGGCCGACCGGCGGCTGCCGCGATCTCGGTCTCCCGCGACGCCATCGCCGAACTCCCCGACCTGGCGGACCACCTCGTGGCCCGGGGCGTGCGTGCGCTGCAGATTCGTCCCGTCGCACGGGCGGGCCGGGCGCGGACGCTCGATGCGGCCACGTTCCAGACGGCCGAAGACCGCGCGCGACTCTACCTGGTGGCGCTGGCGCTGCAGCAGGAGCTCCCCGAACAAGTGGCCGTCCACTGCGATCTTGCGCCGGCGTCCGGTCTCTGGGCACAGCGCGACGACTACGCGCCGCTGCTGGCGTCGTGCGCGGACTCGTGTCCCGCCGACCGGCCGCTGTCGGATCTCGTCGACCCGCTGGTCATCACCGACAGTGGGCACCTGAAGCCCATCGCCTACGATTTCGCCCCGGCGTTCGACATCGCGCGCGTGGACGGGCTCACGCCCGGCCTCCTGCGCGCGTATGCGCGTGACGGGCTGGCCGGCCTGCAACAGTTGCTCGGCCGCCTCCTGGCATCGCTCGAGGGACGGCGTGGGCTGGTGGACTGGTTCGACGAGTGCACGCGCGCCAGCAACCTGGCGGGCCGCGCCTGACGCGTCAGCTTTCCGCAGCGCGGCCATCGGGTCGGTGCGCGCCGCGCGGCGGGCCGGCACGGCGCCGGCGGCTGCCGCCACGGCCACCAGCGCCACGCCGGTCACCACCAGCATCGTCGCGTCGGTGGTGACGAGGTTGAAGAGCAGCGCGTCAACGAAGCGTCCCGCGAGGATCACGGCGGCGGCGCCGGCGGCGGGCCGCCGGCCGTGACGAGGAGCACCTGGCGGGCGACGAGCCCGGCGACCCGCCTCGGCTCTGCGCCGAGCGCGATGCGGATGCCGATCTCGTTCGTGCGCCGGGCCACCGAGAATGCGCCATCACGCCGTACTGGGCCGAGGGCCGCGAGCAGGAGCGCCAGCACGCCGAAGGACGCCGAGAGCAGCGCCACGAGCCGCTCCTGCAGCACGGCGGCGTTCAGGTCCTCCTCGAGCGTCTTGAGCGACACCACGATGTCGTCGTCGATGGAGGCGACGGCGGCGAGCGTCGCGGCCTGCGTGGCAGCGTACGAGGTGGATGCGCGGACCACCATGCGCACGTCCGACGCGATGCGCGGCTCCTGGGTGACCGGCGCGAACATGGTCGGCGGCAGGGGATCGCGGAGGCTGCGATACGCCGAATCCGCGGCGATGCCCACGATTTCCAGGCGCCGCGTGGGGAACTGCGCGTAGCCGTCGAGGTCGAAGGTTCGGCCCACGGGATTGTCCTGCCCGAAAGCTTTGCGCGCGAAGGCTTCGTTGACGATCACCACGTCGGGCGCCTCGTCGGTGTCCGCGCTGGTGAAGTCACGGCCTGAGAGCAGCGGTGTGCCCATCGCACGGAAATAGCCGGGGCTGACACCGTTGACGAGCGACGAGGGCTCGCGCCCGGCCTCGGAGTAGCCGGGGACCGCGATGCGCATGTTCCAGCTGGACCCGCTCACCGGGGTCACGAACGACAGCGCCGCCGCGTCCACGCCTGGCGCCGCCGCCACGGCCTCGCGCACGCGCTCGAAGAGCGCCAGCCGGCCGTCGGGCGGTGTTGCCGTGCGCCGCACGTCGAGTGTTGCCACCACCACGCCGGTGGCGTCGAAGCCGACGTCCTGGCTGGTGAGGGCGACCAGCGTGCGGACGAACAGCATGGCGCCGCACACGAGGACGAATGACAAGGCGACCTGCGCGGCCACGAGCAGGTGGCCGAGGCCCGGGCGCGTGCTGCCCACGATGCCCCGGCCCTGATCGCGCAGCGCCTCGCCCGGGTGGACGCGCGTGCTCCAGAACGCCGGCGCGACGCCGAACAGCAGCCCCGTGACCACGGCAACGGCGGCCGTGAACGCGAACACGCGCCAGTCGAGCGACAGGTCCACGTCCACCGGTACCGTCCGCGTCGACAGCATCCCGACGAGGGCGCGGCTGGTCCAGGCAGCGAGCGCCAGGCCGGCAACGGCGCCGGCGCCCGAGAGCAGCAGGCTCTCGACGAGCAGCTGCCGCACGAGGCGCGCGCGGCTCGCGCCGAGCGACAGCCTTATGGCCAGTTCGCGGCGCCGCGCCACCGACTGGGCGAGCAGCAGGTTGGCCATGTTCGCGCACGCAATCAGCAGAACCAGCGCCACGATGCCGAGGAGGACGAAGAGGGGCCGCCCGTATCGCTGCCGGAGCGGCGAGCCCGCGGTGCCCGTGGCGGCGGACACCAGATCGAGCCGATCGCTGAGGTAGTCCGCCTGATCCTGCGGGCGCCAGTCCTGCGGCATCGTCGCCTCGCGAAGACCCGGAACCAGGGCGCGGAACCGGAGGGCGGCGGCCTCGGCCGTCTCCCCCGGCTGGAGGCGTCCGGCCACGCCCAGCCACCACGCGCTGCGGCGGTCGAGCAGCGAGTCGGCGCCGCGGATGATGGGCTCGGCGCCGAAGGGCACGATCACGTCGAAGGCCCGCCCGACGTTGGTGCCGAAGAAGTCGGCGGGCATCACGCCGACGACCGTGAAGGCGTGGCCGTCGAGCCGCAGGGTGCGGCCGAGCACGCCGGCGTCACCGCCGAACTCGCGCTGCCAGAACCCGTGGCTGATCACGACGGCGGGACCGTCCGGGCCTCCACCGCGGCGGTCGTCCTCCTCGTCGAACCCGCGTCCCAGGAGGGGCCGCACGCCCAGGACCTGGAAGTACCGGCTGCTCGCCCAGATCCCCTGCGCCGGCCGCATCTCGCCGCCGGCGTTCAGGTTGAACCGGGCCGTGCCTGCGGCAAACACACCCGCCAGCACATCCTGATGGTCGCGGATGTACTCCCACTGGGGATACGTCAGCGACGTCGTCGGCCGATCGCCGTCACGGCTGAACTGCACCTGCACCAGCTGCGCGGGGTCCTCCACCGGCAGCGGCCTGACCAGCAGCGCGTTGACCAGCGAGAAAATCGCGACATTGGCGCCAATGCCCAGGGCCAGCGACAGCAGGGCCACGCCGCTGACGATCGGCGTCCGGCCCAGCAGGCGGAGGGCGAAGCGGAGGTCGCGCGCGAGCGAATCGGGTCGCATGGAGGCTCTCCCCGCACATAGACGTCACCACGGCCGGGCCGGTTGGCGGCCGCGGAGCGAAATCCGATCCGCGCCGCCGTCCGTTGTTCCGGTATGGCCCGCCCGCCAGCATCCGGCGTTCGCCCGGTCCGGTTCGCCCCTCGATCCCGCGTGACCCCCGACGATGCCCTGCGGTAGCACGACATTGGACGGACCGTGCGGGTACGCTAGGATGCGGCCCGGGCGTTCCATGCAAGCCGTACGCGACCTGCACGACGATCGCCGGCTCTTCGACCGGGTCGTGGCCCGGGACGAGTCGGCGCTCGGAGAGCTCTACGACCGCCACTCGGCCTTGATCTTCGGCCTCGTCCTCCGAATCCTGCGCAATCGCACCGACGCCGAAGACGTCCTGCAGGAGGTCTTCGTGCAGGTCTGGACCCGGGCGGCCTCCTACGACGCGGCGCTGGGCGCCCCGGCCGCCTGGATGGTGCGCATCGCACGCAACCGGGCCATCGACCGGCTGCGGGCCAGCCGGACGCGCGAGCGGGCCGTCGGGCAGATCGAGGCGCCCATGCCGGTCGAAACGCCCGAGCGCGGGGCCGCACGCAGCGAGACCCGGCACGCCGTGCTTCGCGTGCTCGAGGCGCTGCCGGCCGATCAGCGCCGGTTGATCGAGCACGCGTACTTCGAGGGACGGACCCAATCGGAGCTGGCCGAGCTGTTCGGCCTGCCGCTCGGAACGGTCAAGACACGGGTGCGGGCGGGCATGCTGGCGCTGCGCCGCGGGCTGGCCGCCCATCACCAGGCGGTCGGGGTGGATCATGGACGACCGGATTGAGTTCGACGATCTCGAGCTGCCGCTCGCCGAGAGCGCGGGGCGCGAGACGCCTCGGCCCGAGGTGAAGGCGCGCCTCATGGAGCGCATCCGATCCGCGGCGCCGGATCGCGCGGCGGCCGCGCCACGTGGCTTCTCGTTCACCATCGACGCGGATACGGACTGGCAGCCGCACCGGTGCCGGGCATCCGGATGAAGATCCTGTCGGTGAACCGCGCGCGCGGGTGCGCCACGCTGCTCCTCGACGTGGCGCCCGGGACACGCTTCCCCGGTCACCACCATTCGGGACCCGAGGAGTGCTATGTGATTTCGGGCACCTTGCAGGCGTGCGGCCGGACCATCGGGCCCGGCGATTTCCATCACGCCGACCCGGATACCGATCACGACGAGCTCTTTTCGGAGACCGGCTGTCGTGTGCTCCTCGTGGTAGCCCCGAGGACTACCTGCCAGACACCGTCGCCTGACCGCCCTGCCCGTTCAGCGAAGGCCGATGGCGCGGCGCCAGTCCGCGGCAAGCTGTGCAATCGGTCCGCCTGCCGCGCGCTCGAGCGCGGACACCGTATCGGAGGGCGGCACCCCCATCGCAGCCACGACCGCAGGCAGACCCGCGCGGCCGGCGAGGAACTTCACGAACGAGAACGAACAGGCATAGAAGGTTGGGGCGAAGCGCGGCCGATCCGTCGTGAAGAGCGCGGCCGGCCGCTCGAGCGTGCCCACGGCCGCCGCCATCACCGCGCCGTCGGCCGTGGCCGCGCGCGTGGCGCACACACCGTCCACGCCGGCCAGTCCGCCGGTCGCGAAGACGTCGCCCTCCCGGATACCGGACTCGGCGGCCACGGTCTGCGCGATGAAATCAGGAAGCCCCTCGGTCAGCCAGAGCGGCCGGCGCGCAGGCGGCGGCGCGCCCGGGCCAGCCGGGGTGCGGGCTGCCAGCAGTTCGTGCGTGGCCTCGTGCAGGAATGGCGCGCGCCCGTCGAGCACGCGCGCCATCGGGACGAACACGGCGCCGCGGCCCGAGGCATGGGAGACGAACTGATCGTCGCTCAGGTAGTAGGTGATCCGCGGTTCGCGCACCGACTGCCATTCGTGGCGCCCCACCTTCGCGCGCAGTGCCTCGACTCCGGGGTCCAGGCGCGCCAACAACGCGTCCCCGTCCGCGCGGGGCAGCGACGGCGGAAACCAGATCACGACGTGCGCGCCGTCGAGCCGCGTGCCCTCCCGCGACAACCGCTCGATGCGGGCGCCATCGTCGGCACTCCAGTTGAGGGCCTGAGGCGCCGGCTGCGATGCCGCCAGGGCCGGTAGCAGCGACAGGGTCAGGGGCAGCAGCGCGGCGAATGACAACCACGAGTGGGGCATCGGCCTCACGCCCGGGCCGCCAGCCGCGCCGTCACGGTGGAGGCGTGCTCCACGGCGACCCGGATCAGCGCGCCCATCCGGACGATGTCCTCTTCGGTGACGCCGGGACCGGTGGGCAGCAGCAGGACGCGACGCGCGAGGGCCTCGGTGTGGGGCAGGTGCCGCCCCGCGTCCGGAAACCGCGTGCAGTACGGCTCCATCCGGTGGACACCGGGATGGAAGTAGCGGCGCGCCAGGACGTTCTCCGCTCGCAGCACGTCGTGCAGTGCATCGCGCGTGAGCCCGGTGTCCGCCTCGTCCACCTCGACGACGACGTACTGGTAGTTGGGCCGGTCGGCGGGGTCGTACCGGGCGAGCGTGAGACCCGGGATGTCGGCCAGCTCACGCGCGAAGAGCGCGTGGTTGTGGCGATTGGCTGCGACGATCGTGTCGAGGGCGTCGAGCGAGGTGAGGCCCATCGCCGCCGACGCCTCGTGCATCTTGCCGTTGATGCCCTCCCCGCCACTTCGTCGAGGCCGACGAAGCCGAAGTTGTGCTGCAGCCTGGCCGCGCGTGCCAGGGCATCGTCGTTCGTGGTCAGCGCGCCGCCTTCGAAGGCGCTGACGACCTTGGTGGCGTGGAAGCTGAAGATCTCCGCATCACCGAAGCTGCCGACCGGCCGGCCGCCGCTCGCGCACCCGAACGCGTGCGCGGCGTCGAAGACGAGCCGGAGGCGGTGGCGGCGCGCGATGCGTTCCAGTGCCGCCGGCTGGCAGGGGCGCCCCCACGTGCACCCCGAGGATGGCGGAGGTGCGCGGCGTCACCAGGGCCTCGACGCGCTCGGGGTCCAGCGTGTGCGTGGCCGGATCCACGTCGCAGAACACGGGCGTCAGCCCCATCCACTGCAGGGCGTGCACGGTGGCGATGAACGTGAAGGAGGGCACGATGACCTCCTCGGTGAGTGCCAGGCCCCGATGGCGACCATGAGCGCCATCGTGGCGTTGCACATGGCGATGCAGTGGCGCGTGCCGGCGAACTCCGCGACGCGGCGCTCGAACTCGCGGACCAGCGGCCCCATGTTGGTGAACACGCCGCGGTCGAGCAGCCCGTCGATCCGCGCGTGCAGCGCGGCACGGTCGCCGACGTTGGGCCGCCCGACGTGGAGCGGGGCGGCGAAGGCGGGCGAGCCGCCGAAGATGGCGAGATCCCTGAGCAGCGCCTTGCCCGCGCGTGGTCCCCGCATGCGGCAGCTCCGTTTCTGTGGTGTGACCGGTGGGTTACGGGACGGTGAGCCCGCCGTCGATGGGCAGGGCGTGCCCGGTGGTGAACGTGGCGCCCGAGCACAGCCACAGCACCGCCTCGGCCACTTCCGCCGTCGTGCCGAGGCGGCCCATGGGATGCCGGGACGTCATGCGGGCGCCGAGATCGGCGTCGTGGAAGAAGGCACGCTCGGTCATCTCCGTGCGCACGACGCCCGGGCACACCGCGTTGACCCGGATGTTCTGCGCCGCGTACTCCATGGCCGCGGCACGCGTCGCGCCGATGACCCCGTGCTTGCTGGCGCCGTACGCGACACCGAGACGCGACCCGATGAGGCCGGCCACCGACGACATGTTGACGATGGCGCCGCCCTCGCCCTGCGCCAGCATCTGGCGAATCTCGTACTTCATGCAGAGGAAGACGCCCGTGAGGTTGATGGCGATGACCTCGTCCCAGATCTCCTCGCTGGCCTCGGCGGTCGGGACGAAGGGCTTGCCGCCCTCGATGCCCGCGTTGTTGAAGGCGCAGTCGAGCCGTCCGTAGGCTTCGACGGCCGCGTCAACCATGCGGCGGACGTCGGCGACCTTCGCGCAATCGCCCGCGACGGGTGTCGCCTCGCCGCCAGCCTCGCGGACCAGGGCGGCCGTGTCCTCGACCTGGCTCGCGCGGCGGCCCGTGACCACCACCCTGGCGCCTTCGCGGCCGAAGGCGACGGCGGTGTCGCGGCCGATGCCGCTGCTGGCCCCGGTGACCAGCACCACGCGGTTCGTGAACCGGCCAGGCATCGACGCGCCCTAGGGGGTTCCGGAGGCCGCCGGCGGAGGCGCGCTCAGGTCGAATCCGGTGAGCTCGGCCAGGCGGATGGGCGAGAGCACCTCCTCGTAGCGCTTGCCGCCGATCTCCCAGGTCGGGTACGTCGTGATGTTGGCGTTGCGGCAGGTGGCGCTCTGCGGGGATCCCTGCCGGGGCCCGAGGCTGCACTCGATGTAGGGCAGGCGGCGCGCGGCGGCGCCGAACATGGCCTTCTGATCCTGGCAGTGCGGACACCACTCCGCGCCGTACATCTTGGCGCCGGCGTCGGCGAGGTGGATGGCGAGCGCGCGGAGCATCGGGTCCTCCTCGGCCGGCGGCTTGCCGATGATGCCCGTGTAGTTGAGGTGCAGGAACCCGATGACGGCGATGGCGGCCACGCCCCGCGTGGTGAGCCACGGCTGCCACGAGAAGGCGGGCAGCGTCTCGGGACGCTGCATCGTGACGACCACGAAGATGGCCGTCATCAAGGTCAGCGACGTGAGGCAGTAGGGACAGGTCGCGCCCAGGACCGTGAGCGAGATGACGGTGAGGTAGGCGCTGTAGAGAACGCCGAAGAAGGCGATGGTCCAGGCCATCCGCCACTGCTGGTGGGCCTGCGCCATGAAGGCGAGCCCGGCGAGGGCCACGTAGGTGGCCAGCCCCCAGAAGGCGGTCGGCATGCCGAGGAGCGTGGCCCATCGGCTGGAGAGCACGAGGTCGCATCCGCTGCCGACCGTGCACCCGCGCACCATGCCGCCCGACAGGCTGGTGTACGTCAGATAGCCCGCCAGGGCGCACCCCAGCAGGCTCAGCGCCAGGAGCGGCCAGTTCGGTGTCGGCCGGAGGACGACACGGGGGCCGGCGGCGACCCGGGGTTCACGTTTCGCGCTCGACTTCCTGCCCATCCGTGGAGTGTATCCGTTCCGGCGGCGGCGTGGCAGCGGGCTCCCGGTCACCTGCCGGGGCAGTTTGCAGTGATTGCCATACTCATGCGGTAATTTTGGCTGTATGAAGAAGACCCTGCACATCGACGGGGACCTCCTCCGCGAGGCCCGGGCCGCAGCCGGGGCACGGACCGACACCGAGACCGTGCGCCTCGGCCTGGAGGCGCTGGTGCGGCGCGCCGCCTACGAGCGCCTGCGCACCCTGCGCGGGTCCGAGCCTCACGCGGCGGACATGCCACGGCGCCGCGAGCCGTCGGCGTCGGCGTCGGCCAAGCGCTCCGCGGTATGAGGGTGCTCGTGGACAGCCTCGGTGTGGATCCGGTTCCTCTCGAACCGGGCACCGTATGCGGCGGAGCTGGACCGGCTGCTGGCCGATGACGCCGTCGCCGGCCACGCGCTCGTAGTACGGAGAGCTGCTCATGGGCGATCGCGGCGGGCGGCAAGGCGCTCCTGCGCCACTACGAACGGATGAGACCAGGTGCCGCCGGTGGCGCACAGTGACGTCGTGGCCTTCGTCCGTGCGCATGCTCCACGGGCGCGGCATCGGCTGGCTCGACGCGCACCTGCTGGCCTCGGCGCTGCTCGCGGGGTTCAGATCTGGACCGCCGACCGGCCGTTGGAGTACGGTTGCCGAGGGGATTGGGGCGTATCACGTCAACGGCGTGAAGTGAGCGCCTTGCCACTCATGGTGTGTCGGAGCTCGGTGACCGCGACGTATATCTCATGGCGTCTCGATGCCCCTCGATGATCGAGTACCCAGCCCGAGGCGCCATCGCCGACACCCGTCACCGGGGCGTCAGCGCGGCCAGCATCAACGGCGGCGGCGTGAGGCCCGCGGAGGCGAGGAGGGCGCGTGCAACGTCGGCAAACGGGCCCGTCAGCCCCGCACCAAGAAGAACCGCCCGGTAGCGATGATCGGCGCGCCCTTCCAGCACCCACACCAGGCCCTCCGGTCCGGACCCGATGCGCGGACGAGTGGACCAGAACCGGGCGCGCTGCAGCGCACCTTGAACTGATTCGCCCTCGGTGGCGGTGAGTACCCCGTTCACCGTGCGAGATGGGGCCAGCTCGTCTGCCAGGCAGTTCTCGGTCGAACCGGGTCCACGCAACGCGCCATCCTCCCGCCTCGTGCACGACGCTCACCACGACAGGCAATGCGGCACCTCCGGCCCAGATCATGCGGTAGCCCTCGGACAGCACACCGTCGCACGACAACGAGACGGCATCGTTCGCGGCCAGAAACGTCGACAGGAACGCTCGCCAGACGCTCGTTTTCGGACTGCACTCGGGTCCACGCACCTTCTGGGAAGTAATGGTCGATATCACTTCTGGCTGGACACGCGATCCATGCCATCCTCACCTGAGGTTTCCTCCGGCGGAACAGCTCCTCCACAGTTCGCGAGACACGCGGCGGCAAGAACCGTCGCCGTCACGACAGACACACGCTCGGCCTGAGCGCCGTCTGCCGTTGCTCGAGTGGCTCACCACGCGGAACCACGTCTACACCGCGCCAGGCATCCGATGCGGGCCACGGACACCGAACTCCGTTCAATCGCGAACCCCTCCGATGGAACGCGCCGACGCCGCACGTATCAGGGACACAGCCCACTGATCACCGGCAGTCATTGGAAGACAGCGTCTCTGGCCTGCCGGAAATCGGCTCACATATCAACGCGTAGCATCGGCTACTCCCATCACGCGACTGCGCAATGAGATGAGCAATCCATACGGGACTGACCACGGCTTCCTTTGCTGGGATATTTTCAAATGGCATTCGCCAAGCAAAGCGCACGTCGACCAGCGAGACCCGACCGAGCGCGTCCGCCAATCGGTCGAGATTGATCGACCGCGCAAACAGAACCTCCGCATCAGGCCCGAACTGCGCGTTCTCCTGCGCGAGGGCTCTTGCGACATCCTCACGCTCCCACCTATCGGACGCCCGACCCGCCTGCACCACTCGCTCCAATGCGGCTGATGGAATCACACTACCCCTGAACACGGCGGAATCGATGTCACCACCTCTGAAGTTGATCGTCGCTCTCGCAACAGACCTCTTCAGACAATGGATCAATGACTGACACCTGAAGCGGATTCGCATCGACCCACGGCCAATCGAAGTTGGTATTGAATCCGCCGCGCAGTTCGGAGATTCCGACCATTGAGGTCAACAAACAGGGAGCGAACCAGTTGCTCGGCCATCTCGATGGTCGTCGGCTGGAGGCATGCGACCGCTGTGCCGGCACCGATCTGACTGGCAGCGATTACGAAGGCACCGCAGCAGAACACAGATGCGCGGCGCAACGCCGTCCTCGTGGATGCGAACATGGCTACCTCCGAACACATTGAATCGCAGCGTTCTCCCCCAACCCGCCACCAGCGGCGTTCGGCAGCTCTACGATGCGCGCGCCATCAACGTCGCCGTCGTAACCTGGTTGAGGCCGGTCCGCGTGAAGCCCAGCCGGCCTCGTTCGCGTCACGGCAGAACGGGGATGGACGCCGGGGGTCCGCATCGAACAGCTCTTTGAACTGCGTTCCCACACCACGCATCTCAGCCCGTCGGGCCTCCGCTTCACCAGAACGCGGCGGAACCAGGGCACCTCCCGAGCGCGTTCCGCCAGCCAGCTAGGAGGCGGACACGCGTTGTCGCTCCACCTGCCTTCGAAAGTGAGTCGAGCCATCCGAAGTAGAACCCACATGTCAGGAGACCTGCCCATAAGACCACTGTTCGTCGAGGTCGTGTCCATGCAGACACGAACTTCGCCGCTGGCCTGCCCGATAGGGCTCCTACTTCGCGCGCACCGTCTCGCGGTCAGCACCGAGCGTCAGGGCGGCCAGCCCTCGCAGCGCACCGGCGAACCAAACCTGACATCCTCACCCTTGCAGCCAATCGCAAGGGGGGCCAGACTGACGACCACCATCCCGGCGACCAGTCGTGTTACACCACTTTCTCCCCCAACCACTTCGTCGGCGTTCGCTACTGCTCCGGTGCTACAACCTCACAGCCAGCTCGCCGGTCGAACAAGGGACGAAATCAATGACGCTCGACTTGAGCCCGTAGACCTCATCTCGAGGCGGGGATTGCCACCGGCGGGTCGCATCCGAACACGTCGTTGAATAGCGGCCGATCTCCCGCAACACAGAACCGTCTGGGCGGAACTTCAGCCAGAATGCCACCTGCGGATCGACACCGTCAGGGGCATTGCGTCGATCACCATATGCACGCGAGCCGCGAGCATAGACCAGCCGTTCGTCGCGCAGGTATATGTCGAGCGATCCCAGTAGTGAAAGGAATCGTCGGGCCGATCTCGCCGTAGTTCCTCCTCGTCATTGCTGGGCATCGATCATTCCGAACCGGCCCCCTTGGCTACCGCCTGTACGGTCGCCCAACAGTTGCCAGAAGGGCTTCTCCGCTCTGACCAAGCGTCAGCGATTGAACACCTTCGCAGTCCACGCGTGTCGGCAACTCCGCCACCCGCGCTGCACGCAACCATGAAGATCGCGACGACCGCGCTTGCTGCAACGAGCAGGCTTTTTCCCATCAGCACCGCCACGCTACCACCACTTCCAGAACTTGAATGGGCACCGGATACGGATCACAGTCGTAGTCACTTGGACGATTGATGTTCCAGTCCGTACCAGTCATCCTGGAGCCTGTTGGGACTACCAGGTTCGACTCTGATGTTCCAGGGCTTCGGACAGGGTTCACCTCGCAGCCAGGGCATCGTCGAACAGGGGACGCGTGAGTCGCTACCGAGCCGACGGGAGCGGGTAGAGCGGCAGGCCCTTGATCTGGAAGTCCTTGACGTTGTCGGTCAGGAAGTGTGAGCTCGTGAGCCAGTGCCACCGCAGCGATCGTCGCATCCGCGACAGTCAGCGTCTGACCATTCTTCGCGTGGTCACGCTTGAGGAGACCGGCGAGGCGGGCGACGGGCCAGCTGACGTGATGGAACTCGAGACTCGTCAGAAACTCCTCGGTCGCCTTCTCTTCTTTCGGCCGCATGCCAGCGTAGATCTCGGTGACATTGATCGAGCAGCAGGCAAGCAGATGGCCCTGGCGCAGCAGGTCGAGCAGCAGCTCACGCCGGGCCCGCTTGCCGTTCAAGGCGTCGATGATGACGCTCGTATCGAGCAGGAAGGACGCCATCTCACCCCACGGTGCGCGCGCGCCGCTGACTCCGGCAGGCGGGCAACTCCGTCACTCCCAGCCCTCGCGGCATGTCGCGGCCCTGATCGGCGAACCAGGCGAACAAGCAGAGTGGCTACGCACGACCGGCCTTGGACAGTCGGCGCTCGTTTTCCTGCCGAATCGCCCTGACCCAGCGCGACGCACCGCGCTCCTCGAGTTCCGGATGATCCTTGTCCCGCCACGCGCCGGAGAGTCCCTCGACGGCCGCGATCTGTCGGAGCCGGCGGAGCTCCTTCTCGGCCGCTTGGGCCAGGAAGGCGCTCCGGCCGCGCTTGCCCACAACCCGATCGATCTCCTCGACCAGGCGTTCAGGAATCACGATGTGAGTACGGTGGCTCATAAGTCCCACTACATGTTAACAGGTAGTGGTCCGTCGTGCCCCACCCCGCTACGCGCCCGCGGCGCGCACCCGCTCCCCGCCTGGCGCCAGGCGCCGTCGGAACGAGTCCACGATGCGGAGGGCGTCGGCAGCCGAGGCGGGCAGGTCGTCGGGCACCGGCCGCGGCGCGGCGCCCATGCCCTGGACGGTGGTCGTGGCCGTTGCGAGGAACTTGCGAGCCTCGGCGATGGGCTCGCCGTCGAGCGTGAGCGCGGCCACGAAGAGGCCCGCGCCTTCGTCGGCCGGCACGATGCGGCAGGCGAGCGTCGAGGTCTGCTCCATGTCGTCGTGGAGCGTGCCGTGCACCTCGGCCACGTCGGCATCCACCATCCGCACCTGCGCGTCCCGGACGCCCGGGTCGGCAGCCAGCGCATCCGCCAGGGCGCGCGTGTCACGGCCGTCGCGCGCCGCGATGCCGTCGGCGACGAAGCGGCACGGCCCATAGCGGCCCGCACGCGTCGTCTGCACCATCCCGAAGGCGAAGCCCGACGGCACCGTGCCGGCGGGCAGCCGGAAGCGCAGGTCCAGGTCCGACGACTGCAGGATGGCGTGCACGATGGCGTCGTCGGGGTGCTCGAATGCCCGCAGCCACAGGTTGGCGGCGCCCACCACGGTCTCGGCCGCGCGCTTGAAGTCCGCGTTGGTCCGCACCGTAGCGCCCGTGTCCTCGACGATCGTGACCGGGCCGGCGCCCTCGCCGCCGGCGTGCGCGATCCACCCGACGTGCGCCGTGGGCTGCGTGGCGTGACGACGGGCGAGGAAGATGCGCGAGCGGTCCGGCCGGATCCAGCGGATGTCCGACAGGCCCTGACGCCGCAGGTCCTGTTCGAGCCAGCGCTCGGCGGCGTCCAGGTTGCCGAACCCGGCCACGCGGACGAGGTACGTGAAGTTGCTGCCGGTGACTTCGACGGAGTAGCCGCTGTTGACCTTGATGCCGACGCCCGGTACCGGCAGCGGGCCAAGGGCGATGTCGGCCTCGGGCAGGACCAGCAGGTTCGTCCAGACGCGTGGCGCCCGCATGGGTCAGCGGTCCCGCAGGCCGAAGGTGGCCAGGATGTTGCCCGCGATGACCGACACGTACTGCTTGCCGTCAACCGCGTAGGTGATTGGCGCCATCACGATTTGCCCTCCCAGGCTCGACCGCCAGAGCAGGTTGCCGTTGCGCGCGTCGAGGACCAGGACGTGGCCTCGCGGCCGCCCGTGAACAGGAGATCCGTCGCCGTCGTCAGCATGCCGGCGTCGCTGACGTCGACTGGCGCATCGACCAGCGCGCCTGCCCGGTCTCGGGATCGATGGCCATGACGGCGCCGTTACCGACCTCGTCGGTCCACGTATTGATGGGGCCGCGGCGGCCGATGCCGATGGTCGGCGCCCGGGCGTTGGCGTCTCCACCGTGAAGCCTCCGCCGACGAACAGCTGCCCCGGCGTATTCCGCTTCCTGCGGACGGTAGATGGTGCGGTAGTTCTCCCACGCAGAGAAGTAGAAGAGCCCGGTGCGCGGGCGACGACGGCGGGTACCAGTTGGTGCCGCCCTGGTTGCCCGGATAAGTGGGCGAGCCGCCCGGCTGCGGCGTCTGCGTGGGGCGTCCGCGCTCGTCGAGGCCGCTGGACCAGTTGACCTTGACGAACGGAGAGCCCGAGAGGAAGCGGCCCGTGACGCGATCGAGCACGTAGAAGTAGCCGTTGCGATTGGCCCACAGCATCAGCTTCATCGGGGCGCCGTGCCACTCGCGATCGACGAGCACCGGCACCTGCACGGCGTCGTAGTCGTAGGCGTCGTTGGGCGTGAACTGGAAGTGCCACTTCAGCCGACCGGTGTCGGCATCGAGTGCGACCACCGAATCGGAATAGAGGTTGTCGCCCGGGCGCTGGCTCGGGTTCCAGTCGGGGCCCGGGTTGCCGACGCCCCAGTAGGTGAGGTTCAGCTCGGGATCGCACGAGCCGTGATCCACACCGGCGCGCCGCCCGTCTTCCAGTCGTCGCCGTCCCACGTGTCGTGCCCTGGTTCGCCGGGACCCGGAATCGTGTAGAAGCGCCAGGCTCCTTCCCCGTCTTCGCGTCGTAGGCCGCCACGAAGCCGCGGATGCCGTACTCACCCCCGCCGACGCCGACGAGCACCTTGTCCTTCACGACCAGCGGCGCATCGTGATCAGAGTAGCCGGCCTTGACGTCGCCGACCTCCACGTTCCAGCGTGCCTTGCCGGTGACCGCGTCGATGGCGAGGAGGCGCGCGTCGAGCGTCCCCATGAAGAGCGTGTCGCCGAGGATGGCCAGGCCGCGGTTGTTGGCGCCGCAGCAGACCTTGGCGGCCTCGTTGGGCGTGTGGCGGTACAACCAGAACAGCGCACCCGTCCTGGCGTCCACGGCCATCACGTCGTTGGGCCGCTGCGTGAGGTACATCACGCCGTCCACCACCAGCGGGTTCGACTGCCAGGCGCCGAACACCTGGTTCTGGACCACCCACTTCAGCTCGAGGCCGGAGACATTGGCGGGCGTAATGGCGTCCAGCGTGCTGTACCGCTGGCTCATGTAGCTGCCGTTGTAGGTGAGCCAGTTCTCGGGCTCGGAGGCAGCGCGCAGCAGGCGGTCGGACGTGATCTGCGCGTCGAGCGCCATGGACGCGGCCGACGCCAGCACCACGGCAAGCGCGGTTCGCACGGCCGGCCCCCTCACGGCGTCCCCCGGAGCGACAGCAGGTAGGCCACCAGGTCGGCCACCTCCTCGCCGGACAGTGACCCCTCCACCGACGGCATCGTGGCCGTGGGGCTCACCTCGAACTCGGTGATGTTGGACTTCTCCACCGACACGAGCTGTTCGCGGTCGGTGACGAGCTGCACGGAAAAGGTGTCCTCGTTGAGCCGTCTCCCCCTGAGCGTCCGCCCGTCGCGGGTGACGATGCGCACGGCGCGGTTGATGGGGAGGAGGCCGGCGGTGGGATCCAGCAGCGAGCGCTGGATGGACGCGGGCGTGCGAAGCGCGCCGATGTCCGTCAGCTCCGGCGCCGCGCGCGGGCCGTCGCCGCCGACGCGGTGGCAGGTGGCGCACTTCCCCTTCCCGGCAAAGACCTGCCGGCCGCGGGCAATGTCGCCGACCTTGACCGCCGTCCCGCCCGGGTCGAAGCCGGCGCGAATGAAGGCGACCAGTCCGGTGACCTCGTCCTTCGACAGGGAGAACCCCGGCATGCCGCCCTCGGGCACGCCGCCGGTAATCACGGCGGCGAGGTCCCCGTCGGTGACGGCCCGACGAAAGCGTCCGCGGCGCAGGTCCACACGGTTCACCATGTCGCCGTTGGGCCCGTGACAGAGCGCGCACTGCGCGTTGTAGACCCGGACGCCGGTCGCGATGTCGTCGGAGCTGTACTGGTGGTCCTGCGCGAGCGCGGGTGCCGCCGCCAGGAGGAGGATCAGGAAACACGAGGGCCCGAAGCCCCGGTGGACGCGCGCCATGCGTGGACTTGTACAGAAATGTCTCCGCCAGCGCAAGGCCACGGCCCGCGTATAGTGGAGGCCGAGGGTCACTCCCTCGCCGACTTCCGACTCCCGACTCCCGGTTCCCGCTTCCCCACTTCCCGACTCCGTCCGATGATCTCCTTCGCCAACATCAACAAGCAGTACGGCCGGCAGCTCGTCTTCGTCGACGCCTCCTTCCAGCTCAACCCTGGCGAAAAGGTGGGGCTGGTGGGCCCCAACGGCGCGGGCAAGACGACGCTCTTCCGCATGGTGGTGGGCGAAGAAGTCCCTGACGAGGGGGAGGTCACGGTCCCGAAGAAGATCTCCATCGGCTACTTCCGCCAGGACGTCGAGGAGATGTCGGGACGCTCCGTGCTGGACGAGGCCATCGCCGGCAGCGGCCGGCTGGGCGACCTGCACCACGAGCTGGAGTCACTTCAGCAGGCCATGGAGGACCCGGCACGCGCGGACGATCTGGACCGGGTGCTCGCCCGCTTCGGCGAGGTGCAGGAGGAGTACGAGCACCTCGGCGGCTACACGCTGGAGGCGCAGGCGCGCGAAGTGCTCCACGGGCTGGGCCTGGCCGACGACCAGATCGACGGCGACGTCGGCGCGCTCTCGGGCGGCTGGAAGATGCGCGTGGCACTGGCCCGCGTGCTGCTCGGGAAGCCGGACGTCCTGCTGATGGACGAGCCGACCAACCACCTCGACATCGAGTCGATCATCTGGCTCGAGCAGTTCCTGACCCAGCTGCCGGGCGCGCTGCTCATGACCTCGCACGACCGCGAGTTCATGAACCGCATCGTCACGAAGATCGCGGAGATCGACGCCGGCGAGATCACCGTCTACACCGGCAACTACGACTTCTACGAGCGCGAGCGCGCCGTCCGCGAGGCCAACCAGCAGGCGGCCTACGCGCGGCAGCAGGCGATGCTGGCCAAGGAGCAGCGCTTCATCGAGCGGTTCAAGACCCACGCCGCCAAGGCCGCGCAGGTGCAGAGCCGCATCAAGGCGCTGGACAAGATCGAGAAGATCGAGCTGCCGAAGAAGCGCACCGTCGTGAAGTTCGAGTTCCGTCCACCGCCGCGCTCCGGCGACCAGGTGGCCGTCGTCGAGAACCTGCACAAGGCCTACGGACCGCGCGTGATCTACGACGGGCTCAACCTCACCATCCGCCGCGGCGAGCGCTGGGCGGTGATGGGCCGGAACGGCGCCGGCAAGACCACGCTGTTGAAGATGATCGCGGGCGCGGCCACGCCGGACGCGGGCGAGGTGCGCCTCGGCGCCAGCCTCAAGATGGGGTACTTCGCGCAGCAGTCGCTGGACCTGCTCGACCCGGACCTCACCATCATCGAGCAGCTCCAGCAGGACTTCCCCCACGACGGTCTCGGCGTCCTCCGCACGCTCGCCGGCGCCTTCCAGTTCTCGGGCGACGACGTGGACAAGAAGGTGCGGGCGCTGTCGGGGGGCGAACGGTCGCGTCTGGTGATGGCCCGCATGCTCTACGATCCGCCCAACTTCCTGGTGCTCGACGAGCCGACGAACCACCTGGACCTGGCGACCAAGGAGATGCTGGTCGAGGCGCTGAAGACATTCGAGGGCACCATGATCTTCGTGTCGCACGACCGCACGTTCCTGCGCGGGCTCGGATCCCGCGTGCTGGAGCTGGGCGGTGAGAGCGGCGCGGCCGGCGATCCCCTCGTCTACCCCGGCACCTACGTGGAGTACGTCCAGAAGACGGGCCACGAAGCGCCCGGCATCCACAGCTGATTGCATGCACGCCGGTACTCTGGTCCTCGTCGTCCTCGCGGCCGGGCTCGCCAGCCAGTGGATTGCCTGGCGGCTCGGTCTTCCCGCCATCGTGATCCTGATTGCCGCCGGCCTCGTGCTCGGGCCGGTCACGGGCGTCGTGGAGCTCGGCTTCCCGCCGTCGGAGATGACCGAGCTCATCGGCCTCGGTGTGGCGATCATCCTGTTCGAAGGCGGGATGGACCTGAAGATCGCGGAGTTTCGCCGTGTCGGACGCGGCGTGGGGCGGCTCACGCTCGTGGCGCCGCCGCTGGCGTGGGTCTTCGGCAGCCTGGCCGCCTACTGGATCGGGGGACTGAGCTGGCCGGTCTCGGCGGTGCTCGGCGCGATTCTCGTCGTCACCGGGCCCACCGTCATCCTGCCGATGCTGCGCCAGGCGCGGCTCAACAAGGACACCGCCTCGCTCCTCAAGTGGGAGGGCATCGTCAACGACCCGGTGGGCGTGCTGCTGGCGGTCCTGATCTTCCAGTACTTCACCATCGGCGGCGGCTGGCAGGAGACCGCCAACGGTGTGGGCGCCGCCATCGGCGCGGCGGCGGTGCTCGGCGGCGGCGGCGGCTGGCTGATCGGCTTCCTCTACCGGCGCGGCGCGGTGCCCGAGCGGCTCAAGGCCCCGGTCCTGATGGTGCTCGTGCTGATCGTGTACTGGGCGAGCAACGCCGTGCAGCCCGAGGCGGGCCTGCTGAGCGTGACGGCGATGGGCCTGGTGATCGGGAACATGCGACTGGTCGAACGCGAGTCGCTGCAGCACTTCAAGGAGCACCTCACCATCGTGCTGCTGTCGGTGCTGTTCATCGTGATTCCCTCGCAGCTCGAGCCGGACCAGCTGCAGCTCCTGAACTGGCGCACGGCGCTCTTCGTGCTGGCGATGCTGTTGGTCGTCCGCCCGCTCGCCATCCTCTGCGCGACGCTGGGCGCATCGATCCGCCGATCGGACACGCTGCTGCTGGCGTGGATCGCGCCCCGCGGTATCGTGGCGGCGGCCACGGCCGGCATCTTCGGGCCGGAGCTCGTCGCCTCGGGCTACACGGACGCCGACGTCCTGCTGCCGCTCACCTTCCTCCTGATCATCACGACGGTGCTCGCGCACGGCCTGACGCTGGGGCCGCTGGCGCGCCGGCTCGGGCTGGCGGCGCGGAGCGCCAACGGCCTGCTCATCGTGGGCGCGACACCGTGGACGCGCGCCTTCGCCCAGGCGCTCAAGGCCCTCGAGATCGACGTGCTGGTCGCCGACGGTGCCTACCAGCGGCTGAGCGACGCCCGCATGGCGGGCATCGATGTGTACTACGGTGAGATTCTCTCGGAGCATACGGAGCACGCGCTCGACGCGCAGCACCTCAGCCACGTGCTCTGCGCCACGGAGAACGACTTCTACAACGCGCTGGTCTGCAAGGCCCTCGGCCGCAGCTTCGGGCGTCACCGCACCTTCCAGCTCGCGACGCCCCAGGCCTCGGGCGAGGAGCTCCGGCAGCTCACGCTGCAGCAGCGCGGCTACTTCGCTTTCGACACCGGCGCCACCTTCGACACGCTCCACCAGCGGCTCTCGGACGGCTGGACGGTTCAGACCACGAAGCTGAGCGCGCAGTTCGGGTGGAACGAGCTCAAGGAGCGGGTGGGTGCGCCAGGACAGGACTGGCTGCTGCTCGGCGGGCTGATGCCCGGCGGCGCGTTCCGGCTCTACTCCCGCGAGCAGCCCTTCAAGGTCGCGTCGGGGTGGACGGTCATCTACTTCGCGCCCGGCCGCGCGCGCCAGGCGTGATCCGCCGCGGCGCCTCTGTGCGACGATGAGGAGTTGAGGTGGAGGGGAATCCGGTGACAGAACCCGAAGACGATTTCGCAGCCATGCTCGAGGCCTCGTTCGCCGTCAAGCCGCTGACGAAGGGCCAGACGGTCGAGGGCACCATCGTGCGCATCGGCGCCGAGGTCGCACTGGTTGACGTTGGCGGCAAGAGCGAAGCCGTGATCGAAGTCGGCGAGCTGAAGGATGCCGAGGGCGACCTCGAAGTCGCGGTGGGCGATCGCCTGCAGGCGACCGTCATCTCGACCTCGGGTGGCATCACGCTCTCGCGGCGCCTGGCGCGCCGCGCGGCCACCGACCGCCAGATCGAAGAGGCCTTCCGTGCCGGCCTCCCGGTGGAGGGCACCGTCCAGGGAGTTGGCAAGGGCGGCTACGAGGTCCGCATCGGCGAGAGCCGCGCGTTCTGCCCCTTCTCGCAGATCGACCTCGTGCGCACCGAGGATCCCGCCGTCCACGTCGGCCGCCCCTACACCTTCCGCATCGTCGAGTACTCCAACGGAGGCCGGAACCTCGTGGTGTCGCGGCGCGCGCTCCTGGAGTCCGAACAGGAGGCCAGGGCCGAAGAGGTCCGGCGGGCGGCGGTGCCCGGCGCGGTCGTCCATGGACGGGTGGTCTCGGTGCGCCCGTTCGGGGCGTTCGTGGACCTGGGGGGCGGGGTGCAGGGGCTGCTGCACGTGTCGGAGATGGGCTGGTCTCGCGTCGAGGACGCGGCGCAGCAGGTGGCGCCGGGCGACGAGCTCACCGTGAAAGTGCTGCGCGTGGACGCGGAGACGCAGAAGATCGCGCTCGGCCTCAAGCAGCTGGCCGAGGACCCCTGGCTGCGCGTGCCGGCCACGTATGAGGCGGGACAGGTCCGCACGGGCCGCATCACGCGCGTCGCGGAGTTCGGCGCCTTCGTGGAGCTCGAGCCGGGCGTCGAAGGGCTCGCGCACGCCTCTACCTTCGCGCCGACCGGCCGCCGCCAGGGCTGGGTCGAGCAGGCGCCGGTCGGGACCATGGCCACGTTCGAGATCCTGACAGTCGATCCCGAGAAGCGCCGCATCGGCGTGGCGCTCGTGCCCGACGGCACCACGCGCGCGGCCGGGTCGGTGGCTGCCGGCGGCGCCATCGTTCCCGGCGCAAAGGTCACGGGCACGGTCGAGCGCCACGAACGCTTTGGCGTGTTCGTCTACCTCGCCCCGGGGAAGATGGGCATGATGCCGCTGGAGGAAACCGGCCTGGATCGCGGCGCCGACGTGGCCAAAGCCTTTCCCGCCGGCAGCACACTGGAAGTCGTCGTCCTCGAAGCCGACCCGGCCGGCCGCCGCATCCGCGTGAGCCGGAGGGCGGTGATCGCGGCGCAGGAAGCCGAGGAGCTGCGGGAGTACACGGAGCGGTCCGCGGCGAGCTCGGCCGAAGCCCTCGGCTCGCTCGCCGACAAGCTCCGCGGCGCGCTGGGGACGAGGAAGACGTAGCGCGATCGCGGCGGGACGGACTCGCGTCGGGACGGAATCACGCCGGGACGGGATCACGTCGGGAGGGGGGAACCGGGAGTCGGGAACCGGGAGTCGGGAGTCGCAAGTACGCTCACCCCCCAAGCCCCAGGCCCCAGGCCCCAAGCCCCAGGTCTTCAAGCCCTATCGCTTCGGGAGTCGGGAACCGGGAGTCGGGAGTCGCAAGTGCGCTCGCCCCCCAAGCCCCAGGTCCCAGGCCCCAAGCCCCCTATGCATCCCCCGCGAGGCGCGTCTCCAGTACCTGCTTCGGTGAGAAGCCCTCGATCTGGAGGTAGTACTCGGCTGCCTGCAGCAGGGCGCGCTGCGGGATGAGTCCGACGATTTCGCTTTCGACGACAGGGACGCCGTAGCGGGCGGCCTCGCGCTTCACCAGCTCGAAGACGCGGAAGACGGGTGTCTTCTCGAAGTTGGTGAGGTTCATCGACACCTGAACCAGCCCACGGTCCTCGAGGGCGAGTCCCATCGCCTTCACGAAGCGGAGGCCGCCGCTGCTCATCCGGACGGCGGCCGCAATCTTTTTCGCGACGTCCAGCCGCGTCGTGCCCAGGTTGATGTTGTAGGCGATGAGTGGCATCCGGGCGCCGATCACGGTGGCGCCCGCCGACGCGTGTGGCGTGGACGGGCCGAAGTCCGGTGCCCATTCGGGCCTGGTCATCTTCTCGCCAAGCCCCTCGAACTCGCCCCGGCGGATGTCCTCGAGGTTGCGACGGGACGGTGACGCGGCCGCATCCTCGTACAGGAACACGGGCAGGTCGTGCGCCCGCGCCACGTCGGCCGCGATCTCCCGGGCCAGCGCCACGCACTCGGGCATGGTCACGCCGTCGATCGGAATGAACGGGCAGACATCCACCGCGCCCAGGCGGGGGTGCTCGCCCGCGTGCTCGCGCAGGTCAATGGCCGCGATCGCGCGCTGGTAGAGCAGCGGGAGCCCGGCGCGCAGGGCGGGCGCGTCACCGGCGAGGGTCAGGACGCTGCGGTTGTGCACGGTGTCGGACTGCACGTCCAGCACCCGCAGGCCCGGCACGCCACGGAGGGCGTCGGCAATCGCGGAGACCACTCTGGCCTGGCGGCCGCGCCGATGTTGGGGACGCACTCGATGATGGGCATCCGTTGCTTCTACCACAGCCCCGGCGGGCCCGCGGATGCGCGCGGTAAGTGCCATACTGTGCAGCACTTACGCCATGACCGGATCCGGCAGCCGTTCCTGCCGCCACCCGAGGCGGCTGGCGCCTCGGGAGAGGATCCGCGCATCGAACAGCTGCTCGTCAGCGGGCTGGATCACTACCGCCGGCGAGCATGAAACCGCCATCAACGTCTGGACGCGCGTGCTGTTCTTCGACCGGCAGCACAACCGCGCGCGCGCCTACATCGAGCGCGCCCGCAGCGCCCAGGCGGAAGGGCATCGGCAGGCCGAGGCCCTGGTGCACGAAGGACTCGACGCCTTCGATCGCGGAGACGTGGATCAGGCGCGCGCGCTGTTGCACGACGCCATGGAGCGCGGTGCGCCGCATGACCTGGCGCTCGGCGTGCTCGACCGCATCGACCGCCTCGACGTGACCGGCACCCGCGATGTCGCGGTGCCGCCGGCGCGGCGTCCGTTCCGCCCACGCAGCCGGACGGGCATTCCGGCCGCCGCACGCACGCGTCCGTGGTCCCGCTTCTGGGCGCTCACGGCCACGATCGCCCTGGCCCTCGGCGTCGCCAGCTGGTGGGCGTCCACGACCGGCGGCTGGTCCGACTCGTGGGCACGCCGCCCGATCAACCGCCCCGCGCCGCGCTGCCCGAGACCATCGGTCCGCTGCCCGTGCCGGACGTGGCCGAGGCCTGGATGGCCCGCGCACAGGAGTTGTTCGACTCCGGGCGGCTCGCCGATGCGCTGGTCCAGCTCGATCGCGTGCCTGCCGGGGACCCGATGCGGGGGCGTGCCGACGACCTGCGCGCGCGCATTCAGCGGAGCCCTCCTCGGCACTTCTGCCGAGGCCCTGCCCTCGATCCGGGAGCCTGTTGCGGGGCAGCGGCCGGAATGAAGCGCCCGGGAAGTGCGGCATCTCGGGTTCGAGACCACGGACCGCTGCCGCAACTGCGGATACGACTTCTCGTTGTCCACACCCGGCGCCAGCCGCGGCGAGCTCACCCTGCGCGGCGTGGACACGGATCCGGTCGCCCATGGACCTGAGCCTGCAGGACGACGACGAGATGGCTGCGGTCGCCGAGCCGGTCTGGGCGCCCATGACCGAACCGGCCCTCGCGCTCTTGCCGCCGGCGGCGCCCGCACCGGCCGTGCTCGCCGACGTGCCGGAGTCCGCCCCCACGCCGGCTGAGGAGCTGCTGTTGTTCGCGCCGTTCCGCGGGCCCGCTGCTCTCGGGCATGGCGGGCGGCGTGGACGTGCCGCGCGCCAAGCGGTCCACGACGACGACGCGGCCGCCGCGCTACGAGTTGCCGACCCTGCCGCTCGCCGAGGATCCGGGCTGCGAGGAGCCGCCGGTCGTCCCGCGGGTGACCGTTGGTCGGCCTGCGCTCGCGACCACGGCGGCGCCGGCAGCCGACTGCTGGCCGCCGTCATCGACCTGGTCATCCTCGGCGGCATCGACGCGCTCGTTGTCGTGCTGACCGCGCGGATCGCGGCCTCGCGCTGACGCGCGCCGACCTCGCCGTGTTGCCGCCGCTGCCGATGGCCGCTCTTCTTCCTCGTCCTCGCGTTTCTCTCTACCTGGTGGGCTTCACGCTCGCGGGGGCCAGACCATCGGGAAGATGGCCCTCGGCATCAAGGTCATCGGAGACGACCAGCAGGGCGTGGACCTGACCGGCGCGGTCGTGTGCCGGCGGCGCTCGGGCGTCGGCGGCGCTCCTCGGGCTCCTGTTCGTGCCGGTGCTGTTGTCGGCCGATCGCCGCGCGTACGACAAGCTGGCGGGCACGCGGGTCATCGTCGGGTGAATCACCTCGCCCTCGTCATTGCCACGTTCGGCTACGTCGGGTTCTTTCCGATCGCGCCGGGGACCGCGGGGTCGGCGGCCGCCCTCGCCGTCTACGCCGTCCTGCGGTGGCTCGGCGCGCCGGCTGCGGAGGTGGGAGCCATCGCGGTGGTCTTCGTGGCCGGCGTGTGGGCGGCCACGCGGTGCGAAGTGGTGCTGGGAACCACGGACCCCGGTCCCGTCGTGATCGACGAGGTGCTCTCGGCATGCTGATCACGCTCGCCGGGCTGGTCTCGCTCTCCGGTGTGATCCCTCGGGTTCGTGCTCTTCCGCGTCTTCGATGTCGTGAAGCCCTATCCGGCCCGCGCCCTCGAGCGCGCCCCGGCGGGCTGGGGGATCATGCTCGATGATGCGGCGGCCGGCGTCTACGCGCATCTCGTGATGCGCCTCGCGGTGTGGGCGTGGCCGGCGTGGATGATGGCATGACACCGCGCCTCGACGCCGTCATCCTGGCCGGGCAGCGAGATGCTCACGCCGACCCGCACCGACACCAACTCGCTGTTCATCACGGGCGTCCTCAACGAGCTCGGTCTCGACGTCGCGCACAAGGCAGTCGTCGGCGACGACCGGGCCGATCCTCGGAGGACGCCGTCATCCACGCGCTCGCCAGGCACCGCGTGCTGATCCCGACGGTGGGCCTCGGGCCGACCGACGACGATCTGACCCGGAAGCGGTGGCGGCGTGCCTGGGGCTCGAGCTCCGCGAGTGATCCGGCGATCGTCGAGGCGATTCGTGCGCGGTTCACTGCACGCGGGCTGACGATGCCCGAGGTGAATCGCCGACAGGCCCAGGTGCCCGACGGCGCCACGGTCTCGAGAACCTGCGCGGCAGCGCGCCCGGCCTGATGCTGGAGCGCGACGACGCCGTCATCGCGCTGCTGCCCGGCCTGCCCCGCGAGATGCGGCCGATGATGGAGGGCGCCGTCCGGGCGCGGCTCTCCGTGCTGGCAGGCGATCGCCGGCTGCTGCGCCGCGCGCTTCGCGTCACCGGCCGCACCGAGTCACGGCTCGAGGAGCTGGTGCAGCCCAGTACGCGCCGGGTGCATCGAGGAACCGCCTGTGCTGGACGGTAGACCATCCTGGCCACGCCCGGGTCGATCGAGATGCACCTGTCGGTGCGTGTGACCGACGAGGCGCAGGACGCGTGCGGCTGGATCGGGCTGCCGACGCGCCGATCGCCCGGCTGGGCCCGGCCGTCGTGAGCGAGCGTGGGGAGGCGGTCGAGGCCGCCGGGGCGCTCCTCCGCGACCGCGGCTGGCGGATTGCGCTCGCCGAGTCGTGCACGGTGGCCTCGCCACCTCGCGGCTCACCGACGTCGCCGGCAGTTCCGACTACGTGGATCGCAGCGTGGTCGCCTACAGCAACAGCGCCAAGACCGCCCTGCTCGAGTGCCCGAGGCGCTCATCGCCGCACACGGCGCGGTGAGCGAGCCGGTGGCGCGGCGCCATGGCCGAGGGCATGCTCGCGCGCGCCGACGCGCAGGCGGCGGTCGCCGTCACCGGCATCGCGGGGTCCTCGCGGCGGGACGCCGGAGAAGCCCGTCGGGACGGTCTGGTTCGCGGTCGCCACGGCCGGTCCGCGGGAGACGCGCGCGCTCTGCTGCAGGTTCGTGGGCGGGCGCGAACTGGTGAAGGTCTTCGCGGCAACCACCGCGTTGATCTGGTTCGCCGCCGGCTGCGCGACGAACCGCGGGACGTGGACTGGGCCCGGGCGTGACGCCATGCGCCTGTTCGTGGCCGTTCCCGTTGGTGATGCCCTCGCCCGCGCAGCGGACCGCCGTGCGCCGCTCCATCGAGTCGCAGCTTGGCGAGCTGAGGCGGACCCCGCCGCGGATCGTCTGGGCGGCGCCGCCGGCCCTCCACGTGACACTGCGGTTCCCCGGGCGAGCAGGCCGACGAGCGCGTGCTGGGCCTGGTCGAGGCCGTGAGCGAACCGTTCGGCCTGTCGCCGTTCGTGGTGCACTGGCATGGCCTCGGGGCGTTCCCCTCGACACGGCATCCCCGTGCGATCCGGCTCGGCATCGGACGCGGCGCGCAAGAGCTCGGCGTGCTCGAGTCCGAGCTGGCCCGGCGGCTCGGGGACCGGCTCCCGGGCGAGTCGGCCGCCGACGCGAGCGCGTTCCATCCGCATCTCACACTCGGACGCGTCAAGACCGACGTGCCCGGCATCGACTGGCCGGCGCTGCTCCAGGCCGCGTCACCGGCGGATCTCGACACGCGTGGATCGTGTGGCGCTCGTCCGCGCCGCGGGCTCCCGGGCGGGGAAGGGCTACGAGGAGATCGCCCAGGGGTGGCTGCGGGGAAGGCAGTAAGATCGACGGATGCTCGCCGCCGTGGTCGGATACCTCGTGGGGTCGCTGCCGCTCGGGTTCCTCATTGCCAGGGGCCGTGGGGGCATCGACCTGCGGATGGTCGGGAGCGGCAACGTCGGGGCCGCCAACGTCTACCGGAGTGCAGGCCGCGGCCTCGGCGTGGCGGTGATGCTGGTGGACGTCGCCAAGGGCGCCTCCGGCGTCCTGCTCGCGCGGCTGTTCCTGCCGGGCGAGGCGGCGGCGCTGGCGGGCCTGGGCGCGCCGTGGTCGGCCACATCATCCCGTGGCTGCGTTTCGTCGGCGGCAAGGGGGTCGCGGTCGCCTGCGGCGTGTTCGCCGTCCTCGCGCCCCTGGCGACCCTCGCCTCGGCGGTGCTTCGTCGGCGCGACCTGGATGACGCGGGCATGCGTGTCGCTGGGTCCGTGCTGGCGAGCATGACGCTGCTCCGCTGTCGAATGGGCGCGCCGGTGCGGAGCCGGTGACGCTGGTCGCCACCGTGGCCTCGGTCCTGATCGTCTTTCGCCACCGCGGCAACCTGGCGCGCATCGCGCGAGGCACAGAGCGCCGGCTCGGCCAGCGGGCGGCGGTGAACCCTGTGGCGCCGGCAGTGCCGGACACGCGGGCGACGATGCAGCAGGTCGCCGTCATCGGATCGGGCAAAGCTGGGGCACGGCCTCGCCATCCAGTTCGGTCTTCCTCGGGCCACGACGTGCGCCTCTGGGGCCGCGACCCGGCGCTCGTCGCCGAGATGGCAGCGCGTCGAGCCAATCCCGTCTATCTTGCCGACGCGACGTTCCCGGACCGCCTCCGGCCGACGGCCCACGTGGCCGATGCGCTGGACGGCGCCACGATCGTGGTCGTCGCCGTGTGCTGTCGCACGGCCTGCGGCCGGTGGCGCGAGCCATGGCTTCCCACCTGTGTCCCGGCGCCCTCGTGGTGAGCGCGGTGAAGGGCATCGAGGCGCAATCGCTGCTGCGCATGTCGGAAGTGCTGTCGGCGGAACTGCCGTCGGCGGGTGACGTGGCCGTGTTGTCGGGCCCGAGCTTCGCGCTCGAGCTCGCGCGCGGCCGTCCCACGGCGGTCGTCGTGGCGTCGGCCACCGCGTCCACGGTCGAGCACATCCTCGTGCGGAGTTCCGCGCACCGTGGCTGCGACTCTACGGCACCGCCGATGTCGTCGGGGTCGAGGTGGGCGGCGCGCTGAAGAACACGATCGCCATCGCGGCGGGCGTGGTGGAGGGCCTGGGACAGGGGCACAACGCGCTGGCCGCCCTGATCACGCGGGGCCTCGCGGAAATTACGCGGCTGGCGGTGGCGATGGGCGGACATCGCGAGACGCTCGCCGGGCTCGCGGGCCTGGGGGATCTCGTGCTCACCTGCACCGGCGGCCTCAGCCGCAACCGGCACGTCGGCGAGGAACTGGCGCGCGGTCGATCGCTCGGCGAGATCGTCGCGAGCACCAAGATGGTGGCCGAGGGCATGAACGACCGAAGCCGCGCTCGCCCTGGGAGAACGCTACGGCGTGGAGCTGCCGATCACGGCGCAGATGGCGGCGGTGCTCGCTGACGACAGGAGCCGTCCTCCGCCATCCGCGCGCTGATGGATCGCCGGCAACGCGCCGAACACGGATAGGCACATCAGGATGGGACTGTTCGACAAGCTCAAGCAGGGACTCACGCGCACGGCGCAGCAGATCGCCGATCGGTTCGACGACCTGGTGAAGGGCAGCGACGCGCCCGAGCGGCGCAGCGCACCATCGACCCGGACACGCTGGAGGGCCTCGAGGAGGTGCTCCTGATGGCGGATGTCGGCGTGGCCGCTCGCGCAGCATCGTCGATGCGGTGGGGAAGCGGCAGCGCCGCGGGGAGTCGTTACGGGCACTCGTTCGCGAGGAGATCTCCGGATCCTCAAGGCAGCCGACGACGCGCCGCGCGTGGACCCACACTCGGCGGGCACCCCGCGCGTCGTCCTCATCGTCGGGGTGAACGGGACCGGCAAGACCACGACCGTCGGCAAGCTGGCCAACCAGATGAAGCGCGACGGCCTCGCGCCCCTCATCTGCGCGGCAGATACGTTCCGTGCGGCCGCGGTGGACCAGCTCCAGATCTGGGCCGATCGCGCCGGCGTCGACATCGTGCGGGCACGGGAGGGGGCCGATCCGGCGGCGGTCGTGTTCGATGCGCTGACCGCGGGCCGGGCGCGCGGCCGCGATGTCATCCTCGTCGACACTGCGGGCCGGCTGCACACGCGCGCGAACCTGATGCAGGAGCTCGAGAAGATCCGCCGGGTCGCCGCCCGCGAAGCGGCAGGCGCGCCGCACGACCTATCTCGTGCTGGATGCCACTGTCGGGCAGAACGCGCTCGTGCAGGCGCGGGAGTTCACGGGCGTGGCCGGCGTGACCGGCATCGTGCTGACGAAACTCGACGGCACCGCAAAGGGCGGCATGGCCGTGGCCATCGCTCACGACCGCATCTTCCGATCCGCCATGCGGGCGTGGGTGAGGGCATCGACGACCTGCTGCCGTTCAGGCCGGACGAGCATGTCGACGCCCTGTTCCAGGAGAAGTGGTGACCGATGCCGACCTGATGCGGCGGGCGCTGTTCCACGCCGCACGGGCGGCTGGCGCGACGACGCCGAATCCCATGGTCGGTGCCGTCGTGATCTCGGCCGGTGGCGCATCGTCGGACAGGGACGGCACACGCGAGCGGGTGAGCCGCATGCCGAGGTCGTCGCCCTCGACGAGGCCGGCGACCTGGCCCGCGGCGGCACGATGTTCGTGACCCTCGAACCGTGCCGCCACTCGGCCGGACGGCGCCGTGCACCGCGCGCGTCATCGCCAGCGGTCTCCGGCGGGTGGTGGTGGCGATGCGCGACCCGAATCCCCTGGTTGACGGAAAGGGCCTCGCCGAGCTCGAGGCGGCCGGCCTCGCCGTGGAAGCGGGCCTGCTCGAGGCCGAGGCCCGGCGGCTGAATCGCGGGTTCATCCTGGTGCAGACCGCCGGACGGCCCGAGGTCATCAAGGCGGCCGCCAGCGCCGACGGTCGCATCGCGTCAGCGCCCGGTCAGCGCACCGCCATCAGCGGGCCGGCCGCCAACCGCCGCACGCAGCGCCTGCGGGCGTCGGTGGACGCCCTGGCTGTCGGTCCGACGCCTCGTTGACGACCCGCTCCTGACGGTTCGGGACATCGTCCGGCCGCGTCCGCTCGTTCGGGCCATCTTCGACCGCCGTCTGCGCACGCCGCCCACGGCGCGGGTGCTGGCCACGCTGGACCAGGGACCGGTCATAATACTCAGCAGCGGACGCGCCGTGGCCGCGGCGCCGGACCGCAGCGCGCCGGCTCGCCGAGGCTGGCGCCACCGTCGTCACCGGTGCCGATGACGTGGGTGCGGCGGTGCGGGCCCTGCTGGCCTTCGACGTGTCCTCGGTGCTGATCGAGGGCGGCGCGGTGCTGCACCGGGCGCTGCTCGACGCGGACCTGGTGGACACGGTGCACCTGATCGTCGCGCCCTGCCGGCTGGGTGAGGCCGGGGTGCCGGTCTTCGGGACGGGCGTGCTGGGGCTGCCGGGACTCGAGCCGGGCCGGGTGGACACGCTGGGCCCCGACAACTGGATGGAGTTCGATGTTCACGGGAATCGTTGAGGCCACGGGCACGCTGTCGGAAGTGAAGGCGGTGGCCGACGGCGTCCGTATCCGGATCGAGACGACGCTGGCGGCGTCCCTGTCGCCTGGCGCCAGCCTGGCCGTGAACGGCGTGTGCCTGACCGTCGTGCTCGTGGACGGCTCGCAGGTCCTCATGGACATCGGTCCCGAAACCGCGCGGGTGACGACGTTCGGGGCTGCGAACCGCGGGCAGATCGTCAACCTCGAACGCCCCGTCCGTCTGGACGGGCGTCTCGATGGGCACCTGGTGCAGGGGCACGTGGACGGGATCGGCGTGGTCACGGACGTCCGGTCGGCGCCCGAGTCCGACAGCCACTGGCTCACGGTGCGCTTTCCCGCCGACCTCGCGTCCCACTTCATCCGGAAGGGTTCGGTGGCGGTGGACGGCGTCAGCCTGACGGTCGCCGGCCTCGGCCCCCGCGAGTTCGACGTGCAGATCATCCCCTACACGTGGATGCACACGACCCTGCGCCAGCTGCGGCCCGACGACAAGGTCAACCTGGAGTGCGACATGATTGGCAAGTACGTGGCGAGGGCCCTCGAGGTACAGCGATCATGACGAGTCGAAAGACGGCGGCGGGGAAGTTGCGCCTGGCCCGGGGCGCGCGCAAGGGCGGGCCGTACGCGCCCATCGAAGACGCCGTGGCCGCCTTCGGCCGCGGCGAGATCGTCATCGTCGTGGACGACGAGGATCGCGAGAACGAGGGCGACCTGACGATTGCGGCCGAGAAGGTGACGCCCGAGGCCGTCAACTTCATGATGACCTACGGCCGCGGCCTGGTCTGCATGCCCATGACGGCTGCGCGCCTCGACGAGCTCCAGATTCCGCTGCAGGTGCCGTCGCAGCTCAACTCCACGCCGTTCGAGACGGCGTTCTGCGTCGGCATCGAGGCCAAGACGGGCACCACCACCGGTATCTCCGCGCGGGACCGCGCGCGGACGATCCACGTGGCCATCGACCCGAAGTCGCGGGCCACCGACTTGGCGCGGCCGGGACACGTGTTCCCGCTGCGCGCACGCGAGGGCGGCGTGCTCGTGCGCGCCGGCCAGACCGAGGCCGCCGTGGACCTGGCGCGGATCGCCGGGCTCTATCCGGCCGGCGTGATCTGCGAGATCGCCAGCCGCGACGGCAGCATGGCGCGGGTGCCGGAGCTGGCCAAGTTCGCCCGGCGTCACAAGCTGCTCATGATCACGGTGGCCGATCTCATCCGCTACCGGATGCGCACCGAGGGGCTGGTCCGCAAGGTGACCGAAGCCGACCTGCCGACCGAGCATGGCGCCTTCCGCATTCACTGCTACGAGAGCGTGATCGACGGGCAGGCGCACGTGGCGCTGGTGTGCGGCGAGGTGGGAGACGGCGACAACGTGCTGGTCCGGGTCCACTCCAAGTGCCTGACGGGCGACGTCTTCCACTCCGCGCGGTGTGACTGCGGTCCGCAGCTCCACGCGGCCATGGCGCGCATCGCCCGCGAAGGGCGGGGGGTGCTGCTGTACCTGAACCAGGAAGGGCGGGGCATCGGGCTGGCCAACAAGCTGAAAGCCTACGCCCTCCAGGACCAGGGGTTCGACACGGTCGAGGCCAACGAGCGCCTCGGGTTCAAGGCCGACCAGCGCGACTACGGCATCGGGGCCCAGATCCTGCGGGATCTCGGGGTCCGGACCATGCGCCTGCTGACCAACAACCCGCGCAAGTTCGTGGGGTTGCAGGGGTACGGCCTGTCGGTCGCCTCCTCGCTGCCGCTGGAGATTCCAGCCTCCGAGACGACCCGGCGCTACCTCAAGGCCAAGAAGGACAAGCTGGGCCACCGCCTGAAGTCGGTTTGACGAATACCCTGAAGCTCAACTAGGATAAGGGTTTGCGCTGAGGAGGGTCGGCGTCGCCATCGCGGCGGCCGACCGGGCCGGTCGGCGCGGGCCTGGACGTGGGAGAGCTGTGTTCGATCAACTGAGTCAGCGGCTGCAGGACGTCTTCCAGTCCATTCGCGGAGAGACGCGGCTCAGCGAAGGGACTGTCGAGAACGCCCTCCGGGAAATCCGGATGGCGCTGCTCGAGGCAGACGTCAACTTCAAGGTCGTCAAGGCCTTCGTCGATCGCGTGCGCGATCGCGCGATGGACCAGGCGGTCCTGAAGAGCCTCACGCCCAGCCAGCAGGTCATCAAGATCGTTCGCGACGAGCTGCTCGCGCTCTTCGGCGACGCCAAGGGCGGCCTCGTCGAGACCAGCGCGCGGCCGCGCGTGATCCTCATGCTCGGCCTGCAGGGCTCGGGCAAGACGACCACCACGGGCAAGCTCGCGCGGTGGCTGAAGAAGCAGGGGCGTCATCCGCTGGTGGTGTCCACCGACGTCCGTCGCCCGGCCGCGATTCAGCAGCTGACGGTGGTGGCGGGCAAGGCCGACGTGCGGGTGCACGACCCGGCGGGGCAGATGGACCCGGTGGCGCGCGCAGCCGGCGCCATGAAGGAAGCGCGGGAAGTCGGCAGCGACGTCGTCATCGTGGACACGGCCGGTCGCCTCCACATCGACGACGAGTTGATGCAGGAGCTGGCGGCGATCAAGCAGGCCGTCGGCCCGCACGATCTCCTGTACGTCGCCGACGCGATGACGGGGCAGGACGCCATCAAGAGCGCCGGCGAGTTCAACCGGCAGATCGGCGTGACCGGCGTCGTCCTCAGCAAGGCGGACGGCGACGCCCGCGGTGGCGCGGCGCTGTCGGTGGTGTCGGTCGTCGGCGTGCCCATTGCGTTCGTGGGCAGCGGCGAGCGTCTCGAGGACCTCGAGCCGTTCCACGCGGACCGGTTCGTGTCGCGCATGCTCGGCATGGGCGACGTGCTGTCGCTCATCGAGAAGGCCGAGGAGGCCATCGACGAGGGCGATGCGCAGCGGCTCGAGGAGAAGATCCGCAAGGGCGGCTTCACGCTCGAGGACTTCCGCGACCAGCTGCGCACGCTCAAGAAGATGGGGCCGCTCGAGCACATCATCGGGCTGCTGCCCGGGATGGGCCAGATGAAGCAGCTGGCCGAGCAGAAGCCGGACGAGCGGCAACTGCGGCGCATCGAGGCCATCATCAACTCGATGACGCCCGAGGAACGGCGGCACGCCGAGATTCTCGACGGGAGCCGGCGCAAGCGCATCGCCAAGGGCAGCGGCACGGCCGTCGAGGACGTCAACCGCCTGCTCAAGCAGTTCGGCGAGATGCAGAAGATGTTGAAGATGGTGGGCAAGATGACGGGCGAGCCCATCGCGGCGCCGCCGAAGAAGAAGAAGAAGAGCCCGTTCAGTCTGATGCGGTAGGGTTTCGGGGGAAGAGGACAGCGATATGTTGAGCATTCGGATGCGTCGTACCGGGTCGAAGAAGCGGCCCTTTTACCGCCTCGTGGTGACCGAGGCTCGTGCCGCGCGGGAGGGGCGCTTCCTCGAGGTGCTCGGGTTCTACAATCCGCGCACCCGGCCGTCCGTGCTCGAGGTCGACAAGACCCGCATCGACCACTGGCTGTCGCAGGGCGCCCGGCCCTCGGACTCGGTCCGGACCCTGCTGGCTCGTCACGTGACGCGCGACCGGAGCGCCGTCACCGAAGAGCCCGTCACCGCGGCGCCGACGGCGCCGACGGCCTAGGAGCGCGGGCGTGTCGGTGGACCTGAAGGGCCTGGTCGAGACCGTCGCGCGGGCGCTGGCCGACGAGCCCGATGCCGTGGAGGTCCGCGAGGTCGAGCGCCGCGGCACGCGGGTGTTCGAGCTGAGCGTGGCGCCCGGCGACCTGGGACGCGTGATCGGACGGCAGGGCCGGACGGCTGCGGCCCTGCGGACGCTGCTCGCGAGCGCCGCAGAGGCTGAAGGGTCGCGCGTGTCGCTCGATATCAGGGACTAGCGGCGGCCGTGGCCGACGAGTGGGAGGACCTGGTGCTCGTTGGCGTCGTGGCCCGCGGGCACGGATCCGCGGCCAGGTGGTCGTGAATCCGCACACCGACTTCGCGGAGGAGCGCTTCCGCCCGGGTGCGGAACTGCACGTGCGGCTCACCGACGGCAGCCGGAGGGTGGCCGGGGTGACATCGTCCCGGTTTCATCGCGGCCGCCCCATCATCGGGCTGACCGGGGTGGACAGCCTGGACGACGCCGAGCGGTACGCCGGCGCGGAGTTGCGGATTCCGGAGTCGGCGCAGGGAGCGCTGCCGCCGGGGCAGTACTACCACCATCAGCTCATGGGCTGCGAGGTGGTGACCGAAGCCGGGGACCCGGTGGGCCGGGTCATCGGGGTGGAGGGCGGGACCGGACAGAGCCGGATCGTCGTGGGTGGGGCGGGACGACGCCACGAGATTCCGATGGCCGGCGACATCTGCACGGTGGACGTCGACCAGCGGCGCATCGTCATCCGGCCGCCCGAGGGATTGCTGGACCTGTAGGGCCGGGATGAAGTTCGACGTCGTCACGATCTTTCCGGGGATGGTCAACGCCGGACTGGCCGAGGGCGTCGTCGGACGCGCGCGGGAGAGCGGACTGCTGGATGTGGCGGTCCACAACCTGCGCGACTTCACGACCGACCGGCATCACGTCGTGGACGACGTGCCGTTCGGCGGGGGGCCCGGGATGGTGATGAAGCCCGAGCCCTTCTTCGCGGCGATGGAGGCCATCGTCGCAGGCCGGGGTGAGCCGGGCGCGGTGGTGCTGCTCTCGCCGGCGGGGCGGCGCTTCACGCAGGGCGAGGCCGCCCGGTTGGTCGGCGCGCGGCACGTGGTGCTGCTGTGCGGGCGGTACGAAGGGATTGACGAGCGCGTGCGGGAACGGTGGGCCACCGACGAGGTGTCGATTGGCGACTACGTCCTGTCAGGCGGGGAACTGCCGGCGCTGGTGATGATCGACGCGATGGCCCGGCTGGTGCCGGGCGTCGTCGGCGACGAGCAGTCGGTAGCGGGTGATTCGTTCGAGCGCGGGTTGCTGGACTACCCGCACTACACGCGGCCCGCGGTGGTGAGCGGGATGCAGGTGCCCGAGGTGCTGACCTCGGGGCACCATGGCGAGATTCGCAAGTGGCGCCGGCAGCAGGCGCTGCGGCGGACCCTCGAGCGGCGGCCGGACCTGCTGGACGGGGCGGCGCTGGACGAGGACGAGCAGGGCTGGTTGCGCGACTGGCAGGCCGGGCGCGCGCGCACGACGTAGGCAGAGAAGGGAGTCAGGTGTCATGACCGCGATGGAGATGGTGGAGAAGGCGCAGCTGGTCGAACGGCCTCGGATGAAGCCGGGCGATACCGTGCGCGTGCACGTGCGCGTGAAGGAAGGGGACAAGGAGCGCATCCAGGTCTTCGAGGGCGTCATCATCAACCTGCGGCGCGGCGGCGTGCGGGCCACCTTCACCGTGCGGAAGGTGTCGTTCGGCCAGGGCGTGGAGCGCATCTTCCCGCTGCACTCGCCGTCGGTCCAGAAGGTCGACGTCGTGCGGTCCGCCAAGGTCCGCCGTGCCAAGCTCTACTTCCTGCGCGCGCTCAAGGGCAAGGCGGCGCGCATGAAGGAAGTGAAGAAGAGCCGCTGACCCGTTCCGGGGCCCGGGCGCGCGGCGTTCGGGCCCGGACAGTGCTCCGTGCGCAAGACCGCCGCCCGGCGCAGCTTCGAGAACGCCCTGCGACGCTACGGCTTCGTCCACGTCGCGGGCGTGGACGAGGTCGGGCGCGGCTGCCTGGCCGGCCCGGTGACGGCCGGCGCCGTCATCCTGCACCCGGATCGGCACATCGCGGGCCTCGCCGACTCCAAGGCGCTCACCGCCGCCGCCCGCGCGCGGCTGTTCGACGAGATCGCCCGCAAGGCCGTGGCGTGGGCGATTGTCTCCGCCGAACCCGCCGAAATCGACCGCCTCAACATCCACCAGGCCTCGTTGCGGGCCATGCAGCGCGCGGTCCTCGCGCTGTCCCCCCTGCCGGACGCCGTGCTGGTGGATGCCTTCCGAATCCCCGACCTGCCCATGGCCCAACGCGGCATCGTCGGCGGCGACCGGCGATCGGCCGCCATTGCGGCCGCGTCCATCATGGCCAAGGTCACGCGCGACCGGCTCATGGAATCGCTGCACAGCACTGATCCTCGGTACGGTTTCGACCGACATAAGGGATATGCCACCGCTGAACATCTGGCGGCGGTGGCAAAGTTCGGCTATTCCGTGCAGCATCGGCGGTCATTCAGGCCTCCGACGCTGTTTGATACGATTGCCTGAGGACCACCGCCGTGCCGTCGTTCGACCGAGAAGGTGCGCTCAAGAGCGCTGAAAAGGCCCTGCGGCAGGGGCGCATCGACGCCGCCATTGCCGAGTACGTCCGCATCGTCGAAGCCCAGCCCCGCGACTGGAACAGCGCCAACGCCCTTGGCGACCTGTACGTCCGTGCCGGGCAGGTGGACAAGGGCATCGGCCACTACGTCCGCATCGCCGACCACCTCGAGAACGAGGGGTTCTATCCGAAGGCGGCCGCCCTCTACAAGAAGATCCTGAAGATCAAGCCGGGCGACGAGCCTGCGCTGATGCAGCTGGGGGAGATCGCCTCCCGGCAGGGTCTGCTGGCCGACGCCAAGCAGTACTTCAACCAGCTGGTGGAGCGCCGCAAGGCGCGGGGAGACCAGCGCGGCGCGGCCGAACTGAGCGTGCGGGTCGGCACGCTGGATCCGGACGACCTCGACGCCCGCCTGCTGGCCGCCAAGGCCGCGGCCGGCATGGGCGACGTCGCGACGGCGCTGCACGAGTACCGCGAGGTCGCCACGCGCCTCGAGGAGCAGGACCGCGCCGATGATGCGCTGAACGCGCTGGTGGAGATTGCGGCGCTCGATCCGTCGGACACGGGCACGGCCTCCAAGCTCGCCGCCACATTCGTCGCGCGGGGAGAGATCGACCGGGCGCGGCCCTACCTGTCCACGGAAACCGCCGGGCACGACGCCGGCCTGTGGCTGGCACTGGCCGAGTCGGCGCTCAAGGAGAACCGCCTGGCCGAGGGGCGGACCGCCATCAGCCGGGCGATTGGCCTGGACCCCGCCCGGCGCGAGGCCGCGGTGGTGCTGGGGTGCCGTCTCGCGGAGACCTCGCCCGAGGCCGGCTACCAGGTGGTCGATGCCGTCGCCGATGCGGCGGTCCGCGCCGAGGACTTCGCCGCGGCTGCCGCCGCCCTCCACGAGTTCGTCACGCGCGTGCGCTTCCACCTGGTCGCCCTCATGCGCCTGGTCGAGATCTGCGTGGACGGCCAGCTCGAGGCCACCATGTTCGAGGCGCAGGCCCAGCTCGCCGACGCGTACCTCGAAGTCGGGCGCGCCCTCGAGGCCCGCATCATCAGCGAGGATCTGGTGGCCCGTGAGCCGTGGAACCGCGCGAACATCGAGCGCTTCCGCAAGTCGCTGGTCATGCTGGGCGAGGGAGACCCCGACGCCATCATCGCGGAGCGCCTGAGCGGCGAGAGCCCGTTCCTGGCGGCGGACTTCATCGACCTCAACGAGGGCGAAGAGCTCGACGGCCCGGTGCCGGAGCCGCCGGCGCCTGCGCCCGCAGAGCCGCGCAAGCGGGCCAAGGCCGACACGGCCCGCGCTGCCGCGCCGAAGGCGGCCGAGGTGCCGGCCGAGAGCGCCGACGCCGGCGCCGCCGACGAGGCCGCCGAGCAGTACCGGCTGGCGCTGACCTACCACGAGATGGGCATGGCCGAGGACGCGATGACGGCCCTCGAGCAGGCTGCGAAGTCGCCCCGCCAGCGCTTCGATGCCGCGTCGATGCTCGGCCGCCTCCACCTCGAACAGGACAAGGCCGACAAGGCCGTCGAGTGGTTCGAGCGGGCGGCGGAAGCGCCGGCGCCGACACCCGACGCGGGCCGCGCGCTGAGCGTACGATCCGGCCAGCACGCTCGAAACCACTGGAAGAGACGTCCCGCGCGTTCGGCGATCTTCGCCGAGCTCGAAGCGGAGCTCGCAAGGGTATCGTGACGTGGCCTCCCGCATCGATCACCTGTCCCGGGTCCAGGCGAGAGGCTGAAAGGGGCCGTCCTGTTCCGTCGCCTTCTCCTGATTGCGCTGCTGGTCGAGGTCGGGCTCCTGCTGGTGCTCATCCCGTGGTCGCGCTTCTGGGAGCGGAACTATTTCGCCATCCTGGTTCCCGCCCTCCAATCGGTCATCACCAACCACTTCGTGCGCGGCGCGATCTCGGGGCTCGGCCTCGTGAACCTCTGGCTCGCGCTGCTCGAACTCGGAGAGATGCTGCTCGGCCGGCGCGGCGAACGGCCGTCGCCCGTGGAGGGCCGGGGCTGAGATGACCCCCGCCGGGCCGTGCCTCATGCTGGTCACGGCCCGGCAGCGCCTGCAGGCCGCCCGTCCCGGTGTCGGCTGGGAGGAACTGCTCGCCAGCCAGGTTCGCGGCGCCCTCGCCGGTGGCATCGACCTGATCCAGGTGCGGGAGCCGGACCTTGACGCCGCGACGCTCGCGCGTTTCCTCCGACACCTGTTCCACACGGTCCCCGGCAGCCAGGCGCGTGTCGTCGTCAACGACCGGGCCGACGTGGCTTTGGCGGTGGGCGCTGCTGGCGTTCATCTGCCCGAGCGCGGCCTGGCGCCGGAGGCGGTGCGCCGAATCGCTCCGGCGGACTGGGTCGTCGGTCGATCGGTGCACGGCGCGGAGTCGGCTCGCGCCTCGCATGGCGCCACGCTCCTCGTGGCCGGCACGGTGCAGGCGAGCGCGTCAAAGCCAGGCGTCTCGCCGCTTGGATTGGAGGGCCTCGCAGACATCGTCCGTGCCGCGTCGGGAACACCCGTGATAGGAATCGGCGGTTTGACCGATAAGGATGTTGAAGGCGTTCGGCAGGCCGGCGCCGCCGGGATGGCGGCCATCGGCTACTTCGTGCCGGACGTGGGTGGTGACATCACGGCATTTGTGCAGGAACGTGTCATGCAGCTGCGATTGGCGTTTGACTCTCCCGTATCGGTTTCCTACACTCAGGGTTCTGACCGCTGATTAGACAGCGGTTCTGTCGAATCCCCAACCCGTTCGTACGATAGTGGCGACCCGCAACGACCGTCCATGTCGGTTGGCCGACCGCCTCAAGGAGGCGAGAGAGGCGCGTGGCTTGTCGCACCGGCAGATTGCCGACGCGACCAAGCTGTCCACGCGCTTCATCTGCGCGCTCGAGGACGGCCGCATTGAACTGCTTCCCGCCGGCCTGTACCGGCGCTCGCTCGTGCGGGCAGTTGCCCGGGAAGTAGGTCTGGACCCCGACGCGGCGGTGCGCGAACTGCTCGAGGCCTTTCCCGACGAGCTGCTCCCGCCATCGGCGCACCCCGTTCCCGAGCGATCGGGTGGGGGCGGCGTGCCGTGGAGCCGCCTGGCTGCCGCTGTCGGGGCGCTGATCCCGCTGGTGGCAGGCGTGGTCTACTTTTCGAGCCGCCCCGAACGGCGCTCGCCGGAGCCGCCGCCGGCGCTGGCCGTCAGCCGCGACGCCGACGCCTGGCGTCCGGAGATCGTGCCGGCTGGTGGTTTCTCCGAAGCCCCGCCTCCGGCGGCCCGTCCGGTGACCATGATGATCACCATCTCCGCCCGCTGCCAGCTGCGCGTCGTGGCCGATGGCGGACTCGTGGTGGGCCGAAGCTTCGAGGCTGGCGAATCCCTGCAGGTCGCCTTCGGCGACGCCGTGGAGTTGTCTGGCGACAACGCCGGCGCCGTGCAGTTCAGCGTCAACGGGCAGGCGGGCCGGCTGCTGGGCACGTCGGGCGAGCCGCTGTCCGCCCGTATCGGCCGTTACGACTATCCCATCTTCCTCGTGTCCCGCTGATGGACGTCGGACTCCGCACGCCCCTGCTGGACTACTTCCGGCGCGGTGAGGTGCCCCGCGACCTCAAGCTGGCTGCCGCCGCCGGTGCCGTGTCGCCGCGCCCGATGGAGCAGCTCGGTCTCCTCGTGGCCCTCGCCGCCGACACCGACGAGGAGGTGCGCACCACCGCCGAGCGGACGATTGCACGCCTGTCGCCGGAGGCCGTAGCCGGACTCATCGCACGCGCCGACGCGCCGGCGGAGGTCCGGGAGTTCTTCAGCGGGCGGGGCGTGGCGCCCGCCGACCGGGGCGCCGACGACGTGGCGACGCCGCTGGCCGACGAGGACGAGACCGACTACGGCGAAGAGGAGCAGACCGCCGAGCAGAAGGCCGATACCGCCAAGCGCGTGAGCGAGATGACCGTGCCGGAGAAGGTGAAGGCCGCCATGAAGGGCACGCGCGAGATGCGCGCACTCCTCATCCGCGACCCGAACAAGATGGTGGCGGCCTCGGTCCTCAGCTGCCCGAAGCTGACCGACCAGGAGGTCGAGACCTTTGCGCGCATGGCCAACGTCTCGACGACGTGCTGCGCACGATCGGATCGACCCGCGGCTGGGTGAAGAACTACGGTGTGACCCTGGGCCTGACGAAGAACCCGAAGACGCCGCTGGCGCTGTCACTGACCCTGCTCAACCGCCTGAACGACCGCGACCTCCGGGGGATTTCGATCGACCGGAACGTGCCGGAGCCTTTGCGGATCGCGGCGCGGAAGAAGGTCGTGCTCGTCCAGAAGTAGCCGCCCACTCCGACCGCAGTTGCGACAGGCCGTCCATGTAGACGGCCGCGCGCTCGCGCGCCTCCTCCGACGGCATCGACTTCAGCAACTCAATCGCCCGCGCCAGGTCTGCCTGGACGGTCTGCTTCGTCGTGCCGTAGTACAGCTTCCTGATTGCGGCGACGGGATCCACGGTGGGGGAGTATACGGGAAGGGGGGAAGGGAATTCAGAATTCAGAATGAAGAATGAAGAAATCAGAAGGCAAAAGGCAAAAGGCAGAAGGCACAAGGCAAAAGGCACAAGCCTCAAGCCCGCAGGCCCGCAAGCTTCCCCCAAGCCCCACGCCCCAAGCCCCACGCCCCACTACCTTCCCCGCTTCAACCGCTGTCGCAGCTCCGCGAGGGGGAGGGTATTGAGAATGTCGGCCCTGGTGGCCCAGGCGCGGCGGGCGACGAGGATGCCCCAGCGGGGGAGGTCCAGTTCCGCCGTTGCGTGTGCGTCGGAGGAGATCACGAGCGGGACGCCGCGCTCGCGGGCGAGGCGGGCGTGGCTGTCGGAGAGATCCAGTCGCTCGGGATTGGCGTTGATCTCCAGCGCGACGCCGTTGGCGGCCGCGGCATCGATGATTTTCTCGATGTGCATCGCGGAGGGGCCCCGGCGCAGGAGCCGGCGATTGGTGGGGTGGCCGATGATGTCCACCGACGGGTGCTCGATGGCCCGGATGATCCGCCGGGTCATGTCGGCCTCTTCCTGGGCCAGGTTCGAGTGCACCGAGGCCACGACGAGGTCCAGCGCGGCGAGGCAGTCGTCGGTGAGATCCATGCGTCCGTCCGACAGGATGTCGCACTCGATGCCCGCGAGAAGCGTCAGCCCGGGGTAGCGCCCGTTCAGGGCGCGGATGCGCGCGGCATGCGCGAGCGCGCGCGCCTCGTCGAGGCCGTTGGCCATGGCCAGCGCCTGGCTGTGATCGGTCACGGCGATGTACTCGAGCCCCCGGCCGGCCGCCGCCGCGGCCATCGCCTCGAGCGTGTCCCGGCCGTCGGTCTCGGTCGTGTGCATGTGCAGGTCGCCGCGCAGGTCGCCCGCGTCCACCAGGTGCGGCAGCCGGCGCTCGAGCGCGGCGTCGATCTCGCCGCGGTTCTCGCGGAGCTCCGGCGGAATCCAGTCGAGGTCGAGCTGCCGGTAGATGTCCTCTTCGGTCTCGCCGCCGAGCCGCTCGTTGTCGGCGGCCCGGAAGAGCCCGTACTCGTTGAGCCGCCAGCCGCGTTCGAGCGCCCGATCGCGCAGCACGATGTTGTGGGCCTTCGATCCGGTGAAGTACTGCAGGGCCGCGCCGCGCTCCGATGGATGCACGACCCGCAGGTCGGCCTGCACGCCTCCGGCGAGGAGCACCGACGCCTCGTGTCGCCCTGTTCGGTACGCCCACCTGCGGATGGCTGGTGAACCGCTGGAGCACGCATGGCCGGCCGAGGCGGCGAGCAGGTCGACGTCGCCGCAGGTCTCCGCGCCGCGCCTGAAGCTGCCGACGGCATCGACGGTCAGATCGGGAAACGCCTCGCGCAGCCAGTCCACGAGCGTGGCCACCGCACGCGCCGCATGCGACACGAGGTGCCGGTGGCCGTGCTGCAGGCGCTCCTGGAGCGACTGCAGGATGAGCGCTTCCTTGCGCGCGCCCAGGCCCTTCAGGCCGCGGATACGGCCCGCCCTGGCCGCGGCTTCGAGATCCGCCGTGCTCGCGATGCCCAGCTCGTGGTACAGGCGCGCCACCGTCTTCGGGCCGACCCCCTGCAGGCTCATGACCTCGAGCAGCGTGACCGGGAAGTGCGTCAGCAGCTCCCGCCGGACCTCGCAGTCGCCCGTGGCCGCGATTTCGACGATCCGGGCGGCGAGATCCTTGCCGATGCCCGACCAGGCACGTAGCCCGGCGGCGTCCATGTCGGCCACCGCCTCGGCGGCGTGGCTGACGACGTCGGCAGCGTTGCGGTAGGCCCGAATCTTGAAAACGTTCTCGCCCTTGATCTCGAGCAGATCGCCGATCTGGCCGAGCACGCGGGCAATGGCGGCGTTGTCGAGGGCCATGAGGTCAGCGGACGATGAGGCCGTCGGTCTCGACGCGGAAGTCGAGCAGCGCGCCCCCCGGCCGCCAGCGCCGCGCGCACGTCGTCGCCGCGTTCGGGTGCGGCGATGGCGACGAGGCAGCCACCGCCACCCGCGCCGCACACCTTCGCCGCGTCGGCGCCCGCCGCGAGGGCGCGATCGATGAGCTGGTCGATGGCGGGCGTGGTCACGCCGGGCGCCAGGCGCTTGCGGTTCTCCCACTCGACGGCCAGGTGCCGGGCCACCGCGTCCCAGCGGTTGGCCTTCCGCGCCTCACGCATCGCGGCGGCGGTGTCCCGGATGCGCTTCGAAGCAGTCGTAGACATGCGTGTCGCCGTCGATGTGGCGCTTGGTGATCTCCCCAGTTGTTCGCCGGAATTGCGCGGCTCACTCCGTGTAGCACAGCACGAGCCGCGCACCGAGCTCAGCCGGTCCACGTCCAGGCCACGCGCCGGACGAGGCCGGGCCCGAGCTCCACGGCGGCCACGCCGCCGAACAGGGCGGGGCGATAGTCCTGCAGGCCGGTCGGGACGGCAATCACCTGCGCTCGATGTCCCCGGCGATGGCCAGCAGCGTCTCCGGGGTCGTCCTCACGCCCCGCCCAGCGGCTCAGCGCGCCGCACACCGCGATGTTCAGCGCCGACGAGCCCGCGATACCCGCACCCGCCGGGGATTCCCCGCGGTCAGTCAGGTGAGGCCGCGGGCGCCGAAGTGATGCGCCAGGCGTCCCAGCAGCGGCAGCGTGGCATCGTCGCGCAGGCGATGGTCGGCGGGCAGGAGCGCGGTGCGCGCCGTGTCCTCCGACACCAGGGCGACCTCGTCACCCACGCGCGGCTCGATCCGGGCGTGCGCGCGCAGGCTGATCGCCACGTTGAGGGTCTGTGCGCCAGGATGGAAGAGGTACAACGGCCAGATGTCGATGGTCCCGCCCGCCAGATCGATCCGCGTGGGCGCAGACGCCGTGATGTGCACGGCGCAATTATAATTCCCGGACACGCATGCCTTCGGCCACGCGCGACGACATCGGCCAGCTCCTGATTGGCAGCTTCCCCGGCACCTCGATTCCGGTCGAGCTCCGCGCGCTCGCGCGCGAGTTCGACCTCGGTGGTGTCATCCTGTTCGGCCGCAACGTCGAGGCGCCCGAGCAGGTCAGCGAGGTCGCGGCCGAGGCGGAAGCGCTCGGCCGCCGTTCCCCCGCGTGGGTGAGCGTGGACCAGGAAGGCGGCCGCGTGGCCCGCCTCAAGGCCCCGTTCACGATCTGGCCGCCCATGGCCACGCTCGGGCGTGCGGGTTCCGACGCCCTGGCCGCACGGTTTGCCGCCGCGCTCGCCGCGGAATTGCGGGCTGTCGGCATCACGCTCGACTACGCGCCGGTGCTGGACATCCACACCAACCCGAAGAACCCCGTGATCGGCGACCGCGCCCTCAGCGAGGTGGCCGGCGAGGTGGCCCGGCTCGGACGCGTCCTCGTGCGCACGCTGCAGGACGCGGGCGTGGCCGCCTGCGGCAAGCACTTCCCCGGCCACGGCGATACGGCCACCGACTCGCACCTGGAGCTGCCGCTGGTCGAGCATCCGCCGGACCGGCTGCGCGCGGTCGAGTTCGAACCGTTCCGGGCGGCAATTGCGGAGCGCGTCGCCTTCATCATGACGGCGCACGTGCTGGCGCCCGCCCTCGATGAGCAGCGGCCGGCCACCTTGTCGCCCGCCATCGTCCAGGCGCTGCTGCGCGAGGAACTGGGCTTCGACGGGGTCATCCTCAGCGACGATCTCGAGATGAAGGCCGTGAGCGCGGCGTGGCCCGTGCCAACCGCGGCCGTGTCGGCGATCACCGCCGGGTGTGATGCCGTACTCGTCTGCAGCGGCGACGTCGATCTGCAGGCGCGGACGCTCGAGGCGCTCGTCCGCGCCGTCGAGTCCGGCGAGATTTCCCGGGCGCGTCTCGACGATGCGCTGCGGCGCCTGCGGCGTGCGAAGGAGCGGTTCCTCGCGGGCGACCGGCCTGGTGTGGGTGCACGCCAGCGGGCGCTGCGCGACGTCCTGGGACGCGACGAGCACCGGGCCGTGGCCGAGGAGATGGCGGCCTTCCTGTGATCCGTCCCCGACGGCTGCACCCCGGCGACCGTATCGCGCTCGTGGCACCGGCCAGTGCGTTCAAGCCCGAGGACCTCGAGAAGGGCGCCGACGAGCTCCGGCGGCTCGGCTTCGAGCCCGTCGTGGACGACGCCATCCGGCTGCGCGGACGGTTCGAGGCCGGGCCCCCCGAGGTCCGGGCCCGCGTCCTGCACGACGCGTGGCGCGACCCCTCCATCGCGGCGCTGCTCGCCGTGCGCGGCGGCTATGGCAGCCAGCAGCTGCTGCCGCTGCTCGACGTTGACCTGATGCGGACGGCCCGCAAGCTGCTCGTCGGCTACAGCGACATCACGGCGCTGCACTGCTGGTCCTTCCAGCACGGGATGATCTCGCTGCACGGGCCCATGGTGGAGGGGCGGCTCGCGGCGGGATCGTGCGGCTACGACGAGTCCAGCTTCCTCGGTGCCGCCACGCGCGCGGAACCGCTCGGGCGCCTCGAGCCCAGCGGAGTGACGAGCCTGGTGTCCGGGGTGGCGGAAGGCGTGATCACGGGCGGCACCCTGGCCCAACTGGTGTCGATGCTGGGGACGCCCTGGTCACCGGAGGTTCCGGACGGTGCGATTCTGCTCCTCGAGGACGTGGGCGAACGGCCGTACCGCATTCACCGGATGTTGACGCAGCTCCAGCAGGCAGGGGTGCTGGCCCGCGCAGGCGCGCTCGTGCTGGGGGAGTTTCCGCGCTGCGACGAGCCGGGCGGCGAACCGGCCATCGCCGACGTCCTTCGCGACTTCGTGGCCGGGTTCCCGGGGCCGGTGATCTTCGGGTTCCCGTTCGGCCACACGCGGGGACCGGCCTGGTCGGTGCCGCTGGGCGTTCGCGGGCGGGTCGAGACGGATCCCCCGGCGCTCACCATCACCGAGGCGGCGGTGGACTAGCCATGCGCGTCCACTTGATCGGGGTGTGCGGGACGGCGATGGGCACGCTCGCCGCGATGCTCAAGCGCGCGGGACACGAAGTGAGCGGGTCCGACCAGCACGTGTACCCGCCGATGAGCGACTTCCTGCGCGGCGAAGGCATCGCCGTGCTCGAGGGCTACGAGGAATCGCACGTGGCCGGCCCCCTCGACCTCGTGGTGGTGGGCAACGCCGTCTCCCGCGGCAACGCCGAGCTCGAAGCCGCGCTCGACCGCAAGCTCCGCTACTGCTCGCTGCCCGAGGCCATCCGCGACTTCTTCCTGTGGGACCGCCGGTCGGTCGTCATCGCCGGAACCCATGGCAAGACCACGACCACGTCCATCGCCGGCTGGCTGCTGGTGCACGGAGGGGCGGATCCGACGGTGCTGGTCGGAGGCATCGTGCGCAACTTCGGGGGCGCCAGCTACCGCATGGGCCAGGGGCGCACGTTCGTGATCGAGGGCGACGAATACGACAGCGCCTACTTCGACAAGACCGCGAAGTTCCTGAAGTACCTGCCCGACGTGGCGGTCGTCAACAACATCGAGTTCGATCACGCGGACATCTACGCCAGCCTCGAGGAGGTGCGAACCGCGTTCCGCCGGCTGGTGAACCTCGTGCCGCGGACGGGGCTGACGCTGCTCGGCGCCGACAGCCCGGATGCCGCCGCGCTGGCGCCGCTGGCCCGGAGCCGCGTGCAGACCTTCGGCGTGACGGCCGATGCGCACTGGCGCGCCGTGGACCTCACCGTGGAAGCCGCCAGACCCGCTGCGGAGAACGAGGCCATCCCCCCGTGACGCGTTTTCGCCTGCTGCGCGACGGCGACGACCTCGGTGAATTCCGCCTGCCGCTCCTCGGGGCGCACAACGTCCGGAATGCGCTGGCCGGGATCGCGGTGGGGGTGGAAGCCGGCGTGGACCTCGAGCGGCTGCGCGAGGGCCTGGCCGCGTTCGAGGGCGTCAAGCGACGGCTCGAGGTGGTCGGCGTGCGGCGCGGGGTGACCGTGTACGACGACTTCGCCCATCACCCGACGGCGGTCGCCGAGACACTCGCGGCACTCCGGGCGGCGGCGCCAGGACGACGGCTGTGGGCGGTGTTCGAGCCGCGCTCGGCCTCGTCGTGCCGGCGCGTCTTCCAGCAGGACTTCGCGGCGGCGTTCGGCGGCGCCGACCGCGTCGTCATCGCGTCGGTCTTCCGCTCGTCACTGCCGGACCACGAACGGCTGTCGGAAGCGCAGCTGGTGTCCGACCTCACGGCCGCGGGGGTGACCGCGTCGCACGAGCCCGACGTGGAGACCATCGTGCGCCGCGTGGCCGCGGAGGCGGTGTCTGGCGATCTGGTGGTGCTCATGTCGAACGGCGGGTTCGACGGGATTCACCAGCGGCTCCTCGAGGCGCTGTGATGCGGGTGACGCGCGCCGGGGACACGATGATCATGGTGGAGCTCGAGCCGGTGGTCGATCCGCGCGTGAACGAGCGCGCGATCGCGATGGGGCGTCGCGTCGCCGAGCGGCAGCTGCCCGGTGTCCGCGATGTCGTACCCGGCTACTGCTCGCTGGGCGTGCACTTCGATCCGCTCCGGACCGACCTGGCGCTTCTGGAGACCGTGGTGGCCGAGGAGGCCGCCGCCGAGCCGGCCACCGGCGCCGGGGCGACGGGCCGGGTCCACGAGATCCCGGTGGCGTACGGAGGCACGGACGGGCCGGACCTCGACGAGGTCGCGCGCGCGGCCGGCATGGCCCCGGCGGAGGTCATTGCCTGCCACAGCGCAACGGTGTACCGGGTGTACATGCTGGGATTCGTGCCCGGGTTCGCGTACCTGGGCCGCGTCGACCCGCGCATCGCGATCCCGCGTCGTCGTGTCCCCCGGGAGAGCGTGCCGGCCGGGGCCGTCGGCATTGCGGGCGCACAGACCGGGGTGTATCCCCTGTCCACGCCGGGCGGGTGGCAGATCGTCGGCCGGACCGATGCGGTGATGTTCGATGCGGCGCGCACGCCGGCCAGCCTGCTGCAGCCGGGAGACCGCGTCCGGTTCGTGCCACGATGACGGCCTCCGGCTACCTGCACGTCGTGAAGGGCGGCCTGCTGACCACGGTGCAGGACCTCGGACGCTGGCACCATCAGGCCGAAGGCGTGCCCGTGAGCGGGCCGATGGATGCCTACTCGCACCGCCTGGCCAATCACCTCGTCGGAAACGCGCCGGACGCCGCCACCCTCGAGGTCACGCTGATGGGCCCTGAACTGGTGGTCGAAGCGGACACCGTCGTGGTCGTGACCGGCGCGGACTTCGACCTCACCTGCAACGGCGAGCCGCATGCGGTCGGCACGACGTTCGCGGTGCGGGCGGGGCAGGTCCTGCGCTTCGGCCGCCGCCGTCAGGGAGCCCGCGCGTATCTGGCGATCGCAGGTGGAGGGGTGCTCACGCCACCCGTGCTCGGCAGCCGCGCCACGCACTGGTCAGCCGCATGGGCGGCTTCTGCGGCCGTCCCCTGGCGACGGGGATCGCGTGCCGATCGCTCCGGCGGCCGCCTGTCTGCCGCACCGTGCGCGGGGGCTGACCCTGCCGACGTCCGGCCGCGCACGGCTGCGCGTCCTGCCGGGGCCCCAGGACGCGTGGTTCACCGACGAGGCGTGGCAGACCTTCACGAGCGTGAGCTTCCGTATCTCGACCCGCCCGATCGCATGGGCTATCGCCTCGAGGGCCCGCCGCTGGCGAGGACCGACGACCGCGAGCTGATCTCGGAGCCAGTGGCGGTCGGCGCCATCCAGTGCCTGCCGCCGGCGAGCCCATCCTCCTGCTTCGGTCGCCAGACGGCCGGCGGATACCCGAAGATCGGCTACGTGATCTCGGCCGACCTCTGCCTGGCGGGCCAGCTCGCGCCGGGCGACTTCATCGAGTTCGAGCGGTGCACGCATGCCGAGGCCGTCGCCGCGCTCATCGCCCGGGAACGCCAGTTGATGGGGCAGATGACGCCGCCGCGGGGAGTCGCGACGACATGACCCCCCCTGCCTGGACCGCGGCGCTCGTCGAGCGCTTCGGCGCCGAGCGCGTGCGGCTCGACGCGCCGCTCGCCGGCCTGACGACCTTCAAGGTGGGCGGAGCCGCGGACGCGCTCATCGAGACGCGTTCCGAGGCGGAGCTGCGGACGCCATCCGCCTGGCGCGCCGGCACGGCGTCCCGCTGCGCGTCCTGGGGGGTGGCTCGAACGTGCTCGTCAGCGATCAGGGCCTGCGTGGGCTGGTCGTGCGTCCGCGCGGAGGCGAGATCCGGCCCATCGGGGACGCGCTCGTGCGAGCCGATGCGGCCGCCACCATCAACGGCCTGGTGCGCTGGACGATCAATCGCGGTCTCGCCGGCCTGGAGGCGTGGGCCGGGACGCCGGGCACGGTGGGAGGCGCCATCTACGGCAACGCCCACTGGAAGCACACCGACATCGGCGACCTCGTCGAGAGCGTCAGGCTGGTGCGTCCGGACGGCACGCTCCTGCAGGTGGGCGCGGATCGCATGGAGTTCGCCTACGACGACAGCCGTCTCAAGCGCAGCGGCGAGATTCTGCTGTGGGCGGCCTTCCGGGTCAGGCCCGGCGGCGATCCCGAGACGCTCCGCGGGTCGCGAGGGCCTCGCTGGCCTTCCGCAAGCAGACCCAGCCGCTCGAGTCGCCCAGTGCGGGCTGCATCTTCATGAATCCCGATCCGGCGCGGGACCGCGTGCCCGAGGGCATCCCGCCGTCGGCGGGCGCGCTCGTGGACCGGGCCGGGCTGAAGGGGGCGGTCGAGGGCGGCGCCGCCGTCTCCACGACCCACGGCAACTTCATCATCAATACCGGTGGGGCGCGCGCGTCGGATATCGCGACGCTGATCGACCGCTGCAAGACGACCGTTCACGAACGGTTCGGGTGCTGCTGCGCGAGGAGATCGTGCGGCTGGGTTTCTGAGTCCACAACACGCCATGTCCACACTCGTCATCCAGGGCGGCCGCCGGCTCTCGGGCCGCGTCGACGTCGAAGGCAACAAGAACGCGGCACTCCCGCTCATCGCAGCGTGCCTGCTCACCGACCAGCCATGCGAGCTCACCAACGTGCCCCGCATCGCGGACGTCGAGGTGATGGCCCGGCTGCTGCTCGACCTCGGCGCCGACGTGGATGGCATCGGCAGCACCACGCTGCGCATCCACTGCCGCGAGGTCGTCAAGGACGAACCCGACCGCGGGCTGGTCGGGCGGCTGCGGGGCTCGGTACTCCTGCTCGGTCCGCTGCTGGCCCGCCGCGGCCGCGCGCACGTGGCGCCGCCGGGCGGCGATTTCCCAGCCAGGCGCACCATCAAGACGCATCTCGAAGCCCTCACGGCGATGGGCGCGCGGTGCTGGCCGGCGCCGGCCATCACCTCGAGGTGCCCGACGGCCTGAGGCCCGCCTCGATCTATCTGGACGAGGCCTCGGTCACGGGCACGGAGACCGCCCTGCTGGCGGCGGCCGCGGCACCGGGCGTCAGCGAGATTCGTCACGCCGCGTGCGAGCCGCACGTGGTGGAGCTCTGCGAGTTCCTGCAGGGGATGGGCGTCGCGGTCACCGGGCTCGGCTCCCACACGCTGCGCGTGGAGGAGGCGGTGCGTTGACTGGTGCCACCAAGCGTCTCGAGGGCGACTACATCGAGGCCGGCAGCTGGGCGGTGGTCGGCGCCATCACCGGTGGGGAAGTCGAAATCGGGGGCACCCGCCCGGTGGACATGGAGGTCGTCTCGAGCGTCCTCCGCAAGCTGAACGTGGACTGCGTGCAGGAGGACGACGTGTTCCGCGTCCGCCCCTCGCGGCTCACCGGCGCCGGCCGCATCACGACGGGCCTCTGGCCCGGCTTCCCGAGCGACCTGGTCAGCCTCGTCACCGTCCTCGCCACGCAGGCCGATGGCGCGACGCTGGTCCACGACTGGCTCTACGAGCTCCGCCTCTTCGCGCTGGAGCAGATGAGCGGGATGGGCGCGGACCTCTTCCTCTGTGACCCGCACCGCATCATCGTCACCGGCCCGCGGCGCCTGCGCGGCAAGACGCTGGACACGCGCGACATCCGCTCCGGGATGGCGCTGATTGCGGCCGCACTGGCAGCCGACGGGCAGAGCCGCGTCGAGCCGCTCGAGACCGTGGAACGCGGCTACAGCCGCCTGGTCGAACGCCTCCAGGCGCTGGGCGCCGACGTCAGCCGCGTTCGATCAACGGCCGCGCGGTCTCGCGTGACGACGCGGCTCGCGCCGTGTCAGCGGCCGCGGCCGTGGCGGAGGCTTGATGGGAGATGCCGGCCCCGTGGTCGGCGGAACCGTCGGCGAGAGCACCGGGCCGGCCGGGGCGTCGGCCGCGTCGGCCTCGGGCGGAGCCGCCTGAGGCTGTGGCTGCGGCGGCCGCGCAGGCTGCTGGGGCGCCGGGAGCGGCGGCAGGTCGCCGCCGGAGGATCCGTCCCGTCCCACGCGGAAGGCCGCCAGTCGGTTTCGAGAGGTCCAGCACGCGCACGATGCGAGGAGTCAGCGTGAGGACGATGTCGGTTTCCTGCGTCTCCTTGCGGTTGTAGGCGAACATGCGTCCGATGACGGGGATGTCGCTCAGGCCGGGCACGCCAGCCAGCGAGCGCCGCTCCTCGTCGCGGATCAGGCCGGCGAGCATGTTCGTCTCGCCGTCCTTGAGTCGAATCACCGTGTTGATGGACCGATTGCCGAACGTCGGCAGCCCGCCGAACCCGGTTCCCGAGATGCTGCTCAGCTCCACCTTCACCGCCAGCGACACCGCATCGTCGTGGTGCGTGCGGGGCGTGATGTCGATGTTGACGCCGATGTTCTCGTAGTTGAACGACGTGATGGGCTGCGTCTGGACGCCGCCGGTGGCGATGGGCGCGAACGTGGTCACCGGCACGGGCACGCGCTCGCCGAACTTCGCCTGCGCGGCCACGCCTTCGGTGGTGCGCAGCTGAGGATTGGCCAGGACGCGGGTGGCGGTGTCGGTCTTGAGCAGCCGGTAGTAGAGGGCGGGCAGGTTGGTGAGGTAGACGCCCGACTGCGTGAGCGTCCGCAGGTCGCGCAGCGTGAACCCGTCGGCATTGATGTCGGCCTGGCCGTTGATGCCGGTCGGGGCCGTGGAGGGCGAGGCGAGCTGCAGCCCGAACTCGTTGAGGTGCGTGCGGTCCACCTCCAGCAGCTCGACGTCGATGACCACCTCCGGGCGCGCCTTGTCAACGGCGGTGATGATGCGTCCAGCCGCCGCGACGCGCTCCGGCGTGTCCTTGATGGTGAGGGCGTTGGTGGCCGTCATCGCCGCGATGCGGCGCGCGTCGACGACGATGCGCAGGATGTCGATGGTTTCCTTGAGGTCCGCGTTGCTCAGGTAGAAGGTCCGGACGATCTCCTCCTCGTACTCGCGGCGCTTGGCCTGCGTGTCGGGAACGATCGCGACGGTGCGCGGGGTGGTGACGCGCCAGAAGGTGCGCGTGGCCGTGGCCAGCGCCGTCAGCGCCTCGTCGAGCGGCGATTCGCGCAGGTCGATCGAGACCGTCTGGTCGCGGAACGTCGGGTCGAAGGTGATGCTGAGGCCGGCGAACTTGCCGATTGCGGAGAACACGTCGCGCGCGCTGGCCTCGCGGAACACCAGGGAGTCGGGAAGCGTGACGTCGGTGGGCAGGTCCGCGCCCGGGAGCGGCGCGTCCAGGCTGTCATCCACCAGGGCCTGCAGCCGCGTCTTGCCGTCCGTACGCACCGCCACCTGGTTGCGGAGGTTGGTGCGCAGCGTGCGGAGCTCGGACTGGAGGTCGCCGTCGGCGGGGTTCAGCTCGGAGGCAATCTGCAGCTCCAGGAGGGCTTCTTCCTGATGTCCGGTGGCGGCGAGACGGCGTCCGCGGGCGTGATGGTCCTGCGATGCGCGGAGGCGGGCGCGGTCGAGGCCCAACCTGGCCTCGCGGTTGTCCGGGTCCTCCCGCAGGACGCGGGTGTACTCCGCGACGGCGCTGTCGTAGTCCTGCCGGGTCTCGGCGTTGCGGGCGTTGGTCAGGGACCTGGTCGTCGCGCAGGCCGACAGCAGGAGGACGGCGGCCAGCCCGACCAGCGCGAACCCGGCTCTATTGCGGACGTGTGCCATTGGTGATCACATCGACCCCGCGTGGGATCCGGAACCGGAAGGTGTTATCGGACAGTCCGCGGTTTTCCTTCAGATCCGACAGCGCAAAGCTCGACCGCCCCCCGTTTCGATCCACGGCCACCAGGTGGCGGATCTGGTAGGTGGCCGGGTCCACGCCGATGCCGAACCACTCGTAGTCCGGATCCGCCTTCCGGGGCTCGAGCTTGAGCGTCAGGAGTCCGGGGGCTGCTCCGGGCAGCGGCGCCGAGGTGGCGGTGAAGTCCCGCGCCAGGTTGGCCTGGCCCGACAGGAAGAGGGCGGGCGTCGTGCCCTCCCCGGGCCCCGGCACGGGGCTCACGATGACCTGCCGGTCGGCCACCAGGTAGCTGTAGACCCGGGTGCCGTCCGACACGAACTCCTTCTTCTCCGGCTTGCTGTAGACGAACCGGAACCGCCCGGGCTGCTTCACGGCGAGCGTGCCACTCTCCGTGGAGCGGGTGCGGAGGACGCCGCCCTCGTAGGTCTGGACGAAGTCGCCCTCGAAGTCCTTGATCGTGGAGTACCGCGCCTGCACCCGCGCCGCCAGCGCGGCCGGGTCGTCGGCCTGGCCCATGGCCAGCGCCTGCGCTGCGAGCAGGCCGGCCAGGGCGAGTGGGAGGGCTCGCATCTTCCTCCACCTTAGCAGGTTCGGGCGACGAAGGCAGGCGTTGATACCATACGGCACATGCGAAGGCTGGCCGCGGCGGCGGCCGTTGTCGTGCTGCTGGCGGCCGGCTGGGCGGCGTGGCAGCGCGGATGGGTGGGTGCCGGGCTCATCGGCGCCGGCCTCGGTGCTGCTGGTCAGCATCGACACGCTTCGCCGACCACCTGGCAGTTACGGCCATGCGGGCGCATCGACACCCGTCTCGACGCCCTGCCGCCCGCGGCGCCCGGTTCCTCACCACGGCTCCCCCTCACGCTGCCCGCCCACAGCTCGCTGCTCACGGGCACCTTCCCGACCTTCCACGGCGTGCGGGACAACGGGGGTTCTATCTCGACGACTCCCTGACCACGATGGCGGAGGCGCTGGGAGCACAGGGATACCGCACGGGCGGCTTCGTCGGGGCATTCGTGCTCGACCGGCGGTGGGGGCATCGCCCAGGGATTCGACCACTACTTCGACGACTTCGACCTGTCGCGCTACGCGACGGAGGGTGGCCTGGACGCGCGCAGCGGCCAGGACCGGAAGTGGTGGGACCACGCACTGGCGTGGCTGGCCGAAGAGCGACCGGCCCTTCGCCTGGCGACCGGACGATCCGCACAGTCCCTACGCGCCGCCGGAGCCCTATCGTTCGCGGCTTCCAGCGACGCGACGGCGCCTACGACGCGGAGATTGCGGCGACTGATGCGCAGGTGGGGCGTCTGCTCGACCTCGGGCGGGCCGACGGCGGCTCGACGACACCGTGGTATCGTGGTGGGCGATCATGGCGAGTCGCTGGGCGACCACGGCGAGCAGCAGCATGGCTTTCAGCATGACTCCGCCGTGCACATCCTGTTGATCGTGGCAGGCCCCGGCGTGCCGGCTGCCACGATCCCCGATCAGGTCCGCATCGTCGATGTCATGCCCACGGTGCTGGACCTTGCAGGCGTGGAGGTTCCGGCTGACGTGCAGGGCACGAGCCTGCGGCCGTTTCCCGCTGGCCAGCCGCTGGACCTGCTGGCGTTCAGCGAGACGTACTCCCGGGCACCACTACGGCTGGAGCGAGCTGCAGTCCGTGCGCGACGGCCGGTTCATTCATCGCGGCGCCGCGCCGCGAGCGTACGACGTCGAGGCCGATCCGGGCGAGACGCGCGACCTCTCGGCGGAGAATCCCCGCATGGCCGATGCGCTGGCCCGTGCGCTCACCGACATGGCGTCGAAGACGGCCACCCGCGCCGTCGCACAGCAGCCGCGCCCGGTGGATCCCGACGTCGAGCAGCAATTGCGAGCCCTGGCTACGTGGCCTCGTCGGTCACGCGGGCGGCGCTCGAAGACCGTCCGCGGGGCGACCCCAAGGACAAGATCGGGCCTCTACAACCTCCTCAAGCGTGCGGCGCAGGACTCCGTGGACGGCCGTATCGACGACGGCATCGCGAAGGTGCGCGAGGTGCTTGCCGGTGGATCCCGATGTCATCGAGGCCTACACGATAAGCCGGGCAACAGCTGGCGGGAAGACCGGCGAAGCGGATTTCGGCGCACCAGGCGGGCGCTTGCGCCGTCGATCCCTTGAGCACGAGGGCGCCGCCTGGAGCCTCGCGCTCGCCTATCGACGCGGGACAGGAACGCGAAGCCGAAGCGGGACGCCTGAACGCGTCCGGCAGGCTCGACCCCCGAGGTGCGAAGCCGCTCTATCAACTGGCCGACCGGGCGATGCGCCGTGGGGAGTTCCTGAAGGCCGCTGAGCCCTCGAACGTGGCCTGACGTCGATGGCGATCGCGCCGCCTTCCTCGTGAAGATTTCGGCGAGCCCCGTCTGGAGCCAGCAGGAGCCTGACGCCGTTGATGAGAGCCGCTGCGCGAGGCCATCGAGCTGAAGCCCGACCAGCCGCTCGCACACTTCACGCTGGGCCTGGCGCTCGAGGCGCGTGGCGACGTCCAGGGCGCGGCAGCGGCCTACGAGGCCGAGACGGCGTCGCCGTCCTTACCAACCTCACTTCAACCTGGCGCGGCTGCTGGCGAAGGCCGGACGGCGTAGGAAGAGGCCCTGCTGCACTACCGCAGGCGGCGGTGGACGCCCGCCCGGAGTTCGGCACCGGCTGGAGCGTACCTGGCGGAAGGCCCTCCTCGACGCCGGCGAGATGGACGGCACGGGAGGCGGCGACCCGAGGCCTGGCGTCGAACCCCGATCCCTCGATGGCGCCGCTCGGCCACTACGTGCTGGCCGACGCATGCGCGCGGGCTGGGACGCGAGGCGGACGCCGCGCGCGAAGGCCCGGCCGGCAGGCGGAGCGTGCGGCCGGAGGGATTACGCCCGTGAGGCGGTTCCGCCTGCTGGTCGTCGCGGTGGTCGTGTCCGGGTCATGTGCCGGGGGCGTCCACGCCGCCCGTCGCTGCCGGCGCACGGCACCTCGTGCTGGTGACCATCGATACGCTGCGGGCCGACCGCCTGGGCGCATGGCAACCGCACCGTCTCCACGCCCCACCTCGATCACTGGCCGCGGAAGGCGCGCTGGCGGAGCACGCCTCGGCACGTGGCTGACGCGACCCTCGCACATCTCGATCCCGCGGGCTTGTACCTGGCCGAACACGGCGTGCGCGACAACGTCTCGCCGCTCGCTGGCCGACGGCGTGCTGGTGTCGCCGACCTCCTGAAGCAGCGGGATTCTTACACGGCCGCGTTCGTGTCGTCGGTCGTCCTGTCGCGGCAGTCGGGTCTCGCGCGGGGCTTCGACGAGCACGGATCGCTTCGACGTCGGCGAGGACGATGCGCGATTCCTCAACACGATCCAGAAGCGCGGTGACGGCGTGGTGGCCGAGGCCGTGGGCTGGCTCGGCGCCCGTGGGACCGACCGCCGCTTTTGCCTGGTGCACGTACGACCCGCACGATCCGCATGAACTCGCCGGAGCCCTACGCCTCACGCTATGCGGACCGTCCCTACGACGGCGAGGTGGCATGGTCGGACGAGCCTGTCGCCGGCCTTCGATCGGGCCCTCGCTGATGCTGGCCTCCGCGACGACACGCTGCTCGTCGTGACGTCGATCACGGCGAAGGCCTCGGCGAACACGGCGAGGCGGTTCACGGCTTTCTGTGTACGAGTCCAATTCTTGCACGCACCGCTGCTGGTGCGCGGTCCCGGCGTCCGGCCCGGCACACGGTCGGCGGCGTCGTCCGCAGCGGAATTCTCTGCCGACGATGCTGGACCTGCTCGGCCTCCGGTGGCGCAGACGCCGCGCGTGTCCGGCCGATCGATTGCGGCGAGGCCTCGCCGGCGGCGCACTGGAAGACGAGGCGCTTCGCCGAGTCGCTCGTGCCGCTCGTCCACTACGGCTGGAGCGATTCACGGACGATCCGCGATGGCCGCTGGAAATACATCCTGGCGCCCGTGCCGGCGCTCTACGATCTCGACGCCGACCCGGGAGCAGACCAACCTGATCGACCGTGAGCCGCAGGTAGCGCGCGCGCGCCTACCGCAACGGCGTGGAGCAATGGCTGCGGCGCGAGCAGGCGGCGCTGCGGGGATGCCGACGCCACGCGTGCCTCGGTGCCGCCCGACCTGCTCGAGAAACTGCCTTCATGAAGTCGTTCCGCCGCGCCGCTGTCCGACGGCTGGGCGTCGGGGGCCGATCCGAAGGACAAGATCGACGTATACTCAGACGCTCAACGGTCGCCGATGCGCGAAGTGGCTGCACGCTGCTGCGCGAAGGTCGGTTCGCCGACAGCCTCCAGCGGTTCGACGACCTGTTCGCGCGGGTCGATGAGCTTCGAGGCGCACTACTACCGCCGCGCGGGCGCTGACGGGACTGAAACGGTGGACGCGGCCGCCAAGCATGAGGGGGCGATCGGCCGGCCGCCCAGCTACACTGCGGCCTACATCGGGCTGGCCGACGCCAGAATGGAAGCCCGCCCGCCCGAGGCGCTCGATGCGGTGGACCGGGGGCTGGCGGCCTCGCCCGGCGACCCACGCCTGCTCGAGAAGAAGGGCGACATTGCCCGCATGCAGAGCGGGTGGCCGACGCGGTGGCCACCTACGAAGGCGTGGTGCGCCGTGCGCCGCGCGACGCATTGATTCGCGCCAAGCTCGCGCAGCTCTTTCGCGATCTCGACGGAGAACGCCGACGCCACGCGCCTGTCTGAAGTGGTGGCGCTCGAGCCGTCTGAGGGGTCGTACTGAACTCGCTGGGCATGGTCCTGGTAAAGTAACGGGGATCTCCCGGCGGGGAAGAGGTGTTCCGCGAGGCTGCTGCGCGCGACGCGACCAACGCCCAGTATGCGCACAACCTGGTCTCGCCCTGCTGCGCCAGTGACCGGCGTGCCGGACGCGAGGGGCAGCCTTCCAGCGGGCGCTGGAGCTGAACGCCGCATTCACGCCGGCGCGAGAACGGCTGGCGGAACTCCGCTAGCATCTGGATGCTCTCGCGCGCCATGGACCGATGGCGACCTCACGCAACCTCCCGATGCGCGTCCTCCTCAGCGCTGGAGTCGCGACCACCCCCGTCGTTTTCGCCAGCGTCACGGGCTTCGGCCTGCTCAACTGGGACGACCAGGCCGTGATCCTCGACAACCGTCGCTGACGGCGCCGGGCGTCGGCATCTGGGCGTTCACGACGACCTACATGGAGCACTACCAGCCCGTGGCGTGGCTGCTCTGGGCGGCCGTGAGCAACGCGGGTGGCAGTGACGGCACTCCACGTCGTCAACCTCGTCGCGCATGCGGCGGCAGCGGTCCTCGTCTTCTCGTGTCCAGGCGGCTTTTCGCGATGGCTGCACCTGAGCGTCTGGCGCCGCCGGTGTCGGAGTCTGGCGGCGCTGGCGGCCCCGGTTGTTCGGACTGCACCCCTGCGCGTCGAGGTCGTGGCGTGGGTGAGCTCGATGTCGTACGCGGTTTCCCTTGCGCTGGCCCCGCAGCGGCTGTCTGGCCCAAGGCGGCGGACGGCGCGGACCGACGCTGCCGCGCTCGGCTTGTATGCGGTCTCACTGCTGGTGAGGCCCGCGGCGCTCGGGCTGCCTGTCGTGCTCGTCCTCGTGGACCGGTTCATGCTCGGACGGGAGTTCGTTCAAGCGTGCCGCCGGCGGCCCCCTTCGCCCTAAGGCTGGCGATCCCTCGCGGCGGTGGCAGAGTCTGTAGCCCGCCAATCGGGGCTGGCCGACGTGCCGTGGTTGTTCCGCCTGCAACCGGCGGCGATGGCCCCGTTCGTGTACCTCGCGCAATTCCTCCTGCCGGTGGGCCTGACGCCGCTGGACGCTGCCTCTCGCACCAACCGCCGACATGCGGGTGGCCGCGGCGGCCCTCCTCGCGCTGGCGCTGGTGACGATCGGTGCGTGGCGCGTGCGGGGCGCTGGCCGGCGGCGTGGGTGACCTCGGGCAGCGATTTTGCCCTGCTGGCGCCTGCCTCCGGGCTGATGCCCATGGGTTGCAGGCCACGGCCGACCGCTACGCGCATGCCTGGTGTCGTGCTGTCGATGTCGGCGGCGGCGCGCTGGTCGGCGCCCTCGCGCGCGCGGCGCGCGCCTCGTGGTGTCCGTCGCGGCAACGGTGGTCGTCGTGTTGTTGGCGGTGGGCGCCCGCTCGCTGCTGCCGGTGGCGAGACTCCATCCCCGCTCTGACGCGCGTCACCGAGCCGACCGGGCAACGACGTCGCTAAGTACAACCTCGGGACGGCGCTGGCGGCAGCAGGGGAGAGCGACGCGGGCGCGTGTTCGCCTATCAGCGGGCGGTGAATTCTGAATCCGTCGAACACCAGCGCGCGTCGCAACCTCGACCGTTCGAGGCCGTGCGTGCCGAGCGCGAGGGTGGCGAGCGGGCGGCGGCGGGCGACCTCACGTGGAGCCGTCGGCGCGTACCGACGCGCCGTCTCCCTCGACCCGGCCCGACGCAGGCGCAGGCCGGCCTCGGCATGGCCCTGACGGCGCTGGGCCGATACGACGAGGCGCGCGCGAGCACCTCGAGGCCGCCCGTCGGCCCGGCAACACGGCCGAAGTCGCCAGTGCGCTCGGCACAGTCCTCGCGCAGGCGGCGACCTGCGCGGCGCGCGCCGTCCTCGAGGCGGGGCCTTCGTGCACCGCACGGACGTGGGATTGGCGTGCTCAACCTCGCGCAGGTGCTGCTGACGAGCTCCCGCCGCCGAGGGCGGCGATCCCGCTTTGGCCCTTGCGTCTTGCGGAGGCCGTTGTCACGGCGACCGGCGGCACCGACCCGCGGGTGGTCGAGACGCGCGGCCGCCTTGGCCGCGAACGGGCGGCTGACGAGGCCCGGCCGGAGAACGCCGCGCGCGGCGGCCCTCGCGCGTGGATCGGGGGCAGGAGGATCTGGCCGACAGATCACTTCGCCCGGGGCCGCGCGTATCGCCGCCCCGGGCAGTAGGTGTCGATCCTCGCCGGTCAGGCGCGGATCAGAAGCGGAACTCTGGCGCCCACCATCAGGCGCCGCGGCAGGATGAACCGCGACGGCACCAGGTAGTTGACGTTGCCGGGACGCCGATCGAGCACGCTCGTTCGCGTCGCTGTTGAACAGGTTGAGTAGTCGCCGAAGGCGCATTCGGCGCCCCTGCCCTGCGCTGAAGGCCTCGACGCGCGCATCGAGCGTCTGCCAGAACTTGTCCTGGAGCGACCTGTCGACGATGTTGGCGACGGCGCGGTTGGTGCCCGGGGATGCCGGTGAGGCCGCTCTCGGAATGCGGACCTCCTCGATCACGGGCTTGCCGCTCTGGCTCCGGTAGTTGAACGACGTCGTGACGTTGCCCGGCCACTGGTAGATGAACTGCGTCTTCACCACCACCGGGCGGCTGCCCACCAGTCGGCCGTCGCTGTTGATGAAGTCGTTCTGGGTTCACGAAGATGCCGGCTCTACTGTCTGGGACGTGAGCGGCGTGGACCTGGCAGAACTGGAGCCCTCGCGCCCCGTGGACTTCGAGAGCGTGATGCCGAAGTTCGCCTGCCACCGGTTCGACATGCGCTTTCTGATTTCGAACGCCACGCCCTTGTAGCGGAGAACATGCGGTCGTCGTTCCGGTGAAGGAAGATGCGATCTCGGATCGTTCTGCAGCTGGTGACCTGCGTGACGTTGACCTCGACGGCGCGGAGAATGGCACGAGGTCGTAGATGCCAGAAGCGATGTCAGGGAAGGCCGTTCGCTGCTCGGCTGCGCTTGTAGACGAAGTTGACCGAGAGGCCGAGATCGGGGCCCGCCTGCTGTTCCCACGCGAAGATGTACTGGTCCGTACGGGTTCTTCAGGTCGGGATCGACCGTGAGCGGGAGTTGTCGGACACGAGCGCGAGGTCCTCGGGATTGCCGGCCGCGTCGTAGGTGCCCGCGAAGAGGTATCGGGGCGTCACCGACGGCGTCGTGTTGTCGAACTCGCCGGTGACGATGCCGCGATAGTAGCGGCCGTAGTGGGCCTTGACGATGGAGGAGCCGCTCTCGGTCAGCTTGAAGGTGAGACTGAGCCGGGGCTATGCCACCACACGCTCACCGGAAGACTTCGTCCACGGCCGCCGACTGCTGCCCAGTCGGGTTGCCTCGGGCGTCGAGGATGTCCTCTGCGCGGCGAAGTAGGCCTGTTGTCGCTCGTGGCGCACGCCGAGGTTCAGCGTGGCGCGCCCGACCTGCCACGTGTCGTCCGCGAAAATGCCGAGCGCCATGCGGCCGCCCTGTGTCCGTGGCAGCTGCGTGTAGCCGTAGGCCGGGACGTCGCCGTAGGTGTAGGATGCAGTCGCCAACCGTAGGTGTATTCGCCGAGCCCCGGAGTTACTCGACGCCGACCTGGTCGTGGCTGCCGCCCATGAAGTCGTCGGCGCATTTGGTGACCTTGCCCGAGAACGCCGTCTTCTGCTCTTGCCGTCGTAAACAGGAGTAGATGCCCCCAGTGGCTGGCTGGTATCGAGGTCGAAGTAGCGGCGGGCGACGCGGGAAGCCCCGTTCCAGCGGATCGCCGTGGTCCACGCCGTAGAAGCTGATGCCCGCGCTTCCAGGACCGTCGTCTGGTTGAGGACCGACGACCAGAGGAAGCCGGGCGAGGGTTGTGGCTGACCGTTCTCGACCGAGATCGTGCTCAACGCGGTGGTTTGCCGACGCCCGGCCGGGATGCGGTAGAAGTCGTCGTGCTGCTGGCGTGCGGAACCGGTTGTTCTGGTTCAGTTGGTAGTTGACCTTGAAGAAATACCGCTTCGCCGAGGACACCGCCGGAAACTCCAGCGGGTGCCGACTGGGAGTCGGCGTCCTTCTGGTGCGCGATACGAACCGAAGAACCAGAGCTTGTCGCGCACGACCGGCCCGCTGGACGGTCGAATCCCTGAACTCGTCACGGTTGTAGGGCAGCCCGTCGTCTGGTCGTCGTGGTGTTGCGGCCCGTCAGGTCCTGGCTCTGGAAGTAAGTTGGCGTCCCGTGGAACGTATTGCTGCCCTGGCGCGTCACGACGTTGAACACCGCGCCGGCGGGTTTCCCCGTAGTCCGCGGGCGCACCGAGGAGAGCACCTGCACCTCCTCGATGGCGTCGGTGTTGGGCCACGGCCACGCCGCGCCGGTGAGCGGCGCGGTGAAGTCGGTGCCGTCCAGCAGTGCATGTTCTCGTTGGTCGCCGACCAGTGACTTTACCGGCGAGCTCGTCGAGGTGGAGGGGCTCACGCCGGGTGCGGCGTTCACGAGGTCGAAGGGCGGCCTGAACCGGCGAACCGGCGCGTTCTCCACCCACTCGCGGGAGTAGTTGGTGGCCACCTGCGTGGAGCTCGAGTCCACGACGGGCGCCGCAGCCGTGACCGTGATGGTCTCCGACTGGGTGCTGAGCTTCATCTGGATGTCGATCTCCGGCCGACCCGCCGAGCGCCACCGGCACGTTGCGCTGGGCGCTGGTGGCCGAAGCCTGACAGCTCCGCCGTCACCTCGTAGCTGCCCGGCGGCAGGTCCCGGGAACCGAGCCGTGCCGGTCTCGTTGCTCACGCTGGTGCGCGCGCCGGGAATGGCGGCGCCGCGCGGGGTGACGGTGACGCCCGGCAGGACGGCGCCGGATTCGTCGGTGATGACCCCGCGGATGTCACCGGTTGTTCGTTGAGCCGACGCCGCGAGGAGCACGGCGAGGAGTGCCACGGTCGTACAACCACAGCAGACAACGTCGCGGTCGATCCTCCAAGGCCCGCCTCCATGACAGGCGTGCCGCAACGCCAAAATGGGAAGCTACCGCAGCCGTACGCGCGCATTATCAGTACGTTTACAGGACATCAACGGCCATTTCCTGTTGGCTGGCATGCAGTTACGGCATCCACGCAGGGCCGGACCGAGGGACGAACGCCGATGGCAGGACGTCCGGCACCCAGCCCCCAGGCCCGCAATGCTGCATGCCCCAATCCCGAAGCCCAGGCCCCCAAGCCCGCAGGCCCACCCCACGCCCCACGCCCCACGCCCCAGGCCCCAGGCCCCGAGCCCCCAAGCCCCGAAGCCCCGAAGCCCCCTACCCCCGAGCACCTCCCGCGCCGCCCGATGGCCGTGGTCGATGGCGGCATCGGTGTAGGCGCATGCGCGGCGGAGTCGGAGTTGGCGATGGCAATCCGGCCAAAAGGGCCGGCGGAGCCCTACAGGGCGTCTCCTCGCCGTTCAGCCAGAACGGATCAGACGAGTTATGCTGTACGCATAACCGTGCGGCCAGCGGTTCACGGTGATGCCGAGGATGTCCCAGGCCGGCATCAGACCGCCGCCCTCGAGGGGCGCGGCCCAGCGAATCGCGGATGCTGCGCTCGATGTCGGCAAACGGGGTCACGAGGAGCTCGCGACGTCCGGCCCGGTGCTGCTCGCGTGTCGGCAGGCCCGGCTTGCACGCCGCCGACGAAGAACCCAGGTGCAGGACGATCGGCTCGGCGGGATTGGTCTGGTGGTGGTAGGCGCCGACGCTTACCGGGTGGACCGACGGAGGTGTGCCACATGCCCGGCATCGACACGCTGCACACCTTCTGGAACGCCGTCCACTGCCGGATGAAGACGTTAGTGTAGACCAGCGGCACCTTGATGGCGTAGTCCATCGCCTGCTTCTGCGGCGCCGGCAGGTCGGGGCGGGTGGCGGGGACGATACCGTATGCCAGCACGCGAGGACCACGGCGCGTCCGGTGACCCGCTGGAGCGCACCACCGCGGTCGTAGACGACTTCGACCCGGCGGTTCTCGCCCGACCCGACATGGGCCACCTTCAGCACGGGGCTGCTCAGGCGGATGCGCGCCGGCGCGCCGGCTCCACGTCGAGCTTGCGTAGTCCGCTCGTGCGGTCACGACGTCGGCGGCCGTCGAGCCGGGGAGAGCGGCCGGGACAGTGCGCGGACCAGCAGCCGGGCGACCGGGCGTTGCCGTCGGGGAAGTGGAAGTAGTAGCCCTCGAACGACTCTCGTGGTGGATCGAGTCGTAGTTCTGGCCGGGCCCGGCCGCCTCGTCCAGGCCCATGCCCGCGAATCCGGGCAAGCCGAGCGCCGCTGCGTCTGGGCGGGCGGCGTCCACGCCGACGCCGAAGAGGCCGTGCGTTCGTGTCTGAGTACGCCAGGCGCCGGGATCGAGCCCGAGCTCCCGGGTCACGAACTCCGCGTAGATCATCCGCGCGAGGCGGGCCTTCTTGTCGGCCATCGACATACCGGCCATGGGGTCAGTCCGCTCGGTCAGCAGGCGTGGATCGCGTTTGACCGGGTCGGTGAGCGGGGCTTCCGCCAGGAACGCCGGGTCCCGGGGATCGCCCGCGACGAGCCGGTCATGGCCGAACGTCTCCTTGTCGAAGAACACGGCAGGCCGGAGGCCAGCGACTGTGCGTAGTCCGGCGTCGAGCGCGGTGGCGTAGCTGGAGACGTCGATCCCGAGGTCGCGGATGAGCCCGCTGGCAACGGCGCTGTAGTAAGGCGCCGGGCTGTCGATGGACTGCGTCCCGCCATAGCCGATGAAGGTGCGGCCCTGGTGCGTGAACTCGTTGCACTTGGCGTGGCCGCCAATCGTCGTGGTTATCCAGCACCAGAATGCGGGCGTCGGGTCGCGCGTCGATAGGTGTGCGCCGCCGCCAGACCGCTGATGCCGGCACCGACGACGACGAGATCGTACTCCTCGCGTGTGTCCACGGGCGTTCCGGCGGTCGTCCAGAACGCGCCGTCACGCAACCGGTGCAGCACCTCGAAGGATCCGGCGTGCGAGCCGCGGAGGCCCGTGAGCGCCGGCGGATAGCCTGCGGCATCCTGCGCGAGGAACGCCTCGACGGTGCCGGGTGCGAACCCGGCGGCCATCGCGCCGCCGACTCCAACGGCCACCCCGTTCAGGAAGTCCCGCCGCGAGATCCGCGAGTCCATGCCGAGACGCCGGTCGTGTGGAGTCATGATGGGCGCATTGTAGTCCCGCGGCCGGCCACGTGGCGGGCACCCGCGAGGGGGCTATGATCGGCGCATGCGTGCGCTGTGGAGCGGGGCCCTGCTGGCCATGTCGATGACGGCCCTGACGGCCGCGGGCGGCGCGCGACAGGCGCCGCCAGCCGCCGTCCTTCACCTGCCCCCCCTCGACCTGGCTCTGCCCGAGCGCGTCGAGCGGATCTACCAGGCCGTGTCGCCGAGGGTCGAGGCCGATCGTGCCATGCGGCTGGTCCAGCGGATGGCGCCACTCTGGCGGCTGGCGGGCAACCCGCAGTTCGACCAGTCGCTCGAGTGGATTGCGGCTGAACTCGCCGGCGCCGGTATCGCCACCCGCTACGAGACGATCCCGACGAGCGGCCAGGGATGGGAGATGCGCGACGCCGTCCTGCGGCTCGATGGTCCCGCCGGCGAGGTCGTGCTCTCACGGGACCAGGACCGCGTACCGCTGGCGATCAACTCGGTCTCCACACCCCCGGGCGGCGCCCTGCTCGCCCTCGTTGACGTCGGTCGCGGAACCGACGCCGGCGACTACGAGGGCCGTCCGGTCGCGGGCGCCGTGGTCCTGGCCGGTGGCCCGATCGGCAGTGTGTGGAATCTGGCGGTCAGGACGCACGGCGCGGCCGGGGTGATCTCGACGCAACTGGCGCCCTACACGCGACCGGAGGAGACGCCCGACGTCCTGCAGTGGGGCAGCATCCCGTACGGCGCGTCGCGCCGCTCGTTCGGGTTCAGGCCACGCCGCGCGCGACCCGCCGGATGCGCAGGCACCACGGCCGGTCCCACGCGCGTGCACGTGACCGTGGACACGGTGTTCCACCGGCAGCCGGCCCGGTCGCTGATCGCGGGTTCCGGGCAGGCGCTGGCCCGACGACCGCGTCGTGCTCGCGTCGCGCACGTGCAGGAGCCCGGCGCGAACGACAGCGCGAGCGGCAACGGCACCCTGCTGGCCGTCGCGGTCGCGCTGCGGGCGCGCGATTGCCGACGGCACCCTTCCTGCGCCCGCGCTGCACATCCGCCCTGATCTGGGGCGACGAGATTCGCGCGAGCGATACCTGGATGCGGCGGACCCCGCGCGCGTCGCGCGCGTCCTCGCCATGATGTCGCTCGACATGACGGGCGAGGACACAGCAGACCGGCAGGACGTTCCTGATCGAGAGGCGCCCGACCCCAGCGCCGTCTGGGGTATCCCTCCCGACCCGCACTCGGAGTGGGGCGAGCCGAGGTGGACCGCGCGCTGGTGCGCGGCACGTTCTGAATGACCTGCACCTCGGTGTCGCGCTCCGTCGCGCGCGCAGAGACCGGATGGGTCGTGCGCACCAGCCCCTACGAAGGCGGCAGCGATCACACATCGTTCCTCCGCGCGGGTGTGCCGGCGCTGCTCAATTGGCACTTCACCGACCGCTACTACCACACCAACCTCGACACCATCGACAAGGTCAGCGCCGCCGAAATGGGCCACGTCGCCGCGATCGTCCACGACCGCGGCGCACCTGGCGACGGCGCGGAGGAGGCGGACGTCGAACCGGTGCGCGCACTGCTGCGGCAGGGTCCGGCGCCGAGGCGGTGCGACTCGACACCGAGCGGCGCAACGCCGCGTCCGGTGAGGTGCTCGAGGCGTGGCAGGCCTGGGCATGCCGATGTTCGCGAGAGCGCCGGGCGCCTCGGCGTCGTGCGCGGGCAGCGGCCGCTGACATCCCGGATGCCCCACGATCCGGCCGAACAGCCAGCGCACCTTCGGGTGGCGCTCGGCCGCGTGTGGATCGCCAGCGTCATTTCGGCGGGGACTGCTGGCGCTGGCCTGGGCCTCGTGGTCTGGGCCACCGGTGGCGTGCGTTCCTCGATGGCGTGGGCGGGCGTGCGTGATCCCGTCCCGGACGCGCTGCGTCCGTCGGTGATCGCGCGCTGCTGGCCGGCCGCGCGGCTGGCGCCCGCCGGCGAATGGCGGGCGGCAGGTGGTGTGGGCTAAGACCGACATGCCGCGGGCGGCGCCATTGCGGCGGCGCTCACCCTGCTGGTGGTCGCACTGGGACTCGGCGTCCATGGGCCGGCGGCGCCGATGGCTACGGATACGTGAGCCAGTCGGCGCTGGGCAGGCGGGGCGCGGCCTCGCGGCCCGTCGAAACGTTGACGGCCTGAGTGGCCGGCGAGCGGATCGGAGGTCGCGCCGCTCGGCTACGGCCCCTCCGTCGTGCCCGGCCGCCTGGGCTACACGGCTCTCCCTCCGCGCCGGGCTCCTCCGCCATGGCTCATGGCACTGGCGCGCGTGCCGTTCGGAGAGGCGGGGCCATTCGGTCACGCCGGTGCTTGGCGCGCTCACCGTGTGGCTCTGTTTCGTGGCTGTCCGGCAGCGCGCGGGACCGGACGGCCGGCGTGGCGGCTGCGTGGCTGCTCGCGGCGAGCCCGGGCCGTCGCCTGGCTCTCCGCAGACGCTGTGGGCCATGAGCACGTGCCGGCGGCGGCGTGGATGGCAACCTCGTGCGGTTACCTGCCCGCGACGCGCGCCATGCGAGCGTGACTTCCACCGATGGCGGCGCGGCGTTGCTCATTCGTCCGAATCTGGTGCTGGTGGCGGTCGCGGTCTGGCTGATCGCGGCGGTGAGCGCGGAGGTGAGCCGGCTCCGGGGTGGATGGGACGGCTGGCGGCGCTGGCTGCCCCCGTCGCCGCCGTCGCCGGCCTCGTCATCGCCGCGCCTCCACCAGTACTGCGGGCTCGCCGTTGCGCTCAGGCTACGGCTCTCTGGACGATCTTCGCCTGGTCGTTCGTGGGGCGCAACATCCGCCGGCAGGTACGGCTCGTGGAGTCGGATTGTTGGCCGGTGGCAGCCGGGGTCGTAGCGTTGCCAGTGCTGTTCGCGGCGAGAGACGCGGGGGTCACGCAGGCGGTGGCGCGCCACCCTCGTCGGTGCCGTCTGGCTGTCGCATGTCGGGGCACGGCGACTTGCAGAGTGGTGGCACTGCGCTTCCAGTTGCCCGGATGGGCGGTGCTCACCGGCGCGCAGTCGTGCGTGCTCGCGGCGGGTGGGCGGGCAGGCCGCTGGCGCGCCTCGGGCTCGCCGCGTTCGCGCTGTGCCTCACTGCCGTGGCCGTGCGGGACACACGAATGGGGCCGGCCCTGGGCTCTGGCGCAGCGAGCAGCGATACGTGACCGCCGCACGGTGGGTGCGCGACCACGCCCCCGGGAGGCGGTGGTGATGGCGATGCAGCACAGCGGCTCGGTCACGGTACTACGGTCATCGCGACATCTCCGCATGACTTCGTCGATGGCGCCCGGTTGGCGACGTCGACCCGCCGAGGGCGGGCGGCCGGCGTATCTGCTGGTGGACGCCCTGGGAGGAAGGGAGTTCCGCCGACGGTTCTCCGGCCACAGCGAATTCGGATCGCTCGACTGCTGGCCGCCGCTGGCCGAGATCGCCGCCGGGGTGCGCGTCCGGCTCTACGAGTTGCCCGGCCGACTGCCCGCACGCAGCAGGTGCCGTTCTTCCCGACGGCCTCGGCGGCGGCTCCTGCCGGCCGGCAGCGGCTGGCTCGCGCCCGCCGCCGATCCCGTGCGGTAGCGTAGGATACGCGTCGGCCCTCATGACGCACGTCATTCACCGCCATCTCCACGTCACGCCGCCCGTCGCCGTCTCCGGTTCCGGGTGTTCCTCAGAGACGCCGATGGCCAGAGTACTCGACGCGTGCGGAGGCGCGGCGGTCTCGTGTCTCGGGCGGGGCACGGGCACCCCGCGGTCACACGCGATTCACGCGCAGGTGGACCGGCTGGCCTATGCACACACGAGCTTCTACCTCGCAGCCCGCCGAAGCGCTCGCCGACACGCTCGTGCGAGGCGCGCCGGATGGCCTCGCCCACGTCTACTTCGTCAGCGGCGGATCCGAAGCAACGAGACCGCCCTCAAGATGGCGCGGCATTTCGTCGAGATTGGCCAGGGCGGCCGCCGCCGCTTCATCGCGCGCCGCCACAGCTATCACGGCAACACACTGGGCGCGCTCGCGGTCGGCGGAAACGAAGACGGTCGCCGACTACGAACCGTTGCTGATGCGTCGGCCTGTTCGATGTACCGGGGCATGCGGTCCGGTGAGACGCCGGACGCGATGGGCAGTTGGTGGCGGAACTCGACGAAGCGATCGTGGCCGCCGGGCCAGAGCGTGCTGGCCTTCGTCGCCGAGACCGTCGGCGGCGCCACGACTGGTGCGACGACGGCGCCGCCGTGCTACTTCGCTGGCGTGCGGGAGGTCTGCAACCGCGCACGCGTGCTGCTCATCCTCGACGAGGTGATGTGCGGCATGGGCCGGACGGGAACGCTGCACGCCTGCGAGCAGGAAGGCGTCATCCCCGATCTTCATGGCCATCGCCAAGGCTGGGCGGCGGCTACCAGCCCATTGGCGCCGTGCTCGTGCACCGGCGGATCGTGGAGGCGATGTCGTCAGGCAGCGGTTTCTTCCAGCATGGCCACACCTATCTGGGCCATCCCATCGCGTGCGCGGGCGGCGCTGGCCGTGCAGGAGGTGATCGAACGCGACGGCCTCCGGCGAACGTCCGGGAGCGTGGCGTCGTTCGCCGCCATCCGGATGGCTGCGCGTTCGGCGCCGCCCATCCCCACGTGGGCGACGTGCGGGCCGCGGGCTCTTCTGGGCGGTGGAACTGCGACCGCGCGACGGCGCAGCCGTTTCCCGCGGCCGCCCGACTCCCCCGGGAGCGCCTGAAGCGTGAGTGCCCCGCCCGTGGCCTGATGACCTATCCGGCTGCCGGGCTGCGACGACCGCTCAGGCGATCACATCCTGCTGGCCCGTTCATCATCGAGGAAGCTTCTCCACCGAGCTCATCATTTCTCCGTCGATCGTGGCCTGCGGTGCGATCGACGCAACCGTTTTCGAATTCAGAGTTCTGAAGTCAGAATTCAGAAGTGGTTTCCTACTCCTGAGACGATCAGGATGATGGCGACGACCGCGCCGGCGACGCCCACCTGCGTTGCCACGGGCCGAGTCGTTCGTGCAGCGCGAGGCGCGCCAGGAGAACGGTGCTCGCCGGATACAGCGACACCAGCGTGGCCACGACACCGAGCGAACCCTTGACGCACGGCGATCAGGCATAGCGTTGGCGGCCATGTCGAGGACCCTGCAGACCAGAGCTGGCGCGAGCGCCGCGCGCTAGCACGCCGGCGGGCCGGGCCGGTCGCCGGCGACGCTCGTGAAGACGATCGTGGACAGCAGCCGAGAGATGCCGAGCGGCCAGAGGCCCGCCGACGGCCCGGTCTGGCCGAGCGCCGCCAGGAAGATCCCGATCGACACGCCGGAGGCAAGCGCCACGCGCACGCCGCGTCCCAGTCGTGAGGGCGTGGCCCGTGCCGTGGTCTCCGGTGCGACAGGCGCAGGGGCCTGGCCTGTGAAGGCCAATCGCCACCACCGCGAGTCCGACGCCGACGACGAGGGCGGCGGGACGCTCGCCAGAGCACCAGCCCGACGACCACGGGCACCATGACGGAGCAGACCGCGGTGACTGGCGCGACGACGCTCATCGGGCCGATGGCGAGACCGAGGTACAGGGAGTGACGCCGACGCAGCCGGCAAGACAACAGCCGCCCACGCCAGGTCCGGGGTCGTGGGCTGGGCGGCGGGAAAGAAGGGCAGCGCAGCCGCGAAGCACGCCAGCCGGCAGCCTGCGTCACGCACTTTCTCACGGCGCCGACGACGGTGGCACGGCGCGTCGCCACGCCGCCGAGGAAGTCGGCCGCACCGTAGAGTGCCGCGGCCATGAGCGCGAGCAGGGGAGGTCATCGGCTCAGGCGGGCTCCGGAGGCGTCGCGTGGCGACGAGCGCCGCCGGGCACTGCGCCCGATCTCTGCGACCAGCGCATCGCCGGCAGCGTGCAGCGCGTCGAGGACATGGGGGCCGCGCTCCAGCAGGAACAGCGCGTCCACCGTGTCGGGTTCGAGGCGTGCGAATCCTCGGCGCGCCAGTTCCATCGCGCCAATGTCACGCCGAGGTCGTCGGCCCAGACGACCTCGCGCGGATCCCGGACGTTCCACCACACGCTCCCCGCCCCGACGGTGTCGAAGGGCTCGTCGCCGCGGGCGCGCACGAGGCGCAGCGGCCCCACGAAATTCGAGGTTCTCGCCGCCAACGGGCAGCGCAGGTGACGCTGATGGCGTTGTAGACGTCGACGAGCCAGTGGAGGCGTGGCAGTCCCGGACCGGCGGCCCGGCGCCAGAGCGCGTCACCGAGGGCGCGGTGTCCGCTGCGGCTTCTGTCCGAACGCGCGGTAGCGTGCGTCGTGCCAGGCGGCGATGTGCGGGTGTGGCCCGGGCGGCGTACCCGGCACCGTACGTCGGCCTTCCTCGGCCAGCAGAGCAACTCCGAGCGGGCGTTCGACATGCCTCCGGTCACCAGCCCTCGTGGCATGCGGCGAGCACGGCGAAGTCGCGGTCGTGGTCCGACACCTTCGGGGGAGACCACGATGTCATCGAGCGTCATCGCGCGGATTCTACCAAATCGGACTTTCGGTTCACTATAATGACTGCATGAACGATCCGCGCCGCATCGAGGTGGCCCTGGCCCGCAATCTTCGCGAGTGGCGTGGCCGGCGGGGATGGACGCTGGCGGAACTGGCGCGCCGGGCGGGTCTCAGCAAGGCATGCTTCGTGCAGATCGAGCAGCGCCAGACTGATTGCGACCCTGTGCAAGCTGGCGAACGCACTCGGCACGCTGCTGCGGCTCGTGGAATCGTCGGCGGAGCCCGAGGTGCGCCGCGTGGTTGCCGACGAGGTCGCCTGGCTGTGGCAGGGCCGGGCGCGCGGGAGTCGAGCCGGTCTGCTGGCGGGCATCGGATGGGCCGATCCCCGTGGAGCTGTGGGACTGGCGCGTCGGTGCGCGTGATGGCTACGACGCCGTTGCACATCCTCCGGGAACGCGCGAGGTCCTGCACGTCCCGACGGGGCGCTGACGGTGAGCGTCGAGGGCGTCGAGGTCACGCTCGGGACCGGCGAGAGCGCAGCGGTGCAGCGCTCCGGGCCGATCGCCCACATCACCGGTACGCAGCGTCGGGGTCGCGGCGGCACCTGGTTCCCGATGGTCGTCGTCGAGCCGATTCCGCCGTCCGCCGACTCGCCAGCTGCAGGCAGGTCAGCGCGCCAGCGCGCGCCCCGGAGGCGCGATAGCCCGGCGCGCGCTCAGCGGGACTGACGGCACTGGTCCGCCAGCCGTCGCGCGCGCAAGCCGGCATGGACGTCGCTATTCGGCCAAGGGCGCCGGACCGGGCGTCGGCAAACGCCACGGCGCGCCTGGCCAGCCTTCGCAGCCTTCGGCGGATGCACGATCCGCAAGGTGGACGCCGCTCAGGTCAACCATGCAGGCGAAGAAAGCCATTTCGGGCGGCCGACGCGTGTTCTGCTGGTCTGCGTCCCAGACGCGCTCGAGGATGGCCAATGCCTCGCGTCCCGGCTCGATCGCCTTCCCCCTGCGGCAGGCCGGCCTGGACCATCGCGAGCCAGACGACGAGCGCCGACCCCACGCGGACAGTGGCGAGGTTGCCGCGGCTGTGCCGCCGCTACCCTCGCGGCGCAGCCGCAACGACTCGTTCCAGCAGCACCGGCACTTCGTCGCGCCTCTTCATCCGGGCGAGCACCTGAGATGCTGCAGGAGGTCGTCGGCCACGTCGGCACGGGGCCGACCTGGTTCGCGGGCGAGTCGTTCGTCGAGGCGGAGCGCCTCGCGTAGTCGAGCCCGCCGCTCGGTAGTCGCCGGATTCACCCAGGGCCACGCCCAGAGGTGTCGCCGCCGACAGCCCGAGCTGTCTGGCGGGGTCGTCTGGCGCGTCGCGGAACAGGGCCTGCTCGAGGTCGGCGGCGCTGATGGAAGAGGGACAACCCGCGACCGGGACGGTCCGTAGAACACCGCCACCGCCGTCTTGCGCGGCTGAGGCCAGACTGGCGGCGTAGGCGGAATTGCGGGGAACTCGCTCGAGAGCGCCGGCGATCTGCATCGCCTCCTCGCCGGCCGCGATCGCCGCCGCGCTGTCGCCGCGCAGGTCGTGCAGGCCTGGCGGGGCAGCCTCGAGCGCGTGTTCTTTTCCGGACAGGGCCCCGGCGCGCGGCTGGCCTGGGTGCGCTGCCACGGCACCACGCGCGACGCCGACGGCCTGCAGCGTGCGCGCGCAGCGAGCGCCTGCCGGTCTGGCCTGTGCCGCTGTTCCCCAGGTCGCCGCCGAGAATGGATGCCAGTCGCAGTACCCGCGTGACACGTCCAGTTGAATGTCCTCGCCCGCTCGTAAGGGCATCGGCCGCCAGCGCGTCGAGATAGGTCAGGCTGCGATCGACAATCAGGCGTCGCGCGTCGAGCGAATCCGGCAGCGGTGCCACCGCGTCATGGAGCTCTTCGAACATCAGCGATCGGGCGAGGTCGCGCACCTGCTCGAAACGCATGGTGGCCACCTGCGCCTGACGCACGGCGATTGCCGAGGTGGCGACGAGCGCCAGCACCGCCACAGCCGTCGCGGCCACGGCCAGCCGGTTGCGGGCCACGAACTTCCGGACGCGATAGCCGACGCTCTCGGCGCGCGAGGTGCTCGCGGATGGGCCGGCCGGCCAGATACCGGTCGATCCGCCGGACAGCGCGGTGACGCTCGCGCATGCCGCGCGGGCTCGAGCGCCGTGGCGGTGACCACAATCGTGTCGAGGTCGCCTCGCAGGATTCGGAGCCAGACGCGCACGCTCCGCGGACGTCGGCGAAAGCGGACCGTCACGTCCCAGCACCGCGGTCGACGGACGCGGAGTGGCGCTCGAGCCCGCCTGTGCCGCGTCGATGGGGCTCGAGCCGGACGCAAAAGGCGGAGTACCGGTCAACAGCTCGAAGAGCACGAGCCCGAGCGAGCATAATATCGGAGGCGGCTGCCGCCGGCTCATCGCGCAGCTCCGTTCGCGTGTAGGCCGGCGTCATTTGCGCCGCGCGCGGTCACTGTCGCCGGCCTCCCCGCCTCCTCGCCTTCGGTTGACAGTGCATCTTCGCGATGCCGAAGTCGAGCAGCTTCGGCGTGCCGTCAGCGGGGCGGCCACGAGGATGTTGCCGGGCTTGATGTCGCGATGGACCACCAGACGCCGGTGGGCGAACGCGACCGCGCGTCGCCGATGTCGAAAGAGCGCCAGTGCGCGCACGCACGTCGAGCGTGTGGGTGGCCGCGTAGTCGGTCACCGGCATTTTACTCGAGCGCAAAAACAGATACGGGGCAGTCCGTCGTCGGTGGTGCCGCCGTCGAGGAGGCGGGCACGCCGGGATGGTCGAAAGTGAGGCCAGGATGCGGCGCTCCGCACGGAAAGGCCGAGCGACGTCGCTGCTGTCGGCGACGCCGGCGACCACCTTGACGGCCGCGCGCAGGACCACGTCGTCCGCCCTGGCGTCGCACCGGTAGACGACGCCCATCCCGCCGCGACCGAGCGTGCATCGAGCACGCGCCATGGGCCGATGGCGCGGCGGAGCCGCATCGCCGATGGAGGCGACGGGCCCGATGCGCCCCCGTCCAGCGGGCATCGGCCCGATCGAGCGCCGCGAGCAGGAGGCGACCTCGGCGCCGATGTCGGCGCCCATGTCCGCCAGGGCCGCGGGGCGCGCGTCGGTGGAAGCGCCGCACGCGTGCGTGAACTCGGCCTTCACGATGGCCCAGCGCGGCGCGATCCATCAGGCAACCCGGCTGGCGCGCCCGGGCCTCCGTTCCGCCCGTGCGGCGCGACAGCTGGCGCGCCACCGTCCAGTCGCGGCTGATCGTTTGGGGCGACACCTGCATCACGGTTGGCGGTTTCGTCGAGCGTGAGCCCGGCGAAGTAGCGGTAACTCCACGAGCCGGAGAGCTCGTGATCGAAGTCGGCAAAGTGCCGAGGGCCTGTGCACGGCGAGCACGTCGAGGTTCGGCTCGACCGAGAGCGTGGACGGCGACGTCGATGTCCTCGTGGATGGCGCCGGCCCCGCTTGTCGGCAAGCCGGCGACGTGCCTGATCCACGAGGATGCCGGTAATATCGTGGCGGCAGCCCCGAAGAAGTGTGCGCGCCCGCTCCACGATTACGTGCGTGTCTGGTCCACGAGCCGGAGGTAGGCCTCGTGGACGAGGGCGCCGGTGTCGAGGAGATGACCAGGCCGTCATTGCGCAGGAGCCGCGCCGCCAGGGCGCGCAGCCTGTCGTAGACACGGGGCATGAGCTCGTCGAAGGCGCCCGCATTGCCGTCCTGCCACCGCTGGAGGAGGTCGGTGATGTCGGCCATCTGGCTGGCCGATTCTACGCGGAGTGGCCTGCGGGGGTGGCGCGCAGGGCTGGCGGTTCGATGCGCCCTGGCAGTCGCCAGCGACGGGCCGACGGAGGTTTCGCGCCACTTCCAGTGAAGGGTGGTGGGGTGCCATGACGCGTCGATGGACAGGATGGTTCGTGTGGGGAGGGGCCGTGGTCGCCTTGGTGGCGGTGAGTGGTCTCATGGGCCGCGCCCGTGCACCCGCGGGGGCGGTGACCCTGCACCTGTCGGTCAATCAGGCGTTCGTCGGATCGTGGCATGACGCTGGACAGCGAGTCCGGGGTCTGACCTACGCGGGACCTCCCGTCGCCGTCGATGTGCTCTTCGGCGCTATCCTGCCGGACGGCGACAGCATCGTGGCTTCGGCGCGCGCGACGTCCGCGCGGCTGGGCTGACGATTCCGGGCGCTGTATCGGGGCATTGTCCTCGTGCCCGGAGTCGTGGTCGTGCCGGATCTGCCGGCATATCCGGTCCGGCGCCGAGCCCTCGGGCACCTATCGTCTGTTCCTCGCGGTGGTGCGGGCTGGCGCGCTGAACGACGATCGGATCGATGCCGGCGACCTCGTCGGCGTGCGGTTCGCCGAGGTGGTGCATGCGCCCCCGGCGTCGATCAGCGTGGATGCCGGGCGTGCGAGCGCGGTCGTCGTCGGACCGCATGGCGGTTCGGTCGCGGTGACCTCGGCCGAAGGGACGGTGTTCACGCTGGACATCCCGGCAGGCGCCCTCAGCCGGCCCACCGATATCACGCTCACACCGGTTATCTCGATCACGGGCGCTCCGGGCGGCCTGCAGCATGTCCGCGGTGCAGGCGACGCCGGACGGCTGCAGTTCGCGGTACTTTCCTGGCCACACTCACGGTGACGCCGGCAGGCACCGTCCCTGCCGTCGGCTGGTTCGGCATCGGCATGACGAGCCCGGCGTGGGCCTCGATCCGACGCCGGCGGGGGCGGCCTAAGGCACGGTGGTCGCCGGGGTCATCCGGCACTTCATGCACTCGGCGTCGCCATTCCGACGCGTCGGACGCTGGCCGCAGCAGACGGCGGGGCAGCCGACCGTCGAATACGACGCACCACGGCGGCATCCTCGCCGGCCGAACTCGAGGCGATCCTGCAGAGGTACGCCACCCACGTGGACCCGGCGGCCCGAAGTGCCGTGGCGGATCCGCAAGCACTGTTCCTCGCGATACCGACTGCAAAAAGCGAGTGGGACTTCGCACGCCTGGTGTGGGCGCGCGCACGGACACGGTGGCGCGCGCGGAATCGGCCCGGGGCAAGACGCTCATCGCCGACGGATTGCGCGCACCTGGCGACGCTGCAAGGGGATGCCTGGCAGCACCGAGCCTCGAGACGGCCGAGGAGGTCCTCCGCCTGCAGGACCTGGCGTGGGACTATCAACTGTTGCAGCACGCCAACCTGGGTACCCGTGCTCGTGATTCCCGCGCCGATCCCACTGCGCACTGGTACCTGCACGACCCGATCCTCCGTCGGTGTTGTCGCTGCTCTGCGTCAGGGCCGAGATCGCGTCCACGACGTCTTCGGCACGGTGCAGGTCGGCACGCCGGCAGCCATGTCGGTTGTCGCCGGCCTGCGCTGACGAACGGTCAGGCCACGACGCCGTCGCTGCAGGTGGCGGTCGACGCCACCGGGGCGTCCCCGCGCAGCGGGTGGGCCTGACCGATGCGAGTGGCACGTTTACGACGACCTTCACGCCGAACACCGGCAATCTCGTTCGACGACGGCCGCGTTCGTGGACGGGCGGTACCTTCCTCAGCCTGGCGCCGCTCGCGGCGACCGCGCGGATCACGCGCACGACGGGCGGTGTCGTCGTGACGCCGTCGCAGACGACCATCGCACCGCTCGAGCCGGCAGTTCACGGCCAACCAGAGCGTGACGTGGACGGTGAGCGGCGGCGGCGCGATCACGGCGGCCGGCGTCTTCACGTCCGACGGGACGTTCGGCAATGCGTTGTCACCGCGACGAGCGTCGAACCCGAGCGAGGTCGGCATCGCCCAAGATTGCGGTCGTGCCGACGCTCGGCGACTTCCTTCTTCTTCTCTCGACGTCGACGCTCGAACCCGCGCTCGTCCGCGGCACCGCCACTCGCCGGCGTCACCCGCGACTTCGTCAGGCCCATTGCCGAGGCGCAACTGCTCGCCGACGATGAAGCAGTTCCCCGCCCCCGGCCGCCGCGCTGCAGCGCCGGCGTTCCACGGTGCTCCCGATCAGCGTGGACATCGACCTCGGGGCGCCACATCGTGAGAGCAACGCGAGGTCGCCACGGGAACGTCGACGTGCACGCCGCTGACCCCAAGTCGAACGTGCGTCTCCGCGTGGGGGATGTGGATGGCTCCGCTAATGTGGCAGGATGCGGCGGCATCGTCGAGGTGACCGCCGGTGCCGTGGACCAGAGCATCGGGGTGTCCTTCATCGGCCTTGGCGATGCGACGATCGTGACTGCCACGAGCGCGCCCCAGTCCCGGTCTCCAATAACACGGGCGGCACCGTGGCCTTGCGCGTCTCGAATGCGGATTCCTGTCCATCCGGGACACGACCAACAGCCACGTCGGACTGCAGGGCAGCGTCACCGCGCTGCAGACTGAACACGAACAACTCGTCGGTTGACCTACAGGGCAACCTGACGAGTCTCGAGGTTCGGAACAGCCGCGCGCACCAGTTTCGGCGTCCGTGCGTTAATACGCCGCAGCTCCCAGCCAGGCGTTCAACGCCATCCGCTTGAACTGAGCGACATCCGCTGGCGTCGCTACAGGTGGGCTCGATTCGCGGACCGTGCGGATGCTCGTGAACACCGGCTTTAGCGACGCCGACGCAGTCGACTTCCTCAACAACCGGAATCACGCGGAAACGAGGGTGATCTCGGGCAACGTCCGTCAGTTGAGGATCGACACGAGTTTCGTCCGAGATATTCCCGCAGGCCCTCGGCGCCGCTCTCGTGTCCGAGACCGCTCTGCTTCCAGCCGCCGAACGGCGCCTCGGTGGCGTGGGGCGCCCATTCGTTGATGCCGACCATGCCGAACTCAGCCCTCCGACAGCGCAATCGACGCGCGCAGGTCGTTGGTCCAGATGTAGGCGGCGAGTCCGCATGGCGTGCGATTGGCCAGCGCCAGCGCTTCGTCGATCTCGTCGAAGGCGATGACCGGCATGACCGGGCCGAAGATCTCCTCCTGGAACACGGGCATCTCCGGACGGATGCCCGACAACACGGTTGGCTCGAAGAAGTAGCCGTGCTCGAGCGACGCCGGCCGGCGGCCTCCGTGCGCACCGACGCCGGCGCCGGCGGCCTCGCCGACCAGCGCTTCGACGCGGTCCCGCTGCTGCGCGTTGGATGAGCGGGCCGACTGATCGTCGGCGTCGAGGCCGGAGCCGAGCTTCAGTCCCGAGGCGCGGCGTGACACCGCGTCGGCGAACGCGTCCGCCACGCGCCGGTGGACCAGAAAGCGCTGCGCGACGGCACACCGCCGTTGTTGCGGAACTTGCTGGCCACGGCCCCCGCCGTCACCAGATCGAGGTCCACCGTCGGGCAGCACGATCACCGGCGCATTGCCGCCGAGCTCCAGCGACAGGCGGGTGACGGTGCGCGAAGCGCCAACCATCAGATCTTCCCGACGCGCACGCTCCCGGTGAAGTGGATCTTCCGCAGGGACGGGTGGTCCAGCATCTCGCCCATGCCGTCCGGGTCTCCGTTGACGGAGGCTGATGACGCCCGCGGGGATCCCGGCCTCGGCGAGGATCTCGGTCATCGCCATGGGCTGTGAGCGGCGTGAACCTGACGCCCGTCCCACGACGGTGAAGCGCCGCCGCCCACGCGCGGGCGGGGTTGTAGGCGGAAGTTCCACGCCGTGATCGAGCGCCGACGACGCCGAGCGGCTGGGAGCACCGTCATGCGCTTGGTAGGCACGCGCGAGGGGATGGTCCGGCCGTAGGCGCGCTTCCCCTTCCTCGGCAAACCACTCGAACAGGTCGGCGCTATCAGCCATTCGCCGCGGGCCTGGGCCGTGGCTTGTGCCGGACTCGGGTGTGCACCGTGAGGCGGGCCAGTTCGTCGGCCAGTTCCTGCATGCGTCCCGCCGCACGCAGGAGCACGGCCGCGCGCGCATACGTCGTCTGACCCGCCCACGACGGGAAGGTGCACGGGCTGCCGCCTCGATGGCCGCGCGGCAGTCACGGCGATCGCCGAACGGGACGGTGCGGACAACGGACTCGGTGGCGGGATCGATGACGTCCCGTGTGCCGCCGCCCTCGGCATCTGCCCAGGCGCCGTCGATGCATTGGAAGTGGAAGTCCATGCTTCCGGAATCTTACGCTGGCCCTGAAACGATCGCCGCCCGTCCCGCACCAACCCAGCCAGGCCGCGCCTGCGGCGTGGCGGCGCCGCAGGACGCCGGCCGGCACCGAGCCCGTTCCGTGGTGGACCGTGGGGGCACGCCACGGACGGGCACGGCCGTTCCCTGGCCGTGCGACGCGGTCAGCTCCGAAAGACGGACTGACCGTCCACCCAGTCTCGCGGACCCGCACGTCGCGGAGCCGCTCCTCGGGCGCGGTCGACCGGATGTCAGCGGACAGCAGCGTGACGTCGGCCAGCAGGCCGGCGGCCAGGCGGCCCTGTTCCGGCTCGTCTCCTCGACGCGACGGCCCCGCCTCTTCGCCGCATGCCGCGCAGGGCCTCATCGAGCGAGATGGCCTGTTCGGGCGCGAGCGTTTCGCCGGAGGCGTCCTGCCGGAGCAGCGCTGCCGCGATCCCCGCCAGCGGGTTGTCGTCGGCGACCACGGGTGCATCAGAGGACAGGGCAACGGTCACGCCCGCGTCGAGCATGGCGCGGACGGGATAGGTGCGCGGCAGCAGCGCGTCGGGAAGGTACTGCCGGAAGTTGCGCCCCAGGGCGTGGAGGAAGATCGTCTGTGGCGCGGCGATGACACCCAGGCGCGCCGCACGGCGAAGGTGATCGGCATCCGGCAGGCCGAAGTGTTCGATGCGGTGGCGGACCGGGCTCGGCGCAAGGGCCTCGTAGACGCGCAGCACCTGGTCGATGGCCACGTCACCGATCGCGTGGGTGGCCAGCCGCCAGCCGCGTGCCTGGGCGTCGCGGGCCATCTCGAGAAACGCCGGCTCCTCCATGCGCAGGACCCCGCGCGTGTCTGCATGGCGGTACGGCATGCCCAGGGCGGCCGTGGCGCCGCTCAATCCGCCGTCCGCGAAGAACTTGGCCGTATCCACGCGAAGCCGCGGCGTGACGGACGGCGCCTCCGGGAGCGCGACGGGACCGCCGCCGTCGATCATGCGCAGCGCCATGACGTTGACGCGGCAGGGGAGCGCCGCGTCGGCGTCCATGCGGCGATACACCGCCAGCAGGTCCGGCGCCACGCCCGCGTCGGTGGTCGCGGTGATGCCAAGCGATACCTGGTGCCGGAGGGCGGCGGTGATCATCGCCGCGTACTCGCCTGGCGTCGGCGGAGGGACGTGCCGGAGGACGAGCCCCATGGCCGTTTCGCGCAGGACGCCCGTGGGAGTGCCGTCCGGCGCCCTGTCGATCACGCCGCCGGGAGGGGCCTCGGTCGCGGGGCCGATCGCGGCGCGCGCGAGCGCGGCGGAGTTGCACACCACGATGTGGGCGCAGGTGCGCATCAGCACGACGGGACGGTGCGCCTCCACCGCGTCCAGATCCGCGCGCGTGGGTCCCCGTCCGTCGGAGAACAGCGCTTCGTTGTATCCGCGTCCCGACACCCACGCATCGGCCGGGAGCTGAGCGGCGCGTGCGCGCAGGCGCATGGCGAGCTCGGCAAGGCTCGTCACGCCGCGCACGTCCAGCAGGGTGGTGAGCAGGTGGCCGATCTTCCAGACGTGGGCGTGCGCATCGACGAACCCGGGCGCGAGCGTGCCACCGCCGGCGTCCACCAGACGCGTCTCCGGGCCACGGAGGTTGAGAACCTCGTGATCGGTACCGACGGCCACGATCCGGGTACCGCGCATCGCTACCGCTGTGTGCGCGGACGCCGTGGGGCCGGCCCACACCGCCGCGTTGTGCACGATCGAGTCCGCGCGCTCTGTCATCCGCGCCCGATCCGTCAGGCGTGCTGCAGCGACAGGCCCGCGCGGGCCTCGACCTCGGCCAGCGCAGCCTCCACGGCGGCGAGCCCTTCGACCAGCTGTGCTTCCGTGATCGTGAGCGGCGGGAGGAAGCGGATGCCGTTGGCGAAGAGTCCCGCCCGCATCGCAATGACCCCACGCTGGAAGGCGCCCTTCACGATCGCCAGGGTTTCGTCGGCGGCCGGTGTCTTGGCGGCGCGGTCGGTGACCAGCTCGATCAGCATCATCGAGCCGAGTCCCCGGACGTCACCCACCAGAGGGTGGGTCGCCTGCCAGCCCTCCGCAGGGTTTGGCGCAGCACCTGCCCCACGCGTTCCGCATGCGCGAGGAAGGCGGGGGGCGCATCTCGATCGCGGCGATGGCGGCCACGCAGGTGACGGGGTTGCCGGCCGTAGGTGCCACGCCCATGCCGCCGACGTGGGTGGCGTCCATGATGTCGGCGCGACCGGTCGTGGCGTTGATGGGCATGCCGGCGCCGAGGGACTTGGCAGTCACGATGATGTCGGCGGCGAGGCCGTAGTGCTCGGAGCGCGAACAGCTTTCCGGTGCGGGCGAAGCCGCACTGCACTTCGTCGGCGATCATATCACGATGCCGTGCTGGTCGCACAGCTCGCGGATGCGCTGCATGAAGCGCGGCGGCACGGGGACGAACCCACCCTCGCCCTGCACCGGTTCGATGATGATCGCCGCGACTTCGGAAGCGTCGACCTGGGCGGTGAATGCCTGCTCGAGCTGCTGGATCCCCCAGTCCACGGCCTCGCTCGGCGCTCACGTCGGGGAGGCGGCGATAGATTGCTGGGCATCGGCAGGCGCACGATCTCCGAAGCGAAGGCCCATGGCTTCTTGAAGAGGCTGTACTTGCTGGTCAGGCTCAGCGTGAGGAGCGTGCGTCCGTGATAGCCGCCCTCGAAGCAGATGACGCCCGGGCGCCGCGTGTACGCCCGCGCTGCCTTGACGGCGTTCTCCACCGCTTCGGCACCGGTGTTGGCCAGAGCGTCTTCTTGGCGAACGAGCCCGGCGTGATCTCGTTCGTAGCGCTCGCACAGCCGGACGTAGGACTCGTAGGTGCCCACGAGTGAGCCCATGTGCAGGAGCTGCGCGGCCTGTGCCTGGACAGCGTCCACGACCGCCGGCGGACAATGGCCCACGGCCAGCGCACCGATGCCACCGACGAAGTCCAGGAACGTGTTGCCGTCCACGTCGTGCACGAGGGCGCCCTCGGCCCGCTCGACCACGACATCGGTGGCCTTCCCGAGGCCGGTGGGAACCGACGCCGCGCGGCGGGCCAGCAGGGCCCGGCTCTTCGGTCCGGGCACCTCGGTCGTGAGCGTGATGGCTGCCATGGGATGCTCCTCGGCGTGTGCGGCCGGGCGCCGGGCACCGGGCACGTCCCGGTCGGCGTCCAGCACGATCAGCACGCTGTAGTTGTCACAGACGGGATCGTTCAGGTAGTCCTGCAGCAGCCCCCGGAACTCGAAACCCACGCGCCGCTGCATCGAGAGCGTGGGATCGGTGAGCCGCCCCGCGACCAGATCGGCGTGCTTACGCCTCGGCCGTCATGCGGTCCTTCACGGCGCCGAAGCCGCGCTCGCCATCATGCCCGCGGTCACCTGGCCCTTCAGGCCGAGCGCCCACACCAGCTCCTGGCGGGCGGCGCATAGCGCCGGCCAGACCTCGCCCGCGGTAGTCCGGGTGTACCCCGAGGTCCGCCCCGTACAACCAGTCGCCGGCGGGCACGTGCGAGGTCAGCCAGCCGCCCTGCAGGATGTCGGCGAAGGTGTGGTCCACGTGCCCGAAGTCGAAGTGCATCCGGATGGTGGCGGTCGCGGCGACGACGCGACTGCCGTCGAGCCCGACGAACTGACCTTCGGGAAAGAGCTCGAGGTGCCGCCGATAGTGCGGCGCCTTGAACCGCTCATCGTCGGCAAGGGTCGGAAAGACGACTCGCTGCAGCGCCTCGAGGGCCTCGGCATGCTCCGGGCGGGCCGACGCGATCACGAGCCCGCCTGGCAGTACCCGCCGATAGTGCGTCAGCGGCGCGTCCACCGGAGCGACGTTCACGGCGGGAGTATACTGCGCGCGCCGACTCGTCCGCGAGTGCGGCGGAGGGCTCCGGATGGTGACATCGACGCGATGTGTGTGCTCGGTACTGGCCCTGGCGGTGACACTGGGGTGTGGGGCATCCGGGCCGCAGAACCCGGCCGCTGGCGACGCGGCTCCGGCCGACCTGGTCATCCTCAACGGGCGCGTCTTCACCGCTGACGCGGCGGGAACGATGGCCGAGGCCGTGGCCGTGCGGGGCGATCGGATCGTGCGCGTCGGGACCAACGAGGAGGTGTCAGCCCTGCGAGGCCCCGACACGCACCTCGTTGACGCGCACGGCGGGACCGTTGCTCCGGGCTTCAACGACGCCCACGTGCACTTCATCGGCGGCGGATTCGCACTCGGGCAGGTGGATCTGGCCGGGCTCACGGCGCTCGACGCGGTACAGGCGGCGATTCGCACGTTCGCGGCCTCGCATGCGGGTGTCGGCTGGGTGGAGGGGCGCGGCTGGCTCTACGCACCGTTTCCGGGCGGGTCCCCCACGCGCCAGCAGCTCGACGCGGTGGTGGCGGCTCGCCCCGCCGTGATGAGCTGCTATGACGGCCACAGCATCTGGGTGAACACACGCGCCCTGGAGGCGGCCGGCATCACGCGTGAAACGCCCGATCCTCCGAACGGGGCCATCGTTCGCGACCCGGCGACAGGAGAGGCGACGGGGCACCTGAAGGAGTCCGCCGCGGACCTCGTACGGGCGGTGATGCCCGTACCGACGGTGGCGGATCGGCGAGCGGCGCTCGACGCCGCGATCGGCCACGCGAACCAGTTCGGGATCACGAGCATCCAGAACGCCGGCGACGCCCAGGAGGACCTGCCCATCTTCGAGGCTGCCTACAGCGCCGGTGCACTCCAGGTGCGCAGCTACCTGGCGTTCTCCGCCTCGGGAACCACGACAGAGCCCGAAGTGGAAGGATGGGAGGCGGACCGCGCCAGACTCGCCGACGACCCGGTGCTCAAGCTCGGCATCGTGAAGATCTTCGCCGACGGCGTGATCGAGAGCCGCACGGCGTCGATGCTGGAGCCCTACACCGGCGTCGCGGCCCGCGGCGACATGAACATGTCGCCCGAGGTGCTGACCACGCTCGTCACCATGCTCGATCGACGCGGATGGCAGGTCCAGATTCACGCCATCGGCGACCGCGCGATCCGGGCGTCGCTGGACGCGTTCGAGCACGCCGCAGCGGTGAACCCCGCGCCCGCTCGAGGACGGCGCCACCGCATCGAGCACATCGAGGCGATTGCCGAGGCCGATGTCGCCCGCTTCGGTGCGCTCGGCGTCATCGCGTCGCAGCAACCGATGCACGTGGCCCTCGGCGACATGAACATGGAGCAGCCACACGGCCCCTGGCCCGACAACCTCGGTCCCGAGCGTTTCGCGCGGGCGTGGGCGTGGCGGCGCATCCAGGCGGCCGGAGGGCGCCTGGCCTTCGGCAGTGACTGGCCCGTGGCGCCGCTCGAGGCCGGGCAGGGCATCTGGCTCGCGTCCACGCGCGTCAGCCTGCCGGGCGGCGTCAGCCAGGCGATGCCGGTCGGCGACGTGATTCGGGCCTACACGAGCGGGCCGGCCTATGCCTCGTTCGAGGACTCGCGGAAGGGACAGCTCGCCGCCGGCATGCTGGCCGACATCGTCGTTCTGGCCGGCGACATCGTGGCCGAGCCGCCAGGCACGCCGACAGGCGTCGTCGTGGACACGACGGTGTTCAACGGGCGCGTCGTGTACGAGCGCCAGGCCTCAACCGCGCCGTAGCCGGCGCGGAGACGTCAGAGGACGACGCCGAAGCGCCGGGCGAAGCCGAAGGCCGCGACCGTCGAGAGGACGACGAAGGCAACCAGCCAGTGCACGCGCCAGCCGAACACGTCGAGTCCGGGCTCCGGATAGGGAACGCCGATGCGCGTCACCGGACTGTCGGCAGAGAGCGGAGGCTCCGAGGGATACAGGAGTTGGTCCACGAGCGCCGGGGCGCCCCGGCGCGGAGAGCGCCGCCGGATGCCGGTGCCCACCTCGATCTGCTTCGTTGCGGTGCGTGAGCCACTGCGAAACGTCACCGCGTAAGAGCCCGCCGCCGTGGGCACCAGCCGCCAGATCACCTCGTTCGATTCCTGCAGTCGCACGGCCGGTGTGTCGAGACGCAGTTCCGGAGGCGCGTCGAGCGTGAGCGGCTCATGACCGGCCGCGGCCGATTCGGGCGCGGCATCCACCGAAAGCAGGACGGGTGCGCCGACGTCCAGCCCGTCGTATCCGTAGAAGGACTGGACCTGCGCGATCACCAGCGTGATAGGGACGATCATCCAGGCCAGGGGCACCAGCGACAGCCGCAGGTAGCGCAGGTTTGCCAGCAGCAAGTCGCCGAGCGCACGCAGGACGGCCGCCGGGTCGTCGTTCAGCAAGCGGACCTCGAGCAGCCCCGCCTGCATGCGGCGCTTGGCCTCAGCCATGGCGGACTGATCCGACGTGCGTGCGACCACGCCGAGCATGGCCACGCCCGTGATCACCGACACGGCGGTAACCCCGAGGAGCGGGGGCAACGGGCCCAGCAGGGTGAAGACGCCGTCGAAGACGGCGACGAGCAGGCCGTTCACCCAGGCCAGCGCCTGCTCAGGAAATGTAGCCAAGCCCCTTGAGCTTCTTCTTGATGTCTTCTTCCGAGTCGGAGCCCTCGAACTTGGCCAGCTCCTTCTCGAGCACGTGGGTGATGAACTCGTCGACCGAGGAGTACCCGGCGAGGTCCGCGTAGCGCTTCAGGCGGGCCACCAGCGCCTTGTCCAGCTTGATACCCGATCCGAACATGTCAGTGCTCCGTGGCGCCGGCGGGGAAGTCGCCGACGCCGAACTCCGCGAGGATGGACGCGGCCAGGTCCTGGATGGACGCGGCGGGCCGCCTCAGCGGACGGCTGGAGAGGAGGATGCCGGGGACGGCCTGGTAGTCCATGCAGTGGTCGCCGCTCCAGGCGCTGGTGTTGTCGGCGAGGACGGCAGCCGTCAGCCCGCCGAGCGCGGACTCGTCCGAGTTCCGCGTGCCGGCCGCGTACCCGACGATGAGGTCCGGCGCCACGGCGTCGAATCCCGCCAGGTGATAGGCCGCTTCGCGCGCGTCCACGCGCGTGGCCACGGCCGTTCCGGTGGACGGATCGCGCTCGGCCAGCAGGCGGGCCGCGATCTCTCCGGCCAGCCGTGCGCGGTCGGCCGGATCCACGATGCCGTCGCGTTCCCGCCCGCGCACGTTGATGTAGAGGGCGTTCAGTCCCAGGCCGTATGCACGCGTTTTCGTCCAGTCCACGTTCGTGAAGAGCCCCGGGTCGTCCGCGAGGTTCGGATCGCGCACCGTGAGGTAGCCCTGGTCGCGCAGCCAGCTATTGAGGTTGAACGAGCGTCTCCACGACGTGAACCCGTGATCCGACATGATCACCAGCAGGTCGTCCGGCCCCAGTCGTTCCAGGGTCCGCGCCACGACCGCGTCGAGCCCGCGATACAGATCCTCGACGACGTGGGCGTGACGGGCATCGCGCGCGGGGTCGTACGCCGGGTGCCCCGGGTCGCGCGCCCGCCAGAGCATGTGAGAGACCTGATCGACGTTCCCGAAGTAGTAGAAGAGGAAGCCGCCCGTGAAGCCGTTCAGGACGACGTCGTACTGGCGAAGCACTTCGTCGCCCGCAAGGCGCGCCTGCTGCAGGAACTCGTCCTCGGACAGGACACCCGCCTTGAGGCCGTTGGTGTCCTCGGGCATACCCTGCGTGTAGAAGCGTCCGGTGGCGTCCGCCAGGCGTGCGGCATAGTCCGCCGGCGTCGAGACGGGCATGGCCGGGTCGAGCGGATCGAGGTTGATGGGGCTGGTGTACAGCTCGAAGAACGGGTCGAGGCCCTTGAGGAAGAACCGGACCTGGCCGCCGAGTGTCTGCGTCGGCGCGAGCGGGAAGCGCACGGGCACCAGTCGCTCCATTCACCGACGGCGAGCAGGCGTTCCTCGTCGCCGACCACGAGCTTGACGTACTGACTGGCGTCGTCGAGCCGGGCTTCGAAGGGCGCTTCGACGGGTTCGGGGGCGCTGCGGAACGGGTTGTCCGGCCCCTGGAGCGTCGCCCGCACGACACCGCTGCGCACGCGCACGGCCTTCACCACGCCGCCCGACAGCGTCTGGCCGACGAAGGCGTAGGGCTCCGAGGTGTAGTAGGCGAACGTGCCATAGGTGCCCAGCAGGTCTGGCGTCCCCATGCCGCTCAGCTCGCGGGTGGCCGTGCCGGAGGGTGGAAAGTTCGCCGGCATGCGGACGATGGTCGTGGGCACGCCGTGCGACTCGAGGACGTCCCAGAACGGACGCCCCTCTCGCAGCAGCTCGACGCGGCCGCCCGAGAGCGGGATCTGCCACGATCCGACGCCGATGGCGTGCTCGTCGCCCTCGGTCTTCGTCGTTGACAGGAAGGGCAGCATGGTCTGCGGATCGCGGTGCACGAAGTCGAAGATGCCGTGGCCGCCGGGATCGAGCCCGGTGATGAACGACGACCACGCCACCGGGCTCTGCGGCGGGATGGACGTGGCAAGCGGTTCGAAGCCGCCGGTGCCGGCCAGGCGCGCGAATGCGGGAAGCTGGCCCTCGTCGATCATCTGGCGTGTGAGCGCGTAGTCCAGGCCGTCGAAGCCGAGCACGATGACTCGGCGTCCGGACGACGGCGGAGGATCGCCGCAGCCCATGGCGATCCAGGCTCCGAGCACGACGAACGACCAGCGGAGTCGCGCGAGGGATCTCACGCCAGCCCCGCCAGCGGACGCCCGTCCATGTAGGCCGGAGGCTCCACGCCGAACAGGCGGAGCGCGGTCGGCGCGATGTCGATGAGCGCCGGCTCGGGCTCCGTCATGGTGCGATTGCAGAAGAAGACGCCCGGGACGAGCCGCGGATCGATGCAGTGGTCGCCGCTCCAGGGCTTGAGGTTGTCTTCGAAGACCGCTCCCGCGACGACGCCGGTGGCGCAGTCCCACGACGTCCGGTATCCCGCGTTGTAGCCGATGAGGAGATCCGGCGCGTTCTCCAGGTACGGCCCCTGGTAGAGCGCGCCCGTGTCGAAGGCCTCGTTGACCCCAATCGCATCGAGCGCCTCGTCGCGGAGGCCGTGCAGCCGGCGGATGATGTCCAGCTTGAGGGCCGCGGCCTCCTCGCCCGGCTCGACGATGCCCTGGGCCTCGCGTCCGCGCAGGTTGAGGAACATGCCGGTGAGCCCGAGCGCGTAGGCCCGCGTGCGGCTCCAGTCCACGTCGCGCAGCCACTCGGCGGATCCGTCCGCCCCGTCCTTGAGGACGAGCAGGCCCTCGCGGAGCAGCCACTGATTGAGGTTGACGCCGCGCCGGAACGAGCTGAACCCGTGGTCCGAAATCACCATCAACACGTCGTCGGGCTTCAGGCGGGCGCGCACACGCCCGACGAGCGCGTCGTTGTGGCGGTACAGGTCGCGGATGGCGCCGCGGTGGGGGGCGGCCTCGCGGCCGCGGCCGGCCGGGTGCCCCTTGTCGATGTCACGCCAGAACATGTGCTGGATGCGGTCGGTCGCGTCGAACACGCAGACGAGTGCGCCGGACCGCAGGCGGTCCAGCGACGCGAAGAACATCGCCTCACGTTCGCGGTCGATGTCGTAGGTCTGCTGGAGGAACGTCCCATCGTCGGTGACGCCCTCGTTGAGCGCCCAGGTGTCCTCGGCCAGGCCAAGCGTGGCGAAGGCGCCCACGCGCTTGGCCAGGTACGTTGCGTAGTAGGCCGGGTGCGAGATGGGCATGGCCGGCGACTCGGGATCCAGGTTGATGGGCGCGAGGTACAGCGACAGGTGCTCGTCCATCTCCGTGACCAGGAGCCGGGTGAGCCCCCTGACGGTCACGCCGGGAAGGGCGGGGAAGGCCAGCGGAACCCAGTCGGTGAGGACGCCGGGCTCGAGCGTCAGGCGCGCGCTTCCCAGTTCGACGTCGATGCGACGCGCGGCGCGGTCCAGCGTGAGCACGAACGGCAGCGTCAGGGGCGGGTTGCCGTCGATGAAGGTGTTCTCGGGGCCCTGCACCGTCGTGGCCACGCGGTCGCCCTCGACGGTGACGTGCTGCCCAGCAGCCGCCTTCCTTGAAGCCCGGCCGGCCGTCCGCGTGGTGTAGAGGAGGAACGTGCCTTGCGAGCCGAGCAGGTCCGGCACGCACATGGCGCTCAGCTCGGCGCCGTAGAAGTTGTCGAGCGGAAGATCGGGACCCGCAGGATCGTGCTCCAGATGCGGTGCTCCGAGAATCGTCCAGAAGGGCTTCGAGCGGCGGAGCAGCCGCAGCTCCACGGCTGGAGCGGGATGCGGTACCCAGCTTCAGGAAGCGCTCCACACCCTTGCCAATGCGCGTTGACGACAGCATCGGGAGGTAGGTGCGCCGGTCCCGGTCCAGGAAGTCGAAGATGTTGTGCCGCGCCGGATGCGAGCCGGTGCTGAACGACGACCAGGCGACGGGGGAGACCGACGGAAACGTGGTCTTGAGGCGCCGATAGCAGCCCTCGTCCTTCAGCGCCGCGAAGTTGGGCAGGATGCCTTCCTTGAGGAATCGATCCGTCAGGACCGGGTCCTGCCCGTCGAGGCCGACGACGATGAAGGCGATGGAGGCCTTGGGCCGAGCCAGGCCGGTGATGGCGCGCCACGCGGCGCGGAAGGGCCAGGCGAGGAGCGTGAAGCCCACGACGAGGAAGGTCGTGAGGAGGACGAAGGCGGACGAGACCAGCGCGAAGCCGGCGCCGGGGCCGATGTATGCTAGGGCCGGTTCGGCGCTGCCGATCAGCAGCAGGGCCGACAACGCGGGCGCAGCCCGAGGAGAGGGCGACGCAAGAGGTCAGGAACCTTCTGCGACCACTCTAGGCGGCGCGCCCCGGTTTGGCAACCCGCATGCCGCCCGGTTCCTTCCTCCGCCGCCTGCGCCGCGGACGTCCGATCATCGTCGTGTCCGGCCTGCCCCGTTCGGGCACCTCGCTCGCCATGCAGATGCTGCAGGCGGGCGGCGTGCCCGTGGCGAGCGATGGCGCGCGCGCGGCCGACGACAGCAACCCGCGCGGGTATCTGGAACTGGAGTCGGTGAAGGGCCTGGACCGGGTGGGCGATCATGCGTGGCTGGCGGCCTGTCGCGGGCGGGCGGTGAAGGTGGTCTCGCCCTCTGACGCACCTGCCCGAGGACTACGACTACCAGGTCGTGTTCATGCGCCGCGATCTCGACGAGGTGCTGGCCTCACAGAACGCGATGCTCGAATCCCGGGGTGAGGCGCGCGGCGCCGCGGACGCGCGGATGCGTGCGGTGTACGAAGAGCACCTTGCGCAGGTGGAGCGCTTCGTCGCCCGACGTGACTGCTTCGCCACGCTCTGGCTGGACTACGCGCGGGTCGTCGCGTCGCCGGGCACGGAGGCGGACCGCATGGCGCGGTTCCTGGGCCGGTCGCTCGATCTGGCGAAGATGGCGCAGGCCGTGGACGCCACACGTTATGGTCGGGCCGAAGGAAAGTCCGATAGCGAAGTCGACGCTCATGGCGTCCTGGAGCACAACTCGACGACGAACTCCACTAGCAGCAGGGCGCACGCGATCCAGACGGGAAACCGTCATCGCCAGCGTCCGGCGGTCGTCGGGCATCGGATCGAGCACGACCCATTCTACGCGGGCAACGCGATCACCGACCGAACCCCTGCGTGTCGAGAGCGCAACTGATCACGCCGCGTCACGAGGGGCGCCGAGCCGGCCGAAGATGGCCAACCCGATTGGGAAACGCGTGAAATTGTGGGGAAGATTGGTGGACGGCAGGAGGCTCGAACTCCCGACCTCCGCGTTGCGAACGCGGCGCTCTCCCAGCTGAGCTAGCCGCCCACGGCCAGAACCTTCATATCTTACACCAGATACGCGGGATTCGGTCGTGGTGGTCGCGCGGGCACGCGTCGCGGGTTCAGGCCCCGGCGTCCGGGGGGGCGTTGCACGAGTCGCTGACGAAGTACATCGGCCGGTCCTTGGCCTCGCGCGCGGCGCGGCCCAGGTAGGCGCCCACGATCCCGAGGTTGATGAGGACCAGGCCGCCGATGCCGGCGACCAGAGCCACGACGCCCGACAGCCCGGCACCACCCGGTGGCCGGGCCACCGCCAGCCACAGCCCCCAGAGCACGGCCACGGCCACCAGCACGACGCCGAACGCACCCGAGACGAGCAGCGGGATGTCCGAGTAGCCGACGATCACCGACAGCGCCATGCGCGTCGAGCGTCCCAGCGTGTAGGTGCTCCGTCCGTGCCGGCGCGGGCGGTGCGGGACGTCCACGTAGGCGGTGCGCACCTGCATCAGCGCCATGATGGCGTTCACGTTGCGCATGCGCTCGCGGTGCTGGCGGAAGTAGGCCGCCGCCTGGCGCGTCAGCAACCGGTAGTTGCCGACACGGTAGTCGTAGTGGACGTGGAAGAGGAGCGAGATCAGGGCATAGAAGAGGCGGGCGAGCGCACGCTTCATCCACGCGTCACGCCGGTTCATCCGGCGCACCAGCACGAGATCCGCCCCGGCGTCGGCCTCGGCGATGAGCGCCGGAATGGCCGCGGGATCGTCCTGCAGATCGCACGCCATGATCACGACGTAGTCGGCGTCCGCGCGATCGATCCCGGCGGAGATGGCCACGTGCTCGCCGAAGTTGCGAATCAGCCGAATCCCGCGGACCCGCGGATCCGCCGCCGCGGCCCGGCCGATCTCGCGCCAGCTCTCGTCCGTGCTCCCGTCGTCCACGAGCCAGACCTCGAAGTCCTCGGTGAGGCTCGACAGGCGCGGCACGAGCTCGGCGACGAGGTCGCCCAGCATGCGCTCGGCCTGGTACACGGGAACGACAACGGCGATGCGCGGCATCAGCAGGCGGGCCGGCCGCACACCGGTACGAGATCCGATGGCGGCGGCGCGGTCGATTCTACCAAAGGCGGTATCATGAACCGCTCGTGGCCGTCCGACCTTGCCAAGACGCCGATGTGCCCCTCGTGCACGGCCTGGTGGAGGCGTGCCCGTTCAAGCGGTACCGGGCCTACCGCGTCTGGTCCCGCGCGAAACAGTCCGCGATCCTCCGCTCCGAGGTCGAGCGCACGCTGACTGCGCCCGGGACCTGCGCGGTCGTCGCCACGTCGGGCGACGCCGCAGTCGTGGCCGCCTGTCGGCCTCTCCCCTGGGACACGGACTTCTTCGGCGTCCGGATGGGACGCATCGACGAGATGCTGCGCTCGCCGCACGCCGGCGATGCGCTGGTGCGCGAGGCGCTGGGCGGGCTGCTGGCCGCCTGTCGTGACGCCGGCCTGCAGCACCTCGCGGCTCGCGTGGATGCCGCCGACCTGCAGGCCGTCCAGGCCCTCGAGGGCGCCGACTTCCGCCTGATGGACGCCCTGGTCACCTACTTCACGCATCCCCACAAGGAGCCGCCGACGGTGGTGCGCGAGGTGGGTCGCGTGCGTCCCATGGCGGCTGAAGACGTCGATACCATCCTCGCCATCTCGGCCGATGCGTATCGGGGCTTCCGCGGGCGCTTCCAGCTCGATCCGCACCTGCCGGCTGACCGCGGTGACGCGTTCTACCTGCAGTGGGCGAGGGAATGCTGCACCGGCCGGATGGCCGATCGCGTCGTCGTCGCCGACGACGGGCAGGGGAGCATCCATGGCTGGGCGAGCACGCGGCGCGTCGAGCCCGCGTCGAGCGTGGGCGGCACGCCGCTCTGGGTGGGGAGCCTCGGCGCCTGCCGCCGCGATCGGCCGGGCGCCTACGCGGGGTTGATCCGACACCTCGCGATGGAGAACTTCGAGGCCGGCGACGTCACCGAGACGCAGACGCAGAATCACAACGTGGCCACGGTCCGCATCTACGAAGCCGTCGGCGCGAAGTACGTCCGCGGGGACTACACGTTCCACGCGTGGATTGGATAGCCGCGTCCGGCAGCGGACACGCGCAGCTCGGTGAGGTTACTGGCGCTTCGGAGGCGTGAGGCTGTACACGATCGAGGCGAAGAGCATCTCGTCGTTGGTCAGGTTGCCCCAGTGCACCTCGGCGCTCGGATCGGGATTGCCCTTGTTCGCCGCGGAGTTGTCGAAGACGCCGACCGCGTGCAGCCGGCTGCCCGCGCGCACGCGGATGGGCTCGTCGAGGCGATAGACCAGCTGCCAATTGAAGTCGAAGCGCGGCACCGACAGGACGGGCTGACGACGGCCGTCCGGGTCGATGAGCTCGAAGCGCCAGCTCTTGCTCCGCAGGTGCGCGTGCGGGCCGATGCTCCAGATGGACGCATCCTTCTTGAACTCCAGCGACATCTCGACGGTGTGGTTCGGGGCGCGCGGCGGAATCGTGAAGCCCTGCTTGAGAACGGCACCATGCGCAACTGGATGCGCGGCGGCTGCTTGGCGAACACGATGCCGACGCCGATCTGATCCGTCGACGCCTCGCCGTAGGGGGTGTAGTGGATCTGGAGCGTGATGACCGAGCCAGCGCGCAGCAGCTTGGCGGTGCCCGTCGGGTAGATCTCCGGGTTCGTGCCCACGGCCGACGCGGCCAGGATCGGCCCCATCCGGGCGTCGTGCTGCTCGATGTCGCCGCAGAAGTCGTCGTTGCAGCTGGTGCCGTCGCCGCGCGGAACGGGCGGCGGCGTGGGCAGGTCCGGCGTCCGCACGAACGCGAGGGCATGGTGGACGGCACGGCGATTGGTAGGCCGAATCTCGATTGCCTGAATCCAGCGGTCCTCGTGCAGCCGCGTCGGGATCTCGATGTGCTGGTAGTCCACCTCGCCCGACGCCGGGATCGCAATGGGCTTGGGGATTGATAGGACCAGATCCGGTGTGCCGATGCGCCAGCCGTCCGCGTAGGCCGGTGCGGTGGGCGCCGGACCGTCGCCCCTGGGCGCTCCGGCGGTCACCCAGCGCGAGATGGTGGCGATCTCCTCTGCGGAGAGGCTGGGGTCGTTCGAGAAGTGCCCGATCTTCGGATCCGCGCCCCACGGCGGCATCTGCCGGGACGTGACCTGCCGCTGCATGGAGCGGGCCCAGGGCCGCGCGCTCTCGTAGGTGAGGAACGACATCGGCGCGACTTCGCCGGGCCGATGGCAGCCGGTGCAGTGCTCGAACAGGATGGGCGCGACGTCGTGGTTGAAGGTCGGCGCGGGGACCGCCTGCTGCGCCGGCGGCGGATGCTGCGCGAGCACCGACTGCTGCGCGAGCGCCGATGCTGCGCGAGCGTGCCCGCGGTCAGCGCGGACACGAGCACGAGCGCTCCAACCAGCGGTCGCATCAGGTGATTGCATGTCGGTCTGCGCGAGACGTCCTTCTGACTTCTGAATTCAGAATTCTGAATTTAGAAGGCTACGGCACCACCACCACGATCTCGTTCGAGTCCAGGCTCGGGCCGCAGTTGTTCACGCCCTTCACGCGCACGTAGTACGTCCCCGGCGGGGCGACCGCCTGGAACGAGGTGCCGTTCCCGGTCGTGGTGAACACCAGCAGGTCCGACGCGCCGGTGGACGAGCCCGCGTGCACTTCGAACCGCGACGGGAGATTTGGGGCGGCCGGGTTGTTCCACGTCAAGGTGACGATGCTGCCGGCGCGGGTGTAGGCCAGGCCGGTCGGCGCGCCGGGAGCGGCCGTGCAGGGCGCGACGGTGACCTGCAGGTCGGCGGTGGGCGGTCCGACCGAGCACGAGTTCCGCGCGGCGAGCCGGACGAAATAGGAGCCGAACGCCGCGTTGGCCTGGAACACCGGCGCTGGCCCAAGCGAGGTGACGAGAGCGTCGGAGGCGCCGGGCGAGTAGCCGGTACAGCGTGTGCCCCTGCACGACGCCCGTGGCCGGCGGCGTCCAGGTCAACGTGACGAGCGCGTCGGCGGCACTGTAGGCGAAGTTCGTCGGTGGTCCGGGAGCCTCGCACGGCCCGACGGTCACGGCCGTCTCGGGTGACGGCCCGCTGATGCCGAGTGCGTTCCGCGCGCGGACCCGCACGTAGTAGAGCCCCGGCGGCACGGCCCTGACCATCGTCGATGTCGCGGGACTGTTCGAGAGGAAGCTGGTGATGTTGGTGGCGCCGGGCGAGCTGCCCGCGTCGATGATGTAGCTGTCCGCAGGGCCGCCGGTGGTCGCGGGCGTCCACAGAGCGTCACCGTGTCGAGCGCCACGCTGTTGGTCAGGGCGGTGGGCGGGTTGGGCGGCGAGCCGCCGCTCGGCACCGCCGGATAGATCGACCGTAGCCCTTCGATGTCGTCCGAGGCGAGTCCAGCGGATCCAGACGAGCAGCCGCTGCGCAGCGTGGCGGACATCACCGCGCCTGAGTCGCCCGAGTGTCCGAGGCCGACGGCGTGGCCCAGCACGTGCGTGACCGCGTCCTGCAGGCACGCGGCCGTGGTCAGGTGGGGGCCCGTGTTGTTCAGGATGGCCAGGCCCTGCAGGAACTTGTTGAAGACCACCCCGTTGATCGTCTTCTGGAAGCCGGGAGTGAAGAAGCCGCCGCCCACGCCGAAGGTGAGCGGATCGCCATCGCCAATCTCGTTGCAGGGGTCGTTCCAGTAGAGACCGATGCGGCCGTTCCCGGTGAAGCCCGACGAGGGGCAGGTGGCGCCTCCGGTGGCGGCGCGGTCCAGCTGCAGACGCGACCCCACGGCGTTCCACGCGCCCAGCGCGGCGTCGAGCTGCGCTGCCGCCGCCCGGCAGGTCACCGGGAATCGACTGGTAGTCCACGGGGATGTGCGTTGTCGTCGGCCTCGTGCCAGCGCGCCGGGCCACCTTCGCTCGTCGGGATGTAGGTGAAGGCAGGGGCGTCGAGCGCAGTTCCGGCGGGGTGCTGGTGAACGCCTCGGCGTGGAGTCGGGACGCCGCGACGGCGCGCCTGGCCGCCCCGTCGAGTCGAACGCGCTCGGTGTCACGGACCGCGGACTGCCCTCCGCCGAGGTCCGGCAGGACGCGCCACTTCCCGCGCGCCAGCCCCACGGTGTAGAGGGTGCCATCGCGCGGCCGCACGCCGAGGAAGGCGAGCACCGACTCGCCCGGCTCGAACCTCGCCTGATCCTGGATGGCCAGCCCGAGCGTTGCGAGCGTTCCGCCGAGCTGCTTCACAACGAGGGTGCGGGAGGACAGCGAGCCCTTCCAGACCTCGTCCACGTCGAGCGCAACGTAGGTGTAGATGGCGCCGGCGTCGGCGCGCGCCGTGAGCCCCGTGACGGTCCCCCGCACGACGATGGTGGCGGCATCCGCCGCATCGATGAACGCAGGAGCGGGCTGGGCCTCGGCACGGGCGACCGTGAGCGCGAGGAGGAGGGCGAGGCAGAGCCGGATGGACGGCATGGACATGAGAAGGAATGCGGGCGGCGAGTGCCCTTCGATTCTAACAAACGGGGCCGGCCCAGACGGGCCGGCCCCTCGATGAGCATGAGGCCCGGGAGGGCCGGACGGCCATCCCGGACGCGCGCCCGGCTACTGCGGATCGGTGACGATCGGGTAGCCGGCGTCGAGGTAGGGCAGCAGCGTCCAGCGGCCGATCGTGCCGCCCTGGCGCGTGGCTTCCGTCTGGTCGATCCAGCTCGGGCCCGGGTTGCTGCCGCAGTGGCCGCCGATCACGTCGATGATGTAGACGTTGGTCGTATCCTCGTCGGAGTCGGAGCTGAAGTTGTAGGTGACGATGTCCTGCGACATGTCACCGCGGTTGCCGCGCTTCCAGTTGAGGCCCCAGCGGTTGTCCACACCGCGGAGACGGCGCACCAGCTCGAACAGCCAGCGGTTGTTGCCGCCGTGCTCGCGGCACGACTGCAGCAGCAGGTCGCGGCGCTCGTTGGCCACCTGGTTGACCAGCGAGCTCATGTTCGGCAGGCCGAGGCGCTGGCCGGCAGGCGGGTTCGGCGTGCGCGGTCCCGCCGGCGGGGCGCCGTCGATGGTGATGGCCACTTCGGGGCCCGTCGTCTCGGAGCCGCACGAGAAGCCGGTGGTGAGCTTGCCGTAGAACACCCCCAGCGGGGCCTGGTTCACGGTCAGTCGCGTGGTGCCGGGAGCGAACCCCTGCGTCAGGCTGGGCGGTCCGCCCGGCGACGTGGCCACGTCGAGGCGATAGCCCGCGGCGCCGGGGACGCCCACCCAGTTGAGCTGGACGTAGCGGCCGAACACGGCCGGCGTGAAGGCGCGCGCCGGTGGCGCCGAGCAGGCGCCGTTGACGGGCATGTCGAACAGCACCTCGTTGGAGGCCAGGCTGGCGCCGCCCGCGTTCACGGCGTACAGGCGCAGGTAGTAGGTGCCGGGGTTCACCGACGGCACGGAGAGCTGCGAGCCGACGGCCAGCGGAAAGACGCCCGCGTCGCTGGCGCCCGGCGACGTGCCCGCGTGCAGCACGAGGCTGGTGGGCGCGCCGCCGCCGGCGCCGAGGTCCCACGTGAGCAGCGCGGCGCGGCCGTTGGCGTAGGCAGCGAGATTGACCGGCGCGGCCGGCGGCGTGAACAGGCTCGTCACCACCACGGGAATCTCGTTGGACCCGACGCTCTCACCCGCCACGTCGGTGGCGAACGCCTGGACGTAGTAGGTGCCGACGGCGGGAGCGGCAACGGTCACGGTCGTCGTGTTGCCGACCACGAACGAGGTGAGCGGCATCCCCGGGGCGATGCCCGCGGTGAGCCGGTACGACGTCGCGCCGGCCACGGCCGACCACGAGAGCGTCACGCTCGCGCCGAGCACGACCGCCGGGTTCATGACCGGCGCTTCGGCCGCACGCGTGCGCGTGCTGGCCGCTGTCATTGCGAGAACCACCACGAGAGCCAGGGTCCCCCATCGAGCGGGGGAGAGTCTCGACTTCACCATCGTCAGTCCTTTCACAGGGGGGCGTGGCACACGCCCCGTGTCACCGTTGCCGAGTGAGGTGTTCACCGTTGCCGAATTGCCGACGAAGCGTCCGTTGGATCAGGGCTGGCCGCCGGCGGCCAGGTAGGGCTGCAGCGTCCAGCGGCCGATGGTGCCCGCCTGGCGGGTCGCCTCGGTCTGGTCGAGCCACGCCGGGCTCGGGTTGCTGCCGCAGTGGCCGCCGATCACGTCGATGATGTACACGTTGGTCGTGCCTTCATCGGCCTCGGAGCCGAAGTTGTAGTTGACGATGTCCTCGGACAGGTCGCCGACGCGGCCGCGCTTCCAGTTGAGCCCCCAGCGCGTGTCGTAGCGGCGCAGCTCCTGGACGAGCCGGAACAGCCAGGTGTGGTTGCCGCACGAGTTCCGGAGGTCGCCCGGATACTCGCGCGCGATGGCGTCCACGACCGACGACATGTTCGGCAGCGGCAGACGCTGACCCGGCGGCGGGTTTGGCGTGCGCGGCCCGCTGCCCGGCGGCGGCGCCTCGACGGTGAGGCCGACCTCACCGGACATGGTCTGCGCGCCGCAGGCGATGATGGCCGCGATGCGGGCGTAGTAGGTCCCCGGAGGCGCGTTCGGATACGCACGGCTCGTCGCGCCCGCGGGCTGCAGGTCCGACAGCACGGCCGGGCCGCTCGGGTGGTTGCGACCTCGAGCCGGGTAGGTGGACGCGCCGGCGGCCGGAGTCCAGGCAAACGACACGGTCGTGCCCGATACCGACGCCGAGAGTGCCGGCGCGGGCGGCGCGGTGCAGCCGCCGCCTCCGAGCATGTCGATGCGCACCTCGTTCGACGGGGCGCTCCGGCCGCTGCCGTTCACCGCATACACGCGGGCGTAGTAAGTGCCGGGCGTGACGCCGGGCACGCTGAACGTGGTGGTGGGCGGCAATGGAATGGCGCCCAGGTTGGCGGCGCCCGGGCCGTGCCGGCCTCCGGGATCACACCCGAGGGCGGACCGCCCCCGGCGCAGGGAGCCCAGCCCAGATTGACCGTCGCGCCGCTGAGCGACGCGCGGAGATTCACGCGGAGCCGCCGGGACGGGAGTGAGCGTCGTCACCGTCAGCACCACGTTGTTCGACGGGGCGCTGAGCCCGGTGGCGTCGAACGACTGGATGCGGACGTAACCGGTGCCGACGTGACGGCGAGTCGAAGGTGACCGTGGTCACCGGCCCCACGACGTAGGCCAGTCCCTCGGTGGTGGGCGAGGCCGACCGAGGCGGTAGCCGGTGGCGCCAGCCACGCCCGTCCACGACAGGGTGACGCGCGGCCCGGCCACGACGGGATTGAAGAGCACCGGTGTCGCCGGCGCCGCGCGCAGGACCTGCGCGCACACAACCGCAAGGAGCACGGCCCCCAGCCCAGAGGTCCATCCTCGTGCCTTGCTTGCCCACACCACCATCACAAACGTCCTTTCACGAGGTAGGGGAGAAGCTTGGATTGAAACGGTCCGGGGGGCTGGGATGCCCCACGGCAAAACTGGCCTCTAGCGTAGCACAAGCTTGCACGATTCAAGCCCGGCCGTTTTACACCCGAATGCTATAGTGCCGGCACATGGCTGTGCGTAAGATTGGCGTCCTCACCGGCGGCGGGGATGCCCCGGGCCTCAATGCCGTCATCCGGGCCGTCGTCAAGGCGGCCTGCAACGCGAAGATCGAAGTCGTCGGCCTCGAAGACAGCTTCGACGGCCTGCTCGACAGCAGCCGGACGCGGCCCCTGACCCCCAACGACGTCACCGGCATCCTGCGCCTGGGCGGGACCATCCTCGGCACGACCAACCACGGAAACCCCTTCGAGTACCCGGCCGACACGCCGGACGGGAAGGTGGACTACTCCGATCGGGTCGTCGAAACCTTTCACAAGATGGGCATGGATGCGCTGGTGGCCATCGGCGGCGACGGCACACTCGCCATCGCCCACCAGTTCTACCTGAAGGGCATTCCCGCTCGTCGGGGTGCCGAAGACCATCGACAACGACATCGTCGGTGCGACGACGTGCTTCGGCTTCGATACGGCGGTCTCCTTTGCCGCCGACGCCATCGACCGCCTGCACTCGACCGCCGAGGCGCACAAGCGCGTGATGGTCGTGGAGGTGATGGGCCGCTACGCGGGCTGGATTGCGCTGCACGCTGGCGTCGCCGGCGGGGCCGACGCGATTCTGATGCCGGAGATTCCCTACGACATCGAACGCATGGCCGAGCACCTCCGCACGCGCGAGCGGCTGGGTGCGAAGTTCAGCATCGTGGTGGTGGCCGAGGGCGCCACGCCGATCGGTGGCGCCAAGACCATCCTCGAGCCGGCCCAGAGCGGGACACGTGGAGCGCCTTGGCGGCGTGGGCGCCCTGGTGGCCGCGGAAATCGAGGCGCTGACGGGCAAGGAGTCGCGGTCGTGCGTGCTGGGCCACCTGCAGCGCGGCGGCGCCCGACCTCGTTCGACCGCGTGCTGGCCACCCGCCTGGGCGGCAAGGCCGTCGAACTCCTCCAGCGCGGCAGCTTCGGGAAGATGGTCGCGAACCATCCCCCGGACATCATGCCCGTGCCGCTGGCCGACGTCGTCGGCAAGACGCGGACGGTGCTTACGGATCTACGACCTGCTCACCACGGCCCGCGCCATCGGGATCTCGTTCGGCGAGTAAAGAGACCACGAAGGGCACGAAGGGGCACGAAGGGCACGAAGGAACACTGGGAGCACGGAGGATTGGGCATTTCCGTGCCGGTGCTTCGTGCCTCCGTGGTGTCCCGGTGTTCTTACCGGGTGAGGACGTCCAGATACTTCAGGGCGCCGCCGGTGTTGAAGAGCACCACCGTCTCGTCGGCGCCGATGCGGCCGTCGGCGACGAGGCGCCGGATCGCCGATAGCGCGGCGCCGCCTTCGGGCGCGACGCTCACGCCTTCGTGCTTCCCGATGGCGAGCATGTCGTCCACCATCTGTTCATCCGGCACGGCCAGGGCGGTCCCGCCGCTCGTACGCACCGCGTCCAGAATCAGGAAGTCGCCGATCGCGCGCGGTACGCGGAGCCCGTCGGCGGCCGTCTGGGCGTTCTCCCAGGGTGCCGCCTTCTCCGCCCCCTGTTCGAAGGCCCGGACAATGGGGGCGCAGCCGGAGGCCTGCACCGAGACCATGCGCGGACGGTGGCCCGCCGGAATCCAGCCGATGGCTTCCATCTCGTCGAAGGCTTTCCACATGCCCACCAGCCCCGTGCCGCCACCGGTGGGGTAGACGATCCAGTCGGGCAGGCGCCAGCCGAACTGCTCGGCGAGCTCGTAGCCCATCGTCTTCTTGCCCTCCACGCGGTAGGGCTCCTTGAGCGTGGACACGTCATACCAGCCGAGGGGCTTTCCCTGTTCGGCCGCCATGCGACCTGCATCGGTGATGAGGCCGTCCACCAGCGTGACGGTGGCGCCGTACAGCCGGCACTCGTCCACGAACGGCTGCTTCGCGTCCCGCGGGATGAACACCTGGCAGGCGAGACCGGCTGCCGCGGAGTAGGCGGCGGCCGCATTACCGGCGTTTCCCGCCGTCGGCAGCGCGATGGTCGTGGCGCCGAGCGCCTTCGCACGGGTGATCGCCGCCGACTGCCCCCGGGCCTTGAATGAGTTGGTCGGGTTGAGCGACTCGTCCTTGATGAAGAGCCGGTTCAGGCCGAGCGAGGCGCCGAGCCGATGCGCATGCAGCAGGGGCGTGAAGCCTTCGCCCAGGGTGACCGGCTCATCCCCGTCCAGCAGGGGCATGAGCTCGCGGTAGCGCCACATGTTCGGCGCGCGCCCCGTCAGGGAGTCCCGCGACCAGGCGCGTGCGGCGGCGAGGTCGTACCGCGCGAACAGCGGCAGCCCGCAGGACGGACAGAGGAAATGGCGCTCGCGCGGGTCGAACGGGCCGGCGCCGCAGGCGGCGGCGCACGCCAGGTGAGTGAAGTGGGACATAAAGATAGCTTCTTGCAGTTGGTGATCTGGAGATGTGGAGATGTGGCGAGCTGGCTTTCGATCGTGGGAGCGGACGAACTGGTGATCTATCTAGTGATCTGGCCAATCTATCTGGCCAGGACGGTCAACATCTCAGATAGATCATGAGGTCGGCACATCGTGCGATCGATCGCCGGATCGCCACATCTCCAGATCTCGAGATTCGCGCTCTGACATCTTCTGAATCTATTTCCCCAGAAGCTCGGTGTCCTTCTTCTGCTGTAGGTCGTCGATGCCCTTGATGTGCTCGTCGGTGGCCTTCTGCACGTCCGCCAGCGCCCGCTTCTCGTCGTCCTCCGAGATCTCGTGCTCCTTGAGCATCTTCTTCAGCTTGTCGTTCGCATCGCGCCGCACGCCGCGCACGTGGTTGCGGCCCTCTTCCGTCATCTTGTGGACGTGACGGGACAGCTCCTTGCGGCGCTCCTCGTTCAGGGGCGGAATCGGGATGCGGATCACCTTGCCGTCGTTGGCGGGATTGAGGCCGAGGTCTGACGCGCGAATGGCGCGCTCGATGGCCGCCATCGTCGAGGGGTCGAACGGCTGCGCGACGATCATCGTCGGCTCGGGAATGGACAGGCTGGCAACCTGATTGAGCGGCATCTTCGAACCGTAGGCCTCGACGAGCACCGGGTCCAGCAGGCCCGTCGTGGCGCGGCCCGTGCGGACCTGCGACAGCTCCTTGCGGACGAACTCGACGTGCCCGTCCATCCGGGTCTTGACCTCGGCGAAGAGCTCCTTCAGATCGCTGACATCCATCGCACCATCCCTCGTGAAGTGAGAAGCCTAGGCCGTGACCATGGTGCCCACGGCGTCGCCCATGACGACGCGCCGGATGTTGCCGGGCTCGTTCATGTTGAACACCACGATCGGCAGGCGGTTGTCCATGCAGAGCGAGATCGCCGTGGCGTCCATGACCTGCAGGCGTTCCTGCAGGACCTGGAGATAGGAGATCTGCTCGTAGCGCGACGCGTCCTTGTCCTTCACCGGATCGGCGGTGTAGATGCCGTCGACCTTCGTGGCCTTCAGGATGACGTCCGCGCGGATCTCCATGGCGCGCAGGGCCGCGGCCGTGTCCGTCGTGAAATAGGGGTTGCCCGTGCCGGCCGCGAACACCACCACGCGGCCCTTCTCGAGGTGGCGGACGGCGCGGCGCCGGATGAACGGCTCGGCGACGGCGCGCATCTCGATGGCCGTCAGCACGCGCGTGGCGATGCCGTGCTGCTCGAGCGCGTCCTGGAGGGCGAGGGAGTTGATGACCGTCGCCAGCATGCCCATGTAGTCGGCCGTCGAGCGGTCCATCCCCTTGGCGCTCGCCGCCAGGCCCCGGAAGATGTTGCCGCCGCCGATCACGATGGCGGTTTCGACGCCAAGGGCGCCGATCTCGGCGACGTCCTGCGCGATCCGGGTGGTCACGGCCGGGTCGATGCCGTAGGCCGCCTCTCCCATGAGAGCTTCGCCCGAGAGCTTGAGGAGGATGCGCTTGTAGGAGGGGACGGCGGGATCGGGCACGGCGACATTATAGTCGCGAACCCGCGGTGCACGGACGGGGAGCGCCCGTGCGCGCGGCGTGCGCTCGCTGAACGCGAGGGCCTCGCCGCGCGCGGGACTCCGCGGTGCGGGAATCAGGCCTCGGCGGTCTCGCCGAGCTTGAAGCGGACGAAGCGCGACACCGTGACGTTCTCACCCGTCTTGGCGGTGGCGCCGGCCACCATCTGCTGGATGGTGACGTTCGGATCGCGCACGGACGGCTGGTCGAGCAGGCAGACCTGCGCGTAGAAGCTCTCGAGCTTGCCCTCGACGATCTTGTCCACCACGTTGGCGGGCTTGTTGGAGCCGGCGAACTGCGCGCGGTAGATCTCGCGCTCCTTGTCGAGCACGTCGGCGGGGATCTCCTCGCGGCGGACGTACTTCGGATCGGCCGCCGCCACGTGCATCGCGATTTCCTTCGCCAGGCCGAGGAAGTCCTCGGTCCGGGCCACGAAGTCGGTCTCGCAGTTGATCTCGACGAGCACGCCGACCTTGCCGCCCATGTGGATGTAGTGACCGATGACGCCGTTGTTGGTGGCGCGGCCCGCGCGCTTGGCCGCCGAGGCCAGGCCCTTCTTCCGGAGGAACTCGATGGCCTTGTCCATGTCGCCACCCGACTCGGACAGGGCCGCCTTGCAGTCCATCATGCCGGCGCCGGTCTTGTCGCGCAGCTGCTTCACCATTTCCGCCGTGATTGCTGACATCGCTGATCTGACTCCTGAGTGCGTGCGGGGCCCGGCGATCCGGGCCGTGACTGTACAAACAAACGCGCCGGCCAGCGTGCGTGACGCGGGCCGGCGCGTGAGGGTGCTCGAGCGCCGAACCGGTTACGCCTGCGGCACCGAGGACGGCTCGGCGGGGCGCTGCGGTTTGCGGACGTTGGCCGGGCGAACGGTCCGGCTGGCCTCTTCGGCGGCGGCGGCTTCGGCGTCGGCCTGCTGCTGCTCGGCAATGGCCGACTCGCGCTCGGCGCGGCCGTCGAGAACGGCGTCAGCGACGCGGGAGGCGAAGAGCCGGATGGAGCGCAGCGCGTCGTCGTTGCCCGGAATCACGAAGTCCACCTGGTCGGGGTCGCAGTTGGTGTCCACGATGCCGATCACCGGAATCTTGAGCTTGCGGGCCTCGTCGACCGCGATCTGCTCCTTGCGGGTATCGACGACGAAGAGCGCGTCGGGCAGGCGGCCCATGTGGCGGATGCCGTCCAGGTTCTTCTGGAGCTTCCGCTTCTCCTTCTCCGCGCGCGCAATCTCCTTCTTCGGCATGAACTCGTAGCGGCCGTCGGTGGACATGGCCTCGAGATCACGGAGCCGGGCGATGCTGCGCTGGATGGTGGAGAAGTTGGTGAGGAGGCCGCCGAGCCAGCGCTCGTTGACGTAGAACATGCCGCAGCGCGCCGCTTCCTCTGCCACGACGTCCTGCGCCTGACGCTTGGTGCCCACGAAGAGGAGCGTCCTGCCCTCGGACGCCAGCTGCCGGACGTAGTGCTCGGCCTCGTTGTAGAGCTTGACCGTCTTGCCGAGGTCGAGGATGTAGATGCCGGACCGCTCCCCGAAGATGAACGGCTTCATCTTGGGATTCCAGCGCTTCGTCTGGTGGCCGAAATGTGCGCCTGCTTCGAGCAGGTCCTTCATCGCGAGCGGGGTCAAGCTCCCTCCATGTTTCCGTCCCGCACCATGCGGGGCTTCCGACGAACCAACGACTAACGCTTGCTGAACTGGAAGCGCTTGCGCGCGCCAGCCATGCCGTACTTCTTGCGCTCCTTCGCGCGCGCATCGCGCGTGAGGAGCCCGTCCTTCTTCAACCGGGGCCGCAGCTCCGCGTTGAACGCGCAGAGCGCGCGCGCGATGCCGAGCCGGATCGCGCCGGCCTGGCCCGTGACGCCGCCGCCGCTGACGGTGGCCAGCACGTCGAACTGGCTGTCCACCTCGGAGAGCACGAGCGGCACCTTCACCTGCACGCGCAGCGACTCGGTGGGGAAGAAGTTGTCGAGGGCGCGGTGGTTGACGGTGATGGTCCCGGAGCCGGGACGAAGAAAGACGCGCGCCGTCGATTCCTTGCGGCGCCCAGTGGCGTAGTACTGCGTGGCAGCCAAGATTTATGCGACCTCGTACGGAGTGGGTTGCTGGGCCTGGTGCGGATGCGCGTCACCCGCGTAGACCTTGACCTTGCGGAACATGGCGTCGCCCAGGCGCGACTTCGGCAGCATCCCGCGCACGGCCTCTTCCATGAGGCGCTCGGGCTGCCGCTGGCGCACCACACGCGCGCGCTCCTCCCGCAGACCGCCGGCGAACCCGCTGTGCCGGCGATACACCTTCTGATCTTCCTTGCGGCCCGTGAGCTTCACCTTGGCCGCGTTGACGATGACGACGTGATCCCCGGTGTCGATGAAGGGGGTGTAGGTCGCCTTGTGCTTGCCCTGGAGCAGGCGGGCGGCGTGGCTGGCCACGCGGCCGAGGACCTGGCCGTCGGCGTCGATGACGTGCCAGCGGCTGGTCACGCTCGCGGGCGTTGCGACATAGCTGCGCATTGAATCGAATCCTGAAGTCCGGTTGCACGGCCGCACCCGTCTTGGGCACGGCAAACCGAGATGATACGACGAAAGCCCGCCAATTGCAAGCGCTGGCCCATCCGTGCAGCCCGCGGTTCGCCCCGGCTGTAGGCGGCTCGTCCGGCCATCGCCCCCCTCCCCTCCGGCTCCGGGGGGCTTTGCACGAGACCCCGCAGAGGGCCTGCATGGAATGACAGATCCGTGCACCAAGCCCGAGGGAACCCGCCTGCTCTTCAGGTGGATCCCGCCGATAACCCCTGACGTGGAGACAGAAGTCGCCGCCCGGCCGGTCAACGTTGCAGAAAGCGCCTGCAGTTTTCGTCAGGCGATTTCAAAAACGTCATCGGCGCGGTCGCTGACGACTCTCCGGTCCGACGTCGCACGGGGGCTTTGGGCCAATTTTGTCGTTTCCTGCAGGGCCGGACGAGGTGGTACCGGCTTTGCCCATACGGTGCGCTGAACAGGAACCGGAGACAAACCCTTTGTTCTTTCGCCGAAGCAAAGGCTTGATGGGGCTCGACATCGGGTCCAGCGCCGTCAAAGCCATCGAACTCAAGCCCTCCGGGAAGGGATTCAGGGTCACCGCGGTCGGCGTGGAACCCATCCCCCCCGACAGCATCGTCGACGGCGCCATCATCGACAGCGGAGCCGTCTCCGATGCCGTGCGACGGGTCTTCGAGAACAAGCAGTTCAAGTCCCGCGAGGTCGTCGCCTCCCTGTCGGGCAACTCGGTGATCGTCAAGAAGATCACCCTGCCCGCCATGAGCGAGCAGGAACTGAGCGACTCGATTCACTGGGAAGCCGAGCAGTACATCCCCTTCGACATCCAGGACGTCAACCTCGACTACGAGATCCTGACCCCGGCCGAGGGGCCGGGCGGGCAGGGCACCATGGACGTCCTCCTGGTCGCGGCCAAGAAGGAGAAGATCGGCGACTACACCAGCGTCATCGCCCAGGCGGGCCGTGAAGCGGTGGTCGTGGACGTGGACGCCTTCGCCCTCCAGAACGCCTACGAGGCCAACTACGGCTTCGAGCCGGGGGTCGTCGTCGCCCTGCTCAACGCCGGCGCCAGCGCGACCAACATCAACATCCTGGCCGCCGGGCAGTCGGTGTTCACCCGTGACATCTCGCTCGGGGGCAACGCCTTCACCGAGGCCGTCCAGCGCGAGCTGGGCCTGCCGTATGACCTCGCCGAGCAGCTTAAGAAGGGCTTCGACGTCGAGGGCGCCACCTTCGAGGAGGCCCGGCCGGTGCTCAAGGCCATGACCGACAACATCCTGCTGGAGATCGAGAAGACCTTCGACTTCTTCAAGGCCACGGCCTCCAGCGACCGCATCGATCGCATCGTGCTGAGCGGTGGCGCCTCGCGGACCGAAGGGTTCGCCGACGCCCTGGCCGCGCGGTTCGGCGTCGAGGTCACCGCGTTCGACCCGTTCCGCCAGATGGCCGTGGACCCGGCCAAGCTCGGTGGGTTCGCCCCCGAGGACCTCGCGCCGGTCGCTGCCGTCGCGGTCGGCCTCGCGCTGCGGAAGGTGGCCGACCGATGATCCGCATCAACCTCCTCCGGTCCGGCGGCAAGCCGCCGTCCCCGACGCCGTCGTTCGACCTCGCGCAGAAGATGACGGTCGTCGGCAGCCTCATCCTGCTGCTCGCCGTCCTCGGTCTCGGCTGGCGCTACTGGGCGCTGGGGCAGATGGCCTCCGCAGCCGAGCGCGAGCTGAGCGAAGCGCAGCGCGAAGAGGTGCGGCTCAACCAGATCCTCACCGAGGTGCGGCAGTTCGAGGCCCGCCGGCAGCAGCTCGAGCAGCGCGCCGCGCTCATCGACGAGCTCCGCCGCGGCCAGAGCGCGGCCGGTGCACATGATCGACCAGGTCAGCCGCTCCCTGCCGGAGATGACCTGGCTCACCAGATCGGCAGGACGGCTTCGACGTGACCATCCAGGGCCGGTGCCTCTCGCTGACGTCGCTGTCGGACTTCGTCGGCAACCTCGAGGCGACGCGCTACTTCAAGCGGCCCGTCGAGATCCTGTCGAGCGAGGTGGTCCCGGGCCAGAACGGCGCGCCGGACACGATCCAGTTCACCATCCGCGGGTCGTTCCAGATGGCCGGCATCGAGCAGATGGCGCCGCCCGAGGCGCCTGCACGCGGCCGCCGCGCACCCGCGAAGGGAGGGCGCCGTGGCTAGCCTCGGCCTCAACAAGTACCCCTGGCACGTCCAGCTCGCGATCTTCGTCGTCATCGCGCTCGCTGGCGTCGGCGCCTTCTACTGGTTCTACGAGATGCCGGAGCAGGAGAAGCTCACGGCCAAGCGCGCCGAGGTGGCAGCCGTCCAGGAGCGCAACCGCCGCGGCGCCGAGACGGCGCGGCAGCTGCCGGAGTTCCGCGCCCAGGTGTCGGACCTCGAAGGCCGGCTCGAGGCGCTCAAGCCGATCCTGCCCGAGGAAAAGGACGTGGGCGAGCTCCTGCGTCGCATCCAGAGCCTCGCGACCCAGTCGAACCTGACGATTCGCGGGTTCCGTCCGCAGCCGATCACCACCAAGGAGATCCACGCGGAGTGGCCCATCGGCCTCGAGCTCGAGGGCAGCTATCACAACCTGGGCACGTTCCTCGATCGGGTGAGCCGGTTCCCGCGCATCATCAACGTGGGCAACCTGGTCATCACCGCCCAGCAGCAACAGGCCCCCGGGTCCAGCATTCTCGTCTCGTGCACGGCAACCACGTTCGTGCTCGTCGATCAGTCCGCCACAGCGCCGGCCGCCGCCGGCAAGAAGGGGGCGCCGGCCAAGAAGTCGCCGGCGACGAAGACCGAATGAGGCTCCTCGCACGCATCCTTCCCGCCGCGACGCTGGCGCTGGTGATGGCCGGCCCGGTGGCGGCGCAGAATCCGCCGCCCCAGGCGGCGCCGGCCCCGCAGGCGCCCGCGGCCCCGGCCGCGCCCACGCCGCCGCCCCACTACGCCTACACCGTCGACGGCCGCTGCGATAGACCCGTTCGTGGCGCTGGTCGGACAGCGGGGGCGAATGCGCGCGGACGACGCGTCCCGAGGTGCGCGCGCCGAAGCGGCTCGCCGGCCGACGAGGTCGTCGTGCGCGCATCATCCTCAGCCGCGGCACGAACACCTGGCCATGGTGTCGGGGCCGAGCGGCAAGGTCTATCCGGTTCGCGCGGGCGATCAGCTCGCGGATGGCTCGATTCGCACGATCACGCCGGAGTCGGTCGTGATCATGCAGCAGGTGAACGACTCCGCCGTCGCTGGACAAGCAGCGAAGTGTGCGGAAGTTCCTTCGTGGTGGAGAGAATAATGATGCGCAGTCGCCATCTCCTGACTGATGCTGCCGCTTCAGCGGCGGCGCTGGCCGTCACGCTCGTGGCCTCGGGACCACCAGCCACCGACGGGCCCGTGGTCTCGGTTCGGCCGGCTCGACGGCGTGAGCACGGGTGCTGATCGAAGCGACCGAGTCATCGCCTACCTGACCAGCCAGCCGGATCCGCGGACCGTCTACGTGGACCTGCGCCGTGCCCGGACCGACGGGCTGACGGTCGCCGACATGCCGGCGCCGGTAGCCGGGGTCGTGGTGTGGAGCCGGCTTCCGCCCGACGGGGTTCCCGTCGCGCGGGTGAAGGTGGCGCTCGACCACCCGGCGCCGCACCGCGTCCGCGTCGCGCAACATGATCTCGTCGAGGTCGACCGGGACGCCGCCGCGCCCGTCGCCCTTCGCGCGCCCTGCTGCTGCCGCGTCCGGCCTCCAGGAGGTGCCGACCGGCGCCCGCAAGGGAGAGCCCGCTCGCCAGCGCCTCACCGCGATCCGACCGCTCGCCATGGGCGACACCGGCACCGCCATCGCCCTGCGGGGCAACGGCCGCCTGGTGGCGTCGAAGGTGGAGGAACTGTCCGACGCGCCGGCGCGGGTGCTCCTGGACTTCGACGGCGTCGCGATGGGCGAGGTGCCGGCGCGCACCACGGTGGACCACGGCGACGTGCAGCGCGTCCGCGTCGGCGTGAACAGCGCCGACCCGCTGGTCACCCGCGTGGTCATCGACCTGGCCCGCACGCGGCCCTACCCGATTGAGTCGGCCGGAGACGAGCTCCGCGTGCTGTTCGCACCCGACGCCGAGCCCGCGCCCGCGGCTGCCAGCGCGGACGCCGCGCCGGTCCGCGACGCGGCCCCGGTTGCGGCTCGCGCCGAGGCGGCGCCGCAGGAGCCGACGCCGGCCAACGCGGTCGCCACACTGGCACCCGCCATGTCGGTCCAGCTCGCACAGGCGCCCACGGGGCAGCCCGTCATCACCGAGCAGCCTCGCTTCACGGGCGACCCGGTCACCTTCGACTTCCAGGGCGCCGACCTCCGCGCGGTGCTGCGGACCTTCTCCGAGATCAGTGGTCTCAACATCGTCATCGACCCGTCCATCCAGGGCAGCGTGGACGTCTCGCTGAAGGAAGTGCCGTGGGATCAGGCCCTCGACATCATCCTCAAGGCCAACAAGCTGGGGTACACCGTGGACGGCACCATCGTCCGGATCGCGCCGCTCGCGGTGCTCGCCGACGAGGAGGCCCAGCGCCGCAAGCTGGCCGAGGCGCAGGCGCTGTCGGGTGAGCTGCACGTGATGACCCGGCCGCTCAGCTACGCGAAGGCGGCCGAGCTCGTGCCCATCATCACGCGCAGCGCGCTGTCGCAGCGCGGCGACGTCCAGGTCGATGCCCGCACCAACACGCTGATCATCCGCGACCTGGCCGACCGGCTCACCGCCGCCGGCGAGCTGATCGCGAAGCTGGACTCGCCGCAGCCGCAGGTCGAGATCGAAGCCCGCATCGTGCAGACCACCCGCGACTTCGCCCGGGCGCTCGGCGTGCAGTGGGGCTTCAACGGCGCCGCCGATCCCTCGCTGGGCAACACGACCGGCCTGGCGTTCCCGAACGCCGCGGCGGTCGAGGGGGGCACCAACCTCGCCGCGACGAACCCGACCAGCGCCATCGGCCTGGCCCTCGGGTCCATCAACGGCGCCATCAACCTGGACGTCGCGCTGACGGCCCTCGAGCGGACGGGCAAGGGCCGGCTGCTCTCGACGCCGCGCGTGTCCACGCAGAACAACGTCGAGGCCGAGATCACGCAGGGCGTGCAGATTCCGGTGCAGACGCAGGCCAACAACACCATCACGGTGACCTTCAAGGACGCCGCGCTCACGCTGCGCGTCACGCCGCAGATCACCGCGTCGGGCACCGTCATCATGCGCATCACGCTGGAGAACGCGGCGCCGGACTACAGCCGCCAGGTCAACGGCATCCCGCCGATCGACACCCAGCGCGCGGTGACCAGCGTGCTCGTGACCGACGGCGAGACCACGGTCATCGGCGGCATCTACACCAGCCGCGAAACGATGGCGGAGCGCCGGACGCCGGGCCTGAGCCGCATTCCGCTCCTCGGCTGGCTGTTCCGCGGCGACGAGGCCAGCGAGGAGAGCCGCGAGCTGCTGATCTTCATCACCCCGCGGATCACGAAGAGCTAGGGATTCAGGACGACTACGCCATGTCAACCATGCTGACTTCACGCCTTCTCCGGCTGGCCCTGGGGGCCGCCGTGGCGCTGCCGCTCTCGGCTGCGCGACAGCTTCACGCGGTCGGGCGCTTCGCCTGCCTACATCATCATCGACGCTGATCCAGTCGGCGCGCGGGTCCGAGCCGGACACCTTCGCGACCGTTGCTGTCCGACGTCCTGACCAACGGGTCCGTGTTCAACGACCTCGGCCAGCACGATGCGCATCGGGCTCAAGAACCCCGGGCCGCTCGACAACCCGACCGCGCCCTCGTCGCTCAACCAGATCACCATCACCCGCTATCACGTGACCTACCGGCGCAGCGACGGGCGCAACACGCCCGGCGTGGACGTGCCGTACGGGTTCGACGGCGCCATCACGGCGACGATTCCGCAGAACAGCCCCGTCAGCTTCGCGTTCGACGTGGTGCGCAACCAGGCCAAGCTCGAGTCGCCGCTCATCAACCTGCGCGGCGCCGGCGGTTCGCTGGTGATCAGCACGCTCGCCGAGATCGAGTTCTACGGACGCGACCAGGCCGGCAACGAAGTCGTGGCGACGGGCACCCTGTCGATCAACTTCGCCGACTTCGCGGATCCCGAGTAGCCAGACCCGCAGTAGCAGCAGGAGTCGAGACCAATGTGGACGAGGAGTAAAGGGATCATCGCGCTGCTGGCGCTGGCCGCCGCGGCCGCGTCGTGCACCGTGAAGGACACCGAAGCGCCGGCCGTCGCCGGCCCATCGGAACTGGCGCTGTCGGTCAACGTCCAGGCGTCGCCGGATACGGTGACGCAGGACGGTGCGTCGACCTCCACCATCACGATCGAAGCGCGCGGGCCGAACAGCCAGCCCGTGAGCGGCGTCGCCGTGCGGCTCGACATGCTCGTCGACGACGCGATCGTGGACTTCGGCACCCTGTCCACCAAGACCGTGACCACCGGGTCGGACGGCCGCGGACGGGTCGTCTACACCACGCCTCCCCGGCCGCTCGAGTCGGTGGGCTACGGCACGCGGCTGACCCTGCTGGCCACGCCCGTCGGCACCGATGCCCGCGGCGCCGTGGCGCGCCAGGTGGACATCCGCGTGCTGCCTCCGGGCGTGATCCTGCCGCCGAACGGCGAGCCGGTCGCCGAATTCACCTTCTCCCCGCAGACGCCCCAGGCGTTCACCAGCGTGCTGTTCGATGCCTCGAGCAGCAGTGACGAGGGCGTTCGCTGCGGCAACCGCTGCAGCTACCAGTGGACGTTTGGCGATGGCGACAGCGGCAGCGGCGAGACGGTCTCGCACGAGTTCCGAGCGGCCGGCAGCTATGTCGTGACCTTGCGGGTCATCGACCAGGGCGGCAAGTCATCGCAGAAGTCCGCCACCGTGACCGTGGCCGTGGCCACGCCGCCCACCGCCTCGTTCGTCTACTCGCCGACCGCGCCGCGGGTGAGCCAGCCCATCTTCTTCACGGCCGAAGCCTCGCGCGCGGCCAACGGACGCCGCATCGTCGCCTACGACTGGAACTTCGGCAGCGGCCGCACCGGCGTCGGCGTGACCATCTCCAAGCAGTACGACACGCCGGGCACGTATGTCGTCACGCTCACGGTGACCGACGACGCGTTCCAGCAGTCGACGGTGACGCAGAGCGTCACGGTGATACCGTAACGCCACCGTGGGCGCCGATTCACCGCGCATTCTCGATCTTCGACGCCGGGTCCAGGCCGACCCGGCGTCGATCGCCTTCGCGCAGCTCGGAGAAGAGCTCCGGCGCGCGGGGGCCTTCGACGAAGCGGTGGACGTGTGCCGCGCGGGCCTGGCCAAGCACCCGGCCTACCTCTCCGCCCGCGTGACCCTCGGGCGCGCCCTGATCGAGCTCGACCAGCTCGACGCGGCCCGGGCCGAGCTGGACATCGTGGTCACGGCCGCGTCCGACAACCTCGCGGCCATCCGCGGGCTGGCCGAGATCCACCAGCGCCGCGGCGAGATCGAAGAGGCGCTCAGCTTCTACCGCCGCGCCCTGGAGCTCGCACGCCACGACCCCGACCTCGAGGAGACGGTCGAACGCATGGCGCAGCAAGTTGCGCCGCCGAAAGCGCCCGAGGCGCCCGTATCCGTCGAGGCCCTCTTCGACTTCGACCGGCTGGTCGAGCAGTTGGGCGCCGAGGTCCCGTCCGGGGTCGCGGCGCTGGACACCGCCGTGGTCCCCCCGGCGACCGGCGAGGCACCGCCGGCGACGACCGCGGCGGACGGGGACGACCCCTTCGCGCGCCTCGAGACCGGGCTTCGGGAGCGGCCGCCGTCCACGTTCCAGGTCAGCGGCGCGCTCGAACTGGCGCCGGAGGAAGCCGTCGCCGCCGCACTTGGCGAGCTCGAAAGCTGGCTGGACGCGTTACGCTCGTCTCGATGACGACGGCTCCGGCCGAGTTCCTGACCACCCGACACGGCACCCTGCGCTCCGCGCTGTCCCGCCTCGAGCTGGACGCCCTGCTGGTGTCGGCCCCCGCCAACATCGCGTATCTCTCCGGATTCTTCGGCAGCGCCGGCACGCTGCTGCTGCATGCCGACGGGCTTCACCTGTTCAGCGACACGCGGTACGCCTCCGTGCTGGCGGACCTCGGCCGGGACGTGCCGGGGCTGCACGCCGTCGTGGTGCGGCCGGGCCAGTCCTCGGTGGACGAGGAGATCGTCCGCGTGCTCGGGGAGCTGGGGTTGTCGCGGGTGGGGTTCGAAGCGAGCCACCTGACGGTGCGGCGTCACGTGGACCTGACCCGTCGCCTGGCGCTGGCCGGACGTGTCGTCGAGCTCGTGGCGACGGATGAGGTCGTGCTCCGCTTGCGCGCCGTCAAGGACGCCTGGTGGAGATCCTGCGGGAGGCGGGCCGGGGGCTTTCCGATGTCGCTAAGTGTATAATCCGAAAGCCTGAGGGATTGGCCGAACGGGAGCTTGCCGCCATTGTCGGAGTGGGAGCTCCGCCAGAAGGGGTTCGAACGGCCGGCCTTTGATACCATCGTCGCCGCCGGTGCGCATGCCGCGCTGCCGCATCACCGGGCAGGGGAGCGGCGCCTGGAGATGGGCGACCTGGTGGTGATCGACTTCGGCGGCGTCCTTCGCGGATACGCGGTGGACATGACGAGGACGGTGGTGCTCGGGCCGTCCACGGCTCGACAGCGGGCGTGCCTGGGCGCGGTGGCAGCGGCGCAGGTGGCGGCGTTCGACGCCGCCGCTGTCGGCGCCGCGCCGGAAGACGTGGACGCGGCGGCCCGGGACACCCTGGGCGGGTACGGGATGGCCGAGGCGTTCGTGCACGGGTTGGGCCATGGTCTGGGGCTCGATGTGCACGAGTTGCCGCGCCTGACGCGCCGCCGGGAAGGAAGCGCCGAGCCGCCGCTGGCGGCCGGCATGGTGTTCACCCTCGAACCGGGGGTCTATTTCCCGGACTGGGGCGGTGTCCGAATCGAAGACGACGTGCTGGCGACGCCGGCGGGGCCTGAATGGCTCACCGAGGGTGCCGGCGAGGTGCGAACGACCTGATGACCCTTGACGAGATCAAGCAGCTCATCGACTTCATCCGTGAGCGCGAGCTGAGCGAGTTCGAGCTCGAGCGTGCGGACTTCAAGTTGCGCGTGAAGAGCGGTGTGGCCATGCCGGTGGCCGCGCCGGCGCTTCCGCCGCCCGCCCCTGCCCAGGCGCTGCCCGCCGCGGCGCCCGCTCCGGTCGCGGCCGCGGACCCGCAGGCGGCCGCCGGAGACGATCTGGCCATCGTGACCTCGCCGATCGTCGGCACCTTCTACCGCTCGTCCGAGCCGGGCGCCAAGGCCTTCGTCGAGGTGGGGGACACCGTCCGCAAGGGCCAGGTGCTCTGCATCATCGAGGCGATGAAGCTGATGAACGAGATCGACTCGGAGAGCGACGGCGAGGTCGTCAGCATCTACGTGCAGAACGGCCAGGCCGTCCAGTACGGCGAGCGGCTGTTCGCGATTCGCCTCAGGGCCTGAACCCCCATGTTCAAGAAAATCCTGGTCGCCAACCGCGGTGAGATTGCGCTGCGGATCATCTTCGCATGCCGCGAGCTCGGCATCCGCACGGTGGCCGTGTACTCGGAAGCCGACGAGAACGCCCTGCATGTGCGCTTCGCCGACGAGGACATCTGCATCGGTCCGCCGCGAAGCGCCGACAGCTACCTGAACGTACCGGCCATCATCAGCGCCGCCGAGATCACCGGCGCCGACGCGATCCATCCCGGCTACGGCTTCCTCTCCGAGAGCGCGTACCTGGCCGAGGTCTGCGAGGCCTGTCACATCCGCTTCATCGGCCCCGACCCCAGCGTCATCCGCCTGCTCGGCGACAAGGCCAAGGCGCGGCGCGCGATGAAGAAGGCGGGCGTCCCCATGCTCCCCGGGAGCGAGGGACCGGTCGACACGGAGGAGGCCGCGTCGAAGATCGCGCGGGACATCGGCTATCCCGTGATCATCAAGGCTGTCGCCGGCGGCGGCGGCCGCGGCATGCGCATCGTGAAGGAGCCTTCCGAGCTGGCGCACGCCTACCGTACGGCGCAGCGCGAGGCCGAAGCCGCCTTCGGCGTCGGTGACGTCTACATCGAGAAGTACCTCGAGGCGCCGCGTCACATCGAGTACCAGATCCTCGGCGATCACCACGGCAACGTCGTACACCTGGGCGAGCGGGAATGCTCGATCCAGCGCCGTCACCAGAAGCTGATCGAGGAGTCGCCCTCGCTGGCCGTGTCCGAGAAGGTGCGCCGCAAGATGGGGGCGGTTGTCGTAGACGCCGCCCGCGCCGTCCAGTACACCAATGCGGGAACCTTCGAGTTCCTCATGGACGCCAAGGGCAACTTCTACTTCATGGAGGTCAACACCCGCGTCCAGGTGGAACACCCCGTGACCGAGTTCATCACCGGCATCGACATCGTCAAGGAGCAGATCCGGATCGCGGCGGGCGAGCGGCTGTCGTTCAAGCAGAGCGACGTGGTCTTCACCGGCCACGCGATCGAGTGCCGCATCAACGCGGAGGATCCGGTGACGTTCGTGCCGTCCCCCGGTACGATCCACGCCTTCAGCATCCCGGGCGGGCCCGGGGTCCGCGTGGACACGGCCGCGCACGCCGAGTGTACGATTCCGCCGCACTACGATTCGATGATTGCCAAGATCATCGTGCACGGGCGGGATCGCCAGGAAGCGATCGCGCGCATGAAGCGCACGCTGGAGATGTCGGTCGTCGAGGGCATCCGGACGTCGATCCCGCTGCACCTGCGCATCCTGGCCGATCCCGACTTCGCCGCCGGCCGGCTGAGCACGCACTTCATGGATCGCTTCGCCGCCCCGAAGAAGGCGAACAAGCTCGCAGAGACCGCCTGAGCTCGGTGCCGTGAGCCTGCCGCGGCTCTACGCCGTCGTCGACCACGAGGCGAGCCGCCGCGCGGGATGCGATCCCCTGGAACTCGCCCGCGCGTTCGTTGCGGGCGGTGCGCGCCTGCTGCAGGTGAGGGCGAAGGGCCTGCCCGCGGCGGACCTCCTGGCCGTTTCCGAGGCGGTGGTTGCCGCCGGAGCGGCGCACGGTGCCCGCACCATCGTCAACGATCGAGCCGACGTGGCCAGCCTGGCTGGGGCCGCTGGCGTCCATGTGGGCCAGGACGACCTGCCGGCCTCCGCGGCGCGCGGCCTCCTCGGGCCCGGCGCCCTGGTGGGCGTGTCAACCCACTCGGTCCAGCAGGCGCGGGAGGCACTGGGCCAGCCCGTCTCCTATGTCGCCGTCGGTCCCGTGTTCGGCACGACGACCAAGGACACCGGCTACGCGCCGGTCGGCCTGTCGCTCGTCCGGGAGGTCGCGGCCCTGGCGGCGCCCCTCGGGATTCCGGTCGTGGCCATCGGCGGCATCACGCTGGAATCGGCGCCAGAGGTCATCCGCGCCGGCGCGGCCTCCGTCTGCGTGATCACCGATCTGCTGCGCGGCGATCCCGCTGCACGCGTCCGCGCATACATCGACACGCTTTCATCCCTCGACTGAGCCCCACCCGCGTCACCCACGGACCCGGAGCCCGCCGTGGCCTGTGCCCGCCGTCGTCTGTGCCCCCGCGTCGTCTGCACCCTCCGCGTCGTCTGTACCCTCCGTCGTCTGTGCCCTCCGCGTCGTCTGTGCCCTCCGCGTCATCTGCGCCATCTGTGGCATCTGCGCCCTCTGTGGCATCTGTGGCATCTGTGGCACCGCGCCATCTGCGGCCCGGAACCTCTGAGTTCCGGCCGGAAACCGCGTCCCTTCTGCGCTACAATCCCCGCGGAGGTCGAATGGATTCGAATCTGTTCAAGACGAAGTCGATCGAGCAGCTGGTCGGCGACGTCGAGCACGGCTCGAAGGCCTTGCGCCGGAGCCTGTCGGCGTGGGACCTGACACTGCTCGGCATCGGCGCCATCATCGGGACCGGCATCTTCGTCCTGACAGGAACCGCGGCGGCCAACCAGGCGGGGCCGGCCATCATGATGTCCTACATGGCCGCGGGCTCGCGTGCGCCTTCGCCGCGCTCTGCTACGCCGAGTTCGCCTCCATGATCCCCATCGCGGGCAGCGCCTACACCTACGCGTATGCCACGCTGGGCGAGGTCGTCGCCTGGATGATCGGCTGGGACCTGATCCTCGAGCACGCGGTCGGCTCCATGACGGTGGCCATCGGCTGGAGCGGCTACATGCAGCGGCTGCTCGCGGGCTTCGGCGTGGAACTTCCGGCCTGGATGGGCAACGCGCCTCCCGTCGGCATCATCAACCTGCCGGCCACCCTCATCGTGCTCTTCATCATGACGCTGCTCGTGGTCGGCGTCCGCGAGTCCGCCCGGTTCAACGCGGCGATGGTCGCCATCAAGGGCGCGGCCATCATCTTCTTCATCGCCGCCGGTGCCACCTTCGTCAAGCCCGAGAACTGGTCGCCCTTCGCGCCGTACGGCTGGTCCGGCGTGATGGCGGCCGCCGCCGTCGTCTTCTTCGCCTACATCGGGTTCGACGCCGTGTCCACGACGGCGGAGGAGGCGAAGAACCTCAAGCGCGACCTGCCCATCGGCATCATCGCGTCGCTCGTGATCTGCACGGCGCTCTATCTCGCCGTGTCCGGCATCCTCTCGGGCATCGTGCCCGTCGTCCACTATCGCAACGCCGCCGAGGCGCTGCCCGGCGTCACGTCCGTGGATCCGGTCGAGGCGCAGGCGTTCCTCAACGCGCCGGTCGCATACGCGCTGGCCGTCATCGGCCAGGACTGGGCCGCGGGCCTCGTCTCGGCCGGCGCCGTGGCGGGCATCACCTCGGTGCTGCTGGTCATGCTCATGAGCCAGCCTCGCATCTTCTTCGCGATGAGCCGGGACCGCCTCCTGCCGCAGGGCGTCAGCAAGGTGCACCCGCGCTTCGGCACGCCCTACATCACCACCATCATCACGTGCGTGATCGTCGCGGTCGTGGCCGGCCTGACCCAGATCCAGGTGGTCGGCGAGATGACGAGCATCGGCACGCTCTTCGCCTTCGTCGTCGTCTGCGCGGCCGTGCTGCGGCTGCGCGTCACGCGGCCGGACGCGCCGCGCCCGTTCCGCGTGCCCTTCGGCCCGGTGTTCCCGATCATGGGCATCGTGGCCTGCACCTACCTGATGCTCAGCCTGCCGGTGCTGACGTGGGTGCGGTTCCTGGTGTGGCTCGACATCGGCCTGCTCATCTACTGGTTCTACGGCCGCTCGCACAGCCCGCTGGACGACCAGGCGGAAGCCGCGCGGCGCACGCCGCTGCAGGGGCTGGCGAACTTCATCACCATTGCCGGGCTGCTGCTCGTCTTCAACGCGGCGTGCATCACCATGCTGGGCTTCATGACCGAGTTCGGCATCACGACCGAGACGCTCGCGAAGTGGTCCGAGATCGGCGTGACGGCCGAACAGGCCGACTCGTTCGGTTTGCGGTTGCTCGCGGTGGCGGTCGCGGTGTTCGCGGTCGGCTTCGGGCTCCGCAAGGCGGCCGGCGAGAAGTAGCGGCGCCCCGCTTCCGCAGACGATGAGCGCACGACGACTCGACGGGACGGCCTGGGCTGCGCGCCTCCGCGACGAGGTCCAGCCCCGCGTCGAGGCCTTCACCGCCCGGCGAGGCCGCCCGCCAGCGCTCGCAGTGGTCCTGGCCGGGGAGCACCCGGCGTCCGAGATCTACGTCCGCAACAAGATCGCGACCGTGCGCCAGCACGGCTGCGCGGGCGAGCTCCACCGCCTCCCGGCCACCGCGTCCCTGGATGACGCCCTGGCGCTGGTGACCGCGCTCAACGCCGACGACACCGTGGACGGGATCCTCGTGCAGTCGCCGCTGCCCGAGGGCATGGGCCGCGACGCCGAGCAGCGCGTGTTCGACGCCGTGGACCCGATGAAGGACGTTGACGGGTTCCATCCGATCAATGTCGGCCTGCTCGTGCAGAAGCGGCCCGCGCTGGTGGCCTGCACGCCGCTCGGGTGCGCCGAACTCCTCGATCGAGAGGCCATCCCGCTGCGCGGCCGTCATGCCGTGGTCATCGGCCGCAGCGACATCGTGGGCAAGCCCATGGCCCTGCTGCTCCTGCACCGGGATGCCACCGTCACCATCTGCCATTCGCGCACCGCGGACCTCGCCGGCGTGTGCCGGACCGCCGATGTCCTGGTGGCCGCGGTCGGACGGCCGCTCTTCGTCACGCCCGACTTCGTGAAGCCGGGTGCCACGGTCATCGATGTGGGCATCAACCGCGTGGACGATCGCGCCACTATGGAGGCCGCGTTCACCGCCGACCATCCGCGCAGGCGTGTGTTCGAGCAGAAGGGAAGCCTCCTGGTCGGAGACGTCCATCCGGCGGTGGAGGCGGTCGCCGGCGCCATCACGCCCGTACCGGGCGGTGTTGGTCCGCTCACCATCGCGATGGTGCTCCGCAATACCCTGACGGCCGCGGAGCGACGCGCGGGCTGATGCTGCGGGTAGCCCTGACCGGCGGCATGGCGACAGGCAAGAGCTATGTCGCCGGCCGGTTGAGGGCCGCAGGCGTGCCCGTGGTGGACGCCGATACGGCGGCGCGCGAGGCCGTTGCGCCGGGCACACCTGGCCTGGCGCGGATTCGCGAACGCTTCGGAGCCGGCGTCCTGGCCGGCGACGGGTCGCTCGACCGTGCTCGCCTTGCCGACGTGGTCTTTCGCGACGCAGGTGCGCGGCGCGATCTCGAGGCCATCGTGCATCCCGTGGTCCGGGAGATCATCGACGAGTTCTGGACAACGATTCCGCCCGCCACGCCGTTCGGCGTGGCGGACATTCCGCTGCTCTTCGAAACGGGACGCGCCGCCGAGTTCGACGCCGTGATCGTGGCCGCGTGCCCGCGCCAGATGCAGGTGGATCGCATCGTCGCGCGGGACGGCGCCACGCGCGACCAGGCGGAACGGCGGCTTGCCGCCCAGTTGCCCATCGAGGACAAGGTCCGGCAGGCCGACTACGTGGTGGATACGAGCGCCACCTTCGCTGACACGGATGCCGCCGTTGACGACCTCATCGCGGCCCTTCGTCGTCGAGCCGCCGCTACGGGTAGCTGAGCGTCACCGAGAAGCCGACCTGCGTGGTCACCTGCCCCGTGTCGTACACCTGCACGCAGTAGTCACCGGGCTCCACGGGCAGGGCGAGGACTCGTCCAGCCGCGGCGGTGGTGGTCAACGCCGAGGTCAGGTTGCATCCGCGTCCGTCGGGCCGCGGGATGCCGAGCCCGAGCCCGACGATCGCATCCGCCGGGTCCGTGGCGGTCAGCGTCGCCTCGACGAGACCGGCGCTGCCCGCGATGATGGATCGCGTGGACGCGCCGTGCGCGGTCAGCAGGCTCGCGAACGTCGTGAGCGTGGGCGTGCCGTCGTCGCTCACCTCGGTTGCCGATGTCGGTGTCTCGGTACAGGCCCCCGCCGCGGCTGCGATCAGCACGGCAAGTGTCGAGGCCAGGGCCCGCCTCGCGGCGGTCGAGCGCCGCCGGCCGCCGGTGTCAGTAGTGGCTGATGCGAATCGCAAAGGAAACGTCCTCGGTGAGCGTGCCGACGTCGTAGACGGCGATGCAGTGGATGCCCTCGGGCGCCCAGGACGTGAACTGGGACGTGAGCGTGGGAGTCGTGACGACCTCCTCGCGGACGGCGCACCCCGTCCCCGCAGGGACGCCCATCCCGAGGCCCACGGTCTGCGCCGGAAGGGCGGGCGCCGTGGAGGAGCTGAGGCTGCCAAGGAGCACGGTCACGGCGCTGTCTGATGGCGCGGTGAACGCATAGGAGCGCAAGGCCCCGACGCCCAGCGTGCCGGTGAAGTGCTCGGTCGTGAGCGCAGCCTCCGTGACGGCCGACGGCGACGTGCCGGAATCGCCGCACGCGGCCATGGCGACGGCCGCGGCGATCGCAAGAAGGATGCGGGTCATGGGTGCTGATCGCCACGCGGAAGGTCGCCGCGCGCAGAGGTTGCCGATGTCCCACACCTTCGCGCAGTAGACCCCTGGGCTCGTGGTGGTGTCGGTCACGTGCGTCCGGTGCCCGCCGCCAGGTTCACCGAGTTGGTGATGGAGCAGTCCGTCCCCGCTGGCGTGCCGAGTCCGATGCCGACCATCACCGTGGAGGGCACGGACGTGCCGCTGACCGATCTTCGAGCGTCAGCGTGACGATGCCGTAGGTCTCGACGGAGAAGGCGTAGAAGGCGTCACCGATGCCGACCACGTCCTCGAAGGCTTGGTGGTCGTCGGTCCACCGCCGACGGTGGAGATGCGGGTGAGAGTCGCTGCTGCTGCTGCAGGCGGCGCCGGTTCCGAGAATCGCAGCGATGAGGAAGGCGGAGAGTCGAGTGTGCATGGACGCCGCTTCCATGCTGTAGCGACTCCTGCCCCGCACATGACGCGCATTTCGACGCGTGGTGCGCACGCGCGTGGACGCTGGTGTCGCATGCGCAGCACAGGCGCACGGTACTCGACGGATGACGATTTACAAACGCCACCTGGTGTCATCGAAGATGACACAGCGGTGTCACAACTCGGCGAACGCCTGGCGCGCGGGTGCCATGCGCTCTTCGACGAAATCCAATGACTCGTGGCAGTGCGGGCACTGCCAGAGCAGCTCGGTGCTGCGGTAGTGGCACTTTCAGGCAGACATGCGGGTCGAGGAAGAACACGGCATCACGCGCGGACTCGATGTAGCTGCACGAGCGCGCGATCGAGATCCAGCTGCAGCAGGGCGGTCCAGACCGCCTGGTGCACCGTGAGGCCATGAGGGTTCTGCTCCAGGGCCTCGATGAGTGGTGGTCGATGAGTGCCCGCGCGGACGCCTGCGGCGCGACAGGTGCGCGCCGAGGCGAGGCGCACGCGCTAACTCGGGGTGATCCACGATGAAGCGACGGCAGTGGTCTCGAACCGTTGCGGCGTGCCGTGCTGCTCGAACAGCCGCTCGAGACGGTCGAGCGCGAGGTGCGCGCGGTCCGGTGTGGCATCGGCGAGCTGGTGCCAGGCCTCCTGGGCCCGGGCCGCGTCGCCGTCCAGCAGCCGGGCGTCGCCCAGGTTCAAGTACGCGGGCGTCGTTGCCGGATCGAGCTCGATGGCCGCCTCGAAGTGGCGTACCGGCACGGCGTCCGTCCTTGAGCGCCTCGGCGCCGAGTGCGTTCTCGAGGAAGCCGAGGATCGCCTGGTTGCGCGGCTGGGTGTCGGGGCCGCTCAGGTCCACGAGCTGGCGCCGCACACGATAGGCATCCGCCCACTGGTGCTGCTCCTCGTACAGCTTCTGCAGGTACAGCAGCGCGTACTGGTTGGCGGGCGACAGGCGCAGGACCTCCTTGAACGCCTCGAGCGACCATCGATCGACGAACCCGCCGCGCTTGTAGTCCAGGCCCAGACAGAGCAGCACGTAGCTGTGCTCGAGTCGGGTGAGTTTGGGCCGCTGCAGCAGCGCCTGATGTACCTGGATGGCGCGCGACACCTGGCCCCGCTCGCGGTACACGTTGCCCGTGATCGCGATCTCCAGGGCGTCCGCGTCCACTCGGGCGGCCCGGCTGGAGCTCCTCGATCGCCGTCGATCTGGTTGGATACGAGGAGTTCAGGCCCAGCACGTAGTGGCTGTGAGTCCCGCGCTTTCCGCCGGTCGATCCAGCGCCCGTCCCGCAGCTTGTAGCTCCCGCCTTGCCGATGGCCAGGCTCGCCGAAGAGCGCGATCAACGCCGTGCGGAGATGAGCGGTGGTGTAGGCGCCGACGTCCACGGGTCCTGCTCCTCACACCATCCGGTGCGCCAGAGGTCGTGCAGGTGCAGCACGCCCTCGACACGCCGGTCGTCGTCAATCACGACGACGGAGGTGATCTTGCGGCGCTCGAGCAGCGCCGTGGCCTTGACGGCCAGCGTGCCCGGTCCGATTGTCACTGCTGGCCGTCATGACGTCGTGCGCGGTGAGCGGCTGGATATCGGCGGTCTCGCCCATCTTCCGCCGCAGGTCGCCGTCGGTGATGATGCCGAGGAGGTGGTCGTTGGCGTCCACGACACACGTCATCCCGAGCCCCTTGCTGGACATCGTGTAGATGACCTCGCGCATCACCGTATCCTCGCGCACCAGCGGCAGGTCGTCGCCGCTCGTCATCAACTGGTGCGCCCGCATGAGGCGCTTGCCCAGCTTGCCGCCCGGATGAAGGTTGGCGAAATCTTCCGGACGGAAGCCCTTCTCGACCAGCACCGCCATGGCCAGGGCATCGCCGAGCGCCAGCGCCGCTGTCGTCGACGCCGTGGGGACGAGGTTCATCGGGCACGCCTCTTCCGACACGTGGGTGTCCAGGCAACCGTCGCAGCCTGTGCCAGCGTCGAGGACACGCCGCCCGTGATGGCGATGAGTTGCGTGCCCAGCCGCTTGATCGTCTCCAGGACACGGGTGAGCTCTTCGGTCTCGCCGCTGTACGAGATGGCGATGACGATGTCGTCGGACTGGATGACGCCCAGGTCGCCGTGGACGGCTTCGGCCGGGTGGAGGAAGAAGGCGGCGGTGCCCGTGCTCGACAGGGTAGCCGCGATCTTGCGGGCAGATGATGCTCTTGCCCATGCCGGTCAGAATCACGCGTCCCCGGCAGCCGCGGACCAGCTCGACGGCGCGGGCGAAGTGCTCGTCGAGGCGATCCACGAGGCCGAGTATCGCAGCCGCCTCGGTCTGCAGGACGCGGCGCGCCAGGGCGATGTCAGCCACGCCGCACGATCCCGTCGATGGCGACGAGCCGCCGCAGGAGCGGCTCGACCAGATCCAGCCGGAGTGCGTTGTCACGACCGCTCCCCTGCCCGTGACGGCTCCTCGTGAACTCCCTCCATGAACACCCCGTCCACGCCGGCGCCCACACCCGCCTGCGCCAGCGGCTCGATGCACCTGCCAGCCCGGCGGTCACGCCGTCGCCGGCGCCCGGCAGCTGCAGGCTGGGTGACGTCGAAGACGACGGGGTAGCCGAGGGCGCGGAGCATGGGGAGGCCGCGCATGTCCACCACCAGGTTGTTGTAGCCGAAGGTGGTGCCGCGCTCGGTGAGGAGGATGTCGGTATTGCCGGCATCGGCGAGCTTGCCGACGACGTGCCGCATGTCGCGCGGGGCCGTGAACTGTCCTTCTTCACGTTGAATCGCGTCCCGTGCGCGCCGCGGCGACCAGGAGATCGTAGATCTGCCGGCACAGGAAGGCGGGGATCTGGAGGACGTCCGCGACCTCCGGTCGCCGGCGCAGCCTGGGACGGCTCGTGGATGTCGGTGAGATCGGCAGGCCCGTGGGCCTTGACCAGGCAGCGAGGACCCCGAGACCTTCCGTCAGTCCAGGGCCGCGGTATGAGCTGATCGAGGTGCGACGGCCTTGTCGAAGGATGCCTTGAAGACCACGGGCAGCCCGGTGCGCTGTCCGATCGCGCGATCCTGACACCGCGATGTCCACCGCGTGGTCAGTGGCTCTCGATGACGCAGGGCCCGAGCACGAACGCCGTGGCGGCCGGGACCGAATGGCACGCCGCCCGCCCGAACGGTCCGACCGCCGCCTCACCCGCGTGAGGCCAGCGTGGACGCCCGTTCCGGCGGACTCCCGTTGGCGGAGCGCGTCGACGAAAGCTCGCGAAGAGCGGATGCGGGCGGAGCGGTCGACTGGAACTCCGTGGAACTGGACGGCGATGAACCAGGGATGATTCGGCAGCTCGGCAATCTCGACTAACTGCCGTCGGGCGACTTCGCCCAGATGGCGTGGCGTTATGCTCGGCGAGCGCGGGCTCGTAGAGGCAGTTGAACTCGAAGCGGTGACGGTGCCGCTCGTGAATGAGCGAGGTTCCGTAGATGCGCCGGGCCAGCGAGCCTTCCGCCAGCTCGCAGGCGTAGCGGCCAAGACGCATGGTGCCGCCGAGCTCGTCCACGCCGAGCAGGTCGCGCAGCTTGTAGATCACCTTGTGCCGCGCCGACTCGTCCACTTCCGTGGAGTCGGCCCCGTCGAGGCCGCAGACGTTGCGCGAACTCCACCGTGGCCCACCAGCCGTAGCAGATGCCGAAATAGGGAATCTCGCAAGTGAGCGCGCGGCCGGCCGCCTTCATCATGCCGCGCGTGCCGCGTGAGCCGAATCCGTTGGCACCCAGCACGGCGTGCGCGCCTTCGAGGAGGCGGGCGCCACCCTCTTCCTCAAGCGCCTCGGATTCCACCCACTGGATGTTGATGCGGGCGCGGTTGGCAAAGCCGCCGTGGTAGAGGGCCTCGTTCAGCGACTTGTAGGAGTCCCTGTAGCCGAAAAATACTTGCCCACCACGTGAATGGTGATCTCGCGGTCCGGTGCTGGATGCACGACCAGCTCCTCCTCCCGTGCCCGAGCCGGCCTTCGGCGGGGAAGCCCAGCAGCCTTCAGGAGGACGCGATCGAGGCCTCCTGCGAAGCGCACCAGCGGGCCTTCGGTAGATCGTCGAGACGTCCTTGGCCGTGATCACAGCCTCCTCCGCGACGTCGCAGAAGAGGCCGATTTTCTGCTTCAGGTCGCGAGGCAGCGGACGGTCCGTGCGGCACAGGAGCATGTCGGGCTGGATGCCGATCGAACGCAGGTCGCGCACGCTGTGCTGCGTGGGCTTGGTCTTCAGCTCGCCGGCCGTGCCGATGTAGGGCACGAGCGTGAGGTGGACGTAGAGCGTGTTCTCCCGGCCCACATCCTGGCGGAACTGGCGAATGGCCTCCAGGAAGGGCAGGCTCTCGATGTCACCGACCGTTCCGCCGATCTCCACCAGCACCACGTCCACGTCGCGGCCTGCCGCCCGGATGCAGTCCTTGATCTCATTGGTGATGTGCGGAATCACCTGCACCGTCCGGCCCAGGTAGTCGCCGCGGCGCTCCTTCTGCAGCACGGACATGTAGATCTTGCCCGTCGTCCAGTTGCTGTTGCGCGTCGTCGTGATGGTCGTGAAGCGCTCGTAGTGCCCGAGGTCCAGGTCGGTTTCGGCCCCGTCGTCGGTGACGTACACCTCGCCGTGCTGGTACGGGCTCATGGTGCCCGGGTCGACGTTGATATACGGATCGAACTTCTGCAGCGTGACCTTGTAGCCGTGCCCTTCGAGCAGCGCGCTGATGAGGGCGGCCGCCAGTCCTCGGTTGAGGAGAGACGCCGCCGGTGACGAAGATGGACTTGGTCGGGCGAACGGAGTGTTCCATGGGTGCTCAGGCCCGCCGTGGCGGTCAGCAGCTGATGGCGGACGCAGCGAGGTCGGCGGGGGTGTCGACCCCGCTCGACGTGTGGTGAAGCGACCACGCGGATGCGGATCCCGTGGACGAGGGTCGCGCAGTTGCTCGAGCGACTCGTCTGCTCGACTTCCGCGGGAGAAGGCCGCCAAGGCGCAGCAGCACCTCGCGGCGGTAGGCGTAGAGGCCGACGTGAGCGCGCCAGCGCCGGCCGGCACCCGTCCGGGTTCAGCCGTGGAAACGGGATCGGCGCGCGGGAGCGACAACGCCGCGCCGCATCGTCGGTGACGACCTTGACGACGTGGGGGCTTGCGAACTCCGCTGCTGACTGGAACGGCCGGGCGGCGGTGCTCATGTCGAGGTCCGGAGCGTCCAGGAGCGGCTGCACCACGGCGTCGATGACGGCAGGGTCGATGAGCGGTTCGTCGCCCTGCACGTTCACGATCACGCCGCAGGACAGCCCGGCGGCGGCCTCCGCCAGACGATCCGTCCCGCTCGATGATCCGCCCGCGTCAGTAGGCGGTGCCCCCGAACGCCTGCACCGCGGCCGCGATACGCTCGTCGTCGGTCGCCACGAGCACCGCGTCGACCGTCCGCGCCTCGGACGCACGACGGTACACGTGTTCGATCATGGGGCGACCGGCGATGTCAGCGAGGGCCTTGGCGGGGAGGCGGGTCGAGTGGTATCGCGCCGGAATGATCGCGACCACCGAGGTTTCCAGCTGTCAGAACGGCAGACCGACCGGCACAGCGAAGTTTACCACGACTTCCCGGTCCGTCCCGTGCCGGCCCCGTTGGGGGCCCGGCTCGGACCGATACGGCGGGGAGGCGCGTGGGCCGTCCTGCGCCCAAGGAGTAGAATGACCGCGATGTCCTCCGGACACTGGCGCTCGTCGCCGCCCTCAGCCTCGCCGCCGGCTGGTCGCTGGGCGGACGCTTTGCCAGTCCGACGCCGCCGCCCGCTTCGCCGGAGCAGCGACCGCGGCCGCTCGGCGTGGAGATGACGGCGCCGTCCACGCCGCTGAGCGATCAACTCGCCCTGCTGGATCAGCCTGCCCGCGCGCGCGCTGCAGCCACGACGCAACCTTCGTGTTTGGCGATCGGCCGGTCGCGCGCCTGACTCGCCCGTGACGGCGCCAGCGGAGGTGCCGACGCCGCAGCCGCCGCGACGCGCCATCTCCGGCGCCCGTGCCGTCGAGCACACTGTCCGGCATCGCGGCGAACACCGTGGACACCGGCATGGAGTGGACGGCCATCCTGAGGATCGCATGGGCCTGTTCGCTGGCCGGGGGATCGCGGCCTGGCGGCTATCTGGTCGTTGACGTCCAGAAGCCACCGTCACGCTGCGGATGGCGGCGGAGCGCACCTCACCTTGCAGACGCGGCGGCGCCTTTCCGACGTCCTGCATCCGGACGACGCCGGCCTGCCTCGCCCGCGTCAGACCCGCACGACCCAGGCGTCCTTGATAGCCGCCACGGCTCGGATGTCTCCGAGCACCGCGTCAACGATGCCCGTGGGGTCGTCCACGTTGACGACGCCGACGGCGCCGCCGTTGCTGCGTCCGAGGGCGAAGTTGGCGATATTGACGCCGCGCCTGCCCAGGATCGTGCCGACCTCGCCGATGACGCCTGGCTGATCGTGATTGCTGATGAGCAGCAGCGTGTCGCCGAGCGGGGCATCCACCGGCACGCCGTTCAGGAGCACGAGCCTCGGGCGGCGGTCGGTCACCGTGCCCTCCACCCAGCGCTCGCCCTGGTCGGTGACGAGCTTCACCGAGAGCAGCGACCGGTAACTGCGCGCGCGCGAGCTGCTGGATTCCACGATGTCGATGCCCCGGGCCGCGGCCGTCGCCCGCGCGTTCACCGGTGTCACCGGGTCGGACAGGATGGCGCCGAACAGGCCCACCAGCACGGAGCTGACGATGAGCGGGTGTGGGGCGGACAGCTCGCCGTAGTACCGCACGCCCACGCTCTCGATACGCGCCTCGCCCATCTGCCCGAGCAGCGCGCCCAGCTGCTCGCCCAGCGCCATGTAGGGCTGGAGGCGCTGGAACTCGTCGGTCGGCACGGCGGGGAAGTTCACGGCGTTGCGAATGACGCCGGCGCGCAGGAAGTCCCGGAGTGCCGACGCGGTTTCGACGCCGACCAGTTCCTGTCCCTCGCGCGTAGAGGCGGCAATGTGGGGGCTGGCGACGACCTGGGGCAGTTGCTGGAGCGTGTGGTCCCTGGTCGGCTCGCTTTCGAAGACGTCCAGCGCGGCCCCGCCCACCTGGCCGCTCGTGATCGCCTCCACCAGCGCCGCCTCGTCGATGAGATCGCCGCGCGCGGTGTTGATGATGCGGATCCCCTTCTTGCAGCGCGCCAGGCGGTCGGCGTTGAACGTCCGCCGCGTCTGCGGCGTCGAGGGCATGTGGAGCGAGAGGAAGTCGGCGCGCGCGCAGAGCTCGTCGAGGGACACGAGCTCGATGCCCAGGTCGGCGGCCACGGCCGCCGCGATGAAGGGGTCGTGGGCCAGGACGGTCATCTCGAACGCCTGCGCGCGCCGGGCCACTTCCTGGCCAATCCGGCCGAGGCCGGCCAGCCCGAGCACCTTGCCGCGCACCTCCTCACCCAGGAAGCTCTTCTTGTCCCAGGTGCCCTGCTTCATGGACGCGTCAGCGGCAGGCAACTTGCGCGCCAGCGCCAGGAGCTGCGCCAGCGCGAGCTCGGCGACGCTGATGCTGTTGGCGCCGGGCGCGTTCATCACGACGATGCCGCGCTCGCTGGCGGCTTCGACGTTGACGTTGTCAACGCCCGTTCCGGCACGGGCGATTGCCCGCAGGCGCGGGGCTGCCGCGATGATCTCCGCCGTCACCTTCGTGGCACTTCGGACGACGAGCGCGTCGGCGTCCGCCAGATCGGCCTTGAGCTGCTCGGGCGGACGGCCCGAGCGGGCGTCGATGTGCCAGCCCTCGGCACCGAGCAACTCGATTGCGGACTTGGGCAGGTCGTCGGCGATGACTATGCGCACGGGGACGGCTCTCCGGAGGGGGGTCGGCCCGATATAATGACAGGTTCAGGAGCGGACCGGAAGGTTCGCCCATGGCGCGAGTGCATCACGAGTGGTGCAATCCGTTGATTTCTTCGCAATTGCGCCCCGTTACGTGGCAGTCACACGGTGTTTTCCACAAGGTTTTCCACAGAACTTGTGGATGGCGCCCGCGTACGGCGGGGGAAACTGACCTAAAGGACCCATTCGTCAGGAGACAGGCATGAATCGCAAGGTGACGGTCGTAGGCGGCGCGGGCAACGTGGGCGCGACGGTGGCGCGCGCGGTGGCGCAGAAGGAACTGGCCGATGTCGTGGTGGTGGACATCGCCGACACAAAGGCGGCGGGCGTGGCGCTGGACATCTACCAGTCCTGCGCGATCGACGGGTCGGCCGCCCGCGTCCTGGGTGTCGGGACGAAGGACTTCGCTGAAAGCGCCAACTCCGACGTCGTGGTCATCACCTCCGGCATGCCCCGCAAGCCGGGCATGAGCCGTGACGACCTGCTGAACGTCAACTACAAGATCATGCAGGACGTGACGGCCGAAGTCGTCAAGTACTCGCCGAACTGCATCATCGTGCCCGTCGCCAACCCGCTCGACGCGATGTCGCAGGCGGTGTTCCGCCTGAGCCAGTTCCCCCGCGAGCGCGTGCTCGGCATGGCCGGCGTGCTGGACTCCGCGCGCATGCGGACGTTCATCGCCATGGAACTCAACGTGTCGGTGTCGGACGTCACGGCGTTCGTGCTCGGCGGCCACGGCGACACCATGGTGCCGCTGCCGCGCCTGTCCACGGTGGCCGGCATCCCGCTGCCCGAGCTGCTGCCCGAGGATCGGATCAAGGCCATCTGCGACCGCACGGCCAACGGCGGCGCCGAGATCACCAAGCTCGTGGGGACCAGCGCCTGGTACGCGCCCGGTGCCTCGGCCGCCGACATGGTCGAGGCCATCCTCAAGGATCAGAAGCGCATCATGCCGTGCTCGGTCTACCTGCAGGGTGAATACGGCATCTCGGATCTGTTCGTCGGGGTGCCGGTCAAGGTCGGCGCCCGCGGGATCGAGCAGATCATCGAGGTGGCGCTGACCGAGGACGAGACCGCGGCGCTGAAGAAGTCGGCCGGGGCCGTGAAGGAGCTGGTGGACGTCATCAAGGTCTGAGCCACGGATGCGGCCGGGGCCGCAGATGGCGCAGACAGCACAGATGCGGCTGGGGCCGCAGATGGCGCAGATGCACAGATGCGGCGGTGGCCGCAGATGGCGCAGATGCGGCTGGGCGGCAGATGACGGAGGCGGGGATGCAGCCGGGCCGGCACGTGAGTGCGGGCCCGGCGCCCGTCAGCTCTTGTCGGCGACCGCCGCCTTCACGAAGTCGCGGTTCATCCGCGCGATGCTCGCGATCGAGATGCTCTTGGGGCAGACGGCCTCACACTCGCCCTCGTTGGAGCAGCTCCCGAATCCCTCTTCGTCCATCTGCGTGACCATCCGCAGCGCGCGGCGCTGGCGCTCGGGCTCGCCCTGCGGCAACAGGCCGAGGTGCGAGATCTTGGCCGACGTGAACAGGTGCGCGGCGGCGTTCTTGCACGCGGCGACGCAGGCGCCGCAGCCGATGCACTGCGCGTTGTCCATGGCCTGGTCCGAGACGTCCTTGGCAATGGGAATCGCGTTGCCGTCCGGCGCGCCGCCGACGTTCATCGAGACGTAGCCGCCGGCGGCGATGATGCGGTCGAAGGCGCTGCGATCGACGACCAGGTCCTTGATGACCGGGAACGCGCGGGCGCGGAACGGCTCGACCGTGATCGTGTCGCCGCTGCGGAACCGCCGCATGTGCAGCTGGCACGTCGTCGCCCCGGCGTCGGGGCCGTGCGGGATGCCGTCGATCACGATCCCGCAGCTGCCGCAGATGCCTTCGCGGCAGTCCGAGTCGAACGCGATCGGATCCTGGCCCTTCTTGATCAGCTCCTCGTTCACCACGTCGAGCATCTCGAGAAAGGACATGTCCGGATGGGCGTGGCCGGTGGTGTAGCTCTCGAACCGTCCGGGAGCGCTGGCATTGGCCTGCCGCCAGACCTTGAGGGTGACTGTCATAGACATAGGCGTATGGCGATGAGACGGCGCACGAAGCCGCCTACTTGTAACTCCGCTGCGAGGGGTGGACCTCCTCGAAGACCAGATGCTCCTTGTGCAGCGTGGGATGCGCCCCCACGCCCTGGAACTCCCATGCGGCGGCATAGGAGAACTCGTCGTCGCGCCGCAGCGCCTCGCCCTCGGGCGTCTGGTACTCCTCGCGGAAGTGCCCGCCGCAGGACTCCCGCCGCTCGAGGGCGTCGAGCGCCATGAGCTCGGCGAACTCCATGTAGTCGGCCACGCGGCCCGCGTAGTCGAGGGACGGGTTGAGGTTGTTCTTCTCGCCGGGAACCGACACGTCCTGCCAGAACTCCTCGCGCAGCTGGCGGATGCGGCCGATGGCGTCGGTCAGGCCCGCCTCGGTGCGCGCCATGCCCACGTGGTCCCAGCAGAGCGCGCCGATGGCGCGGTGGAAATCGCGGATGGTCCGCGACCCCTTCACCGCCAGGACCCGGTCGATCCGCGCCTGCGCGGTGGCGGCGGCCTCCTTGAACGCGTCGTGGCCATCGGCCACCGCCGGGAGGGCGGTGCCGCCGAGGTAGTTGGCCACCGTGTACGGCGCGATGAAGTAGCCGTCGGCGAGGCCCTGCATGAGCGCGCTGGCCCCGAGACGGTTGGCGCCGTGGTCGGAGAAATTGGCCTCGCCGAGGACGAACAGGCCCGGAATGGTGGACATCAGGTTGTAGTCCACCCACAGCCCGCCCATCGTGTAGTGCACGGCCGGGTAGATGCGCATCGGGACCTGGTACGGATCCTCGTCCGTGATGCGCTTGTACATGTCGAAGAGGTTGCCGTAGCGGGCCGTGATGGTGTCGCGTCCGAGCCGCCGAATCGAGTCGGAGAAGTCGAGGTAGACCGACAGGCCGGTCTCGCCGACGCCGCGCCCCTCGTCGCAGACGGCCTTGGCCGCGCGCGACGCGACGTCGCGGGGCACGAGGTTGCCGAAGCTCGGATAGCGGCGCTCCAGGTAGTAGTCGCGCTCGGTGTCGGGAATCTGGCTGGGCGGCCGGCGGTCGCCGGCGTTCTTCGGCACCCACACCCGGCCGTCGTTACGGAGGCTTTCCGACATCAGCGTCAGCTTCGACTGGTGATCGCCGCTGACGGGGATGCAGGTGGGGTGAATCTGCGTGAAGCAGGGATTGGCGAAGAACGCGCCGCGCTTGTGGGCGCGCCAGGCGGCGGTGACGTTCGAGTTGACGGCGTTGGTGGACAGGTAAAACACCGTGCCGTAGCCGCCCGTGCAAAGCAGGACCGCGTGGCCCGCGTGCGACTCCAGTTCGCCCGTGATGAGGTTGCGGCAGACCAGCCCGCGCGCCTGGCCTTCCACGACGACCAGGTCCAGCATCTCGCGGCGGGGGTAGAGGGTGACCGAGCCCGCCTCCACCTGCCGCATCATCGACTGGTACGCGCCGAGCAGAAGCTGCTGTCCGGTCTGCCCCCGCGCGTAGAACGTGCGCGACACCTGCGCGCCGCCGAACGAGCGGTTGTCGAGGAGGCCGCCGTACTCGCGGGCGAAGGGCACACCCTGGGCCACGCACTGGTCGATGATGAGCACCGACAGCTCGGCCAGCCGGTAAACGTTCGCCTCGCGCGCGCGGTAGTCGCCGCCCTTGATCGTGTCGTAGAACAGCCAGTACGCTGTCGCCGTCGTTCCGGTAGTTCTTGGCTGCATTGATGCCGCCCTGCGCCGCGATGCTGTGCGCGCGCCGGGGAGTCATGGATGCCGAAGAGCTTGACGCGATAGCCGAGCTCTCCGAGGGAGGCCGCCGCCGACGCGCCCGCCAGCCCCGTGCCCACGACCAGCACGTCGTACTTGCGCCGGTTCGCCGGGTTGACCAGCTTGTTCTCGAACCGGCGATGGTTCCACTTGTCGGCGATCGGTCCGCCCGGAATCCGGGAATCCAGCGTCATAGCGCGCCCCGCGTGAGGAAGAACGTGTAGATGGGGATGATGAAGAAGCCCCCGGCGATGACCACCGACAGCACGCGGCCCAGCACGAGCAGCCGCGGTGTCCACTGCGGGTGGTCGACGCCGAGCGACTGCGCCGCGCTCGCCAGGCCGTGCCAGAGGTGGAAGCAGATGAGCGCCATCGCCAGCAGGTAGAACAGGACGTAGCCCGGAGAGCTGAAGACTTCGACCTGGAGCTGGTAGAGGTCGCGGATGCCCTCCGACGTCTCGTAGTAGGGCCCGAACTTGAACGTTGCCAGGTGCGTGACGACGAAGAGCGCCGTGATGGTGCCGGTGAGGATCATCGTCGTGGACGCGAGGCTCTTCCGGCTTCGGGCGCTCTTGGTCTTGGCCCAGCGGCGCGTGGCGTAGCCGACCGGCCGCGCGGCCCGGTTGGCGAGCACGCCGGCCACGGTCTTGGCCACGTGCAGGAAGAACACCGCGATCAGCCCCACCTCGGCCACGTACACCAGGGGGTTGCTGACGAGCGAGTGGGAGTAGTGGTTGAACGCGTCAGGACCCGCCAGGAACAGCAGGTTGCCGGCCAGGTGTCCGATGAGGAACACGAACATGGCGAGGCCGGTGAACGCGATGAGGATCTTCGAACCGATGGATGACGTCGACGCCTGCAGAAGTCGCATGATGCCCAACCAGAGATTTTATGTCATTCGTCCATGCGGGTGGGATATGCAACTGCGCGGCTGCACGCATCGGCGGCGCTGTGCGCGGCCGCGGGCGCGACGATGGAGCGATGGGGAGCCCGTGCCGTCCCACCGACGAGGTGAGACGGCACGAGGCGGCAACGGAGGGGAGTCTCAGCCGGCCGAGTGCGCGAGGCGGATGTTGGCGTTCGAGGCACCGGGGGCGCGGCGGCGGCGATTCTTGTCCTCGTACATGCGCCGATCCGCCGCCTCGAGCAGGCCTTCGAAGGTGGCGCCATCCTCGCCGCTCATCGCCACGCCGACGCTGATGCTGAGCGGGACCGCCACGCCACTGGGCAGCGTGACGTGCTGGCGCGCGACCGCGCGCTGCAGGTCGGCGGCACGGCGCTCCGCTTCCTCGCGGTCCTGGCACGCCAGCGCGACCACGAACTCGTCGCCGCCGTACCGGGCGCAGAAGTCCGTGGCGCGGATCGCGCGGCGGAGCGTCCCGGCCAGTGTCTGGAGGGCGAGGTCGCCAATCTGGTGGCCGTGCACGTCGTTCACGATCTTGAAGTTGTCGAGGTCGATCATGATGATCGCGCTCGGCGGCCCGTGCAGCGGGCCGGCCAGGCGCTGATCGACGTGCCCGATGAGGGCGCGGGAGTTCGGCAGATCCGTCAGCGAGTCGGTCAGCGAGGCTGCGCGCATGCCCTCGAACTGGATCGAGTTGGCCAGCACCGAGGCCGCCTGGCCGCCGAGCCGCTCCAGCAGGCTCAGGTGCGCGGCCGTGTACGGCTGGTCGTGCACGTGGTAGGCGGTCAGGACGCCGATGAGCTGATCGCCGTCCATGAGTGGGAAGGCCAGCGCCGAGTGGAAGAGCTGTCCCACCTGGGCCGACCCGGTGGCCTCGAAATCGGCGCTCGCGCGAGCGTTGATGGCCGGGTTGTGGTGACGGGCCGCCCAGCCGGTGACGCCTTCGCCCATCGGAATCTGCAGCCCCTCGAGTGCGTCGGCCGAGAGCCCAGATGCGTAGCGGCAGCGCAGATCGTTGCGGCGGCTGTCGGGCAGTACAGGGCCCAGCACGACGCTGGCACCAGGCGATTGAGCTTGGACGTGAGCAGGCCCATCGTGTCGTCGACACTGAGCCGCGTGCCGAGCGTCTGGGCGATGTCGTAGAGCGCCCGGACCTCCTGCGTGGCCTGCGAGATGCTCTGGAACACCGTGTTCGCGGCCTCGAGCGGGCTGCCCTCGGTGGAGAACCCGGTGGCCGGCGCGCCGGTGCGCGGCGCGGCCCGGTCGAGACGCAGCGACTCGCGGTTGGCTTCCTCCTCGACCTCCTCGACCTGGGGGAGCACGCGGACGAACAGCTCCACCAACGACGGGTCGAGCGCCTTGCCCGCCTCCTGCCGGAGCGTGTCGATGGCCTCTTCCTGTTCCATCGCGCGGTGATACGGCCGATGGGCCGTCAGCGCGTCGAAGTAGTCGACCACGGCGAGGACGCGGGCGCCGAGCGGGATGTCGGCGCCCTTGAGGCCCTCGGGATAACCGCGTCCGTCCCAGCGTTCGTGGTGGCTCTGGATGAACGGGACCACGGGATACGGGAAGGGCACCGCCTTGAGGATGTTCGCCCCGACCGTCGGGTGCAGGCGGATGTAGTCGAACTCGGACGGCGTCAGCCGGCCGGGCTTGGTCAGGATGTGCTCGGGGACGGCCAGCTTGCCGATGTCGTGCAGCAGAGCGGCGACCTTCAGGCCCTCGACCTCGTTGGCCGTCATGCCCGCCGCCTCGCCCAGGGCGGCCGCGCGCGCCTCGACGCGCCGGATGTGGTTCTCGGCGGCCCCGGATTCAGGGTCGATGGTCTGGTCCCGTGCGTCGATGGCACGGGCCAGCGCCTCGACCGTGGCCAGGTGCAGGTTGGAGACCGTGCGCGCGTGCTCCTGGTGCTCCGACACGCGGCCGAGGTACACGCGATAGCTGTGGAAGGTGAGCCCCAGCAGGGCAGCGGCGAACAGGACGAGCCAGGCTTCCTGCGTCGCCATCACCGAGGCGGCGAAGGTGGCCGCGCCCGCGGCGACGAAGCAGGCCGGCCCCGCCCAGAGGAAGTCCTCGCGCCAGGTCGTGCTGATGTCGCGTCCCCGCGACAGCCCGACCGCCGTGGCCACGAGCCAGCTGTTGCAGAGGAAGAACGTGGCCGCAGCGCCCGCGGCTGGCTTGCCGAGCGCCGAGGCGCCGGCTTCCAGGTCGAACCCACCGAGCCGGCCTGCCACCAGGCCCGCCGCCTGCACCGTGATGATGAGGCTGGCGCTGCTGAAGAAGGTCTGCTTGGGCGAGAAGCGGCGCTTGCGCCCGACCGCCGACTGCGTGGCCGCACTGGCCCCGGCCACGATCATCGCGGCGTTCGGGCCGAGCAGCACCAGGCTCAGGAAGTCGGTGAAGTACGACATCGAGAGGGTGGCGTTCCCGCTCGACAGCGGCAGGTGGATCTTCATCACCGCGGCCATCATCGACGCCAGCAGGAGGCTGACGAAGAGGACCGGGTGGTCGAACTCGGCGCGGGGGATGCCGTACACGAGGAGTCCGGCGCCCACGAGCACCACGAGGGTGACGTAGGCGTTCAGCAGGGCCGTATTCGGCTGGCGCGGCCTGCGGGGGGCGAGTGACGGCATCTCGGCCGACAATTCTTGCACGGCCGATGCCAGGATTGTATGTCCGAGTAAAGCTCTTTATATCAATCACTTACATTTGTGATCGGCCCCTTCGAATGGATGAGGTGTGTCCCGTTCCTGACCACGATCGGCGACAAGTGTCGGCAAACCGCTGCAGCCATGTCGGTTAGACAGCGTGCACCGAAAGGAGGCACGTGTTCCGATCCGGAGCAAGTGGGCAGCCCCGGGAATCGACGTGCTATGATTTTGCCCCGTCAACCCCCGCTCTCACCGTATACAGCATGAAAATTCACGAGTATCAAGCCAAGGCCATCCTGGCCCGGCACGGCGTGCCGGTCCCGCGTGGCGAAGTGGCATTTTCCGCCCAGGAAGTCTCCGAAGTGGCTCGCCGCCTCGGGTCCAGCCCCGTCGTCGTCAAGGCGCAGATTCATGCCGGCGGCCGTGGCAAGGCCGGTGGCGTCAAGGTGGTCAAGACCGCCGATGAGGCCGAAGCGGTGGCCAAGGCGCTGCTCGGCCAGACGCTGGTGACCTACCAGACCGGCCCGACCGGCCAGGTCGTATCGCGACTCCTCGTCGAGGAAGGCCTGGCCATCGACCGGGAGCTGTACCTCAGCCTCCTGATCGACCGCGCCACCCGCCAGCCGGTGCTGATGGTCAGCGCCGAGGGCGGAATGGACATCGAGGAGGTGGCCGCCAAGACCCCGGAGCGCATTCATCGCGCGTACATCCATCCGGGAATCGGCCCGGCGGGCTTCCAGGCGCAGCAGCTGGCGTTCGCGCTCGGGCTGTCCGGCGACCTGGTGAAGAAGGCGACGCGGATGATGCTGTCGCTCTACCAGGCCTTCATCGCCACCGACGCGTCGCTCCTGGAGATCAACCCGCTGATCACGACGAAGGACGGGAACCTCCTGGCGCTGGACGCCAAGATGAACTTCGACGACAACGCCCTCTTCCGGCACGCGGACCTGCGCGACCTCCGCGACCTGAGCGAGGAGGACCCGCTCGAGGTCGAGGCGTCCAAGTTCTCGCTCAACTACATCCGGCTGGACGGCAACATCGGCTGCATGGTCAACGGCGCGGGCCTCGCCATGGCGACGATGGACATCATCAAGCTGTCGGGCGGAATGCCGGCGAACTTCCTGGACGTCGGCGGCGGCGCCAACGCCGAGCAGATCCGCAACGCGTTCAAGATCCTGATGTCGGACGCGAACGTGAAGGCGGTGCTCATCAACATCTTCGGCGGGATCCTGCGCTGCGACGTGCTCGCTGCCGGCGTCATCGCGGCCGTCACGGAGCTGGGCGTGCCCGTGCCGATCGTCATCCGCATGAAGGGCACCAACGTCGAGGAAGGGAAACGGATGCTGGCCGAGAGCGGGCTGAACTTCACGACGGCCGACACGATGGGCGAGGCCGCCAGCCAGGTCGTGGCGCTCGCGGGAGGGCCCCAGTAATGGCCGTCCTCCTCGACGCACAGACGCGCCTCATCGTTCAGGGCCTCACCGGCCGCGAGGGCACGTTCCACGCCAAGGCCGCTGCGGCGTACCACACGACCGTCGTCGGCGGCGTGACGCCCGGCAAGGGCGGCACCACCCACGAGGGATGGCCGGTGTTCAATACCGTGGCCGACGCCGTTCGCGAGACGGGCGCCAACGCCTCGGTGATCTTCGTGCCGCCGCCGTTTGCGGCCGACGCCATCATGGAAGCGGCCGATGCCGGGATCGGCCTCGTCGTCTGCATCACCGAGGGTATTCCGGTGGTGGACATGCTCAAGGCGATGACGTTCCTCGACGGCAAGCCGGGCACGCGCCTGATCGGCCCCAACTGCCCGGGCATCATCTCGCCCGGCAAGGGCAAGGCGGGCATCATCCCGGCCAACATCTGCAAGGAGGGCCGCATCGGCATCGTGTCGAAGAGCGGCACGCTCACCTACGAGGCCATCGACCAGCTGACCCGGCGCGGCCTGGGGCAGTCCACGTGCATCGGCATTGGCGGCGACCCGCTGATCGGCACGACGCACATCGACGCCCTGCAGCTGTTCCAGGACGATCCGGAAACCGACGCCGTCATCATGATCGGCGAGATCGGCGGGTCGGCCGAGGAAGAGGCCGCCGCGTGGATCAAGGACCACTTCACCAAGCCGGTCGTCGCCTTCATCGCGGGGCAGACCGCGCCGCCGGGGCGGCGCATGGGCCACGCGGGCGCGATCATCGCCGGCGGGAAGGGCACGGCGGCCGAGAAGATGGCGGCGCTCGAAGCCGCCGGAGTCCGGGTTGTCAAGAGCCCGGCCGACATGGGAGAATCCCTCGCGCAGGCGCTCAAGGGATGAACCACACCCTCCGGACGACCGTCTTTCCCCGAGGCTTCTTTTTTGCCAGGCGGGTGACGGTGTAGCTCCGAGGCGCTGACACAGACCACGGACTCAGACACCGCCGCCCCAGCACACAGGCTGGGGCGGCGGTTTTCTTTTTGAGGGGGAGATTCCGATGACGGGACGGGACCTGGCGGACCTGAGGCGCGCACTCGACGATCTCGACAAGGTCATCCTCAACGCGCTTGGCGAGCGGGCGCGGCTGGCGCGCGACATCCTGGGTGTCAAGGCCGAGGCCGCGGCGCCGGTGCGCGACGACGAGCGGGAGGCCGCGCTCCTGCAGCATCGCTCGACGTACGGCGAGCGCCTGGGGCTCGACCCCGCGTTCGTGCGTCGCGTCTACCGGGAGATCCTGGACGACTCCGTCCGCCGCCAGCAGGACATGCTGCACGAGCCGGAGGGCGAGGCGCGTCCTCTCATCGTGGGCTTCCAGGGGACCGAGGGCGCCTACGGTCACCAGGCCGCCCGCCAGCACTTCGGCGTGAGCCGCCGCCACGTGTCGTTCAAGGCCTACCGCTCCTTCCGGGAGGCGCTCGAGGCCGTGCAGAACGGCGATGTCGAGCGCACGGTCGTTCCCATCGAGAACAGCACGGCGGGCTCGGTGCACGAGGTCTACGACCTGTTGTTCCGGATGAACCTGTCGATCGTGGGCGAGGAGATCCTGCAGATCGAGCACTGCCTCCTGGGTCAGCCCGGCACGGCGCTCGAGGACGTGCGCGTGGTGCACTCGCACCCGCAGGCCCTGGCGCAGTGCAGCGAGTTCCTGGCAGCCCGGCCCCAGGTCGAGACCGAGGCGGCCGTGAACACCGCGCTGGCGGCCAGGCGGGTGGCGGAGTCCGGAGACCGGACGCTGGCGGCGATTGCCAGCGAGGACGCGGGCGAGCGCTTCGGGCTGTCGGTGCTGAGGCGCGGCATCGCCAACCAGGCGGTGAACCTCACCCGGTTCGTCGTGGTGGCCGCGACGCCGCTCGACTGCGACCCCCTGGTGGACGCCCGGGTCTCGCTCGTCTTCGGGACCCGGCACGAACGCGGCGCGCTGGTCCGGTGCCTCAACGTCCTGGCCGACGAGGGCGTCAACCTGTCGAAGCTGGAGTCGCGGCCTCGTCCCGGCATGGCCTGGGAATACGTGTTCTACGTGGACCTGGACGGCCACGTGGGCGAGCCGCGGATGGTGTCGGCGCTGGCGGGGATGGCGGCCACGACCCAGTTCCTCCGGGTGCTGGGATGCTATCCGGCGTGCCCGCGCGCCCAGCTTCGCTATAATTAGGCGTTTATGCAGCGCACATTTGCCATCATCAAGCCGGATGCCGTCGCCAAGCAGGTGGCCGGCCAGATCCTCGCCCGCATCGAGTCGGAGGGCTTCACCGTCCGCGCCCTGCGGATGATCCACATGTCCAAGGCCGAGGCCGAGGGCTTCTACCACGTGCACCGCGAGCGGCCCTTCTTCGGCGGGCTGACCGACTTCATGTCGTCGGGCCCCTGCATCGTCCTGTGCCTCGAGGCGGCGGACGCGATCAAGAAGTGGCGCGATCTCATGGGCGCGACCGATCCGGCGAAGGCCGCGGACGGGACCTTGCGCAAGGAGTTCGGGGCGTCGATCGACAACAACGCCACGCACGGCTCCGACGCGCCGGACACGGCGGCGTTCGAGCTGGGGTACTTCTTCCGCGGCATGGAGTTGCGGTAGGCGCCGGGCGGCACCCATGGCGATCAAAGCGGATCGGTGGATTCGGCAGATGGCGCTCGATCACAAGATGATCGAGCCGTTCGAGGATCGCCAGGTGCGGGCCGGGGTCGTCTCGTACGGCCTGTCGTCCTACGGGTACGACATCCGCGTCGCCGACGAGTTCAAGGTGTTCACGAACCTCTTCAACACGGTCGTCGACCCGAAGTCGTTCGACCCGAAGTCGTTCGTGGACATCAAGGGCGACGCCTGCATCGTGCCGCCCAACTCCTTCGCGCTGGCCCGGACGATCGAGTACTTCCGGATTCCCCGGGACGTGCTCACCGTGTGCCTGGGGAAGTCCACCTACGCGCGCTGCGGCATCATCGTGAACGTCACGCCCTTCGAGCCGGAGTGGGAGGGCCACGTGACGATCGAGATCTCCAACACGACGCCGCTGCCGGCGAAGATCTACGCGAACGAGGGCATCGCCCAGGTGCTGTTCTTCCAGAGCGATGAAGCCTGCGAGGTGTCGTACCGCGACAAGCAGGGCAAGTACCAGGCCCAGCGCGGCGTGACGCTGCCCAAGATCTGATGATTCGACGCTTCAAGGACCTGCTGCCGGAGGTGGACGGCAGCGCGTACGTCGATCCGAGCGCCCAGGTGATTGGCGACGTCGTCATCGGGGCCGAGTCGTCGGTGTGGATGAACGTCGTGATCCGCGGGGACGTCAACCGGATTCGCATCGGGCGCCGCAGCAACGTGCAGGACCTCACCATGGTCCACGTGATGCGCGACACGCACCCCACCCTCATCGGCGACGAGGTCACCATCGGCCACTCCGCCGTGATCCACGGGACCACCATCGAGGACCGCGTGCTGGTCGGCATGGCGGCCGTGCTGCTCAACGGCGTGGCACGTGGAGCCGGACTGCATCATCGCCGCGGCTCGCTGCTGCCCGAGGGCATGCGCGTGCCGGCCCGATCGCCGGTCATGGGACGGCCCGCGCGTGAAGCGGACGCTCACCGACGAGGAAAAGGGTTGAGATTCGCTGGTACGCCGACAACTACGTCCGGGTACCGGCTGGACTACCCGGGTGCGCCGGCGACGGAGCCCGCCCCATGAACACGCACCCCGCGCGCGGATGCGCGACTTCCGCCGGAGGACGTCCGCCGGGCGGCAGTACGTCATCGGCATCATCGCCGACGTCTACCGCCAGTACGGGTTCGAGCCGCTCGAGACGCCGGCCGTCGAGAACATCGAAACCCTTCTCGGCAAGTACGGTGAAGAGGGCGACCGGCTCATCTTCAAGATCCTGAAACGGGCGAGGGCCGAAACAGGGCAGGCGGACCCTGGCCCTGCGCTACGACCTGACGGTGCCGCTGGCGCGCATCGTGGCGGAGTACCGCGCGAAGCTGCCTCGCTTCTTCAAGCGGTACCAGGTGCAGCCGGTCTGGCGCGCCGACCGCCCGCAGAAGGGGCGCTTCCGCGAGTTCTACCAGTGCGACGTGGACGCCATCGGGTCGCGTGCGATGGTGGTCGAGGCCGAGTTGCTGGGCGCCGCCGGCGACGTGCTCGCGCGGCTCGGGTTCTCGGACTACACGCTGCGGTTGAACCACCGCGGCGTGCTGGCCGGCCTGCTCGACGCGGGCGGGGTCCCGCCGGAGCTCCACGGCGACGCGCTGGTCGCGCTCGACAAGCTGGACAAGATCGGACCGGGCGGGGTCGAGGCGGAGCTCAAGGAGCGGGGGGTTCCCGACGAGGGCGCGCACCTGCTGCTGGAGCTCTTCGGGGCCGTGACCGCCGCTGACGCCCGCACCATGCCGCTCGAGGCTCTCAACGCGGACGTGATGGCGCGGCTCGAACGCCTCGTAGCCCACGCGTCCCGAGGCGGTGAGCGAGCTGCGCGACATCCTGTCCCTCGTGGGCCTGATGGCCGCGGGCCGGCACGCTGGGCTCGATCCTCACTGGCGCGGCTGTCGTACTTCGCTGACTCGGCGCCATCTTCGAGATCGCGGTGCCGGACCCTGGCGGGCAGTCTCGGCGGCGGAGGCCGCTACGACAACCTGATCGGGATGTTCGGGCGTGAGTGACGTCCCCGCATGCGGCATCCGCTGGGCCTCGAGCGCATCCCTGGTGGTGATGGGGGAGCGCGGGATACGTTCCCTCGTCGGCCTCGGCCGCGCGCCCGCCGACGTGATGGTCACCGTCTGGAACGCCGACGGCGTGGCCGATGCGCTGGCACTCGCGGCCGAGTTACGATCGGCCGGCCTTGCGGTGGAGGTCTATCCCGAGGCGGACAAGATCGGCCGGCAGTTCAAGTACGCCGCGAGCCGCGCCGTCCCGTTCGTCACCGTCGTAGGTGACGACGAGGCCGCGCAGGGACTGGTCACGCTGAAGAACCTCGCCACGGGTGAGCAGCGCACGTTGTCGCGCGCGGAAGCGCCGCTGGCCGTGAAGGCCGGGCTGCCGGCCTCCTGAACGGGCAGCCGAAACCGATTTCCTGATTCCTGCTGTATGGCCGAACAACTTGGTTCCCTCTCGCGCACGCACACTTGCGGCGCTCTCCGTCCCGCCGATGTCGGCGCCAACGCGGTCCTGCTGGGCTGGGTCCACCGGGTGCGCGACCTCGGTTCCCTCGTCTTCCTCGACGTCCGGGACCGCTACGGTCTCACGCAGATCATCGTCGAGGGTGACGCGGCGCTGCTCGAGCGCGCGAAGCGCCTGCGGTCCGAGTTCGTCGTGGCCGTCCTCGGCGACGTGGAGCGGCGCGCGCCCGACACCGTCAACCTGAACGTGCCGACGGGCGAGGTCGAGGTGCGCGCGCGGGAGATCCGGATCCTGAACGAGGCGCGGACCCCGCCGTTCTCCATCGCGGAGGACCAGAACGTCTCCGAGGAGACGCGCCTCCGCTACCGGTACCTGGACCTGCGGCGGCCGCAGCTGCAGCGCACGCTCGGCCTGCGCCACCGCATCACGATGGCCATCCGCCGTTACTTCGACGAGCACGGGTTCTACGAGATCGAGACGCCGATCCTGACCAAGTCAACGCCCGAGGGGGCGCGCGACTTCCTCGTGCCGAGCCGCGTGCACCCGGGCGAGTTCTACGCGCTGCCGCAGTCGCCGCAGATCTTCAAGCAGATCCTCATGATTGCGGGCTTCGATCGCTACGTGCAGATTGCGCGCTGCTTCCGCGACGAGGCGCTGCGGGCCGACCGTCAGCTCGAGTTCACGCAGGTGGACCTCGAGATGTCGTTTGCCACCCCCACCATGGTCTTCGAGGTGGTCGAGGGCGCGCTCGCGGCCTGCTTCCGCGAGATCGGCGTGGACATCCCGCGGCCGTTCCGGCGCATGCCGTACGCCGACGCCATCGCGAAGTACGGGTCCGACAAGCCGGACCTGCGGTTCGCGCTGGAGATCCAGGACTTCGGTCCCGTCTTCGCCGAGTCGCCGTTCGGCATCTTCCGCGAAGCCATCGAGCACGAGGGCACGGTGCGCGGGTTCGTCATCCCGGGCGCCGGCGCATCCTCGCGCCGCGAAGTGGATCAACCTCGTCGAGCAGGCGCGGCAACTGGGCGCGGGCGGCCTCATCTGGGCACGGTTCACGGCCGAGGGCGTCCAGTCGTCGGTGAAGGCCATGGGGGAGGATGGGACGCGCCGTGCGCTGGAGCAGTCGGGCGCGACGCCCGCCGACCTGCTCGTCCTGGCCTCTGGAGCGCCCGACACGGTGTCGAAGATGCTCGGGCAGCTCCGGCTGCAGGTGGCCCGCCAGCGGAACCTGGTCCCCGATGGCGCGTGGGAGCTCACCTGGGTCACCGACTTCCCGCTGTTCGACTGGAATGCCGACGAGAAGCGCTGGGACTCGGTGAACCATCCGTTCACCGCGCCGCGTGAGGAGGACCTGCACCTGCTGGAGTCCGACACGGGACGGGTGCTGGCCAAGGCCTACGACGTGGTCCTGAACGGCTGGGAGCTCGGCGGGGGCAGCATCCGTATCCACGACCGCGAGACGCAGGCGACGGTGTTCCGTCTCCTCGGCATGTCCGACGAAGACGCCAGGCACCGCTTCGGGTTCTTCCTCGAGTCGCTCGAGTACGGCACGCCCCCGCACGGCGGGCTGGCGCTGGGACTGGACCGCATCTGCGCCCTGCTGGCGGGTGAGTCCTCCATCCGCGAGGTCATTCCGTTCCCCAAGACGACGCAGGCCGTGGACCTGATGTGTGACGCCCCGTCCACGGTCGATCCGCGGCAGTTGCGCGAGTTGAGCATCAAGGTGACGGGGTAGGCGCGCCTCCGCCGTGAGCCGTCGCGGCGGGCCTCCCCTCCAGCTTGACCGGCCGCACGGCCGGTGCTAACCTCGTCTGGCCGGTTAACTCTTTGTAACACAGGGAGATATCGCGATCGGAACCGCCGCCATCCGCCGCATCCCCGTCCGCGAGGACGGCATGTCGACGCTCTTCGGGGCTTACGACGACAACCTGCGGCACCTCGAAGACCTGCTGCACGTCCGCATCCGGACCCAGGGCCACGATCTCCTCGTCGAGGGCGAGCCCGACGACACCGCGCGGGTGGCGCGCTTCGTGGACCAGATTGGTGAGCTGCTGGCAGAGGGGCACGCGCTCTCGGAGCGCGACGTCAAGGATGCCGTGCAGCTGGTCGTCAGCGACGGCGGCGTGGACCTGCGCGATCACTTCCTGCGCGGCGGCCAGATGCGGCAGGCGGGGCGCCGCCGCATCATGGCGAAGTCGGCCAACCAGCGGCATTACCTGGACGCCATCGAGCGCGACGACATCGTGTTCGGCATCGGTCCGGCCGGCACGGGCAAGACCTACCTGGCCATGGCGCAGGCGGTGAACTACCTCCTGGCGAAGAAGGTGAGCCGCATCATCCTGGCGCGTCCGGCCGTCGAGGCCGGCGAGAAGCTCGGCTTCCTGCCCGGCGACCTCCAGGAGAAGGTCAACCCGTACCTGCGCCCCCTGTACGACGCCCTGTACGACATGCTCGAAGTCGAGAAGGCGGAACGCATGCTGGAGCGGGGGGTGATCGAGGTGGCGCCGCTGGCCTTCATGCGGGGCCGCACCCTCAACGACGCGTTCGTCATCCTCGACGAGGCGCAGAACACGACCAGCGAGCAGATGAAGATGTTCCTGACGCGCCTCGGCTTCGGCTCGAAGGCGGTGGTCACCGGCGACATCACGCAGATCGACCTGCCCGCCGGCCGTCTGTCCGGCCTGGTCGAGGCCATGCACGTGGTGGGCAAGGTGGAAGGCGTCAGCTTCATCCACTTCGACGACCGGGACGTGGTGCGGCACAAGCTCGTGCAGGCCATCGTGAAGGCCTACGAGGCCCATGGGAACAACAACTCGGCTGCGCGTTAGCGTGGCCGCGCCCGACGGTCCCGTGGCTGCCGGCCGCGGGCTGGCGGCGTGGCTCTCCGGCATCGCACCGGCCACGGCGCGCGGCGAGGTCACCGTCGCGTTCATCAGCGACCGGCGCATGCGTGCGCTCAATCGCGTGTTCCGTGGCAAGGACCGGGCCACCGACGTGCTGTCCTTCGCGGCCGGCGGCGACGGCTCGCTCGGCGACATCGTCATCGCCAGCGGCGTGGCACGGCGGCAGGCGGCCGAGCAGGGGCACGCTCTCGGGACGGAACTGCGCGTGCTGGCGCTCCACGGCCTGCTGCATCTCTTGGGCTACGATCACGAGGTGGACGAGGGCCGGATGGCACGCGTCGAGGCGCGTCTGAGACGCAAGGGGGGCCTGCCGGAGGGGCTCATCGGCCGTCGGGACGCTCCGCGCCGCCGGGCCGCCAAACATCGATGACGCCGCTGCTGCTGTTCCTGCTCGGGTGCGCGGCCGCCTACGTGGGGACGGTCACGGCAGCGTTCTCGGCGCTCATGCGATTGTCGCTGCGCATCATGGCGGAAGGCGGACCGCGCGAGCGGATCGGCGTCTATCTCGACGACCCCCGGCGGTTGTTCGTGCCGGCGCGGCTGCTCCTCGGCATCATGCCCGTCATCGCGACCGCCCTGCTCGCCAGGGTCACGGGCGTGGACCACCGCGGCATTCCCGTCCTGGTCCTGTCGGTCACGGGCTTCGTGCTGATCGCGGAGCACCTCGTGCCCCTGCTCATCGTCCGGCGGGACCCGGAGCACGTGCTGTCCGTGCTCCTGCCGTCCTTCGACGCCGTCGCGAAGATCATGTCGCCCCTCACACGGGCCCTGCTGCGCGTGGGGACCAGCAGCCGCACCGAGCGCCAGGCGCGGCAGGCGCGCCAGGCGGCCGCCGGCGGCCAGCCGGACACGCACCACGAGGACGAGTCGGACCACGGCAACGACGGGGAGCACGAGCCGCTGCAGGAAGGCCAGGCCCGTGCGATGCTCCGGTCCCTGGTCCACTTCCGCGAGACGATGGTGCGGGAGGTGATGACGCCGCGTCCCGACATCGTCGCCGTCTCCGCGGACGCCACCCTGTCGGAGCTGCAGGCGCTCTTTCGCGACCAGCAGTACTCACGGATGCCCGTCTACCAGGAATCGCTCGACAACGTGGTGGGCCTGGTGTTCGTGAAGGACCTGATTCACCAGGCGGCCAGTTCCACCGCCGATGCCGCGATCACGCCTCTCATCCGTCCCGCCACGTTCGTGCCCGAGACCAAGCGCGTCGTCGATCTGCTCCGGGAGTTCCAGGTGGGCCGGCTGCAGATTGCCGTGGTGGTGGACGAGTACGGGGGCACCGCGGGCCTGGTCACGCTCGAGGACCTGATCGAGGAGATCGTGGGCGAGATCCGCGACGAGTACGACGTGGAGGTCGAACCCGTCACCGACGAGGGCAACGGCACCTTCGTCTTCAGCGGCAAGGCGCACGTGCACGAGCTGAGCGAGCGGCTGGGCTTTTCCCCAGACGGCGAGGGCTTCGAGACCGTCGGCGGCTACCTGCTGTCGCGCCTGGGTCGCGTGCCCACCGCGGGAGAACGATTCGAGATCGACGGCCTGTCCGTGGAGGTCCTGGAGGCCGAGCGGCGGCGCATCACGCGTGTGCGGATCGCGCAGATGGCCGAGCCCGAAGCGCCGCTGGCGAGCAACCAGTAGCCATGAAGCGCGGCTTCGTGGCGCTGGTGGGCCGGCCCAACGCCGGCAAGTCCACTCTCCTGAACCGGCTCGTCGGCGAGAAGCTGGCCATCGTGTCCGACAAGCCGCAGACCACGCGGACGCGCATCGTCGGTGTCCGCAGGTTCCCCGAGGGGGAGGTGGTCTTCATCGACACGCCGGGCATCCATCGCCCCCTGCACCGCCTCAACGTGCGGATGGTGGACACGGCCGTTGACAGCCTCCGGGACGCCGACGTGGTGGTCGCGGTCGTGGACGCGAGCGAGGCCACCGGGGCGGGCGAGCGATTCCTGCTGGACCTGGTGCGCAAGTCTCCGGCCACGCGTGTGCTGGCCCTGAACAAGATCGATCGGGTGGAGAAGACGGCGCTGCTGCCGCGGATGGCGGGCTTCGCCGACGCGGGATTTGCCGACATCGTGCCCGTCTCGGCGAAGACGGGCGACAACGTCGAGCGGCTCGAGCAGGTCCTGCTGGGCCACTTGCCGGAAGGCGAGCCGCAGTATCCGGAAGATCACCTGACCGACCACCCGGAGCGCTTCTTCGTGGCCGAGCTGGTGCGCGAGCAGGTGCTGCGGCAGACGCACGACGAGCTGCCGTTCTCGACCGCCGTGGTCGTGGACAAGTTCGAGGAGGGACCGCTCCTGCGGCTCTACTGCACCATCCTCGTCGAACGCGAGTCGCAGAAGCCGATTCTGATCGGACAGGCGGGCGCGGCGATCAAGGCGATCGGCACGGCGGCCCGTCACGAGCTCGAGCGCTCTTCCAGATGCGCGTCCACCTCATTCTACGTGGCCGTACGAGGTGCGAGACGAGCCTGACGCCGACACCGCTGAGCCTGGAAGGCCGGAAAACGCCAGTCGGCACTAACGGCCGTGTTGTTAGTTCTCTTCCTGATATCATGGTGCACCAGTGATGTCGTCTCGGTCGTCAACTCCTGCTTTACGGCCGAACGCCGAAGCAAACCTGCACGAATCTGCGCGAAGCAGCATCCGGCCGACCTCGCCCAGATCTTCCGGCGCCCTGCTCGACACCGAACGTTCCGCCGTGTTCGCGCTCCTGGTCGAACGCCAGCCCAAACTCGCGATGGAGACCATCAGCGAGATGGGCCAGAGCCGGCACCGGCGCAGCTGCTCACCGGCCGGTCGGCCGAGGAGATCGCCAAGCTCCTGCACGAGCTCCCCGACGACGACGCGGCGGCGCTGATCGATTACCTCCCGGAGGAACTGTCGCAGGAGGTGCTGGACCTGATGCGGCGCCGGGAGTCCGGCCAGGTCGAGCCTGCTCGAGTGCGGCGAACAGACGGCCGGCCGCATCATGAACCCGTCGGTCTTCGCCCTCAACGAGGACCTGACGGTGGGTGAAGACCATCACCGCCCTCCAGGGCGCCCGCGACGTCGAGATGGTGTTCTACCTCCGTCGTGGACGGGCGGCGGCACGGTCGGCGTCACCTCGCGCAGCGGCTGCTCCTGGTGTCGCCGGAGCCCCGCTCAAGCGCATCATGACGCCGGACGTCATCAGCGTGCGCGTGGACACCGACCAGGAAGAGGTCGCGCGCCAGGTGGCGTCATGCAACTGGCCGTCCCCGTCGTGGACGAAGAGAACAAGCTGGCGGGCGTGGTGACGGTGGACGTCATCGACGTCATCAAGGACGAGGCGACCGAGGACCTCCTGCGACTGGCCGGCTGTCGGGGACGAGCGGATCGGCACCCCGGCTGGTGAGGCCATCCGCAAGCGGTTGCCCTGGCTCGGCGTGAACCTGGTGACGGCGTTCGTGGCCGCCTCGGTGGTCGCCCTGTTCGAGGGCACCATCGAGCAGGTCACGGCCCTGGCCGTCTTCATGCCCATCGTGGCCGGCATGGGCGGCAACGCGGCCACGCAGACATGACCGTGATCGTGCGCGGCCTGGCGCTGGGGGAGCTTGTCCTGGGTCAACGCCCGAAAGGCGCTGGCAGAGGAGGGCTGATCGGCATCCCGGCAACGGCATCGCGCTCGGCGTGGTGGCAGCGGGCGTGGCCTGGGTTACCAAGAGCGACCCGATGCTGGGACTGCTCCTGGGCATGGCGATGCTCTGCAGCATGGTGGTGGCGGCGACGGCCGGGACGCTGGTGCCGCTCGGTCTCAAGGCGTTGAAGATCGACCCGGCGCTGGCCTCGTCGGTCTTCATCACGACGTTCACCGACGTGGTGGGCTTTGCATCGTTTCTGGGTCTCGCCACGGTGTTCCTCAAGTACCTGACGCGCTAGAATAGGCCGCACGGCATGCCGCTCCATACGGCCGATGCGCTCGTGCTCCGGACCTACAAGCTGGGCGAGGCGGACCGGATCGTCGTCTTCATGACGGCGGACCGCGGCAAGAAGCGGGGCGTGGCCGAGCATGCCCGCCGGCCGCGGTCGCGGTTCCGCGGGGCGCTCGAACCGCTCACCGAGGTGCGGGTGGCGTACTTCGAGCGCGAACGCCGCGACCTCGTGGGGCTGAACTACGCGGAAACAGTGGTGTCGCCGCTGGCGGCCTCGAGCCCCGAGGCCCTCGGACACAGCCACTACTTCGCCGAGCTCATCGACGAGTGGGCGGCCGAGGAGACCCGGACGAGCGGTTGTTCCGGCTCGGGACGGCGACGCTCCAGGCGCTGGTCGCCGGCGTGGACGTGGACGCGCTGGCCCGCTACTTCGAGAGCTGGCTGCTGCGGCTGCAGGGGGTGTATCCGCCGGACCTGGCGCTCTCCCCGGCGGCGGCGCGCTTCGTCGCCGAGGCGCGACGGGTCGCGCCGGCCGAGGCCGGGGCGCTGGGGGCCGCGCCGCGCACGCTGCAGGCGCCGAGGGGCGTGCACCGGCGGTTGATTCGCTCGCATCTGGACCGCGAGCCGCGTTCGATTCGAGTGATTCACGAGATGCGCCGTTCGGCGGCGCCCTGACCGGGCCGGGCCTAGTGACCTTCCAAGACCTCATCCACCAAACTCTCCGCCTACTGAGCACTCCAAGGCTGCCTGATTCAGCAGGGACTCGACCTCGAGGTCGGCGCCGGCACCTCGAACCCAGAGACGCTGCTGCGCGTGCTGGGGCCGACGCCGTGGAGCGTCGCCTACGGCCGCAGCCCTCCCGGCGTCCCGACGACGGCCGCTTCGGCCAGAATCCCAACCGGCTGTTCAAGCACCACCAGATGCAGGTGATCCTCAAACCCTCGCCCGACGAGGTGCGGCAGACCTACCTCGACAGCCTGGAGGCGTGCGCAGCATCAACCCGCATTGCGCGACATCCGGTTCGGAGGACAACTGGAGTCGGCAACTCGGGGCATGGGGCATCGGCTGGCAGGTGCTGCTCAAACGGTCTGGAGATCACGCAGTTCACCTATTTCAGCAGGTGGGCGGCATGGACCTGTCGCCTGTCTCGTGCGGATACCTACGGGCTCGAGCGCATCGCCATGTTCCTGCAGCGCGTGGACAACGTGTTCGACCTCGAGTGGGCGCCGGGGGTGCATGCGGCGCCGTTCGGCTGCGCGAGGAGGTCGAGCAGTCCCGCTATGCGTTCAACCAGGACACCGGTATTATCGACCTGCAGGCCTATTCGACCTACCATCGGCGCCAGTTCGACGAGACCTATGCGTTCGGCGAGCAGTTGCTCGCGGCGGAGTCTGGTCCTGCCGGCGCTCCGGAAACACTGCCGCAAGTGCTCCGCACCTCTTCAACCTCCTGGACTCGAGGCGGGAGCGTCAGGGTGACCGAGCGCACGGCGTATATCCCTGCGCGTCCGGCAACTGGCGGTCGCCATCTGCCGGCGCGCGGACGAGCAGGCGGCCCTGGCGGCCGCCGGCGCGGACGCCTCGTATTGAACCGGAGCGGACGAGACCGTGGATCGCGAACTGCTGATTGAGATTGGAACCGAGGAGCTGCCGGCGAGCTGGCTGCCCTCGCTGACCTGCGTTCGGCGCCGCCGTCGAGCAGCCTGAAAGGCCGTGCAGCTCAGCGCCGACTCGCCCGTGAGACCTTCTCGACGCCGCGCCGCCTCACGGCCCGCTTCGCGCACCCAGGTGTCGGAGCGGCAGACGGACACCGAGGAGGTCGTGACCGGCCCGCCGGTCGCCGCCGCCTTCGACGCCGGGGCACCGACGCCCGCAGCCGTCGGCGCTTCGCCCGCAAGCAGGGCGTCGAGGTGTCGACGCTCGAACGCCTGGACGTCCCGGAGAAGAAGGGCGTCTACCTGGCGGTGCGGAAGCACCAGCGGGGCAAGGCGGCCGTCGACGTCCTCCCCGACGTGCTCACGGCCACGCTCCGCGGGCTGTCCTTCCCGAAGCAGATGCGATGGGACGCCCGCCTGGACGATGGCAGGGGAGAGCTGCCCTTCGGCCGGCCCATCCGGTGGATCGTCTTCCTGTACGGCGGGCGTGTCGTGCCCTTCACGATCGCGCGCACCCCAACGCCGAGGCGGGCTGGTGCAGGACGTCCGGTCCGCGCCGTCACCTATGGCCACCGGTTCCTGGCCACGACTGGACGACCGGGTCGCGCCGATCAAGGTGAAGGGGTTCGACGACTACCGCAAGCGTCTGGCCGAGCACTTCGTGGTGCTGGAGCGCGACGAACGCCACAACCGCATTGCGCGGGAGCTGGACGTCGAAGCCCGGCGGCGGGGCGGGCGAAGGTGGCCACGGCGCTCGTCGGCCGAGCGCTGCTGCAGGAGGTCCCCGACCTCGTCGAAGTCACCATTCGTGCTGTCGGGCACTTCCCCGAGGTTCTGCAGCTCCCGGAGGAAGTGCTGACCACGACGATGATTCACCACCAGCACTTCTTCCCCGTGGTCAGCGACCAGGGCCGGCTGCTGCCGGTGTTCCTGGCCGTGCTCAACACCGAGCCCGATCGCCCGGAAGTGGTGTCGCGGAACCTCGAACGCGTGCTGACCGCCCGTCTGCGCGACGCGCGGTTCTTCTGGGACGCCGATCGCGCACAGCCGCTGTCGGCCTTCGTCGACCGACTCGATACCGTGCTGTTCCACAAGAAGCTGGGCAGCTATCGCGAGAAGGCCGACCGTGTGGGCGCGCTCGCGGGGTGGATCTGCGGCGAGGTGCTCGGCCGGCCGGACCTGGCGGACGCCGCTGGCGAAGCGGGCCGGCTCTGCAAGGCGGACCTGGCTACCGACATGGTGCGCGAGCTCACCGAGCTCCAGGGCACCATCGGCGGCATCTACGCACGCGAGGACGGACGGCCGGAGACGGTGTGGAAGGCGGTGTACCACCACTACCTGCCGCAGGGTGTGGAGGCCGACGCGCCGCCGACCCGCGCGCAGCTCGGCGAGGCGGCCGTGACCTGGGCCGCCGTCTCGATGGCCGACAAGCTCGACACCCTGGTCGGGATGTTTGCGGCGGGGGAGCGGCCGACGGGTTCGCGGGATCCCTTCGGGCTCCGCCGCGCCGCGCAGGGCCTGGTCCGGACGTTGATGGACTTGCCGGAGCTGACGGGGGTGGACGCCGGAGTCAGGCTGGGGCCGCTCGTCGACCGGGCGGCGTCGGCCTTCGACGTCTTCACACCCGACGCACGTGCGGCGCTCGACGCGTTCCTGCTCGATCGTGTGCGCTACGTGCTCGAGCAGCGACGCTCGGACGTGCGGAACGTGCGCGCGGTCACGCACGGCCGCGTGGAGGAGCTCGCGCCGCTCTACCTGCGGCGCTTGTTGGCCGCCTTGCCGGAGTTCACCGAGACGCCGGATTTCCGGACGCTGGCGATGGTCTTCAAGCGCGTGCGGAACATTGCCCGGACGATGCCCGACGAGGAGTTCGATCGCCTCGCCGCGGACGCCCCGGGCATGACGGCCGCGCTCACCGAGCCGGCCGAACGGGCGCTGGCGGCGGAGGTCGCCGCCCGGCACCAGGCCATTCACACGGCCGCCTCCACCGGACAGGCGTATCGGGACGCCCTGGCCGAGGCGGCGAAGTACGGCCCAACCGTGGCGACCTTCTTCGACGACGTGCTCGTGATGGCGGAAGACCCGTCTGTCCGGCAAGCGCGGCTGTTCCTGATGAAGGCGCTGGAGCGACAGATTCTTCAACTGGCGGACGTGTCCGAGATCGTTCCGCAGGAGTCATAGCGAGCCATGGCGAAGAAAGCACAGAAGGCACGGAAGAAGGCGGCGCCGGCACGGCCGGCGGCGAGGAGCGTGAAGAAGAAGGCGGCAAAGCCCGCCGCGAAGACACGGCGCGCCGCGAAGGCCTCCGCGGCGAAGAAGGCCCCGAAGGCACGCGCGTCGAAGTTCGTCTACTTCTTCGGCGGCGGCAAGGCCGAGGGCAATCGCCACATGAAGGACACGCTCGGCGGCAAGGGCTCCGGCCTCGCCGAGATGACCAACGCCGGCCTGCCCGTTCCGCCCGGCTTCACCATCTCCACCGACGCCTGCAACCTCTATTACAAGCAGGGAGGCAAGCTCCCGCCCGCGATCGACACCGAGATCGGGACGCACCTCGCGAAGCTGGAGAAGGTTGCCGGTGCGACGCTGGGCTCCACGGAGAACCCGCTGCTGGTGTCCGTGCGCTCGGGTGCCAAGTTCTCGATGCCGGGGATGATGGACACCATCCTCAACCTCGGCCTCAACGACGCGGCCGTCGAGGGCCTCAAGCGCCGCACGTCGAACGGCCGGTTCGCCTTCGACAGCTACCGTCGCTTCATCCAGATGTTCGGCTCGGTGGTGCTGGAGATTCCCAAGGCCGCCTTCGAGCACGAGTTCGAGTCGATCAAGAAGGCGCACGGCGCGGCTACCGACACGGATCTCGACGAGAGCGGCCTGCGCGAGGTCGTGGACGCCTACAAGGGCGTCGTGAAGAAGCAGACGGGCAAGGCCTTCCCGCAGGACCCGAACGATCAGCTGCGCATGGCGCGCAACGCGGTGTTCCGGTCCTGGAACAACCCGCGGGCCAGGGAGTACCGGCGCATCTACGACATTCCGGATTCCATCGGCACGGCCGTCAACGTCCAGATGATGGTGTTCGGCAACACGGGCGATCGGTCGGGCACGGGCGTCGGCTTCACACGCAACCCGGCCACCGGCGCGAAGGAGTTCTTCGGCGAGTTCCTCATCAACGCCCAGGGTGAGGACGTCGTGGCCGGCATCCGTACGCCGCAGCCGATCAGCGAGCTCGAGAAGGTGATGCCGAAGGCCTACGCGCAGCTCCGGCAGATCACCACCCGCCTCGAGAAGCACTACAAGGACATCCAGGATTTCGAGTTCACGATCCAGGACGACACCCTGTACATGCTCCAGACGCGGAACGGCAAGCGTACGGGCTATGCGGCGGTCATCATCGCCACCGACCTGGTGAAGGAGCGCCTCGTCTCGCCGAAGGAAGCCATCCTGCTGGTGGACCCCGAAGCGCTCTCCCAGTTGCTGGCCCCTGGGTTCGACCCCGCCGAGTGGAAGGAGATTCCCGTGGCGACCAGGGGCCTGCCCGCCTCGCCGGGGGCGGCGTGCGGCCAGGTCGTCTTCACCGCCGACGACGCGGTGGAGTGGTCGAATCAGGGGAAGCCCGTGATCCTCGTGCGGCGCGAGACGGTGCCGGACGACATCCACGGCATGTGGGTGTCGCAGGGCGTGCTCACGGCGACCGGCGGCATGACGTCCCACGCGGCCGTGGTCGGCCGCCAGATGGGCAAGCCCTCCATCGTGGGCGCCGGCGAGATGGTGATCGACGAGCACCACAAGCGCTTCACGGTGAAGGGTCAGACGGTCAACGAAGGCGACTACGTG
>JAWKHU010000034.1:0-221141 GCA_041394685.1 Vicinamibacterales bacterium
GCTGCCGGACGGGTGGCCGTGACAATCCGCGGGCTTGGGTTACAATCCGCGACACGTCGCACAACTTCGGGTCCGAACAGGGAGGCGCACTATGAGGGGCCGTGTTCTCGCGATCGGGTGTCGGGCTGTGCTGGGACTGGGTGTCTCCGTGGGACTCGCGTGGCCGGTGGCAGCCGGCGCGCAGACTCCGACGTTCGCCAAGGACGTCGCGCCCATCTTCCAGGCCAAGTGCCAGTCGTGCCATCAGCCGAACTCCATCGCGCCGATGTCACTCATCAGCTACAAGGAATCGCGCCCGTGGGCCCGGTCCATCAAGGACCGCGTCATGCGCCGGCAGATGCCGCCCTGGCACATCGACCAGTCCGTCGGCGTCCAGCACTTCAAGAACGACATGTCCCTCTCCGAGGGGCAGATCCAGACGATCGTCCGCTGGGTCGATGGCGGCGCGCCCGAAGGGGATCCGCGCGACCTGCCTCCGCCCCGGAAGCTCGTGACCGAGAACGTCTGGCAGGGCGTGACCGACGGGTACGGCGAGCCCGACCTCGTGATCCGGTCGCCCGAGTACACCATGCCGCCGGAGCACCAGGACGTCTGGTTCCGTCCGATGAGCGACATCCCGATCGACGAACCGCGGTGGGTGAAGATGGTCGAGATCCGGCCGTCCAACCTCAAGGCGCGCAAGATCCTGCACCACTCGATCGCGTACCTCGTCCTCAACAACGACCCCGACGCCGTCAACACCGGCACCGCCACCGGCCCCTCGGGCCCGGTGTCGCGCGAGGACCTCGTGAACCGTCGTCCGCAGCTCATGGAGTGGGCCATCGGCAAGGGCTACGACCGCTACATGGAGGGCACCGGCAAGCTGATCGTTCCCGGCGAGCAGATCTCCTGGGATCAGCACATCCACGCGGTCGGTGAGGAGATCACCGGCGGGTCCGAGATCGCGCTGTGGTTCTATCCGAAGGGCCAGGAGCCGGCGAAACGCAGCTACCTGATCGGGTTCACGGGCCTGCGGACCCGCGGCTTCCTCGACATCCCGCCCAACTCAATCGCCTATACGGAGGGCTTCACGGTGCTCAAGGAGAACGCCCTCATCACGAACTTCCAGCCGCACTTCCACCTGCGCGGCAAGGCGATGCAGGTGGAGGCGATCCTGCCGGACGGGCGCACCGAGGTCATCAGCTACGTGTCGGACTTCAACTTCAACTGGATGACCAACTACATCTTCGCCGACGAGGCGGCGCCCGCCTTCCCGAAGGGCACCATCATCCACGTCACCGCGTACTACGACAACACGCGCAACAACAAGGACAACCCGGACCCGGACCAGTGGGTGGGGTACGGCGACCGCACGGTGGACGAGATGGCCCACGCCTGGATGAACGTCGTCTACCTGACCGACGCGGAATACCAGGCCTGGCTGGCGAAGAAGCGGTCCACGGCCACGACCAACGACCGCGTCGATCCGCGGCAGTGAGGGGACGGGGAGGCATCCATGACGACGCGTAACGCACTCCGCCTGTGCATGGCCCTGTCGGTGGCGCTCGCCGGCGCGAGCGCCCTCGTCTCGGCCCAGGGGCTGCTGCTGCCGAGTTCTCCGAAGAAGGCGTTCGGCGCCAGCATCTCGCCGGCCTGGGACGGGTGGTACACCAACGAGGACGGGACCCACACGTTCCTGATTGGCTACTACAACCGCAACTGGACCTCGGAGGTGGACGTCCCGATCGGGCCCGACAACCACTTCGAGCCCGGCGAGCCGGACCGCGGCCAGCCCACGCACTTCATGCCCAATCGCGGGTTCGGCATGTTCACGGTCACCGTCCCGAAGGACACCCCTCCCACCGAGAAGATCTGGTGGGTGCTCACCGTCAACGGCGTGAAGCAGCGCGTGCCGTTCCATCGGATCTCGGACTACAACATCACGCCGCAGCAGGCCTCTGAGGAGGGACCGGGCGGGAAGTACAACACGCCCCCGGTGCTGCGCTTCGCCGAGAAGGGACCGGCCATCCAGAGCCCCGTGGCCAGCGTGGCCACCGCCATCCATCGCTCGGCGGTGGTCGGCCGGCCGATGCCGCTCGACTTCTGGATCGAAGACGACGGGTTGTTCGCCAGCGGGACCAACGCGCCGCTCGCCGAGGAGCCCGAGATGGTCAAGGTGCACGTCACCAAGTACCGCGGCCCCGCGCCGATTACGGTGACCCGCGACCACGAGAAGGTGACCACCGTCACGGGCGGGAAGGCGGGCGAACCCTATACGGGCCGCCTCGCGACCACCGTGACGTTCAGCCAGCCCGGCGACTACATGCTCCACGTCACGGTCAACGACCTCTCCGGCCCCGGCGGCGGGGCCACGGGTTGCTGCTGGACGACGAGCCTCATCACGGTGACGGTTTCCGACGACACGCCAACGACCGTCGGACGCTGACACCACCCGCCATCCCCGGCCCTGCCACCGGGGATGGCGGGAGGGGGAAGGAGGGCACAAGGCAAAAGGCACAAGGCAAAAGGCACAAGGCAAAAGGCAGAAGGCAAAAAGGCAAAAGGCACAACAGGAATTCAGAATTCAGAATGCAGAATTCAGAAGCCCAAGCCCCAAGCCCCAAGCCCCAAGCCCCCCAGGAACTTTCCCCCGCCTGGTCGAGTCTCAACAGGTGATGTCCTCACCGTTGACCCGCCGCGGCGTGCTTGCCGGCGGCGTTCTGGCCAGTGCTGGTGCCGCCTGGACCGCCCTGTCCTCCTCGTGGAGTGCCCGGTTCCTTCGTGATCGGCTGGCGGAGTGGGGGCGCGAGATTCCGGCAGCCCCGCATCGGCCCGAGCCCGCGTCCTGGGCCGACAACGCGATCACCCTGGCGTGGCTGGGCCACGCGACGGTGCTCGTCAACTTCTACGGGCTCCGCATCCTCACCGACCCTGTGCTCTTCGACCGCATCGGCGTGGACCTGGGCATCGGCAGCCTGGGGCCGCTGCGGATGGTGCGGGCGGCCCTTGCGCCGGCGGACCTGCCGGACATCGACCTGGTGCTGGTCTCCCACGCCCACTTCGACCACCTCGACACCCCGTCCCTCGCGGCCATCCCGGGCCGCCCGGCGGCAGTGATGGCTTCCGGCACGGCCGATCTCCTTCCGCGCGCCGGCTACGCGTCGGTGACCGAGCTCCGCTGGAACGACACCGCCCGCGTCGTGACCGCACGCGGTGACGCGCAGATCCGTGCGGTCGAGGTGCGGCACTGGGGCGCCCGCATCACGCGGGACACGTGGCGGGGCTATGGCGGCTTCATCGTGGAGCGAGAAGGCCGCCGGCTCCTCATCGGCGGCGATACGGCCTCCACCGACGCCTTTCGCCAGCATCGCCGGTATGGCCCGTTCGAGGCAGCCGTCATGCCCATCGGGGCCTACGACCCGTGGATCACCAATCACTGCACGCCCGAGCAGGCCATCGCCATGGCCGACGCCGCTGGCGCGCGGCTCTTCGTGCCGGTGCACCATCAGTCGTTCCGGTTGAGCCGCGAACCGGTGGACGAGCCCATCCAGCGGGCGGAACGGATGCTGGACGCCGAGCGCGGCCGGCTGGCCCTCCGTGACATCGGGGCCACCACCATCATCAGCGCCTGACGGCAGTCGGGCCGGTTCCACGTCACACGGCGATCGCGCGCAGGCGGTACACTGCCGAGGTGCGTACGCCTCTGCTCTCCCTGCTCAGTCGCCGCGTCCGGCGATTCCCCGGCATCCACCTCCTCGGCGCGGCCGCCATCGCGGCGGCGTGGCTCGTCTCACCAACGGCTCAGGACGCGCCCGCCGCGCACGTCATCGTCATCTCGATCGACGGATTCCGGCCGGCCGCCTACCTGAATCCCGCCGCCGAGCACGTCTCGATGCCGAACCTGCAGGCGCTCGCGGACGCGGGGTCGTTCGCCGAGGGCGTCGAGGTCAGCTATCCCTCGATGACCTACCCCTCGCACACCTCGCTGGCGACGGGCGTGCGGCCGGTGCGTCACGGCATCATCAGCAACACGATGTTCGATCCGCCATCCGGTTCGCCGCGCTGGTACTACGAGAACAGCGCCATGCGCGTGCCGGCCATCTGGGACGCGGCCCGCGAGCACGGACTGACGACTGCGGGCGTCTCCTGGCCGGTCACGGTGGGCGCGACGATGGACGTGCTCTATCCCGAGTCGAACCAGGCGCCGCCGGACGGCACCTGGCTGGCCCGTGCCCGGTCGGACTCCACGCCAGGCCTCGTCGATGCCGTGGTCGCCGACCTCGGCGGCTTCGGCGAGAACGCGAATCGCGATCCCGTGCAGCGCGATCGCTTCGCGGCGGCCGTGGCCACCCGCATCATCCGGACCGCCCGTCCGAACCTGCTGATGGTGCACCTGATGGAAACCGATGCCGCGCAGCACGCCGACGGGCCCGGATCGCCCGCGGCCGCCGCGGCCCTCGGCCGCATCGACGCGCACATCGGCGCGATCGTGCGCGCGACCGAGGAGGCGGGCATCCGCGCCCGCACGGCGTTCCTCGTGAGCGGCGACCACGGGTTCTCGCGGGTCCACACCCTCGTGCAGCCCAACGTCGTGTTGCGCGAGCACGGCTGGCTCGAGACCGATGCGCGCGGCCGGGTCACGCGGTGGGACGTCGCGTCGCATGCGACGGCCATCCGGCTGCGCGACCCGCAGGATCACGCACTGGCCGCGCGTGCCGAGGCCGCGTTTCTGGGGACCTCGCCGCGACACGCTACAAGGGCATCTTCCGCGTCGTCGGGCGTGACGAACTGGACGCGCTCGGCGCGCACTCCGGAGGCCGCCTTCTTCGTGGAGCCGGCGGAGGGGTATTACGTCTCGGACGGAGTCGCCAACGATGCCGTGCTGGTGGGCACCACGCGGCGTGGCGCACACGGGTTCCTGCCCACCGAGGCGCGAATGCGCACGGGCTGGTGGCCTCGGGCGCGGGCGTCCGGCGCGGCGCATTCTGCCGCTGGTGAGGCAGATCGATCTCGCCTCGACGGTCGCGCGCCTGCTGGGCTTTACGATGGCCGGCACGGATGGCGTCGCCATGGTTGGGCTGCTGCAGTAGTCCGCCAATCTCCGCCAGCGCGCGTTGCGAGGCCGATGCCTCTACCAGTCGCACGCCAGTTGCCATGCGTCAAGGGCGGCGCTCCGACGTTACAGGTGAAAATTGTTGGTCGCGATGATGAGGCCGCGCGCGCGCGGCGGGTGATACTAGATGGCCTGGCGCAACGCACGGAAGGACGAAGACGAATAATGGCGAAGAAGAGTACCCTGGCGCAAAGGCCAAGCCGGCCGCGCCGTCGCCCGCAATCCCGGACACAACTGGGTACGCCGGACACCGCGGCCAAGCCGACCGCTCGCCGCCGCGCGGCCAAGGCCGCGCCGGTTCGTGCTCCACGGGCCCCGAAGGCCGCTGCGGACGCGACGGCGGCCGTGGCCGGCGCGGCGCCCGCCAAGCGGCCGCGCCGCCAGAACCTGCCCACGCAGGCGGCCGAACAGTCGCTGACGCCCGCACCCGTGCCCCCGCCGGACTCGGTGACCGACGAGGAGATCCGCATGCGCGCGGACTTCCTGTCGCTCGAGCGCGGGCCGCACGGCGGCAACGAGATCGACTTCTGGCTGCAGGCCGAGCGGGAACTGCGCGGACGTCGCAAAGGCTAGGCCTTCCGCTTGCCGGTGCGCGAGCGCCCGCTCATACTGGCCTGGTGAGCGACTCCGAGGGCGAACCCCAGGGCAGCGACCTCGAGCGCGCCATCGACGAGGTGTACCAGGCGCCGCTCGAGACGTTCGTGGCCGCCCGCACCGCGCTGGCGGCGTCGCTGCGCACGCAGAAGCGGACGGCGGATGCGGCGCGCGTCAAGGCGCTCGTCAAGCCGACGGCCACGGCGTGGGCGGTGAATCAGGCGTGGTTCCGGGATCGCGCGGCCTTCGACGCCCTGCTGGACAGCGCCGCGCGCGAACGTGACGCGCACAAGGCCTTCGCCGAAACACGTGCCACCGACGTCCGCGCGGCCGCAGCCGAGCGCGAGCGGGCGGCGGCCGTCGTGGTGGAGGCCGCGCTCCGCGCGTTGGGCCGCACGCCGAGCGCCGACGCGCGCTTTCGCATCGCCGGCACCATCGATGCCCTGGCCTCGTCGGGCGTACCGGCCGACCAGACGCTGGGACGTCTCACCCGCGATCTCCAGGCCACCGGTCTCGGGGCACTTGGCGGTTGGGCGGCCGCAGCCGCGGCCGCGGACGCAGGCCAGGCCCCCGCGCCACGCCCCACCGTCGTCGTTCGCAATCCGGAACCCGCGCCGCCCACCCGGGCCGAGCGTCAGGCGCGCGAACGCGCCGAACGCCTGGCGCAGGCGGAGGCCCGCCTCGCAACGGCGACCGAGGCAGCCGGGCGCGCGGCCGTTGTGCACGCCGACGCCACGGAGGCGCTGGACCGGGCGCGCCAGGAGAGCGACGCGGCAGCCCAGGCCATCATCGACGCCGAGCAGCGCCTCGAGGCCGCCCGTGCCGCGGCGGCCGATCGACGGCGCACGCTGGCCGACGCCACCAGGCAGGCGTCCGAAGCGGAGCTCCAGCGCGCGCGTGCGACGCGCGAACTGACGCGGGCAGAAGCCGATGTGAAGGAGTCGAAGGACGGCGCCCGGGGCTGACGCCCCGTGAACGCGCCCGAGATCAGCGCCGCATCAGGTCGCGCATGTAGGCGCGTTCCTTGGCGACGACGCGGCGTTTGCCCGCGCGCTTGGCCATGTAGAGCGCCTGGTCGGACCGTTCGTAGAGGCTGGCGTAGGTGTCGCCCGCCGAGAACTCCGCCAGGCCGCAGCTCACCGACGGCGAGCACGGCATCGGTTCGGTCCCGTCCTCGGGCGCCGTGAACACGCTGCCCAGCAGCGACGTGAAGCGGCTCTCCGCCTGCCGCAGCGTGACGTTGGTCATCATCACGGCGAACTCGTCGCCGCCGATACGGGCCACGAAGTCCTCGTCGCGCAGCTTGCGGCGCAGGCCCTGGGCCAGCGTCAGCAGGACGCGGTCGCCCATGGCGTGACCGTGGTTGTCGTTGCACGACTTGAAGTCGTCCACGTCGAGGATGGCCAGGACGAAGCGCGTGCTCGCGCGCTGGATACGGGTCTGGCACTCGCGGTGGAACGCACCGTGGTTGGCCACGCCCGTGAGCGGGTCCAGCGAGGCTTCGTTGCGCGTGGCTTCGAGTTGCTCCTCGAGCTCGGCCACCTTGGTGGCGAAGAGCTTCTGACGCGCGTCCCAGGACGCCCGCCGCTCGGCCGCCATCTGCTTGAGCAGGGAGACCTGCGACATGAGCAGCGCCTTGATCTGCTGCGGATCCTCGAGCTCGGCAATCGCCTCGAACCGGTCGGTCGAAACCTCGATGCCGGAATGGATGGACATGATCTCCGAAGCGGCCGCCGAGACGACGTCCCGCACGAGTGCCAGGATGCTGGCCATCTCGCGCCGGCGCTCGACGCGGCGCTGGCGGGTGCGGTCGGCGACGGCGCGGCTTCGCTGCAGGCAGGCGAGCCCGGTGTCCGCTGCCGGCGGGCCATCGGTCGCAACTCCGATCACCCGCGCCAGTTCCTGGAGCTCCTTGAGCAGCTCGACGTCCTCGGGGTCCGCCTCCGCCGCGATCAGCTCCTGCACGACGCCGACGGCACGCACGACGAGGCCCTTGAGGGCGTCGAACGGGTCCACGGCGGCGGCGGGTACCGGCGGGGGCGCTGACGCCTCGGCCTTTCCGTGCCGCAATCCCAGCGAGATGATGTCCGGTACCGCCATTGAATTCGACTCCGAGGCCCACCCCACGCGGGCCGTGTGCGGACGAGCCGCGCTACAGGAACGAAATCGGCCGCCAGGCGACTTTCTTGAGTAAAGGCCTCAGCGCTTCAGCAGGTCACGCAGGTAGGACCGCGAACGGCCCACCACGCGATTCTTGCCCTGCTTCTTGGCGGCATAGAGCGCCTGGTCGGCGCGTTCGTACAGGCTCGCCGGCGTGTCCCCGCTGGAGAACTCCGCGAGCCCGCAGCTCAGCGTGGGGAGGAAGGGGAGCTCGCCCTCCTCGACGTCCGAGAACAGGCCCGGCAGGACGGTGCCGAAGCGCCGCTCGGCCTGGGCCAGCGTGAGGTTGCCGGCCAGGACGGCGAACTCGTCGCCGCCGAGGCGCGCCACGAAGTCCTCCGAGCGCAGCTTGGTGGACAGGGCCCGGCCCACGGCCACGATCATCTTGTCTCCGGCCGGATGGCCGTGGGTGTCGTTGGCGACCTTGAGGTTGTCCATGTCCAGGATGGCGAGGACGAACTTCGCGCCCGGAATCTGGATGCGGGTCTCGATCTCGCGGTCGAACGCTCCGCGGTTCGCGATGCCGGTCAGCGGATCGCGCGCGGCCTCGCGCCGCGTCTCCTGCAATTGCTGCTCGAGGGTCTCGAGCCGGCCCGTGAGCGTCTGCTGGCGCTCCACCCACGAGGCGCGCCGCTCCGCGGCGCTCTGCTTGAGCTGGGCGACCTGCGCCGCCAGGAGGCGGCGGACCTCACCCGGGTCGTCCATCTGGGCGATGGCGCCCAGGCTGTCGGTGGAGGCGCCGACCGTCGTGGCGAACGACTCGAACTCGGCGCCGGCCGCATCCATCGCCTCGCGCACGAGCGCGAGGATGGCCGTCATCTCGCGCTTGCGCTCCTCGCGGCGCTGCTGCCCGCGCTGGGCCACCATCCGGCTGCGATAGAGGCACGCGTCGGCCGAGGCGGCCGGCGCGGCCAGCGACGACTCGAGCCCGAAGGTGCGTGCCAGCCGCTCCAGCTCGGCGACCAGCGGGGCGTCGTCCGGGTCGTTCTCGACCGCGACGAGCGCCTGCACCACGCCGAGCGCCCGGGCGGCAAAATCGTGAAACCACGAGTCGGCCCGCCCCTCGGTGGCGCCGGTTCGCAACTCCAGCTTGGTGATCTGCCCTTTCACGTGTCGCCTTTCCGAGCCGGGCCCGTGTGGACTACCGGACGGCTACTGACCCTCAGAATCGGCTGGTTCAGGTGGCGCTTGAGGGCGGTCGAGGAGTGCCCGCACACGCGCGGCGAACGCCTGCAGGCCGAACGGCTTCTGGAGGAACGCCGCTCCGCGCTCCACCGAGAGCATGAGCGCGGCATCGTCGGTGTAGCCCGACATGAAGAGCACCGGGAGTCCGGGGAAGCGGGCGCACAGCTGAACGGCCAGCTCCCGGCCGCCCGCTCCCGGAAGGAGGACGTCGGTGACGAGCAGGCCCGGGGGCGCGTCGAGGCTGGCGGATGCCTCGAGGCAGGCCTCGGCCGTCGGTGCCGGCACGACGCGATAGCCCCGCGTCGTCAGGAGCTGCACGAGGATCTCGCGCAGGTCGTCCTCGTCCTCGACGAGCAGGATTGTTTCGACGCCGCCCTCGGTATGCGGCATCGGCGGCGGCGCCGTGACGTCGGCGTCCACGCGTGGCAGGTAGACGCGGAAGACGGTGCCCTGACCGCGATGGCTCTCGACGTCGATCACCCCGCCGGCCTGACGGACCGCGCTGTACGCCGCCGACAGGCCAATCGGCTGCGCCCGGCCGTCGCGCGCCTGGAAGAAGGGCTCGAAGATCCATTCGAGCGCGGCGGGGTCGATGCCCACGCCGGTGTCGGCCACGGTGAGCCGCACGTAGGCGCCCGGCGGCATGGGCCGCCGGCTCGGGTCTCCGTCGGCCGCGATGTCCACGTTGGCCGTGTCCACCCTCAGGGTCCCGCCGTGCGGCATGGCCGCCTGCGCGTGCAGTGCGAGGCTGGCGACGACCTGCCGGAGCTGACCCGCGTCGGCGCGTACGGGGGCGAGCGCGGCGTCGAGGTCGATCTGGACCGAGACAGCCTCGCCGACGAGGCGTTCGATCAGCGGACGGCTGGCCGTGACCACCTCGTTGAGATCGAGCACCCGCGGCTGGGCCACCTGGCGCCGCCCCAGCACGAGCAGGTGCGCGGTGAGCGAGGCCGCGCGCTCGGCCGCGGCCCGGATGCTGTCCACCGCGGGCTGCAGGGCGGGCTGGCGCTCGGTGATCGCCGAGGTGGCCTCGACGTGGCCCAGGATCACGCCGAGCAGGTTGTTGAAGTCGTGGGCGACGCCCGCGGCGAGCCGGCCCACGGCGTTCATCTTCTGCTCGTGCCGCATCGCGGCGTCCAGCGCGTTGCGCGATGTCACGTCGCGCGCGACCGCATCGGCCGCAACGACCACGCCGTCCTCGAGCACCGGCCGGAGCACCATCTCCACGGTCCGGTTTCCCCCGGCGCCGCCGACGAGTTCGAACTCCACCGGACCGAGATCCTCGCCGCTCAGCACCCGCTGGCACTGACGCCAGACGTGCTCGCGCTGATCGGCCGCCACGAGCTCGGTGAGATGACGGCCGTTCAGCTCGTCCACGTGGCGTCCGGTGATCGGCTCGATACGCCGGTTGAAGAAGGTGCACGCGCCGCCCTGATCCACCGTGAAGATCAGGTCGGCGGCGTTCTCGACGAGGACACGGCACCGTCTCTCGAGCGACGCGCGCGGGTCCGGTGTGCGTGAAGCCATGGGCGCGGCGTCAGCCGCAGGAGGCGAGTGCCGGGGGGGACGCGCCGCCGCCGAACGGGTCGTCGTCGGGGGTCGGGGACCGCCGTGCGCGTGCGACGGCGTCGAGCACGATGCCGTCGGTCAGCGGCTTCTGCAGCGTGACGGTGGCGCCGGCGTCGAGCGCCTCCCGACGGATGGTGGTGGTGAAGGCACCGGTCATGGCCACGATGCCGGCGTCCGGATAGCGATGGCGGAGGTTCCGCAGCGCCGCGAGCTGCAGCGGCTCGCCGTGGCCGACGTCAACGATGACGACGGCCACTGACGGGTCGGGCTCGGCCCAGTCGTCGCCGGACTCGACGACCCGATACCCGGCGGCTGCCAGCATCCGGCCGAGCAGGCGCCGGATGGCGTCGTCGGGCTCCGCCAGCAGCACCGTGGCCACCGCCGGCCGCCGCGCGTTCAGGACTTCGCGCACCTTGCGCGTCAACAGGTGCCGCGTAAACGGCTTGGGCAGGAACGCGGTGCCGGGGTGGAAGGCTTCGCCCACGAACACTGAGTCCCCGGGATAGCCGGACATGAAGAGGGTTTCCAGGCGCGGCATCTGGTGACGCAGGTCGTCGGCGAGGGCGCGGCCGCTCCGGCCCGGCAGCACGACATCGGCGATCAGCAGGTCGATCTCGACGCGGCTGGCGGCGATCACCTGCTGTGCCTCCTCGGCCGTCGCCGCTTCGAGTACCGTGTAGCCGGCCGTCAACAGGAACTCGCGTACCAGCTCGCGCACGTATTCCTCATCTTCCACCAGCAGCACCCGCTCCGCGCCGCGGGGATCGAGTGCGGCCTCGACGGTGTCGGCGGCACTGGTGCCGGGCGCGTCGACGCGCGGCAGGAACACGCGCATGATCGTGCCCGCGCCAGGCTGACTCTCGACCGCCACGCGGCCGCCGTGCTGTACCACGATGCCGCATACACGTGGAGAGCCGAGCCCGGTGCCGTGGTCGAGCGGCTTCGTCGCGAAGAAGGGCTCGAAGGCCTGCGCCGCGGTGGCCTCGTCCATGCCGTGGCCGCTGTCGCCGAGTGCGAGCTGGACGTAGCGGCCCGGCGGCGAGCGAGCACACGGCCACGGTGTCGTCCGCGGAGATATCGAGGTTCGAGGTCTCGATCGTGATCGTGCCGCCCCAGGGCATGGCATCCTGGCGTTGATGGCCAGGTTCATCAGCACCTGCTCCGGTGCCCGGGGTCGGCCTCCACCCAGCCCAGTTGGGGATCAGCGTGGTCGTGACGGCGACTCGCGCGCGATCCGCGCCCGAGCGTCCGCTCGATGTCGCGCACGATCTCGTTGAGGTCCACCGGACGCGCCTCGCCCACCTGGCGGCGGCTGAAGGCCAGCAGCTGGCGTGTCAGGCTGGCCGCCCGGCGTCCGGCCGTGTGGATCAGCTCGAGGTCGGCGCGGAGCGCGGCCCGATCGTCGGTGGCCGCCATCAGGCGTTCGCTGTAGCCGTTGATGATGGTCAGCAGGTTGTTGAAGTCGTGGGCGATGCCGCCCGCCAGCTCACCGACGGCCTCCAGCTTCTGCGCGTGCCGCAGCTGGGCTTCCAGCGTGGCCACGGCCGCCTCGGCGTCGCGGCGGCGCGCGCGCTCCTCGCACTCGGCCAGCGCCCGGCGCACGGCGGGTCCCAGCCGCGTGAGACGCTGCTTGACGACGTAGTCGGTCGCGCCGTTCTTGAGCGTCTCGATGGCCAGCTCCTCGCCGAGCGCATTGGACACGCAGATGAAGGGCACCTCCGGACGTGTCTCGCGCACGACCGCGAGCGCGGAGAGGCCGTCGAAGTCCGGCAGGGTGTGGTCGGCGAGGATGATGTCGAAGCTCTCGTGTTCGAGGGCGGCCCGGAAGTCGGCCTCGCGGTCGACGCACGATGCGGCAGTCGAAGCCGTCGAGCTGCAGGTGGCTGTGCACCAGCCGCGCGTCGCGGGGCTGGTCCTCGAGGTGGAGGACGGACAGGGGCACACGCGTCACGGGAGCCTCCCGGCCGCGCACCGCCGCTGCCGCAGGTCTACCGCCACGCTAGCGCTCCATCAGCGTGCGCACCGCTCGACGAGCTGGGCGGCCGAGCGGCTTCTCGAGGAACGCGCGGCGCACGCTGTCGGGCGGGCCGAGAACGTCGCGTCCGCCGGATAGCCGGAGATGCTCAACAGGCGCATGTCGGGACGCGCCCCCAGCAGGGTCGCGGCCATCCGCCGCCGCCGGGCACGTGCGTCCCGGCGTCGGTGATGAGCAGGTCCACCGGCCGCGTGCGGCTCAGGCGCAGGCCCGTTTCCGCCCCGGCGGCTTCGAGGACGGTGAAGCCCTGGTGCGCGAGGATGGTCACGATCAGCCCGCGCACCGCGTCGTCGTCATCCACGACGAGGATGGTGCCCGCGGAGACACTGGTGGCTCCGCCATGGGATCCGGCGCGATGGTGGCGTCGGCCTCGGCGGCGGAGGATGGTGAACGTGGTGTCGCCGCGGCGTTCGCCCTCCAGCCACATGAACCCGCCGCTCTGCTTCACGAGGCCGAACACGGCGGCCAGCCCCATGCCGTCCCGCACGACGCCCTTCTCCGTGAAGAACGGCTCGAACATCCGGACGTGCGTGTCGGGATCGAGGGTGACGCCTGTGCAGGCGATGTCGTAGCGGACGTAGCGGCCCGGCTTGACGAAGGCTCGCGACGGCGAGCCCTCGGGGCCGATCTCGACGTTCTCGGCCGAGAATCCGAGCGCGCCGCCGTCTTCCATCGCTCGATCGCGTGCGTGGCGATGGTGGCCAGGGCCCGCTCGGTCTGCCCGGGATCCACGCGGATGGCCCAGAGCGGACGGGCCAGGTCGGCGCTGACCGATACCCGGTGGCCAAGGTGCGGCGCACGTCGTTCTCGACGTTGAGCACCAGGGTTCCCGGATCGACGAGACGCGGCTGCAGCACCTGACGCCGGCCGAACGACAGCAGCTTCTGCGTCAGCGCCGCCGCCCGCGCGGCCGACGCCTGGATGGCGGCCACCGACCGGTTCATCGGGCTCTCGGCCGTGATCGCCAGAGACAGGCACTCGGCGTGGCCGCTGATCACGGTCAGCAGGTTGGCGTACTGCTCGGACTCGCGGAGGACCCGCAGCAGGTCGAGGCCCGACAGCAGCCCGCTCTCGGCCTCGATGACGGCGAGGCTGATGTCCGAGCGCTGGAGCACCTCGAGGGCTTCGCCCCCGTCCGAGGCTTCGTGCGTGACGCAGTTCAGCGAGCGGAGCACGCGCGCGAAGAGGCTGCGGACGCCGCTGGCCTGGTCAACGATGAGTGCCTGGGTTGCCATGGGTCAATACCGGAGTGTGATGTCCCGCCGGAGCGGAAGCCCGTGCCGCGACGACGCATCGCCGGTGGTCCAGCGAGACGACGCGCGGCGTGTCCACGCGGCCGCCGATCAGCGTCAGCTGATCAGCGTGCCGAGCACGTGCTTGAAGGCGTCCGGCGTGAACGGCTTCTCGATGAGGCCGGCGGCGCCCGCCGTGGACGCCGTGGAGCGCATCTCGGGCGTGCCCTCGGACGTGACGAAGACGAAGGGGATGGCATTGCCGCCCGAGCGCAGGGCCCGCAGCAGGTCGATGCCGTTCATGTTCGGCATGTTCCAGTCCGACAGGACGATGTCGGCTGGGTTGCCCTTGAGGTAGTCCAGCGCCGCGGCGCCATCCGGCGCCTCGGCCAGGTCGTGGCCCGTGAAGCCGGCCTGGTTCAAGGTGCGCTTGACCATGGCCCGCATCATGTTGCTGTCGTCGACAATGAGAATCTTCACGAGGATGTATTCGACCCGGCCGGGCAAAACTTGAGCCGCGTCAGCCTGCCTATCGCCCGGCCGACGGCGTGCTCACGAGCAGTTGACGGACGGCCTGCCGCAGCCCGGCACTCGTGACGGGCTTCTCGACGAACGCGGCGTCTGCCTCGAGCTCCGAGCGCTCGTCGAAGAGTGCGTCGACGTATCCGGTCTGGTACAGCACCTTCACGCCGGGCACCCGCGCGCGGACGGCCGCCGCGAGGTCACGCCCGTGCATGCCGTCCATGGCGTAGTCGGTGACCAGCAGGTCGGGGGGCGCCCCCTCGTCGAGGCGGGCCAGCAGCTCGGGGCCGCTCGCCGCGGTGGTGATGTCGAAGTCGTCGGCCGCCAGGAAGAGCGCCAGCATCTCGAGCACCAGCGGCTCGTCATCGACGATGGCGACGCGGTGCCGGCGGGGCAGGGCAGGAAGTTCGGGCACGGTCTCGCGATTGCGGCGCAGGCCGCCGGCGAGGCCCTCGGCCGGCGTGACGGACCGGTCGTCATCCGGCGCGGGGAACCGGGTGCTCATCGAGCCGTCTCCCGGCCTCCGGCGAGTGCGAGCCGCACTCAGTGCGGCTCCGGAGCGGCGTGGCCCGCCGCGTGTGCGGGGGTGGCCGCTTCGGGTGCGCCGGCCGCGGCGTGTGCGCCAGGCGAGGGCGTGGATGGCGCGTCGCCGGCGCTCTCATGGGCGCCGGATTCGCCTTCGGGCTGCAGGGCCCCGGGGACGAGCTCCTGTCCCTGGCGGATGGCCTTCTCCAGCGACGCGGCGGCCTGGCTGCGCACCACGATGGACACGCGCCGGTTGCGCGGGTCGAACGGGTCGTCCTTGACGTGCAGCTGTGTATCCGCGAACCCGCGGACGCCCCGCACCTGCCCGCCCTGCAGGCCGGCGCCTTCCATGGCGCGCCGGGCGGCGTTGGCGCGGTCGGCCGACAGCTCCCAGTTCCCGTACCGGGCGCCGTTGGCGAACGGGCGCTGGTCCGTGTGCCCCTCGACGACGACCTCGTTCTCCAGCTTGGCGAGCTCCGCGGCGATGATCTGCAGGATGCGCTCGCTCTCGCCGCGCAGCTCGGCGCTGCCGCTGTCGAAGAAGCTCGAGTCGGCCCGTTCGATCAGCTCGATCTTGAGGCCCTCGGCCGTGACCGTGAACTCGATCTGGTCCGCCAGGCCGGCCAGGCTGGGATTGCGGGTGAGCATCTGCTTGATGTGCTCGGCCGCGGTCGACAGGACCCGCTGCTCCTGGAGGAGCGCGTTGGCGTCGGGCGGCGGCATCGGCGTGGGCGCGCCGCCGGGCTCGACGCCGGGGCGTCCGCCGGGCAGCATGCCGGTGGAGTGCTCGTAGTCGAACACGCCGGGGTCGCGGAAGTAGCCGGCCACGTTCGCCTTGACGTCCTGGCTCTGGCTGACCAGCCACATCACCAGGAAGAACGCCATCATGGCCGTCACGAAGTCGGCATACGCGACCTTCCACGCGCCGCCGTGATGGCCGCCGTGGTGCCCGCCCTTCTTCTTGACGATAACGACCGGCGTCGGTTTGTTCATCATGGCGGGATCAGGCGGCTGCCTGCTCCGTCCGCGACGCGCGGCACAGCTTCTCGGTCTCTTCGAACGACGGCCGCACGTGGTGCGGCAGCACGCGCCGCGCGAACTCCACCGCGATGGCGGGCGGCAGGCCCTTGAAGGTGGCCATCACGCCCGCCTTGATGCACTGCTCGTAGCGCCCGTCGTCGTGCACGCGCTGCTCCATGGCGCCCGCCAGCGGCTGCGCGAAACCGCATGACATCAGGATGCCGAGGAAGGTGCCCACCAGCGCCGCGCCGACGTGGTGGCCGATCTCCTCGGGCGGGCCGTCGATCGCCTGCATCGTGATGACGATGCCCAGCACGGCCGCCACGATGCCAGGCCGGGCAGCGCATCGGCCACCTTGGCCAGGGCGCCAGACGGCATCTTCTCGTCCTCGTGGTGCACGGTGAGGTCCTCGTCCATCAGTGCTTCCAGGTCGTGCGGCTGCATGCCGCCGACGATGATGACCTTGATGGAGTCCGCCAGGAACGCCACCGAGTGGTGGCGGGCGAGGAACTTCGGGTACTTCGAGAGGATGCTGCTGGAGTCCGGGTTCTCGAAGTGCGGCTCCAGGGTCATGATGCCGGACTGAGCCTGCCGGAACACCTGGTAGAGCATGGCGAGCAGGTCCCCGTAGTCGGCGGCGGTCAGGCCGGACGAGAATGACTGCAGGAGCTGCGCGACCATCTTCTGCAGGACCTTCGGCGGCGTGCTGATCAGCATGCTGCCGATCGCGGCGCCGCCGATGATCACGAACTCCGACGGCTGCACGAGCAGGATGAGGTGACCGCCGGCCATCAGGTAGCCCCCGACGACCGATCCCAGCACCACGACGATACCGACGATCAACAACATGTGACGAGTCCTCGCGACCGCCCGGCGGTCAGTTCATGCGCGTCGTCGACGTCCACCACGGCACGAGCGCCGGCGGCACGTCGTCTTCGCAGCGCAGCCACGCCGCCACCACTTCGGGGTCGAAGCGCGAGCCCGCCTGCCGCACCAGCTCCGCGCTGGCCACTTCGGCCGGCGCCGCCAGCGCGTCGCAGATCGCGTTGAGCGTGTCGAGCGTGTCGGCCAGGTGCAGCACGCGGGCGGCCAGCGGGATGTCCTCTCCGCGGCGTCCCTCCGGATAGCCGGTCCCGTCGAAGCACTCGACCGACGCCTGGAGAATCTCCGCGGCCGGCCGCAGGAACGGCAGCGCCGAGGCCACCGAGCACGCGATCTCCACCTGCAGCGCGCGGCGCGCGAGCGTCGTCGCATCCTGGCGGGTCGCCGCGAGCGGCGGCGGATCCGGCAGCACGAGCCGTCCGAGGTCGTGCAGCAGCGCGGCGCGCTCGAGGTCGTCCATCTGCTCCTCGGGCATTCCGAGCTCCTCACCGATGCGCGCCGTGAGCTCGGCCACACGGTGCAGGTGCGCCAGGCCCTCGGGGTCCTTGCGATAGAGCCGCCCGAGCACGCCTTCCAGCGTGGTCGTCGAGCCCACGCCCGTCTCGACCAGTGCCGCGGTGAGACGCCAGACGCGCTCCGTATCGACCGAATTGACTGCGGGTGACGATGCCTGCACTGCTCCTCGCTTTCTCGTGGTGGTGAATCGGCCGGCCGGGAGAATTCTTGAAGCGGCACGCGCCTTGCCCTCCCAGGAAGCCGGGACCGCCAGTCCCGCGGGTTTCGGCCCAAAACACCGCGTCACCCCGCGCCGACCGTCGGCCGGACGACGACGCGTGTCGGAGGCCCGACACCGAATGCCTGGCGGCCCGGAGCAGCAGCCGATGACGACCGTGCTCGCAGACAACCTCGCCGCGCTCGAACGCCGCTACGGCATCCCCGTCGCGCTGCCCTCCGTGTCATCCGCCACATCCGTGTCATCTGTGTCATCTGCGCCATCTGCGGCATCTGCGCCATCTGCGCCATCTGCGGCCCGTGTGCGCCTCGACGGTCCCGCCGTGGAGCTGCAGACGGCCGACGGCCGATGGCTGCGCCTGGTCAGCGCGCGCGACCCGCTGGCCGAGGCCGAGCTGTGGGTCGGGGAAACCCTCGGGGATACGAAGCCGGACGTGCTCGTGCTCGTGGGAGGCGGTCTTGGCTACGTGCTCGACGCACTCGACGCACAGGACCGGTCTCCGCGCGTCGTGGTCGTGGAGCCCGAGCCGTTGCTGGCCGAGGCGCTGCTGGCCCGGCGCGACTGGCGCGCCTGGATCGACGCCGGCCGCCTCGCCGTGCTGGTCGGGCCCGCCTACACCGGCGCGTCGGCCATCGTCCGGCAGGTGCCGGGTCTCGAGCGCGCGGATCTGCACGTGCATCCCGCGTTCGGCCGCGCCTGGCCCGACGAGGCGAAGCTCGGGTTGGCGGCGGGTGAGAAGCTGAAGTTCGAAGCCGCGTCGAACCAGCAGGCGCGCAAGGCGCTGGCGGGCCGCTACCTGCGGCACACGCTGGCGAATGCCGCGCGCCTGGCCCGCGAGGGCGACGCGGCGGCCCTGGTGGACCTGCTGCCGGGGACGCCGGCCGTCATCGCCGCCGCCGGGCCCTCGCTCGACCGCAACTTCCACGATCTGCACCGCATCAAGGACCGCGCGGTCGTCATCGCCTGCGATACGGCCGCACGCCCGCTCCTGAACGTCGGCATCGAGCCGCAGCTGGTCGTCGCCATCGACCCGAGCGTGGCCAACGCCTGCCATCTCGGGGCGCTGCACGAACCGGGTCGCACGTGGCTGGCCGCCGAGGCGTCGGTGCATCCCACGGGCTTCGCGCAGTTCGAGGGACGGACGTTCCTGTTCCGCATCGGCGATCACGCGCCCTGGCCGTGGCTGCGCGAGGCCGGATTCGATCGGCTGCAGGTGAGCGTCTGGGGATCGGTGATCACCGCCGCCTTCGACCTCGCGCTGCGCATGGGGTGCGACCCGATCATCTTCTCGGGGGCCGATCTCGCGTTCACCGGCGGCAGGCCGTACTGCCGCGGGACCACGCTCGAAGCCCAGTGGGCCAGCTGGGTCGAGGGCGGGTCGAGCTACGAGCGGGCGTTCGCGATGCTGATGGATCGCTGGACGCCCGTCACCGAGCTCGACCTGTTCAACACGCCGACGCGGACCGCATCGCACCTGGTCGCCTTCCGCGACTGGATGCGCGAGCGCGCCAAGCGCGCGCCGGCGGTCCGCGTCATCAACGCCACCGGCGCCGGCATCCTGCGCGGCGCGACGTTCCGGCAGTCGTCGGGCATCGCCGCCCTGGCCCAGCACCCGCCGCTGGATCTGGACGCCGTCCAGGCCCGCCTGGCGGCTGCGCACGGGCGGCCGGCCGCGACCGCCACGCTCTTCGACCGCATCGACGCGCTGGCGCAGTCGGGGTGGTCGCTACCCGGGGACTGGCGGCTCGACGACGCCGCGGCCGCGCCCGAGGCGCTGCGCCGGGCGCTCGAGAGCCCCGAGTACGCCGCGTGGCGGCTCGGCCGGTCCGGCTCCGCCCTTCACTCACAGACGACCGAGTAGACCCGTCATGACCATCTGCATCGTCACCTGCGACATCGTCGGCCCCATCAAGAACGGCGGCATCGGCACGGCCTACTACTCGATGGCCCGGCTCCTCGCCGATGCGGGCCATCAGGTCACGGTGCTCTACGCGCTGGGCCGCTACTCCGAGTTCCGGAGCATCGACGACTGGATCGCCGACTACCGTGCCATGGGCATCGAGCTGGTGCCGGTGCCGGACGATCTCGACCTGCGCGGTCATTCCTCGCTGCGCATGTCCCACGCGGTGTACCGCTGGCTGAAGGAGCGGCGCTTCGACATCGTGCACGTGCACGAGTGGCGGGGCATCGGCTTCTTCGCGCTGACGGCCAAGCGGCAGGGGCTGGCGCTCCAGGACACGGTCGTCTGCGTGGGCGCGCACAGCCCGGTGCTCTGGCACAAGGAGGGCATGAACGAGCTGGCGACTGCCGAGGACCTCGAGGTGGACTTCATGGAGCGCCAGTCGGTGGCGCTCGCCGACATCCTGTGGAGCCCCAGTGAGCACATGCTGAAGTGGATCCGGCGCGAGGGCTGGCAGCCGCCTCGCCGCGTGGTGACGCGCCAGTACGTCGTGCTGGACGCGGATCGGGCGCCCTCGTCGCCGCGGCGGGCCCAGCCGGTGGGCGAGCTGGTCTTCTTCGGCCGTCTCGAGACGCGCAAGGGCCTCGACGTGTTCTGCGACGGGCTCGACCGCCTGGTGAAGCAGGGCATCGCGGTTCCGCGCGTGACCTTCCTCGGCAAGCCCGCCAGCGTGAACGGCGTGCCCAGCGAGACCTACCTGCAGCAGCGCGCGGAGAAGTGGCCGTTCAAGTGGCAGATCGTGGGCGATCGGGATCGACACGGCGCCATGGCCTACCTCTCGGAACCCGGCCGCCTCGCCGTCCTGCCGTCGCGGATCGACAACCTGCCGTACACGGTGCTCGAGTGCCTGGCCGGCGGGATCCCGTTCATGGCCTCCAACACGGGCGGCATCCCGGAGATGATTCGGGAGCAGGACCGCCCGACGGTGCTGTTCGACCTGACGGCGGCCTCGATCGCCGACGGCCTGGCGCGGGTCCTGGCCAGCGGCGCGAAGCCCGTCGAACCGCGCGTGCCCTTCGCCCAGGCGAATCGCGACTGGCTCGACTGGCACGCGCGCGTCCGCCGGGGACGCCGTGCGGTACCGGCGCCCGCCGGCACGCCGCTGGTGTCGGTCATCGTGACCCACTTCAACCGGCCGCAGCTGCTCGCGCACGCCGTGGACTCGCTGCGTGCCCAGACGTACGGCCACTTCGAGGTCGTGCTCGTGGACGACGGCAGCGACAGCGTGGAGGCGCAGGCCATGCTGGCCGCCCTCGAGCCCGAGTTCGCGTCGCGTGACTGGCGGATCGTGCGGCAGCAGAACCGGTATCTCGGCGCCGCGCGCAACGCCGGCATCCGCGCCGCGCGCGGGGCCTACGTGCTCTTCATGGACGACGACAACGTGGCGGAGCCGCACGAGATCGCGACCTTCGTGCGCGCGGCCGAGGCCAGCGGCGCCGACATCCTCACCTGCTTCCTGCGCGTGTTCCAGGGCAGCGGTGCCAACGCGCCGGACGAGAGCACCTTCTGCTGGCCCTTCCTGGGCGCGGCGGTCTCGCCCGGGGTGACGCGCAACAGCTTCGGCGACGCCAATGCCTTCGTACGACGGTCGGTGTTCGAGCGAATTGGCGGCTTCACCGAGGACGTCGGCGTGGGCTGCGAGGACTGGGAGTTCTTCGCGCGCGCCACGCTCAGCGGCTGCCGGCTGATGGTGTTGCCCGAGGCACTCGTGCGCTACCGCCAGGGTCAGGGGATGCTGAACACCACTTCGCAGCACCTCAACAAGATGCGGGCGCTGCGGCCCTACTTCGCGATGGTCCCGCCGCCACTGCGCGGCCTGCTGCACCTGGTGCACGCCCAGCCGCAGGTGACGGCGCCGGCACCGCCGCCGACACCAGCCGGCCCCGAGGCGGCGCCACCGGGGCCGCGCCTCGATCACGTGCGGCGCGCGGTCGTCTTCGGCACGGGCGAGGGCGGTCGCGTGGCCCTGAAGCTTGCCCGGCGCGTGGGCTGGGACGTGGAATACCTCGTCGACAACAACGCCGGCCTGTGGGACAAGCAGGCGCACGGCCTGGCCGTCCGCTCGCCACGGGCGCTCGAGGAGCGCGACTACGACCTGGTGATCGTGGCGTCGCTGGCCGGCAAGTCGGCCATCTTCCACCAGCTCGAGGAGCTTGGCCTCTCGCACGCCGAGCACTTCGTCCACTTCCTGGAGCCGGTCTCGGTGTCCGGCATGACCACGCAGGTCGTGATGCCATGACCGACGCAGCCCGCGACGCGCGGGAGCGGATCGATCGCGTCCTCGCCGCCTGCGGCGGCGGCCGGGTCCTGGTGTGCGCCGCCGACCCGGACGCCGTCGTACGCGCGTGGCGCGATCGGGGCGTCATGGCGGACGCGGTGCCGCCCGCAGCGCTCGGCGTCCAGCCCGTCCGGCCGCACGTGCTGTGGATGGACATCGTCCCCGAGACCGCCGACGCGTCCATCGACCCGATGCTCGATACCGCGCGGGCGCTGGAGCCCGGCGCCCTGGTGCTCGTCTGCGCAGGCGCGCGCGACGTCTGGGAACGGCGCCTGATCGGGCGGGGCTGGCGGAAGCATCCGCTCTACCAGCAGCTCGTCGACTACGCGGCGCTCGAGGCCGAGGCCGCGCCGCTGCTGCTGGTCGAGCCCGTGCCCGCGACCGACGGGCCCGGTGCGAGGCTCGAGGACCTGGCCGCAGGCCGGGACCTCCACATGGACATGCTGCGCGAGGCGGGCCGCCGCGCCGACGCCCATGTGGCGCGCTACATGTGGGCGCGCCGCTTCGTCCGTCCCGGCGACCGCGTCCTCGACGCGGCCTGCGGCTTGGGGTACGGCAGCCGCATCCTGGCCGACGGCACACTGGCCGAGTCGGTGCTCGGCCTCGACGTGGATGCGTCGGCGGTGGCGTACGCGCAGGCGCACTATGCGGACGGGCGCCGGCGGCTGCGCGTCGAGGCCCGCGACCTCGCGACGCTCGGCGAGCTGGAGGCCGGTGTGTTCGACGTCATCGTCAGCTTCGAGACGGTGGAGCACCTGGCCGATCCCGAACGCTTCCTTGCGGACTGCCAGCGCCTGCTGACACCGGCCGGCCGATTCGTCTGCTCGGTGCCCAACGAGTGGCTCGACGCGCAGGGTGTGGATCCGAACCCGCACCACCTGCACGTCTTCGACCGCGGCCGGCTGGAGGCCCTGGTGCGCCGTCATTTCCTGCTCGAGCACGTGTCGGGGCAGACGGCCGGCGGCGGCATGAAGCTGCCCTCCGCGCCGCGCGCGCTGTGGAACGCGGCCGAGCGCGACGCCGACGCCGAGTGGTGGCTCGCGGTCGGCATGACGCCGCCCTTCGCGGCGATGGCCGACCCGGTCGAGACGCGCTGGCAGCCGGGTCCGCCGTCCGAGCCGCCGACGCTGGTCGCCTTCGACCGCGACTACGAGTTCCCGTGGCTCGTCCGCGCCCTGGTGTCCATGGGCCTCAGGACCGAATCGCCCGAGCTGCTCGAACACCTCGGGGTGCGGACCCTGCAGATCGCGGGCGCCGGGAGTGCGGATCGCGGCGCCGCCCTGTGCGTGATTGCGTACCGGCAGGTGGGCCGCGGTGGCGGCCTCGCGCCACAGACCACCGCCGCCATCGACCGGTACTGCGAGGGCCCGGCGGCAAACCCACACGTTGCGCGCTGGTACATCTCGCTCCGTTACGTGCAGGGGCTCGGCGCCATGGCGGCCGGCGACACCCAGGGCGCCGTGCGGGCGTTCACCGCGTGTGCGGAGTCGGACCCGCTGGTCTTCAGCCCGCTGCTCGCGACCAAGAGCGTCAGCGCCTGCTGGCTCCTCGGGTGGATGACGCTGCAGGAGGGCGACGAGGCCGCCGCCGCGCAGTGGTGGCGGTCGGGCATCCGTCATGCCGAGCGCGCGCTGCACCGGCCCTGGAGCGAGCTGATGGCCGACCGCGATCGGCCGGTGCTCTTCGGCCTGCGCGAAGCCGCCGTCGTCGTGGACCTCGCCAGCCAGTGCGCGGCAGGACTGCACCTGCTGCCGCACGCGGCAGAGCGGCCGGGTGTCGTGTGGCAGCAGCTCACCGCCGCGATGACCGAGCGGCTGGCCGGCCAGGCGCAGGAGCTGGCGCGGCTCACCGACGCGGCCCGCACGCTGCAGGCGGCGTCGTCCGAGGCGTGGTCAGCGGCGACCGCGGCCGAGCACGACGCCTGGCAGCGGGTGCAGCGCGCCGAGACCGAGGCGTGGGCCCGCGTGCAGGCGGCGGAGACCGAGGGCTGGCGCCGGGCGCAGGAGGCCGAGGCCGCGGGCTGGCGGCGGGCGCAGGAGGCGGAGGCGGCGGGCTGGCGTCGTGCGCAGAGGCGGAGGCTGAGGCGTGGCGCCGCGTCCAGGCCACCGAGACCGAGGCGTGGCAGCGGGTGCACGCGGCCGAGACGCACGCGTGGGCCGAGATCCAGCGCGTCGAGGCGGAGGCGGCGGCCCGCATCCTGGCCGCCGAGCGCGACGCCGAGCAGCTGCGCCTGCAGCTGGTGCTGCCGTGTGCGGTCCGCCACGGCGCGCCGCTCGAGGGCGGCGCCGTCATCTTCGGTACGGCGACGCCGGCCGCCGGGTCCTCGCCGCGCTGCGATCGATGCGCGTCACGGTGGCCTGCTTCGCCGACAACGATCGCGCGCGCTGGGGCCAGTCGATCGAGGGCGTCGAGGTCGTCGATCCGTCCACGCTCCCGGGTCGTGCGCCCGGCTTCATCGTCGTGACCTCGGCGTCGGCACGCGAGGCCATCGCCGAACAGCTCACCGCGCTCGGCTTCCGCCGGGGCGACCACTTCGAGGCTGTGTCGTGACGCGCCACGGGACGCCGTGCTGACGCCGGTTAAAGGCGCCCCGCGGCGCGCCGATTTCATCCGTGTCGTTCGCGTGCGCTCGCTCCGGGCGGAGCAGGCAGACGCGTGCGGTGGGGCGGCGCCCCGCACGTGCGCGCACACCGCGCCGGGTGTCGGCGGCCCGACAGGGGAGTACCCGGACCGACACGTGCCGGCGGGGCGAACGGAGACCGGCGATACGAGTTTCAGGGCAAAGGCGGGTTCTGGCGCCGGCGCGACAGCCGGCATGGGACTTGCCACCGCATGACCCGGCCGCATTGACGACCGGGACGGAGATGACATGGACGAGCAGGAAGATCTGGTCAAAGAGTTCTTGATCGAAAGCCACGAGAACCTCGATCGCCTGGACCGCGACTTCGTGGCGCTCGAGAAGGATCCCCAGAACCGCGAACGCCTGGGGAGCATCTTTCGGACGATTCACACGATCAAGGGCGCGTGCGGGTTCCTCGGCTTCACCAAGCTCGAGGCCATCTCGCACGTCGGTGAGAACCTGCTGAGCAAGCTCCGCGACCTCGAGCTGAGCCTCGACGCCGAGATGACCAGCGCGCTGCTGACGATGGTCGATGCCATCCGGCAGATCCTGGAGTCGATCGAGCATCACGGACAGGAAGGCGACACCGACCACAGCGAGCTGGTGGCCCTCCTGACGCGCCTCAACCAGGGCGGGAAGAAGCCGGCGGCCGAGGCCGCCGTGCCGGCCGCCCCCGTCGCCGAGACACCGGCGCCCGCGCCCGTCGCCGCGCCCGTCGCGGCGGTCGTCGAGGCGCCCGTGCCGCAGGCCGCTGCCGCGGCGGCGCCCGCCCCCGCGGCCGACGATCGCCGCTCGGGTGAGGACCGCCGGTCGGGCGACGACCGCCGCGCGGCCGGTGGCGAGGAGCGGCGCCAGGGCGTGTCCGACTCGTCGCTGCGCGTGGACGTCGGCCTGCTCGACAAGCTGATGAACCTGGTCGGGGAGCTCGTCCTGGCCCGCAACCAGATCGTCCAGTTCACGGCCACGCAGACCAACACCGCGTTCGTCGGCGCCACGGGGCGCCTCAACCTGGTGACCTCCGAGCTGCAGGAAGGCGTCATGAAGACGCGCATGCAGCCGATCGGCAACATCTGGAGCAAGTTCCCGCGCATCGTGCGCGACCTGGCCACCACCTGCGGCAAGCAGGTGCGGGTGGACATGGAAGGCAAGGAGACGGACCTCGACAAGACCATCATCGAGGCCATCAAGGATCCGCTGACCCACATCGTGCGGAACTCCGTGGATCACGGCATCGAGCCGCCCGCCGACCGCGTCGCCAAGGGCAAGCCCGCCGAGGGCCGGATCTTCCTGCGCGCCTTCCACGAGGGCGGCCAGATCAACATCGAGATCAGCGACGACGGCGCCGGCATCAACCCGGTGAAGGTCCGCGGACAAGGCGATTCAGCGCGGGCTGATCTCCTCGGACCAGGCGCGCGGTATGAGCGATCACGACCTGATCAAGCTCATCTTCCTGCCGGGCTTCTCGACGGCCGAGCAGATCACCAACGTCTCGGGCCGCGGCGTCGGCATGGACGTCGTCAAGACCAACATCGAGCGCATCGGCGGGCAGGTGGACATCCAGAGCGTCATGGGCCAGGGCTCGACGCTCAAGATCAAGATTCCGCTGACGCTGGCCATCATCCCGGCGCTGATGGTGGCGACCGGCGGCGATCGCTACGCCATCCCGCAGGTGAGCCTGCTCGAGCTCGTCCGCCTCGAGGCCGAGCAGTCGCGCACCGAGCTCGAGCGCATCAACGACGCGCTCTTCTACCAACTCCGGGGCAACCTGCTGCCGCTGCTGCACCTCCACACGGTGCTCGGCGTCAAGCCCGCCGCGGGCGACGGCGCCACGACCATCGTGGTGCTCAAGGCCGGCGACCGGCAGTTCGGGCTCGTGGTCGACGAGATCCACGACACCGAGGAGATCGTCGTCAAGCCGCTCGGCAAGCAGCTCAAGGGCGTGAACGTGTTCGCGGGCGCCACCATCATGGGTGACGGCAACGTCGCCCTGATTCTGGACGTCCTCGGGATCGCCCAGCGCGCCAGCGTCCTGCGCGACGCCCGCGAGCGGTCCGGGTCCGACAGCAAGACCGTCGAAACCGGGTCCTCGGCCGAGGTGCAGCCCCTGCTGCTCTTCCGCCTGGGTGCCCGCGAGCGCATGGCGATTCCGCTGGATCTCGTGGCACGCCTCGAGGAGTTCCCGCAGACGTCGATCGAGCGCTCGGGCGGCCGCGACGTCGTCCATGCACCGCAACGCCATCATGCCGCTCATCAACCTCGACGCCTTCTTCGGGGTCGAGGCCGCGGAGTCCGGGGACGTGCGGCAGGTCATCGTGTTCCGCAGCGAGAACGGCAACGTCGGCCTCGTGGTGGACCAGATCCTCGACATCGTCAGCGAAGCGGCCATCGTCCAGGAGACCTCGCGCCGCGAGGGCGTGCTGGGCTCCGCCGTGCTGCAGCAGAAGGTGACGGACCTCGTGGACGTCGCCGCCATCATCCGGGCGAGCTGCCCGTCGTTCGCCAAGTCGGCCGCGTAAGGGGGACAGCACCGTGGCACACGCTTCGTCAGCCGTCGTCGAGAAGGAACGCTCCTCGACCACCACCCGGCAGTTCGCGACGTTCTTCATCCACGACCTGCACCTCGGGGTCGAGGTGCTGAAGGTCCAGGAGCTGATTCGGTTCCAGGAAGTCACCCGCGTCCCGCTGGCGTCCAGCGTCGTGCGCGGCCTCATCAACCTGCGCGGCCAGATCGTGACCGCCATCGACCTCCGCCGTCAGTTCGGGTTCCCCGACCGCGACGGCGACCGTGAGCCGATGAACGTGGTGCTCCGCACCGACGACGGGGCGGTGAGCCTGCTGGTCGACGAGATCGGGGACGTGGTCGAGGTGAGCGACGAGCAGTTCGAGCGCGCCGGACACGGTGCGCGGCCGGGCGCGCGACCTCATCACGGGCGTCTACAAGCTGGACCGGCAGCTCCTGCTGGTGCTCGACGTCAACCAGGCGGTATCCACCGAGCGCGCCGCGGCCGGCGTGGTGGCGGCGTAGCCATGCTGCACCTCATCTCGACGTTCGTCATGGGCCTCATCGGCGCCGGCTTCGTCAGCCGTCGCCGGCGTCCGGAGCTGCACGTGCAGCTGATGACCGCCGCGTTCGTCCTGGACGTGCTGCTGGTGCTCTACATCGAGGCCACCCGCCACGCGGTGGAGACGGTGGCGGCGGCGACGACGCCGCTCATCTGGTTCCACGCGACGGTGTCGCTGCTGGTGCTGGGCGGGTATGCGGCGCAGTGGCAGCTCGGGCGGCGGATGCGCGCGGGCCTGGTCACCTCGCGGCGGCTGCACGCGTTCATCGGGATCGCATTCGTCAGCCTGCGGTCCCTCAACTACGTGACCAGCTTCCTGGTGTGACGACACGCGCGGAGACCGAGGAGACATCATGAGCGAGATCACCACGACCGTCGTCGAGACCCCCGTCGCCACGCTGTTCGAGCGGGTAGGCGGCGTGCCGGCCATCAAGGCGGCGGTCGACCTGTTCTACGAGAAGGTGCTGGCGGACGAGACGCTGGCGCCCTTCTTCACCGACACCAAGTTGTCGTGGCTCAAGGCCCGCCAGAACGCCTTCTTCATTCAGGCGCTGGGCGGACCGGCCCTCTACAAGGGCAAGAGCATGAAGGCCGCTCACGCGCAGCTGGGCATTGCGCGCGAGCATTTCGACGCGGTCGCCGGACACCTGTCGGCCGCGCTGAGCGAGCTCGGCGTGCCCAGTTCAATCGTTGGGGAGATTCTGGCGGCCGTGGCGCCGCTGGCGGATGAAATCGTCACGGTGCCGGCCCCCGGGTTGCCGGCCATGGAGAAGGAGACGGAGATGTCGAACGGGAAAGTGAAGGCTGGCGACGTCGTCGCCGGGCGTGAGATCGACGAGCAGGATCTGCTCGACCTGCGCGGGCAGGTGGCGGCCATCCGCAAGGCGCAGGCGGTCATCGAGTTCAACCTCGATGGCACCATCGTGACGGCCAACGACAACTTCCTGAACGCGCTGGGCTATCGCCTGGACGAGGTTCAGGGCGGCATCACTCGATGTTCGTGGACCCGTCGGAAACGGCCGGTCCCGAGTACCGGGCGTTCTGGGCGAAGCTGAACGCCGGCCAATGCGACGCCGGCGTCTACCGCCGCATCGCCAAGGGTGGACGCGACATCTGGATCCAGGGCGTCCTACAACCCCATCCTCGGCGAGGACGGCCGGCCGATGAAGGTGATCAAGTTCGCCACCGACATCACCGCGCAGAAGGTCGCCGAGATGAACGCCGGACGGCAGCTCGACGAGATGAGCCGCACGCAGGCCGTCATCGAGTTCACCAACGACGGCACGATCCTGTCGGCCAACGACAACTTCCTCGGCGCCATGGGCTACTCGCTCGACGAGATCAAGGGCCGGCACCACAGCATGTTCGTGGAGCCGAAATGCCGCGAGTCGGCCGAGAAAAGCAGTTCTGGCGCGACCTCAACGACGGTAAGTTCCAGACGGCCGAGTTCCAGCGGTTCGGCAAGGGCGGCCGCGAGGTCTGGATCCAGGCCACCTACAACCCGGTCTTCGATGCCGCCGGCAAGGTCGTGCGCGTGCAGAAGTTCGCGATGGACATCACGGGCCGCAAGGTGGCCGAGGCCGAGGCGGCCAAGGTCACGGCGATGGTCGAGAACGCGCCGCTCAACCTGATGTTCGCGGGCAAGGACTTCAAGATCAGCTACGTGAACCCGGCGTCGCTCAGGACCCTGAAGCAGGTGGAGCACCTGCTGCCGGTCCGCGCCGACCAGGTCCTCGGCCAGTCCGTGGACATCTTCCACAAGAACCCCGCCTACCAGCGCGGCATCCTCGGCGACGAGAAGAACCTGCCCCGCCAGGCCGTGATCCAGCTCGGTCCCGAGTCGCTGGACCTGCTGGTCAGCCCCATCTACGACCAGAAGAAGGAATACATCGGTGCGATGGTCAGCTGGAGCGTCATTACCGAGCGCATCAAGCAGGAACAGCGCGAGAAGGAGATGACGGCCAACCTCCAGCGCGTGCTGAACCAGGTGAACGACAACGCCATGGCGCTCGGCACCGCGTCCGAGGAGCTGACGGCCATCAACAGCCAGATCGCGGGCAACGCCGAGGAGACGACGAACCAGTCGAACGTCGTGTCGGCGGCGGCGGAGGAAGTGAGCCGCAACGTCCAGACGGTGGCCACGGGCACCGAGGAGATGAGCGCGAGCATCAAGGAGATCGCCAAGAACGCCAACGAGGCCGCCAAGGTGGCGACCGCGGCGGTGCGCGTGGCGGAGACCACCAACAACACGGTGGCCAAGCTCGGCGAGAGCAGCAACGAGATCGGCAAGGTCATCAAGGTCATCACCTCGATCGCCCAGCAGACCAACCTGCTGGCGCTCAACGCCACCATCGAGGCGGCGCGCCCGGCGAGGCGGGCAAGGGCTTCGCGGTGGTCGCCAACGAGGTGAAGGAGCTGGCGAAGGAAACGGCCAAGGCGACCGAGGACATCGGTCAGAAGATCGAGGCCATCCAGACCGACACCAAGGGTGCGGTCGACGCCATCAGCCAGATCACGTCGATCATCAACCAGATCAACGACATCTCGAACACCATCGCCAGCGCCGTCGAAGAGCAGACGGCGACGACGAACGAGATCGGCCGCAACGTGGCCGAGGCGGCCAAGGGAGCACCGAGATCGCGCAGAACATCGCCGGTGTCGCCCAGGCGGCCCGCAGCACCAGCGACGGTCTGGCCGACGCCCAGAAGGCGGCAGGCCAGCTCGCCCAGATGGCGGCCGAGCTCCAGCGGCTGGTCTCGGAGTTCAAGTAAGCCACGGCCCCTGGCCCGCTGCCGTCACCCACGGCGGCGGGCCGGGACGCTCTCCTGCCGCGCAAGGTGCGCGGCGGGCTCGTCCGTCAACGCCTACCAGAGAGAACGTCACCTATGACTGCGGTCGCGAACCCAGGGCGCACCAAAGCGCTCGTCGTGGACGATTCCCGCGCCATGCGCCTCATCCTCCGCCAGATGCTCAACGGTCTGGGCTTCGAGGTCTCCGAGGCCGAGCACGGCAAGGACGCGCTCCAACACCTCAAGGCGAATCCCGACACGGCGCTCGCGCTCGTGGACTGGAACATGCCCGAGATGAACGGGCTCGAGCTGATCCAGGCGCTGCGCAGCGACCAGAGCTTCAACGAGCTGCGCCTGATGATGGTCACCACCGAGACCGAGCTGACCAACGTCGAGCGCGCGCTCGGCGCCGGAGCCAACGAATACATCATGAAGCCCTTCTCCAAGGACGCGATCCTCGAGAAGCTGAGCATCCTCGGTTTCGCGGGCTGACCGAACCATGGGGAAGGTCCGAGTCCTGATCGTCGACGACGCCGTCGTCGTACGGAAGATCGTCAGCGACGTCCTCGCCGAGGATCCCGGCATCGAGATCGTCGGGACCGCCGCCAACGGCCGCATCGCGCTGCAGAAGCTGACCCAGGTCAATCCCGACCTGGTGACGCTCGACATCGAGATGCCGGAGCTGGACGGCCTGGAGACGCTGAAGGCGCTGCGCAAGACGCACCCGCGGCTCCCGGTGATCATGTTCAGCACGCTCACCGAGCGCGGCGCGTCGGCGACGATCGAGGCCCTCACGCTGGGCGCCTCCGACTACGTCACCAAGCCCGCCAACGTGGGCAGTGTCGGCGTGGCGCAGCAGCGCGTCCGCGACGAGCTGATCCCCAAGATTCACGCGCTGTGCCCCAGTGTGGCCGCGCCGAAGGCGCCGGCCCCGCCCGTGGTGGCCCGTCCCGCGGCGTCGGTGCCCCCGGCCCGGCCCATGCCGATGCCTGCGGTGCCCGCGGCGTCGGCGGCCCGCGTGCCCGCCGGACAGGCGGGGCTGCCGGACATCGTCGCCATCGGCGTGTCGACCGGCGGGCCCAACGCGCTGGCGGACATCATCCCGCTGCTGCCCGGCGACTTCCCGGTCCCCATCGTCATCACGCAGCACATGCCGCCGATGTTCACCAAGTTCCTGGCCGACCGCCTGGACGGCAAGTCGGCGCTCGAGGTCCGCGAGGCCGCCGGCGGCGAGGAACTGCGTCCGGGCGTGGTCTATATCGCGCCCGGGGACTATCACATGGTGCTCAAGCGGAGGGGCACCAGCGTCGTGACGGCGCTCAACCAGAATCCGCCCGAGAACTCGTGCCGGCCCGCCGTGGACGTGATGTTCCGGTCGGTGCACGAGGTCTACGGGTCGGCGGTGCTCGCGCTCATCCTCACCGGGATGGGGCAGGACGGGCTGCACGGCTGTGAGGTCATCAAGGCCGCTGGCGGCTCGGTCCTGGCGCAGGACGAGGCCACGAGCGTGGTGTGGGGCATGCCCGGATTCGTCGCCCGCGCGGGGCTGGCGGATCGCGTGCTGCCGCTGGGGCTCATCGCGGGCGAGCTGGTGGCTCGCACCGAGCCCGTCCGGCTGCGCCGGAACGTGGCGAACATGGTGGCGGCGCGTGCCGCCCGGGGATAGAAGGTCATGGCGATAACGTCAGCGGACTTCGAATACATTCAGACCCTCGCCAAGAGCGAGGCCGGCATCGTGCTGGAGCTGGGCAAGGAATACCTGGTCGAGTCGCGCCTCCAGCCGATCGTGCGTCACGAGGGCATGAGCTCGCTCGACGAGCTGTTCCTCAAGATGAAGGGCTTCGCCGGCCGCCCGCTGCGCGACAAGGTCATCGACGCCCTCACCACGAACGAGACGACGTTCTTCCGTGACATCGAGCCGTTCGAGATGCTGCGCAAGGAAGTGATCCCGCAGCTCATCGAGGCACGGAGCAGCGAGCGCAAGATCACCATCTGGTATGCCGCCTCGTCGACGGGGCAGGAGCCCTACTCGCTGTCGATGATGATCCGGGAGCACTTCCCGCAGCTCGCGACCTGGAACCTCATCCAGGTGGCGACGGACCTGTCGCCGACCGTGCTGGCGAAGGCGCGCGAAGGCCGTTACGGGCAGATCGAGATCAACCGCGGCCTGCCGGCGAACTACCTGATCAAGTACTTCGAGCGGCAGGGTGCCGAGTGGCAGCTCAAGCCGGAGATCCGGTCGATGGTGAAGTTCGACGAGCTGAACCTCATCAAGTCGGGCCCCCCGGTGCCCGACATCGACATCGTGATGATCCGCAACGTGCTCATCTACTTCGACATCGAGACGAAGAAGCAGATCCTCGCCCGCGCCCGCCGCGCGATGCGGCCCGACGGCTACCTGTTCCTCGGCGGCGCCGAGACCACCATGAACCTGGACGAGCAGTTCGTCCGCCAGCAATTCAATCGTTCGGGCTGCTACCGCATCAAGGGACAGCCCACCTCGGCCCTGGCCGGAGGAGTACGCTGATGTCGGTCCGTCCAGAAGATCTCGATCTGAACGAAATCGTCTCCTTCGCGTGGTCGACCACGCTGGGCCTGCAGGTGGACCCGCTCGCCGACATCCCGGCGACGTTCACCGTGCAGCCCGCGACCCAGGCCCAGGTGCACATCTCCGGCAGCTTCGCCGGCGTGGTGGTGCTGCAGGCGACCCCGGCGCTGGCCGCCCTGGTGGCCGAGCGCATGTTCATGCTGGGCGACCAGCCGCCCTCGCTCGACGAGCTGCAGGACGCCTTCGGCGAAATGGCCAACATCATCGGCGGCAACGTGAAGGGGCTGCTCTCCGACGGCGGCGCGCACCTGTCGCTGCCGACGGTGGTGCAGGGCCACGACTTCACGGTGCACGTCCGCGGCACGCGGCCGCTCGCCCGCGGCGTCGGCATCTGCGCCGGCCAGCCCCTGGTGGTCACACTGCTCACGGCCGCCTCGTCTGGCACCGGCATTCCGGACAGCGTCGAGGGTGCGCAGGCGGACGATCCCCAGACGGTGCACTGAGGCGGCCCCGATGGGCCCGGTCCCCGTGCGGCGGTCCGTCACGCGCCTGGCCCGCATGGGCCGGGCGGGGATCGCACTGGCGCGTGCGCGGCGGCACGCAGGCACCGCGGCCGCCGAACGTCATCGCCGCGCGGCGGCCGACGCGCTCGGCGCGCTGCACGGCCTGCCGCAGAAGATCGGCCAGATTCTCAGCCTGCGCGACCTGGATACACCGGACGCCGCGTTTGGCCGGCTGGCCGAGGAGGGGCGCGCGGCGCCGCCGGCCGAGGCCTTCGGCTGGATGGCCGCCGCGCTCGGGACGCCCATCGATGCGGCGTTCCGCTCGATCGAACCCGCCGGCGCCGCCGCGTCACTCGCCCAGGTCCACCGCGGTGTCCTCCACGACGGCACCGTCGTGGCCGTGAAGGTGCAGTACCCGGACGTCGCCGACGCGCTGGGGACCGACCTGGCCGCGCTCGGGTGGCTGTCGTCGCCGTTCGCCTCGCCGAGGCGCAGCGTGGACCTGGCCGCGATCCGCGAAGAGCTCGGCCGCACGCTCGGCCGCGAGCTGGACTACGGCGCGGAAGTCGCCGCGCTGACCCGTTTCGGCAGCCGCGTCGGAAGTGCCGGGGCTGGTGACACCGGAACCGATCCCGCGCCTCTGCACGCCCCGCCTGATCACGATGCGGTGGGTCGAGGGCGAGCCATTTGCCGCGACCGCATCGTGGAGCGAGGCCGACGCGCTCGCCGCGGCCCGCATCCTGCTGCGCGTCTTCCTGCGCGGGGTCTTCGCGTGGGGCGAGGTGCACGCCGACCCGCACCCCGGCAACCTGCGCTTCGCCCGGACGCCGGCCGGCGTACAGGTGGGCGTGCTGGACTTCGGCTGCGTCCGCCCGGTGACCGCTGCGGAGGCGGCCGCGTTCCACCGGCTGGCCACCGAGGGAGACACGCTCGATGCCGCGGCGCTCCTCGACGTCTACACGAGCGCCGGGTTCGACCGCGCCCTGCTGACGCCCATCGCCTCGCGGCTGCCGGACGTCACGCGAGTGCTGTTCGAACCGTTCCTGGCGCGCGGTCCCTACGATGCCGGGCAGTGGCAGGTGTCCGAGCGTCTTGCCGACGTGCTCGGCGAGGATCGCTGGAACTTCCGCGCCGCCGGCCCGGCCTCGCTCATCTTCTTCATCCGCGCGCTGGTCGGCGTGGTGCAGTACGTGTCGCGCCTCGGCGTAGGCCTCGACTGGCATGCGGAGCTGGTGGCCGCCAGCGCCGGGCAGCTGGCGCCGCCGGCGCCTGTCGCATCCACCGCCGTGTCCACGTCACCCGAGAGGACGAATTCCATGCACGCCGACGTCCTGAAACTGAGCGTCGTGAAGGACGGACAGCAGGTGGTCCGCCTCACCTTCGGCGCCTCCGCCGTCGAACACTGGCCGCGCTGGTGCCCGAGGACCTGCACGACCGCATCACCGCACGCGGAATCGACCTCCGGGCGATCTCGCGCCGCGCCGTGGCGGACGGCTATCCCATCGGGGAGCTCTTCACGCTCGACGAAGGGGCGACGTCCGTGCGGGTGTGGATGGAGTAGGGAAGGGAGCGGGCGTCGACGGGGCCGGGAGTGCACTGCGCCGGGAGCGCACTGCGCCGGGAGGGAGACGCGTCGGGAAGCGGGAGTCGGGAGTCGTAAGTCGCACGTCGGGAGTCGGCAGCCGCGCGCGATGGGATCGGGAGTGTGGTTGCGTCGGGACCCAAGCCTCCAGGCCCTCGAGCCTTCAAGCCCGGCCGCCACGCCCCACGCCCCAAGCCCCACGCCCCGGTCCCAGGTTCCACCTCCTTGACCCTGACGTGCGCGTCTGACACAGTCATACGCATGGAAGAAGTGCTGACCATCCGTCTGCCCAGGGGGACGCGACGCCGCCTCGAGCGCCGGGCGAAGGCGCAGAAGATCACCGTCAGCCAGCTCGTGCGCCGTGCACTCGACCAGGAGGAACTGCTGACGAGCCTGGCCATGGCCCGCGCCGAACTCCTGCCACAGGCGCGTGCCCAGGGCATCTACACGGACGAGGACGTGTTCGCGATCGTCTCGTGATCGTCGTCCTCGACACGAACGTGATCGTCGCGGCGCTGGTCGCCAAGGGCCTGTGCCACGAAGTCGTGGTCCGTGCCCTCGGCTCCGGTGCGGTAGCCACCTCGGCCGCCCTACTCGACGAGCTCGAGCACACCATGAGCGGGAAGTTCAGGCTCGGTCCTGCCGGCGTGGCATTCGTGCAACAGTTGCGGCGCGTCGTGCAAATCGTTGAGCTCGCATCGCTCAGTGGGCGGGTGTCGCGGGATGCCGATGACGACGTGGTCCTGGCCACGGCTGTCGCTGCCGGAGCGAGCCTGATCGTCAGTGGCGACCAGGACCTTCTGGTCATCGGTCGCTACAACGGTATCGACATCGTCTCTCCACGAGACTTCCTGAGCCGCCTGTCGTCCTGATCGAGCGGGCACTCAGGCGAGCACCCGGGTTGGTGGAGCGAATCCACGATCGCGAGAGGAGCAGACTCCGGGCTCGGCCCCTGCCTCCGCGCGTTGTGGTCAGTTGCGCGTTGTTGCCGAGGACCGCCACGCCCCAAGTCCCACGCCCCAAGCCCGCAAGCCCACAAGCCCGCCAGCCCCCGGCCCCCGCTACCCCCTGAACAACCGCCGCATCTTCTGCAGCACCGCGTACCGCTTCAGCCCGGGCGTCGAGCCCTCGAGCGACGCGACCAGCGGCGTCAGGCGTTCCCGAGCCTCGTCCACGGCCTGCTCGAACGCGTCGGTGGCCGCCTTCAGCGCCTCGGGCGTCGTGGCTGTCGCGGCCAGGCGCAGCGCGCGCTCCATGCGCGGCACCAGGCTCTCGGCCTGCTTGCGCACGGTGAAGACGGACGTGCAATAGAAGTCCCACGTCTCGATGATCTCGAAGCCCGCGCGCTCGTAGGCGCGGCGCAGGCCCTCGCGGCTCTGGTAGTAGTACTGCCCGAGCGTGTGCGAGCGGTCGCGGTACCAGTCGTTGTGCGACTCGATGCGGTCCGAGGCCGACGCCGTCTCTGCCACCGCGTGATGGACGATGGCGATGCCGCCCGGGACGAGCGTGCGGGCGAAGTCGTCGATGTAGGCGATCGTGTCCTCGAGCGCGATGTGCACGAACACGTCGTAACTGAAGATGATGTGGAGCGACGCGTCGGGCACACCCGTCAGGCCGTTGCCGTCGCCGAGGACGAACGAGGCGTTCTCGACGCCGGCGTCCTGGCAGCGGCGCTCCGTCCGCTCGAGCATGGCCTGCGCCACGTCGAACACCACGAGCGAGCTCACCTTCGGCGCCAGCTGCACCGTCCACTTGCCGCCGCCGGGGCCGATCTCCAGGGCGCGCGTGCCCGGCTTGACCCAGGGCTCCACCAGCCCGAGCACCCGGCGCTCGTGCGTCCGCTCGGCCGTGCCGTCGTCGCACCATTCGTCGCCCAGATGGCGGTAGCGCTCGCCGTACTGCGCGTCCCACGTCGCGCTGTAGGCGTTCCAGTCGTTGGCGTAGCGGTTCTCGGTCGTCTCGGTGATCATGATGCCCTCGCGCTCGTCCATGTAGCCGGTCACCATGCGGTCGATGGTGAACCGTTCTGATAGGTCGCCTGCGCCCGCAGGGCGACGGACTTCAGGCGTTCCGGGGTGTGCGCGGCCGCCGACAGCATGGTGGCCAGCGCCGTGGCGTCGCCGGGGTCGAAGAGCCAGCCCGTGGCGCCCGAATCGGTCAGCTCGTCGAGCTCCGGGATGCGGCTCGCGATCACCGGAACCCCGTCACAGAAGGCCTCGAGCACCGCCAGCGGCTGCCCCTCACTGCGCGACGGCAGCACCAGGAAGTCGGCTTCGCGCAGGATACTGGCGCGCATCGGTCTGGTAGCCGAACACGTGCACGCGGTCGGCCACGCCCTGCGTGTAGCCGTGGGCCACCAGGGCGTTGGTGTCGCCATCCCCCACGAACACCGCCTGGATCGGGACGGCCGGGACGACGAGCGAGATCGCATCCACCAGCAGCGTCTGGTTCTTGCGTTCCCCGATGGTGCCGACGCAGATGGCGATGAGCTCGCCCCGCCGCCGCAAGTCGCGCATGCGGCGGACGTTCTGGTCCACGCTGTGGGCGCCCGCAGATGGCGCCACGCCGTACGGCACGATGGCCATGTGCCCGGGCTGCACGCCGATCGATTCCAGCAGGCTGGCCGACGCGCGGGCGGGGACGACGAGGCGGTCCACCTCGTTCATCACGCGGATGTCGTGTGCGGCCTGGGTGGCGGACTTCGACATGCCCCACCCGTGCATGGTCTGGATGACCGGGACGCGGCGGCCCGCTCGGGCGATGGCCGCCCGGCCGATGGCCGCCGGCACCGCCGCGTGCGCGTGAATCAGGTCGAACCTGCCGGCGCCTCCGAGCTCGTCGTCGATGCAGTGCGCCACGCGGGCGTGCGCGCTCGACTGGCGCAGGAACAGCGAGTCCACGGCCATGGTGCGGACGCCGGCCGAGCAGCGTGTCGATGTGCACCGGGTAGTTGTCGTAGCCGCCCACGGCGGTCCGCGAGGTGACGACCGTGACCGCATGGCCGTCGCGCGCCTGCGCCGCCGCCAGCGACGCGATCGCCAGGCCGGCGCCGCCCTGGAGATACGTGGTGAGGTGAAGGATCCGCATCGTCAGCCTGCCCGTCGTGCGGCGACCGCGCCGCGTCGTGTGCCGCCCACCAGGTGGGAGTGGCGGCGTGCCACGGCCAGGCCTCGTCGCTCACGACGAAGTCCGGGACGGCCGCCGCGAGAATGGCGAGCGCCTCGCTCGCGTCGCCGGCGGCCACCGCACGGCGCAGCCGCAGCTCGGCCTGCCTGACCCGTGCGCCGGTCGCCGCCGGCTGCCGTGCCACCCAGATCCGCCGGTGGCGCGTCCGGCACATGCGCAGCCCCTGCGTGGTGAGCTCCTCGCGACGCTTCTCACCGGGCCGGAGCCCGATGACCTCGAGGGCCGTCGGCCGGTGGCCGGCCGCCGCTTCGAGGGCGAGCACCCGCTCGGCGATGTCGCCGATGCGCACGGGCTGGCCCATGTCGAGCCAGTAGGTCTCGGCGCGCCGCGACAACAGCGACGCCTTCATCACGAGCGACACGGCCTCGCCGGCCGACATGAAGTAGCGGGTTGCATCCGGGTCGGTGACCGGCACCGGCCGCCCCGCGCGAATCGCCTCGCGCATGAGCTCCAGCACGCTGCCGCTGCTGCCCAGGACGTTGCCGAAGCGGACGACAACGGGCTGGAAGTCCTTGTCGGCGCGGGCCATCACCGCGAGCTCGGCCAGGCGCTTGGTGGCGCCCATCACGCTGTGCGGCCGCGCGGCCTTGTCCGACGAGATCAGGACCACCTGCGCACCGGCCGCGCGCGCGGCCTCGGCGACGGCAATGGTGCCCAGCACGTTGGTGTCCGACGCGGCGCATACGGCGCGCTCGACCATGGTGACGTGCTTGTAGGCAGCGGCGTGGAACACGACGTCGGGGCCGATCGCCAGGAACAGCGGGCCCAGCGTGGTGTGGGCCACGTCGGCGAGGACGGCTTCGAGCGGCACGGCCGGCGCCAGCCGAGCGATCTCGCGCTCGATCTGGAAGAGGCTGTGCTCGGCGTGGTCCACGAGGACGAGTGTCTCGGGTTGGCAGGCCGCAATCCGGCGCGCCAGCTCCGACCCGATGGATCCACCGGCGCCCGTGATGACGACCCGCCGGCCGCTGAACCGTCGCCGGTCCGCGGCCGTGAGCAGCTCGCGGACGGGCCGCCCCAGAATCGCTTCCACCTGCGCGTCGCCGAGCGGCGTCATCACCGGATCCCTCCGCCTTGCGGCGCGGCCGGTGGCACCGACGGCGCTGCGGAAGGGAACGGAATCGGCGCGATGGCGCCCGGCTCCTCGGACGCGCGCGTCGCCTCGTTGAGGATGACGATGTCGACGCGTCGGTTTCGGGCGCGTCCGTCAGCGGTGTCGTTGCCGGCGCGCGGGTGGTACTCGGAGTACCCGGCGGCCTGCAGGCGGTCGGGCGACAACCCGGCGCCGACGAAGAAGGCCACGACCTCGGTGGCGCGCGCCGTGGACAGGTCCCAGTTGGACGTGAAGCGTGCGGTGTGGATGGGCGTGTTGTCGGTGTGGCCCTCCACGCGCACGGCGTTGGGCAGCGTCTTCAGCACGCCGGCCACCCGGCCCATGAGGGAGGCGGCGCCACCCGAGAGATCCGCGCGGCCCGTCTCGAAGGCATAGGCCTCGGGAATCGCCAGCACCAGGCCCCGGCGATCTTCGGTCAGCTCGAGGCGCGAGGCGGCGAGGTCCGCGCCGAGCTCGCGCTCGATGGCCTCGCGGGCGTCGGGCACCGGCGGCGGCACGGGCGACTCGGTGGGCAGCGGCTCCGGCGAGCCGTCGAGGACGCCGTCGGCGGGCTGCGACGGCGGTCCGCGCCATCCGGCTGCGTGCCGACCGCGCGGCGCGCACGCCCTCGGCCATGCTCCGCAGGCGCGTGGCGTCCACGGCCGTCACCGCGTAGAGCGCCGTGAAGAAGGCAAAGAGCAGGTCACGAAGTCGGCGCACGGGATGAGCCAGCGGTCGTGCGAGGGCGCGCGGCCATGACGGCGTGCGGGTCTCATGCCGCGCCTTCCTTGCCGCCGACGGGCTCAGACCGGATGAACCCGCCCATGTGCGCTTCCAGCACGATGCGCGGGTGAAGGGCTTGCCGGAGTACGACGGCGCCCTCGGTGATGAGCTCGCGGTCCACGGCCGCCTGGCGGCTGAGCGCCCGCAGGCGCGAGGCCAGCGGCAGCAGCACTGTGTTGGCCGAGCCAACCCCGTAGACGGTGGCCACGAAGGCGACGGCGATGCCGGCCCTAACCGAGGCGGGCGTGGCCAGGTTCTCCATGACACGGATCAGGCCGAGCACGGCGCCGTGGAGGATGCCGAGCGTGGGCGCGTAGCCGGCCGCGGTCTCGAGCACGATGGCGCCTCCCTCGTCGGCCTCCTCGGTGGCGCGGCTGAAGGTGGTCAGCGCACGTCGGATCTCGTGGGCGTCCACGTCGTCCACGACCAGGCCGAGTGCGCGCGACAGGAACGGATCCTCGACGGTGGCGATGTCGCCCTCGATGCCCGCGGGGCCCCGGCGGCGGATGCGGACGGTACTGTTCGAACCGCGCGACGAGCGCCGTGTCGGAACGCTTGACGCGGCGGAAGGCGCGGCGCACGGCCGTGGCCGTCCGCCGCAGCTGCTCGAGCGGAAAGCTGAGGAGCAGGGCGGCGGCGGAGCCGCCGAACACCACCAGGGCGGCGGTCGGCTGGACGAGTGCCTGCAGGTGTCCGCCCTCGGAGAGCTGGGCGCCACCACCACGGCGGCAATCAGCACGATGCTGCCGAGCGCCGCGAGGTCGCGCGCCGGCTTGGTGCGACGGCTCATCGCACGAGCACCCCGCGCATCAGATCACGGGCAGGACGGACACGGTCCGCCGCGTCGATGATGTCGCCCAGCGGGGCGGTGCCCGCGTGGGGGCCGAGCAGGTCGAAGATGTCGCGGATGGTCGCCAGATCGTCGGCCGATCCACGGTGAGCCGGATGTCCGGCCGGCGCAGCGCGGCCGGCGCCAGCGACTCCAGCGCCCGCACGCGGCGGTCGCGCTTGAGGAACGGCGTGACGTGCTCGTGGTCGTAGGCCTCGTCCGTCGCCTCCTGTGCCAGGCGCAAGGCGTCGAGTCGTGCAGGCCTCGACGGCCGCGCCCAGCGGCAGGCCGTACTCGCCGACGTGACCGACGCCGGTCCGGAGCAGCATGTCCAGCGTCCGTCGCGGCGCGTCGATGTCCACGGCGGGATTGTCGGCCGTGGCCCGCACGACGTGCGTGAGGCCGTAGGTCTCGGCGGCGAGCACGTAGCGGGCCAGCACGTCCTGCTCGGGTCCGCGCAGCACCGCCGCGCCCACCGCCGATGCCGCCGCGCACACCGCGTCGTCTTCGGGACGCTCGGTGGTGGCCACCACGACCGGGAGGCCGGAACGCAGCCGCAGGCGCTCGACACAGTGGGCGAGGATCGAGCGGCGGCCCAGCTGCGCGAGCACCTTGCCCGGCAGGCGCGTGGAGCCCATGCGGGCCTGCAGCACGATGGCGGCGCGCGTCATGCCACCGCCTCCTGCACCGGCCGCGGCTGGTGCGCGGGCAGGGCGACGTGCGCCTCGTCGACGAACACGGAGGTCTCGAAGCTCGTCATCCAGAGCCGGTCGCGGAAGCGGCCAATCGACGGCCGCACCTTGCGCCCGCGCGCCAGGTCCACCAGCATGCGCGGGAAGTCGGCGCCCGCGGCAATGGTCAGCGGAATGCCGCCGGAGAAGCGCGGATTGATCTCGAAGACCATCGGCTGCCCGTCCACGACGCGGCACTGGATGTTCACGGCGCCGACGAGCGAGAGCGCGCCGGCGCACGACAGCGCCATCTCGATGAGCCGCGGGTCGCGGACGGTGCACCCGCGGTCGATGAGCCCGCGCGGATGACGTCCTGGCGGCGCGGACCACCGAGAGCGGCCTGCCGCCGAAGTCGCACAGCATGTCGATGGTGAACTCGGGCCCGTCGAGGTAGGCCTGCACGACGGGGTCCGCCACGTAGTCGAGGAAGAAGTCCAGCTCGCGGCGGTTCCGCACGGCGTGCGCGCCGACGCCACCGCGCCCGCGACGCGGCTTGATGAAGAGCGGGAACGCCGCGTCGGCCGGCAGCCTCGCGCAGACGCCGCCGAGGGCACGCCGCTGTCGGCGAGCACCCGGCACGCGTTCAGCACTTGTCGTCGCAGAGCCCGAGACCTCGGGCGACGACACCGCCGCGGATGCCGCGTTCGGCAAAGGCAGGCGCGGCGTGGCCGAAGAGCCAGCTCGTCGTCGATCGTCGGGACCACGAGGCCGACGTGTTCGGCGACAGCGATGGAGAGCACCTCGTCGATGTAGCCCGCCTCTCCGGCGAAGGGCACGCGGAACGCCCGGTCGGCGGCATACACGGCCGGCGACAGCGGGTTGACGTCGGTGACGATGACCTCACCGCCCCGGCCGGTGTTTCCATGCGTCGGAACGCCCGCACCAGCGGGACGCGCCGGGAGGCGGCGGTGATGAGGACGTTAGGCAACACGGCTGGCTCCTTGGTGCTGGACGACGAGATCGCCCTCCAGGAACGGGGCGCCGGCCGGCACGTCGCGCGGCAGGACGCGCCCGATGAGGTCGAGCTCGCGATCCGCCGGCAGGCCGCTGCCGGGACGGAGCGCGATGATGTCGGCGGGCGTGATCCGCCTGCCCGCGTGAAGGGCGCGTTCGCATGAGCGCACGGCGGCTCGGAATGCGGTTGGGCCGCTCGACTGGCTCGCACGCCTTCTCTCTCGCCCGTGCCGAGCGCGGCAGTCCGCGCCGCCGCCTGCACGGAGCCCGCCAGGGCCGTGGGCGGTGCTGGACACCGGCGCGTCGATGGCCTGGTCGTTGGCGTGCAGCATCACGTGGCGTTCGTAGAGCGTGGCGCCGAGCGCGATGGCCAGCGGCAGCGCGAAGCCGTCTGCGCCGTGGTCCGAGAGCCTGACCGGCACGTCGAAGGTCCGTGCCAGTGTCGCGATGGCGCGCAGGTTCTCGGCCCTCATCGGCGTCGGATAGCCGACACGCAGTGGAGAAGGCCACGCCGGCCGCCCTGCCCTCGCGCGCCCAGGACACGGCGCGCCGGATCTCGTGGAGGTCGGCCATGCCGGTCGAGATCACCATGGGGCGTCCGGTGCGCGCCGCGCGCGCGATGAGCCCCGGCCAGGTGATGTCGCCACTGGCGATCTTGTAGGCGTCGATGCCGATGCGCTCGAGCATCTCGACCGCCGCTTCCGACAGCGGCGTCGCCATGACGGCGAGGCCGTGCTCGCGGGCCCGCGCCACGACGGTGCGCGTCGCGGTCTCGTCGAGCTCGAAACGCTGGAAGAACTCGACCATCGAGTCCGCCTCGACGTGGGCGGGCGCGGGTGCGTTGGCCGACACGAGCGCGGTGGCCTCGAGCACCTGCAGCTTGATGGCCGACGCGCCGGCGGCGGCCGCCGCGTCCACGAGTGTCAGCGCGCGGTCCACCGAGCCTCCGTGGTTCAGCCCGACTTCGGCGATGACGAACATCCAGTCCGCCGCGCTCACCAGGTGCTTCCCGATCGTGGAAGGCATGACCGTCAGACGACATATGCCCTCCGTCCGTCGATGAGGCCCATTGCCACCGACGGCACTTCGCTCATGGATGTCACGACCGCGTCGGCCCCCGTCGCCGACGTCCACGATTCCCGGTTGACGCGCGCCAGACAGATGGTGACATGCTCACGCGCGCGGCGCCGGCGATGTCGGCCACCGGGTTGTCGCCGACGAACACCGTCTGCGTCGGGCAGACACCCAGCCGCCGAGGAACGGCGCGCGGTCGTGGCTTGGCCGAGCCTGCTGCCGACCGCGCGGTGACCATGGTGTCCACCATGGCCTCGAGCCCCAGCGCCTCGACCTTGCGCGCCTGCACGTCGGGCGGGCCGTTGGTCACGACGCCAATCCGCCAGCCATCGCGGAGCGCCTCGATGGCGCGAGTGGACGCGCTGCGGCAGGCGCAGCCGCGGCTCGTGGCGGCGCACGACGTCCACCAGCTGCGGGATGATCCACGGCGGCAGGTCGAAGGCGGCGGCGGCCGCCTGCAGCTCGCGTCCGCGCGCGTGGCGCATGGCGCGCGTCAGCACCCGAAAGACGCCTGCGGCCTCGAGGCCCCAGTGCTCGTCGAGGAAGCACGAGACGGCTGCCAGCCCGCTCACGACGAACTGCCGGTGCGGGTAGAGCGTGTCGTCGAGGTCGAAGAGGACGGCGCCCGGGTCAGGCCGCACGGCGCACCTCCCGTCGGACCGGGCGTGCCACGCGGGACCGGGCCATCGCACGGAGCCGTTCCGCGACGCGCCGGGCGCCCCGTGCGTCGATGAGCGCGCGCGCGCGGCGCGACAGCCGGCGGCGGCGCGTGGCGTCGGCCAGCAGGTGTGCCACGGTGTCCGCCACCGCGTGGCACCGCACGGCGTCGAACGGCGGCTCGCCACCATCGACGGCCGCGCCGAGGCGGGCGGCTGCGCACCGTCTGGTGCTGCGCGGCGGTCACGGCCAGGCCCACCACCGGCACGCCGAGCGCGCACGCCTCGTAGAGCGTGACGCCGCCGGCGACGATCGCGACGCTGGCGCGGGCCAGCTCGCCGGCGAGCCCGTCGGGCGCGTCGATCCAGTGGCCGTGGGGCAGGGCGGGCGCCGGCGTGCCCGCGAACCCGCAGGCGACGTGAATCTCGCCCGGCATCCGTGCGGCCAGCGCGGCCGAGAGGTGATGGGCGGCGCGCCCCGGACGTGCTGTCCGCCGCCGAGGAGCGATGAGCACGCGGTTCGCGTGCGGCTGGCGTCCCGCGCGCCGCTGCCGCTCCCACCGACGGGTCCAGCACCGCATACGGCGCCCCGGCGAGCAGCGCCGAGCGCCCTCGAGGGCGGCCGCCGGCCGGAAGGCTGCCGTCGATGGGTCAGTTCGTAGGCGAGCCGAGGTCGTGAATGGAAAGACAACAGGCACGCGCGCCAGCCGCCCGCGCCACCCAGCGGGCGGCCGCCACCGGCGAGGATCGTCGATCACGACGAGCGACGCGTTGAGTGCGGAGCGCCGCCGCGCTCGGGATCCGCACGAGCGTGGCGCCACGTGCCCGGTCCGCGTTCCGACGCTGCCGCGCAGCGCCGAGCAGCGGCGTGCCCAGCGCGCGCGCCAGCGAGCAGCAGCGCACCAGGTGGCCGAAGCCGACGCGCGGGCCGGCCGCGGCACAGAACACGATGGGGCGGGTAGGCGGCGCAGGCATGGTCAGCCCCGCAGCACCAGATGGCGGAGCGTCTCCACCACGCGATGGGCGTCCGCGTCGGCCATCGCGCCGGACAGCGGCAGCGAAATCACCGAGTCGGAGACGAGCTCCGCGGCCGGAAACTGGCCGCGGCGGAAGCCGTAGCGATCCCGGTAGTAGGGGTGCAGGTGCAATGCCCGGAAGTGCACGCTGGTCGTGATGCCGCGCGCGGAGAGTGCGCCGATCAGATCGTCGCGCGACCAGCCGGTCTCCTGCGTCACGAGGACGGTATAGAGGTGCCGCGCGTGCACGTCACCGGCGGCCACCGGCGCGGGGCGCGTCAACGGGAGATCGGCCAGACCCTCGTCGTAGATGCGCCAGATCGCCTCGCGCCGCTCGAGGCGCTGCGCGAGGCCGGCGAGCTGCCGCAGGCCGAGCGCGGCCTGCAGGTCCATCATGTTGTACTTGAAGCCCGGCATCACGACGTCGTAGTGCGGCGACGCCGAGGGCGAGTAGCGGGCCCAGGCGTCGCGGCTCATGCCGTGCAGGCCCGCGACGCGCGCAAACCGTGCGCCCTCGTCCGAGGCCGTCGTGAGCATGCCGCCCTCGCCGGTCGTCAGGTTCTTGGTGGCGTAGAAGCTGAAGCAGGTGTAGTCGGCGGTGGAGCCGATCTTGCGCCCGTCCGCCACCGCCTCCACGGCGTGCGCCGCGTCTTCGATGACCGTCAGGCCGCGCGCCGCGCCTGAGCGCGGCAAACGCCGCCACGTCGGCGGGCCGGCCGGCGTAGTGCACGAGGATCAGCGCGCGTGCGCGCCGTCACCGCCGCGGATGTCGCGGCGGGCGAGAGGTTCCAGGTGATCGGGTCGATGTCGGCGAAGCGGGGCGTGGCGCCGGCGTGCAGGACCACGTTCGCCGTCGCGCAGAAGGTGAGCGGGGTCGTGATCACCTCGTCGCCGGGCCGGATGCCCGAGGCCAGCAGCGCGAGGTGCAGTGCGGCCGTGCCTGAGTCGGCAACCCTGGCGTGCGGCGCGCTACCATAGTCGGCGAACGCCCGCTCGAATTCTGGACGCGCGGACCCGTCGACAGCCACCCCGATTGCAGGGCAGACGACGGCGTCGATCTCAGCCTGCCGATGCGCCGGCGGGGCGGGGGCACGACCGGGACGGCCGGCGCAGACGAGGCGGTCTCGGGCATCTCAGTTCACCAGGTGCGGGAGCGTAGCGCCACTCGCGGCGCGGACGGTCAGGTGGACGCTCGCGGCGCGCTGCTGAGGAGGGCCGCGCTCCAGTACACGCGCGCGCGGGCACACTCGACCCCTTCGACTTCCAGAATCGGCGACCGCCACGACAAACCACAGGGGGCCCCGATACCGGCCTGTCCCGACAGGTCCACCGTGCCCACGTGGACGCCGTCCAGCTCGTAGACCTGGACGCGCGCGTTGCCGTAGTCGGCGACGGCCAGCCACACGGCCTCGGGGCCGTCGGGCAGCCGCTCGCCCGCGAAGAGCGGGTTGACGAACGCCAGGTCCAGCGGCGTGTCGAGGGCCGCCGGGCCGCGTCCGTAGCCGCCGAAGGCCAGCACCACCTGCCCGAAGTCGTCGAAGACGGCGATGCGGTGGGATTCGGCCTCGGTGCGGTAGGTGAGACGGCGTCCGGCGGAGCCGAGGCTGACCGTGGCGACGCCGGGTGCCGGGTGTTCGATGTGGATGCTCATGCCGCGCAGCGCTCCTGAAGGGCCTCGAACACCCGGCTCCACTGCAGGAGCGCCGGCGCGAGGTCGTATTCGAGTTCGTCGGCCAGCGCGACCCAGTCCTCCGCGCGCTGGTGATGGGACAGGCCGTCCAGGACCACGCCCGTGGTCCCGAGGATCCCGGCGGCGGTGGACGTGCCGCAGGGCAGGTGTTCGAGGTCGGTGCCGGCGGCGGCCGCCACGGCCAGCGTCAGTTCGACGAGCGTGCGCACCGTGGCGAGCAGGTCGGACAGCCGGGCGTGGGCGGTCGCGGTGTCGCCGCGCCGGAAGGCGTCGGCGGCCCGGCGGGCGCCGTCGGCGAGCTCGGGCAGGCTGTGCCCGGCGGTGCCGAGTGTCGATGTGAGCAGTCGTGCCCGGGGGGTCGTCTCGACCTCGATCGGGCCGAGCGCGTCGGCGTCGGCGGCCTCGACCTCAGGGCCCCGAAATGTCGGCTGGTCGACACCCTTGAATCGGACCGCCGTCACTACGTCGCCCTGGGCGGCCGCGCGGGCGTCGACCGCCTGCAGCAGGTCGCCCCACGTTTTCGGGCCTGAATCCGATGAAATCGGCTGTCCGTTGACCAGGTACTCGTTCATGCCGGCTGCTCCCGCCCCGGAGCAGAGCGAGAAGCTTGCCAGCCCCCCGGCGGGCGCCCTCAAGGTTCCGGCGACATGCCCGATTACCTCCCTGACGGCGGGGTGGCGGTGGTCGCCACGACGCGGTCGCGGCCGGCAGGGACGCCGGCTTCAACCTCTAAGGATGGAGTAAGTCACATGGCATCGTTCTCCGTAGTCAGCAACATCTCGGCAGCCAACGCGCAGGCGAACCTCACGATCACCAACCTCGGCCTCCAGAAGGCCCTCACGCGCGTGTCGAGCGGTTTCCGCATCAACGCGTCGGGCGACGACGCGGCCGGCCTGGCCGTTGCCAACAGCTACCGGTCGCAGCAGGCGGTCCTGAACCAGGGCATCCGCAACGCCAACGACGGTCTGTCCACCCTCCAGATCCAGGACGGCGCGCTGAACAACATCGCGACCCTGCTCGATCGTCTGTCGGTGCTGGCCACGCCGACGGCCTCTGCCTCGAGCGGTGTCGACCGCACGACGCTGGATGCCGAGTTCGAGACGTGCTCACGGAAATCGACCGTGAGGCGTCGGTGGCAGGTCTGGACAACACCTGGGGCTTCTCGGTGTTCGTCAGCAACGACGGCACCAGCGGTGTGGTGGGCGGCTCGATCGGCGCGGCCGAGCACGAACACGCTCGGCATCAACGGCTTCTCGCTGTCGTCGGCGACCAACGCGCAGACGGCGGTGTCGACCATCGCCAGCGCGGTGTCGACCCTCGGCACCACTCCAGGGCGGGTTGGTATGCAGAACCGCCTGTCCTACGCCATCGGCCTGGCGTCCACGCAGGTCGTCAGCATCAAGGCCGCCGAGAGCCGCATTCGCGACGCGAACGTGGCCGAGTCGGCGAACCTGACCCGCTACAACATCCTCACGCAGTCGGGCATCGCGGCCACCCTGGCCCAGGCCAACCAGGCCAACGGCTCGGTCCTCTCGCTGCTGCGGTAAGGACGGCGCCCGGTCCGCGGGACCGGGCCCAGAGGAACTCCCGTGGACGGCGCCGGTATACGGCGGCCGTCTACGGGCGTTTCTGGCAAGGAATTAGCAAGGGAAGACGTCGCTCGGGCAGTGTGGCGGCTGCGAGCAGGGAGCGCCTATGTCATCGGGCATCACGTTCAGCGGGTTCAACGGGGTCGATTTCAACCTCGTCCTCAACAGCATCATGCAGCAGGAAAGCCTCCCGCTGCAGCAGCTGCAGGCCAAGCAGACGGCCGTCCGCAGACAGGTCGCCAACTTTACCCAGCTTGGCACGCGCCTCAACGCCATTCAGGATGCCGCCGACGATCTCTCCGCCAACGGCGTCGCCTCGTCGTTCACCGCCGCCAGCAGTGTTCCTGCCTCGGTGGCCGCCAGCGCCGGCTCCGGCGCCGTGGCCGGCCGCTACGAGGTGGTCGTCAGTCAGCTGGCCCGCGCCCAGGTCACCGCGTCCACGACAACGCTCGCCGACGCCGATACCACGGTGGTCGCCGACGGCGGCAGCATCACCATCGGCGGCCAGACCATCGCGATTTCCGGGTCCACCACGCTGTCGCAGCTCGCGGCGGCCATCAACGCCAACGCCGACAGCCCCGCACGGGCGGCCGTCGTGCAGTCGCAGCCGGGCAGCTACCAGCTCGTCCTGACGGGCAAGAGCACCGGGTCGGCCAACGCCTTCGCCGTCACCAGCAACCTGACCGGCGGCACGGGCCTCGCCTTCGGCGCCAACGCCGCCGAGGCCACCAACGCGCAGCTCACCGTCAACAACCTGTCGATCACGAGCACGACCAACACCGTCGAGGACGTCGTCCCCGGGACGACGCTGACGCTCTACCGGCAGGACCCCACCGCGACCATCGTCGTGGACGTCCAGAGCAACCCCTCGGCGCTGCGCTCGAAGATCGACAGCTTCGTCACGGCGTACAACGACTTCCTGAAGTTCGCCGCCGAGCAGAGCTCGTCGGCCGGCAGCGGCGACCAGGCGAGCATCGGGCGCGACCCGGTCCTCCGGCAGCTGCGGAACGAACTGCGCAGCGCCCTGACCTCGTCGTATCCGCCCTCGTCGGTGCTCCGCTACCTCGCGGACATTGGCCTCGAACTGCAGCGCGACGGCACGCTGGAAGTGGACTCGGCCAAGCTCCAGGAGGTGCTCGACACCAACGCCGACGAAGTGGCGCTGCTGCTCGCCGGCTCGGCAGGCGCCCCCGGCGCCTTCACCAGCATCCAGCTCCTGATGGAGCGCTACACGAACACCGACGGGCTGATTGGCAACGCGAAGGATCAGCTCGAGACGCGCCTGGACCGGTTCGACGTCCAGGTGGCGGCCATGCAGGAGCGCCTGGCCGTGCGGCGGCTGGCGCTGCAGAAGGAGTTCATCGCCGCGGACCAGGCGATGTCGCTCCTCAAGTCGCAAAGCGGGTCCCTTTCCTCGTTCGGCTCGTCCCTCTGACGACGCCCCACGCCAGACCGGAGATCGACGGATGTATCAGCAGGGATTGAACGCCTACCGCCGGACCGAGGTGCAGTCACGCACCCCGCTCGAGCTCGTGGTGATGCTCTATGACGGCGCGCTGCGCTTCACGAGCCAGGCCCGGGAGGCCATCGAACGGCGCGACATCCGCGCCCGCCGCGATGCCACCTCGCGGCTGCTGGCCATCGTGTCCGAGCTGCAGAACACGCTGGACCTGGAGAAGGGCGGGGAGGTCGCCGTGCAGCTCGACGGCCTCTACGACTACATGACCGCGAAGATCGTGGAGTCGTCAACGAAGAACGACGTGGCGCCGCTCGACGAGGTGCGCAAGCTGCTCGAGCCGCTGCGTGACGCGTGGCAGACCATCGCGAGCGCCAGCCAGCCGGCGTCGTCGGTGGCGACGCCGGCCATCCCGGTCGGCGCATTGCCGGCACAGCCGTCCGTGACAGTGGGGGCGAAGGAGCTACCCATTTAGTCGTCTGACGTGACCGACGCTCACCCGATACGCGCCGGGTGCCGGACAGAGTCGAGCTGCTGCGGCAGCTCCTCGCCGTGGCCGATCGGCAGCGTGCGGGCAGCGAGAACCGCGACTTCCGAGAAGCTGGCGAACGAGGCCGACATCCGCAACCGGCTCACGCACGCGCTCGTGGCCATCGAGCCCGGGCTGCGCGACATCCGCGCGTTCCTGGCCACGGTGCCCGACGAGGACCTGGTGGACCAGCCCGACTACAAGGGGGTGATGGCCCTGCGGCAGACGGCCGCGGATCTCGTGGCCGCCATCCTGAAGCACGACACCGAGTCGATGCGGGCCCTGGCCGACGCCGAGCTCGCGCATCGCGCCGCCCGCGCCAATCTCGAGTGCGGCGAAGCCACGCTTGCCGCCTACCGCCGCGTGCTCACCTCGCCGGTCGCCAACGCCTCGCTGCTCGACGTCCGCGGCTGATCCAGCCGCCACCCACCCCAACCAGGAACCGCCGTCGTCACGAACCCGGCCCGATCGTAGGAATGCCGCGCGCGCCGGTTGCCCTCGTGCACCAGCGGCGTCATCGAGCGGTGTCCACTCCGTCGCGCCGCCCTACGAGGGCCGCCCTCGAGCAGTGCGGGGCCCAGCCGCCGGCCCTGTGCGGAGGCGCGCACGGCGAGCTGCGCCAGGTGCGCGGTGCCGTCGGCGATGCGCGTGACGATGGCGAGGCCGTCGAGGCCTCCGCCCGGCGCGGGTGCGACCACGCTCAGCGCGGGATCGAAGAACCCGCGGCCCGTGGTGCCGATGAGCTGCCGCATACCCGCGCCACTCGTCGAGGCGGCCTGACGACGCAAACGGGCGCCACACCGTGTCGTGCGCGTAGGCTGACGCCAGCAGCTCCGGCACCGCCAGCGTGTCGTCGATCTCCCACGGGCGAACCAGCGGCGTCTCCGTCGGTCCCCGGCGAGCGGCTCGCCGGTGCCAGGCGCGTCGAGCGCGGCGCGCGAATACTGTAGCGTGAGGGCGCCGCGTTGGCCGCCGCCAGCAGGTCCTGCAGCCCCGGGGCATCGAAGAAGCCGAACCACACGCTGTCGCAGGCGCCCGCGTCGCGCGCGGCCGACGCCAGGTGCGCGGCGAGCGCGCGCGTGGCCGTGCCCGTCGTGGAGACGAAGCCGCCGACCTGCAGCGTGCGATCGTGGACGAGGCCGAAGCACCAGCCCTCGACGGCATCCCCGTCGCCGGCGATGACGCCGAGCACCGTCCCCTGCCGGCGTCCCTGCTCCACGACCGGCCAGGTGGTGGTGGCGGTGTCCCAGGAGAGCTCGTCCCCCCAGCGCGCGATCTCGCGCGCATACAACGCGGCCACGACCTCGTCGTCGGCGTGGCGCCAGTCACGCGTGCGCATGGTGCGGGAACGAACGGTCAGGCGCCGGGCCTGGTCGTGGAGACGGGGAGGCTGGCGCGCAGGCGGGCGGCCAGGGTGGAGGCGTCGGCGGCCGTGGTCGCCGCGGAGCGGTTGGCCGCGCACACGGCGTCGTAGATCTCGCGCCGGTGGACGGCCACCTCGGCGGGAGCGACGATGCCCAGGCGGACGCCGTCCTTGCCGACGCGCAGGACCCGGACCTCGATCCCGTCGCCGATGACAATGGCCTCGTTGCGCTTGCGGGTGAAGACCAGCACGGCTCAGCCCAGCAGCAGCTCGTGCTGCGTCGAGTAGGGACTGTCGGCGGCGACGACCTGCAGCCCCAGCATGCGCGCCGGGTTGATGACGACCGGGGCGCGGAGGTTGACGAAGAGACGCTGGCCGTCCAGGCCGACCAGTGCCAGCCACAGCAGCGGGTCGTCGGGCGCCGCGCCGAGGCGCTGGCGATCGGCGGGCGAGAGCGAGGCGTCGTAGTCGGGCAGCACGAGGCGCGGATCGAGGGCCAGGAACGTGGGCTGCGACCCGTCGAGCCCCTGCAGGCGCGTGAGGGGCGCGAGGTCCGGCGCCGACATGACCACGAAGGTGCGGCACTGCTCGAAGCCCGGCAGGCCGTCGGGCAGCGTCACGGCGTCGGCGGGACGGCTCGCCGCGCTGGCCGTCGTCATCGCAGGTAGTCCATCAGGGACACGCGTCCGGCGGTGCTGATGGCGCTGAGCGCGGCGCGATACGCGGTGTCGGCGCGGCTCATGTCACTGGCGGCCTTGGCCAGGTCGGCGTCCTCGTCCTTCGAAAGGCGCTTCTGGCCGGCGAGGCGAAGCGCCGAGATCTGGAGCTGGTCGTCCTCGAGGCCCTTCAGATCGACGCCCACCTGGCTCTGCGCGCGGGTGGCCCGGTTGAAGGCGCGATCGATGGCGTCGAGGCCGGCCTGGATGCCCGTCTGGTCATTCGCGCGAATCGCGGTCGCCAGCGTGTCGAGGTCGGTCAGCAGGCTGGTGGCGTCGGAGCCCTGGAGCACGGCCTGGCCGTCGAGCGCGATCGTCACCTGGCGGTCGCTGCCGGTGTCCACCTGCACGGCCCCGTTGTCGCCCTGGTAGACCCAGGCGCCGCCCGAGCTGGCATAGGCGGGTGAGAGCGACTGGCCGCCGGAGAAGAGATAGGCGCCGCCGACCGAGGTGTTGATGGCGCCGACGATGGAGTCGCGGATGCCCTCGATGGCGCGCGCGGCGGCCTCGCGGCCCTCGGCCGAGGCCGTGGTGCCACGGACGCTCGCCGTGGTGGACTTGGCCTCCGTGATGCGCTCGATGATCCCGGAGAGCACGGTATCGACGGTGGTGAGCCGCGCCTCGGCCGACTGCGCCGTCCGGGCGAAGGTGTCCAGCCGCGCGATCTCGGCGCGTCCGCTCACTGCGCGCTGGGCGGCGGCCGGGTCGTCGCTGGCCGTCCGCACGCGCTTGCCGGTGGCGAGCTGATCCTGCGCGCGGTCGAGGCGCTGGCCGCCACGTTCAGGGAGGCCAGGGCCGTCGTTCAGGTTGTTGAAGGTGACGCGCATCAGCGGACTCCGATACCCATGAGAACGTCGAGCACCGAGTTGACGGTGGAGAAGAACCGCGCGTTCGCCTCGTAGGCGCGCTGGTGCTTCAGCATGTTCGCGGACTCCTCGTCCAGCGAGACGCCCGACACCTGGTCGCGGAGGCGGGCCACCTGCGCGACGACCTCGTGCCGGCTCTGCTGCTCGGCGCGCGCTCTGCGAGTCGCTGCCGACGCGGTACTCCAGCTGGCCCCAGCTCGCTGAAGGTGGAGGTGCCGCCGACGACGCGCGCGCTGCGGGCTCCGACAGCGCACGGGCGATGGTGTTGTCGCCGGGCGCACCGGTGCCGGAGGCGGCGAGCAGCGCCGGGTCGGCGGACACCGCCGCGTCGAGCTGCAGGGCCGCCGCGGCCCGGCCACGGCGCCGGGCGGCGTGAAGAACACGCCGCCGGCCGCCCCGTTGAGATCGAACCCGCTCTGGTGGAGCGTGTTGACCTCCTGCGCCACGCCGTGGGCGAGCTCGTCGAGGGCGGGTCTGGTAGCCGGGGATGAGCGAGTCGCGCGCAGTGAGCGCGCCCGCCAGCCGGCCGCGCGGAAACGACGACGTGATGTCGGCGCCGCCGATGCTGATGGACGCCAGGCCCGCGGGCGGCGTGTCGGTGATCTCGACGGTGTAGGTGTCGGTGCCGATGACCAGCGGGCGACCGCCCGCGATCGAAACGTCCACGACGCCGTCCGGACGCGTGAGGACCGAGACGTCCCCGATTTCGGCGAGCTGCTGGAGCGTGAGCTCGCGCTGGTCCCGCAGGGCCTCCGCGTCGCCGCTGCCGGCGGCGCCGATCGCCTCGTTCAACCGGGCGACGCGCGCCGCGAGGGCGTTGAGCTGGTTGACGTCGGAGCGGACCTGCGCGTCGGCGTCGCGCCGCGCGGGCGAGGCGCCCGGCGATGTCGTTGAACGACTGCGACAGGAGCCGTCCCTGCTGGAGCACGCCGTCGCGTGCGACGGTGGACGAGGATCGGAGGCCAGCGCGGCGAAGCTGTCGAAGAAGTCCGCGAGCCGGGCGTCGATGGACGAGCCGGGCTGGCCGATGGCGGCCTCGACAGCGGAGAGCGAGTCCGCCAGTGCGGCCTCGCGCGCCTCGGCCGGAATCTCCTGGCGGACGCGGGCGTCGAGCAGCGCGTCGCGGTGGCGCGGATGCCCTCACCTCGACGCCGCCGATGAGCGACTCGGCCGGAGCAGCCCGCGCCGCGAGAAGCCCTCGGTGTTGAGGTTGGAGATGTTCTGGCCGGTGACGTTGAGCCCGGTGCTCTGGGCTTCGAGCGCCCGCGCGGTCAGCGACAGCGTGCCGAAGAGGTTGGACATCAGAACCTCGTCCGCAGGTGACGCCCGCGGGGTGCCGTGGCCGGCGCCGTGGTACCGGTGCGGCCGTAGTCGGCGCCGCGCCCTGCGCGAGGAGCGTCAGGCGCGCGGCGTCAGGATCGATGCGCCGAGGATCCGGCAGCGCGCCAGGGTGGCGCGCGCGCGAGCGACCGCCGCCAGCACCGCGTCGTGCTCGGCCGGCGTGGCCGGCTGGACCGCGGACACCGCGTCCAGCGTGGAGGCCAGCGTCGACTCGGCCGCCAGCATCGCATCGGCGTCCGGCGCCGCCAGTGCGGCGGCCAGTTCGTCGAGCGATCCGTTCAGGCGGGCAGCCGCCTCGAGCGCCTGCATGCCGCCGACTTCCGTCGATCGCGCGATCGATCAGGACGTCGGCGAGCGCGTACCGGATCCGCGCCCAGCCGTCCCGATTCGAGCAGCGCCTTCGCCGGCTCGACCTCGGCGGGAGCGCACGTCCGATGCCTCGTTGGCGGCCTTGACCGCCTCGCCGGCGAGCTTCACGCCCGAGGACAGCTGCACTTCATCCGTGCGAGCGGATGCTGGGCTCCTCTGGCGCCGATGCGGACGTGTTCTGCTCGGTCGCGTCGGTCTTGACCGTGGAGAGCGAGTCGAGATTGGTCCGGTTGGTGTCGATTTTCATCGTTCGTCACTTTCGATCGGGGGCCATGGCCCGGGTGGCCTGCGCCGATGCCTGAGGAATCGGACGTGCTCCCGATATTCTTTAGCCAACGGCGCCTGAACTCAATCGGTGGCCGCAGCCCCCCGGCACGACGGGCCGCAATCCCGCCACCTGAGCGGGGTCCACGGGCCGCCCGGCCCGGCGGACCTCGAGAGTGCAGGTTGCGGCCCCGTCGAGCGGCCGCTGTTGCCAGACCGTGCAATCACGGCACCCGCGTCCACCCGGTCGCCCTCGGCCACGTCGGCCGACGACAGGTGCGCATACCGGGTTTCCAGCCCGCTGCCGTGGCTCACCACGACGACGAGGCCGTAGCCCGACTGTTCGCCCGCGAAGGTGACCACCCCGTCCGTGGCGGCGTGCACGTCCTGCCCCGTCGCCGCCCGCAGGTCGAGGCCGGCATGGAACCGCTCTGGCCGTTCAGCGGATCGCTGCGCCAGCCGTACGGCGAGGTGACCTTCACCGACGTCGTAAGCCCCGGCGTCGGGAACGGCCAGGCCCGGCGCCGCAATCGGCGGCACAGGGATGCCCGCGGCGTGGTCATGTTGACGGTAGGCGGTGGTGTCGGCCGCGGCGTCGCCGCCGCGACAGCGCCGAGGCCATCATGTCGGCGATGCCGAGCGACCCGGTCTTGCCGAGCGCCTGCGCGAGCTCGTTCGTCATGGTGTCGCCCATGATCGACGCGCCGGGCCGCCTCCTCGGCATCCGGCGTCATTGCGCCATTTTCCTTCAGCATCTGGGCGAGCAGCATCGATTCGAACTGCTCCGCCAGCGCGCGGATCTGTGCGTGGTCGGTCTCGCCGGAGGCGGCCGCGCCGGCGCCGGTGAGTCCCTTGAGCGTCACGTCCGTGGTGGTCATGGCCGGGGTCCTACAGGATGACGATGTCGGCGCGCAGCGCGCCGGCGGCCTTCAGGGCCTGCATGATGGCGATGATGTCGCGCGGCGTCGCGCCGAGCGCGTTCAGCGCCGCGACGACGGCGTCGAGCGTCGTGCCTTCCTCGAGCGTCACCAGCCGGGCCGACTGCTCCTGCACGTTGACGTCCACGTTGGGCACGACCACCGTGTCGCCGGTGCGCGACAGGGCGGAGGCGTGCGACACCTCGTACTCGTGCTGATGCGCACCGAGAGGTTGCCGTGGGCGACGGCCGCCGGGCCGAGACCGCACCGCCCCGCCGACCACCACCGTGCCCGACCGTTCGTTGATGACGACGCGCGCCGGGGCGTCGGTGTCCACGGGCAGCAGCTCGATGCGGGCCATGAGGTCCGGCACCGCGCCGCGATACTGCTCGGGCACGCGGACGACGACCGTGCCCGGGTCCTGACGCGCGCCGTGGCATCGCCGAGCTCCTCGTTCACCGCGCGTGCCACGCGGGCGGCGCTGGCGAAGTCGGGCTCCCGCAGGGCGAGCGCGAGCGTGTCGGAGGAGGGCAGGGACACCGCGCTCCCCAGCTGGACCAGCGCGCCGCTCGGCACGCGTCCGACGGTGAGGTGGTTCGCGGCGACGCTGTTGCCGCCGCCGCCGGCCGAAGCCGCCGATCGACAGCGGCCCTGCGCGAGGGCGTAGACCTGGCCCTCGGGCCCGCGGAGCGGGGTGGCCAGGAGGGTGCCCCCCTGCAGGCTGCGGGCGTCGCCGACCGAGGAGGCGGTGACGTCGATCCTCGCGCCCGCCCGCGAGTAGGCGGGGAGCTCGGCGGTCACCAGGACCGCCGCGATGTTCTCGATCTTCACCGGCTCGCGGGCACCGACACGCCGAGCCGCTCGAGCATGTTCACCAGCGACTGGGTGGAGAAGATCGTCTGGCGGCGGTCGCCGGTCTTGTTGAGGCCGACGACCCAGGCCGTAGCCGAGCAGGGGCGTGGACGCCACGCCCTGCAGCGAGGCGACGTCCTTGATGCGCGCCGCGGGCGCGCCCCCATGGGCGTGGACGCGACCGCAGCGAACAGGGCGAGCCAGCGAACCGTGTCGAATGAGCGCACGCATGATCGGCACCTCAGAAGATCTTGTTCAGGATGCGGATCAGCCAGCCGGGGGCAGGCTGTCCTTGATGAGGCCGCGGCCGAAGTAGCGGATCCGGAGCTGGCCGATCGACGACGAGGGCAGGATGTTGCCGGGACCGATGTCCACGACGCGCGACGCCCGTGAGCACCGATCTGGCGGTCGCCGTTGATGTCGATCTCGCGGACGCCCTCGATGATCAGGTCGCCGTTGGGCAGCACCTCGGCAACGCGCGCCGTGAGCGTCGCGGTCAGCGCGCCCGCGCGGGTTGGTGGCCCCGGCCCCCTTGAAGTCCGTGCCGGCGTTCAGGCCGGCGAGGTTGGTCGGGTCGATCGACGAGGGAAGAGTTTCTCGGCACCGAAGAGGCTGTCCACGCCGGCGCTTGCGCCGCTCTCCTTCGAGAGCGTCGAGTCGGCGGTCCCGCGCGCGGTGATGACCTCGACCACGCGCACCGTCACCAGGTCGTTGACGCGCTGCGCGCGCAGTTCGCCGAGCAGGCCGTTCATCCAGGCGTTGGCCTCGGGCCGCGGTCCGGCGGCCGACATCCGCGCGGCCTCGAGATACCGGGCCACGAGCTCGTCGTAGTTGTCGGACTTGCTCGGCGCCTGCTCCGGCGCCGCATCGTCCTTCTTCTTCTTCTGGCCTGCCTCGACGCCCTGCGGCACGCCGGCCAGCGCCAGCGACACCAGCACGGGAAGCAGCCAGCCGATCCGCACGTATGCGGTGCTACTCATGAATCACCTCGACGACCCCCGGCCCAACCACGCGCGCCTTCAGGCTGCGCCGGCTCTCCGGGTTCACTACGCGAATCACCGAACCTTCGTCTCCGCTCTCGGCGGCCACCAGGCGCGCCTCGGCGACCACGGCGCCGATCCGGACCAGGGCCTGGACCTCCTGCCCGGGCCGGACGATCGGCACCTTCTGCAGGCTGCTCTGGGACAGGCAGGTCCCCGCCTCGACGCTGCGCAGCGCGCGCGTGCGGTCGATGGCGTCCTCGCCCGGCCACGCGCGCAGCGCTCCCGTCACCTCGTGCTCCACCAGCTCCACGTCGTCGGCGCCGATGACGGCGCCGCGCGCGACGGCGCGCCGCGTGTGGAGGTGCGGGACGCGGACCCGGAGCTCGGCTTCTGCGGCCCCGACCCAGCGCACCGTGGCGCCCGGCGTGTCCGCCACCGTCCCCAGCGAGAAGCGGGTGGCGCCGCCGAGCTTCGCGTTCGGATCCGGCCGCGCGAGCACGTCGGCGTGATCCCAGCCCCCCTGCACCTCCAGCGCGGCGACCTCGACCTCGGCCGCATCGCCCATGCGGGCCTGCACGGCCGCGACGATGGCCTCGCGGATCGCGTCGTCGCCGGCGGCGTCCGCCGCACGGAGGCCGGCGGCGGCCACGACGAGCACGAGGATGGAGAGGAGGACGCGCATCTATCGCACCAGGCTGTTGACCTGCTGCAGCATCTCGTCTGCAGTCCGGATCACCTTGGAGTTGGCCTCGTAGGCGCGCTGGCCGAGGATCATGTTGACCATCTCCTCGACGACCGACACGTTGGAGTCCTCGAGGAATCCCTGCAGCAGCGTGCCGCGGCCGTCGGTCCCGGGGACGCCCGTCTGCGGCTCGCCCGACGCGGTGGTCACCGCGAGGATGTTGCCGCCGAGCGCCCGCAGTCCGGCGGGGTTCTGGAAGATGGCGAGCTCGAGGGTCCCGAGCTCCTGCGGCGCGCCCTGGCCCGCGATGGCGGCCGAGACGATGCCCTGGCGCGAGATCGTCACGGAGGTGGCGTTCTCGGGGATGGAGATCTGCGGCTCGACGGGATAGCCCTCCATCGTGACCAGCTGCCCCTGCGAGTCGCGTACCAGGGCGCCGGCGCGGGTGTAGCCGGTCGTGCCGTCGGGGAGCGAGACCTGGAAGAAGCCGTCGCCCTCGATGGCGATGTCGAGGGGCGCGTTGGTGGTGCGGAGGTTGCCCTGCGCGAAGTCGCGCGCCGTGGCCATCGCCCGCGTGCCCAGGCCCGTGGCCAGGCCGACGGGGCTCTCGCCGGCCACCGAGACCGGGGCGCCGGCCGTCCGGGTTTCCTGGTAGACCAGGTCCTCGAACTGCACGTGCGTCTTCTTGAACCCGGCCGTGTTCACGTTGGCGATGTTGTGCGCCACGTTGTCGAGGTTGGCCTGCTGCGCGTTCATGCCGCTGGCCGCCGTGTAGAGAGCGCGAATCATGGCTGCTGTTCCTCCGGGCCGCGGCTAGCGCTTGCCCAACGCATCGATCGACCGTCCGTCCACGTCGTTCATGAGCACCGAGAGCGACCGCTGCAGGGCCTCGAACGTCCGGGAGACGCTGGTCAGCTCGGCGACGCGGTCCACCATGGACACGTTCGAGTCCTCGAGCGCGCCCGTCCGGATCTGCGAGTGCTCGGGCGCCAGCGGCGTGGCGCCCTCGGGCGCGCGCAGGATCGCGCCGCCCTCCCGCACCATCTGCGACGGCTCCGCGAACTCGACGACGCTCAGCTTGCCGGCGACGACGCCGCCGCTGCGCACCGTGCCGTCGGCGCCGATCTGCACGCGGCCGGGCGCCACCGTGATCGGGCCGTCCTCGCCCAGCACCGGCAGGCCGTCCTGGTGGTGATGGTGCCGTCGGCCTGGCGATCGAGGTGGCCGTTGCGCGTGTAGCGGGTGCCGGCCGGCGTCTGGACGGCGAAGAACCCGTTGCCCTCGATCGCGACGTCCGGTCGCCGCCGGTGGACACGATGGCACCGGCGCGCGTGTCCAGCTTGCGCCCGCCCATCGTCACGTCCACGGCGGTGTCGAACGCGTCGGCGAAGCTCTGGCGGGGCGCCTTCTCGTTGGTGGCGCGCTCGCCCTTGAAGCCGGGCGTCTTGGAGTTGGCGATTTCGTCCGCGAGCCGATCCAGCTGATCGATCCGCGTGCGCATCCCGGTCAGCGCGATGTAGTAGCCGCCAGCCATGGCGCCTCCTCTCCAATCGGCATGCCCGCGTCGGGCAGCGTCAGGCAGACGTCCTCGACGAGGCCGGGACCCTGGATGCGGACCCAGGCGTAGTCGTCCCAGCGGGCCTCGGTGACGGTGGTGCGCCGCCCGCGGGTGGCGGCGGCGGCGATGCGGGCGGCCGCGTCGGTCACGCTGGTCGTGTGCACGAACTCGGGCCGTGCGGCCGGCGTGGAGGGTGCAGGCGCGTCGGCGCCGTAGTGCTCGAGGATGGCGGCCCAGTCGGCGTCGGACACGAGGTAGACCTCGGGTGTCCAGCCGGTGAGCTGGCGCAGGGCGCCGAGCGCGCGGCGCGGCACGGGCGCCGTGCACGCCACGCGGATGCGGCCCTCCACCGGCTCGCTGATCGGCGCCAGGCCGACGCGCGCACCGCGTGAGGCGAGAGGCCGCCGGGCGCGTGGCGCACGGTGACGGGATCGAAGTTCGGCACGCAGCGCTCGCCGAACTGCGCGGCGAGTGCGCGCGCACGACGGTGGCCAGGTCGGTGGCGCCCATCTGGCAGAGTTCCTCGCCGAGCCGGCGGTGCGACGTCTTCTGGGCCTCGAGGGCGCGCGCGACCGCGTCGCTGCTGCAGAGGCCCTGGGACGTGAGGAGCGACCCGAGCCGCACGCGCGGCAGGGGCGGGAGGCCGGTGGCGACGGGGGTCCGCCCCGCCAGCCGGGTGCGGGCCATCTGCTCGACGCAGTCGCGCGAGCAGAACCACTCGCTGTCGACGCGCACGCCGACACCGCGGTTGGCCAGCAGGTCCAGGCGCCAGCGCCCGCAGGACTCAACCGCGCAGCGCGCCATGGCTGGCTCCTTCCTGGTTGGTGAGCTGGATGTGCAGCCGCACTTCGCTCTCCGACAGGCCCTCGGTGGACGCGATGTCCTCGAGCGAGCGGCCCCGCCGGACGGCGCCGGCGATGCGGCGCGACGTGGCGCCGCGCGACGAGCGCTGCGACCGCGGCGCGGCGCTGCGCTCCAGCTCCTGCGCGACGTTGGTCAGGCCGGCCTCGGTCGTGTCGGTCAGCAGCTCGAGCGCCGACGCCGGTGCGCCAGCCGCTCGCTGAAGCGGGCCACCGACGCCAGCGCCCGCGAGCAGGCGCAGCAGCAGGAACGCCTCGACGACGGCCACCACGGCCACCGCCACCACGGCCCAGAACAGGATGTCGCTCGTCACCTCAAGCCTCCAGCCGGATGCGTTCGGACGGCCGCACCACTTCGGTGATGCGGACGCCGTAGTTGCCGCCCACGACCACGACCTCGCCGTGCGCGATCACGCGTTCGCCGACGAGAATCTGCACCGGTTCGTCGGGGGCGCGTTCCATGTCGACCACGCTGCCCGGCCCCAGCCCGGCCAGCGTCCGGATGGGCAGGTGCGTGCGCGCGAAGCGCACGACCAGCGGCAGGTCGATGTCGAGGACCACGTCGAGGTTCTCGCGGCCGTCGGCGGCGCCCGCCGCCAGCTCGATCCCCACGGCCGCCTGGCCCTGCATGTCGTTCGACGTGAGCTCGCACGCCACGGCGCGGGCGGGCGAGCCGGCCGCGCGGGCGGACCCGAAGCTGAACGACAGGCCCTCGACGCCGGGCTGCGAGGTCAGGTTCTTGCCGGCCCGCGTCCACAGGTCGCGGACGAGCGTCAGGATCACGGCCTCGTCCGGCGTCTCCACGCCGGTCACGCGGCGGGCGAGGGTCTCGGCGCTGCCCAGGTCGATCCACGCCTCGATGGAGCCGCGGCGCATGCCGCTCACGGCACCGGTCACACGCCAGCCGTCTCCCGAGGCGGTCGGCGCCTCGGTGACCTCGAGCGCGCCGTCCACCGAATCGATGGTCGTGGCGAGCGCCCGGATGAGTGCGAGCGCGAGCTCGTCTGCGGCAGAAGTCGTCATCTCACTGTCCCCCGGCTGCGGCGACGGGCAGGGCCTGATCCAGCCGCACGGTCACGCGACCGGCGTCCAGCGCCATCTGTCCCTTGAACTTGAGCGTCGGGCCCACGTGCACGTTGACGGGGCGGTTCGACGGGACACCCAGCGACACCACGTCGCCGACCTTTACGTCGATGAGGTCGCGGGCCGTCAGCTTCGATTCGAGCGACGCCGTTAGCGGCATCGACGCGCGATTGAGGTGGTCGGACAGCCAGCGCCGCTCGAGCTCGCTCGGCTCCTGCCGCTGGCGGTGCCAGGCCTGCGCCAGTCCGCCGCCCGTGGCCTCGACGATCGTGACCGGGAGGCACAGGTTGACCATGCCCCGGGCGTCGCCGACCGACATGTCGAAGGCCACCATCAGCACCGTCTCGTTCGGGGCGGCCACCTGCAGCATCTGCGGCCGCGTGTCCCGGCCGCGAATCTCGAAGCTGAGATCCACGATGGGCTTCCACGTCTCGGTCAGCGCCTCGAGCAGGACCTTCACCACCGAGTCGGCCACGTGCTGCTCGATGTCGGTGAGGGCGCGGTTGGGCGGGGCCGAGGTGCCCTCGCCGCCGAGCATCCGGTCGAAGATCGGGAAGGCGACCGCCGGGTTGATCTCGAGCGCGCCCAGCTCGCCCAGGGGCGGAATCGACAGCGCATAGAACGCCGTCGGGTCGGCCAGCGAGAGCAGGAACTCCGAGTAGGCGAACTGCTCGACCGAGACGACCGCCAGCTCCGTGACGGCGCGCAGGTAGACCGACAGCGCCGTCGAGACGTTGCGCGCGAAGCGGTCGTGCAGGAAGTGGAGCGAGTGGATCTGCTCCTTCGACACGCGGTCCGGGCGCCGGAAGTTGTACCGGATCGCCCCGCCGACGTCGCCCTCGCGGCCGCGGCGGCCGCGGTTCGAGCTCGACGGCGTGAGCAGGAGGGCGTCGATCTCTTCCTGGGTGAGGATCCGGCTCATGACTAGTGCGTGCCCCGGCGGTTAATGGCTTCGCTGAGGGTGGCGCGGAGGCGGGCGAGCGCCTGCGTGCGCAGCTGCGACACGCGCGACTCGCCGACGCCGATGACCTGGCCGATCTCGGCCAGCGTCAGCTCCTCCTGGTAGTAGAGGGACAGGATGTGGCGCTCACGCTCGGGAAGCAGGCCGATGGCCTTGGCGAGGTGCTCGCGCAGTTCCTTCCGCTCGAGGGCGTGCAGCGGGCCCTCGCCGGGGTCCACGGCCACTTCGAGGGCGCCGGGCGAATCGCTGTCGGCCGAGGCCTGGCGAATCGTCGCCAGGTCGGCGCCGCGCAGCTGGTCGAGCATCCGGTCGTACTCGGCTTCCGAGACGTTCAGGGCGGCGGCGATCTCCTCCGACTCGGGCTCGCGGCCGATCTCGCTGCGGAGGCGGGCGATGGTGCTGTCCACGTCGCGGCGCATCTTGCGCAGCGCGCGGGGCGCCCAGTCGAGGTCGCGCAGCGAGTCCAGCATGGCGCCGTGGATGCGGCGGCGGGCGAACGCGCTGAACGGCACGCCGAGCGCGGGGTTGAAGCGGCCCGCGGCGTCGATGAGGCCCAGGACGCCCACGCTGATCAGCTCGGACACCTCCACCTGCGAGGGCAGGCGGTTGGCGAGCCGTCCGGCCATCGCCTTGACGAGGCCGACGTGCTCCATCACCAGCCGGTCGCGCGTGTCGAGATCCGCGCCTGGGGGCGGGGCCATCCTGCTCATATCAACGTCTCCGTCTCGCTGCGGTGTGCGTGCGGGCTCAGCACGCGGCCCATCCGTTGTCGTCGTCGTGCAGCAGGGCGCCGGCCAGGGCGTCCGGCGTCGCACGGCACAGATCCTCGGGCACCCGCTGGCCCGTCGTCAGGTACGACACGGGGATGCCCCGTGCGGCGATGGCCGAGAGGAGCGGGGCCAGGCTGTCGGCCTCGTCGATCTTGGAGATGACGATGCGGTCGGGCCGCACGTCCTCGTAGGCGTCGAGCAGCCGGCGCGCGGTGGACACGCTCGTGTCGGCGGCCATGACCAGGTGTGTGCGCACGCCGCGGCGCGTGCCGATCAGGCGGCGCAGGTCGCGCAGCCCGCCGTCGCGGGGCGAGCGGCCGGCCGTGTCGACCAGCAGGGAGTGGCGGCCGCGCTCGAGCGCCTTGTCGAGCTCCTCGAGCGTGCGCGCCACCCGGAACGGGGCGCCGATGATGCTGGCGTAGGTGCGCAGCTGTTCGACGGCGCCGGCGCGAAAGGCGTCGGCGCCGACCAGGCCGAGCGTCTGGCCGCGGCGCGCGCGCTCCTGCGCCGCGATCTTCGCGATGGTGGTCGTCTTGCCCGCCCCGGCGGCCCGATGAAGATCTCCACGCGGGCGTAGGCCTCGTCGTCGGCCACGAGCGGCGTCACCTGCGCGGTCAGGAGCTTGCGCAGCTCGGCGATCGACGCGCCGCGGCACTGGGCATCGGAGGCCGCGGCGGCGACGCGCTCGGCGAGGCCGCGGTCGAGGCCGCAGGCGACCAGGCGCGCCACCAGGCCCTCGCGCGGCGAGGCGGCGTGGGCCTCTCGCGCCGGGGCCGGGGTGTCGGCAGACCGACGCTCGGCGACGGCCGGCCGACCCGCGGGCGGCTCGGCGGAGGCGGCCGGCATGGCGGCCGTGACCTGCACGTCGCGCATCCCGACCCACCCGCGCCAGCCCCGGGCCGACACCATCTGGGTCGCGAGCACCAGCGCCTCGGGCCCCATGTCCTCGCGGACGGCCCGAAGTGCCGCTTTCACGTTCGTCTGCCGGTATTTCCTGACCTGCATATCAATCCAGCGTCGCTATGGCCGACACACGCACCTGCGCCGGCACTTCGTTGTGCGAGATGACCCCCAGGTGCGGGAGCACCCCGGCGAACAACCGCCAGAGGTGAGGTCTCAGCACTGGTGTGCAGAGAAGCACAGGTTGTGCCACCGCCCCGGCGATGATCTCGGCGATGCGGCTGGCCAGCCGCTGGGCCTGCGCGGGGTCGATCGCGAGCACGACGCCCTGCTCGGTTCGGACCATCGCCGACACGAGCCGTTCTTCGAGCCCCGGCGACAGTGCAATCGTGGGCAGTTCGCTCTTCTCGGTCTGGTAGGGGCGGCAGATGGCCCGCCCGATGGCGGAGCGCACCGCCTCGGCGACGCCGTCGGCGTCCTTGGCCGTCGGCATCGCGTCGGCAATCGCTTCCAGAATCGTCGTCAGGTCGCGAATCGGCACACGCTCGCGGAGGAGCTGCCGCAGCACGCGCTGGATGTCGCCGATGCTGGCGATCTTGGGGACGAGCTCCTCGATCAGCTTGGGCGAGGTCTCGCCCACGCGGTCCACCAGCTCCTTGGTCTGCTGGCGGGTCAACAGGTCGGGCAGGAAGGCGCGGACCGTCTCCGACAGGTGCGTGGACAACGCCGTCGTCGGGTCCACGACGGTGAAGCCCGCGGCCGCGGCGCGGTCGCGCTGATCCTGGGCAATCCAGACGGCGGGCAGGCCGAAGGCCGGCTCGCGCGTGGCCGTGCCCTCGAGCGCGATCTCCGCCGTGCCCGGGTTGATGGCCAGCAGCCGGTCGGCGAACAGCTCGCCGCGCGCGACCTCGACGCCCTTGACGAGGATGGCGTAGGTGCGCGGGCCGAGCTGCAGGTTGTCGGCCACGTGGACGGGCGGCACGACGACGCCCGTCTCGCCCGCGATCTGGCGCCGGATGGACCGCACGCGCGAGAGCAGCGTGCCGCCCTGTTTCTCGTCCACCAGGCCCACCAGCGTGTAGCCGACCTCCACCGACAGCGGATCCACGGTGACTGCCGCATCGACGGGTTCGGGTGCGGGCGCCGGCGACGCCGCGTCGGCGGCCGAGGGCCGGGCCTCGACGATCTGCCGGTTGGCGTAGGCGACGAAGCCCAGGAAGCCGGCCACCAGCAGGAAGGCGAACTTGGGCAGGCCCGGGATGAGCGCGAGCAGCAGCAGGACGCCCGCCGCCACCGCAATGGGCTTGGAGCGCGCGAACAGCTGGTCGGCCACTTCCTCGCCGAGGTGCGACTCGGACGCCGCGCGCGTCGTGATGAGACCGCCCGACATCGACACCAGCAGCGCGGGGATGGCCGTGACCAGGCCCTCGCCGATGGTGAGGATGGTGTAGGTGTGCGCGGCGGTACCGAGGTCCAGCTGGTGCTGGACCACGCCGATGATGAGGCCGGCGACGATGTTGACGGCCGTGATGAGGACGGCGGCCAGCGCGTCGCGCTGCGTGAAGCGGATGGCGCCGTCCATCGCGCCGTAGAAGTCGGCTTCGCGCCGGACCCGGTCGCGCCGGACGCGCGCCTCGGCGTCGTCGATGACGCCGGCGCTCAGGTCGGCGTCGATGGCCATCTGGCGCCCGGGCATGGCGTCCGGGTGAACCGGGCCGTGACCTCCGAGATGCGGACCGCGCCGTGGTTGATGACGAGGAACTGGATGGCGACGAGCACGAGGAACACGACGACGCCGACGACGAAGTTGCCGCCGACGACGAACTGGCCGAAGGCCATGATGACGTGGCCGGCGGCGTCCACGCCCTCGTGGCCGTGCATCAGGATGAGGCGCGTGGACGCGACGTTCAGTGAGAGGCGAACGAGCGTGAGCAGCAGCAGCAGGGAGGGGAAGACCGAGAACTCCACCGGCTGGCGCAGGTAGACGACCGTGAGCAGCAGGACGACCGACAGCCCGATGTCCACCGACAGCAGGATGTCGAGCATCAGCGGCGGCAGCGGGACCACCATGAGGAGGACCACCGCGATGAGCGCGGCGGGCACCAGCAGGTGGGTGGGACGGACGGTGGAGACGGCGGTAGTCGACATGATGGATTACAGCTGCAGCTGCCGGATGCGGATCAGATAGGCGAGGATCTCGGCGACCGCGCCGAAGAGCGGGCCCGGGATGGAGTCCCCGACCTCGGCGCCCTTGTAGAGCGCCTGTGCGAGCGGCACGTTCTCGACCATGGGCACGCCCGCCTCGCGGGCGACCTTCTTGATGCGCTGCGCGAGCTCGTCCTTGCCCTTCGCCACGACGATGGGCGCGAGCATCGTCTCGCGGCGGTACTCGAGCGCGACGGCGTAGTGGGTGGGGTTGGTGATGACAACGGTGGCCGTCTTGACGGCCGAGATCATGCGCTTGCGCGTCATCTCCCGCTGGACGCGGCGCACGCGCGCCTTCATCTGCGGGTTGCCCTCGTTCGACTTCGACTCGTCGCGGAGCTCCTGCTTGGTCATCTTGAGGTTGGCGAAGTGCCGCCACCGCTGCAGGCCGTAGTCGGCGCCGGCGACGAGCAGGAGCGCCAGCCCCGCATGGCGGAGCAGGTCCTCCAGGTGTCCCCACCCGGCGGCCGCGGCGGCCCCGGGCCCCAGCCACACCATCCGCGGGGCGTCGGTCAGCACCTCGCGGATGATCTGCCACGCCAGGACGGCGACGATCGTGGCGGCCAGCAGCGCCTTGATGAGGTCCAGGCCTGACTGCGAGGGCTTGAGCCGCTTGAGGCCGTTGGCTGGGCTGAGACGATTCCAGTCGGGCGTCAGCCGCTCGGGCGCGAAGAGGAAGCCGGTCTGCGCGAAGTTGACGAAGAGCGCGACGCTGGCTGCCGTCAGGACGATGGGCCCCGACACCATGCCCAGCACCAGCAGGTCGGTGACCGCCTGGTTGGCGAGATCGTGCAGTTCGATCGTGGCGCGGGCGGCGTCGCCGAGATGCGACAGGCCGTTGGCCATCCGCACCGCCATCTGCCGGAAGCCCTCGGCGCCCGTGCGCGCGAGCGCCAGCGACACGCCCATCAGCGCGAGGGCGGCCACCAGGTCCTGGCTGCGGGCGACCTGGCCCTTCTCGCGCGCGTCCTTGAGACGTTTCGCAGAAGGTTTTTCTGTTTTCTCTCCGTGCTGTTCCGCCATGGTCGCCTCAGCGGAACGCCTCGGCCATGATGCGGCCCGCCTCGAGGGCGGCCTCCGCCAGGCGCGTGCTCACGGCCGGAATCTGGGGCACGATGGCGGCCACGGCGAGCAGGCCGATCACGAGCCGGATCGGAATGCCCACCACCATCAGGTTGAGCGCGGGCGCCGCCTTGGCCACCAGGCCCGTCGCCAGTTCCACGACGAGCATCACGACGACCACGGGCGCGGCCAGCCGGAGGCCGAAGACGAACACCACCCCCAGCATCCGCATGACGCTGCCCGACAGCGACGAGCCGATGGCGCCGACGCCGATTGGGAGCGCCTCGTAGGACGCCTCGAGGCCCCGCAGCAGGATGTGATGGCCGTTGATGGCGAAGAAGGTGAAGAGCGCGAGGTTGCTGAAGAGCGTGGCAATCAGCGTGTTGCGGGCGCCGCCCTGGGGATCGATGACCGACCCGTAGGAGAGCATCAACTGGCTGCTGGTCACGTGCCCGCCGAACTCGGCTCCGGCGAGAATGGCGCGCACCGACAGCCCCATGGCCAGGCCGATGGCCATCTCGCGCGCGACGATGACGCCGAGGCTGGCCAGCGACGGCACCGCCGGCACCGGGACGATGGGCATGGCCAGCGCGGCGAGCAGCATCGAGAGCCCGACCCGGACGTACGACGGCGCCGACGACCCCCCGAAGGTGGGGGCGGTCATCACGAGCATGCTCGGCCTCGCGAGCAGCAGCCCGATCCGCAGCGCCAGGTCGAGATCCATCAGCGAACGAGTTCGGGCAGCCGCCGCACCAGCGCGCCGGCAAACCCGGTGACGATGCGCAGCATCCAGGGGAACGCGAGCGCGAAGACGACGAAGATCGCCATGGCGCGCGGGATGAAGGCCAGGACGTTGTCCTGGATCGAGGTGACCGTCTGGAACACGCTGACCAGCACGCCGGCCAGCAGGCCCGCCATGAGCATGGGGAGCGTGACGATGACGGCGGTTTCGATGGCCTGCCGGACGATGCCGACGACGAGGGCTTCGGACATGTGACTCACCAGGGGCGCACGCGCCCTACATGAAGCTCCGCACGAGCGAGGACACCAGCAGGTTCCAGCCGTCGATCATCACGAAGAGGAGGATCTTGAACGGCAGCGAGATCATCGCCGGCGGCAGTTGCAGCATGCCCATCGACAGCAGCGTGGTGGACACGATGAGGTCGATGAGCAGGAACGGGACGAAGAGGAAGAAGCCCATCTGGAAGCCGGTCTTCAGCTCCGAGATGGCGAAGGCCGGGATCACGACGCGCATCGAGAGATCCTCGGGGCGCTCCGGGCGCGGCTCCCGGCTGAGCTCGACGAACAGCGCGAGGTCCGCCTCGCGCGTCTGCTTCAGCATGAACTCGCGGACGGGCGGGGCGCCGCGCTGCAGCGCCTCGGTCACCGAGATCTGGCCGTCGAGCGCCGGCGCCAGCGCCAGCTCGTGAACCCGCTGGCCCACCGGCGCCATGATGAACATCGTCAGGAAGAGCGTCAGCCCGACCAGCATCTGGTTGGACGGCACCTCCTGCGTGCCCATGGCCTGCCGCAGGAAGTGGAAGACGATCGCGATGCGCGTGAACGAGGTCATGATCACGAGCGCTGCCGGGATGAAGGTCAGCAGCGTCAGGAAGATCACGACCTGCAGCGGCGCCGAGACGGTGCCGATGCCGTCCACCTGCACGTCCAGTTGCGAGGGGGCCTGCGCCACCACGCCGGACGATCCGATCACGACGAGCGCCGCCACGGCGCCCAGCCACCGCCAGCGGGTGTTCACGACGGGGCGCCCTTTCCGATGGAGCTGTCGAGGGCGCTGGCGAACGAGGGCCGCTCGAGCTCGGTGACCAGCGTCACCTGCACGGGCGTGAGGCCGAGCAGCAGGCGCCGGCCCTCGACCTCCACGATCACGAGCGAGCGCCGCTCGCCGAGCGCGACCGCACTCTCGACGTTGACCGCCTGACGGCCCGTGCGCAGCAGCGTGCCGCGGCGCAGCAACGAGGCCGCGCCGGCCAGCACGGCCAGGCTGATCACGACCGCCGCGATCGCCTGTCCGCTGATCGGCGCAGGTCGGCGCCGGGCAGGACCGTCTGGGTGAGGAGGAGCATGGCCTAGACCGCTTCCGCGCCCGGCGGCGGCCAGGACGTGCCGCACGCGCAGCTCGATGCCGTCGTCCACGAGCCAGCACCTCGCCGTTGGCGATCGGCTGGCCCTGGACGTGCGGCTCGAGGTCGAGCCCGCGGCCTGATCCAGCCGGATGATGCTCGAGCGCTCGAGGCGCAGGCAGTCGCGCGACAGTTCGTCCGGAGCCGAGCACGAACTCCACCGAGCACTCCACGTCGTAGAGCGGCCGCAGCGGGTCGTCGGCGACGACCGGGCTAGAACTGGACGACGAGATCTGAGAAGAGGACATCGACGACCTCGAACTCCTCGACGGCGTGGCCGACCTTCTCGAGGATGGCTTCACGCAGCTTGGCCTTGCCCTCGGCGGTGACCACGACCTCGGAGGTCTGCGTGGTGAGCTCCTCGAGGATGGCGGAACGCGCCTGCATCATCGCGACCTTCGACTCCTCCATCTCGGTGGCCTGCTCCGGGTTCTTCACCACGAGCTGGACCGAGATGCGGAGGAACCGGGAGACCTGCGGGTCGGCCAGGTTCACGACGAAGGGATCGAAGGAGACGGGCCGCGCTTCGGCGCGGGCTCCTCGTGGTGTGCTTCGGCGGCGGCCGCTTCGGCGACTTCTGGGCTGAACCAGTAGGCGCCACCGCCGCCGGCCGCGACGAGGGCCAGGGCGCCGGCGATCAGTGGGAGCTTGCTCTTCGCCTTCGGGGCGGCAGCAGCAGCGGCTTCGGGTGCGTTGCTCATGGGTGTGCTCTCTGCACTCCTCCATGAGCAAGGCAGGTGCCAGGCCATTTCGCCCGGCGAATCGCGGAATTTCCCGGTTTCTCCGCCGGTGCGGGGTCGGGGCGCCGCATCGGGGTGTCGGTGGGACGACACCCCGCCGGCGCGGCACTGGCGGGTCCGGCCCGCCCGGCGCCGTGCGCCGGGTCAGGCCGCTCGTCAGACGATGATCTCGAAGCAGGGCGTCGAGCCGTCAGGTCGCTGGCGGCGCCGGGAGGGCGCCTGCTGCTCGTCACGCTCCTCGGGTGCCGACCGCCCGTCGGGCGTCGTGTCCTCGGTGTCGGCGGTCTCCGACACGACCAGCGTCTCGAGCTTGAGGCCCTGGTCGCCCAGTGCCTGCCGCAGGGACGCCTCGTGCCGTTCGATCCACTCCCGGACGGCTGGTACCTGGGCCTCGAGGCGCGCCGTGACAACGCCGTTCTCGACCGTGACGCGCACGTTGAGCTCGCCGAGATAGTCGGGCTTGAGCTGCACGCGCGCCTCGCCGCCGCCGCGGCCGACCTGCAGGCGCAGCGACTGGACGATCTGGTCCGGCAACTCGACTTCGGCCGGTGGCGCGCCGGGCGCGGGGCCTCCGGCGGCCTGCGCCTGCGCCGCGCCCGCCAGGTGCGGCGTCGGTGCCGCCAGCGTGGCGTGTGCGACGGCGGGACGCGCCAGATCGCCCAGCCGCGAGGGCTCGTGCGGTTCGGCCGTTTCGTCGCCAGCCTGGACGGCGGCCTCGAGGGCCGCCGCCGCGCGAGCCTCAGCCGCTGCGGCGTGCCGTGCGAACGGCAGGACCGTGGCGTGCTCGGGTGCGGCGGCTGCCCGGCTGTCGGCGAGCGGTGCAGGGTCGTGTGCGGCGCGCTCGAGTGCCTGCCGCGCCGCGGCGGCCTCGGCGCTGCCCGCCGGCGCGCCCGGCTGAGCCGGCGCTTCCACGGCAACCGCCTGGTCGGCGTGCGGAACCGTTGGCACCGCGTCGGCCTGCACCGGGGCAGGCTTGTCGGCGGCCGCCGGGCGGCTGCCGTGCACGAGGCGGAGACGGCGGAGGACGTCCACGGCGTCGGCCGACGGCACTGGCGCCGTCGCTGGCGCCGGTGACGCGGACACGGGAGTCGGCTCCGCGTTCGTGGTGGATTCGGTGGCCTGCGCTGCGTCCACCGGGGTGCCGGTACCGGCGGTCACGGGCCCGGGTGCGGCGATCACGGGAGGCGCGAGCGGTCCCTGCGGCGCACCCGGTTGACGGCGCGCCAGCGGCGTCGCCGCCCCGGAATTGCCGTTGCCGTCGGCGGCGTCTGCCGCGCCGGAACGTTCGATGAGCGACTGCAGGACTTCCTCCGCGCGCGGCGCCCGGGAGGCGACGTGCACGGCCAGCCGGACACCGGAGTCGTCGGAGCGGTGCTGGAACTCACGGCCGGCAATGCTGTCGGCCCACACGGGCGTGGCGTCCCGGCCGGGCGCCGTCTGCGCGGCCGCAGCCTGTGGCGCCGCCGCCTCCGCGGCCGCCCCTGCGGCGCGCACACCGGCGGCAAAGCCATTGGCCCACGCCTGGGTGGCCGAGCCGTCCGCGGTACCGGGTGCCGCTTCCGCGTCCCCCGCGGCGGGGCCAGCAGCGGCGGTCTCGTCGGCGTCGGTCCCGTCCGCGTCGGCACCGGCGTCGGGGACCGCGCGATCGATGGCGGCCGGCTGGGCCGACCAGTCGAACCACACCACCACCTGCTCGGCGGCGGTGGGGAGTGCCTGGTCGTCGGCCGCACGCCCGCGGCCCTTGCCGTCGGTCGCGGGCGGGGTGTCGCCGGTGTGGCGGCCCGGCGTGCCCGGCCGCGGCGACCCGTCGCCGCTCCGGCCGGCGAGCAGCGCCTGCACGAAGTCGCCGAAGCCCGAGGCCGGCGCCGCACCGGCGGCGCCCGCTCCGGGAGGTGGTGTGTCGTCGGTGGGCGCCGCCGCGGCGGGCCCGATGCCGATCGAGGTGATCACGGCGTTACCGCTTCAGGTTGAGGGTCTCGAGCAGCAACTCGTCGGTGACGGTGATGCTCTTCGAGTTGGCCTGGTAGCCGCGCTGCGCGAGGATCATCTGCGTGAACTCCTGCGCGATGTCCACGTTGGACTGCTCGACGGCGCCGCCCGTCAGCGTGCCGCGCCCGCCGGTGCCCGCCACGCCGATGTTGGCCTGGCCGGACGAGTCACTCTCGCTGAAGCGGTTGGACCCGATCTTCGTCAGGCCCTGCGGGTTGTTGAAGTTGGCCAGCGCGAGCTGGCCGATCACGATGGCCGCCCCGGTGCCGAACGTCGCGAGGATCTGGCCCTCGGAGTCGATGCCGAGCGCGGTGACCGGGCCCGAGGGCGAGCCGTTCTGCGAGATCGACGAGGTCGACGACGGGCTGCCGAAGCCGGTCAGCGACGCCGTGCCGTTGGCGTCCACGAGGTCCCACGTGAAGTTGGCCACCGCCGCGCCGTTGGCCCACGCGGGACCGTTGACGACCACGTCGGCGGCGGCGCCGCCGTTGACCTGGTTGAGGCGGCCCTGGCCGTCGAAGGTCAGCGTGCCGTTGTTGATCACGGTGGGCGTCCCCGGCGTGCCGCCGGTCACGTCCTCGCCGGGCACGCTCATGGAGTAGTTCCACGCGCCCGCGCCGGTCTTCGTATAGGAAATGGTGACGACGTGCTGCTCACCGAGCGAGTCGTAGATCTGCACGGCGGCGGTGAACGTGTCGCCGACGGCCGCGCCGGCGTCGAGGTTCGTCGTGGTCGAGAACTGGCCGGTCGCCACCGGCGCGCGCAGGATGCCGGGCTGAATGACGATGTCTCCGGGCTGACCCGTGACGATGACGTTGCCGGTCAGCGGGTCCAGCTGGGTGTAGCCCTGGACGGGCTGGCCGTCCGGGGTCACCAGGACGCCCTGCGAGTCGAAGCTGAAGTCGCCGGCGCGCGTGTAGGACTGGCCCTGGTTGCCGCCGATGACGAAGAAGCCGCCGCCCTGGATGGCAACGTTGGTGGCGATGCCGGTGGTCTCCACGCCGCCCTGGCGGAAGTTCGGCGAGATGGAGCCGGTGGTCACACCGAGGCCGATCTGCATCGGGTTGATGCTGGTGCCGCCGACGGACTGGCTCACCAGGTCCATGAACTGGACGGTGCTGGCCTTGAACCCGATCGTGTTGAGATTTGCCAGGTTGTTGCCGATGACGTTCAGCTTCTGCTGATTGGCATACAGACCCGACAGGCTGGCCGCGAAACCCATTTACGCTCCCTCCGAATCGGCCGATCCCGCGGCCTCAGTGAAGACTCCGGCAATCACGTCGAGCTTGGCGTTCATCGCCTGCAGCTGCTCGAGCGTGCTGAACTGCGCCAGCTGCGCGAGGAACTCGCCGTCGGCCTGGGGCTGCGTCGGATCCTGGTACTGCAGCTGCGTGATGAGCAGCTTCAGGAACGCGTCCTGGCCGAGTGCGTCGCCGGACGCGACGTTCGACGTGTTCGTCGTGTCCGCGGCGCTGGTGATGCGATCGATCGTCATCGTGGTCCTTTCGTGCGCCCGCCCGGGCGCCGGCTATTCCCCGTCGGCTTCCGGCGTCGCCGCCGGCTGCGTCAGAAACCGCAGCGTGGCCAGCTCGTTCATCTCGCGCAGCTCCTGGCGTCCTGCCTCGAGCTGATACCGGCGCCATGCGCGGTCGCGAAGCCGTTCCAGCGCACGTCGGCGCTGGTAGGCGAGCTGGACCTCGGCGGTGGCGAGCCTGGCGGCCTCGGCGGACATCGCCGCGGTCTGCCGGCCCGCGTCCGCCTCGAGCCGCTTCCTGCCTATCCAACTTTGGTGCCACTCGAGATGCGCGCTCTCGGTGCCCTGCTCGCGCGCCTGCACGGCCGCCTGCTCCGCGTGCGTGACCGCGTCGGCCGCGCGGCGGGCGAGATCTTCAGCGCGCTGACGCGCAGTTTCGGCACGCGCGAGGTCGAGCCGGGCGGCATCCTCCTGCTTGCGGCGCATCACAAGGGCGGCCGCCGCGCGAAACCGGAAGGCTTTCATGGGCCCTAGAGGGCTTCGAGTGCGGATATCGCGTCAGTGAGCCCGACCGTGATGTCGGAGGGCTGACACAGGAACTCGCCGACAGCCTCGCGGTGATCGAGGGCCGCGTCGATGCGGGGATTGCTGCCGCGCACGTAGGCGCCGACGTTGACCAGGTCCTCGCTGTCGCGCATCGTCGCCATCCACTCGCGCACCTGGCCCGCCTTGCGCCGGTGCTCGACCGCGGTGATCTCCGGCATCGTCCGGCTGATGCTCGAGAGGATGTCGATGGCGGGGTAGTGGTTGCGCGCCGCGAGGTCGCGCGAGAGCACGTAGTGGCCGTCGAGGATGCCGCGCACGGCGTCGGCGATGGGTCGTTGAAATTCGTCGCCCTCGACCAGCACCGAGTAGATGGCGGTGATGCTGCCGCGGCCGCGGACGTTGCCCGCGCGCTCCAGCAGTCCCGGCAGCAGCGCGAACACCGACGGCGGATAGCCCTTGGCCGTGGGCGGCCTCGCCGGCCGCCAGGCCGACCTCGCGCTGCGCCATCGCGAAGCGTCACCGAAATCCATCATCAGCGAGACGTTCTTGCCCTGGTCGCGGAAATGCTCCGCGATCGACGTGGCGCCATCACCGCGCGCAGCCGCACGAACGGCGGACTGTCGGAGGTGGACACCACGACAACGGAGGTCTCGAGGCCGCGGGGGCCGAGGTCGTGCTCGAGAAAGCTGCGTACCTCACGGCCGCGTTCGCCGACCAGCGCAAGCACGACGACGTCGGCCTCGGTGCCGCGGGCCATCATGCCGAGCAGGGTGCTCTTGCCGACGCCGCTGCCGCCGAAGAGGCCGCGCTGTCCCCGGCCGAGCGTCCAGCCTTGTCGATGGCGCGGACGCCCGTGCCAATCGGCGCGGCGACCGGCTCGCGGTCGAGCGGGTTCATCGACGGCGGGCGCAGCGGCGCGCGATCGATCACGCCCAGCGGGCCCGCGCCGTCGATGGGCTGGCCGAGCCCGTCGATCACGCGCCCGAGCAGCGCGTCGCCGGCGGGCATGGACGGGACGCCGCCGCGCGCGATGCGGTCACCGGGCTACGGATGCCCGAGGTGTCGCCGAGGGGCACCGACAGGAGCCGTCCCTCGCGGAACCCGACGATCTCCACCGGGACCGGTCGGCCGTGGGCGCGCGGACTGATCGCAGACGTCACGCCGGTCGCGCCTGCGGGCCGATGGACTCGATGAGCAGGCCGACGACGCGCACTGACGGCCTGACGAGGCGTCGGATCGGTGCGGGCCAGCTGGTCGAAGTAGCCGTCGAGGCTGATGGCCGCCGTGGCGGGCTCAGCCCAACGAGATCTCCGACGGAGGCGAGGCGGCTGGTCGTCGTTGTCGCCGAGCGACGGCAGTAGCGATCTCACGGATCTGCGCGTCCACGCTGACGTCGATCGGCGGGCCGAAGTCCGACTGCACGAGGCAGCCACGCGCACCAGCGGGTCGGCGACGATGGTCGTCGCCTCGCCCTCGGGCTGGCCCGTCTGCGCGCCGTGCATGACGGCCGCGTAGTCGTCGGGATGGAGGCGGATCGTCGCGCTCGACACGGCGCCGAGCCGGTCCAGCGCCACCCGCGCCATGGCGACGATGAGCTCGGCGTCGAGGGAGATCTCGCGCCGCGTGATCCGCCGGGCGATGGCGAGCGCGAGCTGCACGACCTGGCGCTCGGTCTTCTGCACGAGGTCGGCCTTCAGCTTGCGCAGCTCGTCCACGGTCTCTGTCAGGCGGCGCACGACCGCCTCGCCGCGGGCGGCGGCGGCCTCCGCGCCGGCGCGCTCGCCCTGCGCGTAGCCCTTCATGAAGGCGTCGCGCTCGACCTGCGCGGGATCGACGGCCGGTGCGGGCGGCGCCTGGGGCGCGGCCTGGCGCGCCGCGCGCGGTGGCGGCGGCGGAGGCTGCGCGGTGCCGCTCCAGTCGTAGGGCTGGATGCCCGCGGCCGCCTGCGTGAGGCGGCGGGCCCTAGACGACATACGGCTCACCCGCGCCCGCGCCCGTCGTGATCAGGCCTTCTTCCTCGAGCTTCCGGGCGATCGCCACGATCTCCTGCTGCGCCTTCTCGACGTCGCGCAGGCGCACGGCGCCGAGCACTTCCATCTCCTCGCGGATCAGGTCGGCGGCGCGCTTGGACATGTTGCCGAAGAAGCGGTCGCGGATTTCCTCGCTCGCGCCCTTGAGCGCGACGGTGAGCGTCTTCTTGTCGGCCCGGCTGGCCAGCTCGCGGATGCCGTTGTCCTCGACGGTGGCCAGGTCCTCGAAGACGAACATGAGGTTCCTGATCTGGACGGCGAGGTCGGGCGACTGCGACTCGATGCGCTCGAGCGTGCCCTGGCTGATGCTCCGATCGAGCCGGTTGAAGAGCTCGGCCACCGAGCGGACGCCGCCGTGCTGCTCGCGGGAGGCGCCGCCCAGCGACTTGAGCCGCTGGTCGATGATGTAGGAGATGCGCCCGATCACCTCGGGCGTCACGTCGTCGATGCTCGCCATGCGGACGAGCACGTCGGCGCGCATGTCGTCGGGCAGCTGCGAGACGATCTGGGCCGCGCTGCCGGTGTCGAGGTGGGCGAGGACGAGCGCGATGGTCTGCGGGTGCTCGCCGAGGATGAACTTGGAGAGCTGCTGCGGGCTGGCCTTCTCGAGCGTCTGGAACCCCGCGCGCGTGGCGAAGGACCGGATGACGCGCTCGAGGATGCGGCGGGACGAGTCCGGGCCGAGCGACTTGGACAGCAGGCGGCGGGCGTAGTCGACGCCGCCGGCGCCGACGTGCTCCGACACCATCGCCATCTCGTGGAACTCGAGCAGCACGCTCTCGCCGACCTCGGCCGGGACCTTGCCCATGGCCGCGACCTCGCGGGCGATGCGCTCGATCTCGACCTCGTCGAGGTAGCGCATCAGCTTGCTCGAGTGCTCCTCGCCGAGCGTCATCATGACCACGGCCGCCTTCTGCGCGCCGGTCAGGGGTTTGGGAGCGTTGACAACTGCCATGGCCGATTACCGTTCCCCGTCTTCGAGCCACGTCCGGACCAGACGGGCCAGGTCTTCAGGCTTCTCCTCGGCCCGGCGCGCGATGCGCCGCGACAGGACCGGCAGCTTGCGGCCCTCGCCGGCGGGCAGCGAGGCGTCGAGCTCCGCCTCGATGGCGCCCTCCATCTCCGCGACCGTCCGGGCGTTGTCGGTCGCCACCACGATGGGCGTGCTGCCGACGGTCGCCACGGCCAGCTCCGGCATCGGTGCCGGGAAGGCCGCGCGAATCATCGGGCGCAGGACCATCACGATGGCCAGCACGGCGATGACGAGCACGAGCACGACGCGGATGATCTGCGGCGCGTAGGGCAGCACCTGCCGGGGCAGCTCCTGCCACAGCGGGCCGCTCGGCGGCTCGTCCTCGAGCAGCAGCTGGTCGCCGAAGCCGATGTTCTCGACGGTGAGCTGGTCGCCGCGCTCGGTGTCCAGGCCCACCGCGGCCGCCACCAGGCCCTTGATGCGCTCGATGTCCTCCGGGCTCCGCGGCTTCGCCTGCACCGTGGTCTGGCCGGCGTCGTCCTTCGTCGGCGTGCGCTCGTCGTCGAGGATCACCGCGACGGAGAGGCGCGACAGGCGGCCCTGCGGCACGATGGTGTGGCGGGTCAGCCGGCCGATCTCGTAGTTCGTCGTCTCGCTCATGCGGCCGCCCGGCGGCGCGCTGGCCACCGTCGGCGCGGGCGGCGTGGCCGGTGAGGTGGACAGGGCCGGCGGCGTGTTGGCACGCGCCCCGGCGAGCCCGCCGGCAATGGCGGCGGCCGTGCCGTCGGCGCTGGCCTGCCTGCTGCGGACGACCGGCGTGGGGTCCCAGCGCTCCTCGGTTTCCTCCTGCGACTCGATGTCGAGCTTGGCGGAGATGTTCACGCGCACGTGGCCCTCGCCCACGACGGGCTCGAGCAGCGCGACCACCTTGGTGGTGAGCTCCCGCTCGACACGCTGCTGCCGTTCGAGCGAGGCGCCGGAGGCCTCCTCCTCGCCGGGCTGGTGCGTCAGCGGACGGCCGAACGTGTCGACGATGACAACGGCCTCGGGCCGGAGCGACTCGACGCTGGCGGCCACCAGGCCGGCGATGCCGGCGACGGTGGAGGAGGCCAGCGGCTTGTTGTTGCGCAGCTTGAGGACGACCGACGCCTTGGCTTCCTGCGCGTCCCGCGCGAAGAGCGAGTCCTTGGCGAGCGCGATGTGGACGCGCGCGCTGGACACCTCGGTGATCGTCGCGATCGTCCGCGCCAGCTCGCCCTCGAGGCCCCGCCGGTAGTTGATGTGCTCGAGGAACTCGGTCGTGCCGAACGCGGTGCGGTCGAACACCTCGAAGCCGATGCGCCCCGTCGTCGGCAGGCCCTGGGACGCCATGTCGAGGCGGAGCTCGTCCACCCGGTCGCTCGGCACGCGCACGGCCTGCCCGCCGTCCACCAGCTCGTAGGGAATCTCCTGCTGCTTCAGCCGCGCGGTGACCGCCGCCGCCGACTCCGCGTCGAGATCCGAGTAGAGGAGCGTGTAGGTGGGGGTGCTCGCCCAGTAGGCGGACCCCGCCACGACGCCCACCACCGCCAGGAAGACGCCGACGAGCGTCGCGATCTGCTTGATGGTGAGCGTGGTGGTGAGGCGCTTGAGGTGCGCGAGGATCTGCTCGGGGTTCACGGTCGTTCAGGGGTTGTCGTCACGTCGTGCAGGGCAGGGCCGATCGGCTAGAATCGGCATCCGCATGATGTCCTGGTAGCCTGCACCAGCTTGTTGCGCACCTGCACGGTCAGGTGCAGGGTGGTCTCGGCGTGCTGCATCGCGATCATCGCGTCGTGCACGTCGCCGGTGCCCGCAGCATGTCGGCGATGGCGGTGTTGGAGCGGGCCTCGGTCTTGTCGACGTTCTCGAGCATCCCGATGAGCGAGTCCGTGAAGCTGCCGCCGGACTCGCCGCCCGCGGCGCCGATCTTCGAGGCCGCCGCGCCGCCGCGCGCGAGGGCCGATGTGGAGGTGATGGCGTCGATGGGCATGGCTTACTTCCCGAGTTCCGGGGACTTCATGATCGTTTCGCGAATGAGGCCGATGGCGGCGAGGTTGGCCGGAAGGCGCGCGCGGCGCCACCATGTTGACCACTTCCTCGGGCACGTCCACGTTGGGCATGGCGACGAAGCCTTCCGCATCCGCGTCGGGATGCGCCGGCTGGTAGAGGCGGCGGAACGGTTCGGCGTCCTCGACGACGGCGGCGACCTTGACGCCCACCGCCTCGGCGCGGCCGAGCGCCTCGCCGAAGGTTTCCATCGGCTCGGAGGCGAGGACCACGTCCTTGCGCCGGTACGGCTGGCCGTCGGGCCCGCGGGTCGACTCGGCGTTCGCGATGTTGGAGACCGCGACCTCGATGCGGGCGCGCTGGACGTTGAGCGCCGTGGCGCTGGCGTCGATGGCGGAGCTGAGTGGCATGGCTACCGGCCCTCGCTGATGGCGTAGCGCACCAGGCGGAACTTGGCGGCCAGCGCGGTCTGCGCGGCGCTGAACTCGCCCGATGCGCGTGACATGGTGAGCAGCTCGCGGTCCACCTGCACGTTGTTGCCGTCGCGGCGGGCCGACAGGCCCTCGGTCTCGGTCGGCGCGCCGTCGATGCCCTGCGTGCCGGCGGTGGCCCTGGTTCGTGCGCGACAGGGCCGCGGTGTCCCGCAACTCGCCGTCGAGCACGTCGCCGAAGGACACTTCCCGCGCCTTGTAGCCGGGCGTGTCGAGGTTGGCCAGGTTGCTCGCGGCGACGGTCTGCCGCTGAACGGCCTGACTCATCTGGCGCCCCAGCGCCGCGAGAATCGCGCGGTCGGTGATCTCGTTCACGCCACCGGCTTGAGCAAGACCGATGCCGACCGCGCCCGGACGACCGGAGCCCGTATGTATTGGTGGGAATCCCGAGGCGCGAGGATGGCGGAACCCGATGCCCGGTGCAACCCCGCACCGGGCATCAGGCCAACCGTGCCGCTCTGCCGACACCTAACGTCGGACGGTCGACGCCGCTGCCCCCGTGCCGAGGCAGGCCTCTATCCGTGCCAACGCCGATTCGATTGCGGCCAGGCGTTCTTCGACGCCCACCATTCCCCCAATCGGCAATCGTTCCGATCGCTTGAATCCGGCCGACGTGAGGCGCCGGTTCTCCTCTTCCAGCATGGCCCGATCCGCAATCCGCTGGAGGATCACGTCGAGCTGACCCAGGAAAAGGGCTTGGGCAGGTAGTCGTAGGCGCCGCCCCGGACGGCCTGGATGGCCGAGTCCAGCGAGGCATACCCGGTGACGATCACGACGTAGCAGGAGGCGTTGGCGCGCCGTGCGGCGTCGAGCACCGCGAAGCCGTCCACGCCGGGCAGGTTCACGTCGGTGATCACCATGCCGTAGCGGCCCCCGAGCGTTGCAGCTCGACCGTGGCGGCGCGGCCATCGGTGGCCGCCGTCACACGCACGCCCTGCGTCTGGAAATACGACACGATCAGGTCGCGGATGCCCTCGTCATCGTCGACCACCATCACGTCCCACGGAAGATGGGGTACTGGCATAAGGTGATGCCCCGCCATGCGCGGCATCGTCCTAATCGGCCGGCGCGCGTGAACCTTGATGGAACACTCGTGCACAGGATTGAAACGGCCGATCGAGATCCTCGATCCAGGCGTGCGGCCGATTACACGACTGCAATTTTGGTGACGATTGTTGCATGCGGGACAGACGCGACGGGTGGGCTCCGGCCGGTCTGGCGACCGGAGGTGCCGGCCGGCCGTCAAAAACGAGCCGCATTCGCACGTGTCCGCACGCATGCGCACGGATCTGCACGCGAAGGGTGGACGGTGGCCCGTCAATTGCTGCATCGGTTGGCCGACACGGCCTGCCGGAACCCCGACAGTCCGATTCCGACAGAGGTTCGATCCAGCCATGCGTGAAACCGTGCCGCCGACCGTGCTCGTGGTGGAGGACGATGCCGACCTTCGCCAAATCATCACCGAGTCGCTCGAAGCCCGTGGCTTCGCCGTCGCTCAGGCCCTGACGGCCGCCGACGCCTATTCCCGTCTCGAAGGCTTCGCCTACGACGGGATGGTCCTCGACCTGCGCCTGCCCGACGCCGACGGCATGGACGTGCTCGACGCGGCGTTGACCCGCTACCCGCAGATGCGGTGCGTCGTCGTGACCGGCTGGGGCGGGGTCGAGGAGTCGGTCCGCGCGATCAAGCGCGGCGCCATCGACTTCCTGATCAAGCCGTTCCAGCTCGTGCAGCTCGCCCAGATCCTCCACGTGGGCATCAGCGAGAGCCGGCTGCGGGCGGAGAACGCGGACCTGCGCGCGCAACTCGGCGAGCGCTTCAGCGTGTCCAGCATCATCGGCCGCAGCGCGGCCATGCAGCACGTGTTCTCGGCACTCGAGCTCGTGTCGCCGATGAAGAGCACGGTGCTCGTGCAGGGCGAGAGCGGCACGGGCAAGGAGCTCATCGCGCGGACCATTCACTACAACAGCCCCCGCCGCGACCACCCCTTCATCGCGTTCAACGCCGCCGCGGTGCCCGAGGGCCTCGTGGAGGCCGAGTTGTTCGGCCACGCGAAGGGTGCGTTCACCGGCGCGGTCAACGCGCGCGTGGGCCGCTTCGAGGCCGCGGACAAGGGGACGCTGTTCATCGACGAGGTGTCGTCGATGTCGCTGGCGCTGCAGGCCAAGCTGCTGCGCGCGCTGCAGGAGCGCGAGATCGAGCGGGTGGGCGAGTCCAAGTCGGTCAAGTTCGACATCCGGCTGATCGCGGCGACCAACGTGGACCTCCGCAAGATGGTCAAGGACGGCTCGTTCCGCGAGGACCTCTTCTACCGCCTCAACGTCGTGCCCATCTCGCTGCCGCCGCTCCGGCACCGGCGCGAGGACATTGCGCTCCTGGCGCAGCACTTCGTGCAGAAGTCCTGCAAGAGCAACGACGTGTCGATGCGCTCGATCAGCCAGGCCACGCTGCGCGTGCTCATGGACTATCACTGGCCCGGCAACATCCGCCAGCTCGAGAACGCCATCGATGACGCGGTGGCGGTGAGCGGCGCCGAGCGCGGATCACCCCGTCGATGCTGCCCGAGGACATCCGCCAGCCGGATCGCGCCGGCGCGATCGGCCCGGTGACCATTCCCGACGAGGGGCTGGACTTCCAGGCGGTGATGTCGCAGATCGAACGCGACCTGATCATCGGCGGGCTGGAGAAGACGGGCGGCAACAAGCGTCAGGCCGCGCGGCTCCTCAACCTGAGCCGCACCACGCTCATCGACAAGCTCAACCGCCTGGGCGGTATCTCAGCTGCCTGAGGCAGGCAGTGTCAGGGTGAACCGCGCGCCGGCCGGGTCCACCGGCGCGTAGGCGAGCTCGCCGCCCTGGCGGCGGGCGAGCGCCCGCGACACCGCGAGGCCGATGCCCAACCGGTCGACCGCGCCCTCGGCGGCCGGCGTACGCGGACAGAACACGGTATCCCGGTCGGATTCCGGGATGCCCGGACCGTTGTCCTCCACCGACACCCGGACGACGCCGTCCCCGGCGCTCACGCCGATGCGCAGGGCGGGCCCCGTCGTGCCCGGGAGCGCGAGCTCCGCGTTCACGAGCAGGTTCAGCACGACCTGCAGCACGTCGCGCCGCACGGCGCGCACGGTCACCGGTTCCCCCGATACCCCGCGCGTGGCCCGGAGGCGCGTCAGCGCGAAGTGGCGCATGGCGAGCGCCTGCTCGGCGAGCTCGAGCACGTTGATGGGCTCGGGCGGCCCGCCCGTGTCGCGCGTGAAGCGCGAGAGGTCCTGGAGCAGGCGGTTGGCGCGCTCGGCCTGGCCGCCGATGGCGCGCGTCACGGCCTCCGGATCGGCCGGCTTCATCTGCACCAGCTCGACGCCGCCTCCGATGACCTGCAGCGCGTTGTTGACATCGTGGATGGTGCTGGACACGAGCCGCGCCAGCAGGGACAGCCGGTTCGCGCGCTCGAGCCAGGCCGGCGGCGGGGCGATGCCGCCGGACTCGGACCGCTCAGTCACGTGGAGCCCAACGCTACCATGAATCCCGCCTGCCGCCCTCAGCGCGTCGGGACCACCAGCTCGTTCTCCACGCCGAAGACGCCGTCCACCTCGCGCGCACGCACGCCCGCAATCTGCTTGTCCGACTGGTTGTCCACCTGGCCCGCCAGCAGGATGCGGCCGCCGCTGACCACGATGTGAATCGGGTAGTTGCCGAGCGGCTGGATGCCCGGATAGCGCCCGAACTCCAGCGCGTCCACGTACGCCTGCCGCGCACCGCCCGGCGAGTAACGTGACAGGAAGTCGTCGGTATAGATGTTGGCGAACGCCTGCCGCCGGATGCGATCGTCGTTGCCCGAGGCGGGCGCGACCTGGATGTTGTTGACGACGGTGTCCACGCCGCGGGCGCGCTTGGCGGCGGCCTCGGCGTCCTCCTTGAGGCGCGGTGCGTACGCGAAGCCCATGAGGGTGACGGTGCCGCGTTCGTAGGTGAAGGACAGGAAGTCGAAGACGCCGTAATAGGGAAGCCGCAGTAACTGGGCGCGGATGTCTGCCGCGCGGTTCCGGTCCTCGGCGCTCTGCGCCGGGCTCACGACGGGAACGGCGAGCAGCGCCACCAGGGCGGCGGCTGCGACGATGCGGGTGCGGGGTCTCGTGCGGGTCATGCTCACCTCTCACTGGTGGGATGCCGTCGGATACGATGCCGGGTCATGGACCACTTCGAAGCCGCCTTTCGACTCGCGTACCGGGTTCACGGCGAGCAGGCCCGCAAGAGCACCGGCATCCCGTACATGGCGCACATCCTCGGCGTCGTGGCCATTGCGCTCGAGTACGGCGCCAGCGAAGCCGAGGCACTCGGGGCCTTCCTGCACGATACCGCGGAAGACGGCGGCGGAGAGGCGATGCTGGCGGAAATCCGCGCGCGCTTCGGCGCCGAGGTGGCTGACATCGTGCTCGGCTGCAGTGACAGCCTGGCGGAGAATCCCGCGGACAAGCGGCCCTGGCTCGAGCGCAAGGAGGCCTACGTGGAGCACGTGGCCGAGGCCAGCCCATCGGTGTGCCTGGTCTCGGCCGCCGACAAGCTCCACAACGTCCGCGCCATCCACCGCGACTATCGCCGGCACGGTGAGCCCGTGTGGTCGCGCTTCGCCGGCGGGCGGGACGGGACGCTGTGGTACTACGACGCCGTGTCGCTCGCGCTGTGGCGGCGCTGGCCGTCGGAGCTCACGGACGACCTGCGCCGCGAGGTGCGCGCGCTCGCCGAAACGGCGTCCGCGTCCATTGACGATTGACAATTGTCAATTGCGCACGATTGATTGCGCCATTGGGGCAGTGCGGCAGTGGCGCAATGGATTGCGACATTGGCTGATTGAGGCATTGGGGCAATGGGATTGGGGCATTGGGGCATTGAGTAGATGCCGCAATCAATCGTGGGCAATCGTCAATCGACAATCGTCAATGGACGCCTTCTCCCACGCCTCGTCAATGAACCCCTTCTCCCACGCCCGCGCGCCACGCGGAAGGCACGCGGACGTAACTCTGGTCGAGCGCGGCGACCGATGCACACCCCAGCAGTTTCATGGTCCGCACGACGTCGGTCTTGAGGATGTCGATGGCCCGTGCGACCCCCGGTCCACCGCCGGCGGCGAGCCCATATGCGTAGGCGCGACCGATGAGCACGGCCCGCGCGCCGAGGCAGAGCGCCTTGACGACATCGCTGCCTGCGCGGATGCCGCCGTCCAGCATCACCTCGACCTGCTGGCCGACCGCGTCCACCACCTCTGGCAGGACCTCGATCGTCGCCGCGACGCCGTCGAGCTGGCGGGCGCCGTGGTTCGACACCACGACGGCCGATGCTCCCGCGTCCACCGCGTGCCGCGCATCGTCGGCCGTGTGGACGCCCTTCACGACGATGGGCCCGCCCCAAGCCTCCCGAATCCAGGGGAAGTCGTCCCACGACACCATGGACTGTTCGAGCATCGCCCCGACGTCCGCGTACGCCATGGGGCCGTCCGGGAGGATGACGTTGGCGAACTTCATGAGCCCGCCGTCGCCCAGGTAGCCGGCCAGCCAGCCAGGACGCGAGGCGAACTGCCAGGCGTAGGGGGCCATGGCCAGCGGGTTGCGTCCCAGCAGGGCCTTGATGCCGTTGCGGAAGTCGCGCTCGCGCAGGCCGGAGACCGGCGTGTCGATCGTCACAACGAGGGCGGAGTACCCGGCCTGCTTCGCACGCATGATCGCGGAGGTCGCGACGTCGCGGCCGCCGGCGAGGTAGAGCTGGTACCAGGCGGGGCCGCGGGTGGCCGCGCGCACGTCCTCGAGGCGGCACCCCGAAAGCGTTGACAGGATGTAGGCCGTGCCGGCGGCGCCGGCTTCGCGGGCCGCCACTACCTCGCCGCGCGGGTAGAACAGGCGGCTGCTGCCGACGGGCGCCAGCAGGAAGGGGAGCTCCATGCGCGTGCCCAGCACGGTCACGGACAGGTCGCAGGACCGTGTGGCCACCGCCGACCGCGGACGGAACCGGACGTCGTTGAAGGCGCGGCAGTTCTCGGCGAGCGAGACTTCCCGCTCGGCGCCGCCGTCGATGTAGTCGAACACCACGCGGGGCAGGCGCCGGCGGGCCTGGCGGCGGAGGTCGTCGATATTGAGGACACGGGGGGCGGCAACCGAATGGCTCATGATGGGCAGGGCCGGCCCGGCCGGCGGGCGGATTGTACCCCGGCGTGGCCTTGCTTGCGCGTCCGGGTCCCGGTTTGCTAGCGTCTGTCGAACGCGACCCTCACAAGGAGCAGCTCATGGCGCCTCGGTACTCTGTTGGCAGGCAGATCGCGCGCATGGCCGCGATGGTGCTTCCGGTTGCGGCGCTGGCCGTTCCGGCCCTCGTCGCCGCGCAGTCGGCCACTCCTCCCGCCGCGGCACCACCCGCGGTGACCTTCACCAGGCACATCGCCCCCATCCTGCAGCGCAGCTGCGAGAACTGTCACCGCGCCGACGGCGTCGCGCCCATGGCGCTGACGACCTATGAAGAGGTGCGGCCCTGGGCGCGCGCCATCAAGCAGCGCACGGGGATCGGGCCGCACGCCGGCGTGATGCCGCCCTGGTACGTCGAACGCGAGATCGGCATCCAGCGCTTCAAGAACGATCCCTCGCTCACCGAGGACGAGATCGCGCTGATCGCGCGGTGGGTGGACAGCGGCGCACCGCGCGGCGAGGCCGGCGACATGCCCGCCGCCCGCGACTGGAACGACAGCACGAAGTGGCAGATCGGCCAGCCGGACCTGGTGATCCGCACCGACGACATCACGGTGAAGGGCGGGTCGCCCGACTGGTGGGGCGAGATCGATCCGGTCGCGACGGGCCTGACCGAGGACCGCTACGTCGCCGCCCTCGAGGTCCGCGAGGTCAACGACGTGAGCGCGGCCGGCACCGGCCGTGACACGGTCGGCGGCCGCTACGTCTTCCACCACATGATCTGGAGCACCAAGGCGCTCGACGCCCCGAGCCGGCGCCGGCGGCCGATGGCTTCGACCTGGCCGCCCTCACCGGAGTGGACCCCAACACCACGTCGTGGCCCGTGCACGAGGTGGGACGCGAGCCCGACTTCTTCGACCCCAAGTCGGCGCGCCTGCTGCGCGCGGGCTCCTACCTCGTCTCGGACTCGGTCCACCTCCACTCGAACGGCCGCGACACGACGGCACACCTGGAGATCGGCTTCAAGTTCATGCCGAAGGGCTACTCGCCCGAGTACAAGCCCTCGCGCATCGCGCTCGGCAACGGCGTGGACATCGACATCAAGGCGATGGAAGCGGGCCAGCAGCTGCACGCCTACGCCGTGCTGACCGAGCACACCAAGATCCTGTCATTCGAGCCGCACCTGCACGCGCCCGGCGCCCGGATGTGCCTCGAGGCCATCTGGGGCTACACCATCCAGACGATCAACTGCGTCGGCTACGACCACAACTGGGTGCGCGGCTACGACTACGACGACGACTACGCGCCGCTGCTGCCGAAGGGGAGCATCCTCCACATCGTCGGCTACATGGACAACTCGCCGAAGAACAAGAACGTCCCCGACCCGCGCAACTGGCAGGGCTCGGGCAACCGCTCGGTCGCCAACATGTTCATCGACCTGGGCAACCGCGTCTCGCTCACCGACGAGCAGTTCCTGGCCGAGATGAAGGCCCGCAAGGAGCGCCTGGGGCTGTCGCGCAACTCGGTCATGATCGGGGGCCCGTTCTGCAACCTGGACCTGCCGGACACGCTGCCGGCGGCGACGCCGGCCGCCACGCCGTCGCGCACGCCCCGGCAGCAACAGCAGTAGCGCCGTTCGCCAGTCGAGGAGTTGACCGATGATCCGCCGAGTGCTCGTGGGCGCCGCGACATCCGCCGTGCTGGCGCTGGCCGCCGGAGCCAGCGCCCAGAACCTGACCTACGCGCGCGGACAGAACGTCTCGCCCGCCTATGAGGGCTGGGAGGAGGACTCGGCGGGTCGCAAGTTCTTCGTGTTCGGCTACATGAACCGGAACTGGGAGGAAGAACTCGACGTCCCGGTCGGCGCCGACAACAAGTTCACGTCCGGCGCCGCCGACCAGGGCCAGCCCACGCACTTCCTGCCGCGCCGCAACCGCTTCGTCTTCCGCGTCCGCGTGCCGGACGGCTTCTCGGACACCGACGAGCTCGTGTGGACGCTCACCACGCGCGGAGAGACCGAGAAGGCCTATGCCAGCCTCCGCATCGACTACATGATGGACGGCGTGGTCCGTGCCTCCGAAACCGGCGCCCTGGGCGCGGGCAGCAGCAGCCCCGAGATCCGGTCCAACAAGGCGCCGCAGCTCGAGATGCAGGGGCCGAAGCGCCTCGAGATCAAGGTGGGCGAGCCGGTCACGCTGTCGGCCGTCGTCAGCGACGCCGGGCTCCCGCAGCCGCGCGCGCGCGGCGCCGGCGCCGCGGTCAGCAACACGGGATCGTCGCGGCAGCTGTCGGCGCAGTCGAGCGCCCGCCTCGAGGCCCTGCGCGCCCGCCGCATGATGATGCCCCCGGCCCGCGTCACCGTGGGCAAGGTCGTCGGCCTGCACGTGAGCTGGTTCGTCTACCGCGGCCCCGGCGAGGTCACCTTCGACCCGCCGCAGATCGCATCCTGGGAGGACACGCGCACCGGCGGCAACTCCCCGTGGGCGCCGCTCTGGATGCCCCCGCACCTGGCCGACGACGGCCGGGTCTCGGTGACCGCCACCTTCCACCAGCCCGGTGAATACGTGCTCAGGGCCCGCGCTGACGACGGCGCACTCACGTCCGACGGACTGGTGACGGTCGTCGTTCGGCCCTGAGCCGGCGTTCATTGACGATTGTCAATTGTCAATTGATGAATCATTGGTTCATTGGCGCATTGGACCATTGAGGCAATGATGATTGGGGCATTGGTTCATTGGTGCAATGGGCCATTCGATTGACAATCATCAATTTCCAATCGTCAATGTTCGCGGCGCGCGCAGCGCGCTTAGTGGCTCAGTCGTGGTGAGGTTGGTGGTGCACGTGAGCGCCGGCGAGCCCGAAGCGCATGGCGGTGTCGCCCTTGAAGTCGAACTCGATGAGGATGGCGTCCTCCTCGCCCACGACCCACGCGTCGTGACCGGGTTCGATGGTCACCACTTGCGGTGCGCGGAACTCGACGGTGCAGCCGTCCGGATACTCGACGTGCACCTGGCCCTGCAGCAGGAACCCGACGTGCGCGAACATGCAGCGCTCGGTGTGGCTGACCGGGCGCATGTCGCGGGACCAGCGGAAGCCGGCGGGGTAGATGACGCGCTTGATGCGGCCGGCGCCGGCGGGTGCGAGGTCGATGCGGACGCCGGCGACTTCGTGGTGCTGAGCGCCGTGGACGGGCGCGTGCAGAGGGTCGATGGCTGACATGTGCGGATGATACGCCCGGTCGGCGCCGATCCGGCCCACGCGGGCCGGCGTTTCGCCTACACTCGTCCCGGGAGTGTCCTGCATGCGTCGTCTCGTCCTCGCCTTCGTCCTCATCCTCGCCGCACCGTGGCCCGCGCTGGCGACCTGGTCGGTCATCGCGGTCGACCGGGACACCGGGCGCGTCGTGATCGCGTCGGCCACCTGCGTTGACCGTGACGACCAGTTCCTCAAGGGCGTCCAGGCGGTGGTCGTGCCCGGCAAGGGCGTCGCCGCGTGCCAGGCCGCGGTGGACGGGACGCACGCCAACCAGATGCTGGTCTATCGCGAACTGGAGCAGGGGACCGACCCCGCGCGGATCATCGAGATGCTGTCGGAGGATCCGGCGTTCCAGAGCCGCCAGTTCGGCATCCTCGACCTGCAGGGCCGCTCGGCCGGCCACTCGGGCCTGGGCAACGGCTACGTCTCGCAGGACATCCAGGGCCAGGTGCCCGGGACCGGCATCTTCTATTCCATCCAGGGCAACATCCTGCGCCCGGGCCAGGTGGTGCCCAACGCGGTCCAGGCCTTCCTGCACACCGACGGCGCGATCACGGATCGCGTCATGGCCGCCATGGAGGCCGCCGACGGATCGGGCGGAGACAGCCGCTGCACCTGCCCGCCCTGGCCCACCGACGGCACCCCACCGGCCATCCCCTGCGACGGCCGGACGGCGCACGTGGCCTACATCCTGATGGCCGAGCGCACCGATACGAACGGCGACTCGCACAACAACGGCAGCTACGCGATGTACCTGACGGTGTCGCAGCCGGCGCCCGATCACGGTGCCGGGCAGATTACGTCCGGCGAGAACCTCAACCCGGTGAAGACGCTGCGCCTGCGCTACGACGAGTGGCGGCGCCGCCAGCCGGCCACCTTCAAGTAGGGGCTGCCATGCGACCTGCGACTTCCTGTCTGCGCGCGCTGATCGGCGTGTGCCTGGTGGCGGCCACGGCGCTGGCCGCCGCGGCCCAGCGTCCCGCACCCGGGGCGCCGCCGCCACGGCGTCCGCGGCCGATCGAGGTGATGCGCCTGAGCGGCCCATGGCCCGACGGCGGGCCGATTCCGCGCGCCCACGCGCAGGCGGGGAGGAAGCCTCGCCCGCGCTCTCCTGGAGCGCGGTTCCCGAGGAGGTCGCGTCGTTCGTGCTGATGGTGTCCGACCTGGACGCGGCGATCGGGCCCACCGGTGCCGATCGCCTGCATTGGCTCGTGTGGAACATTCCCGGCACGGCGGCCGGCCTCCCCGCCGGCGTGGCACAGGGGCCCGAGCGGCCCGACGGGAGCCGCCAGATCAGCGTGAGTGGCCCCTACTACCGCGGGCCGGCCGCGCCGCCCGCGGGACCCGCGCACCACTACGTGTTCGAACTCTTCGCCCTGGACACGACGATCGCCGTCCCCGCGGTCGGGCAGTCCCCGGCCGACACCCGGGACGCCGTGGTGGAAGCCATGGCGGGACACGTTCGGGGCAAGGCGACCTACACGGGCATCCTCGACCCCACCCGCTGACTGCCGCACGGCCGGCAGGGATCCCTTGCGGATTCCCGGCGATTCGGACCGCACGCGCGCACGAACCCGGCCGAAGTGGCGCGCGGACGCGCGTTCACGCTGGTACCCGATTTGCCTCTGGTGAGGGCACGAGTCGCTTCGACTCGGCTGGAGGTTATGTCCATGCCACGCCGGCTCTCCTGGACTCTCACTGCACTCATGGTGGCGGCATTCGCGCTGCCGTGGGTCGTCCCCGTCAGAGCGACACAGTTGCCGGCCGGGGCGAAGGCTATTCCCGCCGGATCGGGTCTGTTCAGCACCTACTGCGTCGTGTGCCACGGCAACGACGCCAAGGGGACCGGACCGCTGGCCGATTCGCTCAAGCGGCGGCCCGCCGACCTGACGCTGCTCGCGAAGAATAACGGCGGCGAGTTCCCGCGCGACCTCGTGCTGCGCATCATCGACGGCCGCAACCCGGTCAAGGGCCACGGCGGCGGCGACATGCCGGTGTGGGGCGACGCGTTCGAGCGCTCGGTGGACGCGGGCCCGCAGGCCGTCCGCGATCGCATCGAGGCACTGGTGGAGTACATCGGAGCGATGCAAATCAAATGAGGGTGCGGGGTGCCTCGTGCAGGGTGCGGGTGCCGGGTGCGGGGTGCGGAGCCGGGGTGCCGGGTGCGGGATCGGGAGCGCGGGCGGGATTGACTTTGCGGGGACGGGATCGTGGTGCACGCTCCAGTCGACTCCCGACTCCCGACTCCCGACTCCCGACTCCCGACTCCCGACTCCCGACTCCCGACTCCCGACTCCCGACTCCCGGCTTCCCGCTCTCCCTCCCCCTCCCGTCGCATCCCTCTCCCGACACGATCCCCTTACAATTCCTCCATGTCGCGTGTGACGGCCGCGCGTGAGGCGCGGCGGGTGCCGTTCGACGAGGTGTGCGACGCGCTGGCGGACGCGCTGGGCGGACCGTTCCGGGCGGAGGTCGTGGAGCAGTTGTCCGCCGCCCGCACCCTGGGCGATGCGCTGACCCGGCTGCGCGAGGCGATGCGCAGCGACGTGTGGGCGTTCGGCACGGCCTCGCTGACGCTGGCGCGGGCGGTGCGCGCGTACGACCGGTTGACGCGTGACGAAGGCTTCCACGCGCTGCACGACTGGGACGGCGTGGCCGCACACGTCAATCCCGACACCATCCCCGTCGACGTGCTCACCTTTCTCATCGGCCAGCGGGGCACGGACGCCTTCGACCGCGTCGTGCCGGCGGTGCTCATCGACTACTACTTCATGCACGTGCTGTCGCTGCTGAGCCTCCGCGTGTGGGACGAGGGCGATGCGGACGCGAACCTGGTGCGGGTGGGCGCGCTGCTCGACCTCCTGCAGGGGCGGGGTGGCAGCGGCCAGCGGTTCTGCTCGGACGCGGCCACGCTGCTGCTCATCGCCACCGCCCACTACGAGCGCGAGGAGTGGGGCTACGACCTGCTCCTGTCACGCGTGCGCGGGTTGAACGCGGCGCACCGCGCGGCGATCGCGCTGGGGCACGGGGCCGCCATGGGCTGCCACCTGCGATTCGGCTTCGAAGCCACCTACGGGCGCGACACGTCGCTCATGCGCAACGACAACGTGGCCGACTACCCGTGGCTGTGCTTCGCCCTGGCGACGCTCATGGACGAGTATCACCGGCTGCGCGAGGCGGGCGCAGACGTCGAGGCACGCGGCCCGGTGGTGGAGTCCATGCTGAACGGCCTGACCGCCGATGCCCGCGCCTTCGTCGGGGCCGGCCCATCGTCGCTCGCGGCGCACGAGGTGGAACGGGCCCGGTTCCGTGAGCGCTTCCTCGCCTATCGCGACGACATCCTTCCCGAGTTCGAGCGCTGGCAGCCGCGGCCCGACCGTTACTCCGCGTTGTCGTTCTTCTTCAATTTTTCCCACAATGTCGTGAAGGGGCAGGTCGTGGACACCCTGCTGTGGAGCGCGCCGTGGCCGGTCGGGCTGAACGACCTGTTCACCGGCGAACCCCGGGAAGAGGCCGGGGAGCGCTCGCGCGCCAAGCTGGCCACGACGCTGATGGCCTACGCCCGTACGAACCCGCACAAGATCCGGGGCCGGTTGATGCCCGTCATCGTGTACGACCCCGAGACCGGCTACCGCGCCTACCGCCTGACGCTGAGGCGGCTCCGGGATTAGGGCGAGCTCCCCAAGCCGGCCGCATTCCGGGGCCGTTCCATGGCCCGACGACATTCAGAGACACTTGCAGACCTAATCTGACGTCTCGAAGACGCTCGGACCCATACAATTTCTGGGACGGGCGTATAATCCGGACGCGCGGATTTCGGAGGCTCAGCGAGTCAGACTCACGAATTTCGGGGTGCGTATGCGGAGTGGTACGAAGGCAGTAGTCGGGACGGCATCCTGTGCCTGTCGCTTGCGGTCGGCGTCGTGCTGACCACCAATGCCCCTGTCGCCGCCCAGGCCGGCGCGCCGCGCGCGGGCCACCCGCGCAGCGGCTGTCACGCCGGCCGTCCGCAGTGCGGCTGCTCCTCCGCGGCACGCGGCGCGGTTCCCACTGCGGCCGATCACAACGCCGTCATCACGAAATACTGCGCGACCTGCCATAACGATCGTCGTCCGGCGGCGGGGCTGTCGCTGGTGGGCTTCGACGTCGCCACCGCCGTCGAGCACGCCGAAGTCGCCGAGAAGATGATCGTCAAGCTGCAGGCCGGCATGATGCCGCCTGCCGGCGCCCAGAAGCCCGAGCCGGCCGCCATGGCCGCGCTCATCACGACGCTCGAGACCACCATCGACACGGCCGCGGCCGCCTCGCCCAACCCCGGCCGGCGCGTGTTCCAGCGGCTCAACCGCCCGGGTACGAGCGCGCCGTCCGCGAGATGCTGGCGCTCGACGTGAATGCCGGCGACTGGCTCCCGCTCGACACCAAGAGCGCCAACTCGACAACATCGCCGACGCGCAGGCGCTCTCGCCCACGCTGCTCGAGTCGTACCCTGAACGCGGCCGCCGCGATCAGCCGCATGGCCGTGGGGGACCGCAACGCCCCGACCATCGACACCACCTACACCAATCCCAGCTACCTGTCGCAGCATCCGTGGGATCACGTCGAGGGGCGCCGGTCGGCACGCGCGGCGGCATGGTCGTGGAGCACGTCTTCCCGGCCGACGCGGAGTACGAGATCCAGATGACGTTCAACTCCGGCGAGAACGCGCGCCTGGAGGACATCGACATCTCCATCGACGGCGAGCGCGTGGCCTACCTGAACTACGAGCTCGGCTCGCTGGCGGCGGCCGACGGCCGCGGCCAGGCGCCGATGCGTACCGAGCGCATCTTCGTCCGCGCGGGCGAGCACAAGGTGTCGGCCGCCTTCGTGCGGCGCACCGAGGGCCCGTATGAGGACCTGATCAAGCCGCACGGCTGGTCCTTTGCCGGCGGCGGCTCGGGCGGCAGCGGCATCACCACGCTCCCGCACCTCCGCGACCTGATCATCGTCGGCCCCTACGGCGCGACCGGCGTGTCCGACACGGCCTCGCGCAAGAAGATCTTCTCGTGCCGGCCGACGAGCGCGCTCGACGAGCGTCCCTGTGCGCGGCAGATCGTGGCGCGGCTCGCGGAGGAGGCGTACCGCCGCCCGGTCACCCACGAGGAAGTGGAGCGGCTGATGCCGTTCTACGAGCGGGCGTCCGAGCAGCAGGGCTTCGAGGCGGGTGTGAGCGCGTCGCTCGAGGCCATCCTGGCCAGCCCGTATTTCATCTTCCGCATCGAGCGCGAGCGCGAGGGTCGGCCGGGCAGTTCCGTGCGCGTCGCCGACGTGGCGCTGGCCTCGCGGCTGTCGTTCTTCCTGTGGGGGACGCCGCCCGACGACCGGCTGCTGGAGCTGGCGACGAGCGGCCGCCTGGGCGACCCGAAAGTGCTCGAGGCCGAGACGCGGCGCATGGTGGCCGACCCGCGCAGCCAGGCGCTCGGCACGCGCTTCGCCGCACAGTGGCTGCGCCTGCAGGACGTCGAGAAGGTGCATCCCGACCCGAACTACTACCCCAACTTCGACGAGAACCTCGCCGAGGCGATGCGCGAGGAGACCGTCCTCTTCTTCAACAACCTGGTGCAGGAGGATCGGAGCCTGCTGGACCTCTATCGCGCCGACTACACGTTCGTGAACGAGCGGCTGGCCCGCCACTACGGCATTCCCAACGTCCTGGGACCGGAGTTCCGCCGCGTGGACATTCCCGACCCGAACCGCCGCGGCATCCTCGGGCAGGGAAGCGTGCTGCTGCTCACCTCCATTGCCGACCGCACCTCGCCGGTGCTGCGCGGCAAGTGGGTGATGGAGGTGCTCATCGGTGCGCCGCCGCCGGCCCCGCCGCCGAACGTGCCGACGCTGGACGACACGGCCTCCGCCAAGGACGGCAAGATGCTCACCACGCGGGAGCGCATGGAGCTGCACCGTGCCAACGCGGTGTGCAACGCCTGCCACCGCATGATGGATCCCATCGGGCTGGCGCTCGACAACTTCGACGTCACCGCCAAGTGGCGCGTGCGCGAGTTCGGCATGCCGCTCGACACGCGCGGCGACTTCTACGACGGCACGCCCGTCAACCCCCCGGCGGAGCTCTCCGCGGCGCTCCTCAAGCGTCCGGTGCCGCTGGTGCGGACCTTCACCGAGAACCTGCTGGCCTACGCGCTGGGCCGCCGGGCGGAGTTCTACGATCAGCCCACCATCCGGGCCATTGCCAGGCAGGCGGAGGCGGACGGCTTCAAGATGTCGTCGTTCATCCTGGGCGTCGTCAAGAGCGACGCGTTCCGCATGAAGCAGATCGAGCCGGTCGCCACCGAGACTGCCGTGGCGGCGGCGCAGCGCTAGACCGTCGGATACCCCACGTTCGAGGAGATCGAGACGATGTCGTTCATCACTGGAAAGCACGTGGCCCGCCGAACCTTCCTTCGCGGCATGGGTGCGACCGTTGCGCTGCCGTTCCTCGACGCCATGGTGCCGGCCGGCCGCGTACTGGCCAAGGGCGCGCCCGCCGAGCGGCCCCGGCTGCTCTGCATCGAGGAAGTGCACGGCCTCGCCGGCTGCAACAACTGGGCGGCCGGCAAGCACCTGTTCGCGCCCGAGCAGGTGGGACGCGACTTCACGCTGACGGCCGACAACCCGATCTCGACGATCGAGGGCTACCGCGAGTACCTCACCATCGTCAGCAACACCGACGTCCGCATGGCCGAGGCGTTCACCGCGCCCGAGATCGGCGGCGACCACTTCCGGTCGAGCGCGGTGTTCCTGACGCAGTCGCACCCCAAGCAGACGCAGGGCTCGGACATCTGGGCCGGCACGTCGCTGGACCAGCTCTACGCGCAGCGCTCGGGCCAGGACACGCCGTTCCCGTCGATGCAGTTCTGCATCGAGAACCTCGACCAGGCCGGCGGCTGCACCTACAACTACTCCTGCGCGTACACCGACTCCATCAGCTGGGCGTCGCCGAACGAGCCGCTGCCGATGATCCGCGACCCGCGCGTCGCGTTCGACATGATGTTCGGCTCGGGCTCGTCGACCGAGGACCGCGCCGCGCGCCGTGAGAACCGCCGCAGCATCCTGGACTGGATCCAGGGCGAGGTCACCACGCTCCGCAACGACCTCGGCGCGAGCGACCGCGTCCGCCTCGACCGCTACCTGGACAACGTCCGGGAGGTCGAGCGCCGCATCCAGGCCATCGAAGCGCACAACAGCAGCGGCGAGGAGCGCGAGCTGCCCGACGCCCCCAAGGGCGTGCCCGACTCGTTCTCCGAGCACATGCGCCTGATGTTCGACCTGCAGGTGCTGGCGTTCCAGAACAACATGACGCGGATCATCTCGTTCAAGACCGGCCGCGACTCGCAGAACCGTGTCTTCCCCGAGAGCGGATCCGACCAGCCGTTCCACCCGGCCTCGCACCACGGCAACCGCGAGGACCGGATCATGGAGTTCAACAAGATCTGCAAGTACCGCGTCAGCCAGCTGAACTACCTGCTCGAGAAGATGAAGACCACGATGGACGGGGAGCGCAGCCTCCTCGACTCGTCGCTCATCATCTGGGGCTCGCCGATGGCCGACGCCAACGTCCACAACCATCGCCGCTGCCCGCTGTTCCTGCTCGGCAAGGGCAACGGGATGCTGCAGGGCAACGCGCACCTGAAGGCCGCCGACGGCACGCCCATGGCCAACGTGATGCTGACGCTGCTCCACGAGCTTGGCCTCGAAGACCTCGGCTCCTTCGGCGACAGCACGGGCGCCTTCTCGCTGTCCACCCCGTCCGCCACCACGGTCGCCGGGGCCTGAGGAGACACGCCATGATGCGTCGCGTCGGACTCAATCTGGCGACCGCGCTGCTGATGTCGGTGGTGCTGGGGGCGGCTCAGTCGAGCACGTCCCCGGTGGCCGACGCGGCAATGACGGGCGATCTGGCGGCGGTGAAGGCGCTGGTCCGCGACGGCGCGGACGTGAACGCCGCCCGCGGCGACGGGATGTCCGCCCTGCACTGGGCCGCCGAGCGCGGCAGCGCGGAGATGGCGGACGTGCTCATCTACGCCGGCGCCAACACCAGCGCCGTGACCCGCATCGGGCGATACGGCCCTCCACCTGGCCGCCCGCTCGGGCAGCGAGAAGGTGGTGGCTTCGCTGATCGCGGCCGGCGCCGCGGTGGACGCCAGGGCGGTGCCGAGCGGCGCCACGCCGCTGCACCTCGCCGCTCGCAGCGGCAGCTCGGGCATCATCACGCGGCTGCTGGACGCCGGCGCCGACAAGGACGCCCGGGAGGCCGAGTGGGGACAGACCCCGCTGATCTTCGCGGCGTCGCAGAACCGCGTGCAGGCAATCAAGACCCTCCTGGCGCGCGGCGCCGATGCCGACGTCACGACCACCTTCATCGACGTCCCGCAGCGCGACGCGCTCGATCGCGCCGCCAGCAAGCGGCAGCAGAAGGTCCTCGAATCCTACGGCGTCGGCCCCGAGCAGCAGCCCACCGCCAGCCAGGTGCAGGCGGCCGTGCAGGCGGCTCGCGAGCTCTTCCTCTCGGGCAAGATTCCGCCGCCGACCAAGGAGGACGAAGAGGCCGACAACCGCCGGAACTTCAACCCGGAGGAGATCAACCCGCCGGTCCTCACCAAGGGCGGCATGACGGCGCTCATCCACGCCGCGCGCGAGGGCTACATCGAGGCCGCCGGCGCACTGATTGACGGCGGCGCCGACATCAACGAGGTGGGCGCGGGTGACGGAACCAGCGCGCTGCTGGTGTCGGTCATCAACGGCCAGTTCGACATGGCCGTGTTCCTCGTCGAGCGCGGGGCCGACCCGAACATCCCGGCCAAGGGCAACGGCGCCACTCCGCTGTGGGCGGCCGTCAACACGCAGTGGCAGCCCCGCACGCGCTTCCCGCAGCCCCAGGAGATGGAGCGCCAGAAGGCCACCTACCTCGACGTCATGAAGGCCCTGCTGGATCACGGCGCCGACCCGAACGGCCGCCTGCGGTCGCACCCCTGGTACATGGTCTACACCGGCTGCGGCAACCGGAACTGCGGGCTGGCCGACACCTCGGGCTCCACCGCATTCTGGCGCGCGGCCTACTCCGTGGACGTCGACGCCATGAAGCTGCTCGCCTCTTACGGCGCCGACCCCAACATCCCGACGATGGCGCCGCGCGAGCCGATCCGGCGCGGTGGCGCCAACGCACGTCCCGCGGGCGCTGGCGGGCCGGTCGCCCCGACGCCGACCGCCAACCAGGCGCGCTACAACGCGCCGCCGATCCCGCCCGGCGGACCGGGCGCGTTCCCCATTCACGCGGCCGCCGGCGTCGAGCATGGCGAGGGCTTCGCGGGCAACGCGCACCGTCACACCCCCGGCGGCTGGATGCCCGCCATCAAGTACCTCGTCGAGGACCTCCACGCCGACGTCAACGCCCGGGACAACGATGGCTACACCCCGCTGCACCACGCCGCGGCCCGGGGCGACAACGAGATGATTCTCTACCTCGTCTCCAAGGGCGCCGACGTCCGCGCCGTCGCCCGCAGCGGCCAGTCCACCGCCGACATGGCCAACGGCCCCGTCCAGCGCGTGTCGCCGTTCCCGGAGACGGTCGCCCTGCTCGAGAAGCTGGGCGCCATCAACAATCACAAGTGCGTCTCTTGTTAGAGATAGATCGCCAGATTCTCGCGAATCTGGCGATGTCGTGATCTGGTGAGCTGGCGTTCGATCGAAAGATGTGTCGATCGGGGGACCATCTGGTGATGGTCCCCCAGATCATCAGCTAGATCCCAACATCACCAGATCTCTCGATTCCTTCTCCAGATCACCACATCTCCAGATCATCAGATTCGCCCTGCTCCATCCTGTTGTCCGAAACTCAACCCCAGCCGCTCGCATAGCTCCGGCACGCTGTCGAAGTCGAACTCGATGCCGTGCTCGCCGGCCAGGCTCTGGATGGCCGCCGGGTCCGGCCCGCCCGCGGCGGACAGCAGCGGCGACAGGCGCTCGAAGTAGCCCTCGAAGCCGCCGGGCAGGAGCAGCTCGATGAAGCGCAGCTCCGTCTCGCCCGCGTTCCAGAAGGTGTGCCACTGGCCTCGCGGCTTGACGACGTAGGAGCCCGCGGGCGCGATGACGATGTCTCCGCCCAGCAGCGCCCCCAGGCTGCCCTCGAGGACGATCGACAACTCGTCCTCGTAGGTGTGGCGGTGGAGCGGTGCGGCCAGCGCGTGCGCCGGCAGCGTGTGCTCGACGATGGCCACCAGTCCGTTGGTGGCCATCGACGGAATCTTGTGCACGGTGCCGAGCCGCGCCAGCGGCAGGTTGCGGCCCTCGTTCGGGCCGACCGCGTAGGGCCTCGTGGCGATGGCGCTCATCGGCGCACCTCCATGGTGACGGTGACGGGTTTCTCGGCCGACGGCGTGACGTCGGCATCCTTCCAGGCGATGCGGAACCGGGCGTCGGCCTCGGCCGCCTGTTCGGTCTTTCCCTGGGCCTCGAGCGCGCGGGCCAGGCCGAAGAGCGACCAGCCGTTCTCGGGATTCCGCCGCAGGTCTTCCCAGTACACGGCCTCCGCTTCGTCGGCGCGGCCGGCCGCCATCAGCACCGCGGCAAGGTTCTGCCGCACCGGTGCGTGCCAGTCGGCCGGTTCCTGGTAGTCCAGCGCGTCCTCGTAGCGGACGGCGCGTTCCAGGTGGAGGAGCGCCGCGTCCCAGTCCTTCCGTCGCGCGGCCATCTCGCCGGCCACAACCTCGGGTGCGATGCGCAGGATCGCCTCGCCGGTGTTGGTCGAGAACGTCGTCTGCCCGTCGAGCGTGGGGTCGCCGACCAGGGCCACCAGCGCCTGGCGCTCCTGTTCGGCTTCGTCGAGGCGGCCCCTGGCCGTCAGCGCCATCGCGCGCGCGAAGCGCCAGGCCCCGCGCGTGAACGCCGTCTCGAACGTCGGGCCCGGATCCGCCAGGATGCGGTCCCACTCGCTGAAGCGGACCATGGCCCAGTAGGGGACGACGACGAATCCCTGCAGGATGGGAACGGTTTGCAGGGCTTCGGCCGGGATGGTGGACGCGACCTTCCGCGCCGATTCCAGCGCGAGCGCGCGCTGGCCCGACGCGCTGGCCCCCATCCAGATGAAGTGCACGTTGTGCGGGTAGTACCCGAGCGGGTAGAGGCCCTGCGCCCGGCACTGCGCGATGTAGTCCTCGTCGGCCTTGGCCGCCATCTGGTTCACGCGGATGACGTCGGCGTGTCGTCCCACGCGCTGGTAGATGTGCGCGGGCATGTGGACGATGTGCCCCGCGCCGGGCATGAGCGGCAGCAGGCGGTCGGCTTCGGCCTCGGCCCGCTCCGGCGTGTCGGTGGGCTCCCACAGGTGAATCCAGAGGTGCAGGGCGCCGGGATGGTTCTCGTTGCGGGCGAGGACCTGTTCGAGCTGCGCGAGGGCCTCACGCGTTTCGGGCCGGGCCACGCCGTCGCGTGTCCAGTAGTTCCACGGCTGGAGATCCATGAGCGATTCGGCGTAGAGCGTCCGCGCGTCCAGGTCGTCGGGGAACGCGGACACGAGGGCCTTCATCGCATCGGCGTACGCGCGGTCCGCGCGTCCCCGGTCCTCGGGCTTGCCCGTGTAGCGGACGGCCAGCGCCTCGATGTAGGCGCGCTCGCGCGGCGTGGCGCCGTCCTTCAGCGCCACGGCCTGCTGCACCAGCGCGAACGCGGTGGGCTCCGCGTCGGGTTCCATGGCGGCGTTGATGTTCGGCCCCAGGACCAGCGCGTGGCCCCAGAACGCCATCGCCAGCGACGGGTCGAGCCGTGCGGCTTCCGCGTAGGCGCGCGCCGCCTCGGCGTGGTTGAAGCCGTACGTGAGGTTGAGGCCCTGGTTCATGAACTGCCGGGCGCGCGCATCGCCGGTCGATACCGGGAACGTGTGCACGCCGAGGTTCTGAAGCCGCGGGGCCAGGGGGCGGCCAGGCACGGCCTGGTCGTAGCCGGGCGGCTTGTCGTAGTGCTTGTGCTGCGGCACGGCGGCGGTCTGGGCAGCCGCGGTCGTGGCGACGAGCGCCGACAGGCCAACGGACAGGGCGGTGTATCTCAAGCTGGAGTGCATGGCTGAACGTCTCCTCGGTGTGACCTGTGAGCAAGATACGGAGACGACGCGCCTGGAGACGTCACCCGGCGGTCAGGGAACGGTGAGAATTCGGTAAGAGGGGCGACCGAAGTACAATCCACGATTCGAGCGTCACGACCAGCTCTGCCATGACGGATCGCGTCCTCACCTTCGGTCCCTACCGGCTCGATCCGGCTGCGGGCCACGTGTATCGCGGCGACCACGTCGTGGCGCTGACGCCCAAGGCGTTTGCGCTCCTGCACTACCTGGCGGTGCGCGCGGGCCGCCTCGTGCCGAAGACGGAGCTCTTCTCGGCGCTGTGGCCCGACGTCTTCGTCGGCGATGCCGTGCTCAAGAGCAGCATCCGCGAGCTCCGCAAGGCGCTCGGCGACGACGCCGGCGAGCCGCGCTTCATCGAGACGGCGCATCGCCGCGGCTACCGCTTCATCGCGCCCGTCGTGGCCGCAGACGTGACGGCCATGCCGCCGGTCGCGGCCCCGCGGGTGAGCTACGCGCACAGCGGCCACGTCAACATCGCCTATCAGGTGATCGGCTCCGGTCCCATCGACCTCGTCTTCGTGATGGGATGGGTGTCGCACCTCGAGTGCTTCTGGACCGAGCCCAGCTTCGCCAGCTTCCTCGAGCGCCTCTCGGGGATGGCTCGTCTCATCCTGTTCGACAAGCGCGGGACGGGGCTCTCCGATCGCGTCTCGCTGGATCAGCTGCCCACGCTGGAGCAGCGGATGGACGACGTGCGGGCCGTGATGGAGGCCGCGGGCTCGCGCCGCGCGGTGCTGCTGGGCGTCTCGGAGGGCGGCCCGCTGTGCTCGCTCTTCGCGGCCACGCACCCCGATCGCACCGAGGCGCTGGTCATGATCGGCAGCTACGCCCGCCGGCTGGTCGACGTGGACTATCCCTGGGGCGTGACGTCCGACGAGCGCGATCGCTTCTGCCAGACGATCCTCGACGAGTGGGGCGGGCCGGTGGGCGTGGACGATCGCGCGCCCTCGCGGGCCGACGACCCGGGGGTCCGCGAGTGGTGGGCGTCGTACCTGCGGATGGGCGCCAGTCCCGGTGCGGCCGTCGCGCTCACCCGGATGAACGCCGCCATCGACATTCGCGGCGTGCTGACCAGCGTGCGCGTGCCTACGCTGGTGCTGCACCGGTCGGGCGACCGCTGCCTCAAGGTCGAGGAGGGCCGCTACCTCGCATCGCACATTGCGGGCGCCCGCTTCGTGGAGCAGCCGGGCGACGACCACCTGCCGTTCGTCGGCGACCAGGACGCGATGCTGGCCGAGATCGAGCGGTTCCTCGCCACGCGCCAGGCGCCCGCGTCCGTCGAGCGCGTCCTGGCCACCGTGCTCACGATCCGCGTCGAGGGCGGCGTCGCGCCCGTGCGGCACGCGTTCGAGGAACAGGTGCAGCGCGCCCGCGGCCACCTCGTCGAGTCGGCGCCGGATCGGCTGGTTGCCTACTTCGACGGTCCGGGCCGAGCCGTCACCAGTGGAACCCTGATCCTCGACGCCGCGCGCGCCTCCGGTGTCGTGGCAACGGCAGGTGTGCACATCGGCGAGTGCGCGCCTGCCCTGCGCGGCGGGCCGGTCTTCGATGTGTCGGCGGACCTGGCGGCGCTCGCGGCGCCGTACGAGGTGTGTGTCTCGCGAACGGTGGTGGACCTGGTGCCGGGATCGGGCATCGAGTTCCGCGACCGCGGCATCCTGCAGCCCTCCGCCTCCGCGCGCGACCTGCCCGTCTATGCCGTCGCCGACCTGCTGGAGGCCGTGGTCGGCTAGCGGCGGCTATTCCGGCTTGAACGTACGCTCGGCGCGGAAGTCCGCGCGCCGGCCATCCGCCCCCGTCACCGTGCCGGTCATCCGTTCGCCGTCCAGCCGGCCCGTGAACGTGCGTCCGTCGACGGTGAAGGTGATGTCGTACCCCCGCACCCTGGCCTTCGACACCTCGAACGTCCCGTCGTCGGAGGTCATCGACCCGTAGAGCACCTGGTGGACCTGCGTCAGGTGGAGCGTCTCGTCGGCGCTGAGTCGCCAGTCGCCGTACGCGGCCGCCGGGACGATCCAGAGGAGCGCCTCGCACCAGTCCGAGCAGACCGGCGCCTCGACGACCGCGCGCTCGTCGGGGTCCCACTCGGTGAACCCGAACGTGTTGGCAACGATGCGGCTGCCGGGCGCCATGGACTGGAAGCTCGGCACGAGCCGGTCCATGTTGGTGGTGAGCAGGAAGACGGCCATGACCGTGGCCTTCGAGATGTCGGCCGTGAACATGTCGCCCTGGACGAAGTGCGCCTTGTCGGCCACCCCCTCGTCCGCCGCACGGCGGTTGGCCAGCGTGACGAGGTCCGGGTTGAACTCCACCCCGACGGCGCGAGCGCCGCGCCGGGCAGCGGCGATGATGTTCCGTCCATCGCCCGACCCGAGGTCCATCACCAGGTCGTCCGGGGTGACCTTCGCCAGGTCCAGCATCTTCTCGACGAGGGCGGGCGGTGTCGGCACCCACACCACGTCCTTGCCCGGCTGTCCCACCCGCGGGACGTAGGTTTCCTGGTTGGCCGGTGCCGGTGCCGGTGCCGGTGCCGGGGCCGGGGTCGGCTCCTGCGCCCGTGCGGGCGGAACCGAGACGAGCGCCGCCGCCAGCAGGGCCAGGCCGGTGCCGGTATGCCTCATGACGCCGGCACCGCCTGCACGAGCTCCTCGAACGTGGCGTTGGGGCCGTGGAGCGAGATGATGCGATCGACGCGCAGCTTCCGTGCGCGAATCTGCTCGAGCAGGTTGGCGGCGATGCGGATTCGCGGACGCACCCGGGCTGAACGCGTCCACTTCGATCAGCAGGCGCTCGCGCGGCAGGTACGCCATCAGCAGCGTGTCGGCGTGCGGGTTGCCGTCGATGTGGTACAGCTCGACCCGGCGCGTGCCATCCTCGATGACGCGGGTGTCGTCCACGCCCTCGATGGCCAGCGGCTTCGGGCTCCTGCCAGCCGATCGGGTTGGCGGGTATGCGGCCGCGACGCCGCCTCCTCGTAGTACGCGACGTTCGGCTGCAGGGTGATGACCGTGAGGCCCTCGGCCACCGCCGCCCGAAGGCCCGCGGAGTGATCGAAGTGATGGTGGGTGCTGACCAGCTGCGTGAGCGGCTTGCCCGGCACGAGTTCCCGCGCCTGCTCGATCGCCGCCAGCGTGCGGGCCTCGCTCTGCGGCGCCTCCACGAGCATGAGGTGGTCGTCGAACTCGATGAGCGCGCTGTGGTGCGACTGGCCCGCCAGCCGCCAGACGCCTGGCGCCAGTTCCTCGGCCTCGACTCGCGGGGCCGGCGTGCCGGGCACTGCGGCCGCGCTGACCTCGGCCGGGGCGGCGAGCTCGCCGGTCTCGCCGTTGACCGTCGGACGCGACAGCATCAGTTCCGCGATCTTGAAGCGATCGACGCTCGTGGTGAGGCGCTGCGGCAGCTGGAGTTCGCCCGCCGCAGCGTAGTCCTCCAGGCGCGTCTCGATCACGACGTCGCCCAGGTTGGGATGTGCGGCGTCGGAGCGGATGCGGGTCGGGCGGTGCGTCGCTGCATCGACGGCAAGGGTGAAGGTGCCTGCCGACGGCAGCGTGATGTCAACCAGCTGCTCGGCGCCCTCGGTGCGGGCGTTGGCCAGCACGGCCTGCGGCCCGAGGGCAGCGCGCACCAGCACCAGCGGGTGGTGGTACAGCTCGATGGTGCGGTCGGCGGCCGTCTGGGCTGACGTGCGCACCGGGGCCCCGGACGCGGGCAGCGCGTAGGCGACGTCGCCGTCCAGGCCGTATGCCTGGCTCTGCGAGGCCTGTCCCTGGTAGTAGAGGAAGTTCGGCGTCCGTGTCTGCTCGACGCGCATGCGGCCGTTCTCGAGGTCCACGGCCCGCCGGTACCCCGTGATGGCAAACATCTGTCCCGTCGCCTCCATCGTCATGTCCTGGCCCATGTTCCAGTTGGTGCCCTCGCCTTCGAGGACCAGGGTGGAGACGGCCTCGATGCGATCGCGGCCGCCGAGGGCGTCTGCCGCATCGGCAACGATCTGCTGTTCGGGAGATTGAGAGCTGCACGCGGCCAAGCCGGTGGCCAGGACCAGAAGAGGCAGGTATCGTGGCATGGCCCCGGACATTGCCACGTCGGGCGGACCGGGTCAAGGCTTCGCCGCCTCCGAATCGGCCTCCGGCCCGGCGGCGGCCTCCGCTAGACTGGGTGACCCCATGGGTCCCATCACCGCCTCGGCAACGCTGGCCCGCCGTATCGACGGGGTGGAAGCCGTGCTGGTCTCGACCATGGCCGATGCCGCGCGGGCTGACGGGGAGCCGGAGGTGGTCACCTGGTCCATCGGCGGCGGCACGGTCGCCCTGGCCGGCTCGGGCTCACCCTTCAACAAGGCCATCGCCGTCGGCTTCGATGGTCCGCCCGACCCAGAGGCCCTCGCCGCCATCGAGGCCGTGCACGACGCTCGCGGCTGTCCGCTGCAGGTGGAGCTGTCCACGCTGGCCAGCCCCGAGGCGGCCAGTGCGCTCACCGGACGGGGATACCGGCTGGTCGGGTTCGAGAACGTCCTTGCCCGTCGGCTCGACGATGCCGCGGCGCCGCCTCCGGGCGCCATTGCCGTGCAGGAGGCGGCTCTGGAGGAACGTGACCTGTGGATCGAGACGCTGACCGATGCCTTCTCGCAGCCCGACGTGTTCGACGGTCCACCCTCGCACGAAACCTTTGCCCGCGAGGCGCTCGTGACCAACTTCCGCCGCTTCTGCGCGTCCCCTGGCGTGCTGGCGCTGATCGCCCGCATCGATGGCGGCGTGGCCGGCGCCGCCAGCCTGTTCGTCGAGAGCGGCGTGGCGCTGCTGTGCGGGGCGGCGACGCTGCCCGCCTTCAGGCGGCAGGGCGTGCAGTCCACGCTCCTCCGCACGCGGCTCGCCGCGGCGCGAGCGTGCGGATGCGACCTTGCGGTCGTGACCACGCAGCCCGGTTCGCCCTCGCAGGCCAACGTGCAGCGCGCCGGATTCCAGTTGATCTACAGTCGCGCCGTCCTCGTGCGCGAGCCGTCGCCGGGGTGAAAGGATCGACCCATGCCGCTTCGAGCCGTCATTCACTATCGCAACACGCACGGGTTCGCGGATGTGCGGCTGCTGATCCGGTGCACGGGGCTCCGAGACGGTGGAAGTGGTCGCGCCCACCCGCGCCGACGCGTTCGGCGATGTCTTCGACTTCCAGGCCTCCCGTGCGCAGTTCACCTTCGTGGCGGCCGACGGTGCGGATGGGCCCTGCGAACCAGCGGGCCTCGAGCGGCGCTTCCGGCCCATCAGCGATCCCGAGGGCCCGCGGCTCACGGAGGTGTGGTGCACGGGGAGAAGCCCTTCATCTACCCGATGGAGCCACGCGCGCCCGAGCGCGACAGCGCCGCGACGTTCCTGCGGACCCTGCGGTTCACGCCTGGCCGCTACGTTCCCGGCAGCGGCGGGCTCTCGGGGTTGGGCAGCCAGGCGCTGGATGCGGGCGGGGTGCTCTTCGGCTTCTATCACCCGAACGCCGCGCGCGTACGTCGCCGGCAGCTTCAACGACTGGCAGCGGCCGGGCCACGAGACCGGCCATCCCGTCGGCATGGTGGAGCTCCGGCTGCATCGCGGCTACTTCGACTACCCGAACACCTGGCTCGGCGTGGTGCCCGAGGCGGCCCCGGTGACGAGTAAGTTCTTCGTCTACGGCGGCGTGCCCGCGGACGACGAGAACCGGCTGCGGCAGCACTTCACCGACCCGTATGCGCGCCAGCTGGGACCGGACTTTGGCTACAACAACGCCGTCGTGCACGATCCAGGCGGGTTCGCGTGGCAGGACGCCGGCTGGGAGACGCCGGACATCGCCGACCTGGTGCTGTACGAGCTGAGCGTGTACGGCTTCACCGAGGGGGATGCCGGCATCGCCGACGCGCACCGCGGCCGCTTCGACGGCATCACCGATCGCCTCGAGAGCGGCTACTTCGATCGGCTCGGCGTGAACGCGCTCTGCCTGATGCCGCTGGCCGAGGTGCCGTCGCCGCAGGGGCCGTCGAGCCTTGGCTACGACCCGTCGCTGTACCTCACCGTGGAGCGCGACTTCGGCAGCCCCGACGATCTGAGGCGGCTCGTGGACGCGGCGCACCGCCGCGGCATGGCCGTCATCCTGGATCAGGTCTTCAACCACACCAGCAGCACGTTCAATCCGCTGTGGCACATGGTGCTGGAGCATCCGGACGAGGAGTTCTCCGGCGACGGCGGCCTCTACTTCGGCGGCGCCACCGACTGGGGCAACCGCGTGGACACCGGCAGGGCCGAGGTGCAGCACATGCTCATCGACGCCTGCAAGACGTGGCTCGCCGAGTATCACGTGGACGGGTTCCGCTTCGACGCGACCAACAGCCGGTGGATGGATCACGACTTCCTGCGCCGGCTGGCGCACGAGGTGCGCGGCTTCCGCCCGCGGACGGTCCTGATCGCGGAGAACCTGCCCAACGAGGCGGACCTGAACCTCGAGGGCTGGAACGGGTTCGCGCAGTGGTGCGACCCGTTCCACGATCGTCTCAAGGCGCTGCTGCGCGAGGGCGTGTTCGACGACCGGCCGCCGGATCGTGGCAGCCTCGGCGACATCTTCTATTTCTCGCGCGCGTCCTTCGCCGCCCATACGAACAACGTCGTGAACTTCGTCGAGAACCACGACGAGACGAGCGTGCCCTACGAGGTGGGCACCAACCCGCAGCTCGATCAACCCGCCACGCGCGAGCGGAAGGCGCGGCTGGGCCTGTTCGCGTCGCTCGTCGCGCTGGGCCAGCCGATGCTGTACATGGGACAGGAGTTCGGTGTCGAGCGCCGGGCGAAGTTCGTCAGCTTCGACTGGCCCGACCCGCCCGAGTCCTCCGGCTTCCACGAGTGGACCCGGCGGCTCGTTCACCTCAGGCGCCGTTATCCCGGATTGCGCATGTCCGGCTTCGACCCGGCCGGCGACGGCCGCTTTGCCTGGATCCTGGGGCCGTGGATGGACGACGGGCATGGCGGCGGCAGGTCGGTGGTCGGCTGGCGTGCAAGGCCGACCGGCGCGGCGTTCGACACGCTGGTGATCCTGATGAACTTCGAGGGATTCCCGGTGCCCGTCCACCTGCGGCTGGGTGTTCCCGGCCGGTGGGTGAAGCTGGCCGACCTGGACCGCGTGAACGACATCGCGCCCGCCGGCACCAACGGCATCGACGACCCGACCGCGCTGCACGCAGGCGACGGCAACTACGCCGGGTTCGTCCTGCCCTCGTCGAGCGGGTTCATCTACAAGTGGGAGGGTTTCTGAATTCAGAATTCTGAATTCTGAATTCAGAAGGTTCAGCGCCCCTTTGCCTTGCCGGCGAGGAGGGCCTGGGTGCGCTTGCGGGCGCGGGACCGGACCTCCTGCGGCAGCGCGATGCGGCCTGCGGTGCGGCAGGCCCGCACGGTGTGGCGCACGTCGCGGAGCCTGGCGCGGCAGGCGGGGCACTCGGCGAGGTGCGCTTCGCAGCGGCGGCAGGCGGCGGTGCTGAACTCGCCGTCGAGGTACTGCGACCAGTGGAGGAGCGAGATGTCGCAGTGCTCGTCCGCGCGGCGGCGGCTCATGCGAGCGCGTCCTTCAGCATCTGCCTCGCGCGGTGCAGGCGCTGCTTCACGTTCGCTTCCGTGATCCCCATGACGTCGGCGGCCTCACGCGTCGAGAGCCCTTCGACGTCGCGCAGGAACGCGACGAGCCGATAGGGACGGGGCAACTGGCGGAACGCCGCCTGGAAGCGCCGCCGTTCCAGGGCTGCGGCCGTCTGCGCCTCCGGATCGGGGTCGCCGGCCGGCACCTCGGGCGCATCATCGGCATCGAGTGACGCCATCCGGGTCATCTGCTGCGCCTTGGTCCGGCGGGACATCAGGCAGGCGTTCTTCACCGTCCGGTACAGCCAGGTCCGGAACCCTCGCGGCTGGCGGATGCGGCGCGCGTTCTTGTATGTCTGCAGGAGCGCGTCCTGCATGGCATCCTCCGCGTCCTCGGCGTGCCCGCACACGAGCAGGCTGAACCGGTACGCGAGCGCCTGCGCATCGGTGAGCAGCCGCTCCATGGCGGCGCCGTCGTTTGCGCCATCGAGCTGGCGAATGAGGTCGGCGTACCGGTCGGGTGCCTCGGCTGGCGGTGACGCAGGCATTCGGGGACCGGGCGATCATACCAAGCCCGTCCTCGGGGCCGCGCGCCGATGTCACCGATTCCGGCGCCTTTGCATCCCTGAGGGCAATGAGAGTGCAAGGAGCGATGCTCGTGGCCGCCGCCCTCGCCCTGGGGGCGCCGGTGGCCGCCGGTGCGCAGGAGGTATTGCCGCTCGACCGCGCGGTGGCCGAGGCCCTGGCGCAGAACCCCGGCCTTCGGGCCGCCGGTGCGGGCGCTGACGAGGCTGCCGCCCGCGTTGACGAGACCCGGGCGGGATTCTTCCGAGGGTGACCCTCACCGAGAGCTGGCAGCGCGGCAACGCGCCGGTGTTCGTGTTCAGCTCCCTGCTGTCGGCTCGCCGCTTCGCGGCGGGCAACTTCGCCATCGACGCCCTGAACCGTCCGGACCCCATCGGCTTCTTCCACGGCGCCGTGTCGGTCGAGCAGGTGCTCTTCGACGGCGGGCGGACCGCCGCCGGCGTGGCCGCCCGGCGCTCCGCGGCACGCATGGCCGAGGCCGGACGGGACGCGGTCGCGCTCGCGCTCGCCGAGCAGGTCGCCGCCGCGTACGGACAGGTCCTCACCGCCGACGCCGCGCAGCGCGCGGCCGGTGCCGCCGTGGACGCCGCGGTCGAGGACGTCGGGCGCGCCGAACGGCGGCGCGACGCCGGCACGGTCACCGAAGCCGACGTGCTCGCCCTGCAGGTCCATCTGGCCGGCATGCGGCAGCAGGTCATCGAGTCGGCAGGGCAGGCGGCCATCGCGCGCGCCACGCTCAATCGGCTGCGGGGGCGCCCGTTGACGCCGAGTACGACGTGCAGGAACCGGCGCCGGCCGTCGCCGCCGCGCCGCGCGACTGGAAGGCTCTCGCCGAGGCCGCGCTGCAGCAGCGGCCCGATCTGCGGGAGGCCGATGCGGCGGTGTCGGTGAGCGATGCCGGGCGCCGGCAGGCGCGCAGCGCGTGGTGGCCGCAGATCGGCGCCCAGGCCAGCTATCAGTACGACGGCCTCACCATCTCCGACCGCGCGTCGTCGTGGGTCGTTGGCGGCGAGGCGCGCTGGAGCTTCTCGACCGGGCTGGCGCAGCGCGCGGCGCAGCGCGCGGCCGCCGCCTCCGGACTCCGGGCACGCGCGGCGCTCGACGAGGCCCGCGCGGCCGTGGAAGTGGACGTGCTGTCCGCCGTCCGGCGGCTGGAGAGCGCCGAGGCGCGCGAGCGCGTGGCGGCGACCACCGTGGCGCAGGCGCGCGAGCGCCAGCGCATCGTGCGGGATCGATACGACGCCGGCATGGCCGGTGTGCAGGACGTGCTCAGGGCGGCGGCGGCCGTGCTGAGCGCGGAAACCACGCGCGTCGCGGCGCTGGCCGACCGGATCTCGGCGCAGGCCGCGCTCGACCGCGCGATCGGGAGGAGACAGTAACGTGACGCTCTCAAGAACGTTCGTCCGGGCGGTCGCAGCCTGCGCCGTTTGCGCCGCGGTCCTCGGCCTCGCGGCGTGCCAGGCGGCGCCCGAGCCGCCCGCTGCGGAGGCCGGCGACCCGATCGACGCCCGGCTGGTGCGCGTCGAGACGGTGCAGTGGCCCACCAGCTACGAAGCCGGCGGCGTGGTGCGCGCGCGCCAGACGGCCGTGCTCTCGAGCCGTGTGCTCGCGCCGGTGACCGAGGTGCGCGTCTCGGCCGGCGATCGCGTGTCGCGCGGGCAGACGCTCGTCGTCCTCGACAGCCGCGAGCTCGACGCCCAGCAGACCCGGGCAGCGGCCTCGGCGTCTGCCGCGGGCCTCGGTCACGACGCCGCACGCGCGGAGCTCGACGCGGCCCGGTCGGCGCTGGTCCTCGCGCGCGCCACCTTCGATCGCATCCAGTCGCTGGCCGAGCGCAAGTCGGCCACCGCGCAGGAGCTCGATCAGGCCACGGCCGGTCTGGCCGCCGCCGAGGCACGGGTTGCCGGGGCGACGGCCAGGGTGTCGGAAGCGGAGCAGGGGATGGCGGCGGCGCGCGCGGGTGCGCAGGCCGCCGAGGTCGGCGCGTCGTACGCACGCATCACGGCGCCCTTCGACGGCATCGTGTCCGCGCGACACGCCGACCCGGGCACACTGGCTGCGCCGGGCGCCCCGCTCCTGACGCTGGACGACACGTCACGCTTCCGCCTCGAGGCCCGCGTGGACGAGTCCCACGCCCAGGGCGTGACGGTGGGCGCCGACGCCCAGGTCCGCCTCGACGACACCGCCGCGGACGCGTGGCAGTCCGCCACGGTGAGCGAGGTGTCCAGCGTCGATCCGGAGCGTCATAGCTTCCTGGTGAAGCTGGACCTGCCGCCGGGTCTGTCGCTGCGCTCCGGGCAGTTCGGCCGCGTCCGCCTGCTCGGCACCGCGCGCGAGGTCCTGTCCGCGCCGCGGGCGGCCATCGTCCGGCGGGGCCAGTTGAGCTACGCGTTCGTGCTGGACGGCGAGGGCCGTGCCCGGCTGCGGATGGCATCGGTCGGGGAGACGTCCGGCGATCGCGTGGAGATCCTGGCCGGCCTCATGGCTGGTGATCGGGTCGTGGCCGACCCGCCACCGGGCCTCGAAGACGGGCGCCCGGTGCGGGGCGCGTCGGCGGACGCGGCGGGAGCACGGCCATGAGCGGCCGCTACGGCGTGGCGGGCCGCCTCGCGGCGGCCTTCGTGCACTCCAAGCTGACGCCGCTGATCATCGTCGCCTCGCTGCTGCTGGGCGTCTACGCCGGCGTGGCGCTGCCGCGCGAGGAGGAGCCGCAGATCATCGTGCCCATGGTGGACGTGTTCGTGGACCTGCCCGGCGCATCGCCGTCCGAGGTGGAGCAGCGCGCGACGCGCCCGCTCGAAAAGCTGCTGTGGGAGGTACCCGGCCTCGAGTACCTCTACTCGACCTCGAGCCCCGGCCGGGCGATGATCGTCGCCCGCTTCTACGTGGGCGAAGACGACGACCGGGCGCTCGTCCGCGTCAACCAGAAGCTGCAGTCCGCCGCGGGCCTGCTGCCGCCAGAGGCCTCGCCGCCGATGGTCCGGGCCCGGTCGATCGACGACGTGCCCGTCATGGCGCTGACGCTGTGGGGCGAGCGCTACGATGACCACACGCTGCGCCAGCTGGCCGCGCAGCTGCAGGAGTCGCTCAAGGAGATTCCTGACATCTCCGAGGTCACGCTGATCGGCGGGCGCCCGCGCCAGGTGAGTGTCGAGATCGACCCGCCCGCCCTGGCCGCCCGCGGGCTGCATCCGCTGGCCGTCCAGGAGGCGCTGACCCGGGCGAACGCACGGGGCGCGGCGTCCGACGTCGTGTCCGGCAACCAGGCCACACGCATCGAGGCCGGTGGCTGGCCCCAGCGGGTCGCCGACCTCGAGGCCATCGTCGTCGGCGCGTCCGGAGGGGCGCCCGTGCGCCTGGGCGACGTCGCCCGCGTGACGGACGAGGCCGGCGAGCCCGTAGACTACGTGTTCTACCATCCGTCCCCGGGCCGTGCGGTGCCGGCCGTCACGGTGTCCATCGCCAAGCGGCGCGGCACCAATGCCATCGAGCTCACCCGCTCGGTGGAGGCAAAGCTCGAGACGCTGCGGGGCTACATCCTGCCCGACGACCTGCAGGTCTCGGTGACGCGCAACTACGGCGAAACGGCCGAGCACAAGTCGAACGAGCTGCTCTGGCACATGTTCATCGCCGTCATCTCGGTGTCGATCCTCATCTGGTTCGCGCTGGGGCGGCGCGAGTCGCTGGTGGTGCTCACGGCCATTCCCGTGACGCTGGCGCTCACGCTCTTCGTGTTCTATCTCTACGGCTACACGCTGAACCGCATCACGCTCTTCGCCCTGATCTTCTCCATCGGCATCCTCGTAGACGATGCGATCGTGGTGGTGGAGAACATCGTGCGGCACGCCCGGCTGTCGGGCGGGCGTCTGTCGATGGAGGACATCGCCGTGCGCGCCGTGGACGAGGTCGGCAACCCGACCATCCTCGCCACGCTGACGGTGGTGGCCGCCATCCTGCCCATGGCGTTCGTCGGCGGCCTGATGGGCCCCTACATGCGGCCGATTCCCGTCGGCGCCACGGCCGCGATGCTCTTCTCGCTGCTGGTTGCGTTCATCGTCACGCCGTGGGCGGCCGTCCGGCTGCTCGGTACGAGCGCGGGGCACCACGACGAAGGCGACGATCGGCTGACCGCCGCGTACCGACGGGTCATGGCCACGCTCATCACGAATCCCGCACGGCGGTGGGCGTTCCTGGGGGCGGTCGCAGTCCTGCTGCTGGCGGCCATGGTCCTGGTGCCCACCGGCCTGGTCACCGTCAAGATGCTGCCGTTCGACAACAAGAGCGAGCTCCAGGTCGTCGTCCGGATGCCCGAAGGCACGCCGCTCGAGACGACCAGCCGCGCCGTCGGCACGCTGGCGGACGCGGCGCTCGGGGACCCGGACGTGGTCAGCGCGCAGAGCTACACGGGGACGGCCTCGCCGTACACGTTCAACGGGCTGGTGCGGCACTACTTCCTGCGCCAGGAACCGCACCTGGCCGACGTGCAGGTGATGCTCACGCCGAAGGACGACCGGAGCATCCAGAGCCACGGCATCGCGGTGCGCCTCCGCGAGCGTCTCCAGCCCGTCGCGGCGTCGGTCGGCGCGGAGATCGAGGTCGTCGAGATTCCGCCGGGGCCGCCGGTCCTGCAGACACTGGTGGCCGAAGTGTATGGGCCCGACCGTGCGCGCCGGACCGAGGTGGCGCGCAGGTGCGGAGCGTCTTCGAGGCGACCGACGGCGTCGTCGACGTCGACTGGTATGTGGAGGCCGACCGGCCGAAGCAGCGATTCGAGGTGGATGCCGACAAGGCCGGCGCGGCCGGCGTGACCGCGGCCGAGGTGATGGCCGTCACGCGGCTGGCGGGCGCGGGCGCGCCCGCAGGGCTGCTTCACGACCCGGACGCGCGTGAGCCCGTGCCGGTAGTCCTGCGGCTTCCGCGCGGGCAGCAGGGCAGCGTCGGCGCGCTCGAGAGCCTGCAGCTCGGACGCGGCACGTCGCTCGGCGAGCTCGTGCGCATCCACGACGAGGTCGAGGCGACCAGCCTCTACCACAAGAACCTGCAGCCCGTGACCTACGTGACCGGCGACGTCGCGGGTGTGGTCGAAAGCCCCGTCTACGCGATTCTGGCGATGAACCGGGCGCTGTCGGCGCTCCGGCTGCCCGAGGGTTACGGCCTCGAAATCTACAACACGCGGCAGCCGTTCGACTCGTCCCGCTACGCGATGAAGTGGGATGGCGAATGGCACATCACCTACGAGGTGTTCCGGGACCTCGGCATCGCCTTCGCCGCCGTGCTCGTGCTGATCTACATCCTGGTCGTCGGCTGGTTCCAGTCGTTCGTCACGCCGCTCACCATCATGCTGGCGATTCCGTTCTCGCTCGTCGGCATCCTGCCGGCGCACGCGGGCATGGGCGCGTTCTTCACCGCGACGTCGATGATCGGCTTCATCGCCGGCGCCGGCATCGTCGTCCGCAACTCGATCATCCTGGTGGACTTCGTCGAGCTGCGCGTCCGTGACGGCATGCCGCTCGAGGAGGCGGTGGTGGACGCTGGCGCCGTGCGCTTCCGCCCCATGGCACTCACCGCCGCTGCCGTGATCGTCGGGTCGGCCGTCATGCTGTTCGACCCCATCTTCCGGGGCCTGGCGATCTCCCTGATGGCGGGTGAGGTGGCCTCGCTGCTGCTCTCCCGCATGACGGTGCCGATCACCTACTACCTGACTCACCGCCACGCGGCTGCGGCGGCGACGGAGCCGGCCGGGACGCCGGCGGAGGCATGACCGTGACCCCCGACGTGCGCAGGATCCTGGTGGCGGTCGATTTCGGCGACGCATCCGCGTGCGATTGCCCTTGCGGGCCGCCTGGCGGCTCGCACGGGCGCCGTACTGCGGCTGCTTCATGCCGAGGCGCTCGACGCGCCGCCCTACTTCACGCAGGCGCAGCTGGACACGCTCGAGAGCGAGGCGCACGCGAACCGTGAGCGCGCCACCGCCTTCCTGCGCACGTTCGCGAGCCAGCATACGACGCACCCGTTCGAGACCCTCGTGCACTCGCGCGTGCCCCCCGACGCCGTCCTGCACGCCTCCACGGAGGCCGACCTGGTCGTGATGGGCACGCATGGACGGCGCGGTCCGTCGCGCTGGTGGCTGGGGTCGGTGGCCGAACGGGTGCTGCGCGAAACGCGCGTCCCGCTGCTGGTCGCCCATGCCGTCCAGCAGCCCCCTGTGGAGAACGCGTTCGCGTCCGCGATGCTCCTGGTGGACCCGCGCGTCGGTGCGCCGCGGTCGCGGGCGCTGGTGGCGTGGCTGGCCGACCGGCTCGGTGGCTCCGTGGTGGAAGCGGTGGCAGACGACGTGAGCCGCGCCCGCGAGACGCTGGGTGCGACCTGGGTGGTGGTTCCCGCACCCACCCCGCGCTCCGGCCAGTGGCTGTCGCACGTCGGGGAGCCGCTGGTGACGGGCTGCACGATGCCCGTCCTGTTCGTTCCCGAGGCCGAAGGAGGGCCTGCCCGATGACGGTCGAACCGATGCTCCGGTTGATCGCGGGCTTCTTCGTCATGGCCAGCGTGCTGCTGGGCATGTATGTGGACGCGCGCTTCTACTGGTTCACGCTCTTCGTCGGCGCCAACTTATTCCAGTCGGCGCTCACCAGCTGGTGCCCCATGATGGCGCTGCTCCGGCGCGCCGGCGTCCGTGGATAACAGGAAGGCGTTTCATTGACGATTGATGATTGACGAGTGTTGATTGATTGGCGCATTGGGGTATTGCCGCAATGGCGCAATCGCAGTGGCGCATTGGGAAACTGACGCATTGCGCCATCGAATGCGCAATGGGCCAGTGCGCCATTCATCAATGAATCGTCAATTGACAATCATCAATCGTCAATGAACAGCCCCGTCAACCAACCTTGCAGCACCCGGACGGCGAGCCAGTACTCGTCCAGCTCCAGGTGCTCCTCCGGGGTGTGGTCGAGCGCGCTGTCACCGGGCCCGTAGGCGACGATGGGGCAGCGCCAGACGGGGCCGACGACGTTCATGTCGCTGGTGCCGGTCTTGACGACGAAGCCGGGTTGCGCGCCGGGCCGGGCCTGGCGCGTGGCGGCGAGGAATGCGCGCACGAGCGGGGTGGACTTCTCACCCTTCCAGGCCGGCTCGTAGCCGCGGAAGGTCAGCGTGCAGTGAGTCCTGGCGCCGCCGATCTCGCAGACCTGTCCGCCGTCACCGGCCGTGAGCGTGATGCCGGGACCGTCACCGGCGCCGAGCCGCGATCGCACGGCTGCGATCACCTCGTTCGCGAACGCCTGGGCGTCGAGGCCCAGCGGCAGGCGCCACGCGAACTGGGCGTCCACGGTGTCGGTCAGGCCCTCGACGTTGCCGGTGATGAACCGGCGCAGGCTCGGGCTCAGCTGATCGAACGGGCGATCGACGCCGGCATTGGCCTCGTCGGCGTGCCGCCGCACCCAGTTCCACAGGTCCACGACCACTTCGGCGACCGCCTGCTCCGGGCCAGCGGTGTGGGTCATGGATTGCCGCGCCGCCAGGTCCACCAGCAGGCGACCCTTGTACCCGAGCGTCACGCGGTGCCAGTGGCTGGGCTCGCCGATGATGCACGCGGCAGGCACGGGTTCGTCCCGCCCGTTGAAACGCTCGGCCACGAACCGTGCCCCCCTGCTCGTCGCCGCTTCCTCTTCCACCGCGCCGACCACCACGATGCGGACGTTGGCGGCGTGCGCGCGTGCGGACCCGACGCCGGCAACCGCGGCCACGAAGGCGGCCAACGGGCCCTTCGCATCGACGCTTCCGCGCCCGAACAGGACGTCGCCCGTGGCGTCGTCCGACCCGGCGCCGGCGAGCACCGGGTTCACCGCGCCGCGCGCCAGACGCACCGGGATGTTGCCCGGGACCGTGTCGATGTGACCGAGGAGCACGATGACCCGCGCGGCGTCGGCCGGGCCGATCTCACCGACGGCATTACCGGCGCCGTCGACGAAGGCGCGGTCGTAGCCCGCACCTTCCATCTGTGCGACCAGCCAGCGGACGGCGGCGGCCTCCTGGCGTGACAGCGACGGCACGGCCACGAGGCCGTGCACCAGAGCGACCGCGTCGGTGCGTGTCATGGCGCCTCCGGCTCCACGGGCCGTCGCCGCGCGGCAGGCGCCGCTGACGCCAGCGTGCTCGCAATCGCGCGGACCGCCTGCGCCGCTTCGTCGTCGGTGAGCACGAGCGGCGGGAGCAGGCGAAGCACGGTGGGGCCGGCCGGCAGGGCGATGACGCCGTGGTCCAGCATCAGTGTCTTGAGCACCGGCGCCACCTTGGTGCGCAGTTCGATGGCCAGCATGAGGCCGAGGCCCCGAACCTCACGAACGGCCGGCAGGGCCCCGACCGCAGACCGCAGGGCATCCAGCATGCCGGCACCGAGCTCGGCGCTTCGCTCGATCAATCCGTCGTTCCGGTAGGCCTCGATGGCCGCCAGGCCCGCCGCACACGCCAGCGGCGAGCCGCCGAACGTCGTGCCGTGCGCGCCCGGCGTCAGCGCCGCGCGCACGCGGGCGGTGTAGGCGATGGCCCCCATCGGAAACCCGCCTCCAAGACCCTTGGCGAGGCACATGATGTCGGGCTCGACCCCCGCGTGCTCGACGGCGAACCATCGCCCCGTGCGGCCGAAGCCCGTCTGGATCTCGTCCACGATGAGCAGCGCGCCGCGTTCCCGGCAGAGGCGCTGCGCCGCGGCCAGGAAGTCCGGCTGCCCGAGGTTCACCCCGCTCTCGCCCTGCACGACCTCGAGAATCACGGCCGCCGTGGCGTCGGTCACGGCGCTGTCCAGCGCCGCGGCATCGTTGAACGGCACGTGCGTCGTCTCGAGGAGCGGGCCGAAGCCGTCCCGGTACTTCGGCTCCCAGGTCACCGAGAGCGCGCCAACCGTGCGGCCGTGGAAGCCCCTGGTGGTCGCCACGAAGGCCGCGCGCCCCGTGACGAGCCGCGCGAACTTGAGGGCCCCGTCCACGGCCTCGGCGCCGCTGTTGCACAGGAAGGCGTGAGGCAGGTGGCTCGGCAGCACACCGGCCAGGGCCTCGGCGAAGCGCGCCCGCGTGTCGTTGTAGAGATAGTTGGGGCAGAGCATCAGCGTGTGCGCCTGCCGCGCGACCGCGTCCGCCACCGCCGGGTGACAATGGCCCAGCATCGCCACGCCCTGCGCCGATGCCAGGTCGAGATAGCGGCGGCCTTCGGTGTCGGTCAGCCAGGAGCCGCTCCCGCTGGCGAACACCACGTCGCCGCGCCGCGCCGTCGTGCCGCCCAGGATGTGCTCTTCGATCTGGGATGGGGTCATGGAAGGAAGTGTCGAGAGTCGGGAGTCGGAAGTCGAGAGAGTCGGGATGGACCGCCATCAGCGGCTCCCGTCCACTATTCGACGTGCGTGCCGCCGCCGGCCAGGGCCCGCGTGATCGGCTGATCGATGCGGCCGTCCGCGAAGATCACCTTCTTCACGCCGCCCTCGATGGCCTCGACCGCGCCCATCACCTTCTTCTTCATGCGGCCCTCGGCATACTGCATGAAACGATTGGCTTCCGCCCGCGGGATGGTCGAGATGAGCGTGGACTCGTCGGGAAACGCCCGCAGCAGGCCGGGCGTGTCGGTGAGGATCACGAGCGCGTCGGCGCCGAACGCGGCGGCCACCATCGCGGCCGCCCGGTCGCCGTCCACGTTGATGGCCTCGCCCGCGGTGGAGGCGCCAGGTGGTGTGAGCACGGGGAAGTATCCGCCGTCCAGCAGCAGGCGGAGCAGGTGCGTGTTCACGCGTTCGACGGTGCCCGTCCAGTCGTCGCGCAGCACCATGCGGCGGCCGTCGGCCTTGATGCGCAGCGTGTCCTTGCGCGTGCCCTCGAACACGCGCCCGTCCAGCCCCGACAACCCCACGGCGTTGACGCCGTGCGACTGGAGCTTCTCGACCCACATCTTGTTCAGGTGCCCGCAGTAGACCATCTCGAAGATCTCGAGCGTGCGGCGGTCCGTGCGGCGGCTGACATGCCCGCTTTCGGAAGTGACGAACTGCGGCGGATGCCCGAGGGCCTCGGCCACCTGGTTGGTGGTCTGTGCGCCGCCGTGCACCAGCAGGATGTCGGTGCCCGCCTGCTTCATCTGGACGAGATCGGTGATGACGGCGTCGATGGCGAGGCTCGTGCCACCGCCGACTTTGAGGACGATCATTGGGGACCTGGGGCTTGGGACCTGGGGCTTGGGACCTGGGGCTTGGGACCTGGGGCTTGGGGCTTGGGGCTAGATCGGGTGGAGGCCGGGGAAGTCCAGGCCGGTCGTCTCGGGCCAGCCGTGCATCAGGTTCGCGCACTGGAGCGCGGTGCCGGCCGCACCCTTCATGAGGTTGTCGATCGCGCAGAGCGCGACCACGCGCCGCGTGCGGGCGTCGAACTCGAACCCGACGTCGGCGTAGTTGGTCCCGCTCAGGATCTTCGGCTCCGGGTAGCGGTACAGCCCCGCACGCTCCTTGACGATGCGCACGAAGGGCTCGCGGGCCCAGGTCTCGCGCCAGGCCTTCCACAGGTCCTTCTCGGCCACGCCCTCGCGGACGAAGACGTGCGCCGTCGCCAGCACGCCCCGCACGTTGTCCACCGCCGTGGCGCTCAGGTGCACGTCGGTGGTCACGCCTCGGAGCGCGAGGGCCTGCAGCACCTCGGCGGTGTGCCGGTGGCCGGTCGGCGCGAAGCTGCGCATGACGCCGGCACGTTCCGGATGGTGGGTGGCATCGCTGGACGCGGCGCCCCCTTCGCTGCTGCCCACCTTCACCTCGCAGATGATGCCGCGATCGGGATCGAGCAGGCCCGCCGCCGCCAGCGGCCACACGGCCAGCGTGGTCGCCGTCGCGTTGCACCCGACGCCGCTGACATGGGTCGCCGCCGTGATGTCGGCCCGATGCAACTCGGGCAGCCCGTAGACGAAGCGCGCGAGCCACGAGGGGTTCGCGTGCGGCGCGCCGTACCAGCGGTCGTACCCGCCCGCGTCACGCAGGCGGAAGTCGGCGCTGAGATCGACGATGCGGGGCGCCAGGCTCGAGAGCGCCTCGATGCGGGCCATGGCGCTGCCGTGCGGCAGGCAGAGGAACAACAGGTCGCACGGCTCGAGCGCCGCGGACGAGACGAACTTGAGCGGCGCGCGTCCGGAGCCCGGTGACGGCCGCAGGTTGGGATGGGTGAAGTGCACGAACTGGCCGTCGAGCCGCTCGCTGGTGACCTGCCGCACCTCGATGTGCGGGTGGCCGAGCAGCAGCCGGAGCAACTCCCCGCCCGTGTAGCCGGACGCGCCGACGATCGACGCCGACACCCGAGTGCCGCCCGCGCCGCTCACCACACCCGCGCTGCCACCGCCCACACGTTCCTCATCCGCCGCTCCCAACCCCGCCCTCCCGAGTCATCTGCGTTCATCTGCGTCATCTGCGGCCCGCGTCAGACCGACGCGCCCTCCGCCAGCGAGATCGCGGCCAGCTTCGTGGACGCACCGGCCGGGAACCCGTTGGCGGCATCCCAGCCATCGCGTGCCACGGCCAGGCAGAAGTCCACCATGCGGCCCGGGATGTCGACGCCGGTCGGCGCAATCGAGTTGCGGAACTCCATGGTGTAGTTCACTTCGTTGACCAGCAGCCCGCGGTCCGGATCCTCGAACAGATCCAGCGCGACGACGCCGCCGCCGCAGGCGCGGGCGGCGCGCGTGCAGATGTCGGCGAGCTCCGGCGTGACGGGGCAATTGGTCGAGGCGCCGCCCCGCGCGGTGTTGGTGATCCAGTTCGGCGAGGTGCGATAGATCGCGCAGATGGTCTCGGGCCCCACCGGAAGGCGCGAATGTCGCGTCCCGGCTTCTTCACATGCTCTGGATGTAGAAGATGGAGTGGTGATAGCTGCCGAGCGTGTCCTTGTGTTCCAGGATGGCCTCGGCGGCGTCGCGATCGTTGACCTTGCTCAGCAGCCGCCCCACGAGCCCACCGTCGGCTTGAGCACTGCCGGGTATCCCAGCCGCTCGATGGCCTGCAGCGCGCTCTCGGGCGTGTAGGCCACCAGCGCCTTCGGCTGCGGGACGCCGGCAGCGGCGGGCGCTGGTCGTCATCAGCTTGTTGCCGCAGATGTCGGCCACCAGCGCGCTGTTGACCGTCCGCACGCCCTGGTCGTTCAGGATCTTCAGGCTGTAGAGCGCCCGGCTGTGATTGATGCACCGCTCGACGATGACGTCGAAGTGCTGGTAGGGATGGTGCTGGACGTCGGTGATGTCGAAGATCAGCTGCTGATCGTCGAGCAGCTCGATCGAGATGCCCCGCCGCTCGAAGGCTTCGAACAGCAGCTTCTCTTCGGCGCGGACGCGGCTGTAGAGGACCCCGACGCGCGGGTCACTCACCCCAGTCCTCTTCTTCCTGTGGCGCCAGCTCGAGGGTCAGCGGTTCGAGCGCGGTGACTTCCAGCTCCGCGCCGCAGCCCGGGCACTGGGCGATCTCGTTCTGCATCACGTTGGTCAGCGTGACGTCGGCCACACACTCGGGACACTGGGCGGTCCCGCTCGCGGTCGGCAAAGCCATCGTCGATACTCCTGCAGGAAACGCTTGATCTTATACTGGCGCTCCCGGTTTCGCGAAAGGACGGCTCCCATGCAGATGGCGGCTCGGCTCCGGATCGGCGGATTCGCGGCGGCGCTCCTGGCCGCCACACTGGCGCCCGCGGCGGCGCAGGGGACGGCAGAGGCCCGCATGGCCGCCCTCGACTTCGAGACGTTCAAGACACAGGTGCAGCCCGTCTTCCTGAAGCAGCGGGAGGGGCTGGTGCGCTGGGTCACCTGCCTGCCGGCAAGGTGGGCACCCGCCTGCGGCTCGAGCCGCTGGCCCCGGGCGCCTCGGCGTGGACCGACGCCCAGGCGCGGAAGAACTTCGAGGTGGCCGCCTCGCTGGTGGCTCCGGGCAACCCCATGGGCAGCCGCCTGCTGCTGCACCCCCTCGACCGGCAGGCCGGAGGCGATGCGTTCCACGGCGGCGGCAAGCACTGGCGCACGCAGACCGATCCGGAGTGGACGGCCATGGCGGACTGGGTTCGGGGTGCCCACGCGGCGGCGGAGTCTGGGCCGGCCGGTACCGCCGTCCGCATCATCCAGACCAACGCCGCGGGTGACGACACCCACCTCATCGACCCCGCCACCAACCATGTCGTCGGCGTGATTCACGGGGTCGAGATCCCGCACGGGGTGACCGCGGCGCCCGATGGCAGCCGCCTCTACATCAGCAACGAGTCGCGCGAGACGCTCGACATCATCGATGCGAAGTCGCTGCAGGTCACCGCGCGGGTGCCGCTCAGCGGGCGGCCCAACAACGTCGCCGTCTCGAAGGATGGAGCGAAGGTCTACGTCGGCATCGCCCAGGCACCGGGCGCCCTGGACGTCATCGACACGACGACGGCCACGCGCGTGAAGACGGTGCCGGTCACCGGCGCCATCCACAACGTCTACGTCACCCCGGATGGCCGCTGGGCGGTCGCCGGATCCATCCCGGGGCGGACGATCTCGATCGTGGACACGGCCACCGACACGCTGGCGCGGACGATCCCGTTGTCGGCGGGCATTCGTCCCATGGCGTTCGACACCCACGCCGACGGGTCGACCAGGAACATCTACGTCCAGTTGTCGGACTTCCACGGGTTCGTGGTGGTCGACTTCGCCACGGGCAAGGAGACCGCGCGCGTCGAGCATCCCGACATCGAGGGCGAGCACCCGCACCGGGACGGCCTGCAGGGCGCGCCGGCGCACGGCCTGGCGGTTTCACCAGACGGCACGCGCCTGTGGTCCACGAGCAAGGTCTTCGGCTACGCGTACGTGCATGCGCTGCCGGACTTGAAAGAGGTGGGCCGGGTGTTCGTGGGCCAGCACCCGGAGTGGGTGACCTTCACGCCCGACGGGCACTACGTCTACGTGGCGGCGGCGGGCGACAACCAGGTGTTCGTGATCGACGCGCGGACGCTCAGGGAAGTCGCGCGGGTGCCCGTGGGCCAGGTGCCGAAGCGGAACGCGACCGCCCGGCTCATGGTGCCCTGACGCGGGAGTCGTCCGCCGCTAGTCGTTGTGGTGCAGTTCGTACTCCCGCTGCGCGCGCGCGTTTTCGCTCCCGCGGATCTTGTCGCGCTTGGCGGCGGCCTTGAGCGCGAGCTGGTGCGTGCCCGAGGAGTGCACCGCTGGCAGCGACGTCTCACGCTCGAGCTCGGTGCTCGCACAGGCGGGGCAGGCGGGTGTGGATCCCGGGCGCACCAGCGTCTCGAACGGGTGGCCGCAGCTCTTGCAGGTGTATTCGAAGATTGGCATCGGCAGCCTCTCTCGTCATTATAGAAAACCGTGGCCCGCTGGTTCCTGTCCCCGTCCGGCCGCCTCGTCGGCGCGTCGATCGTGCTCGCGGCCGCCGTGCTGCTCCTGCGGGAGCCGCCGGGCTCCGATCCGGGTCTCGAGGCCCAGGCGGTCGATACCGCGGCGCCGCCCGCGGCCCGTGCACCGGAGGCGCCCCCGGCCGAGCCCCAGCCGCCCCTGGAGACACGCCTGGCCGCGCTGGCCGACAAGGCCGCGGAGTTGCCGCGCCTGCGCAGCTTCACGGTGAGCTGGCGCGACGACCTCGTCCGGAGCGCTACTTCCACGGCGCCCGCGCCGACCGCGCGGCCAACGTCAAGTCGGCGTCCAGAGCGTGCTGTCGGCGCTGGTGGGCATCGCCCTGGCCGGAGCCGGCTCGAGCGTGGGCGTGCCGATTGCGCCGTGGCTCACGGCCGACCTCGCGGCCGATGCCGATCCGCGCAAGCGCTCCATCACGGTCGAGCACCTCTTGACGATGCAGACGGGGCTGGAATCGACGAGCGGCCGGAACTACGGCGCCTGGGTCCAGAGCCCCAACTGGGTCCGGTACGTCTGGCGGCAGCCGCTCGTGGCCGACCCGGGGACCGCCATGGAGTACAGCACCGGGAACACCCACCTGCTGTCGGCGCTTCTCACCAGGCTCACCGGTCAGAGCACGTGGCAGTACGCGCAGGCGGCCCTGGCGCGGCCGCTCGGTTTCCGCCTGCCGCGCTGGCCGCAGGACCCGCAAGGCATCTACTTCGGCGGCAACGACATGCTGCTGACGCCGCGGCAGATGGCGGCGTTCGGCGGCCTCTACCTGCACGACGGACGGGTGGGTGAGGAGCGCCTGTTCCCCGAGGACTGGGTGACCCGCACGTGCACGCCGCGCGGGCGCTCGCGGTGGGGGAGCGACCGCGGTGCGGCTACGGCTGGTGGATCCGCGAGCTGGCCGGCCGCACGTCGTGCTACGCCTGGGATGCGGCGGCCAGTTCGTGTTCGTCGTGCCGGAGGTCGACGCCGTGATCGACTCGACCTCGGACCCGAACGTCAGCCGCGAGCGCCGCGAACACCTGCAGGCCATCTACGCCCTCGCCGAACGCATCGTCGCCACCCTGGCCGCAGATTGAACGCAGATGGCGCAGAGGCCGCAGATGCCCTGAAGCCGCAGATGGCGCGGAGGCCGCAGATGGCGCGGAGGCCGCAGATGGCGCAGAGGCCGCAGATGGCGGAGAGGCCGCAGATGGCGGAGAGGCCGCAGATGGCGCGGAGGCCGCAGAACCGAGAATCAGAGCCGCCAAGCGCCAAGCCTCCAAGCGCCAAGCATCCAAGCGCCAAACGCCAAGCACTCAAGCCCCCAAGCCCCAAGCCCCAAGCCCTCAGGCCCGCCCCACCCCGGGTCCCACGCCCCATGCCCTATGCTGGCCGGCGCAATTCCGGAGCCATTCAGGGAGGACTCCGATGCAGCAGTGCGTGGTGCGTAACGGATTGGTGGCCGCGGCCGCCATCGTCTGGCAGGGGCGGGCTATCAGGTTCTGGCACAGGGAGGCGCGCAGATGCCCCCGGTGAGCCAGCGATGAATCCTATCAGACGATCGAGAACTACTTCAAGCTACCGGCCGGTCGGGAATGGGGATCGACCAGCGCGGTGGACATTGGCAAGGACGGCCGGACGATCTGGGTGGCGAGCGGTGCAGCGCGAACGGCTGCTTCGATCGGGCGACCGGCAAGATGTCCGACCTGGATCCGCTGCTCAAGTTCGACAACTCGGGCAAGCTGCTGGGCGCCTTCGGGCGGGGGACGATGGTGTTCCCGCACGGCATCCATGTGGACGCCGACGGCAACATCTGGGTGACCGACGGCGGGGACAACCTGCCCCGCCGTGCGCCGAACGCGCCGGCCAACGCGCCGATGCCGCCGAAGCCGGAGAAGGTCGTGGGGCACCAGGTCCACAAGTTCAGCCCCGACGGCAAGCTCCTGATGTCGCTCGGCAAGCCCGGCGGCAGCCAGCCAGGCAGCCGGCCGATCCGGCGTCGTTCTACCAGCCCAACGACGTGATCACCTACCCGAACGGCGACATCCTGGTCGCCGAGGGCCACGGTAACGCGCCGCCGTCCACCGCGCGCCTCATCCGCTTCGACAAGACGGGCAAGTTCCTGCGCGAGTTCGGCAAGATGGGCACGGGGATGCAGGGCGAGTTCATGCAGCCGCACGGCCTGGCGTTCGACTCGCAGGGCCGGCTGTTCGTCGCGGACCGCAACAACAACCGCATCCAGATCCTCGACGCCGAGTCCTACCGCACGCTGGACACCTGAGTCCAGTTCAGCCGGCTGACGGCATCTTCATCAAGGACGACATCGTCTACGGCGCCGATTCGAGTCGGGATCGGTCAACCCGCCGCACGGCGCGTGGATGCGCGGCATCCGCATCGGGTCTGCCAAGGACGGGAAGATCACGGCGTTCATCCCCGATCCCACCAGCGTGGGCGAGAAGCTCGAGATGGTGGACGGCAAGCCCGTCATGAAGAAGGCCGACGGGTCGCCGGGCGAGCGCGGTACTCTGGCCGCTGAAGGCGTCGCCATCGATGCCGACGGCAACATCTACGGCGCCGAAGTGGGGCCGAAGGCTGTCAAGAAGTACGCGTGAAGAAGTAGCGTGGTGCCGGCTCGGCGCCGGCGTCCATGACGATTGTCAATTGTCGATTGACGATTCATTCGGCGATTGACAATCGTCGCAATGCTGCATTCAGGAATGGGGCATTGGTTCAGTGAGGCAGTGGCGCAATCGCCTGCGTCGATGCGCCATTTCCTCAATCGCCCGATGAATCGCCGGATTGACAATTGACAATGGACGCCGGCCGCCGAGCCGGCGCTCGACGAGGTCAGCGGAAGATGGGGCAGGTCGTCGTGGCGTGGGCGTAGAGCGTCCCGTCGAGCGCCTCCAGCTTTCCTTCGGCGAGCGCGGTGCTGCGGCCGGCGTGCAGCACGGTGCCGATGGCGCGCAGGCGGCCGGCGCGGCCGGTCACCCCTTCACGAAGTTCACCTTGAACTCGAGCGTCGTATAGGCCACGCGGGCGGGCAGCAGCGTGTGGACGGCGCACCCCATCGCGGAGTCCAGAATGGTGGCGGCGAAGCCGCCGTGCACGACGCCGATCGGGTTGTAGTGGAACTCCTGCGGCGTGGACTCGAACACCGCGCGCCGCTCCGAGACCTCGACGAGCTGGATGTCCATCAGCCGCGCGATGGGGAGCGGCGGCAGGGTCGCCCTCGATGACGCGGTGCAGGCGCTCGAGCCCGGACAGCTCCGCAATGGTGGCGGCCATCGCCACCGGGTCGTCCCACGTGATGGTGCGGGATCGGTCGGGCATCGGCCGCTCAGCGCGCGTCGGTGCGCGGCTCGTTCGGGGCCAGCCCTTCCCACCGGCGGACGGTCCCCGACATCCACCACAGGATCACGCCGATGACGATGGCGGCCATGGCCCAGCGCATGAGGCTGGCCAGGGCCAGCGCGTCGATGGCGGGCCACGGGAACCGGCTGAGCGTCTCCCACCGTTCGGTCATCCAGTGCCAGGCCGTGTGCGCCACGATCGTGGACAGGATGATGACGCCCATCCGCTCGTCCACCACCGGGTGAAGACGTAGCCGAGCGCCGGGATGAGGACCACCAGCACCAGCAGCTGGCCCGAACGCCCACGTTGAAGGCCAGCAGCGACGAGCAGATGGGAGCCGGCGAACTGCAGCCGTTTTCGCGCAGGAGGAACGAGAAGCCGAACCCGTGGACCAGGCCGAAGGCGAAGGTCATGGCCCATCGCCGCTGCAGGCCGGTGCCCAGGATGTTCTCGAGGGCCATGTAGAAGATGGAGGCCGCAATCAGCGTCTCGACCAGCGGCGGGAACCACAGCGCGTCGGGCGCCACGTCGTAGGCCGAGGCCAGCAGCGTGAACGAGTGGGCGATCGTGAAGGCGGTGACGACCACCAGCAGCGGGCGGAGGCGGCGGAACGGAATCACCAGGCACAGCAGGAACAGCAGGTGGTCGGTGCCGTCGAGGATGTGCCAGAAGCCTTCCTTCACGAAGAGCCAGGAGGCCTGGTACCAGCGCGGATCGAGCTCGACCACGCCGACGTCGGCGTGCACGTCGAAGACGCGTTCGGGCTGGCCGGGCGCCAGGAAGCGGAGGCCGATGTTCACCTGCAGACCCAGCCGCGTGAAGCCGGGGTGGATGGCGAACTGCGACTGGTCCGACGTGATCGGGTACTCGAAGAGCACGTCGAGGACGCCCTGCTCCCAGACGAGGTGGGTGTCGTCGGGGAGGGCGGGACTCCTCAGCGTGGCCATGGCCGTGTCGTAGCTCTGGAACGAGCGGCTCGACGGCAGCGCGACGCGGACCGCCCGGACGGTGGGTTTCGGCAGCGGCTCCCCGTTCTCGTAGAGCTCGACGAAGTCGGACACCCAGAGGGTGGCCGCATCGCGCAGCGCGGCGTCGGCCGCTGATATCTGCAGGTAGCCGCCGGGGTCGACGGGGTAGGAGATGTCGCGGAGCGAGGCCATGGGCACCCGCAGCAGGAACTCCAGCGTCTGGGCCTGCGGCCTGAGGAAGGCCAGGACCGTGACTTCGTTGGGCACCTCGTGCGCGGATGTGCCGGCCTGGAGGCCGGCCACGAGGAGCAGCACCGTCAACACTCGGCGGGCACGCATCGATTTCGGGCAGGTTACCACGAGGCAGAGATGGGCTGGATCTGCTGGGATTGGTTCCCCTTGACCCGGAAATCTGTGTATACTCCCGGCCAGCTTCTGAGGGGGAGGCGCTGATGGCGCGTGTGCTTCGATCACGGAAATTCGTTGGGCTGACACTGGTCGCCCTGCTCGTCGGCCTTGGCATCGGCCAGGCCATGCTCGACCGGACCTCAGCGCAGGCCAAGCAGGCCCCGCACTTCCAGGTCGATCCGTTCTGGCCCAAGCCCATGCCCAACAACTGGGTGCTCGGCCAGACGATCGGACTGACCGTCGACGACCGCGACCACGTGTGGATCATCCACCGCGGCAACGATCCCGGAAACCTGGACCGCACGGAGCTGGCGTTCCCCGGTGGCCAGCAGCAGCCGCGCGTCAGCGAGTGCTGCCAGGCGGCGCCCCCGGTGCTCGAGTTCGACGCCGAGGGCAACCTCGTCGGCAGCTGGGGCGGCCCGAAGGACGGCGCGCCCTACCAGTGGCCCGAGTCCAACCACGGCATCGTGGTGGACCACAAGGGCAACGTCTGGATCGGCGGCAACGGCGGTCCCGACGCGCACATCCTCAAGTTCACCCGTGAGGGCAAGTTCATCGCGCAGTACGGCAAGGCCGGTGCGCGCCGCGACCCGAACTCGCCCGAGGCCAAGCCCAGCTTCCAGGCCAACAGCATGGACATGAACAACTTCGGCCGCGTGGCCAAGATGTTCATCGATCCCAAGGCGAACGAAGGCTACGTGGCCGACGGCTACCTCAACCACCGCGTCGCCGTCATCGACCTCGACAGCGGCAAGATCAAGCGCTTCTGGGGCGCCTACGGCAAGCCCCCGACGGACGAGCCGCTCGGCCGCTACAACCCGTCGGAGCCGCCCGCGCAGCAGTTCCGCAACCCCGTCCACTGCGCCGAGATGTCGGTCGATGGCCTCGTCTACGTCTGCGACCGTCCGAACGACCGCGTCCAGGTGTTCAAGAGCGACGGCTCCTTCGTGAAGGAGCCATCATTCACAAGGACACGCTGTCCGACGGCTCCGTGTGGGACATCGCCTTCTCGAAGGACCCCGAGCAGCGCTTCCTCTACATGGCCGACGGCGCCAACGAGCACGTGCGCATCTTCGACCGCAAGTCGATGGAAGAGCTGACGCACTTCGGTTACGGCGGCCGCCAGCCCGGCATGTTCCTCGGCGTCCACAGCATCGCCGTGGACTCGAAGGGCAACATCTACACGACCGAAACCTACACCGGCAAGCGCGTGCAGAAGTTCATGAACAAGGGCGTCGGCGCCATCACCGCGCCGGCCAAGGCGCCCGTGCCGTGGCCCACGCCCGGCAACTGAACGCTGCGGCTGGAGGATTGATGGAAACGGGCGCGTCCCCTCGGGGGCGCGCCCGTTTCCCTACCGGGGAATTCAGAATTCAGAATGAAGAATTCAGAATCGAATGCGAAAATCAGAATGAAGAAATGAAGAATTGCCGCAATCGTCCGACTCCCGACTCCCGACTCCCGACTCCCGACGTGATCCTCTCCCGATCGTGATCCCTCCCGACCCTGCTCTTCCCCTCCCGACCCCTCCCTAGTCGATCCGCACACTCCACCCCGCACCGAACTTGAGCCCCGGCACGTTGCCGCCACCGATACGGATGTCGGTGAAGAAGCCGTTGTCGTGCGCGAAGCCGATCAGGTAGCTGCCGCCGGCGCCGACGTCGGTGCCCAGGTCGAAGCGATCGTCCGAGAGCTTCGTGAGCACGACCGATGGACCGCCTCCGGTCAGGAACTTCCAGGGCGTGTTGCCCAGCGGGAACAGGTAGACGAAGTCGACGTTGATCGTCGCCAGGCGGAGGCCGCTGCCGAAGCCGCCTTCGATGCCGGGCCGTAGCCGGAAGCGGCCGGCGATGTCCGCCGACTGCCAGAACACCCCGGCGTACACCTGCTCGGGATCCACGGACGCGCCGCCGCTGAAGCCGATTGACGACTGGGCGTGCGCCGGAACGGCCCAGCCGGCGCCGAGCAGGGCGGCCAGCGCCACGGCGCGGCCGAGCGATCGTCCACTGAATGGGACCATGTGCACCTCGACGGCCGAGCTTTACAAGAAGCGTTCCACGGCGCGCAGCCCGCGGACCGCCGTCCGACGCGTGCCGGGATCCCGGCGTCCACCAGCGCACCCTCGACGTCGTGACAGGGAAGGTGCGAATCCCGGCGTGTTCCGGCCGCCGCACGTGGGGCGCGCTTCGTGCATCGCTGCACCGTGGACGTTCGGGAACCAAGTGGAGACGACCATGGAACACATCGAGAACCTGCTGAAGACCGCGCTGGGCGAGATCGAGCGCCTGCTCTCCACCAAGACCGTGGTCGGTGACCCCATCGAGGTTGGTGGCAACACCATCGTGCCGCTGGTGGCCGTGGGGTTCGGATTCGGCGGCGGTGGTGGCAGCGGCGAGCAGCAGAAGTCCGCCCCGGCCAAGGGGATGGGCGGCGGCACCGGTGGCGCCGGCGGCGCCAAACCCGTAGCCGTCGTCATCGTGGACAAGGCCGGCACGGCCCGGGTGGAAGCCATCCGGGGGTCAGCGACGGTTGTCGAGAAGGTGGGGAGGCGGTGGTGCGGGTGATGGAACGCCGTCAGGCCGCCGAGCGCACGCCCGCGACGCCCGAGTGAACGGGTCATGACCGCGCCGGCCGTGGTGAGCGCCATCATGCTGGCGCTCGTTGTCGTCCTGATGGTGTCTCCTGTGCGCCTGCACGTGGAACTGGACACCGGCGGCGAGCGGATCGTGCGGTGGCGGCTGCACTGGCTCGTCCTGCGGGTCAGCGGACCGGGGTCCGCCCGTTCGGTGACTGACACGGATCGGGAGCGCCGGGCACGTCGGCGCCGGCGGGAGGCTCTGCCGCCGGGCGGTGGGGCCCGGCGCGTGCGTGCCGCGCTCGGGACGCCCGGCCTGCTGCGGCGGGTGCGGCGGCTCGCCGCCGATCTGGGGTTCGTTCTCCTGCCCGACGCGTTGCAGGCCGACCTGCGCGTGGGGCTGAGCGACCCGGCAGAAACCGGCGTGTTGACGGCCGGATCCTGGCGCTGACCGCGGTGTCGCCGCTCGGCTGGGTACGTGCGGGTGGAGCCGGACTTCAGCGGCCCGTCGCTCGATGCGCAGGCGCACGCCGACTGGTCGATTCCGCCAGCCGCCCTGGTCTGGCCGCTGACCCGGTTCGTGGCGGCGCCCGTCGTGTGGCGCGCCGCGCACCGGGCCTGGCGGGCCGCCTGACCGCGCGGGTGCTCCGCCGGCGAACCGGGAAGCGCCCCTATAATCCGGGTGCTTGGCAGAGGCGTCGGCGCTCCACTATCCGTTCGTCCGTGCGTTCGCGGCCGGCCGGTTCCTGGCTGTTGCCGGCTACCAGATCATTGCCGTCGCGGTCGGGTGGCAGCTCTACGAGCGCACGGGGCAGCCGCTGGCGCTCGGCCTGGTGGGCCTCGTCGAGGTGGCGCCCATCGTGCTCCTGCTGGTGGCCGCCGGCCACACCGCCGACCGCTACCCGCGGCGCACGGTCGGCATGCTGGCGCACGGCGTGCTGGCGGTGGCCGCCGCGGGCTGGCGGCCGTTGCCTGGACGCGGGCGCCGGTGCCGCTCGTCTACGCGCTCGTCGCCCTGGTGGGCGTGGGCCGGGCGTTCGGCGCCCCAGCCGTCAACACCATCCTCCCGCAGCTGCTGCCACCGGCCACGTTCGCCAACGTCAATGCGTGGGTGGCGTCGGCCGTGCAGCTCGCCGCCATCATGGGACCGGCCCTGGGCGGCCTGGTGATCGCCGTGGCGGGCAGCAGCGCCGCGGCCTTCGCCGTAGCCGCCGCCGCGGAACTGTCGTTCGTCGTCCTGCTGGCGGGCGTGCCGAAGGCACCGGCGGCGCGGGTGGCCGTCAGCGGGGAAGGCCTGTTCGCGGGACTGTCGTTCGTGACGCGCCACCCGGTGTTCCTGGCCGCGATCACGCTGGATCTGTTCGCGGTGCTCTTCGGCGGGGCCGTGGCGCTGCTCCCGATCTACGCGAAGGACATCCTGCAGGTGGGCCCGGCGGGGCTCGGGTGGCTGCGCGCGGCGCCCGCCGCCGGCGCGCTGACGATGGCGCTCCTGACGACACGGCTGCCGCCATGGGAGCGCCCCGGGCGAGTCCTGCTGGCGGCGGTGGCCGGCTTCGGCCTGGCCACCGTCGGTTTCGGCCTGTCGCGTCACGTCGGCCTGTCCCTCGCCTGCCTGTTCGTCGTCGGCGTGTGCGACAACATCAGCGTGGTCATCCGCCTGACGCTGGAGCAGGTGATTACGCCCGATGCGCTGCGCGGGCGCGTGTCGGCCGTCAAGCACCTCTTCGTGAGCATGTCGAACGAGATCGGCGCGTTCGAGAGCGGCGCCACCGCCGCGCTGGTCGGGCCGGTCCTGTCGGTGGCGGCGGGCGGGCTGGCCACCTTTGGCGTGGTGGGACTGGTGATGTGGCAATGGCCGGCGCTGGCGGGGCTGGGGCCCCTTCACACGCTGCGGCCGATCGCGGAGAATCAGGAGCCGTGAGCCTCGCCCGTTCGGTCCTCCTCAAGATCTCCGACAACACCTGGATGCGCGAGCATGGCACCCGGGCCCCGTTCGTCCGCCGCGCGGTGTCGCGGTTCATGCCGGGGGAAACCTTCGACGACATGCTGGCGGCGGCGCACACGATGGCCGGGCTCGGCATCGACAGCGTGTTCACCCGGCTCGGGGAGAACGTGCGCGACCGTGCAGAGGCCGACGAGGTGGCGGCGCACTACCTGCAGTGCATCGCGCGCATCCGGGACGCGGGCGCGCGCTCGGAGCCTTCGGTCAAGCTCACGCAGCTGGGCTACGACATCGACCGCGGGCTGGCGCTCGACCACGCGCTGGCGCTGGCGCGGGCGGCGCGCGACGCAGGCAGCTACTTCTGGGTGGACATGGAGCAGTCGTCCTACGTGGACGGCACGCTCGACATCGTCCGACGCCTCCGGGAAGCGGGGCCGAGCGTCGGCGTGTGCCTGCAGGCCTACCTGTATCGCACGCCGCAGGACGCGGCCGACATGATTGCCCGCGGCATTGGCATCCGGCTGGTGAAGGGGGCGTACAAGGAGCCGGCATCGGTGGCGCATCCCGCCAAGGCGGACGTCGACACCCAGTACCTGTCGCTCGCCCGCACCATGCTCGACGCCCGCCGCCAGGGTGCGGAGGGCCGCGCGGTCTTCGGCACGCACGACGTCCCGCTGATTGCGCGCATCCGCGAACACGCCGCCACCACGCGGGTCGAGCCCGCGGGCTACGAGTTCCACATGCTGTACGGCATCCAGCGCCCCGAGCAGCTCCGCCTCACCCGGGACGCCGCCGTCGTGCGCGTCCTCATCGCCTACGGCACGTACTGGTTCCCCTGGTACATGCGCCGCCTGGCCGAGCGCCCGGCAAACGTCTGGTTCGTGGTGAAGAGCCTGGCGGGGTGAGGGGGGATGGGGACTTTGAATCAGAATTCAGAATTCAGAAGTCAGAATTCAGAAGGAGACGTACTTCTGCATTTTGAATTCGTCATTCTGAATTTCTCCTGATCCGCTCCACCTTCCCGTCCCGCTCGTCGTTGATCCGCTGCACGTCGCGGCGATGTTCGGACTCGAGCTTGGCGCGGGCTTCGGGGTCCCAGGTGGTGGCGAGCGACGAGGCGTAGAGGATCTCCTCCTGCGCCAGCTTCGCCTGCGCGGCCTGGCGGACCTCGGCGATGCGTGCCTTCTGCTCGTCGGTGAGCGCCTGCGCCACGTCTCCGGACTCGGCATCCTTCTGCCGCAGCCTGGCCATCGCAATCTCGAGCGCGCTCTTCGGCGCTCGTCCCGTTCGTCCATGCGCTTCAACAGCATGATCGGGACGTGGACGACGGTGACGTGGATGGGGCGGTCGGCGAGGAGGCCAGGCGGCTGGTGCGCGGCGTTCACGCGCAGGTGCCCGGGGACGACATCCTGGGTCCGATGCACCCGAAGACCGATCTGGCAGGTGCCGAGGAGCGGCTGCGGGAGTTCCTGATCGGCCGGTTCGGCGGGCCGCCGACCTACATGGAGAAGCGCGGGCACCCGCGCCTCCGGATGCGGCACGCACCGTTCCGCCTCGACGAAGCCGCACGCAACCGCTGGGTGGCGCTCATGGACAAGGCGCTCGACGAGGCGGCGCTGCCCGAGGAGGCCGCCGGGGTCCTGCGCCCGTTCTTTCACGACGTCGCCACCTTCCTGCGCAACGCCTAGCCGCGCGCGGCCGCCGCGCGGCTGGTGCATACTGCCGGCATGCGCGACGTATCGGTCCGGGCCGTGGCCGAGAGCGGCACGGCCATGCAGGTCCAGGTAGGCCCACACACACACTCCGCAGCGACGAGCCCTTCGCCGTCGGCGGCACCGACACGGGCGCCACGCCGCGCGAGCTGCTGCTCGCCGCCGTCGGCGCCTGCGAGGCCATCACCCTCCGCATGTACGCCACCCGCAAGGGGTGGCCCCTTCGTGACGTCCGCGTGCGCCTCACGGCGTCCACCGTGGACGGCGTCTTCGTGATCAAGCGGCACCTCGAGGTGGAGGGCGATCTGGACGCCGACCAGCGCGCACGGCTGCTGGACATCGCGAACCGCTGCCCCGTTCAGCGCGCGATCACGGGCGAGGTGCGCGTCGAGGAGTGGGAGGAGGGAGGAGTAGGGGAAAGGGTCGCGAGCCGGGAGTCGTGGGTCGGGGTCGGGAGGGCGAACGGACGCGTCGGGAGGGGACCGAGCACGGGAGTCGGGAACCGGGAGTCGGGAGTCGGGGGGAGCCGGGACCCGCGAGTCGGAAGTCGGGAGTCGCGTCAACCTGCGGCCCCGTCTGAGAGGGTGGCCATCTGGGCCCGCCCTCTGCGTTTATCTGCGTCATCTGCGCCATCTGCGGCCCGCCTGTCTGCGTCATCTGCGGCCCATCTGCGGCCCCGGTTGAATCTGCGTCCGTCTGCGGCTATCGTTAGGCCGCTCTTTACATCCTCGGTCCGGAGGCGGCTTCATGCAGGTGATTCCGGTCTCCTCGACCGTTCGGCGTGGATTCGGGGAGACGGCTCGCCGCGATGCGTGGTGGGTCGCTCCAGCGGTGGCGGTGTTCGCGGGTCTGTCGGCGTTTGTCGTCTACGCAACCTGGGCAGCGTTCCAGGGGGCTCACTACACATGCGACCCGGCCCTGTCGCCCTTCTACTCGCCCGAGGTGTTCGGCGATTCGCCGCGCACGCCTGGTTCGGCCCCGGCCAGTGGTTGGCGGGCTTCATGCCCTTCTCGCCGGCGCTCATCATCCTGCCGTTCCCGGGCCTCTTCCGCTTCACCTGCTACTACTACCGCGGCGCCTACTACAAGGCCTTCTGGGCCGACCCGCCCTCCTGCGCCGTGGGCGAGCCCCGCTCGAGCTACTGGGGCGAGCACTCGTTCCCGCTCCTGCTGCAGAACGCCCATCGCTTCTTCACATGTGGGTGGCCTTCGTCTTCATCGGCTTCCTCGCCTACGACGTGTGGCTTGCCTGCTGGTTCACGGACCCCGCCACCGGCGCCGTGCGGTTCGGCGTCGGCCTGGGCACGATCGTGCTCGCCGTCAACGTCGTGCTGCTCGCCTGCTACACGTGGGGTGTCGTGCTGCGACTGCTCGTGCGGAGGCCTCGACGGTTATCGAAGTCGCCCGTCTGCGACTACGCCTACACGTGCGTGTCAGGGCTCAACAGCCGCCATCAGTTATTCGCCTGGTGCAGCCTCTTCTCGGTCGCCTTCGCCGGCATCATCGCCTCTGCCATCACCAGGTGCTCGCAAACGTGGATCTCGATGCCGGTAGCTGCAGCTAATGCCTACGACGTGCTCATCATCGGTGCGGGCGGCGCGGGGTTGCGGGCGGCCATCGAGGCGGCGCGGGCGTGTCGGTGGGCGTCATCTGCAGATCCTGCTCGGCAAGGCCCACACCGTGATGGCCGAGGGCGGCATGGCGGCCGCCCTGTCCAGCGTGGACGATCACGCGACAACTGGCGCGTGCACTTCGCCGACACCATGCGTGGCGGGCGGTACGTCAACAACTGGCGCATGGCCGAGCTCCACGCGAAGGAGGCGCCGGCGCGCGAAGTGAGGAGGAGAGCTCGAGGCGTGGGGCGCGGTGTTCGACCGCACGCCCGACGGCCGCATCCTCCAGCGCAATTTCGGCGGCCACCGCTATCCCCGGCTCGCGCACGTGGGCGATCGCACCGGACTGGGACGATCCGCACGCTGCAGGACCATACCATCCACCAGGGCGTCACCGTCCACATGGAGCACACGGTCGTCGAGGTGCTGCTCGACGATGGGCGCGTCGCCGGCGTCCTCGCCTACGACCGCGAGCGCGGGCGCTTCCACCTGTTCTCGGCCCGTGCCGTCGTCCTCGCGACCGGCGGCGTCGGGCGGGCGTATCAGATCACGAGCAACAGCTGGGAGGGCACCGGCGACGGCCACGCGCTGGCGTACCGGGCGGGCGCCGAGCTGATCGACATGGAGTTCATCCAGTTCCATCCCACGGGGATGGTGTGGCCCCCGAGCGTCAAGGGGATCCTGGTCACCGAAGGCGTGCGCGGCGAAGGCGGCATCCTCAAGAACAGCGAGGGCCGGCGCTTCATGTTCGACGACATCCCTGACAACTACAAGCCGCAGACGGCATCGGACCCCGACGAAGGGTGGCGCTACACCCAGGGCGACAAGAGTGCGCGGCGGCCTCCCGAGCTCCTGACGCGCGACCACGTGGCGCGGTGCATCAACCGCGAGGTGAAGGCCGGCCGCGGCAGCCCACACAGGGCGTGTTCCTCGACATCGCCTGGATCCGGGACAAGCTGCCGGACGCCGAGGCACACATCAAGCGCAAGCTGCAGCATGTACCCGCAGTTCAAGGAGCTGGCGGATCTCGACATCACGAAGACGCCGATGGAGGTGGGGCCGACCACGCGCACTACATCATGGGAGGCATCCGGGTGGACGCGGAGACGCAGGCGTCCACGGTGCCAGGAGCTCTTCGCGGCCGGCGAGTGCGGCCGGGATCAGCGGATCAACCGCCTGGGCGGCAATTCCTGTCCGGCCTGATCGTGTTCCAGGCAAGCGCGCGGGAGTTCGCCGCCGCCTGCATACGCGGGCCCACGAGCCGGCGCGCGTGGACGAGGCCGCCGTGGAGCGGGCGATGGCTGCCGCGCTCGCGCCCTTCGACCGCTCGGGCGGCGAGAACCCGTACGCACTGCAGGCGGATCTGCAGGCCACCATGCAGTCGCTGGTCGGCATCGTCAGGACCGAGCGCGAGATGGGAGACGCCGTGGGCCGCACGGCCGTCCTCCGCGAGCGCGCACCGCGGCACGAAGGGTGGCCGACCACCGCGAGTACTACGCCGGGTGGCACACGTGCCTGGACCTCCGGAACCTCCTCGACGTCTCGGAGGCCATCGCGCGCTCCGCGATCGAGCGCAAGGAAAGCCGCGGCGGCCACTTCCGCGAGGACTATCCCGAGAAGGTCGCCGAGTTCGGCACGTTCAACATCGCCGTCCGCCGGCAGGCCGACGGCGCCATGCAGGTGTCCCGCGCTCCGCTGCCCGCGATGCCGGACGAGTTGAAGCAGGTCATCGAGGCCGAGACTCAATAGCTGAAGTGGGAGACACGACGCCATGCGAAGGAAGACACGTCGTGACCCTCGTGACTCCTCGTGCCTTCGTGGTGTCCTTGTCGTGAGGTGATATGGCCCAGGCGACGTTTCGAATCTGGCGCGGCGGGGCGGATGGGGCGGGGGCGTTCACCGACTACACGACCGAGGTGTCCGAGGGCATGGTCGTGCTGGACGCGGTGCACAAGGTGCAGGCCGAGCAGGCGCCCGACCTGGCGTGCCGCTGGAACTGCAAGGCGGGCAAGTGCGGCTCGTGCTCGGCCGAGATCAACGGCCGCCCGCGCCTCATGTGCATGACGCGGCTCAATTCGCTGGACCTGGGCGAGCCGGTCACCGTCGAGCCCATGCGGGCCTTTCCGCCCATCAAGGACCTGGTGACCGACGTCTCGTGGAACTACCGCGTCAAGCAAGGCCTCCAGCGCTTCCGGCCGCGCCCGGCAGATGCCCCCGATGGCACGTGGCGCATGGCGCAACGCGACATCGACCGCGTCCAGGAGTTCCGCAAGTGCATCGAGTGCTTCCTGTGCCAGGACGTCTGTCACGTGCTCCGGGACCACGGCAAGCACGCCGAGTTCATCGGCCCGCGGTTCTTCGTCTACTCCGCGGCGCTCGAGATGCACCCGCTCGACACCGCCGATCGCCTCCGCGACCTGAAGGACGCCAACGGCATCGGCTACTGCAACATCACCAAGTGCTGCACCAAGGTGTGCCCCGAGCACATCCACATCACCGACAATGCCATCATCCCGTTGAAGGAACGGGTGGTGGATCGTTTCTATGACCCCGTCACGCGTCTGCTCAGGTTGATTTCCGGCTGAGGTGCCCCACCCGGGTCTCGAGGCCCGGCACCGCCGCCCCAGCCACCGCGGAGGCAGGACATGTTCGAGCTCAAGCCGCTTTCCCTGACCGCCATTCCCGCGGCGCTCCTCAAGGCCGAGCGCTACCGCCTGCTGAACGAGCCGGAGCAGGCGGTGAGCATCTGCGAGGACGTGCTGGCCGCCGATCCCGGCAACCGCCAGGCCACCATCGTGCTCCTGCTGGCCCTCACCGACCGCTTCCCGCATCACGACGGGCGCATCGTGGCACGCGCCCAGGAGATCGTCTCGCGGCTCGAGTCCGACTACGAGCGGGCCTACTACGCCGGCCTGATCGCGGAGCGCCGCGCCCGTGCGCTCCTCGTGCGCGGTGGGCCGGGGAGCGCGCTCCAGGCGGGTGACTGGCTTCGTGAGGCCATGGAGTGGTACGAGCGGGCCGATGGCGTGCGGCCCCCCGACAACGACGACGCGCGCCTCCGGTGGAACGCGTGCGCACGGCTGTTCCACGACCAGCCGCAGATGCACGTGCAGGACGATTCGCGGACGACGCCCGCCATGCTCGAATAGGGCTGGGCACCGCATATCCATCTCTCCGGAACGCACGCTGTCGATGTGACAAACGATTACAAATAGGCCGAAGGGTCTGTCGTATCCTTTTGGAACAACGACAGAGGAAGCACCGGGTGGGGCATCTCCATGAGCCGCAACGTCTCACCCGGTTTTTTTATTTCCGCCGCAGACGGCATCGTTCTGGAGGAGTCAGCGTCCATGTTCGAGGAACGAATTCGGAAAGAGCCTCGATCGCCGCAGCTTCCTGCGTGGTTCGGCCCTCTTCGCCGGTGCGATTGGTCTGGCCGTGGTTCCCGCCTTTGCGCAGGAGCCCCAGCAGCAGCCCGAGAAGGAAGAGCCGAAGGATCCGTTCGCCGAGGACGGCAAGGACGGCGAGAAGAAGCTCATCGACAAGGACGGCAGCGAGTACCCGCATCTGCCCGCAGTGGGTACAGCATGTACAAGCAGGGTCGCATGTGGGTGTGTGACAACTGCGGTTACTCGTACGTCGAGTAGCGCGGCACCGGCCGCTTGAGCCCAGGCTCGGCGCCCGCCCCGCACCAACCCTCGCCCGGCCGCTTCGGCGCGCCAGGCGTTTCTGCTGCGCTCCTGCCAACCCTCGCCCATGACGCTCCGCGACACGACCCTCTTCATCACCGGCGCCAGCCGCGGCATCGGCCACGCCATCGCCCTGCGCGCCGCCGCCGACGGCGCGCGCATCGTCGTCGCCGCCAGACGACGGCTCCGCACCACGACACTGCCGGGCACTATCTACGGCAGCCGAGGACATCGAGCGAGCGGGCGGCGGAGCGCTGCCGCTGGCCGTGGACGTGCGCGACGAGGCCCAGGTGGAGAATTGCCGCCGTCGCGCCGCCGCGGTGGAGCGCTTCGGCGGCATCGACATCCTCGTCAACAACGCCTCGGCCATCAGCCTGACCCATGCGGCCGACACGCCCATGAAGCGGTTCGACCCGATGCACCAGGTCAACGCCAGGGCCACGTTTCTCTGCTCGCAGAAGGTGGTGCCACACCTGCGCCGGTCAGCCAACCCGCACATCCTGAACCTGGCGCCGCCGCTGCAGTCCACGCTGACGCCGCGCTGGTTCGGCGCGCACCTCGCCTACACGATGGCCAAGTGCGGGGATGACGCTCTGCGCGCTCGGGATGGCGGAGGAGTTCCGGGAGGAGGGCATCGCAGTGAACGCGCTCTGGCCGAAGACGGCCATCGACACCGCGGCCATCGGGTTCATCATGAGCCCCGGGCCAGCGCCGAGCACGGCTCCAGCCGTGGTGGCCGACGCCGCGCACTGGATCCTCACGCAGCCGTCACGGGAGGCTGACCGGACGCTTCCTGCTCGACAGGCGCTGCCCGCGGAGGCCGGTCATGTCGGACTTCTCGACATCTGCTTTTTGAGGGTGGCAGAGGAAGAAATCCTGCCGGATTTCTTCCTTTGAATTCAGAATTCAGAATTCAGAATCAGAATGCAGAAATGATTGGCTCATTGGCCAATTGATTTCTGCATTCGTCATTCTGAATTCTGAATTCTGTAACTCCTAGAACGCCCCGGCCGCCGTCCAGCGGCCGTGCTCGTTGAAGAACGGACGGAAGTCCGGCGTCTCGCGGCCGAAGGTGCGGTGCCCGCCGAGCGTCGATCAGGTGCGTTGGGCAGGCCCTCCGGGGCGTCGTTGCCCCAGTGGTAGGCGATCTCGTCGCCGGCGACGATGGCGTTGACGTTGGCGCGCGTGGGCTTGGCGTTATAGCCGAAGCGCGTGTCGAACTGGCGGAGGTAGGCGACCATCGCGTCGATGTAGGCGTTGCGCTGGGTCTTCTGGCGCTCGATGATCTCGGCTTCCTGCGGCGTCGGGTTCGCGATGGGGTAGTTCAACCAGGATACCCGGGCCGCTGCGGGCAGAAATCTGGCCGTTGCGCAGGGGAGCGGCCACGTTGGCGGCATCGGCGACGATCCCGCGGACGTCGAACCACGGCAGCTTGCCGGAGGCAGCGTCGGAGGCGTGCGGGCGGGCGAGTTGGACGGCGCCGTGACGACGATCTCGCTGGAATAGGGGCTGGTGCCGCAGGCGTTGGCCCGCGTAGACCCGCACGTAATAGGTGCCCGCGGGCACACCGCCCACGTTCAGGTATGCGGAGTTCGTACCAGCGCTGCGATGACGCCGCCGCCAGGGAAGTAGCTGGCGTGCACGACGCGTAGCTCGTGGCCACGCCACCGTTACCGGGGTTCCACGCCATGAACACGGTGCTGCCGCGGGTGACGGCCGTGAAGTCGGCGGGCGCGCCCGGCAGCTGGCAGGCGCCGGTCACCGGGACGATGATCTCGTTGGAGGGCACGCTCTCGCCGGCCCCGTTCACGCCCTTCACGCGCACGTAGTAGTTGCCGTTGCCCACGCCGCCCGTGGCGAAGACCGAGAGCAGCTGCGGGAGCTTGGTCGGATCCACCAGCACCGAGCTGTCCCACGTGAAGAAGGTCGTGCCCGGAGAGCCGCCGGCTTCGAGCCGGTAGAACGCGGGGGCGCCGGGACTGTTGATCCAGTTCAGGTACACGGTCCGGCCGTCCACCTGGTAGGTGAGGTTGGCCGGTGCGCCCGGCGCCGTTGACTGGGCGATGACGGCCGTGCCGATGGCCAGGACCGCGGCCGCCGCGGCGGCTGCGAGAACGCGACGAAGCTTCATTCCGATCAGACCTTTCTGGACACGCGCCTGTGGGTTGCGGCGAGCTCGGGGTCGTGGCCCGCGGCCGGCGCCCGCGAGCGGCTTCGGCCGGATACAGTGTAGAGAAGTTCGGTCCGGTCTCGGAATATTTCACGGGAAAATTCGCGCATGCCTTCAGGTGTCCTGACAGCCGTCAACCTGCACGACCCGGTCCTGCCTCTGGTGCGGCCCGTGCCGGTACGGCTCCTGGCCACGCAGTCCGTCGCGGACGCGCTGGCCTCGGTTCGCGGGTCGATCTCGACCCGCGACATCCACTACTACTACGTGGTCGACGACGCCGAGCGGCTGGTCGGCGTGGTGCCGGCACGACACCTGCTCGCGGCCGCCCCCGCCGATCGCGTGGAGCAGGTGATGATCGACGACGTCGTCGCCATTCCGAGCTGGGCCACCGTGCTCATCGCCAGCGAGTACTTCGCCACGCGCAAGCTCATGGCGTTCCCCGTGATCCACGACGATGGGCGTCTCCTGGGCGTGGTGGACATCGGGTTGTTCACGACGGAAGTCATCGACCTGGCCCGACGCACCTACGACGACATCTTCCAGCTGCTGGGTGTCCACGCCACCGCCATGCGGACGCCGTGGACGTCGTTCAAGGATCGCTTCCCGTGGCTGCTGTCCAACATCGCCGGCGGATTGCTGTGCGCCGTGATCGCGTCGCAGTTCGAGTGGCTCCTCGACCGCGCGGTCGTCCTGGCGTTGTTCATTCCCATCGTGCTGGCGCTGGCGGAGAGCGTCAGCATGCAGTCGGCGACGCTGACCCTCCAGGGCCTGTCCGACGAGTCGCTGAAGCCGGCACGGGTGCTCAAGGCCGTGTGGAAGGAGTCGCGGACGGGGTTGCTGCTGGGCGCGAGCTGCGCGGTGCTCGTGTCGGGCGTGGTGCTGGCCTGGCGCCGCGACCTGCTCGGCGCGGCGGTGATCGGTGGCGCGATGGCCGTGTCGATGGTCGCGGCGTGTCTCTTCGGCGTCCTGGTCCCCACCCTGATTCGTGCCGCGAAGGCCGATCCGCGCATCGCCTCCGGTCCCCTCGTCCTCGCCAGCACCGACATCGTCACGCTGCTGTGCTACCTGGGCCTGGGAGCCCTGGCGTTCACGTTCTGATGCCGGGAAAGGCGCGGTCGAGCTCGGCGTCGGGGACCATCCGCCAGTGCACCGGGCGCCAGGTTGCCCAGTTCCAGGCCCCGATCTGGACGCGCCTCAGCCGCGTCACCTCGTGACCGATGGCCTCCAGCATGCGACGGACCTCACGGTTCCGCCCTCGGTCAGCGTGACCACCAGGTGTGACTCGCGGGCCGAGGCCTTCCGCACGACGGCCGACAGGGCCGCCAGCCGTTCGCCGCGGCTCTCCACCCCGCCCGCGAGCCGGCCTGCATCGACGTCGCTGACACGTCCGCGCACCGTGACGAGGTAGACGCGGGGAATGGCCGTCGCCGGCGATGTCAGCCAGTCGGCCAGCCTGGTGTCGTTGGTGAGGAGCAGCAGCCCGCTGGTCGCCAGGTCGAGCCGGCCCACGGGGACGACATGGGCGTCGAGGCCGTCGAGCAGGCTGTACACCGTGGGGCGGCCTTCGGGGTCGGTGCGCGTCGTGACCACCCCGCGGGGCTTGTGCAGCGCCACGACCACCCGCGCCCGCGTCGCCGCCACCGGCCGTCCATCCGCACCTGGATGCGCTCGGGCACCACCAGCGCCGACGCGTCGCGCAGGATGCGCCCGTCCACCTCCACGCGGCCGGCCTCGATCGCCCGTCGCGCGTCGGAGCGTGGCCAGGCCCAGCTTCGATAGCGCGCTCGAGCGTCACGTGTCCGCGCGGACGCCCGGCGCCGGCCGGCCGGGCGGTGCTCCGCCCGTCCGGATGACGACGGGGCCGCTGTCGCGTCGGTCGTGCCGGCACGCGCGTGGCTGTCGTGTCTACCGGTAGTTTCCGAACTGCAGCGCGATGCCGAAGTCCTTCTCGCGCAGCGCGCCCATGGCGGCCTGCAGGTCGTCCTTCGACGGCGAGGAGATGCGCACTGGTCGCCCTGGATGGCGGCCTGCACCTTCTTCATCTTCAGGTCCTTCAGGTGCTTCACCATCTCGCGGGCGGCGTCGGTGGGGATGCCCATCTGGAGCGTGATGACCTGGCGGACCGTGCCGCCGGAGGCAGCCTCCACTTCGCCACGCTTGAGGTTCTTGACCGGCACGTTACGGCGCACCATGCGGGTGGACAGCACCTCGAACACGGCTTCCAGCCGGAAGGCGTCTTCCGCGCTCAGCGTCAACGTGTTCGCCTTCTGGTCGAGGTCGATGCTGGCCGTCGATCCCTTGAAGTCGTAGCGCTGGGCGATCTCCTTGCGCGCCTGGTTGATGGCGTTGTCCACTTCCTGGAGGTCGATGGTGGAGGTGACGTCGAACGAGTAGGTCCCGGCCATCCGACCATCCTAGCTCAACCTGCGGAATTGCCCGTGAATGTCACACCGGCTGTGCTTGACGCGTGTCGAGCGAGGCGGCTACCTTTGCTCGCCATGCAGCAGGAGACCGCACCGCTGGTGCTGGTCGTGGACGACTACGACGACGCGCGCGAGATGTACGCGGAGTCCCTGCTGGTGTTCGGCTTCCGCGTGGCCGAGGCGTCCAACGGCATCGAGGCCATCGAGCGCGCCCGCACGCTGACCCCCGACGTCATCCTCATGGACCTGTCCCTGCCCGGCCTCGACGGCTGGGAGGCCACCCGCCGGTTGAAGGCCGACGAGCGGACCCGTCACATCCCCATCGTCGCGCTGACCGGCCACGCCCTGGCCAGTGCGATGACGGCCGCCCGCCAGGCGGGATGCGACGGCTTCGTCATCAAGCCCGCCCTGCCCGACACCGTGGTCGAAGAGGTGCGGCAGGCCATGCAGCGGCGCGCATCCGTCTAGCTTCCGGCCATAATCAACGCGTGGTCCGCATCGGCGTGTCACGCTGCCTGCTCGGCGATCCCGTGCGCGGGGACGGCGCGTACGAGCGCGACGCGTATCTGGCCGACGTCTTCGGCCGGCACGTGTCGTGGGTACCCGTCTGCCCGGAGGTGGAGTCGGGCCTGCCCGATCTGGACGCCGAGCGGCTCGATGGCTTCGTGTTCACGCCCGCACGGCGCGGCCGCGGGCTGTTCGCGGACGCCGTCGTGCGCGAGATGCCGCTGCTGCCGGTGGAGGAGGAGGGCCATCTTGCCGACCCGCGCCTGCGCGAGAACTTCATCGAGCGGGTGTTCGCCTACGCCCGTCTCCGCGCGGTGTTCGAGGGGCGCTGGACGATCGGGGCGCTGGTGCGGTTCCACACCGCGCACAAGCTGACGCTCCTGGCGCACAAGCCCGCGGCGTACCGCGCGCTCGGCACGCTTGTCGCGGGCGCGAAGGGCCGGGGCCGCGCCGCCGTGCGCGACGAGTACCGGTCGGTGTTCATGGCCGCGATGGCAACCGTCGCGACGCCTGCGCGCCACGTCAACGTGATGCAGCACATGGTCGGGTACCTGCGGGACGTGGCCGATGCGGAGGTGCTCGTCGAAATCAGGGGCCTGGTCGACGACTACCGCCAGGGACATGTGCCGCTCATCGTCCCGCTCACGCGGCTCGGCCACTGCATCCGGCGCCACCGCATCGAGTACCTGATGGGCCAGACCTACCTCGATCCGTATCCGCGCGAGCTCGCGCTTCGCAACCATGTCTGACCCGGGCGCCCGTCTCTACGATGCCATCCGTCTCGGGACGCCGTCGGGCCGGCGCGAGGATTCGGTGGCGGTCGAGGAGCCCATGGAGGTGCGGGTGAACGGCGCGCCGTTCGCCGTCATCATGCGCACGCCGGGGGCCGACCGGGACCTGGCCGCTGGCTTCCTGCTGGCGGAGGACGTGGTGCGCGATGCGGGGAGGTCGGCCTCATCGAGACTGCGTGGACGCCGATGACGAGGGCCGGGAGAACGTGCTCAACGTCACCGTGGTCCGCGGCGCCGTGGATCGGCTGGACGACCGCCTGGCGAACCGGCGCCAGGTGATGATGACGGCGTCGTGCGGCTTGTGCGGCCGCCGCACCATCGAGTCGCTTCGCGCCCGCGTGGCCACGGTCGATGGCGCGTGGTCGGTTCCGCCCGCCATCGTCGCGGGACTGCCCGACACGCTGCGGGCCGCGCAGCGCGTCTTCGACGCCACCGGCGGCCTGCACGCGGCGGGCCTCTTCGACCTCGAGGGCCGCCTGCTTCACATGGCAGAGGACGTCGGCCGCCACAACGCCGTCGACAAGATCACGGGCCGCATGCTGCTCGAGGGCGCGCTGCCTCTCTCCGTACCGTCCTGCAGGTGTCCGGCCGCACCTCGTTCGAACTCGTGCAGAAGGCCCTGCTGGCGGGCATCCCGTTCGTGTCAGCGGTGTCCGCCCCGTCGAGCCTCGCCATCGACCTGGCGCGCGAAGCCGGCATCACCCTCTGCGGCTTCGTGCGCGGCGGCACGTTCAACGTCTACGCCCACGCCGAGCGCCTCGACACCGACGGCCAGATCACCAGCTAGATCACCAGCTCACCAGATAGATCACCAGCTCACAAGATAGATCTCCAGATCCTCACATCTCAGCTCGATCGCCAGCTCACCAGATCTCCAGATCTCCAGATTCGCCTGAAGCTATCTATCTCTGACAACCCCCACACCAATACGTCGCCCGAACGTCCCACCCCCGCTTGCCCGCGCTGATCGGCGTCCCGCATTTCCGGCACGGCTTGCCCACGCGGCCGTAGACCCAGAGGTTGTCCTCGGGCGAGGCGCGCCGTGTGGTTCGCCGCAGGCCGCGGTAGGTGACGATCTCGGTGGTCGCGGCGGGACCCGTGTTGGCCCGCATCAACGGGATGGCGGTGTCGAGGATGGCGTCGAACGCCTCCGGCGGGAGCGACGACGCCGGCCGGTCGGGATGGAGGCCGCACAGGAAGAGCACCTCGTTGCGGAACACGTTGCCGATGCCGGCCACCACGCGCTGGTCCAGCAGGACGTCCCCAATGGCGCGGTCGCCCGTGGCTCTCAGGCGGGTGAGCGCCTCCTCGCGGTCCACGTCCGCCGCGAGCAGGTCCGGTCCCAGGTTCCGGAGGGCGCGGCTGCGTGGCACCTCGCGGGCCGTGAGGAACTCGGCGACGGGCACGTTGAAGGCGATGGCCACCCACGTCTCCGTGTCGATGCGCACCCGCATGGCGCGCGGGCTGCGCTGCCACCGTTCGCCCGGGCGATAGAGGTGCCACGACCCGCTCATGCGCATGTGCGTGCGAAGCGCCAGTTCTCCGGAGAACCAGATCAACAGGTGCTTGCCGACCGATTCGCACCGCTCGACCGTGCGTCCCGCGATCCGGTGGTCGTCGTCCACGCGAGCGATGTGCGCGAGCGCGGTCTCGAACCGCGTCACCACCGAGCCGGCCAGCGCGCGGTGCAGCGCCGCGGCCGCGCGGAAGATCGTGTCCCCCTCAGGCATCGCCGAGGGCCGCGCGCGAGGTGGCCTCCCCAGGCGCGTCCCCGTCCGGGCCGGGCCCGCGCCGAAGGCCTGCGGGGCGCCGCTGGACGCGCAACTGCAGCCCGCCACTCGTGACCGCGAAGCCCGCCTCGATGAGGAAGCCGGCTGCGGGATGCGTCGTGGCCGGGCTGCCGTTGATCTCCGCGATCAGCCAGCCCTTCCGATCCTCGGGCGCGTCGTGCGCCAGGCGCACCAGTTCCTGGGCCAGGGCGCGCCCCGCTCGCGTGCGGTCGGGCTCTTCGCCCGGCAGGGCCACGAGCATCTGTCGATCGCCGCGGCCGATCCACGCCACGAGCTGGCCGTCCACCAGGGTCACGCGGGCACCGGCCGTCCGCATGGCGCGCGCGGACTCCGCGCCCGGCCAGGCCGGCCATGGCACCAGCGCGCCGTACGGATTCGCGGGATCGGTCGATGCCATCGTGGTTGCCTGCGGTTCGTCCCTCGGGTCGCGTTCGGCTCGCAGCAGGTCCACGGCTCCCGGCTGCGCGAACTGCGCGGCGCCGAGGCCGGCGACGAAGTAGCCGCGCCGGATGCGGCCCGTCTCCTCCAGGCGCTGGAGCACCGGGTAGACCGCCGTGAACCCGCCGGGCAGCGTCTCGATGGACGTCACGTCGCGCGTCACGACGCCGTGGCGGCTCAGGAGCTGTTCGGCCATCGCCTTGGCCCACGCCGTCGAGCCGGCGCCGTCGGCCACCGGTACGGCGGACCAGCGGCCCTCGGCAGACGGCGGGACGAGGCGCCGGGATCGGAAGGGCGAGAGCCGGCCGCCGCGCCGTCCGCGCTCGGGGACGGCGCTGTAGGCACGCAGCGCGTGCAACGTGTCGTTGGTCACCAGGCCCTTCCACACCAGCGACCAGAGTGCGTCCACGGTGTCGTTCGGGAACCCGCCGCCCGCGGCCTCGTGCAGCGGCCCGAAGAAGGACGCACCCTGCCGGATGAGGAAGGCGACGATGCGTGCCTCGCGTTCCGCGAGCCCGTCGTCGGCGCCAGGGGGGCGTGGGGGCGCGAGGGCCCGCGCCGAATCGGTCAGGTAGAGCGCGATGCGGCCGTCTCGTTCGCCGAGCGGTTCGACGCCGGACCAGACGACTTCGCCCGCCGACACGAGCGTGTCGAGAAGCGAGGGCGTGTAGCGGTCCACGCGTGCGGGCAGGACGTCGCGTTCGAGGGTCGAGGCCACCAGCGGCGCGCCCTGCAGCTGCTCCACGACGTCGAGCAGCCCGTCGAGCCCGCGCCGCCTGCGCCCGAGTCCGTGCCACGACACCAGGAAGCGGCCCAGTACCGCCGGTTCCACCGGCTCCACGTCCTGCCGCAGCAGGGCGAGCGACCGGCGGCGCAGCGAACGGAGGATGTCGGCGTCGCACCACTCCCGCCCGTGTCCCCCGGGGCGGAACTCGCCCTCGACCACACGCCCGGTGAGTGCGAGGCGCCGCAGCGTCGCGAGCACGACGCCCGGACCCAGACCCAGGCGCACGGCCACCTCGTTCGCGGTGAACGGTCCGTGGGTCCGCGCGTAGCGGCGGACGAGGTCGCCCGTTGCGTCGGCGACCGGTTCGAGCAGCGATTCGGGCAGGCCGGTTGGCAACGGCGTGCCGAGCGCGTCGCGGTAGCGCGCGGCGTCCTCGACCGCGATGGCCCGCTCCTCTCCGGCAATGCGGAGCAGGAGCACGCGCCGCTCGCTGACGAGCGCGGGCAGCGCGGCTTCGGCCACGCCGGCCTCGGCGCGCGCGGCCAGTTCGTCCCGCGTGAGGTCGCCCAGCCGCAGGAGCAGGTCGTGCACGGCGTCGGTGGACCGGGCGTGCAGCCGTGCGGCCAGGTGCTGGGCGTCCAGCTCGATGGCCGTCATCGCGTCCGAGTCCAGCAGCTCGCGCAGCTCGCCTTCGCCGATGAGCTCGCGCAGCTGCGACTGATCGACCGACAGCGCCTGCGCGCGGCGCTCGGCCAGCGGGGCATCGCCGTCGTAGAGGTAGTTGGCCACGTAGCCGAAGAGCAGCGAGGCCGCAAACGGCGACGGCGTGCGCGCGTCGGCGGTGACGACGCGCACGGAGCGGCTGCGGATGCGCTTGAGCAGATCCACGAGCGCGGGCAGGTCGAAGATGTCCCGCAGGCACTCGCGATAGGCCTCCAGGATGATGGGGAAGGAGCCGAAGCGCGCGGCGACGGCGAGCAGGTCGGCCGCCCGCTTGCGCTGCTGCCAGAGCGGCGCGCGGGCGCCGGGACGCCGACGCGGGAGCAGCAGGGCGCGGCCGGCGGCTTCGCGAAAGCGCGCGGCAAAGAGTGCGGTGGAGCCCAGTTGCCGCACCACGAGCCCTTCGACCTCGTCGGGATCCGGGATGAAGCGGGCCGTGTCGGGCGGCTGGTCGCCCTCCGGCACACGCACCACGAACCCGTCGTCGCTCCACATGACCTCGGCGTCCAGTCCGTGCTCGTCTCGCAGCTGGGCGGTGACGGCCATGGCCCACGGCGCGTGGACGCGGCTGCCGAACGGCGAGAGGACCGAGATGCGCCAGTCGCCGAGCTCGTCGGCGGTGCGCTCGACGAGAATCGTCCGATCGTCCGGGACGGCATTGGCCGCCCGCTGCTGATCCTCGAGATACTGCAGGAGGTTCTCCGCGGCGGTGCGATCCAGACCATGGCCGGATGAGAGGCGCTCGGCGGCCTCGTCCGGGTCCGCCGCGCGCAGCTCGCGCGTCAGCTTTCCGATGGCGATGCCGAGCTCGATTGGGCGGCCCGGGCCTTCACCCTTCCAGAACGGCATCTTGCCGGGCTCACCGGGGGCTGGCGACACGACGACGCGGTCGTGCGTGATCTGTTCGATGCGCCACGTGGACGCGCCGAGCAGGAAGGTTTCTCCCGCGCGCGCCTCGAACACCATCTCCTCGTCGAGCTCGCCGACGCGCGCCTGATCGCGTTCGGCGCCGGCCAGGAACACCCCGTAGAGGCCGCGGTCGGGAATCGTGCCCGCATTCGCGATGGCCACGCGCTTGGCGCCCTGGCGGGCGGTGACGGTGCCGTTCACGCGATCCAGGTCACGCGGGGGCGCAGCTCGCGAACTCGTCCGACGGGTAGCGCCCGGACAGCATGTCGAGCAGCCCCTCGAACACACGCCGGCTCAACTCCGCATAGGGGGCCGCGCCGCCGACCAGCGCGAAGAGCTCGTCCACCGTCCAGCGATCCATCGACGCGACGGCCACGACCTGCTGTGCCAGCACGTCCAGCGGGTTGCGCGGGTAGCGCGTGGGCTCCACCTGCCCGCGCTGCATCGCGCCGGTGACGGCGGCGGCGGCGCGGGTCGCCGCGAACTTCGGGAAGATGACGCCCTCGCTCACCTCGTCGATGCGATGTCCCGACCGACCGATGCGCTGGAGCCCGCTGGCCACCGACGGCGGCGCCTCGATCTGGACGACGAGATCGATCGCGCCCATGTCGATGCCGAGCTCGAGCGAGGAGGTGGCGACGAGGCCCTTCAACCGGCCGGCCTTCAGCAGGTCCTCGATCTCGGTCCGCTGCGCGCCGCCGCGGCGACCCGTGGTGCGCCCGCACCAGCGATTCGCCCGCCAGCTCGTTCAACGCGCCGGCGAGGCGCTCCGCGAGTCGGCGGCTGTTGACGAAGAGCAGCGTCGAGCGGTGCGACCGCACCAGGTCGAGGAGACGGGGATAGATGGACGTCCAGATGGTGTGGACGGGCGAGGCCTGCGCGGCCGGACCGCTCGGCTGCTCTACCAGGGTGCCGACCTTGGCCATGTCGGCCATGGGCACTTCGACGGTGACCGAGAGGCGCTTCGGCTCTCGCGCATCGACCACCGTGACAGGCCGGAACGACACCTCGGCGTCCGCAGCCGAAATTCTTCGTGCAGGACCCGGTCGGCGCCAGGCGCCTGGCGGCCGCGCCCCCGTCCCTTTCGTCCGGGTGCCGCCCCGCCGAGGAAGTGCGAGACCTCGTCGAGCGTGCGCTGGGTGGCTGACAACCCGATGCGCTGCACGCGTCGCCCCGCCAGCTGCTCCAGCCGCTCGAGCGAGAGCGCCAGGTGGGCCCCCCGCTTGGTGGCGACGAGCGCGTGGATCTCGTCCACGATGACGGTCTCGACCGTGCGGAGGCGGTCCCGCGCGTTGGAGGTGAGGAGCAGGAAGAGCGACTCCGGGGTGGTGATGAGGATGTCGGCCGGATCGCGTTGAAAACGCACACGTTCCGCCGCGGGGGTGTCGCCCGTGCGGATGGCGACCGACGGCACGTGCACCGGCTCACCCGTGCGGGCGGCGACGTTGGCGATGCCGGCCAGCGGCGCGCGCAGGTTGCGCTCCACGTCCACGGCGAGCGCCTTGAGCGGCGAGATGTAGAGCACGCGACAGCGGCCCTGCGCCTCCGGCACCGGCTCGAACATGAGGCGGTCGAGGCACCAGAGGAAGGCGGTGAGCGTCTTGCCCGTGCCCGTCGGCGCGAGGATGACGGTGGAGTCGCCGCGGGCGATGACGGGCCAGCCCTCCCGCTGCGGCCGCGTGGGGCGCTCGAACACCCCGTCGAACCACTGCTGCACGGCCGGGTGGAACCGGAACCCCTTTCGCGACGCCGCCATACACCGCTATAATGAATGATTCATGGGTGACGCTGCTGAAGGACTGATCGACGCCGATGCGCGCTTGCAGGAGCGCATGGAAGAACTGGAAGAGAGCCGCAAGGCCGCGCGCGATCGCCGGCCTCGGGTAGACCCCGAGCGCCAGCGTGCGACCGAGTCGCTGCGCCTGGCGAAGACCGAGCTCGAGCGCCAGTTCGAAGCCACCGTGCATCCCGCACGTCGCGAGCAGATCCAGCAGGCCGTGGCGGAGATCGATCGCCGCCTCGCCTCGATGGCCTGAGACCCGTCCGCCGGCTTCACGCCGGCGACGCCCTGCTCAGCTCATCGCCTGCCGGAGTGCTGCTGCCATCGCCTCTGCCGTGTCCGGCCGGCTGGCTGGTGCGTAGGCGAGGGCGCGCTGCAGGACCGCCGCGACGCCCGCGGGCAATCCCGCGGTGTCGAGCGCGCGCGTGGTATCCGCCTGCCTGATCGCCACGTCCACGAACGATCCGCCGCCAAACGGCAGGCGCCCCGTCAGCAGCTCGAACCCCATCACACCCAGGCTGTAGACGTCCGCGCGGGCGTCCACCCCTTCGCCACGCAGCTGCTCTGGCGCCATATAGGCGGGCGTGCCGACCACCGTCCCCGAGACGGTCAGCGTCCCGTCAGCCGCGCCCGGCGCCATCAGCTTGGCGACGCCGAAGTCCAGCACCTTCGGGCGCTCGTCCACTCCGGTCAGCACCACGTTCTCCGGCTTCAGATCCCGGTGCAGCACCTGCGCACGGTGCGCGGCGGCCACCGCGTCGGCCAGGCGCGTCAGCAGCCGCACGCCGGACTCCAGGGGTAGCGGCCCCTCGGTCAGGCGCGAGCGCAGGCCGGTGCCGAGCACCAGCTCCATCACGAGATAGGCGGAGCCATCCGGCAGCGACCCGTAGTCGAAGACCGTCACGATCGACGGATGCTGGAGACGCGCCGCGAGCTGCGCCTCGCGTCGGAATCGCTCCTGCGAGTCGGTCGACTGCACGAGCTCGCCTCGTACCACCTTGACGGCGACGTCGCGGTCGAGGCGCAGGTCGCGCGCCCGGTACACCGCGCCCATGCCGCCGCGCCCGAGCAGCGCGTCCACGCGGTACTTGCCGTCAACCGTCGTGCCGACGTGCAGCCCCCCGCCGGACCACGAGGCGATCGTGGCCGCCTGGCCCACGTCGTGCACCGGCGTTGACGCCGCCTGCCGCCGCAGCCGCCACAGATCCGCGGCCAGTCCCATCTGGCGAGCGCGATGCCTCCGAGCAGCACGCGGTCTTCCTTGCTGAACGGTTCCTCCGAGCGCTTGGGGCCGAGGGCGACGATGCCCACGAGGGGCGGTCCGTGCCGCTGCCGGCGAGGACCGGCAGCAGCGCGGCGCCAGTGGCGGCGAGCCACTCGCGGTCGGACGCCGGCAGCCGTGCGATGGGCGAGCGGTCGTCCTCCAGCGTCACTTCCAGCGGCTCGTCCGACCAGCGCAGCAGTTGCGCCAGTCCGCCCGTGGACGTCAGCGCCAGCCTCTGGCCCCGTGGTGCGGACGGTCATGAAGGCGCCCTGTTCGTTGTCGGCCAGCACGGCGGCCCATTCGGGGTGCAGCGCCGTGTCGAGATCGTCGAGGACCCGCGGACCAGCGCTCGCGGGTCGGCTTCCGCGGGCACGCGGCTGGCCAGGGCCAGCAGGATGCCGCGCGCGTCCGTGCTCCGTGCGGAAGAAGCGCCGGTCGGCCACTGGCGCGCACGCTCGCCGCTTGCGCAGGCTGACGTGAGGAGAGCAGGAGCGGTGACGTAGAAGAGCGGCTGTCCGCTCACGATGGCGGCCAGCGGTTGGTCGCGGCCTGCAGGGCGAGAAATGGCGAGCAGCACGCCGGGCAGCGCCATCAGGATCGCGAGCGTTCGGCGTGCCAGCGCGTATTGCAGGCCCTGGCGCAGTGCGGTGCGCGGGCTGAGCGCGCGGCGGACCGCTACCGACCAGGCCAGCCCCACCGCCGAGAGCAGCACGAGCAGGTAGGAACATCGCGACGGGCCACGGCCAGCGGAGCGGCGTCTCGACGAGGGCTCCGGCGACCGGCGGCACCGTGAGCAGGGTGTAGGCGGCCACCGCCGGGCACGGCCGTGATCACCATGGTCTCGAGGCGGCGCCGCTCGGCCGCATCGGGGTTCCGCTTGTAGCGCCGCACGCCGTCCGGCCACGATGCCGTTGGTCGTGAGGCCGACGCCGAAGCAGGCCGAACACCCACGGGCGTTCGGCCACCCACGACACCAGGCCGCCGGCCACGCCGGCCGACCAGGAATGCCGAGGCGGCCAGGCCGATGGCCGCCAGCGGCGCTGGGGCGACGCACAGCGCCGTCGGCACCCATGGCCGGTGGTCCAGCCACTCCGCCCGGCGGGGCACGTGCAGGACGGCGAGGGCGATGATCGGGAACGACAGCGGCAAGGGCCAGCCACGTGAAGCCGAGCAGCAGGGGGACAGCAGTCCGACGCGCCGTTCCGCGCCCAGCAGCAGCCCCGCGTCGGTGACGCCCATCAACAGGAATGCCGCCGTCAGCAGCGTGGCGGCGCGTCCGCAGGCGCCGAGGGCGATGACCAGCAGCGCGGCCAGCGTGTAGAAGAGGTGCTTGGCCAGCGGGCCGAGGTGATATTCCCGCAGCCAGAGGCCGATGGTGGCGGCGTCGAGCGACCACACCGGCGGACGATCGACCACGACGCGCCGCCCTGGCTGCCCGGCCTCGTCGTCCACGTGGAGGACGAGGGGACCGGTCGGCGACAGCGCATACATCCGGCGCCAGAGGTCGAGGGCGTCACTCGAGCGTGCCGGCAGCGTGTCGCCGAACTCCACGCGATGGCCGGTGTCGTCCTCGACGGCGCGCACGTGATCGCCCGGGCTCAATCCCGCCCGTGCCGCCGCGCCGCCGGGCTGGATGCGCACCGATCGTCACCGGCGTGCCGAGCGAGGTCCGCGGATCGAAGGCAGGCTCGGCGCGCTGATGGCCGACGGCTCCGCCAGCGCCGCCATGACGGCGCCGCCCGACAGCACGAAGCCGCCGCCCGCCGGCCAGAGGCGCGGCCGCAGGACGACGGCCGGAGCACGAAGGCCATCACCGACAGCGCGGCCACGAGCACCGTGGCGCCGCGCAGGACCGTGCGCGTCACAAAGGCCACTCCGGCACGCCCAGCTCCGAGAGCAGTCGGCGCGCCGTGATCGTGCCGTCGCCGGTGAGGTGCGGCGGCATCGGCGGCTCGGGCGCGGGCCGCGTCGAGGCGTCAGCGATGAGCTGCGTGTAGGCATCGGCCATGGCGGGCAAGGGTGTGACGGGCCTGCCAGCGCGCGCGCCGCGCGCCCGAGCGCGAGGCGCCTCGCCGGGTCTGCGGCCAGGACCGCGAGCGCCACCGGAACCTCCGCGGGCCTCATCCACCGGATCGATGGCGACGCCGATCAGGTCGCCGGGCGCGTCCGCCAACAGGCCGTCACCCTCGACGCGCAGGACCGGCACGTCGCGCAGCTGCGCGAGCGCGGTGATGAGCGTCGGGCGGCCCGCGGCCAGGCACCGGAGCCACGAGGCCGAGGTCTCGCCATTGGACAGCCAGCGCAGGCACCAGCAGATGTCGGCGGCAGCCAGGTGCGCGGGGAGCACCTCGTCTGGCACGTAGCCCGTGAGGTGGACGCGGTCGTGCAGTGCCAGGCGCGCGACGTCGGCCGCGACGTCGTAGTGCGGTGCGGGTGGTCCGACGAGCAGCACGTGGAGCCCCTGATGTCCCCCCGCGGCCACGGCCTCGAGCAGCTGCGGGATGCGCTTCTCGGGTGACGCCGCCGTAGGCTTCGACGACGCAGGCGGTCTCGGGGATACCGTGACGGGCCCGCACGGCGCGGGCCGCGTCTTCGGGCGGATCGCCCCGGCCCAGGGATCAGCCACGCCCATCTCGATGGCGGCCACCGCCGCGCCGGGGTAGTGCTGCCGGAGGCCGGCGGCCAGGATGGCGTTGTGCACGGCCGTCAGCCGCGCGCGGCGCAGGACGAGGGCCACGAGCGGCCACAGGCGGTAGAGCGAGCCGCCGAGCGCGGCGGCAAAGAGAAGCCCGAGCGCTGGCGGCGCCTCCGGATGATTCGCCCGCACCTCGGCCAGATAGTCGTCGAGCCGCGGCTCGAGCCGCCGGAGCAGCCAGAGCGCCCGCGCCTGGTGCACCTGGGCATCGTGGAGGACGACGAGGCCGGGGTAGCGGAAGAGGTAGGCCCACATGTAGTCGTGGGCGTCCGAGTTGCCGAGCTGGTAGACGATGAGGTCGTAGGGGTCGCGGCGATGCTGCCAGACGAAGTCGTGGGCCGACTGGAGACGGGCGGGGGCCGGAGGTGCCGGTCGAGACACAGACTGATCTACGGAGGGCGTGGTGCCGGCGGATGCAGGAGTGGTTCGCGGGGCGTCTACGTAGAGGTCAACCGACCGAAAACGCGGGACCAGCAGCGGCACGAGCTCATCGCTATAAGCCGCAATCCCCGTCGTCGCGGGCGGCAGCGGGCTGAACCAGGCCAGGCGCATGCCGCTTCATTGTGCCGCAGAGCCCAGCCGGCCCGGCACCCGCCCGCTCCCGGCCTTCCCTATCCCCCCATCTGCGCCATCTGCGCCATCCGCGGCCCCTGCGCTATCTGCGCCATCTGCGGCCCCTGCGTCATCTGCGGGGCCGTGATACCATCTCTGCGTTTGTTCATTCCTTCACAAGCACGCCCGTGCGCGCTTGTCACATTGGGTTATTGAGGCGATTGAGCACATGGAAGGTTGGGCCGGCGTTGCGCTGATGGTGCTGCTGGGGGCCACGGTCGGCCTCGGCGGGCTCGTCATTTCCGGGCTTGTCGGGCCCAAGAATCCCACCCCCGAAAAGGAAGCGGCCTACGAGTGCGGCATGCCGCCGGTGGGCGACGCGCGCGAGCGGCAGTCGGTGAAGTTCTACCTGATTGCCATGATCTTCCTGCTGTTCGACATCGAGGTCGCCTTCCTGTATCCCTGGGCCATGGCGATGCGCGAGCTGTCGTGGACGGGGCTCCTGCAGATCACCGTGTTCTTCGCCATCCTGGTGGTCGGCTACGTGTATATCTGGCGGAAGGGGGTCCTCGACTGGGGCCCCGAGTCGGATCCCGACTACAAGCACGCCCCGCCGCCCGGACCGGCTGTCGTGAAGAGGTATCGCTATGGGACTCGAAACTGATCTCCCGGAAATCCCCGTCATCACCACCACCCTCGAGTCGGTGGTGCAGTGGGCCCGGCGATCGGCCATCTGGCCCGTCACGTTCGGCCTGGCGTGCTGCGCCATCGAGATGATGGCGATGGCGGCGAGCCGCTACGACATCTCGCGCTTCGGTGCCGAGGTGTTCCGCGGGTCTCCGCGCCAGTCCGACCTCATGATCATTGCCGGCCGGCTGTCCCGGAAGATGGCGCCGTCGCTCAGGCGCATCTACGACCAGATGCCCGAGCCCAAGTGGGTCATTTCCATGGGCGCCTGCGCGTCCTGCGGCGGCGTGTTCGACAACTACGCCATCGTGCAGGGCTCCGATCAGGTCGTGCCCATCGACGTGTACATCCCGGGCTGCCCGCCGCGGCCCGAGTCGGTCATCTACGGCATCGTGCAGCTCCAGAAGAAGATTGCCGCGTCCAAGATGGACCAGACGCCGAAGGCCCGCATCGCATGAGCGCGGCCGACCTGATTGCGGCCCTGGGCGCGGTGGTGCCGGGCGCCGAGTACGAGGCCCTGGAGGCCGTTGACTCCGACGTCACGCCCGTCCTGCTCGTGCCGGCGGCGCACCTGTTCGAGACGTGCCGTGCGCTGCAGTCCGCGCCGGGGCTCGAGTTTCGTGCGTTCTCGGACGTGACGGCCACCGATTACTACCCGCAGCGCGAGCCGCGATTCGAGATCGTGTATCACCTCGTGTCGCCGCACCGGCGCGCGCGCGTGCGCCTGAAGGTGCGCGTGGGCAAGGACGAACCGATGGCCTCGGTGACGCCCATCTGGGCCGGGGCGGCGTGGATGGAGCGCGAGGTGTACGACCTCTTCGGGATCGTGTTCGAGGGACATCCCGACCTGCGGCGCCTGATGATGCCCGACGACTGGGAGGGGCATCCGCTGCGGAAGGACTACCCGGTGCAGCTGCGGAAGGACGCGACGACCTACATGCCGCTGCAGGTGTCGGAGGAGGAGTTCCGGGCCAATCTCGAGCGCGACCGGCAGATACGGCCGCGCCCGCACTGACGCCGATGGACGGCCCCGCGCGCGCGGCGGCGGGCCTGCTCCGGCAGGCCGCGAGCGTGCACGAGGCCGCGGCCGAGGTGTGTGCGGAACCGATTGCGGCCGCCGCCGCACTGGTGAGCCGGGCGCTGGCGGCCGGCGGGCATGTGCTGGCGTTCGGCAACGGCGGCAGCGCCGCCGACGCGCAGCACTTCGTCGCGGAGCTGGTCGGACGGTTCGACGCGCGGCGCAACCGGCGGGCGCTGGCGGCCGTGGCGCTGGCGTCGGACCCGAGCGTGATGACGGCACTGGCCAACGACCTGGGGTTCGACCAGGTCTTCGCGCGCCAGGTCGAAGCGCTCGGGAGGCCGGGCGACGTGGCGCTGGGGCTCACGACCAGCGGCCGCTCGCCGAACGTGCTGGCCGCGCTGACCGCCGCGCGGGCGCGCGGGATGGCGACGGTGGCGCTGACCGGGCGCGCGGGCGTCCCGGTGGCGGTGGATGTGCACGTGGCGGTGCCGGACGATCGGACGCCGCGGGTGCAGGAGGTGCACGGCACGCTGTTGCACGTCCTGTGTGAGTTGGTCGAGGAAGGACTGTAGAGGATGGACACCACGACGTCACGGACGTCGCGGAGGCCTGGCGGACGGGATGGGGCTGAATCCCCCCGTTGCCCGTCGTGCCCTTCGCGCTCCGTCGTGCCCTTCGTGGTTTCCTGTGACGTCTGATGGCTGAACTGCGCACCGAAACCATGACGGTGAACATGGGGCCCCAGCATCCCAGCACGCACGGCGTGCTGCGGCTCGTGCTGGAGCTCGATGGCGAAACCGTCGTCTCCGTCAGCCCCACCATCGGCTTCCTGCACACCGGCATCGAGAAGACGGCCGAGCAGAAGAAGTGGCAGCAGGTGATCCCGCTCGTCGAGCGCATGGACTACCTGGGCGCCCAGTCGAACAGCCTGGCGTTCTGCCTCTCGGTGGAGAAGCTGCTGGGCATCACGACGCCCGACCGCGTCACCGCCATCCGCGTGCTGATCGCCGAGCTGCAGCGCATCAGCAGCCACCTGGTGTGGTTCGGCACCCACGCCATGGAAATCGGCGCGGTGACCGGCATGCTCTACGCCTTCCGCGAGCGCGAGATTCTGATGAATCTCAACGAGATGCTCGCCGGCTTCCGGTTCTTCCCCAGCTACATCCGCGTCGGCGGCCTGCGCGACGACATCCCGCGCGGCTTCAAGGAAGCCGTCACGGCGTTCCTCGATCGCTTCCCCGGCAAGCTCGACGAGTACGAGACGCTGATCACCAAGAACCCGATCTGGCTGGAGCGCACGCGCGGCGTCGGCGTCATCACGCTCGACGACTGCTACCAGTGGGGGCTGTTCGGGCCCATCTCGCGCGCGGCCGGCGGCGACTACGACGTCCGCCGCGCCTTCCCGTACCTGGACTACGAAACCTACGACTTCGACGTCATCGGCGCCAGCAACGGCGACGTCTACGACCGCTATCTCGTGCGCGTGGCCGAGATGCGCGAGAGCGCCAAGATCTGCCGGCAGGCGCTCGAGCGGATCACGCCGGTGGGGGAGTGGGCGGTGAACGACCGCCGCATCGTGCCGCCGCCGAAGGACGAGGTGTACACGGAGATGGAAGCGCTCATCCAGCACTTCCTGATCTACTCGCAGGGGTTCACGGTGCCGCCCGGCGACGCCTACGTGCCGGTCGAGGGGCCGCGCGGCGAGCACGGCTGCTACGTCGTGTCGGACGGCAGCAACCGGCCGTGGCGCGTGCACATGCGCTCGCCCGGCCTCATGGCCTGCCAGGCCCTGCACAAGTTCATCGTCGGGGGCATGATCGCGGACGTCATCGCGGTCATCGGTTCGCTCGACGTCGTGATGGGGGACGTGGATCGATGAGTTTCCATCCCGCCATGCCGTACGGCACGGAGCAGTGGCACCGCTCGCAGCGGGTCACGCTGCCCGAGGGGCCGGAGTTCGTGTTCACGCCGGAGAACCGGCAGCGGTTCGAGGACTTCGCCGCACACTACGAGCCCGGGCAGCGGCGCTCCGCCGTGCTCCATGCGCTGTACCTGGCGCAGGAACAGCAGGGCTACATCACCGCCAACGCGGCGCGTCACGTGGCCGAGGTCGTCGGCTGCACCACCGCCGACGTCGAGGACGTGGTGTCCTACTACGTGATGTTCCACCGCACGCCGGTGGGTACCTTCGTGCTGCAGGTCTGCACCACGCTCTCCTGCGCCCTCGCCGGCGCCGAGCGGGTCGTCGAGGAACTGGAGCAGAAGCTCGGCATCAAGCGCGGGGAGACGGACCCGACCGGCATGTTCACCATCATGCCGATGGAGTGCCTGGGCGCGTGCGACAAGGCGCCCGTGGTGATGGTCAACAACGACCACTGGCACGAGTGCCAGACGCCGGACGGCACCGGCGCCCTCGTGGACCGCATCAAGGCCGACGGGCTGAAGGCCCTCTCCGGCTGCCACCTCGACATCGAGCACCTGCCCGAGAGCGCGTACGCGGGCAAGACCACGACGCCGGTGAAGCCGAAGGCCGTGCCCGACTACGAGCCGGTGCTCACCAAGTACGCCTTCACCAAGGGCGGCAACACGCTGGAGCACTACCAGCAGCACCAGCAGGGCTACGAGGGCTTGAAGAAGGCGCTGGCCATGGCGCCCGAGGCCGTCATCGAAGAGGTGAAGAAGTCGGGCCTGCGCGGCCGCGGCGGCGCCGGCTTCCCGACGGGCCTCAAGTGGCAGTTCGTGGACAAGAAGTCGCCCAAGCCGAAGTACATCGTCTGCAACGCCGACGAGAGCGAGCCCGGCACCTTCAAGGACCATCTCCTCATGGAGCGCAACCCCCACCTGCTGGTGGAGGGGTGCCTGATCGGCTGCTACGCCATCGGCTCGAAGGCCGCCTACATCTACATCCGCGGCGAGTTCTACCACCTGTTCCCCGTCCTGCAGAAGGCAATCGACGATGCGCGCGCGGCGGGCCTGGTGGGAACCAACATCCTGGGCAGCGGCTTCGACTGCGAGGTCTACCTGCACCGCGGCGCCGGCGCATACGAGGCGGGCGAGGAGACGGCGCTGCTCGAATCGCTCGAAGGCAAGCGCGCGCAGCCGCGCTACAAGCCTCCCTTCCCGGCGGTGGCCGGCGCGTGGGGCTGCCCGACGGCGGTCAACAACGTCGAGACGCTCTGCAACGTGCCGCTCGTGATGACGCGCGGCTCGGAGTGGTATGCGGCGCTCGGGCCCGAGAAGAACGGCGGCCCGAAGCTCTTCTGCGTCAGCGGCCACGTGAAGAACCCGGGCGTCTTCGAGGCGCCGATGAAGGTGACGCTCAAGGAGCTCATCTTCGACTACGCGGGCGGCGTGCGCGACGGCCATACGCTCAAGGGCGTCATTCCCGGCGGCTCGTCGGTGCCGATCCTCATGCCCGACCAGCTCGACATCCCGGCCAGCTTCGACGATGTGCAGAAGGCGGGGTCGCTGCTGGGCTCGGCCGCCATCATGGCCTTCGACGAGACCACCGACATCGTCTGGCTGGCGGAGAACCTGCTGCACTTCTACATGCACGAGTCGTGCGGCAAGTGCACGCCGTGCCGCGAGGGCACGCACTGGCTCTACCGGCTGCTGCAGCGCATGCTGGGCGGGCAGGGCACGGCGCGGGACATCGCGCTGCTCCAGAGCGTGGCGTCCCAGATCAACGGCAAGACCCTGTGCGCCTTCGGCGACGCGGCCGCCACCCCGGTGCTGACCACGCTCAAGTGGTTCCGGTCCGAGTTCGAGGCCTACGCGAAGGGTGACGTGCCCGCGCCGGCCGACTACCGCGCTCGCCAGCCCGTGGAGACGCACTGAGATGAGCGCCGTCCTCGACTGGCTCACGGCCCCGCAGACGATCTTCTTCTTCGGCGTGGCCATGGTCGTCTTCATGGGGCTGCAGATCTCCGCAGCCGTCTTCGTGTACGCCGAGCGCAAGGTGTCGGCGTTCATGCAGCAGCGCTACGGCCCCTACCTGGTCGGACCGAAGGGGCTCCTCCAGCCCATCGCCGACATCGTCAAGCTGGTCTTCAAGGAAGAGCTGAAGCCGAAAGCCGCCGACACGCTGCTCTTCGCGGCGGCCCCGGTGATCTCGGCGGTGGCGGCGTTCGCGGCGTTCGCGCCGGTGCCCTTCGGCGGGTCCACGACCTTCTTCGGCCTGCTGCCGGAGCCCATGCCGCTGCAGGTGGCGGACATCAACGTCGCCGTGCTGGTGATCTTCGCCGTCACCTCGATGGGCGTCTACGGCATCGTGCTGGCGGGATGGGCGAGCAACTCCAAGTACTCGCTGCTCGGGGGCCTGCGCAGCTCCACGCAGATGATCAGCTACGAGCTGGCGTACGGCATGGCGCTGGCCACGGTGGTGATGATTGCCGGGTCGCTGTCGCTGCGCGAGATCGTGGACAGCCAGGCGGGCTACTGGTTCGGGTTCATCCCCCGGTACTACGCCTTCCTCAACCCGATCAGCTTCTTCGTCTTCACGGTGGCGGGCATCGCCGAAACCAACCGCGCGCCCTTCGACTTCCCGGAAGCGGAGCAGGAGCTGGTGGCCGGCTATCACACCGAGTACAGCTCGATGCGCTTCGCGCTGTTCTTCCTGGCCGAGTACATCAACATGGTCACGGTCGCGGCCGTGGCGACGAACCTGTACCTGGGCGGCTGGCACGGCCCGTTCCTGCCGGACTACCTGGGCTGGGTGTGGTTCCTCGTCAAGCTGTCGGCGCTCTGTTTCGGCTACCTGTGGATCCGGTGGACGCTGCCGCGGTTCCGCTACGACCAGCTCATGTCGTTCGGCTGGAAGGTGCTGCTGCCGCTGGCGACCGTCAACCTGCTCCTGAGCGCGGCGGGGGTGCTCTACTTTGGGCTTTGATCAGCTGATGTTCTACGTGTTCGGCGCCGTGGCGGTGCTGGGGTCGCTGCTGGTGATCGGCCAGCGGAACCCGATCTACAGCGTGCTGGCGCTGATCGTGGCCTTCTTCGGCCTCTCGGGCCTCTACGTGCTGCTCGAGTCGCCGTTCGTCGCCGTGGTGCAGATCATCATCTACGCCGGCGCGATCATGGTGCTCTTCCTCTTCGTCGTCATGCTGCTCAACGTGCCGCGCGAGGATGCCGCCGAGTGGGACCGCACGCACCCGTTCTACCGGCCCTGGCCGCTGCGCATCGGCGCGGTGCTCGCGCTGTTGATGGCGCTGCAGCTCGGGTGGGCGCTGTCGCGCACGCCGGGGCTGGGGCTGGGCGTGGCCGAGCAGCGGCCGGCCGTGGCCTCGGTGGCCGAGCTGGGCCGCGTGCTGTTCACCGACTACATGTTCGCCTTCGAGGTCACCTCCATCCTCATCATCATCGCCATGGTGGGCGCCGTGGCGCTGGCGCGGAAGCGGGAGAACTGACGCGATGCCGATTGGCTACTACCTCGTGCTGTCGGGCCTGCTCTTCTCGATCGGCTCGGCCGGCGTCTTCCTGCGCCGCAACGTCATCACGCTGCTCCTCTCCGTCGAGATCATGCTGAACGCGGTCAACCTGGCGTTCGTGGCCTTCGGCCGCCAGTTCGGCACCGTTGACGGGCAGATCATCACCTTCTTCGTCATGACCGTCGCCGCCGCAGAAGCCGCGGTGGGCCTGGCACTGGTCATCGCCCTGTTCCGCCATCGGGAGTCGCTGAACCCCGAGGCCTTCACGTCCCTGAAGTGGTAACGCAGATGTCGCAGACGACACCGATGTGGAGGACGTGTTGACAGCGCTGGCAGCCGTGGACTCCCGACTTCCGATCGCGACCCCTGCCGCACCTGCAGCGCAGGAGGCCGACGCCCGACTCTCGACTCACGACTCCCGGGGGACCCGGTGCTAGCGCTCATCGCCCTGCTGCCGTTCGCCGGCTTTCTCGTCAACGCCACGATGGGCAGACGCCTGCCCAAGAGCGTGTCGGGCGGGCTGGCCTGTGCCGTCATGGTGCTGTCGTTCCTCGTCGCCCTGACGCAGGTGGCCGCGCTCTTCGGCATGCCGCCCGAGAGCCGCCAGATTTCCCAGCTGCTCTTCAACTGGTTCTCCGTCGGCACCTTCTCGGTGGACCTGGCGTTCCGCCTCGACGCGCTGTCGGCGGTGATGGTGCTGGTCATCACCGGCATCGGGTCGCTGATTCACATCTACTCGACCTCGTACATGCACGAGGAGACGGACCCCGAGTACGCCCGCTACTTCTCGTACCTGAACCTGTTCGTGTTCTTCATGCTCCTGCTCGTGCTCGGCTCGAACGTCCTGGTGATGTTCGTGGGCTGGGAGGGCGTGGGCCTCTGCTCCTACCTGCTGATTGGCTACTACTACGCGAAGCAGTCGGCGTCCGACGCGGCGAAGAAGGCGTTCGTGGTCAACCGGGTGGGCGACTACGCCTTCATCCTCGGGACACTGTTGACGGTGGTCACAGTCGGGTCGCTGGACTTCGTGACGATCGCGCAGACCGTGCGCGACATGCCCACCGAAGTCACGTTCGGCACGCTGTCGATCATCACGCTGCTGCTCTTCATCGGCGCCACCGGCAAGTCCGCGCAGATTCCGCTCTACGTCTGGCTGCCCGACGCCATGGAGGGCCCGACCCCCGTCTCCGCCCTCATCCACGCGGCGACGATGGTGACGGCGGGCGTGTACATGATCGGGCGCAACGCCGTGCTCTTCGAGCACGCCCCCATCACGCTGCAGGTGATTGCGGTGGTGGGCGCCGCCACGGCGCTCTTTGCCGGCACCATCGGCCTGGTCCAGAACGACATCAAGCGCGTGCTGGCGTATCGACCGTCTCGCAGCTCGGCTACATGTTCCTGGCCATGGGCGTGGGCGCCTTCGGCGCCGGCATCTTCCACCTCTACACACACGCGTTCTTCAAGGCCTGCCTCTTCCTCGGCTCCGGCGCCGTCATTCACGCGCTGCACGGAGAGCAGGACATCCGGAACATGGGCGGCCTCAAGAAGCACCTGCCGATCACTTACTGGACGTTCCTGGTGGCGTCGCTCGCCATTGCGGGCGTCCCGTTCCTGGCGGGCTTCTTCTCGAAGGACGAGATCCTGTTCGAGACCTTCAACCATGGCCACCAGGTGCTGTGGGTGGTCGGCGTGGTCACCTCGCTCCTGACCGCCACCTACATGTTCCGGCTCGTGTTCCTCACCTTCCACGGGGAGGAGCGCTTCCATGACGTGCTGGCGCATGCGGGCGGGCACGGCGGCCACGGTGCGCACGGCGCGCAGGCGCACGGGCACGGCGGGCACGATCACGTGCACCTTCACGATGCGCCGCCGGCCATGGCCACCGCGCTCATCGCCCTCGCCATCGGATCGGTGCTGGCCGGCTACATCGGCGTGCCGCACGCGCTCGCGGGCTCCAATCGTCTGGGCACCTGGCTCGAACCCGCCCTGACGGCCAACAACTGCGGCGCCCCGGTCACCACCGGCGCCCTTGCCGGCATCGCCATGGAGAACTGCGCGCCCGGTGAGGAGCCCGTGCGGGCCATGCTCACCGAGGAGCCGGCGGCCAGCCAGGCCGAGCCGGCATCGCTCGCCGTGCAGCCCGCCGAACCGGCCGAGGCCGAGGCGCACGGGGAAGAAGCGGGCGAGGCGCACGGCGAGAACACGGCGCTCGAGCTGACGCTGATGGTGGTGTCGTCGCTCATCGCGCTCGCCGGCATCGGGCTGGCGGCGTTTCTCTGGCTGAGGAACCGGCAGATTCCGGCGCAGATGGCGGCGCAGTTTCCCGGCCTCCATCGCCTGCTGCTGAACAAGTACTACGTCGACGAGGTGTACGACGCCGCCATCGTGCAGCCGGTGAAGACGGTGTCCGCCGTCGGGCTCTGGAAGGGCATGGACGTGGCCGTCGTCGACGGCGTCGTCAACGGCGCCGGCTACGTGGTCGGCGGGCTGGCCGCCGGGCTGCGGCTGCTGCAGACAGGGTCGGTGAAGACATATGCGGCCGGGACCTTCATGGGCGTGGTGCTCATCCTCGCCTTCTACCTCTGGAGATAGCGCGCAGTGACCGGCCTCCCGATGCTCTCGCTCGCCATCCTCCTCCCCGTGCTCGGGGCCATCGTGCTGCTCTTCGTGAGCAACCGCGACGGCTCGAAGGACGGCCTCATCCGCACCATCACCTTCGGGGTGTCGCTGGTGACCTTTGCCGTCACCCGGGCCTCTGGGCCGGGTTCGACACCGCGCCGGCCGCCGAGTCGTTCCAGTTCGTCGAGCGCCACCCCTGGATTCCGACCTTCGGCATCGAGTACTACCTGGGCATCGACGGCCTCAGCCTGATGCTCATCGTGCTGACGGGCTTCCTGACGCCGATTGCGCTCCTGACGTCCTGGGAGAGCATCGAGAGCCGCGTGAAGGAGTTCTCCATCTTCATGCTGGTCCTCGAGGCCGCCATGATCGGCGTCTTCTGTTCGCTCGACCTCTTCCTCTTCTACGTCTTCTGGGACATCCTGCTCATCCCGATGTACTTCCTCATCGGGATCTGGGGCTACGACCAGCGCATCTACGCCGCGGTCAAGTTCATCCTCTACACGATGGCCGGCAGCGTGCTGATGCTGGTGGCCATCATCGGCCTCTCGTGGATGAACCACGCGGCCACGGGTGAATACAGCTTCGACCTGCTCAGGCTCTACGCGCTCGACATCCCGTTCAACACGCAGTACTGGTTCTTCCTCGCCTTTGCCATCGCCTTTGCGATCAAGGTGCCGCTGTTCCCGTTCCACACGTGGCTGCCCGATGCGCACGTGCAGGCGCCCACGCCGGGGTCCGTCATCCTGGCGGGCGTGCTGCTGAAGATGGGCGGCTACGGGCTCATCCGGTTCGCGTTCCCGCTCTTCCCTGAGGCGGGCGCCTACTTCGCCCCGCTCATCGCCGTCCTGTCGGTCATCGCCATCGTGTACGGCGCGCTGGTGGCGATGGTGCAGCCGGACATGAAGAAGCTGGTGGCCTACTCCTCGGTCAGCCACATGGGCTTCGTCGTGCTCGGCATCGCCTCGCTCAATCTCCAGGGCGTGCAGGGCGCCTCATGCCCAGATGCTGGCGCACGGCGTCAGCACGGGCGGGCTCTTCGCGCTGGTGGGCATGATGTCCGACCGCCGCCACACGCGCCTCATCAGCGAGTACGGCGGCATCAAGAGCGTCATGCCGCGCCTGACGGCCGCGTTCCTCATCATCACGCTGTCCTCGGTGGGCCTGCCCGGCATGAACGGCTTCATCGGCGAGTTCCTCATCATGCTGGGTGCGTTCACGTGGAACCCCTGGTATGTCGTCGGCGCCGGGCTCGGCGTCATCCTCTCCGCGGTCTACATGCTCTGGATGGTGCAGCGCGTGTTCTACGGCCCCGTCACCAACGACCACAACGCCCACCTGCCGGACCTGTCGGTCCGCGAGTGGGCCATCATCGGCCCGCTGGCCGCCATGGCCATCGTGATGGGCGTCTTTCCCAACGTGTTCCTCAAGCCCATGGAGCCGGCCGTGGACCGCATCGTGCAGCGCGTGATCGCGCACCAGCCTGCCTCCGCACGCGCGAACGATGGCGTGCTACGGCAGGCAGGCCCTGACGCACGCGTGAACGATGGCGTGCTGCGGCAGGTAGGCCCGGACGCCCGCGCGAATGGCGTGCCACGGCAGGCCGAGACCCTGACGAAGGCGGGGGACAACTGATCATGTTCAGCAACTCCTTCGACGCGGTCATTCCCGTCATCTGCGTGACGCTGGCGGGGCTCGTGGTGATGCTCGCCGAATCCTTCCGGCGCAAGGACGAGCGCATGCCGCTCGGCGGCCTCGCCATCATCGGCCTGGTCGGGGCGGCCGCGGCCACCATCCTGCTCTGGAATCGCAACGCCACCAGCTTCGGTGTCGTCACCGCCGACAACTTCGCGCTCTTCGTCAACATGGTCATCATCGTGGTGGGCATTCTCACCGTGGTGGTGTCTTCCCAGACCGTCGAGCGCGACGGCCTGCCGGCCGGCGAGTACTACGCCACCCTCCTCTTCGCCATCGTCGGCATGATGCTGATGGCGCAGGCCACCGACCTGCTGCTGGTCTTCCTCGCGCTCGAGACGATGTCGATTGCGGTGTACGTCCTCACCGGACTCCGGCGTGACCAGTTGCAGAGCACCGAGGCGGCGTTCAAGTACTTCCTGCTCGGCGCCTTTGCCAGCTCGTTCTTCCTGTACGGCGTGGCCTTCATCTACGGCGTGACCGGCTCGACCGGCCTGGACCGCGTCGGCTCGGCGATTGCGGCCCAGTCGATGAGCGGCAACTTCATGATCCTGCTGGGCGTGGGCCTCATGCTGGTCGGCTTCGCCTTCAAGATCGCCGCGGTGCCGTTCCACATGTGGTCGCCCGACGCCTACGAGGGCGCGCCCACGGTCATCACCGGCTTCATGTCCACGGGCGTCAAGGCCGCGGCCATTGCGGCCTTCGCGCGCGTGTTCCTCTCGGCCCTCGAGCCGATGATCACCGACTGGGCGCCGGTGGTGTGGGCCATTGCCGCCGCCACGATGGTGGTGGGCACGGTGGTCGGTGTCGCGCAGACCAGCCTCAAGCGCATGCTGGCCTACTCGAGCATCGCGCACGGTGGCTACCTGCTGCTGGGCATCCTCGCCGGTAACGACGTCGGCAAGGCCGCCATCCTCTACTACCTGGCCGCCTACGCGCTGACCAACCTGGGTGCCTTCGGCATCATGGCGCTCCTCGGCTCGCGCGAGCGCGCCAACGACGACCTGCGCGACTACGCCGGCCTCGCCAAGTCGCACCCGGCGCTGGCGGCGCTCATGACGTTCTTCCTGCTGTCGCTCGGCGGGTTCCCGCCGACCGCGGGCTTCATCGCCAAGTGGTACGTCTTCAGCGCGGCGGTGGGCGCCGGCTACTACGGTCTCGCCATCATCGGCGTGCTCTCGAGCGTTGTCTCGGTGTTCTTCTACCTCCGCATCGTGGTGATGATGTACATGTCCGAGCGCGACGCCCGCCCGGTGCCAGGCCCGATCGCGGGCGTGGCCATGGCCGGCACGGCCGTGTCGCTCGCCGGCGTGCTCTACCTCGGCGTGCTCCCCGCACGTGCGTCGACTGGGCGCAGGCGTCCGTGTCGACGATCTTCTAGTCACGAAGGACACGAAGGGGAAGCACGAAGGGCACGAAGGGAAGGCACGAAGAGCACGAAGGGGCACGGAGGCACGAAGAGGTGCCCGGGGGACGAGGCGGTCTGTGAGCAGACCCGATGCCGTGTCCCGCGGAAGCCCAGAGTCTTCCTCCTGCTGACGCGTTCTTCGTGCTCCTCGGGGTCTCCGCACTCTACGTGACGCCGTTCCCCATGCCTTCCGCGCTCTACGCGCTCTTCGTGCCCTCCGCGTTCTCCATGCCCTTCGTGCTCTCCGTGTTCTCTGTGTTCTCCGTGTCCTCCGTGTCCTTCGTGTTTTCCGTCCCCTTCGTGCCCTTCGTGCCTCGATGACGCTCACGATTCGGGTCCTGGCCGGGCTGGTCGCTGGCTTCCTGCTGGGCCTCGCGCTTGCGGGGCCGGCGGCTCCGGCGTCCACGCTCGTGGTCGGCATCCTGGCGCCAGTCGGCGAAATCTTCGTCAACCTCATTCGCATGACCGTGATTCCGCTCCTGGCCTCGATGCTGGTGGCCGGCATTGGCGGCATGCCGCGCGCGGGCGGGCTGGGGCGGACCGGGCTGCGCGGGCTGGCGATCTCGGTCGCGCTGCTGACGATGGCGGCGGCGGTGAGCGTGGTGGTGGCGCAGCCGGTGCTGGCGCGGCTCGACATCGATCCGTCGGCGGCGCAGGCGCTCCGCGCCCAGAGCGGCGTGACGGGTGCGGACGCTGCGGCGGCGGCCCCAACCCTCGGGAGCTGGCTCGTGGAACTGGTCCCGGTGAACGTGGTGCAGGCGGCCGCGGACGGAGCGGTGCTGCCCGTGATTCTGTTCTCGGTGCTGTTCGGGTGGTCGCTCAACCGGATCGAGCCTGGACGGCACGAGGCCGTGCTGCGGGTGGTGGAGGGCGTTGCCGAGACCATGCAGCGCCTCGTGGTCGGCGTCTGGCGCTGGCGCCGATCGGCGTCTTCGCGCTGGCGGTGCCTCTGGCCGCCCGCCTCGGCTGGCGGCTGCCGGCGCCGTGCTGGCCTACGTCGGCCTCGTGGTGGTGCTCACCGTTATCGCGATCGCCGCGGTGCTCTACCCGCTCGGCGTGCTCGTCGGTCGCATGCGCCCGGCCGCCTTCGTCGCCTACTGCGCGCCGGCGCGAGGCCATCGCCTTCGCCTCCCGGTCGTCGCTGGCCTCGCTGCCGGCCATGGTGGCCAGCGCCGAGCGCGCGGGCCTGCCGCCGAGCGCCTCACGCGTCGTGATGCCGTTCGCCATGGCGGTGTTCCACTTCGGCGCCGCCATAGCCCAGGCGGTCGGCGTGGTGTTCCTCGCACGCCTGTTCGGCGTCCAGCTGTCGCCGTCTCAACTCGCGTCCATCGTGGCGGCGGTGGTTCTCGCCTCGTATGCCGTGCCCGGCATTCCGGGCGGCAGCATCATCGGGATGGTGCCGGTGCTGATGGCGGCCGGCCTGCCGGTGGACGGCGTCGGCATCCTGCTGGCGGTGGACACCATCCCGGACATGTTCCGGACGACGGCGAACATCACGGGGGCGATGACCCTGACGGCGATCCTGGGGCACGGAGAACACGGAGAACACGAAGGGCACGAAGGGCACGGAGGGCACGAAGGGCACGCAGGGCACGCAGGGCACGAAGGGTAGGAGGCTATCCTCACTTCCAAGCCCCAAGCCCCAAGCCCCAAGCCCCAAGCCCCAAGCCCCAAGCCCCAGGTCCCAGGTCCCTTACAACCGATCTGCCGGGCTCCGCACCCCGAGGCCGCCGCGGCTCAGCACGTGGGTATAGATCATCGTCGTGCTGACGTCGGCGTGGCCCAGCAGTTCCTGAACGGTGCGGATGTCGTATCCATCCTCGAGCAGGTGTGTGGCGAACGAATGGCGCAGCGTGTGACAGCTCGCACGCTTGGTGATGCCGCAGGCCCTTACGGCCGCGGTGACGGCGCGCTGGATGACGGTTTCGTGGAGATGGAAGCGGCTCGGCGGGCCCCAGCGCGGGTCCCGGCAGATGCGGGCAGCCGGGAAGACGAATTGCCACGGCCACGACGAAGCGGCGTTGGGATACTTGGCGGTCAGCGCATCGGGAAGCACCACGCGCCCGAATCCTTGCGCGAGGTCGGCGTCGTGCAGACGACGGGTCTCGTCGAGCTGTCGTCGCAGGGCCGTCACGACCGACGCGGGAAGCATCGTGACGCGGTCCTTGCGGCCCTTCCCCTGGCGCACGATGAGTTCCAGCCGCTCCAGGTCCACGTCCTTGACGCGCAACGACAGGCCTTCGAGTAGACGCAGGCCGCTGCCGTAGAGCAGCGATGCCACAGGTGCGAGACCCCCTCCAGGTGCTCGAGGAGCCGGCGGACCTCTGGCGGGTCAGCACGACGGGCAGGCGCGGGGGTGTGCGCACGCGCGTGAGTGCCGGCAGGTCTCCCAGTGGACGGCCGAGGACGTGTTCGTAGAGGAACACGAGTGCGCACAGCGCCTGGTTCTGTGTGGACGCGCTGACCTGCCCCCGCACGGCCAGCGCGGACAGAAAGGCCGACACCTCGGCGCCACCGAGGCGGTCGGGGTGCTGCAGCCGGTGGAACACGACAAAGCGACGTGTCCAGTGCGCTGTAGGCCTCCTCGGTCCGGGGGCTGAAGTGCCGAACGCGACAGGCCCGGCGCACCCGGTCGAGCAGTCGTGGCCGTTCCCCCGACATCGCGGCCGGACCGCCCCATCCGCCTTCTTGTCGCCGTCATCCTGGTCCATGGCGAACCAGCGAGCCAGTTCCGTGCCAGCGCCGCTTTCAGCCGGCGCGGCCCTGCAGGAGCATCAGATGCCAAGAACGTTTCGGAATATGCCACCTGACCGTCTTCGGCCAACGCATCACTTGCAGAACCCGTTAGCCTGACAGGAGAGTCCGCGTTGACCCTGGCGCTGAACAGAACGGTCTCATACGGGCGTCGAAGAGGTTTGCGGGAGTGTCCGCCCTTGAGGAAGAAGAAGGCTGACCGCCGATGCGGCGGGATCGGTTCTGGATGGGGTAGGCTACAGGCGGTCTAGTAATCTGTTAGCCAGACAAGACATGGTGAAAGCTGAACTGAGACGAATTCACAGCCCAGACTTGTCGGAACCCGATCTGCCCCCCGATCCGACAGATTGTGTGGTTCTGGTTCAGGCCCTCATCGGCCCGAAGGACGGCAGCGGCGAGGAGTCATTTGACTTTGAGGTCGTCGCACCATTGAGCGCCAGCAGTCCCGGTCGTGGTCGAGTGGTGGTTGAACGCTTCGACTGGCCCAGTGTCCGGACTCACATCACAGAACGCCTCGCTTCCGCGCAGGGCCACTCTTGGTCCGACGTGGCTCGGCAGCTCGACCAACACTGGTGTTGGGAGTTCGCGGACTACCGGGAGTTCGGAGCCAACGGTTGATCTCGCTGTCCTGCCTAGCGAGCATCCGGGCACAGCTGGCTAGCCAGCGCATGCAGCCGACGGCGGTCAGGCGCTGTGGCATCATGCGGGCATCCGACCGCCGCGGCTGATGCGCGGGCGTTAGGCAGACCCAATCAATGAGCCCGTCGACGGCTGAAGAGCGGCTACGTGCTGGGTTGCGGCATTGTTCAGAGATGTCGAAGGCATTGTCTGAGCTTCAAGAGCGAGTCGACGATGCGTCGTCTCTTCGTCCGGCCATCCGCGCAGTTGGCGCCATCCTTGGTTGGTTCGATCTCGAGTTGTTTCGGCCCATCGAGCGTGAGCATCCAGAACTCGTCGGGTGGTCGACTGCGGACCGCGACTGGTCGCCGGAGTCCGCGCCGGCCCCAACCCTGACGGACGCGTTCGATGCGTGTGAGCGGGCCGTGGCCAACAGCCTTGGTGTGGCGAAGTTCGTCGTAGGCGAGGCGGGCCTGTCTCTGCGGGCGCGTGCTGAACTCGAGCGCCTCGTTGCACAGTGCCAGAGTGCAGGCCGTGCTGCTCGTCGCAATGGGGCTGCCTAACCAGCGCATGCAGCCGGCGGCGGTCAGCACCGTGGCATCATTGGATATCGACGCGCCGCGGCTGATGCGCGGTCGTTAGCCAGACAGACTGAGACGCAGAATGAATGTCCGCCAGGCACCAGCAGTGTCAATAGAGTCCGTTAGGGAAGTGGCGCGCATTCTGTGGCCCCGGTTCATCGAGTTCGACGGATTGATGTGGGTCGATCTACCCGGGTGTAGGCCGAGACGTGGTGCGGCGACACCGAACCCGACTACAGGCATGGACCGAACCGGCATCGAAGCCTTCGCCAGCCATATCCATCTCTTGGATCTGTTTGCGCACGACCGACGCGTGTTTGACAGACGAACGCTGCTTTACGACCGGAGCCATCGTCACTTCCGTACGGCTGAACAGTTGGGTCAGACGGTGGCGCAGACGTGGTGCGCGCGGCTTCGGAGTGACTATCCTGGCCAACACTTCCGCGTCTACTACACCCGCGACGACGATCCGGCCGTTCGTTTTCACCGCGTGTACGCTGGCGAGCCAGTGTGGATGGAGGATCCCACGCCTGCCCCATCGACTCGAGTCGTGCGCGCCGTCTGGGATACGCATCGGCTGGCTAACCAGCGCTTGCAGCCGGCGGCGTCGAACAACCGTGCCACTCAGACAGGCAAGCCGCCGCGGCTGAAGCGCAGTCGTTAGCCGGACAAACCGGAATGCCGAACAAGCGCCTCGAACGTTGGTACCTCGAGCAGCTGAAGAGTGAGCTTCCGGACTTTCCGACCGGCGAGGTGGAACCCGGAGAGTCGCCAGACTTCGTGGTCCGAGAACCCGAAGGCTCGGTCGGAATTGAGATCACCGTCTTTCACCGGGCACCTGCCCACGGAGAACGGCCCCACCAAGAGCTTCAGAGTCTCAAAGATGGCGTCGTCGACCTCGCGCGCCGAATGCACCACGAGAGCGGTGGGCCGGCACTATACGTGACGGTCTTCTTCCACGAGCCCATCGCCTTCAACAAGCGGAGCGCTCAGTCAGTAGCCGCTGCAATCGCAGGGGCGGTATCACAGACAGCCGTACCATCATCAATCGGCGATGGCTCTCGCAGCGTTGCGTGGGACCATCTGCCGGATGGCGTTGTGGCGATCACGATCTATGCCAGTGTAGACGGCGCCGATCGGCTCTGGTCCGCCGACGCCGGCGGCTGGGTGGCCCCAGTCACGGCGAACGAGATCGACGTGGTGCTGCGCGGAAAGCAGTCAATGTTGACGATCGCCAGGACGAAGTGCCGACGTGTCTGGCTCGTGGTCGTAAACGACGTCTTTTCGAGAGCAGCACCCGTGGAGCTCAGCGACGAAGCGAGGCATCATCTCTACCCGTACGGGTTCAATCGGGTGTTCTGGCTCGATGCGCATGCTCCCGCGATCACGGAACTTAAGCGAGCCGGCTAACCAGCGGTTGCAGCCGACGGCGGTTGGGCACTGTGGCATCATGCGGGGCAGCAACCGCCGCGGCTGAACCGCGGTCGTTAGACGGACTCCATGTCACGCGATCGCGAACACGTCGTGTGTTGCCTGTGTGGCTCTGCGTGTGAGATGCGTCGGCCGTCGTGCTCAGCGTATCAAGCAGGCCCGCGGACGAAGGCTCCCAGCATCTCTGGGTGCATTCAACGTGTCTGAGAAACCACTTGGCAATCGACGCACCCCTCCTTTCGGAACTGAAAGACAATCACGACGTCTCACCACTTGGGCCGGGGCTGATCGAGCGTCTCGCGGCGTGCGTGCGCGCCTTGTCCGAGGCCTCTGAGGCCTGTCGACAAGCCCAAGAGCGTCCACGATACGAGGCACGCCTTGCCGGCGCTGCTCGAATGTTCGAGGCGCTCCGGCGCGACTCGACGTGTGCGAGCCTGATTCCGCTACTCGAGACAGAACAGCGAGCACTTGGTTGGGGTGCTTCAGTGAAGCTGCAGGCGCGAACGTCGAACGGGCGTTCAGCGACTTCGCTGCGGCGGCGAGGCGACTCGCCGTCTCACCAGCGCATGCAGCCGACGGCGGTCGGGCGTTGTGGCATCATGCGGGCAGTCGACCGCCGCGGCTGATGCGCGGTCGTTAGCCAGAGCTGAGTCAGGAATTCAATCCTTTCGGCTGGCGGGTCGACGGTTCCGAACTCTTGGCCCGGCCCGCGGTGCGTGCCAGTCAGACCCTCGACGACCTCGCGGTCCTTGTGCTGCTCGCGATCTGCAGTTGCATCTGCGTCCCGGCCTCGCTCCGGATCGTGGCGGACGCTACGGCTCCCGGCGACGACCGGGGCGTCTCGTGCATGTGGGGACGTGGCCCGGTCAGTTGGGGCGCGTTCGGCGGCGCGCCTTGGGCGCGGCGGCCGTGGAGCCGGCGTGAGCGGTCCGGGCCGGCCATCACCCCGGTGCGCCTCGCAGACGGCGCGCCATGGTCCGGGCTCATCGACCGGGGGTGCGTGTTCCGGACAGCCGGTCGGCGATCGCCGCGTCCGGCTGGCTAACCAGACGCTGCAGCTGACCATCGGCACCGCCATCATCAAGCCCGGTGTCATCATCGTGGTTCCGCGGGCAGTCGGCGGGCGTATTATCGGAGGCGCTTGCTCCCAGCGTGCTCTTGGTGCCGCTGGCAGCTGAGCGCTGGTCGTTAGCCAGACAGAGAATCGGCGTGGCGCCAACAACGAGGTCGTGAGTTGAAGCACCGGGAGTGGCACGCGGAGGTGAAGCGCCTATTGAAGATGTCGGCCGAGAAGCCTGAGGCCGCGTCGCGCCGCTTGCGCCGATTGGCTGGTGCCGTAGAGCGTGAAATCAAGCACGGTCTGCATGACTGGCACGTTACGCAGACTCTCCACCTGGCAAGTCTCGCCGAAGCCGCAATGGGAAATCACACAGCCGCGGCCGTCACCCTGGCGCGGGTGGCCGAGCACCAGAAGAGCTCCTTGGACTATGAGGTCAGGGCGTACGTGTCGGCCTGTGCTGCGGCGGCCCTTGAGTACGCGAAGGCTGGCGACATGGAAAAGGCTGTGACCATGGTGCGGGAAGCTAGGCCATGGGGAAGGCGACTTCAACCGCCCGACCATCTCTTGAAGTCTGCATCGAGACTGATCCGAGGCTGGCATAGTGGCGACCAAGGGCTGGCCAACCAGCGCGTGAAGCCGACGGCGGCCGGGCAGCGGGACAGGGCCCGGGCAGCGAGGCGCCGCGGCTTACGCGCAAGTCGTTAGGCAGACTCATTAGCGCGAGCGCATCATGGATCAGCCGGACATCCGGGATGCCCGTGCCAAAGCGGCCAAGATCGCAGCGGCGGTCTTGGCAAGGCAGCTCAGTCCAGTACTGGGCGCCGTCGACTTGAACAGGCTGCGCTTTTCGGTGGACGTGCCGACCGACGACCCAGACTTTGAAACGTTCATCCTTATCGACTCGGAGTGCGATGGCCTGCCAATCGGGTCGGTTCGGCAGTACTGGTCTCCCGAGGCGCTTACCCGAAAAGAACCTGAGGTCGCGCATGCCGAGCGTTGGGCAATGGACGCTGGCGCCGAAGCCTTCAGGAATGTGCTGGAGCGCTTTGGGCCCGCTGCCTAACAAGCCGCTGCACCTGACGGCAACGGGGCCCGCTCGCGCGTGCCCCTGCGCTCGGTGGTGTCGTGACTCGCGCTGCCGCAGGTGAGCGGCAGCCGTTAGGCCGGATCAAGATTAGTCGGGTCAATCGAATGAAGTGGATAGAGCGGGTGTTCGGACGCCGCAGGCGCATCGTTGATATGACGGCCGAAGAAGTTGCCGCGACCATCGAGAACTTTATCGAAGGCCGTGGCGGACCTTGGGAATGGGACGACTTTCTGTCCTTCCAGATCACGGACCCGCAACTCGAGTCTATTCGGGAACGCTGCAACGGACTGTCGGAAGAGTGTCCCCCTGGTATGGGTGGCGGCTATTGTGGGCTCGAAGGCGTTGACGTCATGCGCGTGTTCGTTCGGGAACTCAGGGAACGTGCGGCCAAACAAACCGCTGTACCTGACGGCACCGGGTCGCGCTCGGTGCAATCCGTGCCGCGCGCATGCCGCAGGTGAGCGGCACTCCGTTGGGCTGCGAACTGGAGCAAGCCATGATGAAGATCCCTAGGATGCGAATACCGGTGTTCGTCTCGGCTCCCAGTCCGGACAATCTCAGTCCCTCTCAAGAGCAGAGCGCGGCCATCATCCAGAAGCTTGTAACGCGGTACAAACTGGAATGGCGCGCGTTGGGACGAAGCGACTATCCCAATAGCCTTCCTCTGAAGGAGGTCCTGAGGATGGTCAAGCATTGTTCGGGAGGGATCATTCTTGGCTTCGAGCAGTTTCGAGCGCCCAACGGGAGTTCAAACCGGGCAGCCCGAACGCAAAGACTGCAACGTCCGCAGTGTCCTTCCCGACTCCGTGGAATCAGCTCGAAGCAGGCATCCTTTTCAGTAGCGGTTTGCCGATGGTGATCTTCAGAGAGGCCGGTATCGCAGGTTGGGTGTTTGATGTGGGGACGTCAGAGGTGTTCATCCACCAGATGCCGAACTCTGCGATGGCACCTCAAGCCTTGGACGATCTGGATTCCCGTCTTCCAGAACTGGGTGGCTCGTGTCCGGACTCACTACTATGGCGAGTGACTACTGTCCCCAACCGCTTTCCACCGACCACATCCAGTTGGATGACGACCTGTTGAAGCTTGTCGAGCGACTGGCAGAACACGCGCACGACATCTGGGCACTGCAGAGAATCAACGATGGATGGCGCTTCGGGCCGGAGAGGTGCGACAACACGAAGCGTCACCCCTGTTTTGGTCCCGCACTCGAAACTGCCCGAATCAGAGAAGTCATGCGATCGCAATGCGGTTGTTGGCACGATCCGGGCAGCACTCGCTTTGGGTTTTGTAGGTACGAAGTGTTGCTCCGATGAAGCAGCCCAACAGGGCGCTGCAGCCGACGGCTGCGCGGCGCGGCTGAGCGCTGACGTCGGTCGTTCGACGGACTAATCGACCACACTGAAGATCAGCTAAGGCAACTGAGGAACTGACGTGAGGCCTCGCTATCTTTGCCAGGACTGCCTGTTCCTGGGTGCCCCGGCGAAGCGTCTGGTGGGGTCTCCTGCCCTGGAATTGGTCCTCTGGCTCGTCTGGTGGTTCCGGGCGCGGCGTATGCGTGGTGGCGTCGTCGGGGAGTGATCTTGCTGTGCGACAGGTGTGGCGGTCCGCGCGTCGTGCCGGAGGTCAGCCCCGAGCAGAGATCGACGATTGCCGCGCACCCCAGACTGCCAGACGAAGTAGTGGGGAAGGCCACGGTATTCTGGCGCGTCTTCTGGGCCATGCCGGTGGCGAGCGGCGTTGGTGTCGTAGCGTTGTTCGTTCTGTCGGCGTTGGTTCCAACGGTTCGGGCCCAGCCCTGGTTCGGCTGGCTCGTTTACGGTGTCGCGGCGCCAATCGTTGGGCACGGGTTGTGGTTGGCGGCGCACTTGGTGTCCTCGGTGGTTAGAAGGCTCCGTGCGCGCCTCTGATGGGGCCGTCGAATCCGGCGTTGGAACCGATGTCCTTGGCCGCCGGCAGGTGCTCGCGCAGCGGTAGAATCGTGACGCCGCGCGGCGCGGCTCAACGCCAACCGGAGGCGGACATGTGAGCGAGACTGCAACTGGCTGAGTTCCAGCGCTCTGGCATGACGCGTGATGGCGAGCAGATGTGGAAGCGCATAGTCGCAGCTGGGATCAGCGTGGCCGTCAGCACTGGGTTCTTGGTCTTGGGTGGGGCGGTTGCCATGGACCCGGAATCGTGGTTCGTGCTGACCTTCGGCGTCGCACTACTGGCGTACTCATGTGGTTCTCTCGCAGTCCTGGGAGCGGCGTGGTATGCACCGGGCGGGTGGAGTCGGTGGGCAGCCTACCTAGCCTCGGGAGTCTCGGTGCTCTGGTCTCTCGGCTCATTCGATCACGGATTCATGAGCGGGCTAGAGGTTGTCTCGGCACTCAGATGCTCCGGTGCCTCCGCCCTGAACTGGGCATCCATACGATGGATCGAGCGAACCACCGCCTAACAAGCGATTGCAGCCGACGGAGGCCCGGTAGATCCTGAGCGCGCCGCGGCTGAACCGCGGTCGTTGGACGGCTTGCGATGACCGAGTGTGAGTTCGCGAAACGAATCGATGGGCGCTTTCCGTACGAAGACCTGGAGCAACGGGCTCTCCTCGCCAGGTTGAGCTGCGCCATTTCACCCAATGCGGCCTTCATGCTTATTCACGAACTCGCCAGGCCTGGTCGTGGAGTGGTGGCGCCCCTGCAGAATCAATCGCAGTCTTGGACGCTGTAGCCGCGAGACTCGAACATCCACTAGCGATGTCTGTCTTCGCGCCTTGCGAGAAAAATGATCCAGGGGAGAGACCGCGACGGTGGACGAAGCGCTCGACCTGATGGGCGCCGTAGCATCCTATCGCGGACAGCATGCCGCGCTGGCTATCGCGGCTATGTCCTGCGATGATCCGGATGGTCGCGCAACGGACGCGGACGAACGCATCTCGCGCAAGCTGGGACGCCGCCTAGCACCCGCTTGCAGGCGACGGCGCGCGGTGGCATCCTGAGCGCAGCGGCTGAACCGCGTCCTTTGGCGGACCGATCACGCGCCATGGCATCATCCGACCCGTTGCAGATCGATCGCGCGCGGCTACACAGCCGCGATCGCCATACTCCTGGGTCTCTTCGCGTGCGGCGCCCCTCCGGATGCGGAATACGAGTATCTGATCGCCCAGTTCGGTCGTGCCGAGTCCGTGCGGCCCACGTCACACGGTCCGGCGCGGGGCGAATGGAGGGTCGACGTCGCCGACCTGTTCTGGAACAAACCCGATAACCCTGATGTTGGTCGTCAGGGTGGCAGGACAGGTAGGACGCGAGGTCACGGTCCGCTACTCAGACGAAGCGGAGCCGCGCCAGTTGTCGGAACGCATCGAAGGCAGGACGCCAATCGAGGTCCGTTCGGGCCAATCGATTCTCTACGTCTATTCGAAGGACGGGCGGTCGGGAACCCACCACCTCCTGGCGTATGATCTGGAGAGGACGGTGCGCACGAATCGGCAGGTCGAACCATCAGCCGTCTCGCTGAAGAATCCAGAAGACGGCGGGAGAGTTCAGCGGAGTAGCCAATGAACCGACGCAGAACCATCCGGATCGTATCGGCCGTCATCGTCGGAGCGGCGCTGTGGGTCGTGAGCGGGACCGTCTCAGTCAGACATCGTACTGTCACCGGAACCGTCACGGAGTTCCGCCCAGGCGACTGGCTCGCGATCAGGAACGATCAGTTCATGCTGTTTCCCCTCGCGCTGCATGGCGAGACACGATACGAGAGCCAGGACGGCCGTGCCATCGCAGCCCCTTCGACCGTCGAGGCTGGCGCCCTCGCGACCGTGTGGTATCGCGATCTCGGTGAACGACGACCGCGGGTGGGCCGAGTGCGTCTGGGCGATGAGGGGCGCGCACCCTGATGGGGCGAGCGGCTGCAGCGCGGTCGTTGGAAGGCACGTCGAACATCAGATGACAGGATGCATGGTGACAATCCGACGGACTTCCCGTAAAACCCCAACTCGGCGACGTCATGCCCTGCAGTTTCTCGTTGTGCTGCTGCGGTCCAACCCATTGATCTGGCGGCGCATTCACGTGCCAGGACGACTATTCCTTCTGGGACTTGCACGTCGCAATCCAGGACGCCATGGGTTGGCAGGACTGCCATCTGCACGAGTTTCGGGTCGTCCGCGGCGCAGCCAGTGAACAGCAAGCCATTGGCATTCCGGACGACGACTTCCCCGATGAGCGGCCGCTTCTCCCAGGCTGGCAGGTTCCGATTCACGACTTCTTCAACTGGGACACGCTCTCTTCATCGCCGCCTGCCCGATACGTACATGATTTCGGCGACGAGTGGCAGGCACCTGGTCACGCTCGAGGACATTTCTCCGCGCGGCTCCGCCAAGCTGCCCCGCTGCACGGCGGGCGAGCGAGCGTGTCCTCCGGAGGATTGTGGCGGTGTGGACGGGTTCCAGTGCCTTCATCGAGGCCGTGTCGAACCCCGAGCATCCCGACCACAGAACAATGTGCGACTGGCGCGGTGGCGAATACGATCCTGAACTGTTCGACCCCAGCCGCGTGGTGTCAACGACCCGAAGAAGCGATGGAAACGAGCATTCGGGCGATAGTCCGTTCAACAACGATCGATGACGGGACGGGAGAGATGGCCGTGCCCGTATCCACATTGTCGAGCCCTCCCTTGAACAGAGCGAGACCATTCCCGCGCAAACAGCCCTGAGCGGATCGTGACGGACTATATTCTCCTCGTGCACGACGACGGAGCCCGGGATGGGGAGTCGTCGAGATTCGGGAGCTGCCGCTTGGTTGATCCCGGACAGGGTGTCAACCAGGAGACGTCAATGGCTCGTCACATCATCTTCACGCCGAACGCCCCCACGCCCCCGCCCTCCTACAGCCAGGCGGTCAAGGCGGGGGCTTGATCTTCGTCTCGGGAACGGCCCCGGTCGATCCGGCAACCGGTGCCATGGCGGGCACGACGATTCAGGAGCAGACGCGGCAGTGCCTGGTCAACATCCAGGCCATCGTGGAGGCCGCGGGCAGCTCGCTGGACAGGCTGGTCAGCGCAACCGTCATCCTGGCCGACGAGGACGACTTTGCGGGCATGAACGAGGAGTGGCTGCGGTGGTTTCCGTCCGACCCGCCCGCCAGGCAGGGCGCGAAGCTGCCCGCGCGAATCCCGGCCTGAAGGTGTCCATCGCAGCCGTCGCGGAAGCCTGACGCCGCGATAGGCGCTACAATTGGCGTCCTCCCCAGGAGCACCGCCATGCGCCGAACCATGACCGCGTTGTCCGTTGCCGGCGCCGGGTTGTTCGCCAGCGTCGCCGGCCAGGCGATCTGGCGTCAATCGCCGGACGAGATCTGGGCCGGCTGCGCCGTCGTCGGCGTCCTGCTCGGCGCGGCCATCGGGTTCGAGTCGAGCATTTCGCGTCTGCTGGCCCGTGTGATGCACACCTGATTCCTCTGAAAAGATGCCCACGACCTCACGCGTCACCATCCACATGGTGGCCAGCCTTGACGGGTTCATCGCGCGCAAGGACGGGCGCGTGGACTGGCTCGAAACCGCCGACGAGTTCCCGGGCGGCGTGACGCTCTCTCCGGAAACCATCAAGGGCTACCTGGACTCCATCGACTGCTACGTGATGGGCTCGCGCACGTATGAGACGGCGCTGGACTTCGACGCCAGGGGGCTCGGCTGGGTGTACGGCGACAAGCCCACGTTCGTGCTCACCAGCCGCCAGTTGCCGAAGCCGCGTGCGTCGGTCGAGTTCCATGCGGGAGACCTCACCGCCTTCTTCGACGAGCGGCTGCGGCCCACCTACGGCAGCATCTGGGTCGTGGGTGGTGGTGCGCTGGCCGGTGCGTGCCTTCGGCTTGCACTGGCCGACGAGGTGCGCTTCTCGATCGTGCCCATCGTGATCGGTGATGGCATCCCGTTCTTCAGCGGGCTCGACCGGGACGTCCCTCTGCACCTGGCCGAGGTCACGGCCTATCGCAGCGGCATGGTGGCCCTCCGCCACGAGGTCCGCAAGGGCACCGCGGCCTCCGGCTGACGCACACGCATGCTGCCGCGCCGCCCGTTCCAGCGGAACCGGTACCTCACGGGCCGCCTGCTGAGCGCCGAAGACTTCCAGCGCGAGCAGGACTACGTCGTGAACAAGGGGCGGCTTCACAACCGCTACCTGCACGGCTGGGGTGTGGTTGATGGTCTGCGGGTGTCGGCCGACGGGAATTCGGTGGTGGTGACGCCGGGCCTGGCCATCGACTGCCAGGGCAACGACGTCCTGCTTCCCGAGCCCGTGCGGCTGACGTGGTCGCGCAAGGCGGGCCGCTGTTTCGTCACCATCCGGTACGCCGAGACCCCCACCGGTGCCACGCCATCACCGGGCGGGTCCACGGAGCCGGCCATCATCCGCGAGGATGCGCTCGTGGAAATCTGTTCCTCGAACCCGCTTCATCGTCACGCGCGTCCGGGCATGCCGGGGTGTGGAACCCCTCACGCCATCGCCCTGGCCACCCTTGGCCTTCGCCAGGGGCGCCGCTCGGTTGCTGCGCTGCGGGTCCGCCTGCCACGCTAGCGCGGCCGCTGGCGGGTGCTATCCTGCCCCTCGTATGAAGAAGAGCATCGTGCCAGAGGGGATGACGGCGTCGCAAATGATCGACGGCCGCATCGCCGAGCTCGGCGACTGGAGAGGGAAGACCCTGGCCCACCTGAGACGACTGATCCGGGCCGCCGATCCAAACGTCGTCGAGGAGTGGAAGTGGAACGTGCCCGTGTGGTCGCACGACGGCGTCATCTGCACCGGCGAGACCTACAAGGCCGCGGTGAAGCTGACCTTCGCGAAGGGGGCGTCGGTGAAGGACCCGTCGACGCTCTTCAACTCGAGCCTCGAGGGCAACACCCGGCGCGCCATCGACGTGCGACAAGACGAAGAGATCGACGAAGCGGCGTTCAAGGCGCTCGTGCGAGAGGCAGTCTCCGTCAATCGCTCCTCGAAGAAGAGCAAAGCGTAGGACGCCCTGCGGGCGCGGGAACCGCTCGAGCACCGACGCCATCACCGGGACGAGGAGGTAGTCATGAGATCAGCCGTCGCGCTCGTTGTCGTGACCGTTGCGGTGATGTGCCTGCCGGTATCGGCGAAGGGCATTACCACTCGCATCGTGATGACCCGGCTGTCCACCGGACAGGTCACCGTGCTCAGCGAAGCCCGGCTCCTGGAGCAGTTCGACGTCTGGTCCGGACCGGGTACGAGCGACACGTCGGCCACCAGCTTCATCGTGGACTGGGCGGCGGGGGCGATGGACGCGCCGGGTGACCCATCCGAGCGGCTGGAGGTGCGCTTCCTCGTGCGGCGCAGCGGGTCTCGGGCCGAAGAACTGGCGTACGTCGTCTACTACGTACCCGGATCCGAGGCGACGCCGGCCGCCGTGTACCTGCCAGGCCGGGGCGACGAGCACTTCACGGGCAACGTGCGCTCGATCCTGCGGGGACCCGGATTCGAAGGCCGTTGGTTCCGGGCCAGCGACGCCTGGCGCCGGGCGGCGTCCGACGCGCTCCACTGAACCGGGCGCCCCGGGTCAGTCTGCGGCGTGATCCTGTCCGGCCGTACCCATCGAGACGTCCGCCAGTCCCGAACGCACCATGTAGCCGTACAGCACCACCCCCGGCACGGCGAGCGCCGTCGTCAACAGGTAGAAGTTGACGTACCCCATGGCCTCGATCAGCGAGCCCGAGGTCGTGCCCGTTAGAAATCGGCCGGCGATGCTGGCCAGGGCCGTCAGCAGCGCGTACTGCGTGGCCGTGAACCGCAGGTTGCAGAGCGCCGACAGGTAGGCGACGACGGTGACGCCGCCGATGCCGCTGGCGAAGTTCTCGAAGCCGATGGCGCCGGCCATGCCGAGGTTGCTGTGGCCGTAGGCGGCCAGCGCCGCGAAGCTGAAGTTGGACACCGCCATCAGCACGAGGCTGACGAAGACGGAGCGCTTCATGCCAATCGCCGAGTAGAGGGCGCCGCCCACGAACACGCCGGCCAGCAGGGTGGCGAAGCCCACGCCCACGTCGTAGAACGCGATCTCGTCGTTGGAGAACCCGAGGTCTTCGAACAGCAGCCGCAGCGTGAGGTTGGCCAGCGTGTCGCCGATCTTGTGGATCAGGACGAAGAACAGCACCACGAGCGCTCCCCGGCGCTGCAGGAACTCCACGAGGGGGCTGAAGTAGGCGACCACGGCCTGGCCCACGCCGGCGGTTGGCGCGGGCGCCCGGCGACGCGCCGGCTCTCCCATGACCACGCCGACGGCCATGGCCGGAAGCGCGAAGAGCGCACACGTGGTGTAGGCCGCGGCCCAGCCTGCACGGGCCGCAATCACCAGCGCCAGCGCGCCCGCAGACGCCGCCCCGATTCGCCAGCCGTACTGCGACATGCCGGAACCGACGCCGAGCTGACGCGGCTCCAGCAGCTCGATGCGGTAGGCGTCGATGACGATGTCGAAGGTGGCGCCGGCGATGCCGACGAGGATGGCGGCCGTGGCGACGGTAGGCAGCGCGGCGGTCGGATCGACGCTTCCGAGAAAGGCGACGGCGGCCATGACGAGCAGGCCCACGAACCACAGCCACGACCGGCGCTGGCCGAAGCGCCCGAGGAACGGCAGGCGCACCGTGTCCACCAGCGGCGCCCACAGGAACTTGAAATTGTAGGCGAGAAGGTGAGCGCAAAGGCCGTGACGGCGCTCTTGCGGATGCCGTATGCTGGGCCAGGCGCGTGGTCAGCGTGGCGCCGATCATGGCGAACGCGAACCCGGACGAGACGCCGAGGAAGGCGGCGGCCAGGGGCGGCCTCGACGTAGGGGCGAGACACCCTGAGGCAGGCGGTCGCGCCAGCCGGCTGGCGCGACGGCGCCTGGTGCGGTCCATGGCCCATTACTGTAGCGCGAGAGCGTGGGGCCCTGTGGCGTATGCTGTCGCCAGCGGCAGCGCTCATGCCATGAAGACGCAGTGCACACGGCCACCAGCACTCGACGGCTTCATCGCCACCGAGGACGACTCGCTCGACTGGCTCTTTCAGCTCGGCGACATCAACGAGACGAGCTATCCGGCGTTCATCAAGCAGGTCGGCGCGCTGGCCATGGGGGCGGCAACCTACGAATGGATGCTCCGGCACGTCGTGAAGCCGGATGGCAGCGGCGAGTGGCCCTACGACCAGCCCGTCTGGGTGTTCACGCACCGGACGCTGCCGGGCGTGGCGCAGGCGGACATCCGTTTCGTGCAGGGCGATGTCGCGCCCGTCCACGCGGCGATGGCGTCAGCCGCACACGGCCGCAACGTCTGGATCGTCGGCGGCGGCGAGCTGGTGGGCCGCTTCCACGACGCGGGCCTGCTGGACGAGATCATCGTGCAGGTCGGCTCGGTGACGCTCGGCCGCGGCAAGCCGCTCCTGCCGCGCCGCATCGCCTTCCCGCCGCTGGTGCTGACATCGGTGGCACAGATGGGGAAGGGCTTCGCCGAGCTGCGCTACGACATCCCCCGCGCCTCCCGAGAAGACAGACCGCGAACGGTTCCGACCTGAGCGCCCGGTCCCGTATTTCTGCCTTGAGCCTTTTGCCTTGAGCCTTTTGCCTTGAGCCTTTTGCCTTTTGCCTTGTGCCTCCTGCCTTCTGCCTTCTGAATTCCGCGTTCCGCCTTCCCCCTTGATACCGTGGTCCGCATGGACATCCGCCCGGCAACGCGGGACGAGCTCGATCAGCTCGCCACGCTCTGGTTCGACGGCTGGCACGATGGGCACGCCGCGGTTCTGCCCGCCGAGCTGGCGCGCCGGCGGACGTGGGCGAGGTTTCCGCCAGCGTCTCGACGCCGGGTTCGACGCGATTCGTGTCTCCGGTCCGCCCGGACGCCCGGAGGGTTTCTCGATGGTCGCCGGGGACGAGCTCTACCAGCTCTACGTCGCGGCGTGCGCCCGTGGCGGGGCACGGCCGCGCGCCTGCTCCGAGGAGGCGAGGCTCGCATGTCGGCGGCCGGTGTCGGCTGGCCTGGCCTGGCCTGTGCCATCGGGAACGACCGCGCCGCCCGCTTCTACAGGAAAGCACGGCTGGCGCCGGGCTGGTGTGGTGGTCAGCGTGCTGCCAACCGAGGAGGGTCCGTTTCCAATCGAGGTGTGGCAGTGCGAGAAGCCGCTGGCGTGACGGCCTCTTCGAGCGGATAGGATGTAGGGACCGTGATGTCCGCGCGCTCTCACCCCCGCATGTGTCGCCAGCCGCCGGCCCGTCGCGTAAGCGCGACGATGACCGGGCTGGTGCGGGCCCCGTGGCTGGTCGCCGCCGTGTGCGTCGGTGCGGCGGGCGTGGGCTGCTCGGACTCGCAGAACCCGGTGACGCCCACTCCGGGCGTGGCCGCGTGGGCACCAGGCCCGTACGTCTTCAGCGTCACGCTTGGCGCCGCCTGCACCGGCACGGTCCCGGCGGGCACCCGCATCGCCTCGCTGGTGACGCTGAGCCGCGACGGCAGTGCCTGGTGCTGCGTCCCCGCGCGACGGGCGATGGGGACATCGAGATCCGGCTCTTCGAGGGCGTGACGGGCGGGCTGGCCACGATCGCGGCCACGGGATCCGCGCGCGGGACGGCCATCGACACCAGTCTCGCTGGCGGTGCCGTTCGTGGTGCGCTTCGCGGGAGACACGACGCCGATGGCCGCCGTGAGCGGCTCCATCGAGACCGCACACGTGCCGGGCCGCGCCAACGCCTCGGGCGAGGCGCGCGGTACGATCGCCGTCACGACACCCACAGGCACGTCCACGTGCACGCAGGTGCCCTGGCAGGTCCAGGCGCCCTCGAGCTGAACGCATGAAAGCCATCGTCCAGGACGCCTACGGCTCACCCGATGTGCTGCGACTGGACGAGGTGCCGACACCGGTCCCCGGCGAGGGTGACGTGCTGGTGCGGACCCGGGCGGCGGCGCTGGACCCTGGCGTCTGGCACCTCATGGCGGGCCGTCCGTATCTCATCCGGGTCATGGGCATGGGATTCCGGCGGCCGAAGACGCGAGTCCGCGGCAGCGACGGCTGGTGTCGTCGAGGCCGTTGGCGCGGCCGTCACGTCGGTCGCGCCCGGCGACGCCGTGTTCGGCGCATGCGGCGGGGCGTTCGCCGAGTTCGTGTGCGGGCCCGCCGATCGCTTCGTCCGCAAGCCAGAGGCGCTGAGCTTCGAGCACGCCGCCACGCTCGCCACGTCAGGCCTCACGGCTGTACAGCGCTGCGCGCAAGGCGGAGGTCAGGGCCGGCCACCAGGTGCTCGTCATCGGCGCGGCCGGCGGCGTCGGCGGGTTCAGCGTGCAGCTGGCGCGGGCGCAGGCGCCACCGTCACCGGTGTCTGCAGCACGGGCAAGATCGACCTCGTCCGCGCCCTCGGCGCCGAGGACGTCATCGACTACACGCGCACGGGGATTGCCGACGGCGGGCGGCGCTGGGACGTGATCGTGGACACGGCCGGCGCTAACCGGCCGCTCTCGGAACTGCGGCGCGCGTTGGCCCCGCGGAGGCTTCGCTCGTCCTCGTGGGCGGCGAGCTCGGTGGCGCTGGCTCGGGGGCCTCGAGCGGCACCTTGGCGCGCTGATCCTGTCGCCGCTGGTCGGGCAGCGGCTGCTGCGTTCTTCGCATCGGGAAGCCACGCCGACCTGGAGCACCTCGCGCAGATGGCACAGAGCGGTCGGCTGCGCGCGACCATCGATCGCACCTACGCGCTGGCCGATGTGCCGGGCGCCATCCGGTACTGCACGAGGGCCACGCCGCAGGGAAAGTCGTCATAACGGTGGCATAGTCCCGCGCTGAGGGCTGCACGCAAGCCCGCAGCCGGCCTATGCTAGACGCCGGCGTATGAGACGCAGCTTCCACAAGGCCCATCCCGCCGCCGGGTCCCGTCCCGGCACCCTCGTCATCCCCCCGGGCTCCCCTCCGCCCCGCATCTCGGTCATGCGCTACAGCGCGGAGTCGATCGAGGAGTGGTCGCTGGCGGGCCCGGACGAACTGCCGCGCGAGTTCCCCGAGGGGACCGTGACGTGGGTGGACGTGCAGGGATACGGCGACGAGGCGGCCGTCCGTGCCATCGGGGCGCATTTCGAGCTCTCGCCGCTCGCCCTGGAAGACGCCATCAACGCCCCGCAGCGGCCCAAGAGCGAAATCTATTCCGGCTACCACCTGGTGATCTCGCGGGTGCCCATTGTCGACGGTCAGCACCTGCGCATGCCGCAGGTGTGCTTCGTCGTGGGCGAGCGCGTGCTGGTCAGCTTCCAGGAGCGGCCGCTGGGCCTGTTCGACCCGGTGCGGGAGCGCCTGCGGCTCCGCGTGGGCCCCATGCGGCGCGCGGGCTCCGACTACCTGTGCTACGCGCTGATCGACACGATGGTGGACCGCTACTACCCGGTCGTGGAGGCGCTGTCGAACGAGCTCGACGACATCGAGGACTCGCTGCTCGAGGACGCCGAGTCGGACGTGCTGGCGCGCCTCCGCACCGTCCGGCGCCGACTGGTGCTGGTGCGGCGCATCGGCGCGCCGCAGCGCGAGATGGTGGCCAGCCTGCAACGCGACCCGTCGCAGTGGGTGAGCCCGCAGGTACGCGAGTACCTGCGCGACACCCAGGATCACATCTCGCAGATCGTCGAGCTGATCGAGGCCTCACGCGAGATGGCCACGGCGCTGGCCGACGAGCTGCTGTCGCTGGTGGGGCAGAAGACGAACGAGATCATGAAGGTGCTGACGCTGATGGCCAGCATCTTCATCCCGCTCACGTTCATCGCCGGCATCTACGGGATGAACTTCGAGAACATGCCCGAGTTGCACGAGCCGCGCGGCTACTTCTTCGTGCTGGCCGTGATGGCGGTGGTCGCCGGCGGCATGCTCTGGTACTTCTATCGGCGCGGCTGGATGGGGCGTCCGCCCCGCTCACGGTCCGACGCCGCCACCTGACGCCTCAGTAGCGCAGGCGCAGCAGGCGCGGCTGCGGCCCGCGCGACACCACCAGCAGGTTGTCGTACTCGTCGTCTCCGATCTCGATCGCCGGCTGCTCGGAGAGCGCAGCAGCCAATTCGGGGACGGTGTTGGAGTGGCCCACGACCAGGGCGTGGCCCTTCACCGCGCGCAGCCGGGCGAGCAGCGCGGGGGTGTCATCGGCCTGCATCACCACCGGCACCAGTCCGAGGGCCTTGGCCAGCGGGGCGGCCGTCTGCTGCGTCCGCTTGTACTGCGTCACGAAGATGGCGGTGATTCCGGCGTCCTTCAGCATGGCGGCCAGACGCGTGGCCCGCGCGTGTCCGGCCGCGCTCAGGTCCGGATCCGCGGCCATCGTCGGCGAGCCGCCAGCGCTGGTGTCGGCCCGCTCGGCGTGGCGCACGAGGACGACGGACTGCGCCGTCGAGGGCAGGGAGGCCGACAGCAGCAGGGACAGGGCGAGGACGACGCGTGACATGGTGACTCCAGGAAAAGGACGCGCGGCGGCTACCACGCTGTCATGGCGGTCTCGAAGAGCTGCGAGAGGTCCTCGGGCCCGGCCGGGCGCGGCGACAGCTTCGTCACCCGGTGCTGGGGCAGCGTGCCCTCGACGAGTGCGGGCCATCCGCCGTCGTGTAGCCCACGGCGGCCAGGCCGTTGGGCACCTGCAGCCGCTGCATGTACCGGGTGATCCGCTCGGCGGGATCGCCCCGGCGTCATCGGGCCGCCGGCCGGACACGTCCGCGCCGAGCGCGGCCGCCGCTTCCAGGTGACGTGCCGGGCTGGAGGGGGCCGTGAAGCGGAACACGGCCGGCGCGTTCAGGATCACCGACATCCCGTGCGGCACGATGGGGTGGTCCACGGCGTAGCCGGGAGCGCGGAAGGTCCGGACGTGCCCGGACACCGGGTACGACATGCCGTGCGGCAGGTGCACCCCCGCATTGCCGAACCCCACGCCCGCATAGGAGGCCGCCAGAATCATGCTGGCGCGCGCCTCGTCGTCGTCGGGATCCTCCACGGCGCGGACGAGGAAGCGAGCGACCAGGCGAAGCGCCTCCATCGACCACACGTCGCTGATGGGGTTGGAGCCCTGGTAGGCGGGCCGCAGCGCCGGGCGCTCCGGTCGCGGCCGTCCCGTGAAGGGGATGGCGGTGAACGATTCGATGGCGTGGCTGAGGATGTCCAGCCCGCTCGACGCGGCCACCTGCGGCGGCATGGTGCGCGTGTTTCCGGGATCCAGCAGGCCGAGCGTCGGCGAGCCGCCTGTTGGCGATGCCGGTCTTGGCGTGCATGCGGGTCAGGTCGAAGATGCTGACCCCGGTGGTCTCGCTGCCGGTCCCCGCCGTCGTCGGGACGGCGATGGGGCTTGAGCGGGCCGGGCACCGGCAAGCCCTTGCCGATGGGCGGGTTCACGTAGTCCAGGAAGTCCGCGGGCGGGTAGGTGCTGTACAGGTTCACGGCTTTGGCCGTGTCCATCGCGGAGCCGCCGCCCACCGCCACGATGGCGTCGAAGGTATCGGTGCCCGCGAAGGCGATGGCCTCGAGCAGCGACTCGTCGGTCGGTTCCACGCGCACGCGATCGAACACCGCGAAGGGCACGTGGTGGTCGTCCAGCGATTCGAGCACCGTTGCCACCGGCGGGAGCCGTGCCACGGTTGGATCCGTGATGACCAGCGCGCGCCGGATGCCGAGCTCCGCCAGGTCGGCGCCCACCTCGCGCGTCACGCCGGCGCCAAAGCGCACGGCCGATGCGGCCATCTCGAATGCGAAGTCGTTCACTTTCCGTATCCAGGGCCGCGGACGACCTGTCCGGGCTTTGCGCCGGTGTGCTCGCCGTTCTCCAGCACCTGGGTGCCGTTGACCCAGACGTGCACCATGCCGGTGGCGTACTGGTGCGGGTTCTCGTAGGTGGCGCGATCGGCAATGGTCGCCGCGTCGAAGGCCACGACGTCCGCGAACATACCGGGCGCCAGGCGCCCGCGGTCCGTGATGCGGAGCGTCGCCGCCGGGAACGAGGTGAGGCGGCGGATGGCGTCTTCGAGCGTGGCCGCCTTCTCGTCACGTACGTACTTGCCCAGCAGCCGCGCGAAGTTGCCGTAGGCACGCGGGTGCGTGCTCTGCTTCAGGAACACGCCTTCGGCGGCCATGGAGGCGGCGTCGGATCCGAAGGCCACCCACGGCAGGCCGACCTGCCGTTTCGTGTTCTCCTCCGACATGAGGAAGTAGACGACCTGCACGCGGCTGCCGTCCTCGACGACGAGGTCCATGGCGGTTTCCTCGGGCGAGGTGCCCCGATCCGTGGCGACCTCGTCGAGCGTCTTGCCGATCAGGCCCCGGAGCGCGGTGTTGCGGAAGCCGACCAGCAGCGTGCCCTTCGGGCCCGCGGCCATGAACATGTTCTCCCACTCGTCAGTGGGCGTCAGCATCTCCTTCCGCACCCGCGCCCGAATCGACGGGTCCTTGAGCCGCGTCGCCCATTCCTGGTAGCCGCCCTCCTGCACCCACGGCGGCATCGCGGCGTCGAGCCCATCGAGCCGGCCGTGTAGGTGTCATGTCGGCCGTGATCTCCAGACCCTCGGCGCGTGCGGCCTCGACGCGGGCGATGACATCATCGAGCTTCGGCCAGTTGGCCTCGCCGGCCGCCTTGAGGTGATAGATCTCGGCGCGGAGGTTGCCCTCCCTTGCAATTGTCACGAGCTCGTCCACGGCCTGCGGGAGCTGGTTGCCTTCGCTCCGCATGTGCGAGATAGTCATGCCGCCGTGCTCGGAGGCGACCTTCGCCAGCTCCACGAGCTCGTCGGTCTTCGCATAGAAGCCCGGCGCGTAGATGAGGGCCGAGGACACGCCCATCGCACCCTCGCCATCGCGGTGCGGACGTCGCCCGCATGCGATCGAGTTCCTCGGGCGTCGGCGCGCGGTCGGCGTAGCCAATCTCGTTGACGCGGACGGTCGCAGCTCCGACGAAGGACGCCACGTTGGGCGTGATGCCGCGCGCGACCAGCCAGTCCAGGTACTCGCCCAGGGTGGTCCACCCGATCTCGAACCGGATGTCGCTCTGGCGGGCACTGGAATCCGCCTTCATGCGGTCGTTCATCGGGCCCATCGAGCCCTCGCCGAACACCTCGAGCGTCACGCCCTGCTTGATCTCGCCCATCGACCGGCCGTCGGCGATGAGCGACGTCTCGGAGTGGCTCAGCATGTTGATGAAACCGGGCGCGACGGTGAGCCCCTGCGCAGTCACCTCCGTCGTGGCGGTCGCGTTGCCCAGTTCGCCGATGGCCGCGATGCGCTGGCCGGCGATGGCCACGTCGGCCGCCGTGGCGGGCACACCCGTCCCGTCCACGACCGTGCCGTTCCGATGATGACGTCGTAGTGGGGCGGGCTCGAGCAGCCGGCCAGCACCACGAGCCACGCACCGAGGGCAATCCGCACACGCATCGGGGAACCTCCAGCCCAGCGAGCCGCGCCTGCGGGCGTGAGCTTATCACCCTGCCGCGCACGCGGCGGCGCTCAGTCGGACCAGGACGTGAGCTGGGCTTCGAGGCTGGCGCGCGCCGGCCCGTGGACCGTCGCAGATCGAGGACGACGCGGTCGTCCACGATGCGGGCGATGACAGGAACGGGCAGCGCACGGAGCCGCGCGTCGAGTCCGGCAGCCGTGAGGCCCGGGCGTGCGATCGCGAGCAGCGTCGTCGGCAGCGGGACGCCGGGCGCGCTGCCCGCCGCCGACCGCGGAGGTGCCGGGCGCGAGCGAGACGTTCCAGCCCGCGTTCGCCAGCGTGTCGCCGAGAGCGCGGGCGGCGTCGCCGATGGCGGCCGCGTCGAGCGCGAGCATCGCGCGGACGGGATGGTGGAGCCGGCCCTGCCGGCGAGGTACTCGAGGAGCGTGGCCTCGAGCGCCGCGTAGGTGAGCTTGTCCACCCGGAACGCGCGCATCAGCGGGTGGCAGCAGCTGATCGACCAGGGCGCGGCGGCCGGCGGATGCCGGCCTGCGGACCCCCGAGCAGCTTGTCGCCGCTGAAGCACACCAGGTCCACGCCGGCCGGCCAGCGAGGCGCGCACGCTCGGCTCGTCGCCGAGACCGGAGTCGAGGTTACCGCTGCCCAGGTCCTCGACCACCGGGATGTCCAGCCGGCGGCCGGCCTGCACGAGATCGTCGAGGCCCGGACGCTCGGTGAATCCCTCCACCCTGAAGTTGGACGGGTGGACGCGCAGGATGAGCGCGGTCTTCGGTCCCGCGGCCGCGGCGTAGTCGGCCACGCGGGTCCGGTTCGTCGTGCCCACCTCGCGCAGGACGGCGCCGGACTGCGCCATCACGTCCGGCACCCGGAACCCGCCGCCGATTTCCACGAGCTCCCCGCGCGAGATGATCACCTCGCGGCCGCGGGCCAGCGCCGCCAGCAGCAGCAGCGTCGCGGCGGCGTTGTTGTTGACGACGATTGCCGCCTCCGCGCCGGTGAGCTGCGTGAGGAGTGGCTCGGCATGCACCGTGCGGGAGCCGCGTGTGCCGGCGTGGACGTCGAACTCGAGGTTGGTGTATCCGCGGGCGGCCTCGGCGAGCCGGGCGATGGCGGGCTCGGCCAGCGGCGCGCGTCCCAGGTTGGTGTGGAGGATGACGCCGGTGGCGTTGATGACCGGCCTGAGCGACCCCGCGAAGCGGTGCCGGAGCGCCTCCCCGGCCGCGCGCTCGATGGCCGCGGCTGCCTCGTCGGGTGTGGTGTCGCCGGGTGCACCCGCCTGCAACCGCGCGCGCACGGCGGCCGCGGCGGCCCGGACGGCGTCCCGGACGGCCTCCGCGCCGTACTGCCCTTCGAGTGCCTGAATGCCGCTCCGCTTCGTCAGGCGATCGATCGACGGGATGACGCGCGGCGAGGCCATGGGCGCCGATCGTATCGCGGAAGACCGGGGCCCCGGCGCCTTCCCGATCCCACGGAACCCTGTTACGATCTCCGGGCCATGTCCGGCCGAACGACCCGCCCCCTCGAACGCTTCTGGCCCTACGTCGACAAGCCGGAGGAGCCGACGGCCGAGGAACTGGCGGCGCTGGACCCCGACCTGCACGCGGCGCTCTTCGGTCCGCGCACGCTTCCGTTCTCGGTCACGCTCGTCTTCGGCGCCTTCGATGGGCCCGACTACGCGCGGGCACTGGAGATGGCGCGTGCCGCGGCCGAATACCGGACCGTGGGGGAGGGCGATCGGCTGCGCCACCGTGCGCGGTTCTTCCCGGGCGACGCGCTCAAGATGCGCGATCTCTACGAGGTCATCGGCGGGCAGCCCACGTGCGACGTGCTCATCGACGACCGGCCGCTTCCGTCACGCCCGTGACCTGTGGCTCCCCTCATCTGGTTCCTGCTGCTGCCGTGAGGGCCGATGCCGCCACCGAAATCAGAGTTCGACCGGGAGTTCCAGTTGCTCGAAGCCGAGTTGAGGCGGCTCGAGGGCGACTACAACCAGTACTTCGCCGGGCGGCTGCCGAGGCCTCCCTGGGAACAACGGACCCGCGTGGACCAGATGATGAAGCGGTACGACCGCATGCACATCCAGAACACGGGGGACCGCTTCCGCTTCCAGACGCTGCAATCGCGCTGGGCGAAGTTCGCCGAGTTGTGGGACCGGCAGATGAACGCCATGGAAACGGGGCGTCGTCCCGGCATGCGCGCCTCGCGCGCGCCCATGCCGCCGCCGCGGCCCCCGTCGCCGGCACCCGACGAGGCGCCGTCCCGCGACCGTGTCCAGGCGCCGCCGCCGGCGGAGCCGTCACGCCCCTCGCCGGGGCAGATGCGGCTGACCGATCCGGGCGCGCAGGAGGACCGGGTCCAGGCGCTCTACGAGCAGGTGTCGCGGGCGAGGAAGGACGCGGGCGAGAAGCCCGTGGAGTACGCGCGCTTCACCGAGCTCGTCCGGGCCCAGGTGCGCAAGCACGGGACCGGCGGCAAGGAAGTGGCGTTTCAGGTGGATGTGAAGAACGGGAAGGTGACGCTGTCGGCGAAGGCGAGCGAGAAGGACTGACGGGGGGCGTAAGCGGCTGGCGCCAGGTGCGGCCCGGCGCCAGCTGGTCGAAAGCGGCTCAGACGCGGGTGACGTTGCCCGCCTGCGGGCCCTTCGGCCCGTCGACGATTTCAAACTCCACCGGCTGGCCCTCCTCGAGGGAGCGGAAGCCAGAGCCCTGGATCGCCGAGTAGTGCACGAAGACGTCGCTCCCGCCCTCGCGCTCGATGAAGCCATAGCCCTTGGCGTTGTTGAACCACTTGACCTTGCCTGTGATACGCATCGTTCTTCTTCCTGGTGCGGTGGACGTGCCACCGTGTCGCCTTCCCACCCCGCAGCCGCCGGCCACGGACTGGGGCACAAAAAAAAGCCGCACTGCGCGGCTTTTCCGGGTCCGGTAACCTGGACCGCAGCGGCATTCTCCAGTTCCGTTACATTTGGTGTCAATCGTCAACAAAGGGATCATGAAACGCGCCATTCTCAGTGTGTCCGATAAGACCGGCCTGCTGGAGTTCGCCCGCGGCCTGGCTGCCCGGGATTACCAACTGGTCTCCACCGGCGGCACCGCCCGCACCCTGGCCGAGGCCGGGTTGGCGGTGGTCAACGTCTCCGACGTGACCGGATTCCCCGAGATGATGGACGGCCGGGTCAAGACACTGCACCCGCTCGTCCACGGCGGCATCCTCGCCCGGCGGGACCATCCAGAGGACCTCGCGGCCGCCGCAGCCCACGGGATCGGCCTGGTGGATCTCGTGGTCGTCAACCTCTATCCCTTCGTCCAGACCGCCGCACGCGGAGACGTGGGCTTCGACGCGCTGATCGAGCAGATCGACATCGGCGGTCCGAGCCTCGTGCGCGCGGCTGCCAAGAACTTCCGCGATGTGCTCGTCGTCGTGTCACCTGCCGACTACCCAGCCGTTCTCGCGGCGATCGACGCCGACGACGGGCCCTCGGCGGCGTTCCGCTTCGACCTGGCGCGGCGTGCCTTCGCCCACACCGGCGCCTACGACAGCGCCATCGCCTCCACCCTCGAGGAGGTGACGGCCGACGACGCGGGGTTCCGGCGCGATCCGGCGAACCCGCCGTTCGCCCCCGCTACCGTGCGGCTGTCGGCGACCAAGATCCGGGACCTGCGCTACGGGGAGAACCCGCACCAGCCGGCGGCCTGGTATGCGCTCGACGCCGCGGCGGGCCTCGGCGCGCCCACGGTGCACCAGGGCAAGGAGCTGTCCTACACGAACCTCCTCGACCTCGACGCCGCGGCGCGCATCGTGCTGGAGTTCGACGAACCGGCGGCCTCCGTCATCAAGCACACCAATCCGTGCGGCACGGCCACGGGCGCCACTATCGCCGAGGCCTACGTCCGGGCGCGCGAGGCCGACGCGCTGGCCGCCTTCGGCGGCATCGTCGGGCTCAACCGGCCGATCGACGTGGACACGGCGAAGGCAATCGTGTCCACCTTCATCGAAGCCGTCGTCGCGCCGGACGTGGACGAGCTCGCGCTGCCGATTCTGGCGACCAAGGCCAACCTGCGCGTCGTGACCGCCGACTTCGCGTCGGTGGAGGGGCCGTCGGCGCCTCTGGCGCTCGCCCGCGAGTGGCGGTCCGTGCTGGGCGCGCTGCTCCTGCAGGAGCGCGATCGCGTGCCCGAAGCCCGCACGTCCTGGCCCGCCGACACCCTGCGCGTTGTCACCAGGCGCGAGCCGACCGCGGAGGAGTGGCAGGCGCTGCGCTTCGCGTGGCGCGTCATGGCGCACGTGAAGTCGAACACGGTGATCTTCACCGACGCGGTGAAGACGCTGGCGATCGGCGCAGGGCAGATGAGCCGCGTGGACGCCGTCAAGGTGGCCACGGCCAAGGCCGGCGCCTGGAGCGGACCGCCTGCGCTGCTGAAGGGGAGCGTGGCCGCGTCGGATGCGTTCTTCCCGTTCCGCGACGGCCTCGACGCCGTCGCCGCGGCCGGCGCCACCGCCGTGGTGCAGCCCGGCGGCTCGGTGCGCGACGCGGAAGTCATCGCCCGCCGACGAGCACGGGCTCGCCATGGTGTTCACGGGGCGGCGGCACTTCAGGCATTGAGGGGGACGAAGGTAACAGGCGCAAGGCACAAGGCAAAAGGCACAAGGCAAAAAAGCAAGTCGCGAAGACAAAGCATAGACATTCCCTAGACATGGTTTGACACCGCTGCCGGCGGTGCGGAGCACGCTCTCCTTCCAGTTCTGCTCGTCCCCGAAGGAGAATCCCCATGGCGTTTGGCGCGCGGCTCTCATCCTTGCTTCGAGTCTTGTCTTCACGCTGAGCAGCACGGCTGTCGCACAGCAGCGTGGCGTGGTCTCGGGGCGTGTGTTCGATCCGGCGGGCCTGACCCTGCCCGGCGCGACGGTCGTGGTGACCAACGAAGCCACCGGCTTCACGCGCGAGGCGGTCACGGCCGAGAACGGCGCCTACTGGTGCCCAATCTCGAGCCGGGCACCTACGCGGTCACGGTGACGATGACGGGATCGGGACCGCATCGCGCACGGCCTCCAGCTCCTCCCCGGCGCCACCGTCACGCTCGAGCTCAAGATGCAGGTGGCCGCGTCGAGGAGAACCTCGTCGTCACCGCCGAGTCACCGCTGGTCGAGCGGTCGAGCAACCAGATTGGCGGCAGCCTGTCGAGGCGCGAGATCGAGGAAGTCCCCCTCGAACTTCCGCAACTTCACCGGGCTGACGCAGCTCATCCCCGGCATGACGCCCAACCCGGCGCAGTCGACCTTCGAAGGCGGCGGTGGTGGCCAACGGGTCGCCGTCCCAGCAGAACGTCTGCCTGCTCGACGGCATACAACAACGACGATCGCCCTCGGCGGCAGCCAGGACGCGGTGCGCGTGGTGCTCGACAACATCGAGGGGCCCAGGTGCTGGCCAACCAGTACAGCGCGAGTGCGGCAGCGGCGCCGGCGCCATCATCAACATGGTGACGCGTGGCGGCACCAACGCCCTTCGCGGCCGCGCCTACTCGTACTTCCGCGACGATGCGCTGAACTCGCGCGCCATCTTCCTGCCTGACGACCAGCCCAAGCCGCCCGAGCGCACGCTGCAGGCCGGCTTCGGCCTCGGGGGCCCGATCGTCCGGAACCGCGCGCACTTTTACTTCACCTACGAGCGGGACAACGAAGACCTGGCCGGCCAGAAGAACTTCCCGGCTGCGGCGGCGCCACTGGCCGTCGACCAGGTCGGGTTCTTCACCGTGCGCGCCAACAACTACTTCGCACGCGGCGACCTCCAGCTCGACGACCGCAACTTCCTCTCAACGTGCGCTGGCTGCTCGAGACCGCCGCGTCGCGCGGGGAGGGCTTCAACACCAACAACGAGACGCCGGATGCGCGCGTCTGGGAGAGCGACTGGGATCACCTCATCAGCGGGACCTACACCAGCGTGCTCACCGACCGGCTGTCCAGCGTCACGCGCTTCGGCCGCATCGGCGAGAGCTGACCACGGCGCCCGAGGGCTTCTTCAACGACAGCGGCGAGGCGGTCGGCTTCGACGGCCGCGATCCGTTCTCGATCGGCCAGAGAAACGTCCACCCCAGCTACATCACGGGCACGGGCGGCAGCGGCCCGACCACCGTGATCCGCACCTGGGTGCTCGACCAGGCGTTCAGCTACTTCGTGCCCCAGCTGCTGGGTGGCGAGCACACGTTCAAGTTCGGCGGCGGCGTCAGCCTCAACAACATGGATCCGCGGTCGACGTTCGACTCCGGCACCTTCCAGTTCCGCACCGACGCGCCCTACAACCCCGCTGATCCGTCCACCTACCTGTTCCAGTTCGACGTGACCGTCGGCCCGCAGGACCGTACGGCTATGCGGTGACGTCCAAGGACGTCCGGCGCTACGCCTTCGTCGAGGACAAGTGGAGCGCGGCCGGTAACCTCACCCTGACCCTGGGCCTGCGCTGGGACAACCATCGCCAGACGCCGAACCACGACACGGCGTTCGCGCCTCGCGCGGGGTTCGCGTGGGACGTGTTCGGCTCCGGCCGCACCGTCGTCCGCGGCGGCGTCGGCAAGTTCTACGCGTATGTGCCCGTCGTGCACGACCTCACGCTCAAGCAGAGCGCCGTGCGCACGCTCTTCCCCAGCATCTCGGTCAACGCGGCGAACCCGCTGGCCAGCGTGATCCTGGCGCCGGATCTGATCACGGACACGCAGGGCAACCTCGGCGTGGCACAGCTGTCGCCGGCCGGGCAGGCGGCGCTCAACCTGCTGCGCGATCAGGTGATTGCCGGGTCCGCGTTCAACCGCAATCCGCGCATCGACAGCCCGGACCGCCGGATGCCGCATACGTGGTCCTGGAGCGCCGGTGTCAGCCAGGAGCTCTTCCGGCAGATGGCCCTGTCGGTGGACTACGTCGCCAATGCCTCGCGCGACCAGCTCGGCGTCGTCGACATCAACGAACCCGTCAACGGTGTCCGGCCCGGCGTGGCGGTCTTCGACCCGAACGGGACGCTCATCCCGGCTGAAGCGCGTGACGTCAACTTCCTGCGCGTGCTGCAGTCGCAGACCAACCCGCTCTTCAACGGCGACTACAAGTCGCTCCAGGTGTCGCTGGTGAAGCGCATGGCCAACCGGTGGAGCGGCCGCGTCGCCTACACGGTCCAGCGCAGCAACTACGTCGGCACCGGCAACCCGGACGCCCGCCGCGTGTGGCTCGACAACGACATTCGTGCCGACTACGGCCGGTTCCAGTTCAACCGCACGCACGTGTTCGCCGGCAGCGCCAGCGTCAACCCCTGGCGGTCGCTGACCATTGCCACGGTGATCAGCGCCATCAGCGGCGCGCCCATCAACGAGACGGTCGGTCGTGACGTCAACGGCGACCTCGACAACAACGATCGTCCCATCGCGGGCGTGGACGACCTGAACATGGCCATCCGCTCGCCACTGGACAGCCAGGGTCGCGCGGTCATCTTCGGGCTCGACGGCCCCGGCTCGTTCACCGTGGACCTCTCGGCCCGCTACCAGCTCCCGCTGGGCGGACGGCTCGAGAGCCTGGACCTGTTCTTCGACGTGTTCAACATCTTCAATCGGCTCAACGAGGTGGCGCCCACCGGCAACCGCCAGTCGCCCAACTTCCTGGTGGCGACCTCGGCGAACTTCCCGCGCCAGTCGCAGATTGGCCTGCGCCTCCTTCTGAGGAGGGACCGATGGTATGACACGCGTGCTTCGCGGCGGTGGTGACGGCGCTCCTGGCAAGCGCCGTTCCGGCCTTGGCCCAGATGGAACTGGGCGTCATCAGGGGCGGGTGGTCGATCAGGACAGGAAGCCGATCGACGGGGTCACGATCCGCCTCGTGAACATCGATCGCGGGCGCGAGGTGACGCTGAAGACGGACAAGGACGGCCGCTTCTATCGCCGCGCCCTCCAGGCCGTCGAGTACAGATGACCGTCGAGCGCGACGGCTACCAGTCGATCAGCGACACCATCAAGCTCGTCGCCGGCACGGATCGGGACTTCGACTTCACGCTGGCGAAAGCCGCCGCCGGGCTCGAAGGAGCTCAGGCCGGCGTCGAGGCCTTCAACGCCGGCCGCTTCCAGGATGCGGCCGGGCAGTTCGAAGCCGCCATCGCGCAGTCGCCGTCCGTCCCCGCGCTGCACGTGAACCTCGCCATGGCCTACCTCCGGTTGAACCGGCTGCCCGACGCGGTGGCCAGCCTGGAGAAAGCGGCCTCGCTCGGCTCCAACGATCCCGCGGTCCAGTACCAGCTCGGCAGCGCCTACGTGGACATGCAGGAGTACGACAAGGCGGCGGCCGCACTGGAGAAAGGGCTCGCGAAGGCCCCCGACCTTGGCACCGATGTCCTCGCGCGGCAGGCGGCGTCCACACTGGGCGCCGTGTACTTCGCGCAGGGGAAGGTGGCCGACGCCGAACGCCAGTTCCAGCGCGTGCTGGCCGCCAGTGCCGGTGACGCCGGCGCGACGCTGGGGATGGCCAAGGTCCACTTCAGCAAGGGCGAGGTGGACCAGGCGCTGAAGCTGTTCGAGCAGGTGGCCGCGCAGCACCCGGGTACGCCGGAGGCAACGCAGGCGGCCACGTTCATCAAGGAACTTCGCAAGGACCCTGCGGAAGGAGGCCGGCCGTGAGCAAGCACCTGGGAATCGCCTGTGTATCCGTGGCCCTGCTGGCGGCGGGCGTCGTCATCGCGCAGGAAAAGGGCGGGGGCGACGAGACCGGGCCCTACCAGCTCGTCGAAGGCTGGCCGAAGAACTACTGCGGCGACGGCTTCGTCATCGGGTCCACGGCCGGCATCTGGGCCGAGAGTCCGGATCGCGTCTACATCTTCAATCGCGGCTGCCTGCCGGCCGTGTCCGACAGCCGCGGGGCGGCCGAGAGCTTCATCCCGGCCCGCAATGCCTCCGGCTTCGACATGTCGCAGAAGGACCCCGCGCGTCATCCGCGCTGGGACCACGTCTTCAACGTCGTGGACGGGCAGGGCAACCTGATCGAGTCGTGGGATCAGCACAACGACAAGTTCGTCCGCCCCCACCGCGTGCTCGTCAACCCCTACGACAGCGATCGCCACGTCTGGCTCGTTGACGACGGTGCGCACGCCATCTACAAGTTCACGCGTGACGGCAAGCAGCTGGTGATGACGGTGGGCACCCCGAAGCAGCCGGGCGACGACGAGACGCACTTCAACCGGCCGACGGACATCGCCTGGCTGCCGGACGGGACGTTCTTCGTCAGCGACGGCTACGTCAACACGCGGGTCGTCAAGTTCGACAAGGACGGCAAGTTCCTCATGACGTGGGGACAGAAGGGCAACGAGCCCAACGAGACGCGCCCGGGCTACATGAACACCGTGCACGCCATCGCCATCGACGCGAAGCGCCGCCTCTACATCAGCGACCGCTCGAACTCGCGCATCCAGGTGTTCGACGAGAACGGCAAGTTCCTCGACGCGTGGCCCAACGTGCGGCGGCCCTACTCGCTGCTGCTGACCGAGGACCAGTACCTGTGGGTGGCCGACGGCACGACTCAGAAGTTCACGAAGTTCGACCTGACCGGCCGGCTCCTGTACTCGTGGGGCACGTTCGGCGCGTTCCCGGGCGGCTTCTGGGGCGTCCATCAGTTCCACACCGACAGCGACGGCCACCTCTACACCGCGGACGTCCACGTCGGGCGGCCGCAGAAGTTCCGCCCGAAGCCGGGTGCCGATCCGGCGCACCTCATCGGCCGCTACATGTCGGCGACGCACTGACAGGGCGTGCCGTCCCGCCGAGTGGGGCGGCACCGTCGTCCACCGATCGGACCCCCCGTTGTCACGCGCGCGGGCAGCGCGCCACCGCCCGGTGCGGCGGACCGGTCACGTGAGTTGATGGGGTAGAGGAGCCCGCCATGCGCCTACCGTCGAGGCTGATGCTCGTGCTGCCGGCCACCCTGGCCGCCGCCGTCCTGTCGTTGTCGAGCTGTGGCGCGCCTCCCGCAGAGGCACCAGGTGCGGAGGCGCGGCCGGCCGCTGCCCCGCCGGCCGAGAAGGGGGGCCAGGAGGAGTTCGGGCCGTACGAGGTGGTGGCCGACTGGCCGCAGCCGCTCCCAGACGGTGCCGACGGCGTCACCCACGAGGGCTGGACCTGGGGATCCGTCGGTGCGGTGTTCGCCGAGTCTCCGGACCGCGTCTGGATCGCGCAGCGCGGCGAGCTGCCGCTGCCCGCCCGCGCGGAGCCCTGGACGCCCTACGCCCTCCTCTCACCGTCGCGCGGCAACGCCACCGGCAACGACGATGGGCTGAGCGCGACGTGCGAGCCGACCGCCAAACGCGGATGGGAGCGCCGCTATCACCACGTCATCTTCGCCGTCGATCGCGACGGCCGCATGGTGGAGTCGTGGCCCCAGCACGATGCGCTCTTCGATATGCGATGCGGGCGCGGTCCCCACAAGATCAAGATGAGCCCCTACGATCCCGACCGCCACATCTGGGTGTTCGACGACCAGCTGCACGTCATCCACAAGTTCACCCACGACGGCGAACTGGTCATGACCCTCGGCACCAGGGGCGAGCGGGGCCGCGACGGCGGCCGGCTGTTCGACCGGCCGACCGACATCGCGTGGCTGCCCGACGGGACGTTCTTCATCAGCGACGGCTACGGTGGCACGCGCGTGGCGAAGTTCGACAAGGACGGGACCTTCATCATGGACTGGGGGACGCCGCCCGTCGATGCCGCCAATCCCGGGCCCAACGAATGGAACACGGTGCACAGCATCGCGATCAGCGACGACCGGCGCCTGTTCGTCGTGGACCGCGGGCATCGCCGGATCCAGGTGTTCGACGAGAACGGCAAGTTCCTCGACATGTGGAGCACCGGCGTGCGGTCGTCGCCGTACGCGCACTACATCTCGACCGACCAGTACCTGTGGGTGGCGGACGGGGGCACGATGCGCATGCTCAAATACGACCTCGACGGCCACTTCCTCTACGGCTGGGGCGGGCCGGGCGGCCAGCCGGGCCAGTTCAACGGTCCGCACTCGCTGACGGTGGACCAGGAGAGCAACCTCTACGTGGCCGAGGTGTTCGGGGGGCGCGTGCAGAAGTTCCGCCCGAAGCCCGGCGCCGATCCCGCGAAGCTCATGGGGCCGGAACCGCGCTACACCTCCGGAGCGACGCGTTGAGGAACGGACCGTACGCTCGCGCTGGCGCGGCCGGCGAGCCTTGACACACCCGCGCGCGCGGGCGTAACGTCCGCCTGCCCACGTCCTGCCATGCGGATCTCGCGCTTCTTCCGGCGACCGCAACCGATGGTCCTGGCCATCGTGGCCACCATCGGCGCCACGGGACTGGTCCTCTACCTGCAGCACCGCTCGATCACGGCGCTCAGGTCGCAGACCGAGGTGATCCTCCGGCAGGTCAGCAACAATGCGGCCGCGGAGATTGCGGTCGAGCTGCGCCGGGTCATGGACGGCCCGGTCTTCGACACGCTCACCGCGGTCAACCACCCGGAACTGCGCGAGGGCCGGCTCGACCTCGTGGCCGACCACTACGCCAAGGGGCTCGTCGCCTACCCGCACGTCGATCGCTTCTTCGTCTGGAACGAGGACACCGAGCGCCGCTCGCCGGGGGAGGCGGTCTTCTTCGGGCGGAGCGGGCAGTTCGCGCGCGATCCCGCTCTCGGCCGCGCCATCATGGCCCTGGCGCGCAAGTATCGGCCGACACAGCACATCTACGTCGCGGCCGAAGGGCTGGGCGACGAGGGGCAATACCAGGCGTTCCTGCGCCTGTTCTGGACCGACGCGCGGCGCGTCGAGTACTTCGCCGTGCTGGGGTTCGTCGTCGATCGGACGGCGCTGCAGGGGCGGCTGTTCGACGAGGCCGGCGTCGCGAGGCTCGAGGCGCTGCTCGCGCGCCAGGAGGGCGACGTGCCGCTGCAGTTCCGCGTCACCGACGAGACCGGCGCCGTCGTCTGCGACACGCTGTCCGAGGAGGCCGTCCGCAGCACCACCCCGGTGGACATGCTCTTCTATCCGGTCAACGACATCCGCTCGCGCCTGGCGGCGGGCGTTGACCCGCGGCAGTGGACCATCGAGGTCGGCGCGCCGCTGCTGGGCGGCACCTTCGCGGGGGTGAGCGGGGGATATGGCCCGACGCTGCTGTCGGTGGTGCTGATGATGGTGGCCCTCGCGCTGACGCTGCAGGCGAGCCGCCGTGCCGCGGACCTGGCACGGATGCAGGCGGACTTCGTCTCGCACGTCTCGCACCAGCTCAAGACGCCGCTCTCGCTGCTCAGCACGGCGGCGGAGACGCTGCACCTGGACCGCGTCCGCTCGCCGGAGAAGTTCGCCTCCTACCTGGAGACGATCCGCACCGAGGTGTCGCGCCTGTCGATGCTGGTGCAGCGCGTGCTGGAGTTCTCCAGGCTGCAGCAGCGCAGCTTCGAGTTCGAGGCGGTGGACCTGCCGGCCCGGCCCGGGAGACGGTGGCGGCCTTCGCGCGCGGCCTGCCGGACCGGCGCTTCCGCTTCACCGGCGGCGGCGCCGGCCCCGTGATCGTGTGCGCCGATCCAGCGGCGCTGGAGCAGGCGCTCGCCAACCTGCTGGACAACGCCGTCAAGTGCTCCGAGGCTGACACCGAGGTCGTCGTCCGGACGTTCGCGGACCTGCGGACCGCGACCATGGAGGTCGTCGATCGCGGTGCGGGCATCGACCCGGCAGACCAGGCGCGCGTGTTCGACCGGTTCTATCGCGGCACGGCAGGCACGTGCCGGCCGGGCTTCAGGCTCGGTCTCACCATCGTTCGCGACCTGATCCAGGCGCGGGGCGTGGTCGAACTGCAGAGCGTGCGCGGCATCGGCACGACGTTCCGGATCAGGCTGCCGCGCAGCCGGCCGAACGGGCGCCGGCGCGCGCCGACATCCGGGAGGACGTCGCATGATTCGCGAGGTGGTGCGTCACGATCGGTGCGGCACGTCATGGTCATCGAGGACGAGCCGCAGATGCGGTCGATGCTCATCGACAACCTCGAGTTCGAGGGCTACAAGGTGACCGCGGTCTCGTCTGGCGAGGAAGCGCTCAGCGCCTTTGCGCGCGACGCCTTCGCGCTGCTGCTCGTGGACGTGATGCTGCCGGGCATGAGCGGCTTCGACGTGTGCCAGCGCCTGCGCGAGCGCGGCGCGGGCGTCCCGATCATCGTGCTGACGGCCAGGGCGCACGAGCGCGACCGCGTGCGGGGCCTCGACCTCGGGGCCGACGACTACGTGAGCAAGCCCTTCAGCGTGCGCGAGCTCCTCGCGCGCGTCCGCGCCAGTGCGCCGTGACGACCGCAGCCTGATGGAAGGCGACCAGTTCGCCTTCGGCGACGTGGTGGTCAAGCTGCGGCAGCGGCTGGTGACACGGCGCGGCCACCGGGTGGCGCTCTCGGCGAGAGAGTTCGAACTGCTGCGGTATCTCTTCGTACCGCAACGAAGTGGTCAGCCGCGAGCAGCTGCTGCGCGACGTCTGGGGCTACCACGAGCTGGCGATCACCCGGACCGTGGACAACTACATCGCCAAGCTGCGGAACCACCTCGAGCCCGGCCCCACGACCCCGCTTCATCGTCACCGTGCACGGCAGCGGTACCAGCTGCTCATCTGAGCGCGGCAAGGCCCGGCACTCTAGCCGTTGCGCCCTCCGTGCTCTTCGTGCCCTTCGTGCCCTCCGTGCCCTTCGTGCACTTCGTGGCTCAGTTCGGCGGCGCTGACGGTCGCCGCGCCGAACCGGCCGACGACGATGCCGGCGGCGACGTTGGCGAGGCCGGCGGCCTCGGCGATCCCGGCCCCGGCGGCCATGGCGAGCGCCAGCGTGGCGATGACGGTGTCGCCCGCGCCGGTCACGTCCGAGACCTCGCGCGCCGCGGCGGCAAGCGATCCCTCGCCATCCGCGTGGCTGAGCCACATGCCGCGCTCGCCGAGCGTGACGAGCACCCCCTCGACGCCCGCGCGGCTCAGCAGCGACCGCGCGACCTCACGCGCATCGTCCACCGTGCGGATGCGGCGCCCGGCGGCGGCCTCCGCCTCCATCTGGTTGGGCGTGACCAGGGTGGCGCCCCGGTAGAAGTCCAGGTGCGGCACCTTGGGATCCACGAGCAGGGGGATGCCGGCGTCGGTTGACCGGGCCACCAGGTGCGCCATGACGCGCCGGGTGACGACGCCCTTCTGGTAGTCGGAGACGAGCAGGGCGCCCGCACCGTCGGTGTCCGTCCACCACCGCCATGATGGCGTCCTCGGCCTCGGTCCCGAGGTCCGCGTCCGTCTCGTAGTCGATGCGGGCCACCTGCTGGTTGCGCGTCGTGACGATGCGGGCCTTGGAGTGGTGCGGCGGTCGGGGACCGTGACCAGGCCTGACGTCGAAGCCCGGCGGCCGTCATGGCCTCCGACAGCCGCGACGTCGTCGTCCTCGCCGACGACGCCCACGAGCGTGGCATGGCCGCCGAGCGCGGCGATGTTGTGGGCGACGTTGGCGGCGCCGCCGAGGCGGTAGTCGTCGTGGTCGTAGACAACGACCGGAACCGGGGCTTCCGGCGAGATGCGGCTGACGCGCCCGACGAGGAACCGATCGAGCATGACGTCGCCGATGACGAGGACGCGGCCGGCCGGGAACTGGCCGATCAGGCGGGTGGCGCGCGCCGGATCGAGCGCGGGCAGCGTCGGGCCCATCACGCCGGACGACGGTCGCGTGCCGCGGCGAACGGCAAGGTGACGAGCACGAGGAGCAGCATGAGGAACTCGGAGTCGCCGAAGTTGTATTCGGACATCCCGGCCGCGAGCATCGCGACCATGGCGCCCAGGCCGGCGGCCGCGAGCGGGCGGACGCCGCTGTACCGGCGCAGCCGCCAGAGCCCCCAGAGCGCCGCGCCGACGAAGGCGGTCCAGGCCGCCAGGGCGGGCAACCCGCGCTCGGCCGCGACCTGCATCGGCACGTTGTGCAGGTGCGGGTTGTGTGCCTGGACGGCGGCAGCGGTCCGATAGTCCGGGTAGAGCGGTCCGACCATGTCGGGACCGACGCCGGTGAGCGGATGGTCGCGCACCATGGCGACGCCGGCCTGCAGCATCGCGACACGGTCCCGGGTCGTCGGGTCGTTCATGTCGCCGATGGAGTTGACGCGGTCGGTGAGCTCCTGAGGCGCCACGACGAGCACGACGGCGGCGGCGAGCGGAATGAGCGCCGTGAGGCGGACGTCCTTGATGACGAAGAGCACGGCGGTGCCGGCGGCCGCGCCAATCCAGGCGCCGCGGGTCAGCGTGAGCGCGAGCGACACCAGCAGCGCCGGCAGCACCAGCGCGGCCCACAGCCGCTCGCGCGAGCCGTAGAGGAGGCGCGCGACGCTGGCGCAGATGACGAGCATCAGCGTGCCCGAGTAGGTCATCCAGTGCGAGAGGGTGCCCTGCGTGCGGCGGCCGAGATTGTCGTAGTTGAGCACGCCGTACTGCACGATGCCGATGAAGGCACTCGCGGCGCCCACCGAGATGATGACGCTCAGGACCGTGTCAGCGCGTTCGCCCCGGGCGAAGTCGTAGACGATCGGGATGAGGAGCAGGAGGAACAGCTGCTTGCAGTCCACGACGCTGATGGCGGGGTCGGCGGAGAAGCCAGCCGACAGCAGCGTGAGGGCGGCATAGGCCGCGAGCGGCCAGAAGAACGCCGGCGCCTCGAGGCGTTCGGCGCGCGAGATGTGCAGCCCCAGCCAGCAGAGCGCCGCGACCGCCAGCAGGATCTGCGCGGCCGCGATGGAGAACTGCATCGTCGCGGCGACGCCCAGCAGGGCGCCGACGCCGGCCAGTTCCACGCGATCGCGCGGCAGGGACGCAGACAGGGGCACGGACACCATGGCCTCGGACGTTTCAGCTTATCGCAGCGCCCCCGCCCCGGGATCAGATCTTGGCGGGCGCCGTCACGGCCGGCCGCCGAGGGCCTGGCGGCAGGCGGCCAGGACCATGGGGACGGTGATGTGGCCCAGGCACCGGAAGTCGCCGGGAACACAGGTGCGCTGGTGGCAGGGACGGCAGGGGAGCGGGCCCGCGTCCACCGCCACCGACGGGCACGCCGGGTCGCGCCACGGCAAGGATCGCTCGGGCAGCGTGGGGCCGAAGAGCGCGACGACAGGTGTGCGGGTCGTTGCCGCAATGTGCAGGGGACCGCTGTCGCCGCCGATGTAGAGGCGCGCGCTCGAGACCAGCGCCGCCAGCTCCTCCAGGTCGAACTCCCCGCACCGCACGATGCGCCGCCCCTCCGGGTCGTCGATGCGCGCCCGCGCGTCGCGCGCCACGCGCGAGGCGGCGTCGGCTTCGGACGGGCCGGACGTGATGACGACCGCCAGGGACGGGTCGTCGCGCGTCAGTTCGGCGGCGAGCTCGGCAAAGCGCTCTGCCGGCCAGCGGCGGAAGGGGTTGCCCGCGCTGACGTGCAGCACGGCCAGGGGCGTCCCGGGCGCCACGCCGGCGTCCTCGAGCCGCTCGTCGACGCGCGCGACGGCGTCGGGCGCCAGGGGCATCTCGCACGGGTCTGCACGCAGGTCGGGCTCGCCGATGCCCAGCGGACGAATGAGGTCCCACTGGTTCAGCACCGAGTGCCGCGGAGGCACCAGCGACGGGGTCCACGGCACGCGCGTCGTGTAGGCCCATCGGCGGCCGGGGAGGTCGTAGCCGATTCGCATGGCGGCGCCGGAGGCGCGGGTCAGCCACGCCGCGCGCGGGCCGCCGTGCAGGTCGATGGCTACGTCGAACCGGCGCGCGCGCAGCCGGCGGGCGAGATCCCAGTCGTAGCGGAGGCGCGCCAGGCCGCGCGGCCGCTCGACGACGACGAGGTCGTCGATGGCGGTGTTGTGCCGGACGACCGGGGCGGCAGCGGCTTCGACGAGATAGGTAAGGTGCGCCGACGGGAAGCGGCGCCTGAGCGCGCGCACGACCGGGGTGGTGAAGACCACGTCGCCGATCAGGCGCAGGCGGATCAGCAGGATGGCGCGGGGGCTCAGGGCTCGACCGTGGCCTCGTCGATCAGCATCACCGGGATGTCGTCCTTGATCGGGTACACGCGGTGACAGGCATCGCACTTGAGCGCCGTGCCATCCTTCACGAGCCGCACCGGCGTCTTGCACGCCGGGCAGGCGAGGATTTCGAGCAGCTCCGGATCGACGGGCATAATAAGGACTATACACCGCCGATTCCGCCGGTCAGAATCAAGGCATGCGCCTGATAGCAACGACCGCGATCGCCGTGTTCCTCGTTGCCTGGCCCGCGGCGGCCCAGCCGCCCGCGGACCCGCAGGCCCAGGCCTACTACGAGTTCATGCTCGCCCGGCGGCTCGAGTCCGACGGTGACGCCGCCGGCGCATTGGCCGCGCTCACCCGGGCGCAGACACTGGACCCCGAAGCCGCCGACATCCCCGCCGAGATGGCGTCGGTGCACGCCCGCCAGAACGACGGCGCAGCCGCGAAGGCCGCGGCCGAGCGCGCGCTCGCGCTGGAGCCCGACAACGTCGAGGCCCACCGCATCCTCGGCCTCGTGTACTCGGCGTGGGCCGAGGGCGCGGGGGCGGCGCCCGCTGGCGAGACCCCGGACTCGCTGCGGGCCAAGGCCATCGAGCACCTCGAGGCCATCCGCGGCACGCCCGCCATGGCGACGGATCTCAGCCTGCAGATTGCGCTGGGCCGGCAGCTGCTGCGGACGGGCAAGACCGACGAAGCCGTCACCATCCTCGAGAACGTGGCCTCGCAGGCGCCCTACGTCGCGGAGCCGTTCGTGCTGCTCGCCGAGGCGCGCACGACGCAGGGCCGCGTGCAGGAGGCCGCCGAGGCGCTGGTGCAGGCCGCGCAGGTGAACCCGCGCTACTACGTGTCCCTGGCCGACCTGTACGAGCGGCTGGGCCGCAGGGCCGCGGCCGCGGGCGCCTACGCCCAGGCGCTCGACGGCATTCGCTCGCCGAGCCGCGATCTGCGCCTCCGCTACATCTCGGCGCTGCTGAACGTGCCGGACGGCATCGGCGCCTCGCGCGCGCGTGCGGCCATCGACGAGCTCCTCACCGACAGCCCGAACGACACGCGTCTGCTCTACCTGAAGTCCACCGCCGCCCTGCAGCTGCACGACACCGCGACCGCCGAGGCCGCTGCCCGGCAGATTCTGGCGTCCAATCCCGGCAGCGTGGCCGGTCTCAGCGCCCTCGCGCGGACCCTCGCCGATCAATACCGCTACCGCGACGTGGTCGAGCTCCTGGCGCCGCTGGCGCGTGAGACGGCGGCGCGCGAGAAAGGCCGCGAGCCGGAAACCGCATCCGCGCTGTCGCAGCTCGGACTGGCCTACCAGCAACTGGGCGACTACGAGGAGGCGATCGCGGCATACACTGCCGCGCGTACCGTCAGCGGCGACGAGGCCTACGACCTCTACATCGTCCAGGCGCTGATGTCGGCGCGGCAGTTCGACCGCGCGGCGGCGCTCGCGGAGACAGCACTGGCCGCCGACCCCACCGACGTGCGGATGGCGAGGCTGCGCGCCCAGGCCCTGGCGCGCGCGGGCCGGACCGCCGAGGCCATCACCTTTCTCGAAGGCGCGATCAAGGCGGAGTCCCGCAGCCCGCAGCTCGCGCTGGCGCTGGCCGACGCCTACGCCGCCGACAAGCGCTACGACGATGCGGTTCGCGTGATCGAGCAGGCCGAGACGGCGTTCGGCGAGGACGAGGCGTTCACGCTCAAGCTGGTCGGCCTGTACGAAGAGTCGGGCCGCCTGGCGGAGGCCGAGCGCGAGCTGCGTGCGCGCATCGAGGGCGACCCCCTTGACGCGCTGGCGCTCAACTACCTCGGGTACATGCTCGCCGACCGCACGCAGCGCTTCGACGAGGCCGTCGATCTGATCCAGCGCGCCCTGAAGGTCGAGCCCGACAACCCGTCGTATCTCGACAGCCTGGGATGGGCGCTCTACAAGCAGGGCAAGGTGGACGAGGCGGCCCAGCCGCTCGGCCGTGCCGCGGCCGCGCTGCCGGCCAACTCCGTGATCCAGGACCACCACGGCGACGTCCTGGCGCGGCAGGGCAAGTGGACCGAGGCCGCGTCCGCGTGGCAGCGCGCGCTCGACGGCGACGGCGAGTCGATCGACCGGAGCGAGGTCACCAAGAAGCTGCAGGATGCGCGCCGCCGCCGCTAGCCGAGCGGCCGGCGCCATCGTCGCCGCTGCGCTGTTCTCCGGCGCCTGTGCCGCCCGCCTGCCGCCGCGGCCGTCCGGTGCCGCCACCCCCGCTCCGGATGCACTGGAACTCTTCACCCGAGCCACCGCACACTGCGAGGGCCTGCGGACGATGACCTCCGAGCTCTCGCTGTCTGGGCATGCGGGCGACGAGCGCCTGCGCGGCCGCGTCATTGCCGGCCTCGAACGCGGCGGCCGTGCCCGGCTCGAGGGGGTCGCGCCGTTCGGGGCACCCATCTTCATCCTGGCCGCACGCGACGAGCGCGCGACGCTCCTGCTGCCGCGCGACCGACGGGTTCTGCAGGATGCCGCCGTCGGCGCCGTGATCGAGCGGCTGACGGGGCTGCCGCTCGGCGCCGACGACCTGCGCGGCGTGCTGGCCGGGTGCCCCGGCGCGGGCGCGGCGCAGGAGGGGCGTTCGTGGCCTGGCGGCTGGCGGGCGGTCGGCATCGGCGATGGGCGCACGGCGTTCCTGCGCGAGCGCAGCGGCCAGTGGACGGTGGTGGCGGTCGATGCCGGCGCCTGGCGCGCCGACTACGCCACGGTCGTCAACGGCTACCCGCGCGAGGTGCGCCTCCGCACGACCGACGGCGCCGTGGACGTGATCGCCCGCGTGGCGCAGCTCGAGGTCAACACCGACATCGACGCGGCGGCGTTCGACGTCGAGGTGCCGCCCGGGACCGAGCCCATGACGCTCGACGAGCTCCGCTCGGTGGCGCCGCTGCGGACGCCATGACGCTGACACTTCCGGCCTGCGCCAAGGTGAACCTCGATCTGCGGGTGCTGGGCGTGCGCCCGGACGGGTATCACGACCTTCGCACGGTCTTTCAGTCCGTGGCGCTGGCCGACCAGGTCACGCTGGCCGAGTCGCGCGGCCCGCTGGTCCTCACGTGCGACGACCCGCGCGTGCCCACGGACCGCCGGAACCTGGCGTGGAAAGCGGCCTCGCTGCTGTGGCGGCTGGCGCGGCTGGGGCGCGGGGCGCCCCGGGGCGTCCGCATTCACCTGGCGAAGCGGATCCCGGCGGAGGCGGGCCTGGGCGGCGGCAGCGCGGACGCGGCGGTCACGCTCCTCGGCCTGAACCGGATCTGGAAGCTCGGGCTGGATCTCCCGTCGCTCAGCCGCGTGGCCGCGCGGATCGGCGCGGACGTGCCGTTCTTCCTGGTCGGCGGCACCGCGCTGGGGCTGGGCCGGGGGGATGAGCTCTACCCGCTGGCGGACCTGCCGCGAGTGTCGGTGGTGATCCTGCGGCCCGGATTCGGGGTGCCGACGGCGGACGCCTATCGCTGGTTCGACGAGGACGCCGGGCGCCCCCGGGTGTCGCGGCGTGCGCCGGCCGCCCGCCCCCTTCCGCCCGGCTGGCCGGCGTGGGCGGCAACACTTGGCAACGCCCTGGAGCCCGCCGTGGTGCGGCACCACCCGACCATCGGGCGCATCCGCCAGTCGCTGGTCGAAGCGGGTGCTGTCACGGCGCTCATGTCGGGGTCGGGCTCGGCCGTCTTCGGCCTCTTCGAGCGGGCCGATGCGGCGCGTCGGACGGCCCGCGACCTGGCCCGGCCGGGCTGGACGGCCATGGCGACACGCACCGTGAGCCGGCAGGAATATGTGCGCATGATCGACGTGCCCCGGCGCCGCCGGCCGGCCTGACCGACCGTCCGCGGGGAATCCCGATTGCCAGAGCTGGGCGCGCCCGTATACGATATGGGTTTGCCCCGGTGTGTTGGGGCGTGGCCAAGCGGTAAGGCGCGGGTCTTTGGAACCCGTATTCGAAGGTTCGAATCCTTCCGCCCCAACCAGTTTCACCATGAGACCGAGCGGTTTTGGCGAGTTGAAGGTGTTCTCCGGCAGCGCGCATCCCAAGCTCGCCGCCGACATCGCGGAGTTCCTGGGCTGCGGCCTCGGGCAGGCGCGGCTGCGCCGATTTCCCGACACCGAGGTGTCGTTCCAGATCGACGAGAACATCCGCGGAACCGACGTCTTCATCATCCAGCCCACGTCCGCCCCGGTCGACCAGCACCTGATGGAGCTGATGATCATGGTGGACGCGTTCCGCCGATCGTCCGCCGCGCGGATCACGGCCGTCCTGCCGTACTACGGCTACGCCCGGCAGGACCGCAAGGACAAGCCGCGCGTCCCCATCTCGGCCAAGCTGGTGGCCAACGTGCTCAGCGCGGCGGGCACGAACCGCGTGCTCACGATGGACCTGCACAAGGCGCAGATCCAGGGGTTCTTCGACATCCCGGTGGACCACCTGTTCGCGGCGCCGGTGATCATCGATCACCTGGCGCGCCAGGACTTCCCGCGCCTCACGATCGTGGCGCCCGACGCCGGTGGCGCCGAGCGGGCGCGGGCGTACGCCAAGCGGCTCAACGCCGACCTGGCGGTCATCGACAAGCGCCGCAGCCCGGACGACGGAACGGCGGAGGTGATGAACGTGATCGGCGAGGTGCGCGGCCGGACCTGCGTGATTGCCGACGACATCATCGACACGGCCGGCACCATCCAGAAGGCGGCGCAGGGCCTGATGGACGCCGGCGCCGAGCGCGTGATCGCCTGTGCCGTGCACGGCGTGCTCTCGGGGCCCGCCATCGATCGCATCGAGCGGGCGCCGATCGACCGCCTGATCATCACCGACACGATCCCGCTGGCGCCCGAGAAGGAGAAGTGCCAGAAGATCGTGCAGCTGAAGGTGAACCGCCTGCTCGGGCAGGCCATCCGCAGCATCCACGAGGAAACGTCGGTCTCGTCGTTGTTCGTCTAGGAACCCAACCATGGAAGCCGTACTCGAAGCCGTCAAGCGCACTACCAAGGGAAAGAACGAGAACAACCGCACGCGCGCCGCCGGGCAGATCCCGGCCGTCGTCTACGGCGCCCAGAAGGCGGGCGACACCGTGGACCCGGTGCAGGTCGCGGTGGATCCGAAGCCGTTCATGCGGATCCTCCACTCGAAGTCGGGACGCAACACCCTGATCACGCTGAAGGTCGAAGGCGACGCCGAGGCGCGGGTGCTGGTGAAGGAAGTGCAGCTCGATCCCATCACCCACGCGCCGCTGCACGCGGACTTCTACCGCGTGAACATGGACCGCACGATCGAGGTCACCGTGCCGATCGTGCTCCGCGGCGAGCCGCGCGGCGTGAAGGTGGACGGCGGCGTCCTCGACTTCCTGCACCGCGAAATCCAGGTGGAGTGCCTGCCGGGCGAGATCCCGAACGCGATCGAGATCGACATCTCGGAGCTGGGCCTCAACCAGTCGATTCACCTGCGTGACGTCGACCAGACGGTCACCTGGACGCCCCTCACCGACCGCGACACCATGCTGGTGCACGTGGTCGCCCCGCGGACGGCCGATACGGCGGCGGAGGGCGCGGCGCCGGCGGCCGGTGCCCCCGAGCCCGAAGTGGCCAAGAAGGGCAAGCCCGAAGAGGCCGAGAAGAAGAAGTAGCAATGAAGCTCGTGGTCGGGCTGGGGAATCCCGGCGCCGAGTATCGCGAGACGCGCCACAACGTCGGCTTCCTCGTCGTCGACGAACTGGGCCGGCGCTGGGGCGTCGAGCAGTGGCGCGAGGCTTTCGAGGGCCTGGCGGCCAAGACGACCCGGGCCGGCGAGGCGGTGCTGCTGGTCAAGCCGCTGACGTTCATGAACCTCAGCGGCCGGTGCGTGGCGGGGCTGGCGGGCTTCTACAAGGTGGCGCCGGCCGACGTGCTGGTCGTCACCGACGATGCGGCCCTGCCGCTGGGGCGGCTGCGCGCACGGCGCGGCGGCAGCGCCGGCGGCCACAACGGCCTGAAGTCGGTGGCCCAGTCGCTGGGCACCGAGGAGTATCCCCGCCTGCGGGTCGGAGTCGGGCGGGGGGATGTGATGGGGGCCGACGGGCGCGTCCTGGGACGCCCCGGCATGGCCGACCACGTGCTCGGCCGTTTCCGACCGGACGAGCGCGACGTGATGACGGCCGCCATCCTGCGGGCGGCCGACGCCTCGGAGACCTTCGTCGCCGAGGGCATCGAGCGCGTGATGAACGCGTTCAACGCAGGAACGAAGGACGGATCGCAAGAATCGGAACCCGCCAGGTAAGGCGGGCCGGCTCCTTGCCACCACGGGTGGCCGGGGGGGACGCGGAAAGGCAGAAGGCAGAAGGCAAAATGGGGAAGACGTGCGTGCTCGCCAATTTGGGCGCGAATGCTCTTCCGTTGTGCCTTGTGCCTTGTGCATTTCGCGTTTCCCGCGTCCACAAGGAGACCTGATGACTGGACGTACGTACGAACTGATCTACATCCTCGTGCCCGAGGCCACCGAGCAGCAGGTCGCCGACCTGCAGGCGCAGGTCGCGGGCATCGTCGAGCGCATGGGCGGCACGATCGAGAAGACCGATCCGTGGGGCCGGCGCAAACTCGCCTACGAGATCGGCAAGCACAAGGAAGGCTTCTACGTGCTGCACGTGATCAACGGCTCGGGCGAGCTCATGAAGGAAATCGACCGTCGGCTCAAGGTCACCGACGATCTGCTCCGCCACCTCATCGTGCGCGTGGACGAGCGGCAGGAAGTCGCCGACCGCGCCCGCACGAAGCGGCAGGAGACCTCGCGGCGCCGGCGCGTGGCGCGCGGGCTGCCGCCCGACCGCCAGCCGGGCGAGGGCCCGCAGCAGGAAGGCGACGAGGACGGCGACCAGACCTACGAGAGCACGGAAGGGGAGGCGTAAGCCATGGCATTTGGTGGCCGCAAGCCGGCGGGCAAGGGTTCGGGCGATGGGAAGGGCGGTCAGCGGCGTGGGCTGTTCCGCCGCCGCAAGGTCTGCAAGTTCTGCGCGGACCGCATCGATGACATCAACTACAAGGACGTGAAGCTGCTGAGCGGCTTCGTGCCCGAGCGCGGCAAGGTACTGCCGCGCCGCATCTCGGGGACCTGCGCGAAGCATCAGCGGGCGCTGCGCGTGGCGATCTTCCGTGCCCGGCAGCTGGCGCTGCTGCCGTACGCGTCGGACTAGGCGGGGGACGTCATGGAAGTCATTCTGCGAACGCACGTCGAGAACGTGGGCGATCGCGGCCAGATCGTGAAGGTGGCCGACGGCTTCGCCCGCAACTATCTCCTGCCGCGGAAGCTGGCCCTGCCGGCGACCGACGCCAACCGCAAGTGGGTGGAGCGCGAGCGCAAGATCGTCGAGGCGCGCGAGGCCGAGGAGCGGTCGGCCGCCGAGGCCATCGCCGCGCGGCTCACCGCCCTCGATCTGTCAATCGCCCGCCGCGTGGGCGAGAACGACCAGCTGTACGGCTCGGTGACCAACGCCGACATCGGAGACCTCATCAAGGAGAAGGGCTTCGACATCGACCGGCGCAAGATCCTGCTGCCGGATCCGATCAAGGCGCTCGGCGAGGCCACCGTGCCGGTCAAGCTCCACCGCGAAGTCACCGCGCAGCTGCGCGTGACCGTCGTCAAGGAAGAGTAGTCCCACTCATCGGGAGTCGAGCGCCGGACACCACGTCGTGATCCGGCCTCGACTCTTCTGAATTCTGAATTCCGAATTCTGAATTCAGAAAGGCATCCTCCACCGTCCGCCCTCCCCGTATTAAGATCCGCCCGTGGCCGAGTCCGTCGCCGCGCCTGCACGCACCCTTCCGCACAATCTCGAAGCCGAGCGCTCCGTCCTCGGTGCGATCCTGATCGACAACGCGACCTTCAACGTGGCCGCCGCCGTCATCGGGTCGCAGGCCTTCTTCCGCGACGCGCACCGCCGCATCTTCGAGCGCATGATCGACCTGGCCGAGCGCAGCCAGCCCATCGACCTGGTGACGCTGAAGGAGGCGCTCGAACGGAGCGGCGAGCTGGAGGAGGTGGGCGGGCCCGCCTACGTCGCTTCGCTCGTGGACGGGGTGCCCCGCTCCACCAACGTCGAGTACTACGCCCAGATCGTCAAGGAGAAGGCCACGCTCCGTGCGTTGATCTTCTCGGCCAACAAGATCCTCGCCAACGCCTACGAGGCCGACCAGGAAGCCGATCTCATCCTCGACGATGCGGAGAGCGCGATCTTCGCGGTGGCGGAGGACCGGGTGAAGGCGGGCTTCATCCCGATGCGCGACCTGGTGAAGGAGAGCTTCCCGAAGATCGAGAAGCTGTTCGAGCACAAGAGCTACATCACGGGCGTGCCGACGGGCTTCGACGACCTGGATCGCAAGACCCGCGGCCTCCAGCCCGGGGACCTCGTCATCGTCGCCGCGCGTCCCTCGATGGGCAAGACGAGCCTCGTGCTGAACATCTGCCAGCACGTGGCGACGCAGGGCGGCGTGGCCGGCTTCTTCAGCCTCGAGATGTCGAAGGAGCAGCTCTTCATGCGCATGCTGGCCTCGGAGGCCCGCATCGACACCTACCGCCTGATGAGCGGCCAGATCGGGCAGCGCGAGTACGGGCAGATCACGCACGCGCTGGAGACGCTCTCGGAGGCGCAGCTCTTCATCGACGACACGGCCGGCATCGGCGTGCTCGAGATGCGGGCGAAGGCCCGGCGCCTGCAGGCGGAGCACGGGCTGCACCTGCTGGCCATCGACTACGTCCAGCTGATGACGGGGCGGGGCCGCTTCGAGAACCGCACGCTCGAGCTCGCCTCCATCTCGCGCTCGCTGAAGGGCCTGGCCAAGGAGCTGAGCGTGCCCATCATCGTGCTCTCGCAGCTCTCGCGCGCGCCCGAGGCGCGCTCCGACAAGCGCCCGCAGCTCTCGGACCTGCGCGAGTCGGGCGCCCTCGAACAGGACGCCGACGTCGTCGCCCTCATCTTCCGCGAGGAAATGTACAAGCTGGGCGACGAGCCGAGCGAGAACGACGGCGTCGCCGAGCTCATCATCGCCAAGCAGCGCAACGGCCCCACCGGCACGATCAAGCTGGCCTTCCTCCGCGAGCAGACGCGGTTTGCCAACCTGGCGCAGGGAGGCGGCGGCGGGGATGACTGAGGCCGCAGATGACGCAGAGGGGCGCAGATGAGCCGCAGATGGCGCAGATGACGCAGAGGAGGCAGGGGGCGAAGAGGAGGCGGAGGAAGCACAGGACGAAGCGCATCGTCGCCGCTGGTTCGCGATGATTCGCTGTACCACGGCGCGCGTGGATCTAAGGGCGCTGGCGGCCAATGTCGCGGCCATCGACGCGTACCTCGGCACTGACGCACGTCTCAACCGCGCGGCGGGGAGCGGGGTGCCGCGAGCGCCGGGCGTGAGTGCCGTCGTCAAGGCCAACGCGTACGGCCATGGGGCGAGGCGGGTGGCGGAGGTGCTCGAGGCGGCCGGCGTCGCGATGCTGGCCGTGGCCGACATCGAAGAGGGCGTCGAGCTGCGGCAGGCGGGCGTCCGCGCGCCGATCCTGGTGTTCGGTGCGCTCAGCGTCAGCGACGTCGACGG
>JAWKHU010000035.1:0-219716 GCA_041394685.1 Vicinamibacterales bacterium
GCACAGACCGTCGCCGGCGACGCCGCAGCCATTGACGATGCGGCGCGGATTCCCGACGACACGCTGGCGGCGGCGATGCGCCTGGTGGCGTGGGATCGCGACCCGTCGGCGACCGTCCTGGCGCTCGAAGAGCTGGCGGCGGCCAGCGGCGCGGTGGCGGCCGCGGCTGTCCTCGGAGCCGCGCCCGGTGAGCCGGCGCTCAGCGGCCTGCGCGGCGTGGCACAGGTGTCTGCACCCTCCGGCGAGCAGGAGCTCGGCCTGGCGGCCGTCTCGCTCGGCCTCGGGCGCGCGGCGCTCGACGAGGCACTCGGCGTGGTCAGGGCTCGCGGCGATCGCGCGTCCGGCGAGCCCGCCGACCCGCCGCACTGGGTGCTCGCCGACGCGGCCACCGAACTGGCGGCCGCGCGGCTGCTGGTGCACGCCACCGTCCAGGACCGTGGCCTCGGATCCGCGGCTGCGCTGGTCTTCGCCGCACAGGCCGCCGTCCGCGCCGTCGATGCGGCCGTTCGCGTGATCGGCCCCGATGCGCTGCGGCCGGGGAGTGCGCTCGAGCGCTGCAGCCGCGACGTGCGCGCGGCCGGCGTCGTCCTCGGCACCGAGGATCAGGCGCGCCTGCGGGCGGCCGACCGCCTGCTCGGCTGACCGCACGTATCATCACCCCGACGATGGCCGAGGAGCGTGAGACGGCCCAGCGCCGGGCCGACCGGGTGCGGGCGTTCCGCGAGGAGATCGACGCGCTGCGCGCAGAGGGCGCCTGCCCGATCGCCGACGCCGAGCTTGCCGCGGTTCGCGATCACCACGACCGCCTGCTCGCCGATCTCGCGTCGCGCTTCGACGTGGACCGGACCGCGCATGGCCGCCAGGTGTCGCTCGGCCTCCGCATCGCCACGCTGCTGGGCGCGGGGGCCTTCGTGGCCGCGCTCACCCTCCTGGTTTTGCGCGTGTGGTGCGGCCTGGGCCAGCCCGCGCAGGTGACGTTGCTGTGCGCGGCGCCGTTGGCCGCACTGGCGGTCGTGCAGGTGACGGCCGAACGGCGAGGGCTCCGTGACATCGCCGCCCTGTTCGCCATGGTCGCGCTCGGCACGGCCTGGTTCGCCATCGGGCAGACGGCGACCCTCCTCGGCATGCCGTTTTCGCCACTCCTGTTCTGGCCGGCCGCCGGGTTCGGCATCGCGGTGGCCATGAGCTACGGCTTCGGGCTCGTGCTGGCACTGAGCCTGGGGGCGTTGCTCGTCGCCGTGGCGAGTGTCTTCTTCGTATCGGGCGGCGTGCCGTGGTCCGCCGTGTTCGAACGCCTCGAGCCGCTGGTCGGCACGGCGTGGATGCTGGCGATCGTGGCGCCGCGTGCCGAGCCGCTCGGGAACTGGCTCGTGGCGCCGGCGCGCCTTACCGGGCTGGTCGTCGGGCTGGGCGGACTGCTCGTGCTGGCCGCGGTGGAAGGGACGAGCGTGCTGGCGCTGCAGCCGTCCTCGGCGCGGCTGGCTTACGAGTGCGTGTTCCCGTTCGTGTCGATCGTGGTGACCTGGCAGCGGCTGCGTGCCCACGACCCGGCCGCCGCGCGCCTGGCGGGAACGCTGCTCGGATGCTTCCTGCTCATTCGGTACGTGGACTGGTTCTGGGACCTGCTCCCGGGATGGGCCTTCTTCCTCGTGCTCGGGGCGCTGTCGCTCGCGGCAATCGGCCTGCTGCAGCGGGCGCGGTCCCGGGTGGAGCACGCGTGAGCCGGCTGATCGTCGCCACGATCGTGCTGCTCGGCGCCATCGGCGGGCTGCTGGCCGCCGCATCCTGGAACCGCGGGGGTGATCCGCAGGTGCTGACGCTGTCCGAGCGGGAAGTGGTCCTGGCGGGCCCGTGGACCACACGCGATGCCGACACGCGACCGCAGGTGCGCATCCGGTGGCAGCCGCGCGAGGATCCGCTGGACGCGCGCCTGTGGCTGCCGGACGTGACGCTGCGCGAGCTGGGTTTCGTGACGGGCCTGCCCGCGGGCGCCCCCGAGGCACGCCAGGTCTACGGACGCGCCCTGCCGCGCACGGCGTGGGTGGCTTTCGAGCTGGCTGGTCCGGACTGGCAGCTCATGGAGCAGCGGCTGCGGATGGGCGCGAGCCGGGACACCGTGGACCAGGAGAATACCGTCTCCTGCCCATCGACGCGGGCGTGGATCCCGATGCGCTGCGGCGGCGCTACGACGCGCGCCCGGTCATGATCCTGCCGGCCGTCATCGGCCTGCGGTGCGCAACGATCGAGGCAGGGTCCGTCGGTCTGGGCGGGGATCGATCGGCTGGACATGCCGCCGCTCACCGTGCCGCCGCACCTGCGTGCGCGTCTGCGTGCGGCTGGAGCGGCCCGGGCGCCGTCCTGTGGACGGACGGCGCCGCTGCCAGGTCGCTACGTCGTGGACGGCGGTCGGGCGACTCAGGTATGCGTGGGTGCGAGACATCCGCGTGCCGGACTGGCCAGCCCATCAGCCTTGGCGATGGTCATGAGCTGCATGTTCGAGGTGCCCTCGTAGATCTGGCCAATCTTCGCGTCGCGGTACGCTTCTCTCGACGGGGTAGTCCTTGACGAAGCCATGCCCCGCCGTAGAGGTTCACCGCCAGCGACGTCACGCGCTCGGCCGCCTCCGACGAGACGATCTTGCACATCGCCGCCTCCTGCGGGAAGGGCAGGCCGGCGTCGCGCAGCCGCGCCGCGTTGTAGACCAGCAGGCGCGAGGTTTCCACGTCGATGGCCATGCGCGCGAGCTGGAACTGGACGCCCTGGAAGTCGGCGATGGGCTTGCCGAACTGCTTGCGCTCGCGGACGTACTTCAGCGTGTGATCCAGCGCGCCCTGGGCCAGCCCCACCATCTGGGCGCCGATGCCGATGCGCCCCTCGTTGAGCGTCTCGATGGCCACCTTGTATCCCTTGCCGACCTCGCCGAGGACGGCGGGATTTCGGAACGACGCAGTCCTCGAACAGGAGCTCGCAGGTGGAGCTGGCGCGGATGCCCAGCTTGTCTTCCTTCTTGCCGACGGTGAAGCCGGGCGTGCCGCGCTCGACCAGGAGAGCCGTGATGCCGCGATAGCCGGCCTCCGGGTTGACGTTGGCGAACCTGATGAAGAAGGTCCGCCTCGTTGCCGTTGGTGATCCACAGCTTTGCGGCCGGTGATGACGTAGTCGTCGCCCTGCGCGACCGCGCGCGACGTGAGCGCGGACGTCGCTGCCGAGGCCGGCTTCCGACAGGCAGTAGGCGCCGACGACCGAAAGGAGGCCAGCTTCGGCGAACCTGCTGCTTGACGGCGTCGCTGCCCCAGCGCAGGACGGCGTTGATCACGAGCGTGTTCTGCACGTCGACGAGCACGCCCACCGAGGGATCCACACGCGACAGCGACTCGACGGCGAGGACGGAATGGAAGAACGAGCGCCTGCGCCCCCGTGCGACTCGGGAACCTCCACGCCCATGATCCCGAGTTCGAACATCTTGTCGATGAGCGCGCGGGGCATCTTGGCCTCGTCGTCCATCTCGCGCGACAGCGGCCGCACCTCCTTGTCCGCGAACTCGTACACGCTGTCGCGAAACAGCGCTTCGTCGTCGACAGGCGCGTGAGCGCGGCGGATGGGCAAGCGTCTGGCTCATGTAGTGAATCCCTCGTAAGTCGTTAGAAAATAAGGATGGTAGCCTGACGAAACCGCCAGACCATCAATGGTATCATCGGATCCGGCGTCGGAAAGGAAGGCCCATGCGTCGATTCACGGTGCTCCTCGGACTCGTGGTCGCGCTCGCCGTCGCGGTGGGCGCGCAGGAACCCTTCGCGGCCCGCCTCAGGCGCCCGACGCGCAGCCGCCCGCCGGCGATCAGCAGCCCGAAACGGGCCCCGATGGCCAGCCCGTGTTTCGCACGGGAATCAACTTCGTCCGCGTGGACGTCATCGTCACGGACCGCCAGGGCCAGCCGGTCGCGGATCTCACCCCAGGACGACTTCGAAGTCACCGAGGACGGCAAGCCGCAGGACGTCGAGACCTTCCGCTTCGTGAAGGTCGACACGATGGTGCCCGAGTACGCACCCGGACGATCCGGACGCGCGAGGACGAGGAGATCGCGGCGTCCGACGAGAACGCACGCATCTTCGTCTTCTTCCTCGACGGCTACAACGTCCGGCTCGGCAACGGCGTAGTCGGCGCGGCGCGACATCGCCGACTTCGTCCGGACGCAGCTGGCGCCGGCGGACCTGGTGGCGGTGATGTACCCGCTGACGCCGCTCGACGCGGTCGTCTGACGCCCAGCCCAGGACGTCGTCCGCTCCATCGAGCGCTTCGAGGGCGCAAGTTCCGCTACGAACCGCGCAACCAGATCGAACGGCAATGCGCGGACCAGCCGACCGAGATCGTCAGGCGGATCCGGCGACAGGTGTCGCTCTCGCGCTGAAGGGGTTGTCGGTCAAGCTCGGCGCCCTGCGCGAGGGCCGCAAGGCGATTGTCCTGGTCAGTGAGGGCTACACGGCGATGCTGCCCCCGCAGATGCGGGACCCGATCGCGACCATGCCGGGCCTCGGCAACCCGTCGCGCTACAACCCGATGGCGGGCGAGAACAACCTCGCCGAGGAGCGCGCCCGCAACCTCGCCGAGTTCGACCTGCAGACCGAGCTGCAGCTCGTCTTCGACGCGGCAAACCGATCCAACACGGCCATCTATGCCGTTGACCCGCGCGGCCTGTCCACCGGTGAGTTCGACATCGCCGACAACATCGGCATGCGCCAGAGCCAGGACGCCCTGCGCTCGACGCTGAACTCGCTGCAGACGCTGGCCGAGAACACCGACGACCGCGCGATCATCAACCGCAACGACCTGGCCAAGGGCATGGCCCAGATCGTCCGCGACTCGAGCGCCTACTACCTGCTCGGCTACAACTCGTCGGAGACGCCGCAGGACAACCAAGTTCCATCCGATTCGGGTTCGCGTGAAGCGGCCGGGCGTGCAGGTGCGCGCGCGCAAGGGCTGCTGGGCGCTCTCCGCGGACGAGGCGGCACGAGCCACGGCGCCGCCGAGGGGAGGGGCCGCCGCCGGAAGTGAGCCGCGCGATCTCGACCATCCCCTCCGCCGGCGGGGGCAGCAAGCGGCTCATCCGCCACGTGGTTCGGGACCAGACCGACGAGCGATGGCGATGCGCTCACCTTCGTGTGGGAGCCCGTCCCGGCGCCGCGCCGGGTCCAGCGCGACGAGCCGCGCGCCGTCTCACTCGTCGCGGTGGAGAGTGCGTCGGGCGAAGAGGTCTTCAACGGCACTTGATGACCCCGCCGGACCCGGCCGCCGCGACGCCCACCGGCAGCGTCTCGTTCCCGTCAAGCCCGGCAAGCTGCGCCTGCGGCTGCCATCACGGGCGACGGCGACCAGCCGCTGGACAACGAGGACCGCGAGATCGTCGTGCCCGACATGACGTCGCCGGATCTCCAGCTCGCCACGCCGCGCGTGTTCGTCGTCCATAACGCCTACGAGTTCCAGCAGCTGCGGAAGAACACGTCGCCGGTGCCGACGGCGCTGCGCGAGTTCCGCCGGACCGATCGCCTGATCGTCCGGTTCAACGCGTTCGGCAAGCCGACGGGGGCCCTGGCACTCACGGCCCGCCTCCTGAACCGCCAGGGCCAGAAGATGGTGGACCTGCCGGTGGGGACGCCGGCGACCGACGCCGAGGCCCACCAGGTGGATCTGCCGCTGTCGAGCCTGGCCGCAGGCGAGTACCTGCTGGAGGTGTCGGCGGGATCGGACGGCCAGGATCCGGCCACCGAACTGGTCGCGTTCCGGGTCACGAGCTGAACGTCCCAATGAGGGCCGGGCACGACGCCCGGTCCCGCGCCTCTACTGCCCCCCAGCGGGGAGACCTGTCGTGATGTGGACGTGAGGGCAGCATCCTGCTGGTGCTGCTCGCGGTCGTGGCCGGTGAGTCGAGCGCACAACCGGTGGTGTGGGCCATCAGGCCGGTGACATCCTCGACGCCCGCGTCCGTGCGGGTGATCGACGACACCGACGAATCCATCCACTTCAGTCTCGATGTGCCGGGCGGCACCTGCGTGGGCAACGGCGTCATGACGCCGGATCGCCGCTCGTACCTCGTTTCTTCGAACGTCGGGATCGCCCGCTTCGACGTCCCGTCGCAGCAGCTGGTCGAGATCGTCCCGCTGGCGACCGGGCAGCCCTGCGCCAGCCTGGTCGTTTCGCCGGATGGCCGTTGGTGGTATCGGGGCGGTGGGGCACTCGGCTCGACGACGCAGCTGATCGACCCGATTCGGCGCCGCGTCGTGGCCGAACGCACCGGCGACGGGACGATCATCGGATGGGGCCCGGGCGAGCAGCGCTTCCAGTTGCGCCTCACGGCCAGCGGCGCGGCGATCGAGTCCTGGCCGGCCACCTTTGCGGACGCCCCCGACTGGACGCGGCAGGTCGCCAGTCTGGCGATGACGCACGTGGCCACCACCGGCATCTACGTCATGGAGACGGTCGAGCGCACCGACGCGGCACACGGTCGATCTGTTGCGGCTCGATCTTGCGACCGGCAGTGAGCTGGCTCGGACGCCAGTTCACGTGGGCACGTCGTCGTTCTCCCCGCACGTGTCGGGCATCACGGTGCTTGGCGACCGCGTCTATGTGGTGGCTGGCGACACCACCGTCTTCGCCGGCGAGGCGGACTCGCCACGTTCGATGCCGGGACGCTGGCGGCAGGCCCTGGCGATCGATGCCGAGCCGGGTCCCCGGGTGGCATTCATGTCGATGGCTTTGGCCCGACTGATTCACGGACGGACCATCTTCACTGGCACGCATGCGTCGGTCTCGACTATGAGGTCAATCGCGACGCTCGCGTTGACCGTGCGTCCCTCGCGTTTCCACGCCAGCGAGGACGTCGCGGACACGCAGCCTTCCGCGGGCGCCGCGTGTCACGGCGCGCCTCGACGGGGGCCAGCGTCTCGTGCTCGCGTGGGAACCGGATGCGTCTGGCGTGACGCCTGGCGGCTACCTGATACGGGGAGGTCTGCGGGGGCAGCCGTTGCAGCAGGTGGCACGGCTCGGACCGGAAGCCCGCACGTGGAACTCACCGTCACTCGGCGCCAGCGAGTGCGCCGTAGAGCTCGTGGCGTTCAATCCCGTGGGCCCCAGCCCGGCGTCGAATCGCATCGGATCCGGGGCCGGGCAGTTGCAGGTTCCAGACATGCCCGTCGGCCTCACGGCGGAGATGTCCGACACCGTCCTGCACCTGACGTGGCTTCCCCCTCCGGCCGGTCCCGTGCCCGCGGCCTACGTGGTCGAGGCGGCGTCCACTCCGGCGGGACCGTTCGCTGCCGTGGCCGACGTATTCGAAACGGACTTCCGCGTATCGCAGGTACCAGCCGGCACGTGGTACGCGCGGGTGCGCGCACGCACGGCCGCGGGGGCGGGGACGCCCTCGGCGGTGGTGGGGCTCACGGCCACTCCGTGCACGGCGGCGCCGGAGGCGCCCGGCGCTCTCGAGGGCCTGTTCACCGCGCGCGTCCTCGATCTCCAGTGGACGGCGGGAACCGGCGGTGCGGCGCCCGCGGCCTACGTCATCGAGGTCGGGAGCGCGTCCGGCCTCTCCGACCTGGCTCGCATCCCGACCGCGACCGCCGATCCCTCCTACCAGGCCACCGTGCCGCCGGGCGTGTATGTCGTCCGCGTGCGGGCACGGAACGCCTGTGGCGAGAGCGCGCCGTCCAACGAACGGCTGCTCGTCATCCTCTAGTCGGCCTCAGGCGTACATCCCGCGCATTCGTGTCACCGTCGCCACCCGGTTGATGGCCACGATGTACGCGGCCGTTCGCATGTCCACCTGGAACTGCTGCGCCGTCTTCAGGACGACGTCGAAGGCCTGCACCATCTTCGCTTCGAGCCGTTCGTTCACTTCCTTCTCCGTCCAGAAGTAGCCGTGCCGATCCTGGACCCACTCGAAGTAAGAGGTGGTGACGCCGCCGGCGTTGGCGAGGATATCGGGCACGACGAAGACGCCGCGCTCGTGGAGGCGGCGATGTGCCTCCGGCGTGGTGGGACCGTTGGCGCCCTCGACGACGAGCTTCGCGCGGATCTGGTCCGCGTTCTTCATGGTGATCTGGTTCTCGAGCGCGGCGGGAACCAGGATGTCCACGTCGAGGCCGTGCAGGGCCGCGATGTCGAGGCGGTCGCCGCCGGGGAAGCCGTCCACGCTGCGGTGTTCGGCCACCCAGGCCAGGAGGGCCTTGGTGTCGAGCCCCTTCTCGTTGTGGACGCCGCCCTTCCAGTCGGTGACGCCCACGATGCGCGCCCCGTGATCGGCCAGCAGGTCTGCCGCCACGCCGCCCACGTTGCCGAAACCCTGCACGGCAATGGTCGCGCCCTGGAGGGGGAAGCCCAGGTGCGCCGCGGCCTCGCGGGCGACGATCATGACGCCGCGTCCAGTGGCCTCGCGCCGGCCGAGCGAGCCGCCCATCTCGACCGGCTTCCCGGTGACGACGGCGGTGGACGTGTGGCCGACGTGCATCGAGTAGGTGTCGGAGAACCACGCCATGATCTGCTCGTTGGTGTTGACGTCGGGAGCGGGCACGTCCTTCTCGGGCCCGATGGCGTCGATAATCTCGGCCACGTAGCGGCGGGTGAGGGCCTCGAGCTCGCGCTTCGACATGCGGGTGGGGTCGCAGATGATGCCGCCCTTGCCGCCGCCGAAGGGCAGTTGCGCCACGGCGCACTTCCACGTCATCCAGGCCGAGAGCGCGGTGACCTCGTCGAGGGAGACGTCGGGGTGGTAGCGGATGCCGCCCTTGGCCGGGCCGAGCGCGATGTTGTACTGGACGCGGTAACCGGTGAACACCTCGATCTCGCCGTTGTCCATCTGCACCGGACAGGCGACCGTGATCTGCCGCTTGGGCTGGGTCAGGATCTTCCAGATACCTCTCTCGAGATTGAGAATCTTCGCGGCGCCCTCGAATTCCTCGAGCATTGCGCCGAACACCGTGCGCCGTATTCGCCATATGGATTAGGTCTCCTGTCGTATGACCAAACAATCCAAGGTAGCCATGACGCCCATTGAATGTCAATTGGTCATATTTGCAATAAGCCAGCGCATCGATAAGCTCGGCCGTATCGCGCAACCTGCTCAGGGTGAGACAGTTGCAGACAGCTCCCGGGCGGAGCGCGCCGATATAATGGAGGCCGTCATGAAAGGCGTCATCCAACCTGCTGATACTGCTCGCGCGCTGGGAACGCGCACGTCCTTCGAGCCCACCCTTGCCAAGTCCCCGGAGCGCAAGGGGCCGTTCACCACGATTCTCGGCAAGCCCATCGAGCGCCTACACCGCCGAGGACACGGCCGTGGCCTCGACTACGGGCGGGACATCGGCAGTCCCGGCGAGTTCCCCTACGTGCGGGGCATCCACCCCTCGGGGTATCGCGGCAAGCTGTGGACGATGCGGCAGTTCGCCGGCTTCGGGACGCCGGAGGAGACCAACCAGCGCTACAAGGACCTGATCGCGGCGGGCGGCACGGGCCTGAGCGTGGCCTTCGATCTCCCGACGCTGATGGGGCGCGATCCCGACCATCCGCTGTCGCTCGGGGAGGTCGGCAAGTGCGGCGTGAACATCACGTCGCTGGCCGACATGGAGCGCCTCTTCGAGGACCCGCTGGCGGACATCACGACGTCGATGACGATCAACCTCGCCGGCGCCGATGATCTTCGCGATGTACCTCGTCGTCGCCGAGAAGCAGGGCGCCGACTGGCGCCGCATCTCTCCGGCACGATCCAGAACGACATCCCGGGAAGGAGTTCATCGCCCAGAAGGAGCATCTTCCTGCCGCGGCCCTCGATGCGGCTCATCACCGACATCTTCTCCTTCTGCGCTGCCGAGGTGCCGAAGTGGAACACGATCCGGTGAGCGGCACACATCCGCGAAGCGGGCGCCACCGCAATGCAGGAACTGGCGTTCACGCTGCGGGACGGCCTCATACGTCCACGGCGTCGACGCCGGCCTCGACGTCGATGCGTTCGTGCCGCGCATCCTCCTTCTTCTTCAACTCGCACAGCGACTTCTTCGGAGGAGATCGCCAAGTACGCGCCGCCCGCAAGCTGTGGGCGGAGGCGATGCGCGACCGCTTCGGGCGAAGAACCCGCGGTCGTGGCAGCTCCGCTTCCATACGCAGACGGCGGGGGTGTCGCTGACGGCGCAGCAGCCCTGAAGGAACAACGTCGCGCACTGCGCTCCGTAGCGCTGGCCGCGGTGCTGGGCGTACCAACTCGCTCCACACCAACTCGCTCGACGAGGCTCCGCGCTCCCGACCAAGCGGCGGTTGCGACCATTGCGCTCCGACGCAGCAGATCATCGCGCACGAGAGCGGCGTCACCAACGTCGTGGATCCGCTGGGCGGGTCCCATTGTCGAGGCGCTCACCCGCGCAGATGGAGCAGGGCACGCTGAGCTACTGGGACACCATCGATCGCATGGGCGCATGCAGGAGGCCATCGAGCTCGCCAAATCGCGAAGAGACGCCGGAGTCCTCCTACCAGTTCCAGCAGGCCGCGAGTGGCGCGAGAAGACGATCGTGGGCGTGAACGACTTCGTCCAGACTGACGCGAGAAGCCCATCGAGATCCTCTACATTGACGATTCCACGGCGGACACCCAGCTCGCGCGGCTCGAGTCGCTGCGGAAGACGGACAATCGACCAGGCCCAGCGGGCGCTGGACGACCTGCGTGCAGGCGGCGCGGCCGCGACAACACGATGCCTGGGCTGCTCGACTGCGTGCGCCTACGCCACCGTGGGCGAGATGTGCGATGCGCTGCGCGAGGTGGGGCGAGCATGAGGAAGTGCCCGTCATCTGACGGACAGGACGTATGCAGAAGATTCGAGTCGACAGTGAAGTTGGCCTGACGGGCACGACCGCGGCGCCAGGTCATTGCCCGTGTTCTCCGGGACGCCGGCATGGAGGTCATTCACACGGCCTCCGCCAGACGCCGAGCAGATCGTCAACGCCGCGCTCCAGGAGGACGCCGACGTCATCGGCCTGTCGATCCTTCCGGCGCGCACATGCACATCTGCCCGCGCGTCATGGAGCTGCTCGGGCGCGCAGGCCTCGACGACGTGCAGGTGGTGGTGGGGGCATCATCCCCGACCAGACGTGCCGAAGCTGAACGAGATGGGGATCCGCGATCTTCATCCCCGGCACGCCCATGCAGCACATCGTCGATTTCATCAACGGGAACACGCGCGTCTCTCGGGTGTAGGGACGCCCACGTGCCACCCGCGCCGACCGTCCTGCTCGCCGACGACAGCCTGACGATCCAGCGGGTCGTCGCGGTTTCACCTTCGCCGACCCGGCGATCCGGTCGTGGTGGATAATATCGGGCAGGATGCCATCAACCGGATGGCGCGAGCGCCCAGACCTGGTGCTGGCCGACACCAACATGCCCTGCGTTGACGGCTACGACCTGACGCGGTGGGTGCGGGACCAGCCGCACCTCCGCACGGTGCCCGTCCTGCTGCTGGCGGGCGCCACCGATCCGGTGGACGAGCAGCGTCTGCACGACTCGGGGCGAATGGCGTCCCCGGAGAAACCCTTCGAGCCCAGTCACGTGATCAGCCGAGTCAAAGAACTCCTTGGAATGAAGGGGCGGTCGAGGCGGCGCCGACGCGCCCGGGTGACCGCGCCCGCACCTGCGCCCACGGTCGAGCCCGAGCCCCCGGCGAAGGCGCCCACGCCTGCAGCCGTCGCGGCCGCACCCACGCCGCCGGTGCCAACGCCGTGCAGGCCGCCGCGCCGGCACCGGTCGCGCCGGAGCCCGAGCTGGACGATCTCTGCACCCGTGGCGGCCATCGACGACCTGTTCGACGCCTTCGACGCCACATTCGGGGCGGAGCGTCCAGGCCCACCGCCGGGCGAGGCTCGCCCGGCACGAGCCGCCCGCGCCGGAAGGGGCGTCGCAAGCCGGGGCACCCGACCGGCCTCCGCGTCGCCGCCGGAGAACGCCGAGGCCGCGCCGGCCGGGAAGGTCCCGATGTGCCGCGATAACGGACTCGCGCCGCCGGCCGACATGTTCGAAACACTGCTCGCCGCCGTACAGGGTGACCCCGCCGCCCGTCAGCCATGACGCGTCCGATCGTCGTCCAGGTGCCCGCACCGCAGATCAGCGACGAGATGATCGCCACCATTGCTGACCGCGTCGCGGCGAGCCTGCGCGAGTCCGTCGTCGCCTCGGTGCGCGAGTGCCTGTCCACTGAGGCTCCTGGCCGCCATCGCCGAGGCCGTCCAGCATCGAGGACGGCAGCATCGTGGGGACGCTGCGGGGCGCCGTCAACGAGTCCATCGCGACCGCGGTGCCTGCCGCCGTGCGCGCGGAGGCCTCCGGCCAGATTCGGGACGTGGTCCGCGACACGTCGGAGCGGCTGGTGAGCGAGGAGATCGCGCGCATTCGCGAACGGCGCGGCCGATCGATCGGCGCCCGGAATCGATGGGTTCGACCAGAACGGTGCCCCCCGCATTCGTCATGGGGGAGTCGTGTACGCACGATGCTGGTCAGTTCTCGTTGTTCTCGTCGCGACGGCTGCTGCCTGGACGGGTGAGGCGTGGGCCCAGCCCACCGCGTGGTCGACGCAGCGGATCTGAGCCACGCGGCCCGGCTGGCGTTACAGCGTCTTCGCCGCGACCCGGGCGCACAACGGCGAGGTGCAGGCCAACTCGGGACGCGCTCCCCGGGCGTCGAGCTGTCGGGCGCGCCAGACTCCCGACGGTCGGTAATACCTCGTCACGACGAACTCGGGCTTGCGCGCTTCACGACGAGCCCGCCGGACGTTCGAGCGGCTGCTCGGGCCCGCCATGACCGCGACGCGCCTGCTATCGAGCCGGTTGGCACGCGGGCACACCTGGTGGGCGAGTTCGGCCATGGCGTGCTGGACTGGGAGACCGGCGCGGTGGTGTCCGAAAACCTGCTGCGAACGGCCGACCATGGCCTTCACCTCGGATGGAGCGGTCCGGATCGCGAAGCTCGCAGTCGGAATTCGACGGTGCCGGAGGACCGCGTGACGGCGTTCGACACGACCACCGGCGCGGTGTCGGACGGCGACGCTGCCGGGGCACGGTCCCCACAGCGAGCGCGACACGTCGCGGCGTCGGTAAGGACGCGGGTCGTCGTCTGGGGAGGCGGTCGATTGAAACGAAGCCGGGGCGGCTGCCCTCACCCCGGGAGCGCCCAGTGGCGCGATGACGAGACGCTGGTGGGAGTTCGTCTGCCCGATTCCGGTCCATCGTCTGACCACAGATTGATCGGCTCTCGACGTTTGCGTTACCGGACTGACCGAGACGGTCGTTTTCGAGCACCAGCTTCTTTGGTCGCGTAGAATCCGCCGGCCTTCGCCTGAGCGCCGACGGCCTGCACGCATTGGCTGCATTTCGTTTCCTATCTCGGCCTCAGCGTGTCGGCGACCTCGTATACCGTTGTGGGTCTCGACGACGGTCGTATCGTGTGGCGTTCGGCAGCATCGCTCGCAGCAGACGATGGAGCTGGAGGCAGTGCCGCAGTGCGTCCTGTCGATACCGGACGCCTTGATCGCACCTCCCGAAGGCGGTCTCGTCGACATCCCGGTCGCCCTCACTCCGAATTGCCATGGTCCGCCCCAGGGACGCTCACGCCGGGCCTCGACACCGGGGCGACGCTCATCCGGGCGCAGCTGCCGCCGAACGACAGGCTCGACGCCACGGACGTCCGGGTCGCCATCGGGGGCATCGCTGCGCGCGTATGTGCAAGCGGCCGGCACAACCGGGGGCGCCGGCCGTGTCGGCCACGGTGGTGGGCCGTCGCCTTCGGCTGGACTGGGTGCCAGCGTGGGCGCCGCCAGCTCGTTCCGGCGTCCGCGGCGGACGCGCCGGAGAGGCGTTGACGACCCCCGCAACGCTCCCGGCCTCGGTTCGTGGAGTGGGTGTCTCCGTGCGGCGCCGGCTCCTATGTCGTCCTGGTGGGAGGCGGCCAACATCGTCGGAACCGTTCCCTCGTCGGACGAGATCCGGTTCAGCATCGGCGAAGAGGCCTTGCCGGACGCGCCCGAGCACCTCACCGCTCACGTTGCCGACGATCAGGTCCTCCTGGTGTGGGCGCCGCCAGCGCTTTGCCGTGCCTGCCGGCTGCTGGGGCCGAGGCTGCCGCCGCGGGCGCGACGGCCTTTGCCCCCGTGGCGCGCACGTTCAAGTACGTCATTCCGGGCGAGCTGACGTACCGGCTGGCGCCTGGGCAGGTGCGCGTGTGGGCGGAGACGGCCGGCGGCGCCGGCACGCCATCAGGGGTGGCAATCCGTCACTCACGGCCGCGTACGGTAGCGCCTTCGGCGTGCCGCAGCAGCCGTGACATCCTGGACTTACCCTTCGTCAACGCTCACGTGGGGCGCCCGCGACCGGAGCGGTCGATGCATACGTAATCGAGGTAGGAGCACTGCCGGCCTCTCGGATCTGGCCCGTGTGGTCGTCACCGGAGCCCAGACGTCGGTCACGCAGCCGGCTGTGTCTGCCAACGCCCACGCGTTCGTTCGAGTTCGAGCGCGCAACGCGTGCGGCGACAGCGCCCGACCTCCGATCTGCTGGTGGCGATCCCCTCAGGGCCTCCGCACCCCGGCGCGCTCCCGGGCGGCCGCCGCTCGCGCTACCATAGTCGATGCCCGTTCCGGAGAAGCCCGCCTCGAAGGCCTGGAAGACAAGTGGTCCGCGCACTGGGAGGCGCAGGGCACCTATCGGTTCGATCGGTCCCGCCCGCGCGAGGACGTCTACGCGATCGACACGCCGCCTCCCACCGTGAGCGGTTCACTCCACGGGCCACGTCTTCCTACACCCACACGGACATCATCGCGCGCTTCCGCGCATGCGCGGCAAGGACGCGTCTTCTATCCGATGGGGTGGGACGCATAACGCCTGCCCACCGAACGTCGCGTGCAGAACTATCGGCGTCCGTTGCGACCCGTCGCTGCCCTACGACGCGTCGTTCGTGCCGCCCGACAAGCCCGGCAAGCAGGCCATCAGCGTATCGCGCCCGAACTTTATCGAGTCGGTGACCCGCCTGACCGTCGAGGACGAGAAGGCGTTCGAGCACCTGTGGCGATACCTGGGCCTGTCCGTGGACTGGTCGATGACCTATGCCACGATCGGGGCGCGGGAGCAGCGCGTGTCGCAGCTGATGTTCGTGCGGCTGCTCCGGGGCGACCTGGCGTATCAGCTCGAGGCGCCGACGCTCTGGGACGTGGATTTCCGGACGGCGGTCGCCCAGGCCGAGCTCGAGGATCGCGAACAGCTAGGGGCCTACCACCGCATCCGCTTCGAGAGCTGTCGATGCTCCGGGAGCCTTCGTCTCCATCGAGACTACGAGGCCGGAGCTCATCCCCGCCTGCGTCGCCCTGGTGGCGCACCCCGACGACGAACGATACAAGCCGCTGTTCGGGTCTCACGTGCGGACGCCGCTCTTCGGCGTGCGCGTGCCGGTGCTGGCGCACGGCCTCGCCGATCCCGAGAAGGGGAGCGGCATCGCGATGATCTGCACCTTCGGCGACATCACCGACGTCACCTGGTGGCGCGAGCTGAAGCTGCCCGTCCGCGCCATCGCCGTCCGTGCCAACGGCGCGCTGGCCGGTGACGTGGGGCGGCGACGGCTGGGGCCTCCGATGATGCCGCGCGCGCGCAGCAGCAGGCCTACGACCAGCTCGCCGGCCTCTCCGCGAAGAAGGCCCAGGCGAAGATCGAGCTGCTTCGCGAGAGCGCGGACCTCGAGGCTTGCCGAGACCGATCACGCACGCGGTGAAGTTCTACGAGAAGGGCGACCGCCCGCTGGAGATCGTCACCAGCCGCCAAAGTGGTTCATCAAGACCATCGCCTTCCGCGAGGAACTGCTGGCGCCGCGGCCGCCAGCTGGCCTGCATCCGGGATACATGCGCGCGCGGGTACGAGAACTGGGTCAATGGCCTGAACGGCGACTGGTGCATCAGCCGCCAGCGGTTCTTCGGCGTGCCCTTTCCGGTCTGGTATCCGCTTCGCGAGGACGGCTCGATCGACTACACGCAGGCCATCCCCGGCCGACGAGGCCAGCCTTCCCGTGGATCCGTCAACGGACGTGCCGCCCAGTGCACACGGCCGCGCAGCGGGCGCCCTCGGAGGCTTCGTCGGTGATCCCGACGTGATGGACACCGCCACGTCCTCGGTCACCTACGCCGCAGATCGCGACGCGGTGGGAGGAGGACGCGGACGTCTTGCGCGCACGTTCCCGATGGATCTCCGCCGGCGCACGACATCATCCGCACGTGGCTGTTCTCGACCGTGCTTCGGGCATGATTTTGAATGGTTCGCTGCCCTGGACCAACGCCGCGATCTCGGGGTGGGTGCTGGATCCGGATCGCAAGAAGATGTCGAAGTCCAAGGGCAACGCGGTCATTCCTGCCTGGGCTGCTGCAGGATACGGCTCGGACGGCGTGCGCTACTGGGCCGCACGGGCGGCCTCGGCGTGGACACCGCCTTCGACGTCGGGCAGATGAAGATCGGCCGCAGCGCTGGCGATGAAGGTGCTGAACGTCTCCAGCTCATCCTCGCCGGCGAGCACGCCGATGAAGTTCGGTGACCGAGCCGCTCACCGTGCATGCTGATGAACCCGCGGCCCTGGTTGACGAGGCCTCGGGGGAGCTGGAACGCTACGAAAGCGACGCGAAAGCGCTGGCGAAGGTCGTGAGGGGTTCTTCTGGGACTTCTGCGACAACTACGTCGAGCGCTGCGAAGTCGCGCCGGGCATTGCGACTTCGGCGGCGAGGCTGCGGCCTCGGCGTCCACCGCCATGCGCGCGGCGCTGTCGGGTGATGCTCCGGTTGCTGGCGCCCTACCTCGCCTTCACCTGCGAGGACGTGTGGTCGTGGTGGCAGGCCGGGTCCATTCATCGGGCCGCGTGGCCCAAATCCTCGCGCGAGGTGATCGCCCTCCGGAGACGACCTGGCGCTCGCCGCGCGCACGCCATGCTCGGCGTGGCGCTCGGCGCCATCCGCAAGGGCAAGACCGATCGTGAAAGTGTCCGTCGGCACGGGAAGTCCAGGCCGTGTCGGCCAGCGGGCCGGACGAGGACATCGCCGCGCTCCGCGCCATCGAGCGCGACCTGCGCCGCCGTGCGTGCGGGCACGCTGACGCTCGCCGTGGGCGAGGCCGCCGTCGAGGTCACCCTCAAGCCGGCGGAGGCCTGAGGTGGCCGTTGAACCGCTTCCCCGCGACACCTACGCCGACTGCGGCAGGCGCTGGCCGAGGACGTCGGCGCCGGCGACGTGACGACGGCGGCGACCATCCAGCCCGCGGACCGCGCGCGCGGCACCATGATCGCCAAGGCGCCGCTCGTCGTCGCGGGCCTGGACGTCGCGGCCGAGGCGTTCCGGCAGCTCGATCCGGCAGCCGTGGTCGAGGTGCACTGGGGCGACGGCGCGCACGTGCAGGCCGGTGATGCCATTGCCACGATCACTGGCTCGGCGCGCGCGCCTCACGGCGGAGCGAACCGCGCTCAACATCCCGCAGCGCATGAGCGGCATCGCCACGCTCACCGATCGATTTCGTGACGGCCGCCAACGGACGCATCACGGTGCTCGACACCCGGAAGACCATTCCGGGCTGGCGGGACCGGAGAAGCACGCGTCCGCTGCGGCGGCGGCGATCAATGCACCCGTCTGGACGACGGCGTGCCGGATCAAGATAACCACAAGCGCTGGCTGGCGGAATCGGGGGCCGCGGTCCGCGGCTGCCGCGGCGGCGCCGCATGGCCTGCCGGTGGAAGTGGAGGCCGAGAACCTCGAGGAGCTGGACGAGGCGCTGGCGGCCGGCGCTCCCCGCATCCTGCTCGACAACTTCGTCGACCTACGACATCCGCCAGGCCGTCACGCGGTCGCAGGCCGGGCCTCGCTCGAGATCTCGGGCGGTGTGACGCTCGAGCGGATGCCGGAACTGGCGACGACCGGTGCGACTTCGTCTCCGTCGGCGCCCTGACGACCGGCGCCCGCCGTCGATATCAGCCTGGAACTCGAGCAGGGCTGATCGCCGGATGACGGATCCCTTCATCGTCGGCCCGCTGGACGGCGCGGCCTCGAGCGTGCTGCAACGACCGCCGGTGCGCTGGCGGCGCTCGGCGATGGACGACGGGGCGCAGGATGCGCCGGTGGCGGCATGACAGCCTCCCGTCCACGATGGACGCTGTCGCTGCGGCAGCGGAGCGCGGCGCCCCGCACGGCCTGGTCATCGGCGCCGAACGGCAGACGGAAGGACGCGGCCGCCGGGGACGCAGCTGGAGTTCGCCGTCAGGGGCGGGGCTGTACTTCTCGTATCTGGTCCGTCCGACGCGTGATCTCGGGCTCGTGACGCTGGCCGCCGGCGTGGCGGTCCGCGAGGGCATTCGACTCGCCACCGATGTCGAGGCCGACCTCAAGTGGCCTAACGACGTGTTCGTGGACGGGCGCAAGCTCGCCGGGCTCCTGGCGGAGGGCGCACGCCTCGGCACGCCGGATGTCGCCGTCACGCTCGGCGTGGGCCTCAATGTGCGTGAGGCCGCACTCCCGCCAGAGGTTGCCGACCGTGCCACGTGGCTCGCGCGCGAGTCCGGCGCTCCGGTCGATCGCGGTGCGCTGCTCGCCAGCGTGCTGGGCCAGCTCGACGCCATCTTCCGCCGCCTCGCCGAAGGGCAGGCGGATGGTATTCTGCGGCAGTGGCGCGGGGCGTCGCCCTCCGCGCACGGGGTGTCGATCCAGTGGCGCGATGGTGACGCCATACGCACCGGGCGTACGGCGGGCATCGATGCCACCGGCGCCCTGCTCGCCCGCACCGACGCGGGGCTCGAACGCATCGTGGGAGGCGAGGTCGTCTGGCCGTTCGCCCACCCCGGACGCTCCGGCGCCTGAGCACCCACACCCTCGTCCGTAACGCGCGCTGACCGTGATGCCCCCGACACTCGATCGTGACGCCTTCTGCCGGGAGCTCGAGGCGTACCTCTGCCGGAAGAACGAGGGACACCTGATTCGCATCGTGGGGCCCGCGTTCGAGCGCGTGCAGGCGTGGGCCGACCAGGGGATTCCGATCAAGGTGGCGCAGGCGGGGATCGATCGCTACTTCGAGCGCTACTACCGCAAGGGCCCGCGCCGGCGGCCGGTGCGCATCGAGTTCTGCGAGGCCGACGTGCTCGATGCCTTCGACGACTGGCGGCGCGCCGTGGGTGTGAGCGTAGTGGCCGCCGACCCGGACGGCGGTCCGCCGGTCGAGGAACCGCAGCCGGTCCAGTCCCGCCACCGGCGATCGCTGAAGACAGCGCTCGATTCGGCGATGGCCCGACTGACCGTGCTGCGCGGCAGCTCGCTCCTCGGCGGCGTGGCGGACGAGCCGCTCGATGCGGCGATCCGCACCCTCGAGTCCGTCCGGCCCGACGCCGAGCACGCGCGCGGCGCGGCGCGGCAGGCCGTGCTCGACGCGGCCGAGCGGGCGGGGAGGCCTGGTCTCCGCCCTCCTCGATCGCCTGCCGGACGCCGACCGGCGGCGCTCACCGGCGAGGCGCGCTCGGAGCTGGAGCCCTTTCGCGAGCGGATGGCGCCGGAGGCGCACCAACAGGCACGCGCGGCCGCAGTGGCCCGCCTCGTCCGGCAGCGGTTCGGGCTGCCCGACTTCAGCCTCTGACGCCGCGCCGAGGACAGCCGACCATGCAGCACGGAGACACCGTCACCCTGCGCGCCGAGAGCCGGTTGCCGGCGGCCGCATGCTGGCCCGTCACGACGATGGGATCGTGCTCGTGGCGGGGATGCTGCCGGGCGAGACCGCCGAGGTGCGGATCGATCGGCTCCAGCGAGGCACGGCCTAGGGCACCGCGACGCGCCTCCTCGACGCGTCGCCCGACCGCGTCGGCGACCCGATCCGTGTGCGGGGACTGGTTCGCCCATGCCACCTACCCGCTCCAGCTGACGCTCAAGCAGCAGATCATCGACGATGCGTTCCGCCGGATCGGGCGCCTCCCGCTTGCGTCCCCCCCGCCGGTGGCGGCCTCGCCGACGGACGGCTATCGCATGCGCGCGAGGTGTCACGTGGCGCAGGGAACGGTAGGCTTCTTCCGCGAGGGCACACACGACATCTGCGACCCCGGCGATACGGCCCAGCTCGTCCCGGCCGCGTGCGCGGTCCTGGCGCGCGTGGCCGAGGTCCTGCAACGCCACCCGCGCGCGGTGGAAGCGGTGGACCTGGCGGAGAACCGGGAGGCCACCGAACGCGCGGTGCACCTGTCGCTCGCGCGGGACGCGGACCCCTCCGGCCTCGGTCCACTGGCGTCGCTCGCGGACGTGACGGGCGTGTCGTACGGCCACGCGGGCTCGCCGCGCGTCCACGTGCTGGCCGGGGAACGCTTCGTCCGCGATCGGTTCGTCCGGTCGGGGCGGACGTGGGATCTGCGCCGCGACGTGCGGGCCTTCTTCCAGGGCAATCGCTTCCTGCTCGACGCGCTCGTCACGCACGTCGTCGACGCCGTGCACGAGGGTGCGGTCCTCGACCTGTACGCGGGCGTGGGCCTGTTCGCGATGGCAGCGGCGTCAGAGGGACGCGGTCCCGTGGTGGCCGTGGAGGGGGATCCCATCGCCGCCGCAGACCTCCGCCGGCAGGCCTCCGCGGGGACTGGCGCGGTTGACGCACGCCACGAGTCGGTCGAGGCGTTCCTCGAGCGTCGGCGTCGCGGGCCGTCGCCGCGCACGGTGATCGTCGATCCGCCGCGAACCGGCCTGTCGCGCGGCGCCATGTCAGGCGTCGTGGCGCTCGGCGCCCCACGCGTCATCTACGTCTCCTGCGACGTGCCGACGCTGGCCCGCGATGTCCGGACGCTGTCCGAGGCCGGGTACCACGTCATGGACCTGGCGGCCTTCGACCTCTTTCCGCGGACGGCTCATGTCGAGGTGGTGGTTCGCCTCGATCGGGATCCGGGTGCCGGCGGTCGGAGTGTGCCCGGATCCTGAGACGGCCGCCGGTTGACTCCGGAGGTCTGGCGGCGCCCATGCCCGCACATGACCCTGCGTGCGGCCGACGCCACGGAGGACATCGCGCGCCTGGCTGGCCCTTCGTGCGGGCGGGCGTCCCGGGAGATGGACGCTCTTCGGCGTCGTCTACGAGCGGCTGCACCGGCTGGCCTGCTCGCGCCTGCGCGGGGCACGTGGGCTGACGCTCGACGCGACCACGCTGGTCCACGAGGTCTTCCTCCGCTTCGTCGACTCTTCGAAGACCGACTACCAGGATCGCCGCCACTTCTTTGCGACCGCCGCGCGGGCCATGCGCCAGATCGTGGTCGATCTCGCCGCGCCGGCGCAGCCGCCAAGCGCGGCGGGGACGTCGCGCTCACCGCCCTCGACGATGCCGCGGCGGGCGCCGCGATCGGGATGGAAGACGTGCTCGCGGTCGATCGGGCGCTCACGGACCTGGCTCGGGTGGACCCCCGGCTCGTCACGGTCGTGGAGCTCTGCTTCTTCTCCGGCATGACGACCGAGGAGGCCGGCGAGGTGCTGGACGTCAGCGCGCGCACCGTCAAGCGCGACTGGCAGAAGGCGAAGATGCTGTTGCTGGCCCTGTTGGAGGGGCGCACGGAACCGTGACCCCGCGCGCGACGGGAAGCCGTTAGATACCGGTGAGGAGCCGTGGACAACGACGAGCTGTTGGGGCTCTGGCCCGACGCCGCACGCATGCTCGACGCCGTGCTGGATCTGCCGCCGGACCGGCGCGCCGCGTACCTGGACCGGGCGTGCGCGGGTCGGCCGCGCCTGCGGACGGCGGTGGACCATCTGCTCGCGCAGGAGGGCCCGGGCCGCGACCTGGCCCTGCCGGACGAACTGCTGGCCGGGGAGCCCGCCGCCGAGGCGGCGCCGTCCGAGGTGGGGCCAGCCACCGATCACCGGCGAGCTGGGCAGTGGCGGCATGAGCCGGTCCTTCGCGTGCGCGCGACATCGGTGCGACCAACACGCCGGTCGCGGTGAAGCTGCTCGACCGGTGGTCGAGTGACTCGCAGCGGCGGCTTCTTCGATCGCGAGCGCGAAACACCTGCTTTCTGGCTGCGGCACCCCAACGTCGCCGGCCTGATCGACGGCGGCACGACGCCGGCCGGCGTGCTGCTTCTCGTGATGGAACTTGGTCGAGGGGGAACCCATCGATCGGCACTGCGATGCCCGGCGGCTCGACGTGCCGGCACGGCTGCGCCTCTGCGCACAGGTCGCGGGGGCCGTGCAGTTCGCGCACGCCCACCTGATCGTCCACCGCGACATCAAGCCGGCCAATGTCTTCGTTGACGGCCACGGGACCGTCAAGCTCCTGGATTTCGGCATCGCCAAGTGGCTGGACGACGACGGGCCGGCGACGCTCACGCGGACGCAGCATCGCGTCCTGACGCCGGCGCATGCCGCACCGGAGCAGTTCAGCGGCGAACCGGTCACGATTGCGACCGACGTCTACCAGCTCGGCCTGCTCCTGTACCGCCTGCTGGCGGGCGTCTCTCCACTCGGGGACACGCTTGCCTCGTCGGACGAACTGGCCCGCGCCATCCTGGACACCGATCCCGTGCCGCCGAGCCAGGCGATCCGGGATCTCCGTTCGAGGGACCGCAGAGCGGCCGAGGCCATCGCGGCGGCTCGCGGCGAACCGGGCCCGGAGGCGCTGGCCCGTCGGTTGTCGGGCGACCTCGACGCCATCGTCATGAAGGCGCTGCGGCGCGCGCCCGGGGACCGGTTTGCCTCGGTCGATGCCCTGGCGCGGGACGTGGACGCCTACCTGTCGTCGCGTCCGGTGTCGGCGCGCAGAGGAACAAGGTTGTACGCGTGGCGCAAGTACGCCCGCAGGCACCGCGTCGGCGTGACGGCGGTGTCGGTGGCGCTGGCCGCATCGCTGGCCGGCCTGGCCGTGTTCGTGACGCAGGCCCGCGCGACGGCCGCCGAGCGCGACCGGGCACAGGCGGCCGAGGCGCGCGCGTCAGCGCTCAACGCCTACATGGTGCGGGACCTGCTGGCGGCGGCCACGCCGGCCGGCGCGCAGGGCCAGCCGGTCACCGTGGCCGACGTGCTCGCGAACGCGGCGCGCAGCGTGGGCTACGCCTTTGCGGGACAGCCCGCGGCCGAGGCCGAGATGCGGACGACCCTGGCCGAAAGCTATGCGGCGATCGGCGACGCCGCCGCCGCCGGCGCGCACGCCGCCGCCGCCCTCGAGCGCCTGAACGACGCGCCGTCCCGAGACGCGCGGCCCGAGCTGCGTGCGCGGCTTCTCCTCGGGCGCCTCGCGCTGGAGCAGGCCCGGTTCGACGAAGCCGTGGCGGCCTCGACCGCGATTCGGACGACGGCGGAGGCCATCGGCGGCCGCGACGACCCCGACGCGGTCTCCGCGATGATTCTCGAGGGGCGGGCGCTGCGGAGACGCGGCGATCTCGGCGGCGCCGAAGGGGTGCTCCGCGAGGCGCGCGCGCGTGCGGAGCGCGGGCCGGCCGATCGGTGGCGGCTGCTGGCCGACGCGAACCTCGGGCTGGCCGAGGTGCTGATCGATCTCCGAAAGGGCAATGCGGCGGCTCCGCTCACCGCCCGCGCACTCGAGTTGAAGCGACAGGCCCTCGGCCCCGCCCACCCCGAGGTGCTGGCGGCCATGACGGCGCACGGCCTGGCGCTCGACGCGCAGCTGAAGTTCGAGGACAGTCTCGCCCTGGCCGGCGAGCTCGTCACCGCCTACGAGCAGGTGTACGGGCCGTCCCACCCTCGTACCGCGCGTGCCCTGAGCAACCTCGCCATCGCACACGACCGTCTCGGGCACTACGGGGAGCTGCGCACGTATGTCGAGCGCGCCTTCGCCATCTACTCCGCCTCGATAGGCCCCGAGCACCCTGACACCCTGTCCGCCGAACGCAACGTGGGCATCGTCGTCCACCGGCTGGAGGGAGCGAAGGCCGCGGAGCCCATCTACCGGCGGGTCCTCACGGCGCGACGGCGCGCTCTGGGGCCGCGGCACGTCCAGACGATCGAGGCCGCGATTGGTCTGGCCGATCTGCTGCCTGAGATTCCCGGCGCGGCCTCGCGCGCGGCCGCCCTGGACGTCGTTGATCTCTGCGATGCCCTGCTGGAGGAACGGAGCGATCCCCGGGGCCTGGACCTGTGTGCCAACTACCTGCTTTCGTCGGCGCCGACCGAGCTGCGCAGCCCGGCCCGGGCACGTGCGCTCGCGGAGCGGGCCGTGCAGGTCGAGGGGCGGAGTCAGGACCGCCGTCTCCAGACGCTGGCGCGCGCGCAGGCGGCGCTGGGGGATCCCGACGCCGCGCTCGAGACGATGCGCGAGGCCTTCGCACTGCCGGATGCGCTGCAGTCGTGGACGGCAGAGGAGTTCTACGTCGAGCTGATGACCGAGCGTGGGCGTTCCGCCGATCTCGAGGCGTGGCTCCGTCAGCGGATCGAGGCCTTCATCTCACGGCGGGGGCCGGACGACCCCTTGATGGCGAGAACCCAGCGGCATCTGGCTCGCCTCTACCAGCGCACCGGGCGCGACGCCGAGGCCGAAGCCGCCTTCGCCGCTGCGCTCGGCCAGTTGCAGAAGACTCGGTCCGAGCGCGACTTCGAGGTTGGCCGCGCGATGCTGGAACTGGGTGAAGCGATGGCCGATCGGGGCCGCTTTGCGGAGGCGGAGCCCCTGATGCTGCGCGGGTATGCGTCGTTCGTCGGCGACCCGCGGGTGTCGGCCAGCGGCCGTCGCGACGCCCCGGGTCGCGTGGCCCGCTTCTACGACGCCTGGAAGCGGCCGGCCGATGCCGAGGCGTGGCGCGCCCGCCGCCCGGAGTCCTCCGCGCCCTGACCCGGACGGCCGCGGCACCGCAGCCGTGTCCCCGCGCGCCGCACTCTCCCGTTTGTACCGGTGAGGGGGGCCGTGACGGCCCCCGGCCAATCCGGGAGGGATGTCGTGCGACAGACATGGGCGTGGTGGAGGTGGGCGGTGCTCCCGGCGGCGTGCCTGGCTGTCGCCAGCGGCGCGGCCGCGCAGTCGCTCGGGCCGTACTCCTGGCAGCTCCAGCCGTACTGCAATCGGGTCGTGATCACCGCCGAGCCCATCGCCGGTGGCTACACCCTCAATGGGTACGACGATCAGTGCGGCGCCGCCGACCGCGCGCCGCTCACGGGACTGGCGGCGCCGAATCCCGACGGCAGCATCGGTCTCGGCCTCACCATCGTGACCGCGCCCGGCGGAGCACCCGTTCACGTCGATGCGCGGGTGTCGGCCTCGGGGCTGTCAGGAAGCTGGAACGACAGCGCGGGCGGTACCGGCGCGTTCGTGTTCGGTGGCGCGGCACCGGGCACCGCCAGGCCCGTGCCCACCACGGTGATCGCGTGGGGAGAGGACCTGCGCGCACCGTCGACCGGCACGGCCGCGGGGCTCACCATCCAGCACCCGGCGCCGGGTATCGGCGAGCAGTCGGGCATCCGGGTGCAGCGAGGCGCTCCCTCGACGGTCATCGTGCCCCTGCCGAGCAGCGGCATCATCGCCACCAGTGCCGGGCACGCGGGTGTCGCCGCCGCCAGCGACACGCGCGCCGCCATCGGGGCGCAGACGCTGACCGGCTCGGCGGTGATCGGCACCACACTCGGGACGACAGCGACCACGAGGGGAGTGGGGGGGCTGGCCACCACGGGGACCGGCGTAGACGGCAGCAGCACGCTCGGGACTGGCGTCACCGCCGAGTCACGCAACGCCCTCGCGCTGCGGATTCAGGGCGCGATCACGGTTGATGGCCCCGTGCGCGCGGCGTTCAAGCACACGACGAACTCGGGCAACACCTCCGGCAACGCGACCACGCTGAACCACCCGTTGACGAACGGCCTCCCCGACGCGCTCCTCTTCGTGCGGCGCAGTGCGGGTGCGACCGCTCGTGTCGAGAGCGTGTCGTACGACAGCGGCATCGGGCGCTGGCGCATCATCCACGACGACCTGGCGGCAATGCCACTGGGCGTCACCTTCAACGTGCTGGTCATCAGCGTGTTGTGCACGAGCCTGTGTCCGTAGCCGTGGAGATCCGAATGTCGAGCATCCTGCGTTCATCGACGGCCCTGTTCGTCGCAGCGGCCTGCCAGGGTGGGGCGGCGTCAGCAGCGCGCAGTCCCTGGGTCGCTTCACTGGCAGCTGCAGCCGCATTGCAACCGGGTCACGGTCACCGTCGTGCAGCTCGGGTCGGTCTACACCCTGGATGGCACGGACGACCAGTGCGGCGCGCCGCAGCTGGCTCCCGTGACTGGCCTGGCCACGCCGAATCCCGACGGCACCATCGGCCTGGGCCTGACCATCGTCACGGTGCCCGGAGGCCGGCCCGTCCACCTGGACGCGCGGATCACGCTCGGGGGCCTGAGCGGTCCGTGGAGCGACAGCGCGGGCAATACGGGCACCTTTGCCTTCAACGCGGCCGCGCCGGGGGCCTCACGCCCCATTCCATCGCCGGGGGCGGCGTGGGGCACGGTGGTCGTAGCGCCGCCCGGCGACACGTCCACGGGCATCTCGCTCACCAGTGATGCGCCCCTTGCGTCGAGCCCGCCCGCGGTGCGGGTGACGTGGGGCGCGCCGGCGACCGTGGCCACCGGGGCCATCGACGCCGGAATCATCGTCTCCGCGCGGGACCACGTCGGGATCGCCGCGACCAGCGACTCGAGCGTGGGCGTCTTCGGCCAGACGTTGAGCGGGGTCGGCGTCGGCGGGACCGCGGCGGACGGCATCGGGGTCCTCGGACGGTCGTCGGGGGCGGGCATTGGCGTCTGGGGCAGCAGCGACTCCGGCATCGGCGTGCTGGCCAGTTCCACCGCGGGTACCGCACTCTCGATCGCGGGGGCCATCAGCGTGGGAGGAACCACGCGTGCGGCCTTCGCCCACATCACCTCGGCCTCCAACACCACGGCGCACGTGACGACGATCTCGCACCCGTTGACGAACAACGACCCGACCGCGCTGGTCTTCGTGACCCACGCTATCCCGACCGGGTCTCCGACGGGATTGGATCCCCGCGTGTCCAGCGTGGCCTACGATGCCGCGGCGGGACGCTGGCGCATCCTGCACGACGATTTCACGGCGATGCCGCTCGGCCTGCAGTTCAACGTGCTCGTGATCAAGCAGTAGCGGAGGGGCGGCGGCCGGTGCGGTGCGTCAGGCGTTGACGGCCGCCACGAAGTGCTCGAAGAGGGGACGGAACTCGCCGGTCCGCCAGAAGTTCTCGGGGTGCCACTGCACGGCCACGCAGAATCGGGAGGCCGTGCGTTCCATGCCTTCGATGACCCCGTCCGGTGCGGTGGCGCTCACGACGAAGCCCGGCGCCAGTTGCCGGACGCCCTGATGGTGGCGGCTGTTGACCTGGAGGCTCTCGCCCTCGAGATGCTCCTCCATGATGGTCCACAGGCGCGACTCGCGCGTGACCCACACCTCGTGCGCGATCGCAAACCGCGGTTCCGGCACGGCATGAGGCAGCGCGCCGGCCACCTCGGTCGGGATGTCCTGCAGCAGCGTGCCGCCCATGGCGACGTTGAGGACCTGCATGCCGCGGCAGATGGCGAGCAGCGGCACGTCGGCGGCGATCGCCGCTCGGGCCAGGGCGACCTCGAACGCGTCGCGCCCGGGCTCCGCCGCCAGGTAGGTAGCGTGCGGCGTGTCGCCATAGAGGCTCGGGTCCACGTCGCCTCCGCCGGTGAGCATCACGCCCCCGGCGCGGCCGACGATGGCCTCGGGCGTGTCGTCGGGTCCCCCGCCGACCTCGACGGGATCTCCGCCCGCCCGGCGCACGGATTCCAGGTAGTCGGTCATCCGTCTGTTGCGTGCGACAGCGATGTGGGCCATGTCCTCGTTCCGAATCTACATGCGCGGGGGGACCGCAATGCCCATCAGGTCGAGCACGCGCGTGAGCTGTTGCCGGTAGTACACGACCGCCGCGGCCCGCCACCGCCGGACGTCCGGCCGCGTCTCGTTGAGGATGCTGGCCTTGTGGTAGAAGGCGTTGAACATCTGGGCGAGGCCGAAGCCGTACTTGGCGAGCACGGCGAACTCGAGCGACCGGACGACCTGCTCGACGATGTCGTCGAGGCGCGACGCCTCGAGGACGAGCCCCCACAGCTCGTGATCCCCGTCCGCGCCATTGAGCGCGTCGGGCGGCGTCGCCGCCAGGTCGGCCAGCAGGGCGGCCTCGCCGACGCCCTCGCGCGAGCTTCGGAAGATGTTGTTGGCGTGCATGACCGAGCACCGGAGGTAGGGGCCGCCTTCGCCCGAAGCTCAGGGCCTCGTCGATGTCGAACGCGATGACCTTCGTCCGCGAGTACTTGACGAGGAAGTACCGGACGGCGGCGATGCCGATGGCCTCCGCGATCCGCCGCTGCTCGTCGGCGCCGAGGTCCGGCTGCCGGCGGGCGACTTCCGCGAGGGCCTTCTCGTTGACGCGATCGATCAGGTCGTCGGCCTTCACACCGAGTCCCTTGCGGCCGGACACCTCGACGAACGGCTTCTTCGCATCGTCGGAGCCGGCGGGCGGCGCGAAGCCGAGCTCCGCGGCCGTGCTGTGCGACAGCGCCACCATCTCGTAGGAGAAGTGCGGAGACGCTCGGCCTCGGCCGGGTGTCCGACGGCGACCAGTGCCTGCTTGAGGAGCTTCTGCAGGTAGGCCTGCCGCACGTCGATGACGTTGTAGGTGGCGGCCGCGGCTCCGAAGGCCGGGTGCGGCGTGTCAGCCTGGTCGGCTCGGCTCGTCGTCGCCCACAGGTCGCCGCCGTCGAGGCGTGGCGAAGCGGCGGTAGTCGAAGTCGCGGCCGAGGATGCCCGACTTCCAGAACTGGTAGGCCATGTCCTTGCCGATTTTACGTGACCGTTCCGTTCGAGCGCACGATCACCTTTCGCGCTGTTCGGCGTCGTCGGAGGCGTCCGCGGCCTCGTCGGCGGGGCCGCCGGATCGTCGATCGCCATGACCCAGCATCCGGCGAGCCGGCCTTCCATCGAGGAAATACCGCACCGCGTTCCTTCAGGACCTCGGAAGGCGCGCGCCCAGAAGTGCAGGCGAGGATGTCGCCCTCCCACGTGAGCAACTCGTAGTCGATATTGAGGCGGCCCATCGTCGCCAGGTGGGTGCGGACGATGGTTTCGGCAATGAAGGCGTGAGCGGCGCGTGGGTTCGTCGCCGTGCTCGATGGCGTGGAGGGCGGCGGCTCGAACCGCGAGGCGCGCCTTGTCCTCCGGACCACCCGGTGACGTAGAGGTCCCAGCAGTAGTAGTCGAAGCGCGAGGGACGCGGCGATGGCCTCGACGGCGGCGAGGTCCTGCTTCCGAGCTCCTCGACCCCCACGACGACGTCGGCGACCTGCACGCCGGTGTCGTCGATGTAGTTCTGCACTCGACCGGCGTCCCGCGGAAGTGCAGGACGCGCACGAGCGTGTCGCCCAGCGCGCGGCGTTGCGCAGGTGCCTGGATGCGCGGGCCTTGTTCGGGTTGATGGCCGTGTGCTCGACGATGGTCTTCTCGGGTGTGGCGGCGGCGCGGGCAGGGTGCCCGCGAGATCGAGACGGGCCAGCAGGAAGGCGGGTCGATCCACGAAGACGTTGATGTAGCCGTTGGGGGCGGCCTCCGATGCGTGCGATGCCCGGGATGGCGCCGAGTCAACCTGGCCAGGTTCCGGGCAATGGCGCGCGGGGCCTTGCGCAGGCGCCGCGCCAGGTCGAACGCCACCGGGGTGCCGAGATCGCCGAGCGTGCGGTTGGGAGGACTCTCGATCGCCACGGCGTCGCCGGCGTCGTCGCCGAGGCCATGGACCTCGCCGGCGAGGACGGCGCGCACCCGGCCTTCAACGCGTCGTGCAGGGGCAAGTATCATGTGCAGGTCGGTTCGTTGACTCGTCCGTGAGCGTGCGGTACGCTTACGCGCCACGTCGGTCGATGCGGGTCGTGTCCGCGGGCTCCTCGCATTCTACAGTGAACTGACGGACATGGTTGACGCCGCCATCGGCCGCCTCCTCATTGCCAGCCTCCATCAGGGCATTGCCGACATCGCGCCCACACGGCTCGACTTCTACGAGAACTGGCTCAGCCCGACGGGACTGCGCGACGGCCGCATGGGGCTCGCGCCGCTCGGCGCCGTGCTCAGCTTCCTGCATCGCGAACCACCGCCGGCCGACCACGAGATCCCGGATCGTGCCGGGCGCTGCGCGGCCGAGTGGGCGTGGAGCAGCGTCTCCGGCGCGCGCAAGGCCCTCATCCGCCGGCTCCCGCTCGGTCTTCGCACACGGGCGGCGCTCGGCCTGTGCCGGCGCCTGGCACGCGAGGCCATCGGCCAGTCGTCGGTGAGCTGGCGGCTGCGGCGGGGACGGGCGCGCGTGGACATCCAGTCGGCCATCTTCGAGTACCTGCGCCAGCCGTCGGCGGCGCCGATGCGCCGCTTCTACGCGTCGGCCTTTCGCGAGTGCCTGCTGCAGTGCGATATCGAGGCACACGTGACGGTGGAGGAAGCGGCCGGCTGCCGCCTGGCCGTCGAAGTCATCGGGGATCGCGCGCCTACGCAGGCCCTGCTGGACGTGGCATGACGCGCCGGGCGCTGCTGCTGGCGGCGATCCTCGTCGCCGGTCCGGCCGTCGCCGCGCAGGCGCCCCTCTCGGCAGGCGCGGTGGCCGTGGTGCTGCCCTTCGACAACCCGGACGCCGTGGGCGAGCTCCACTGGATGCGCGAAGGCGCCGCCCTGCTCGCCACGGATCTACTGCGGGCGCGCGGCGTGGACATGGTGGGCCGCGAGGCTCGCACCCTCGCCTACGAGCGCCTCCAGTTGCCCGTGGCCGCGACGCTCAGCCGGGCGTCGGCCATCAAGGTGGGCTACGCGGTGGGGGCGGCTGCCATCGTGACGGGCCGGCTGGCGCGCGTGGACACCGGCATCGAAGTACGCGCGCGGGTCATTCGCCTCGACAGCGGTCGCATGACCGACGAGGTCGTGGCCAGCGGGCCTCCGGCCGCGCTCTTCGACGTGGTGACGCGGGCAGTGGACGGTCTCGTCGCGCCCGCGCCGGGCCGCGCCCCCTGGGCCGCTCCGCCCTCACTGGAGGCCTTCGAGCTCTTCACGCGCGGCCTGGCCGCCGAGACCCCGGCGGCGGCGCAGGCCTACTTCGACCGCGCTCTTGCAGCGGCGCCGGCCTACGACGCCGTCCGTCTCGCCTTGTGGGACCTGCACACCGAGCAGGGCGCGCACGCCCAGGCCTTGAAGGGCGTGGCGGCCGTCGGGGCGACGAGCGCCCTGTACCGGGAAGCGCGCTACGCGGCCGCGATGTCGCACATCGCGCTGGAGCAGTACCGCGAGGCCTACGACGTCCTGCGTGCGCTGCAGCAGGGCGGAGCGCTTGCCGCGGTCTCCAACGCCATCGGTGTCGTGCAGTTCAGGCGCGGCGGCACGCCGCAGACGGGAACGGCCGTCTACTACTTCAACCAGGCGACCGAACTCGATCCGAGCGAGGAGGACTACTTCTTCAACCTCGGGTATGCCTACTGGCAGCAGAAGGACGCCAACGGCGCGGTGTACTGGCTGCGCGAAGCGGTGCGGCGCGACCCGGCTGACGGCGACGCGCACCTCATCCTGAGCGCGGCGCTGCAGCAGATGGGGGCGGGCGCCGAGTCGACGCGCGAGCGCGAACTGGCGGCACGCCTATCGTCGCGGTACGCGGCGGCTGGCACGCCGATCGTGCCTCGCGGCCTCGAGCGGCTCCACACTCGCCTCGAACAGGCCTCGGCCCGCGTCGATGCGTTCATCGCGTCGGCCGGACAGCGCGACCAGGCCGAGCTCGCGCGCTTTCACCTGGACGCGGCGCGGCGTGCCTTCGACAGGGAGGCCGACGCCGAGGCCATCCGCGAGCTCCGGCGTGCGGTCTTCCTCTCGCCCTACCTGGTGGACGCCCACGTCCTGCTGGGCCGCATCCACCTCCGGGGCGGCCGGCCGGACGAGGCGATTCAGGCGCTGAAGATCGCTGTGGAGTGCAGAGACCGCCGCCGCACACGCCGCCCTCGCCGAGGCGCACCTGGCCACCGGCGACGTCGAGGCCGCGCGCGAGGCGGTGACGCGCGCGCTCGCGCTGGATCCGCAGTCGCGCGAGGCGGCGGCCGTGCGCGACCGCCTCCCGCCGAAGTAGTGCCAAAAATCAGGCGGGTCAAACGCTTATGGCAACAACCGCCCACGACGACGGCTTCCACGAGATTCAGCTGAACGGCAAGCAGCTGGTGTTCCTGTTCATGGCCGTCACGGTCGTGACGGTCGTCATCTTCCTGTTCGGCGTGCTCGTGGGGCGGGGCGTACGGCTCGAGCGCGGGGGCAGCCCGGATGTGCTGGTCACCGAACTCAGTGACGCGCCGCCAGCGCCGCCGTCGAGCGTCGGGACCAGCAGCAGCCAGCCGATCCCGAACGGCGGCGACACGAGCGCCATCAGCGACTTGTCGAACCCGCGTCCCACTGACGCCCGCCTGAGCCTGTCGGAGCCGCCCGAGCCGCGAGGCGAGGCACCGCCCGATGCGTCGGAGCCCGAGCCCCCGGCGCCTGCGGCGCCGCCGCCCGCACCCGCCGTGCAGGCGTCCGCCCCGGCGGTCAAGGCAGCGCCCGCACCACCCGCGGGAGACGGCCTGGAGATCCAGGTGTCGGCGTTCCGCGAGCGGCGTGATGCCGACGTCATGGCCAACCGCCTGATCGGCAAGGGCTACAAGGCCTACGTGCTCGAGCCCGCCAGCGGCGCGCCCTCGCTCTATCGCGTGCGGGTGGGCAAGTTCGACGAGCGGCGCCAGGCCGATTCGGTGGCCTCCCGCCTCAAGAAAGAAGAGAAGCTCGAACCCTGGATCGTGCGCTAGCGCTCGCGTCGGGTGCGCTGCTCGCGCTCTCCTTCCCCTCGCTTCGGCTTCGAGCGGTGGGCCTGGTGGCGCTCGTGCCGTTCTTCCTGGCCGTGTCGGGATGGGACGCGCACTCGCACCGCCTGCCCGGCGTGCCCTTTCGCCGCGGCGTCATCCTGGGTCTCCTGGACCGGCGGCGTGCACTACGCCGGCACCGTCTATTGGACGGGGGCGACCGTGCGCATGTTCGGCGGCCTGCCATGGCCTGTCGCCGCGCTCACGACGGTTCTGCTCGTGCGAGCATGTCGCTCTACGCCGCGCTCGCGCAGGCATCACCGCACGCTGATCCGGCGTCTCGGCTGGGTCGGCTTCCGCTGGGGGCGGCGTGGGTCAGCGTGGAGCACGTCCGCGGCTGGCTGTTCGGCGGCTTTCCGTGGATTCTCGGCAACACCATGGTGACGCTGCTGCTGGTCGCCCAGCTGGCGAGCCTGGGCGGCGTCTACGCCCTGTCGGTGTTCGTGGCGCTGGTCAATGCCGGCTTCGCCGTGATGGTGGTCTCGCCCGCACGGCGTCGGGCCGGCGTTTCGCGGCCACGCTGGCCGGCGTGGGGGTCGTGTCCCTGTGGGGAGGCGCCTGTGCCTCTCGGCCGACACGCTGGTGCAGGGCGGACGCCCGTGCGCGTCGGCATCGTGCAGGCCAACATCCGTCAGGAGGACAAGTGGAACGCGCCCGCGCGGGTGACATCCTCGATCGCTACCTGACGATGACCCGACGCGCGGTGGACGAGGGTGCGCAGGTGGTGCTCTGGCCCGAGTCGGCCACGCCGTTCTATTTCGACGAGGATCCGGTCGGGCAGGGGGATGGTCCGTGCTCTCGTGCAGTCCACGGGCGTGCCGCTGCTGTTCGGCAGCGACGAGATCGAGCGCGGGCCGACCGACCACTACTACAACTCCGCGTTCATGCGGATCGCGGCGGCGCCACCGCGGCGGTACCGCAAGATCCATCCAGTGCCGTTCGGCGAGCATGTGCCGTTCAAGGACCTCCTGTTCTTCGTGCAGCCCCTCGTCGAAGCGGTGTCCGACTTCACGCCCGGAGGCTTCGTCACGATGCTCCCCGTGGACGGGCACATGATGAGCACGGCCATCTGCTACGAGGTCACCTACCCGTCGCTCATGCGTGACGCCGCACGGCAGGGCAGCGAACTGCTGACGACGATCACTAACGACGCCTGGGCATGGCGAGTCGTCGGCGCCGTTCCAGCACTTCGAGATGGCCACCATGCGTGCCATCGAGCAGGGGCGCTACCTCGTGCGGGCGGCGAACACGGGCATCTCCGGCATCGTGGATCCCTACGGCCGCGTCATGGCCCGCACCGCCCTTGGCGACGCCACCGTGGTGGTCGGCGAGGCCCGCTTCGTGCAGGCGCGTACGCTCTATGCCACAATGGGAGACCGCGTTGCGCACGCCGCCATCGTCCTCACGATGCTGGCGCTGGCCGCCGCGCTCTGGAGACCATGGCTACCCAACTCGACGACCTGATCCGCCGCTCCTCAGACCTGCTCAAGCGGGCCGCCGACATGCGGAGCTATCTTTGACGAAGCTCGTCTCGACGAGGAACTGAGCCGGCTCGAGGCGCGCATCTCCGCGCCCGACTTCTGGAACAACCGGGACGAGGCCCAGGCGGCGCTGCGCCGCCGCCAGCGCGTCAGCGAGGACGTCGACCTGAAGGCGTCGCTCAAGACCCGCATGGACGACATCGGCGTGCTCATCGAGTGGGCCGAGGCGGGTGAGGAGGTGTCCACCGACCTCGAGCGCGCGCTCGATGCGCTCGAGGACGAGGTCGAGGCCGGCGAGATCAAGAAGATGCTCAGCGGCGAGCACGACGCCGCCAACGCCATCATCACCATTCACCCGGGCGCCGGGGGCACCGAGTCGCAGGACTGGGCCGAGATGCTCCTGCGCATGTATCTCAAGTGGGCCGAACGGCGCGGCCTCAAGCGCACGATCCTGGACTATCAGCCGGGGGAGGAAGCGGGCCTCAAGAGCGTCACGTTCACGCTGACGGGCGACTACGCGTTCGGGCTGATGTCGGCGGAAGCCGGCGTCCATCGCCTGGTGCGCATCTCGCCGTTCGACCAGGCCGCGCGCCGGCACACGTCCTTCGCCTCGGTCTACGTCTGGCCGGAGATGGACGAGGAAATCGAGATCGACATCCCCGAGAAGGACCTCCGCATCGACACCTACCGGTCGAGCGGCGCCGGCGGCCAGCACGTCAACGTCACCGACTCCGCCGTGCGCATCACGCACCTGCCGACCGGCATCGTGGTGTCCTGCCAGAACGAACGCTCGCAGCACAAGAACCGCGACGTGGCGATGAAGGTGCTGAAGGCGCGGCTCTACGACCTCAAGCTCAAGGAGCAGCAGAGCAAGCTCGAGAGCATCGGCGGCACGAAGAAGGAGATCGCCTTCGGCTCGCAGATCCGGAGCTACGTCCTCCAGCCGTACCAGATGATCAAGGACCACCGCACCAAGTACGAGGAGGGGCAGGTCCACAAGGTCCTCGACGGCGACGTGGACCCTTTCATCAAGACCTACCTGATGCAGAAGGCGTCCGGCACGCTCGGCACGCCCTCCGACGCGGACGCCGACGCCTGAGGGCGCTCGTGCGGCGCCGCCCCGGTGTCAGTAGCGCACGGTGGCGGCGGCGGTCGCGGCGGGCTGTGTCCCGGACAGGAACGCCTCGGAGATGGCGTTCTCCGAGCCGTCCGGTACCGGCTCTCCCGTGGAGCGGTCCACCGTCATGAAGACGATGTTGCCGGGCGCATCGAACTCGGGCGGGTTCTCACGGTCCCCGTAGAGGTCGAGGTAGTCCTTCATGAAGTCGATCCAGACCGGCAGCGCGGCCGTCGTCCCGGTTTCGCCGGGGCCCAGGGGTTTCTTCTCGTCGCGGCCGAGCCACACACCCACGGTGATGTTCGGGTCGAAGCCGACGAACCAGGCATCGGTGTAGTCGTCCACCGTCCCCGTCTTTCCCGCGAGCGGCCAGCGGAGCGCGTTGGCCGCGGCGCCGGTGCCGCGCAGCACCACGCCCCGCATCAGGTTCGTCATGACGTAGGCGGTGTCGGCGCGGATCGCGTCCTGCGGCGCCGGCTGGTTCTCCTCCAGCAGCGTGCCTTCACGGTCCGTGATCGAGAGGATGGAAAAGGGCGCCATGCGGATGCCGTGGTTGGGGAACACGGAGTAGGCGCTCGTGATCTCCATGAGGGAGACTTCCTGGGCACCCAGGGCCATCGAGAGGAACGGGCGGAAGGGTTGAGAGAAGCCGAAACGCTGGGCGTAGGCGGCGACCTGCGCCGGCCCCAGCATGTCGATGACCTTCACGGCCGGGATGTTGCGCGACTGCTCGAGCGCGCGGCGCAGCGTCATCGTGCCCTGGAACGTGCGGTCGTAGTTACCGGGGGTGTACGGCGGCTGGCCTGCGCCCGCGTCGAAGGACGTCGGGACGTCCTCGAGCAGCGTGACCGGGGTCAGGCCGCGGTCGATCGCGGCGGTGTAGAGAAGGGGCTTCACGGTCGACCCCATCTGCCGGAACGCCTGCGTGGCCCGGTTGAACTTGCTCCGCGCAAAGCTGAACCCGCCCACCATGGCGAGCACCTCGCCGCTCCGGTTGTCGATGGCGACCAGCGCGCCTTCGAGCGCGGGAGGCTGCTCCAGCGACACGGCGGCGGTGCCGGCGGCCTCGTCGATCTTCGAGAGCTCGACCTCGACCAGGTCGCCGGGCTTCACGAGGTCGGCGGCCGACGTCCGGCGCGTCCACCGGTAGCCGTCGCGCGCCAGCTCTCCCGTGAGGTGGCCCATGCGCACCCGTGCGGTCTGGCCGTCAACGGCCATCACCACGGCGGGCACGACGTCGCCGTCGCCCATGGGCCGGCTCCAGCGGTCGTTGCGGTAGTCGTCCAGGGTGTGCTTCTCCGCGAGGACGTTGACTGGGGCTTCCGGAACGTGCCGCGCCGCTTGTCCACGCGTCGCAGGCCCCTGTCCACCGCGCGGTTGGCGGCCTCCTGCAGGCGCAGATCGAGCGGGGTGCGGACGGTCAGGCCGCTCTCGTAGAGCGCCTTCGCCCCGTACTTCGCCTCGAGGTACTTGCGGACCTCCTCCAGGAAGTAGGGCGCCGGGCTGCGGCTGCCGTTCGGATCGCCCGCCACGACGATCGGCTTGGCCCTGGCCTCGGTGGCCTCGGACTCCGAGATGAACCCCTCGGTGGCCATGCGATCGAGGGCGTAGTTGCGCCGGCGGAGCGCGGCGTCGGGGTTGATGTACGGGCTCTGCCGGACGTTGGCCTGGATGATGCCCGCGATCAGGGCCGCTTCCTCGAGCGCCAGGTCGTTGACGTGCTTGCGGAAGTAGAGCTGCGAGGCCGCCTCGACGCCGTAGGCCCCGTGGCCGAAGTAGATCTGGTTGCAGTAGAGCGTGAAGATCTCGGGCTTGCTGTAGCGCTTCTCGATCTGGATGGCGACCAGCGCCTCCTTGATCTTGCGCTCCCAGGTGCGATCGAACCCGATGCTCTTGGGGAAGAGATTGCGGGCGAGCTGCTGGGTGAGCGTGCTGCCACCGGGCACGTTGCCGCGGGAGAAGATGTCCCGCATCAGCGCCAGCATCATGCGCGAGATGCTCAGCCCGGCGTGCTCGAAGAAGCCGCCGTCCTCGGCGGCCAGGATCGCCTGCCGCAGGTTGAGCGGGATGTCGTCGTAGTGGACGACGACTCGACGCTCCACCGCGAACTCGCCGACGAGCTGCCCGTCCTTGCCCAGCACGCGCGTGATCGTGTTGGGCGAGTAGTTGTCGAGCGCGGTGACCTCGGGCAGGTCATCGGAATAGGCGAACAGGACGCCGGTGAGCGTGCCGGCAAGGGCTGCCGCCACGAACAGCGCGATGATGCCCGCGTGGCGGGCGACTCGAACGACGACCGTCATTGCTGCTCAGGCCTTTCAGGTGGAATACGGAGGCCGGCGCCCCGGCCCCGGCCCGCCGGTGGTGCGGCCGGCGGCGGCGTGGCCGGTGGCGGAGTGGCCGTTGGCGCAGGGGGCGTTTCGGGGCGATGGCGAGAGGGCCGGGCGTGCCGCTCCCCGGGTGCGGGGGCTGGCGCGTAGTTGGGCGCGTAGTTCGGTCCGTAGTTGGGCGCATAGCCGGGGCGCGTCGGCGGGGACGTCCCGCGGTGCGGCCAGGGCGCGGACCATCCACATGGCAGCTCCCGTGACCCGCAGCCCGCCGGGGGCAGCATCACGACCGGGGCGTCTCGCCCGTCGACGGCCGGCGACGCCGCCGCGCGCAGCGTGGACCAGGCGTCGAAGGCGTCCAGCGTGCGACTGGCGGCGGGCGCCGCCCACGGCACGCTGGTGGCGCTGGTCATCATCGCGAGCTGCTGAGGACCGATCCGCACCGTGGATGCGTAGCGCGTGCGCAGGAGTGCGGCGCCGGCACGCACCTCCACCAGCAGGCGATTGCCGCGGGCGTCCGCCAGGAGCGCGTAGGTGCCGTCGCCGTCGAGCGAGAGCTCCGCGAAGGGCAGCGAGACGGGCAGGGGCAGGGCGGCCGTGCGTATCACGAGACGTCCGTCGTGCAGGACCACGCGGGCGGGCCCCGCGTCCACATCGGTCGCCGCATCCACGTGAATCAGCGCGCCGGCGGGGCCGACCAGTTCCACGCGACCACCTGCCGTTCGCACGTGGCCGCGGTCGATGGCGGCCGCGCCTTCGACGAGGGTGATCTGCGCCGACACGGGCAAGCTCGCGCCGAGCGTGACCGCGAGCGCCAGGGCTGTCCGCTTCCACGGCATCGGGCACCTCACGTGAACGGCAGGAAGTGCCAGTATACCAACGAGATGGGGCGGCGGGCCGGGCGGCGAGCCCAGGCCATGATTGACACGGACTGACTCACATTTCATACTAACGACATGAGCAAAATCATCGGGATCGACCTGGGTACCACCAACTCCGTCGTCGCCGTGATGGAGGGCGATCAGCCGACCGTCATCCAGAATGCGGAGGGCAGCCGGCTGACCCCGTCAGTCGTGGCCTTCAGCAAGACCGGCGAGCGGCTGGTCGGACAGGTCGCCAAGCGCCAGGCCGTCACCAACCCCGAGAACACGATCTACTCCATCAAGCGCTTCATGGGCCGTCGCTATGACGAGGTCAGCGAAGAGATGCGGATGGTGCCCTACACCGTTGTCAGCGCCGGCAACGGGGACGTCCGCGTCAAGGCCGGGTCGCAGGAGCTCGCGCCCGCGCAGCTGTCCGCGATGGTGCTGCAGAAGCTGAAGCAGGCGGCCGAGGACTACCTCGGGCAGCCGGTCTCCAAGGCCGTGATCACCGTGCCCGCGTACTTCAACGACGCGCAGCGCCAGGCGACCAAGGAAGCCGGCCAGATTGCGGGCCTCGAGGTCATGCGCATCGTCAACGAGCCGACCGCTGCCGCGCTCGCCTACGGTCTCGACAAGAAGACGAACGAGACGATCGCGGTGTACGACTTCGGCGGCGGCACCTTCGACATCTCGATCCTCGAGGTGGGCGAGGGCGTCGTCGAGGTGAAGTCCACCAACGGCGACACGCACCTGGGCGGTGACAACCTCGACCAGCGCATCATCGAGTGGATCATCGACGAGTTCCGCAAGGAGGAGGGCATCGACCTCGGCAAGGATCGCATGGCGCTGCAGCGACTGCGCGAGGCCGCCGAGAAGGCCAAGATGGAGCTCTCCTCGGTGATGGAAACCGAGATCAACCTGCCCTTCATCACCGCCGACGCGACGGGACCGAAGCACCTGACGCGCAAGCTGACGCGCGCCAAGTTCGAGTCCCTGGTCGAGGATCTCCTGCAGAAGACGGTGGTGCCGACCAAGCAGGCCCTGAAGGACGCCGGCGTCGATCCCTCCAAGATCGACGAGGTGGTGCTGGTCGGTGGATCCACCCGCATCCCCCGCGTGCAGGCCATCGTGAAGGAGCTGTTCGGCAAGGAGCCGCACAAGGGCGTGAACCCGGACGAGGTCGTGGCAGTCGGCGCGGCCATCCAGGCCGGCGTCCTCGCCGGCGACGTCAAGGACCTGCTGCTGCTGGACGTCACGCCGCTGTCGCTGGGCATCGAGACGCTGGGTGGCGTGCTGACGACCCTCATCAGCCGCAACACGACGATTCCGACGCGCAAGAGCGAGGTGTTCTCGACGGCCGCCGACAGCCAGACCAGCGTGGAGGTGCACGTGCTCCAGGGCGAGCGGCCGCTGGCGCGGGACAACCGCACGCTCGGGCGCTTCCACCTGGTGGGCATTCCCCCGGCGCCGCGCGGCGTTCCGCAGATCGAGGTGACGTTCGACATCGACGCCAACGGCATCGTGAACGTCTCGGCAAAGGACCTCGGCACGCAGAAGGAACAGAAGATCACCATCACCGCCTCGTCCGGCCTCAGCAAGGAGGAGGTCGACCGGATGATGAAGGAGGCCGAGTCGCACGCCGACGACGACAAGCAGCGCCGCGAGGAGATCGAGACGCGCAACCGCGCCGACCAGGCCGTGTACGGCACCGAGCGGATGCTCAAGGACGCCGGCGACAAGCTGTCGGCCTCGGACCGCGCGGAGGTCGAGGCGGCGATGGCGTCGCTCAAGACGGCGATCGAGGCCAACGACGTCGCGGCGATGAACGCGGGGCTCGAGACGCTGACGGCGGCCCAGCACAAGGCGGCCGAGGCGATGTACCGGCAGCAGCCCGGGGCCGGCGCGTCGCCTGGCGGCGGCCCGGACACCGAGCCCGGCGCGGGCCCGGGTGACGGCGCGAAGGACGGCGACGTCATCGATGCCGAAGTGGTGGATGAGAAGAAGTAGAGGAGGCCACGTGCCGCGTGCCTCGTGCCGGGTGCAGGGTGCCGTGCAGGGGTGCAGAGTGCGCGGTGCGCGTGCAGAGTGCGGGGGGCGGGTGCCGCGTGCGGTGATCGCGCGACCGTGATGCGATTCGCGATGTGACCGTTATGGATCTCTACGTCGTGCTGGGCGTGCAGCGGGAGGCGTCGGAGGGCGACATCAAGCGCGCCTACCGGCGGCTTGCGCGGCGGTGGCATCCGGACATCAATCCGGGCGACCGGGAGGCCGCGGTGCGTTTCCGGCAGGTGCTGGAGGCGTACGAGACGCTGATCGATCCGGATCGCCGCCGGCGCTACGACGAGCACGGGCTGGTCGCGGAGGGCCTCGACGTCCCCTCGTTCGGGTTCGCCGGGTTCGATTTCTCGCCGCAGGTCCACGCCGAGCCCACGACGACCTTCGGCGAGCTCTTCGCCGACGTGTTCGGGCTGCGCGAGGACGCGGCGGCGGTGCCGCAGCGCGGCGCCGACATCCACGCCCGGACGACCGTGAGCTTCGAGGAGATGTGGCACGGCGTCGAGCGGTCGGTCACCCTCACGCGGCACCACGCGTGCGGACGGTGTGCGGGCTCCGGGTTCCACCGCGTCTCGGAGACGCGGTGCGTGTCGTGCGAGGGCAGCGGCACCGTGCGCTCCGTGCGCGGCCATATGGTCTTCAGCAAGAACTGCCCGCGGTGCAGCGGCACGGGCCGGCTGCGCCAGGAGCACTGTGCCCGCTGCCAGGGCCAGGGGGTGGTGCCGCGCAGCGAGACGCTGACGGTGCGGATCCCCGCCGGGGTGTCCGATGGCGCCCGCATCCGGGTGGCCGGCATGGGCCACGCCGGGGTGAGGGGCGGGCCGCCGGGGGACTTCTACCTCGACATTGCCGTGGCGCCCGATCCGCGATACCGCCGTGACGGCGACGACGTGCACGTCGTGCTGCCGGTGGCGGTGCAGGCCGGGCTCGGCGCGCGCATCGAGCTGCAGTCGCCGGAGGGCGCCGTTCGCGTGCGGGTGCCGCCGGGGACCCAGTCGGGGCAGCGATTCCGGATGCGCGAGCGCGGCGTGCCCACACGCTCGGGCCCGCGCGGCGATCTCGTCGTCGAGATCCGGATCGTGCTGCCGCGGGTGCTCGACGAACGGTCGAAGGACCTGCTGCGCGAGTTCGGCCGGATCAACAGCGAAAGCGTGCGAGCGTGATGGCCAAGAACACCGGCAAGGCGTATTTCATGATCAGCGTCGTCGCGCAGCGCTACGACATCCACCCGCAGACGCTCCGCCTGTACGAGCGGGAGGGGCTGCTCAAGCCGTCGCGCACGGAAGGCAATACCCGCCTCTACTCGGAGGAGGACCTGGAGCAGCTCGAAACGATTCTCACGCTCACGCGGGAGCTCGGCGTCAACCTCGCCGGTGTCGAGATCATCCTGAACATGCGCCGCAAGATGGAGCAGATGCAGGGCGAAGTGAACGAGTTCATGGTACGTGAAGCGCGAGCTGGCGCGCGGGCTCGAGGACTGGGAGCAGCGGCTCGGTGCGGCGCTCGTGAAGTCGTCGCCGTCCGATCCGTGCGCGCGGCCTCGCGCGAGCCCGACGCGACGGTGTCCTCGGCAGAGCCGCCGACGCGGCGTTCGCGGAGCGGTGAATAGGGCGATCGGCCCTCGCGTCAGATCCGGTCACAATCCTCTCGTGCGCTGGCTCGAGTCGCTCACCGACGATTCCGCGACCCTCCAATCCTACCTGCAGGCCATTGCACGGTTCCCCTCGCTGACGACCGACGAAGAGTCGGCGCTGGCCGAGCGTACGCGCCGTCGCGACGGCGAGGCGATTGCGCGTCTGGTCGAGTCGCACCTCGGCGCGGTGGTCCGCTACGTGTTGCGATATGAAGCCGTGGGAGCGCCACTGCTGTCGCTCGTGCGCGACGGCAACCTGGCGCTCATCGAGGCGGCACGCCGGTTCGACCCGGCACGGCACGGCCGGTTTGCCGGCTACGCGCGGTGGTGGGTACGTCAGAGCGTGCTGCACAGGATGGCCCAGCTGGGCGCCGAAGCCGCCACGGGCGAGGCCGCACGCACCGATGGTCGCGTGCCCGACGCGCTGAGCGCTGCGGTCGAGCACGCCGGCGTCGAGGACGACCTGGCTGCCGAGCACCTCTCGACGCGCGACCTGCGCCAGCTCGATCGCTGGTGGCGGCGCCTGCCGCTGGCCGACGGCGACCTGGTGGAGGAGCCGGTCAACACGGAGGCGGTCGGTCCCGCGCTGGGGGAATCGGAGGACGTCGTGCGCCGTGCACTGGTCGCGGAGCTCGAGGCGTCGATGCTGGCCCTCGACCCGCGCGAGCGGCGTGCGCTCGGGCAGCGCCTCGGCCTCGGGACCACCGCACCGGGCCTGCCGCGTGCGACGCGGAAGCGGCCGTCCGCCGAGCGGGCGGCGCAGTTGTCGGCGCGGGCCGTCCGCAAGCTCTGCGGGCAGCGCTACCTGCGCAGCGCGCTGAACTGACTGCCATGGCCACCTGCGAGATCTGCAACGGCACGCGGTGGAAGAGCGTGGTGGCCGACGGCGTCGAGCGCGTCGTCCGCTGCGACTGCTGGCGCCAGGCCGTGGCCGCGCGCCAGATGCAGGAGGCGCGCATCCCGCAGCGCTACGCCCGATGCGAGCTCGACACGTTCGAACACGACATGGACTCGCAACGAGAGGCCTTCCGGCGCGCCTCGGGCTTCGTCGAGGCGTTTCCGGTCGTCGACCGCGGCCTGCTTCTCTACGGCCCGCACGGCGTCGGCAAGACGCACCTGGCCGTCGGCATCCTCAAGGCCGCCATCCGGACGCGCGGCGCGCGCGGCTACTTCTTCGAGACGCGTGAGCTGTTGAAGCTGGTGCGCGATACCTACAACCGCTCGGTCGACGAAACCGAGATGGACATCCTGGCGCCGGTGCTGAAGGCCGACCTGCTCGTCCTGGACGACCTCGGCGCCGAGCGGACGTCCGACTGGGTGCAGGAGACGCTCGGGCTCGTCGTGAACACGCGCTACAACGAGCGGCGTCCGACCGTCTTCACGAGCAACCTCGTCGACGTCCCGGACGCGACCGACCCGCGCTCCTTCATCTTCCAGCTCGGCGCCCGCACGCGCTCGCGGCTTCTCGAGATGTGCGACTGGGTCGAGATCCAGGGCATCGACGTGCGTGAGGTCGGGCCGCACGCGTCCGCCGACTCCGTGCAGCGCTGGCACAAGCAGTCGCCCGCCTCGCCCGACAATCTTCGCCGGTCCGCAGGCCTTCCGCCCAAGAGCCGCGGCATGGCGCGCGCCCGGCTGCGCGACAGCGGTCCCGCCGAGCTGTCCTGGCCCGGAGGCCGTGCCGGCACGAAGGGCTGAGGCGGCCATGTGCGTGCCGTCACGCCGGCAGCCGGGCAGGGCCAGGGTATAGGACGTGCCTGCCGGGCTGTACCTGCACGTCCCGTTCTGCGCCGCGATCTGCAACTACTGCAACTTCAACCGTGGCCTGCTCGACGAAGCGCTCGCGCGCCGCTACGTTGACGCACTGATCGGGGAGGTCGCGGCTGCGCCCGAGCGCGGCGCCGCCGTCGACACGATCTTCTTCGGTGGCGGCACGCCCTCGCTGCTGGCGCCCGGGGATGTCGGCCGCCTGGTGCGTGCCTGCCGCGACACGTTCGACGTCCGGCCTGGCGCGGAGGTGACGCTCGAAGCCAATCCGGAGACGGTGTCGGAGGCCTCGCTCGCCGGCTACCGGGAGCACGGCGTGAACCGGCTCAGTTTTGGCGTCCAGTCGTTCCGCGACGAGGAACTGCAGCGGCTGGGCCGGCTGCACGGCGCCGCCTCCGGGCCCGGCAGGCCGTGAGCGAGGCCCGCGCCGCCGGTCACGACAACATCAGCCTCGACCTGATGCTCTGGCTGCCGGGACAGTCCCTTGACGCCTGGCTCGAGTCGGTGGACGCGCTCGTGGACACCGCGCCGGAACACGCCTCGCGTACTCCTCGAGATCTATCCGAACGCACCGCTGCGCGAGGCGATGTCGCGCGGGGGCTGGCAGGTGGCGGGCGACGAAGTGGCCGCGGAGATGGCCTGCAGGGCCGGGCCGGCTCGACGCCGCCGGCTTCGAGCAATACGAGATCTCGAACGTGGCCCGGCCGGGCCGGCAGGCCGCACAACCTCAAGTACTGGCAGTCCGGCTCGTGGCTCGGGCTCGGCTGCGGCGCACATTCGACGTGGGACGGTATACGATGGCGGAACGTCCCGGGGACCGCCGACTACGTCGAACGGATCACCAGGGGCGCGCCGGTGCGGCTCGACACCCGGCGCCTGTCACGGGTCGAGCAGCAGGAGGAGGCGCTCTTCATGGGGCTGCGGCTGGCGGAGGGAGTCGATCTCGCCGCCATGCGCGACGCCTATGGAGTCGATGTCTGGAAGGCACATGGCGGTGAACTGTCCGGGTTCGTCGAGGCGGGATGGGTCGTCCACGACGGCCACCGGATGTCCCTGACCCGTCAGGGCATGCTGGTCGCGAGCGAAATCATGATGGTTTTCATCGGCGGCTCAGTACGGTAAAGTAACCGCCTTTCGCGAAGGAGGGGTCTCAATGCTTCGAGGTGTTCAGGTTGTCGTGTCGGGTGTGGCGCTGGCTGTGTTCACGCTGGCAGGCGCAAGCATCGCCGTGGCGCAGGAACCGGCGGCTGACGAAAAGCCGGTGCTGACGCTCGAGGGTGATGCCGTCGTGATCACGATGCTCATCAAGCCCGACAAGGCAGCGGACTTCGAGACAGTGATCGCGAAGTACAAGGAGGCGTTCGAGAAGAGCGAGAAGCCGGCTCGCAAGCAGCAGCTCGCCGGCATGAAGTTCTTCAAGTCGCCCCAGCAGGCCCAGGGCAACGCCGTCTACATCATCTACGTCGATCCGGTGGTGCCCAACGAGGAATACGACATCTCGCGCGTGATCGCCGAGGTCTTCCCCGTCGAAGTGCAGGAGATCTTCAACCTGTACAAGGAAGCCTTCGCCGGCCGCGCCATCACGTCCCTGAACAAGGTGCAGTAGCGGTGGAGCGGGTCCGGGGCCGCTCTGCGGTCCCGGACCGTCCCGCTCATCCGCACTGACAGTCCGTGTCCGCCTGGATCGTCCTCACCCTCCTGGCCCTGCAGGCGCCGACCCCCGGCGGCGCCCCTTCGCAACCCGCACCCGCACCGTCCGCCGATCCGGCGGCCGCCGTGTTCGCCACCGACGTCGGCCTGTTGCTGGTCACGGTCAAGCCCGATCGCACCGCCGACTACGAAGCCGCCGTCCAGGCGCTGCAGGCGGCGCTGGCCGCGGCCACCGCTCCCGAGCGCGTCCGCGTCGCTCAGGGCTGGCGCGTGTACCGCGCGGCCGAACCCGACGCCAAAGGCAACGTCCTCTATGTGCACGCGCTGGTGCCCGCGGTCCCGGGCGTGGACTACCGCCCGTCGCAGTGGCTGGATGATCTGTTGACCGACGCGCCCACGGAGCTGCTCGCGAAGTATCGCGACGCGCTGGCGGGCCCGCCCTCGCGCCTGTCCCTGACCGAGGTGGCGCACATGGCGGTCGCGCCGGTCCCGAAGTGAGGGCGCGGACGTCCGGTCAGAACGCGAGGTTGGCGCCGGCGTAGAAGCGCTGGTAGTTCTGATTGATCGGATCGCCCTGCAGCCGGAACACCCGGTAGTCGAGCCGCAGCCGCAGTGGACCGAGCAGCCGGATCTTCGCGCCGCCCCCCAGGTTGACGGCCGTGCTCGTCTCCGACGCGTCCAGCAACCGCTCCCGGTAGAGTCCGACGCCAGCCGTCCCGTACAGCTGCACCCCCGAGACCTCGACGGGCGTCTGGAGGAGCACGTTGCCCGAGTAGGTCCGCAGGCCCGGGAGCAGCGCCTCTTCGTCTTCGGTGGCGTTGGCGTACTCGAACTCGAAGCCGATGATGAGGAGCCCGAGTCCGCCGGAGAGGCCGCGGACGATCCGGTTCTCGGGCGTCGGTGTCACGCCGAGGAATGCGGTGATGTCGGCGGCGGCCGGCCGCACCGAGACGAGCACCGCCAGCCCGGCCATGACCGCCAGCCGCACGACACGAGACAGGTGAGTGGTGGACGACACGAGGCCATCATGGCACGGGAGGCGCGCCTGGCGCATCCCGGCCGACTGGACCTTTCGTGCGGCCCGTGCTGCTGATACGATCGGAGGGTTATGGACGTCCGCCTGTCCGAGGATCAGGAACTGCTCCGCCGCAGCGTGCGCGAGTTCGCCGAAACCGAGTTGCGTCCCCACGTGATGGAGTGGGACAACGCGCAGCACTTCCCGCTGGAGCTGCTGCCGAAGCTGGCGGCCCTGGGCCTCATGGGCATCCAGTTCCCGGAGGCGTACGGCGGGGCGGCCATGAGTGCCGTGGACTACTGCATCTGCATCGAGGAGCTCGCGCGGGTCGACCCCAGCATCTCCCTGTCGGTGGCTGCACACAACGGCCTCGGCGCCGCGCACATCGCGATGTTCGGCAGCGAGGCGCAGAAGCAGCGCTACCTGGCGCCGCTGGCGCGCGGTGAGCGGCTGGCGGCCTGGGGCCTCACCGAGCCCGGGTCCGGCAGCGACGCGGCCGCGATGCGAACGACGGCCGTCCGCGACGGGGACGCGTGGGTGCTGAACGGCTCGAAGCTCTTCATCACGCACGGCAAGTCCGCCGACACGCTGGTCATCATGGCGGTCACCGACAAGGCCAGGGGCAGCAAGGGCATCACGGCCTTCATCCTCGAGCGCGGCGCCAGCGGCCTGGTGGCCGGCAAGAAGGAAGACAAGCTCGGCATGCGCGCGAGCGAAACGTGCGAGGTCATCCTCGAGAACTGCCGCGTGCCGGCGGACCAGGTGATTGGCGAGGTTGACCAGGGATTCATCCAGACGCTGCAGGTGCTCGATGCCGGCCGCATCGGCATCGCCGCGCTGGCGGTCGGCCTGGCGCAGGGCGCCTACGAGGCGGCACGCGACTACGCCAACGAGCGCCGGCAGTTCGGCCGGGCCATCGACGGCTTCCAGTCCGTCCGCTGGTCCCTGCTGGACAGCGCGTCACGGGTGGAAGCGGCGCGTCTGCTGACGTACCGGGCCGCGTGGCTCAAGGACCAGGGACGGCGCACGACGCTCGAGTCGTCCATGGCCAAGCTCTACGCGAGCGAGATTGCCGTCCGCGTGTCGGAAGCCGGCGTGCAGACGTTCGGCGGCTACGGGTTCGTCAAGGACTACCCGGCCGAGAAGTTCTTCCGCGACGTCAAGCTCACGACCATCGGCGAAGGCACCAGCGAGGTGCAGCGGCTGGTCATCGCCCGCCAACTGCTGGCCGCGTAGGTGTCTCAGCTTCCGCCCCTGTCGGAACGGGTCCGATCCGGCGACACGCGTGCGATCGCGCGCGCCATTTCCCTCCTCGAGGACGAGGCGCCGGCGGCGGCCGGCCTCGTCCGCGACATCTTCCGCGACACGGGCCGCGCCTACCTGCTCGGCATCACCGGTCCTCCCGGCGCCGGGAAGAGCACGCTGGTGGACCGCTTGACGGCCGAGACGCGCAAGAGTGGGGAAACGGTGGCCGTCGTCGCGGTGGATCCCACCAGCCCGTTCACCGGCGGCGCCATCCTCGGTGACCGGCTGCGAATGCAGGGGCACACCGCGGATCCGGAGGTCTTCATCCGGTCGATGGCCACGCGCGGCCACCTGGGCGGACTGGCGCGTGCCACCGGAGACGTGGCGCTCGTCCTGGACGCCGCCGGGAAGAGCCTGGTCATCATCGAGACCGTTGGCGTGGGGCAGGACGAGGTCGACATCGTCCGCACCGCCGACGTCTCCGTCGTCGTCCTCGTGCCCGGCACCGGCGACGATGTCCAGGCGCTGAAGGCCGGCATCATGGAGATTGCCGACATCTACGTCGTCAACAAGGCGGATCGGGAAGGCGCCGACCGCATGGTGACGGCCATCGAGTCGAACCTGCTCCTCCAGAGCTACGGCGACGGCGAGTGGCGCCCGCCCATCATCAAGACCGAGGCGACGACGGGGCACGGCATGGCGGAGCTATGGCAGGCGGTGCAGGCGTTCCGCACGCATTCGGCGGGCGCGCGCGCGGGCCGCCTCAAGGCGCGCAACCAGTTCCGCCTGCGCGACCTGCTGACGCACCGTTACCTGGAGTTCGTGGAGCGGTCGCTCCTCGGCGAGTCGGCGTTCGAGGCCCTCGTGGACCGCATCGCCGCGCGCGAGATCGACCCTTACAGCGCGGCCGAGGACATCCTGTCGAGGAGCCTGAAGCGGTCATGAGGGCCTGGCTGGATCACGTGGGGATCGCGGTGGGCGAGCTCGACCGGTCGCTGGCGTTCTTCCGGGACGTGCTCGGTCTCCACGTCGACCCGCCCGAGGAGGTGGCGAGCCAGCAGGTGCGCGCCCACTTCCTGCACATGGGGCCCTCGTCGCTCGAGTTGCTCGAGGCCACCGGCCCCCAGTCCGCTGTCGCCGCCTTCGTGGGCAAGCGGGGTCCCGGCCTGCACCACGTTGCCCTGCGTGTGGACGACATCGACGCCGCCCTCGCGCACCTGCGGGCGCGAGGCGTCCGGCTTGTGGACCAGGAAGCCCGTCCGGGCGCGGAGGGCGCGCGCGTCGCCTTCATCCACCCATCTGCCGCGCACGGGGTGCTGGTGGAGCTGAAGGAACCCGCGCCGCGGGTGGCCCGCTTCCGGACGCCCGTCCGCCACGCGTTGGGCGATCTGGAGCTCATCACCCTCTCGGACGGATTCTTCCGGCTGGATGGCGGCGCGATGTTCGGTGTGGTGCCGCGGACCCTCTGGGAAACGCGCCTGCCGCCCGACGACCGCAATCGCATTCCCCTCGGCCTGAGGCCGCTCGTCGTCCGTGGCGAGCAGACGCTGCTGATCGACGCGGGGTGCGGTGACAAGATGGACGCGAGGTCCGCGGAGATTTACGGCCTCGAGCGGTCGTATCACCTCGATCACTCCCTGGCGGAGGCCGGTCTCTCGGTGGAGGACATCGACGTGGTGGTGGCGAGCCACCTGCACTTCGACCACGTCGGCGGCTTCACCCGCCGCGACGCCTCCGGCGCCCTCGTGCCGCGGTTCCCGCGCGCCCGCTACGTGGCGCACGCCGGGGAATGGGCCGACGCCACCCATCCGCACGAACGCAACCGCGCCAGTTACCTGCAGGAGAACTTCGTCCCGCTGCAGGAGGCGGGCGTGCTCACGCTCGTCGCCGACGATGCGGAGATTGCGCCCGGGGTCCGGTATCGCCGCAGCGGGGGGCACACGGCCCACCATCAGGTCGTCATGATCGAATCGGCGGGACACACCGCGGTCTTCGCCGCCGACATGTACCCGACGACGGTCCACGTGCCGGATCCGTGGGTGATGGGATACGACCTGTATCCGATGGACACATTGGCGTTCAAGCGTGCCTTCGCCCGTGAGGCGCTCGAGGGTGACTACCTGATCTTCTTCGAGCACGAGCCGTCCATGGCGGCAGGCCGCCTGCGCGATACCGGCGGCCGGCGGAGCGTGGAGCGCGTGATCTAGGCCGCCTGGCAGGTCGGGCGACGAGGAGTCCTCATGTCTGTGCGTATCGGTGTGATCGGCGGGTCGGGCCTCTACGACATGGCCGAGTTGGTGGATCGGGAAGAGCGGCTGCTCGACACGCCGTTCGGGGCGCCGAGCGGCCCCTACGTCCTCGGCACGCTGCGCGGCAAGCGTGTGGCGTTCCTCGCGCGGCACGGCAAGGGACACGTGCTGATGCCGTCGGAGCTGAACTTCCGGGCCAATATCTACGGCTTCAAGTTGCTGGGCGCGGAGTGGATCCTGTCCGCCAGCGCCGTCGGCTCCCTGCAGGAGCAGTACCGGCCGCTCGACATCGTCTTCCCGGACCAGTTCATCGACCGGACGCGCCGGCGCATCAGCACGTTCTTCGGCGACGGTCTCGTCGCCCACGTCGGCTTCGCGCATCCGCTCTGCGGGACGCTGTCGTCGCTGATGGCGGACGTGGCGCGGGGCACCGACGTGCGCGTCCACGAGGGGGGCACCTACGTCTGCATGGAGGGGCCGCAGTTCTCCACGCTCGCCGAGTCGAAGCTGTATCGCAGCTGGGGGGGCGACATCATCGGCATGACGAACCTGCAGGAGGCCAAGCTCGCCCTCGAGGCGGAGATCGCCTACGCGACCATGGCGCTGGTCACCGACTACGACTGCTGGCATCCGGATCACGACGCCGTGACGGTGGAGATGATCATCGACAACCTCACGCAGAACGCCCGCGCCGCCCAGCAGGTGATTGCGGGGACGGTCGAGCGGCTCGACGTGGATCAGCGGGTGCCGGCGCACTCGGCGCTCAAGACCGCCATCATCACGCGTCCGGACGCCATTCCCGAGCCCGTCCGGCGGCGGCTGGCGCCCATCATCGGCAAGTACGTGGGCTGACGGCCCCCGTTCCGAGCCTCGAGTCCTTTTCGCGGAGAACCCATGCAGCTCATCGTCACCGGATCGATTGCGTTCGACTACCTGATGTCGTTCCCCGGGCGCTTCACGGAGCACTTCCTGCCCGAGCACATGAACCGGGTGTCGCTGAGCTTCCTGGTCGACACCATGGACAAGCGGCGCGGCGGCTGTGCGCCGAACATCGCCTACACACTGGCGCTCCTCGGTGAGCGGCCCCGCCTGATGGCGACGGCGGGCCAGGACTTCGGGGAGTACCGCCAGTGGATGGACGCCGCCGGCATCGACTCCTCGCTGGTCAGGCTCGTGGACGGGAAGTTCTGCGCGTCCTTCTTCTGCAGCACCGACGAGCACAACAACCAGATCGCGTCCTTCTACACGGGCGCCATGGCCAACGCCGCCGAGCTCTCGTTCCGCGGCCTGCCCGGGCTTGCCGACGATGCCGTCGTCATCATCTCGCCGAACGATCCGGCCGCCATGGTGCAGTACGCCGAGGAGTGCAGCACGATGGGCATCCGCTACATCTGGGATCCCGGCCAGCAGTGCGCGCGCATGGAGGGCGACCAGCTGAAGGACGGGGTGGTCGGCGCGTTCATGGTGGTGTGCAACGACTACGAGTTCGAGCTGATCCGCCAGAAGACGGGCATGGGCGAGCAGGACGTGCTGAAGCACGCGCCGCTGCTCGTGGTGACGAAGGGCGAGAAGGGCTGCTCGGTCATCACGGCCGAGGGCACCGTGGACGTGCCGGCGGTCACTCCCGATCACATCGAGGACCCGACGGGCGTCGGCGATGCGTTTCGCGGCGGCTTCATGAAGGGCCTTGCCGCGGGCGCCAGCTATGAGGTGTGTGCCCGCTTCGGCAGCGTGGCGGCCACCTACGCGCTGGAGCATCTCGGCGGGACCTACCACGCCTACACGCGGGACGAGTTCCGTGCGCGCTACGAAGCGCACTTCGGACCGCTCGACGTCGCGATCTGATTCCGGCGCTCCGGCTGCCGGCGGCCCCCTCGGTCCGCCGCGTCGCCGGGGGCTACTCGACCCCGGCCGCCACCTTGGCGCGGGCGGCCGCGACGATGCGGGCGTACTTGGCCTGCAGGAGGTTCCACTCCGTCTCGAGCAGCCGGACCTGCGCGTCGTTGAGCTCGGCCGACGTGATGACGCCGTTCTCGTACGACACCTGCGCGATCTGCACGCTCTCGCGCGCCAGCTCCAGCGCCTTCTCCTGCGTTGACACCACCTCGGCGGCCGCCTGGAGCGACGTCCATGCCGTTTCCAGTTCCAGCCGCGCCTGATCCGTCGAGGCGTTGAGGCCGTGCTCGGCCTGGCGCTTCTGCGCCTCGGCGGCGGAGCGCCGGGCGCTGGCGCCCGGAGACGCCATGAGGGGCATCTGGATCGCCAGCCCGAAGGTGTAGCTCTGGTTGTCGGAGGCCAGCACGTTCGAGAACGCGTCCTCCTGATACTGGACGTTGCCGCGGAAGGCAAGGCTGGGTTTCCATTCGCCGTTGGCGATTCGTGCGGCGTATTCGGCCTGGTCGCGCCGGGCGTTGAACGCCCGGAGGTCCGGACGGCCCGGCAGCGCCTGGTCCAGCGTCTCGCGTCCCGGAATCTCGCGGCCGTCGTCCAGCGTGCCGACCAGCGAGAGCCGCTGCGCCTGGGGCAGCGAGAGCACCGTGCGGACGGCCTGCAGCGAGGCATCCACGTCCGCCCGCATCTGGATCCGCCGCGCGCGTGCGTTGGCGAGCTGCACCTCGGCCTGCAGGACGTCGAGCCGCGCCACCGTGCCGGCGTCGTAGCGCGCCCGCGCCAGCTTCAGCTGGGTCTCGGCGAGATGGATCTGCTCGTCCGCGACGCCCACGCCCTGCTGCGTCAGCAGCGCCCGGTAGAAGGTTTCGACGACCTGGTACTGGAGATCCTGCCGCGCGCGGTCGAGTGCGAGGCGGGAGGCATCGAGTCCGCGCTCCTGCGCGGCGTGGCCGTTGGTGAGACGGCCGCCCGTGTAGAGAGGTTGCGAGATGTCGAGCGTCAGGATGTTCTGGCGCGTGAATCCGGCCTGGAACGTCGTCTCCTCGGGGCCGAACACGCCGGCCGGGATCCGGATCAGCGGGAAGCGCTGCGAGGGCGTGTAGAGGTAGGAGAAGTTGACCTGCGGCAGGTAGCCGGCCCTCGCCTCGGAGACGCGCGCCTGGCTCTCGTGAACCTGCTCCTGCACCACCTTGAGGGACTCGTTCGCCGTCATGGCCCGCTCGACAGCCTGATCGAAGGTCAGGCTCAGCACTGACGGTGCGGACTGCGCGGAGGCGTCCGCCGGAAGCGCCAGCGCGGGGACGCGCGTCTGGGCGAACGCGCTCGTGGCCGACAGCATCCAGCCGACCAGGGCCAGCACGATTACCAGCCCGGCGATCCGGGCGGCCGGGCTCAGGCTCGGCGCCGGTCGGCTGCGCCAGCCGCACGCGTTCGACGATGCGCGCCAGCAGCAGGTAGGCCACGGCACGACGACGAGGGTGAGCGCGGTCGAGGTGATCAGGCCGCCGATCGTCGCGATCGAAATGGGAGCGCGGAACTCGCCGCCCTCTCCGCGGCCCAAGGCTGACGGCAGCATGCCGAGGATCATGGCCAGCGTGGTCATCAGGATCGGCCGGAGCCGGATCGGGCCGGCCTTCAGGATGGCGTCCGGCACCGACAGGCCCTCGCGCACGTACTGATTGGTGAGGTCGATGAGCAGAATCGCGTTCTTCGTCACGAGCCCCATGAGCATCACCATGCCGATCATGGCCGGCATGCCGAGGTTGTGGCCCGTGAGCAGGATCGCCAGCAGCGCACCCACGATGGCGAGCGGCAGCGACAGCAGGATGAGGAAGGGCTCCAGGAACGACTCGAACTGCGACGCCAGCACGATGTAGATGAAGGCCACGGCCAGGATCAGCGCCAGGCCCATCGCGGCCGCGGACTCTGCATCAGCTCCACGTCACCGGCGAAGCCCCACTCGAAGTTGGCGGGCATCTCGGTCGCCGGCCATGACGCGGCTCACGTCGTTGGTGACGTCGCCCGAGGGAGCGGTCCTCCAGCTCGATGCCGATCTTGACCGCCGGCGGCGGGCCTCGCGCTGGATGTTGGTGGGGCCCACGCCCGGCTCCATCCGCACGATGTCCGAGGTCCGGATGACGGCCCCGGAGGGCGAGTAGAGGGGCGTGCGCGCCAGCGTCTGGAAGTCGTTGCGGAAGTCCGGCGCCAGCCGGACGCGGATGTCGCACTCTTTGTCGCCGTCGCGCAGGCGCGGGCACCACGCCCTCCACCATGCCGCGCAGCTGCTGGGCGACCGAGCCCACGTCGAAGCCCAGGTCCGCGGCCAGGGCGCGGTTGACGTGTGCGACCATCTCCGGCTGGCCGGTTTCGAGCGAGCTGTCCACGTCCACGGCGCCCGGCACCTGCTGAATCTTCCGGACGATCTCGTCGTTCAGCCGCGTGAGCGCCGTCATGTCGTCACCGCGCACGTAGACGTTCAGCGGCGCCTCGGACGGTGCGCCCTGCATGAACTCGGGATCCGCCACCGTCAGCTTCAGGAGCGGCACGTCGCGGAGCCGTGCGCGCATTGCCGTCTTGATGGCCTGGAGGCCGCGGTCGCGCTCGTACTTCTTGGTCGTCTTGATGCGCAGGTTGGCCTTGAGCGGGTCGCCCTCGACGCCGACCGTCGAGAAGATCTGGCGCACCTCGGGCTCCTGGCGCACCAGCGTCTCGACCTCGGCCACGTAGGCCGTGGCCTGCTCGAAGGATGTGCCCGGCGGCGCCTCCACGTTGACCACGAACTCGCCCCGGTCCTCGACCGGGACGAACTCGGTGCCCATGACCGCCAGGGTGGACAGGCTGCCGAAGAACACGATCGTCGCCAGGGCGACGACCGTCCACGGCCGCCGCACGCTCCAGCCGAGCACCGTGTGGTACTTCTGGTCCACCCGGTCGTAGAAGCGGCCCCAGGCCTCGAGCATGCGGCCGAGGCGGGTGCGGGTGCGCTCCTCGGGCGGCACGTAGCGGACGAAGCGCGAGGACAGCATCGGGTCGAGCGTGAAGGCCACCAGCAGCGACATCGCGACCGCGAACGCGATCGTCAGCGCGAAGGACTTGAAGAACTGGCCGACGATGCCGGTCATGAAGCCGACCGGGAGGAAGACGGCCAGGATCGTGAACGTGGTCGCCATCACGGCGAGGCCGATCTCGGAGGTGCCCTTCTGCGCGGCGGTGACCGGATCCTCACCGTGCTCCATGTGGCGGTAGATGTTCTCGCGCACCACGACCGCGTCGTCGATCAGGATGCCGATGACGAGCGACAGCGCCATGAGCGTCATCATGTTGATCGTGAAGCCCACGACGTACATGAAGAAGAACGTGGCGATGACCGAGGTGGGCAGCGCGAGGGCCGAGATGAGCGTGGACCGCCAGTCGCGCATGAAGACGAAGATGATGAGCACGGCCATCAGGCCGCCGAACAGGATGTGCCCGCGCACGTCGCGCACGTTCTCGCGGATGCCGTCGGCGTCGCTGTGCACGGGACTGATGGCCAGCTGCGGGAAGTCGGGCCCGAGCTTCTCGATGGCGGCTTCGACCTTCGTCGCGATGTCTACCGTGTTGGCGCCCGCCTGCTTCCGCACCGAGAAGGAAACCGCGTCGGCGCCGTTCAGGCGCGTCGTGGACGTGCGGTCCTCGTAGCCGTCGACGACCGTCCCGACGTCGCGGAGGCGCACCGTGGAGCCACCGTCCGAGCGCAGGATGACCTGTTCGATCTCGTCGACGGTGCGGAACTCGCCCTTGGTCCGGAGCGACACCGACCGGCCGTCGCGCTTGACCTGCCCGCCCGGCAGGTCGAGGTTCTCGGCCGACAACTTGGCGGCGACCGTGGATAGCGGGAGGTTGAGGGCCTCGAGCCGGCGGGGGTCGAGGTTCACCTGGATCTCGCGAACCTCGCCGCCGTTCACCTGGACGGCGGCGACGCCGTCGATCTGCTCGATGAGGGGCTTGACGTCGTCCTCGACCTGGCGGCGGGTGACGTCGCTCGGCTGCGTGGAGCCGACCGCGTAGACCATGATCGGAAGGGCCGCCACGTCGAAGCGTTCGATCGTGGGGTCCTCGATCTGCTGGGGGAGGCGCTGGCGCATGGCCGCGACCTTCTCGCGCACCTCCGCGGCGGCGGCCTGGGGATCCACCTCGAGCCGCAGCTCGACGCCGACGCGCGCGAAGCCCTCGGTCGAGGTCGACACGACGCGCTTGACGCCGTTGATGCCGGCGATGGCGTCCTCAATCGGCTTGGTGACGAGCGTCTCGACCTCTTCGGGCGCGGCGCCCGGATAGATGACCGAGACGTTGACGAAGGGGAAGTTGACCTCGGGGAAGAGGTCGATGCCCAGGCGCGTCATCGAGACGACGCCGAGCACGATGAAGCTCGCAATCACCATCGTCCCGAAGACGGGGCGCTTGATGGACGTGTCGGATATCCACATGGCTCAGACCTGTTGCAGCAGAGAAGGCGCGACCGGTCAGCGCGACGCGATCGGACGCACGGCCGTGCCGTCGGCGATCTGGCGCCGGGCGTCGGCGACCACCGTGTCGCCGGCCTGGAGGCCGGTGAGGATCTGGACGCGCGCGCCGTCCACCAGGCCTTCGGTGACCTCGACGGGGCTGACCGTGCCGTTGGCGACCTTCAGGACTACCCGCTTGCCGTCGCGGGTGCCGATGGCATCCCGCGGCACGACGATCGCGTTGGACTCGGCCGCCCGCAGGATGCGCGCGGTCGCGTACATCCCGGAGAGGAGCGTGCGCCCGTCGTTGGGCACGCGCACCTCGATCTGGAAATGCCGGTTGCGGGCATCCACTTCGGGCGCCATCGCGACGACCTCGCCCTCGAACGTGCGGCCCGGCAGGGCCTGCGCCTGCACGCGGGCCTGCTGCCCGATGCGGAGCTGGCCCGCCTCGAGCTCCGATACGCCCGCCTCGAGCTTCATCTGGCTCAGGTCGGCCACCACCACCAGCGGCTGATCCCCGGGAATGGCGCCGGGGTCGTAGTTGCGCTCGACGACGAAGCCGTTCACGGGCGCGGACACGGTCGTGTCGCGCTGGACTTCCTGGGCGCGCCGCAGGGAGGCCTCGGCCTGGGCCAGCGTCGCGGTGGCGAGGTCGCGCTGCGCCGCGCTGGCCCGGCGCGCGGTTTCGGCCGCGTCGAGGCGCTGGCGGGGCAGTGCGCCGCCGTCGTAGAGCACCTTCGCGCGGTCCAGCTCGAGGACGGCGTTGGCCAGCGTCGCCTCCGCGGACTCGATCGAGGCCTTCGCCACCGCGACGGCCGCCGTCGCGGCGTCGGCCTGCGCGTCGATCTCGCGCCGATCGATGGTCGCGATGGTCTGACCGGCGCGGACCGGATCGCCGATGTCCACCAGGATGCGCTCGATCGTGCCCGGCACGCGCGGCTTCACCGGCACGCGGCTCCGCGGCGCGAGCGTGCCCGAGATCTCGAGTGCCGACTCGATGTCGGCGCGCGCGGCGGTGACGACCGGCACGTCCACGACGGGCGCCGGCGCCTCGGCGCCGGCGTCCTGCGCGGTCGCCTGTGGCGTCTGGCAGGCGGCGCCGGCGGCCGCCAGGGTGAACACGATGGGGACGAGCAGACTACGATTCATCGACGGAGACTCCGGTGGGCGTCGTTGCGGTCGTGTGCTCACACGCACACTCATGAGGGGTGAAGGTTGTGGGACAACCGGCCTGCAGGCCGGCAATGACCGACTCCAGCACGTCATGGGCGAGCTGATCCTGGTCCTCGCCGGGTCCGAGCCGCTGGCAGAGGCCGATGACGGCGGGTCCCACCAGCGCGCCCCAGATGACGTGCATGGCGGCGAGCGGGTTCACGTGTGCCGGCAACTGGCCGGCCGCGACGGCACGGCCGATGCCCTCGGCCGCGTCGGTCATCAGGTCGTGCAGGATCTCGAAGCCTTCCCAGGCCTCGGTGATCTTCGGCACGGAACGGTCGACGAACATCAGCTCGAAGTAGGCGGGTTGTTCCTTCGAGAACTCGTAGAACGCCCACCAGGCCGCGCGCACCTCGTCCAGCGGCGAACGGTCGCCGCGCGCGGAGCGCACCTTCTCGTCCAGCAGCGTGAAGCCGTCCTCGGCGAGGGCGAGGTAGATATCGTCCTTGCCCGCGAAGTAGCTGTAGATGGCGGCGGGGCTGTACTCGATCCGCTCGGCGATCTTGCGGATGGAGACGTTACGATAGCCTTCCGTGGTGAAGAGGTCGCGCGCCGCGTCCAGGATGGACTGCCGGACGGCCTGCCGTTCTCGATCCTGACGTTCTCTGATGCCCATACGAGAATTGAACAGTGTTCGGTGACCTAACATTGGACGGAGACACCGGGCGACAAGTTCCGCACTTTCACAAGCACGGCGTCTGCCCCTCGAGCATGTCCGCAAGTCGTTGAAGAACATGACGCTTATGGCACTGGTGCTCGCGTTGGCGACGGTCGCGTGGGTGGCCCTCCTGGTCGTGGCGCCCCTGCTGCCGCCCGCGGCGGCCGGGCTGGGGGCCGCGGCATATGCCGTCGGCGCCCTCATCTGCCATCAGCTGCCCGACCGGTCGTTCCATCTGGCTGGCGCCCAGCTGCCGGTATGCGCCCGCTGCGCGGGCCTCTATGCCGGTGCGGCGCTGGGGGCCTGCGGCTGGCTGATCCGGTCCGCACGTCCGCGTGCGCCGTGGCCGATGCGGCGGGTGGTGGCGGGCCTGGTCCTCGCCGGCACCCCGACGGCCGTCACCGTGGCGACGGCCATGGTGGGACTCCTGGATCCGCCCAACCTCTGGCGGGCCGCGCTGGCAGTGCCCCTCGGCGCCACTGGAGGGGTCGTGGCCGGCGCCGTGGCCTCGCGGCACCTGAAGTAAACTGCTGGGTCGTGCCTCCCGCCGCCGTCTGGATCCTGTCGTGGCTCGTTCCGGGAGGCGGCCATCTGTGGCTCGGCAAGCGGCAGAAGGGCCTCATCTTCCTGGTGGCCATCCCCCTGATGTTCGCCATCGGCCTCCTGCTGGACGGCCGGCTCTTCCCCTTCGACTTCTCGGAACCACTCGTGGGCCTGGCGGCGGTCGCCGACGTCGCCGTGGGTGTGCCGTATCTGATTGCCTCGGCGGCCGGGCTGGGCACGGGCGTCGTCACGGCAGCCGCGTATGAATACGGCAACGCGTTCCTGATTGTGTCGGGCCTCCTGAACATGCTCGTGGCGCTGGACGCCTGCGACGTCCACCTGGGGCGGAAGTGAGCGCCGCGTGATCAGCCATGCCGGCCTGATGGCCCTGTTTGCCTTCTTCGTGTCCCTCGTGTTCGCCGTGATCGCCAGGGACACGCCGGCCGAGCAGGCCGCCGTGGGCATTCGTTACTTCGGTGCGTTCGTCGGCGCGGGGCTGTTGCTCGGCTGGCTGATGTATCCGCTGCCGTTCTGAGCGGCGTCGTGGCCGCGACCCGCCTGTCCCTCTGGCTTCCGGTCCTCGCCTACATGGCGCTCCTGTTCGGCCTGTCGGCCCAGTCGGGGCCGCCCGGCGAGGGCACCCTGCCCGACTGGCTGGTCGAGCTCCCCGACTGGCTGCAGCACGGCATCGCGTACGCGGGCCTCGCGCTCGTGACGCTGCGGGCGACGTCGGGCGGACGATGGCGGGGCGTCGGCGCGTGGGCCGTGGCGCTGGCATGGCTGTGTGCCGTCGCCTATGGCCTGAGCGACGAGTTCCATCAGTCCTTCGTACCCGGACGCACGCCCGATCTCCGCGACATTGCGGCCGATGCCACCGGTGCCGCGCTCGCCCGGGCGCCGCGTGGGCGTGGAGTATCATCAACTCTCGATCATGAACTTTGACAACCTGCTGCTGGATCGCGATGGCGCCGTCGCGCGCCTGACCTTCAACCGCCCCAAGGTCCTCAACGCGCTCAACGCGGCGACGCTCGCCGACCTCGACGCCGCCCTCGATGCCCTGGCCGCCGATGACGAGGTCCGGGCGATCGTCCTGACGGGCGCCGGGGAGAAGGCCTTCGTGGCCGGCGCCGACATCAACGAGCTCGCGGTGCTGACGCCGGTGGAAGGCAAGGAGCACGCGCGACGTGGGCAGCGGCTCTTCGATCGCATCGAGCACCTGGCAAGCCCGTCATCGCCGCCATCAACGGCTTCGCTCTCGGGGGTGGCTGCGAGCTCGCCATGGCGTGCACGCTGCGCATCGCGGCGGACACGGCCCGACTGGGCCAGCCCGAAATCAACCTCGGAATCATCCCGGGGTATGCCGGAAGCCAGCGCCTTCCGCGTCTGGTCGGGCGCGGGCGCGCGCTCGAGATCCTGCTCACCGGCGACATGATCAGCGCGCAGCGGGCGCATGAGATCGGCCTCGTCAACCAGGTGGTCCCGGCCGCCGAGGTCGTCCCCGCGGCCATGCGGCTCGCGCAGACGCTGGCCTCCAAGGCCCCGGTGGCGGCGCGCTACATCCTGGAAGCGGTGAACCAGGGGCTCGACGTGCCGTTCGCGCAGGGCGAGTATCTCGAGACCGCGCTCTTCGGCGCGATTGCGTCCACGGAGGACACGCGCGAGGGCACCCGGGCGTTTCTCGAGAAGCGAAAGGCCGATTGGAAGGGCCGGTAGCCGTGCGCATTGCCGTGGTCGTGTCGCGGTTCAACGACTTCGTCACCGAACGCCTCCTCACGGGCGCGCGCGAGGCGCTGTCGGAAGCCGGCCTGGCCGACGCCGATATCGACGTGCTGCGGGTCCCGGGCGCCTTCGCGATCCCCCTGGCTGCCGAGCACGCCGCCGCGGGCGGCCGCGTGCGCGGGGTCGTCTGTCTCGGCTGCCTGATCAAGGGCGCGACCCCGCACTTCGAGTACATCGCCTCGGCCTGCGCTCACGGCATCATGGCCGCCCAGTCGAAGACGGGCGTGCCGATGGCCTTTGGCGTGCTCACCACGCTGTCGGCCGAAGAGGCGCTCGAACGCGCTGTCGCCGGGCCCGGTAACAAGGGGCGCGAAGCGGCGGAGGCCGTCCTCGAGATGGCACGGCTTCTCGGCACCGGCGGTGCGGAGGCGTCGCGGTGAGCGGCGCCGAGGCGGCGGATTCCCGGTGGTCGGGGCGCCGTCAGGCCAGGGCGGCGGCCCTGCAGGCGTCGTATCAATGTGAGGTCGGCGGCACGACGCTGCCCGATGCCTTTGCCGTCCTCGACGCGTCCGGGGAAGGCGAGTCGGCCGCGCTCGCACCGGCCGATCGACGTTTCGCGGAGGAACTGGCGGCTGGCGCGCAGGCGGCCCGCGTCGAGCTGGACGAGCGCATCGGCCAGGCGGCGCGGCACTGGCGCGTCGAGCGGATGGCGGTCCTCGACCGCCTCGTCCTGCGCCTTGCCGTGCACGAGTGGCTGACGCGCCCCGCCACGCCGCCGCGCGTCGTCATCAACGAAGCCATCGAGCTGGCACGCGCCTACAGCGGCGAGGAAGCCGCGCGGTTCGTCAACGGCGTGCTCGACGGTGTGCTGAAGGGACTGCGCGCCGAGGGCCGGATCGCGGAGCCGTCCGGGGCGGAAGGGGAGCGGTAGGTGTCGAGCAACGAAGACGCGCAGGTCGCGCAGCGCCGGGCCAATCTCGAGGCGATCGTGGACCTCGGGTTCCGCGCGTATCCGAACCAGTTCGCCACCACGCACACCGTGAGTGCGCTCGTCAGCGCGCACACGGCCTCGGATGCGGCCACGCTGGAGAGCGCGCGCGTCGACACGGTCGCGGCCGGTCGCGTCATGGGCATCCGCAGCTTCGGCAAGGCGGGCTTCTTCGTGCTGTCGGACGGACGCGCCCGCATCCAGGTCTACGTCCGCCAGGACTCGCTGACCGACCGGGAGTTCCAGCTCTCGCGCCTCATCGACTTCGGCGACCAGATCGGGGTGAGCGGATACCTGTTCCGGACCAAGACCGACGAGCTGTCCATCTGGGCCACCTCGATCGAGTTCCTCGCCAAGTGCCTCGTCCCCCTGCCCGAGAAGTGGCATGGCCTGCAGGACGTGGAGATCCGCTACCGGCAGCGCTATCTCGACCTGATCGTCAACCCGGACGTCCGGCGCGTCTTCGAGATCCGGAGCCGCACGGTCACGGCCGTGCGCGACTTCCTGACGAGCCACGGCTTTCTCGAGGTCGAGACACCGATGATGCAGCCGATCGCGGGCGGCGCCCTGGCGCGGCCGTTCGTGACGCATCACAACGCCCTCGACATGCGGCTCTACCTGCGCATCGCGCCGGAGCTGTACCTGAAGCGCCTCACCGTCGGCGGCATCGAGCGGGTCTTCGAGATCAACCGCAACTTCCGCAACGAGGGCATCTCGACCCAGCACAACCCCGAGTTCACCATGCTCGAGTTCTACTGGGCCTATGTGGACTACCAGGTGCTGATGCGGTTCACCGAGGAGCTCCTCTCCTTCGTCGCGCGCGCCGCGGTGGGCACGGAGCAGGTGGCGTTCGGCGGGCACACGATCAACCTGGAGGCGCCGTTTCGCCGGCTGTCGCTGCGGCATGCCGCTGCCGAGGAGGCCTCGCGGCGGCTCGGCGTTCCGGTGCTGGTCGAGGAGCTGCGCAGCCTCGATGCGGCGCGCGCCATCGCGGCCCGGCTCGGCATCGCCCCCGCGCCGGGCGCGGGCGCCGGCAAGATCGCCACCGACATCTTCGAGCACCTCTGGGAGGATCAGCTGGTCCAGCCCACGTTCATCTACGACTTCCCGACCGAGGTGTCGCCCCTGTCGAAGCAGCGCGCCGACGATCCCGACACGGTCGAGCGGTTCGAGCTGTACATCGGCGGCTTCGAAGTGGCCAACGCCTTCAGCGAGCTCAACGACCCGGCCGAGCAGCGCCGCCGCTTCGAGGCGCAGCTCGCCGACCGCGCGCGCGGCGACGCCGAGGCGCACGAGATGGACGAGGACTACGTCCGCGCGCTCGAGTACGGGATGCCGCCGGCAGGCGGCGAGGGCATCGGCATCGACCGGCTGGTCATGATCCTCTCCGGCAGCCCGTCGATCCGCGACGTCATCCTCTTCCCCCTGATGCGGCCGCGCGACTGAGGCCATGCCCTACGAGCTGCAGATCGCCCTCCGATACCTGCTGGCCAAGCGGCGGCAGGTCTTCATCTCGGTGATCTCCCTCGTCTCCACCATTGGCGTCACGGTCGGCGTGATGGCGCTGGTCATCGCGCTCGCCCTGATGACGGGCCTGCAGGACGAACTGCGCGATCGCATCCTCGGGTCTTCGGCGCACGTGTACGTGTGGAAGCCGAGCGGCCTCACCGACTACCGCGCCGAGGTGGCGCGCATGAAGGCGATCCCGGGCGTCGCCGGCGCCGCCCCGGCGCTGCTGGGGAAGGCGCTCGTCACGAGCGACACGGGCGAAGGCTTCATCACCGTCAAGGGGATCGACCCGGCGCTCGAGCCGGAGGTCACCGACCTCGGTCGCGCGATGACAGCGGGGTCGATCGACGATCTCCACCCGGCCACGGAGGAGGACTTCGCCGGTATCCTCATCGGTCGTGACCTGAGCGGCACGCTCGGCGCCTTTCCGGGAGACGTCATCTCGCTCGTCACGCCCGAAGGATCGCTCACGCCCATGGGCATCATGCCCCGCCAGCGCCGCATGCGCATCGCGGGCAACTTCCGGCTCGGGCTGTTCGAGTTCGACCACGCCTACGGTTTCGTCGACCTCGAGACGGCCTACCGGTTGACGGGCCACGACGTCCCCGACCACCTCGAGCTCCGCGTCACTGACATCTACAACGCGCCGGCCGTGGCCGACGAGATCCAGGCGCAGCTCGGTCCCGAGTACATCACCCAGGACTGGTCCGACATGAACCAGTCGCTCTACTCGGCGCTGTGGCTCGAGAAGATGGCCATGGGTATCGGCATCGGGCTGATCGTGATGGTCGCCGCCCTCAACATCGTCGCGTCGCTGGTGCTCCTCGTGATGGAGAAGACGCGCGACATCGCCATCCTGAAGACCATGGGCGCCTCCGCACGGTCGGTGATGCTCATCTTCCTGCTGCAGGGCATGATCATCGGCGTCGTGGGGACGCTCATCGGCGCCACGACGGGCGCGGTACTCGCGTTCCTGCTGGACCGGTATCGCGTGATCACGATTCCGAGCGACGTCTACCAGGTGACCTACCTGCCCTTCAAGGTCCTGCCCGGGGACCTGGCGTTCGTGGTGGTCGGCGCCGTCATCGTCTGCTTCGCCGCCACGCTCTATCCGTCCCGCCAGGCCGCCCGGCTCGATCCGGCGCAGGCGCTCCGCTACGAGTAGCCGATGCCATTCGTCAGCGCTGTCGGGTTGTCGAAGTCCTACGCCGTCGCCGAGCGGCGCCTGCAGGTGCTCACCGATCTGTCCCTCGACGTCGAGCAGGGCCAGATGGTGGCGATCATGGGCGCGTCTGGCGTGGGGAAGAGCACGCTGCTGCACCTCCTCGGCGGGCTCGACCGGCCCGATACCGGCGCCATCCGCGTGGGCGAGCACGATCTGACGACGATGGGGGATGCGGCGCTGGTGGCGTTCAGGAACCGCTCGGTGGGCTTCGTGTTCCAGTTCCACCACCTCCTCCCCGAGTTCTCGGCCCTCGAGAACGCGGAGATGCCCCTGCGCATCGCGCGCGTGCCGGCGGCCGAGTCGCGGCCGCGGGCGGAAACGCTGCTCGCCCGCGTCGGCCGGAGGGCCGCCTCGACCATCGTCCGGGCATGCTCTCGGGCGGCGAACAGCAGCGGGTGGCGGTCGCGCGCGCGCTGGTGACGCGGCCGGCGCTGCTTCTCGCCGACGAGCCCACGGGCGACCTCGACGAGAAGACGGCGGATGCCCTCCATGCGCTGCTGCGCGAGATGCACCGGGAGTTCGGGCTGACCGCCATCCTCGCCACGCACAATCCCCGGTTGGCAGAACAGTGCGACCGTGTGCTGAAGCTGGAAGGTGGCCGGCTCGTGGAGCGCCCGCCCGGGTGAGCCGCATCGCACCACGGTGACCCGTTATGAGTCATTGCTGCGTAAAAGCTGCTGTTTCAGTTATTTAAGAGAAATTATAGCGCCGAAAGACGTTATTGACGTCCCGTTGTAAGACAATGGTCCGAATCGTTACATGGCTGTCGCGCCCGTCGCCGGTTCGGATACCTGACGTAAGTCTCTGATTCAGCGGCGGTTATTGGCCGCCTTGAGTTGCGGGGACGGCCTGTCCCGTACTGGCGCTTCGATTGCAAATTTCGAAAGCGTGAGTCAGCGACACGCAGCTGTTCCGGCCGTGGCCACGGCTGGGGCTCGACCGGGGCCGAAGCGCCCGGTGACCGCCGCGCACGTCGCCTCGGCCAACCGGCTGTATACGTACGTCGGCGCCGTGGGGGCGCTCGGCGCCGTCGTGCTCGGACAGTCCCTGAGGGCGCTCCCGTCCACGCCGGAACCCATTGCGTGGACGGGCCTCAGCCTGCTGGTGCTGCTGGCGGGCGCCTTCGGCCTCAAGGTGCCGGGCAGTTCCATCCGCCTCTCGGTGTCCGACACCTTCCTGATGACGATCGCCATGCTCTTCGGCCCGGCGCCGGCGACGATCGCCATCGGCCTGGATGGCCTGCTGATCTCGCTCGTCAACCCCAACGTCCGGGCCCCGCGCCGGGTGGTGTTCAACCTGACGGCGCCGGCGCTCGGGTTGTGGGCGGGCAGCATGGCGTTCACGCTGCTGATGCCCGGCGGCTCGCCGGCGTCGGCCGTGACCTCGCCGCTGACGCTGGTCCTGCCGCTCGCGTGCCTCGTGTCGGTCTATTTCCTCATCAACTCCGGGTCGACGGCCATTGCCGTGGCGCTCGAGCGCGGCCAGTCGGCGTTCGACACCTGGCGCCGTCACTTCGCCGCACTGGCGCTCAACTACGTCGCGGCCGCCTGTGCCGCCTTCTTCCTGGTCGTCATCATTCACCGGGTTGGCTTCATCGTCCTCGCGGCCGTCATTCCGCTGGTCATTGCGCTGCAGGTGGCCATGCGGTCGTGGGTCGGCCGGCTCGAGGACGCCGAGCGACACGTCACCACCGTCGACCGCCTGTACCTGTCGACGATCTCGGCTCTGTCCACCGCCATCGAGGCGAAGGACGGCGTCACGAGCAGCCACATCCACCGCGTGCAGCACTACGCCATGGGGTTGGCACAGGCGCTCGGCGTGAGCGATCCGATGGAGCTCAAGGCGCTCGAGGCTGCCGCGCTGCTCCACGACACGGGCAAGCTGGCCGTGCCCGAGCGCATTCTCAACAAGCCGGGCCGCCTCACGCCCGCCGAGTTCGAGACGATGAAGCGGCACGTCGACGTGGGCGCCGACATCCTGTCCACCATCGAGTTTCCCTACCCGGTGGTGCCCATCGTGCGGGCCCATCACGAGAACTGGGACGGCTCCGGCTACCCGCGCGGCACCAGCGGCGAGGACATTCCGCTCGGCGCGCGCATTCTCACCGTGGTGGACTGCTACGACGCGCTGACGTCCGACCGCCCGTATCGTCCGGCGCTCTCCGACGAGGAAGCCATGCGGATCATCATGTCGATGCGGGGGACGAAGTACGACCCGCGGGTCGTCGACGTGTTCGCGCGCGTCCGCATGGAGATTGCGCCTTCGGCCTGCGTGGAACACTCGCTCCGGGACGCGGTACAGCCCATTCGATCCGCGGCGCAGGCGGAACAGCAGCCGGAAGCCTCCGTGCCTGCCGCGCCGCCCGCGGCCGGCGGCTTCGACGGCATGCTGGAGCTCGTGAGCCTCGCGCGCGTGGTCGGCGGCCGCGCCACGGCAGCGGACGTGGCGGCGCTCGCCTGGAGCCACATCGGCCCGTCGATGCCCGGTGCCAGCTGCGCGCTCTTCATGGTCGATCCGACCGACGACGCCGTCGTGGTGGCGTTCGTCGCGGGTGAGACCGTGTCGCTCCTGCAGGGCGTGCGCATGTCCCTCGGCGAGCGGCTGAGCGGCTGGGTTGCGGACCACGGGCAGGCGATCGCCAACTCCGACGCCAAGCTCGATCTGGGGGAGGAAGCCTCCGTGGCCGGCCTGCATCGCTCGCTGGCAGTGCCGCTCAGCCACAAGGGCCGCGTGATCGGGGTGTGGACCTGCTATCAGGCGGACACGTTCTCGGACGCGCAGTCGGCATCGCTCGAACGCGCCGCCCCCCTGGTCGCCCAGATGCTGGCGTCCCTGGTGGCGCCTGCGGCCGTCGCGGCGGATGCCGCTGTCACCGCACGCAAGTCGAGCCTGCGCGTTGTGGCCCGGCAGTAGGGCGGGCGCCGGCCGCGCGCGGAACGGCACGCAGGGCGCCGTTCCGCATTTGCCGGTCTGTCAGCGCAGGTGTTCGTTGAAGAACGCGAGCGTCCGTTCCCACGCCAGCTTTGCGGCTGCGGCGTCGTAGCGCGGGGTGGTGTCGTTGTTGAACCCGTGCTGCGTGCCCGGGTATTGGTGCCGCTGGTAGGTCACCCCGGCGGCCTTGAGTGCTCCCTCGTACTCGGGCCAGCTCGCATTGATCCGCTCGTCGACCGCCGCGGATTGAATCAGCATCGGCGCCTTGATCTTCGCGACGTCCGCGGTGGTCGGTGAACTGCCGTAGAACGGGACGCCGGCGCCCAGGTCCGGCAGCTGCGTCGCGAGGAAGTTGACCATCCCGCCGCCGTAGCAGAAGCCCACCGCGCCATGCTTCCCGCTGCACTCGGGACGCGCCTTCAGCCACGCGGCCGCTGCGATGAAGTCCTGCCGCGTCTTGGCCTGATCCAGCTTCGGGAAGAGCTCGCGCGCCTTGTCCTCGTCCCCCGGGTAGCCGCCGAGGGGAAACAGGGCGTCGGGAGCGAAGGCCACGAAGTTGTCGAGGGCCAGCCGCCGCGCGATGTCCTCGATGTGGGGATTGAGGCCGCGGTTCTCGTGGATGACCAGGATGCCGGGCAGGCGGCCGGCGGGCTTGGCCGGGTGCACGAAGTATCCGCGCATCGTGCCGGAGCCCTGGGGCGACGCGTACTCGACGTGCTCCGCGGTGATCCGCGCGTCGCCGGGCTTCACGACCTGGGCCTCGGCGAACTTCGGACTCAGCTGCTCCAGGAGCATGGCGGCCGTGACGCCGCCGACGGCGTACTTCGCGGCCTTGTCCAGGAAGCCGCGGCGGTCGAGCGCGCCGTGCACGTAGGCATCGAAGAGGATGAGCAGTTCCTGATCGAAATCGTGAGCGGTCTTGCGTTCCATCGTCGTGTCCTCCGGCGGGGAGCATATCGCGGTGGGCCCACCCCGCCAAGCCGGTGTCTAGCTGTCGCGCGACAGGTGCGCCAGTCCGAAGATGACGTCCCCGATCGCGGAGTAGTCCTCCTCGCCACGTCCCGCGGCCATCTGCGACTGCACGAGCTCGGTGACGACGGCAGAGGTGACCGCCGGGACGCCGGCCTCCGCCAGCGCCGCCCGCGCGATGCCCAGGTCCTTCTTGAACAGCTTGGCCTTGAAGCCGGGCTTGTAGTTGCCGACGATCATCCGCTCGCCGTGCACCTCGAGGACGCGGCTCTGCGCGAAGCCGCCCAGGAGCGCCGCGCGCACCTTCATCGGGTCGACGCCGTTCTTCCTCGCGAGCGCGATCGCCTCGGCGACGACCGCCATCGTGCCGCCGAGCACGATCTGGTTGCAGGCCTTGCAGATCTGTCCGGCGCCCGACTCGCCGACGTGGACGATCTTCTCGGGGGCGCCCATCGCGGAGAGCACCGGCGTCGCGGTGGCGAGCGCCTCGGCGGTGCCGCCGACCATGAAGGTCAGCGTACCGGCGATCGCCCCAATCTCGCCGCCGCTGCAGGGGCGTCGAGCATGGACCCGCCGCGCTCCGCCGTTGCCGCCGCGAGGCGCCGCGCGATGGCGGGGGCGATGGTGGACGACTCGATGATGACCGTGCCCGGGCGCATCGTGGAGAAGAGCCCGTTGGGGCCTTCGAGCACGCTCGCGACGTCCGGACCGTCTGGCAGGATGGTGACGATGATCGACGCCTGGCGTGCGACCTCTGCGGGGGAGTCCGCGGCGGTGGCGCCCGCCTCCACCAGCGCATCGACCGCACCGCGGCTGCGGTTGTGGACGACGAGATCGAAGCCCTTCTTGCGGAGATTGAGCGCCATGGGCTTGCCCATGAGCCCGAGACCGATGAATCCGACGGTTGACATGGGGAGACAGTAGGAAGCGCCGCCGAGTGCCAACGCAAGGCTGCCGGCGCTAGAATGCGGCGCATGAGGTCGTGCGTGACGTGCATCGTCGCAGCGGTGGTGCTGGTGAGTGGCGGCGCCGCGGGCCCCGCGCGCAGGGGGCCAGGGGACCGGGACAGCCTCGGGGCTCGATGCCGCGGCGCTGGCCGAGGCGACGGCGCTGCGGGCGCGGCCGTCGAGGACGGCCTGATTGCGGGGGCCGTGGCAGGCGTGGCGCGCCACGGGACGATCGGCTATCTGGAATCCGTGGGCGTCCAGGATCTCGAGACGCGCGCCCCATGACGGCGCGCACGCTGTTCCGGATCTACTCGATGACCAAGCCGGTCACGGCCGTGGCCGTGATGCAGCAGGTGGAGCAGGGGCATGCGGGGCTCGACGACGCGGTGAGCCGGTATCTGCCGGAGTTCGCCGAGGTGCGGGTGGGGGGGCGGATGCGCGGCCACCGGCGCGGCCGGTGACGGTCCGCGACCTGCTGCTGCACACCTCGGGACTCAGTCACCGGACGTCCGAGCTGTATCGAGCGCTCGGCGTGCGCGCGCGGACGGATGCGCTGCCCGTGTTCGTGGGCCGCATCGCGCGGGCGCCGCTGATGGAGGATCCCGGAACCCGCTTCCGTTACAGCGAGGCGACGACGGTCCTCGGGCGTTTGGTCGAAATCTGGTCGGGGGAGCCGTTCGATCGGTACCTGGAGGCGCACGTGCTCGGGCCGCTGGGCATGCGCGACACGAGTTTCTGGGTGTCGCCCGAGGCCCGCGACCGGCTGGCGACGGTGTACCGGCCCGGGGAGCGGCTGCAGCCGGTCGAACTCGAACCCGTGCCGTTCACGGAGCGGCCAGCGCTCATGGAGGGGGCCGTCGGCCTGGTCTCGACGGTGCCGGACTTTCTCCGCTTCGCGCAGATGCTGCTGAACGGCGGGGAGTTGGAGGGCCGGCGGGTGCTGCAGGCCCAGGCGGCGGCCGACATGGTGGTCAACGGCCTGCCGCCGGCCGTGCTGGCGGCGCGGGGCGGCCGGATGGGGTGGGGGCTGGGGAACGTGAACGTCGTGCTCGACCCGGAGGGGGTGGACTACCCGGCGGGTGCCGGGGAATATGGGTGGGACGGGACGGCGGGGACGATTTTCTGGAACGACCCGGTCGCGGGAACCGCGGTCGTGCTCATGACCCAGAGCGCCCCGGCCAATCCGGGCCGTATCCGCCAGCGATTCAAGGCGTTGGTGCAAGCGGCCATCCGCCGCCCGATGTGACGGCGCGTGCCGCCGCGCGCGATCCAATTCTCCGAAGTGTAGATATTTCTTCGACTTACAGCATCTTCCCGTCAAGATCCCGGCCGCCGGTGCCGTATAATGTGGCAAAGGGGGCTGCGGCGTCGGATGTTCGAACGCTACACGGAACGAGCACGGCGGGTCCTGTTCTTCGCCCGATACGAGGCGAGCCAGCTCGGGAGCATCTCGATTGAAACCGAGCACCTGTTGCTCGGCCTCATCCGCGAGGGCAAGGGGCTGACCAGCCGGATTTTTGCGCGGTCGCACCTGTCTCTCGAAGCCATCGGGAAAGACATCGAAGGCCGCACGGTCTTCCGTGAGAAGGTGTCGACCTCGGTCGAGATTCCCTTCAGCGCCGAGACCAAGCGCGTGCTGCAGTACGCGGCCGAAGAGGCCGATCGGCTCCTGCACAACTACATCGGCACCGAGCACCTGCTCCTCGGCATCCTGCGCGAGGAACGGTCGGTGGCGGCCACCATCCTGATGGAGAAAGGGATGCGGCTGCACCAGGTGCGCGAGGACATCGTGCAGCTGCTGAACGAGAAGACCACGCTGACGCGGGTCAAGGAAACGCCGCTGCTGGCGGAGTTCTCGCGGGACCTCACCGAGGCCGCGATGAAGAACCTGCTCGACCCGCTCGTCGGCCGCGGCTACGAGCTGGAGCGCGTCCAGCAGGTGCTCTGCCGCCGCACCAAGAACAACGCGGTTCTGATCGGCGAGCCGGGCGTGGGCAAGACCGCCATCGTCGAGGGCCTGGCCCAGAAGATCGTCTACGGCGACGTTCCGCACTTCCTTGCCGACAAGCGCATCCTCGCGCTCGATATCTCGCTGATCGTCGCCGGCACCAAGTATCGCGGCCAGTTCGAAGAGCGCCTCAAGGCGATCATGAAGGAGCTGACCGAGAACCCGAACATCATCGTGTTCATCGACGAGCTCCACACGCTCGTCGGCGCGGGTTCGGCCGAGCTCCCTCGACGCCGCCAACATCCTGAAGCCCGCGCTCTCGCGCGGCGAGATCCGCTGCATCGGCGCGACCACGCCCGCCGAGTACGCAAGTCATCGAGAAGGACCGCTCCCTCGAGCGCCGCTTCCAGGCCATCAAGGTGGACCCGCCCTCGGAGGCCGAGACCACCGAGATCCTGATGGGCATCAAGGATCGCTACGAGCAGTTCCACCACGTCGAGTACACGCGCGAGGCCGTCGAGGCGGCGGTGTACCAGTCGAGCCGGTCATCACCGACCGCTTCCTGCCGGACAAGGCGATCGACCTCGTGGACGAGGCCGGTGCGCGAGCCAAGTTGCGCGAGGCCGGCTACGGCGACGAGTTCGGGGAGATCAACAAGAGCATCCGCGTCGCGGTCGAGCAGATGGAGAGCGCCGTCTCCCAGAAGGAGTTCGACAAGGCGCAGTTCTACCGCGAGCAGGAGCAGGTGGCGCGCGAGAACCTCCAGCTGGTCCGGGAGAAGTTCGACGTGCGGTCCAGCACGCGCCGCGTCGTCGTGTCGCGTGCCGACATCGACGAGGTGGTCTCGAAGTGGACGGGCGTGCCGCTGTCGTCGATCAACCAGGACGAGGGCGACAAGCTGCTCCGCATGGAGCAGGAGCTCCACCGCCGCGTCGTGAGCCAGGAGCGGGCGATCTCGGCGGTGTCCCGCGCCATCCGGCGCTCGCGTGCCGGCCTCAAGAACCCGAACCGTCCCGTCGGCAGCTTCATGTTCCTGGGCCCGACGGGCGTCGGCAAGACCGAGCTCGCCCGGGCGCTGGCCCAGTTCCTGTTCGGCAGCGAGCACGCGCTGATTCGCTTCGACATGTCGAGTATGGAGAAGCACTCGGTGTCGAAGCTGATCGGCTCGCCGCCCGGCTACGTGGGCCACGAAGAGGGCGGACAGCTCACCGAGAAGGTGAAGCGGAACCCCTACTCGGTGGTCCTGCTCGACGAGATCGAGAAGGCCCATCCCGACATCTTCAACATCCTGCTGCAGGTGTTCGAGGACGGGCACCTGACGGATGGCCTCGGGAATCGCGTCAATTTCAAGAACGCGATCATGATCATGACCTCCAACATCGGCGCGCGCTTCATCCAGAAGAAGGCGTCGATGGGGTTCCAGGCCGATCTGGGTGACCAGCAGAAGGGCGTCGAGGAGATGGTGCTCGGCGAGGTGAAGCGCACCTTCAACCCGGAGTTCATCAACCGTGTCGACGAGCTCATCGTCTTCGAGGCGCTGACCGACGACGACCTGCGCAACATTCTCAGCCTGCTCGTGGATCAGCTCAACGTCAACCTCGTGGACCGCCGGCTCAAGGTCATCCTCGCGCCGGAGGTCACCGACTGGATCATCGACGTGACCTGCAAGGACCGGTCGTACGGCGCCCGACCGCTCCGTCGCGCCATCCAGCGCTTCGTCGAAGACCCCCTGGCGGAGGAGCTCATTCGCGGGCACCTCGACGGTGGGGAAATCGAGGTCTACCTCGACGCCGGCCAGTTGGCCTACCGTCCCGCGGGCGCTCCCGTGGCCGCCGGCCGCCGGCTCTCCGCGAACGTCTGATTTGTTACTGATTTGTCAGTACAATTGGTGATTCAGCGCCAGCGCCCGACAGGTGTGTACGTGCGGTTTTCAGTGATTCTCGCCCTCTGGGCCCTCAGCGTCGTGACCGCGGCCGCGCAGCCGCCGGCCCCCGCAGCCGCGGGGGCGGGTGTCCAGGCACCTGCCGCTCAGGCGGCGGCCCCGGTCCGCCAGCCCCCCGACGGCTCGGCACCGGTCGTCCGCTCGCTCGAGCTGCGGTTCCACCCGGTCAACGAGTCCCTCATCGAGCCCCAGACCTACCTCTACTACATCCAGGCCCAGGCCAGCCGGCCGACCGACGGGGTGTGGGTGCCCTATACGGATGACACCGAGAAGACGCTGCTCGAGGACTTCAAGCGCCTCTGGGGCACCAGCTTCCTCGACAACCTCTGGATCGAGGTGAACGACGACGCCTACGGTAACGGCGTGGTCGGCAAGCGGGTCGTGTACCACATGGAGGAGCGGCCGCGGGTCAAGATCGTGGACTACACCGGCTCCGACAAGGTGGAGCGCACCAAGGTGGACGAGAAGATGAAGGAGCTCGGCGTCTCGCTCCGCCTCGACTCCTTCCTCGACGAGGGCGTGATCCGGCGCGTCAAGGGCATCGTCCAGGGCCTGATGGCCGAGAAGGGGTACCAGTTCGCCGAGGTCAACTCGTCGGTCGAGGCCCTGCCCGGCGGCCCGAAGCTGGTCAAGGTCGTCTTCAACGTCGAGGAAGGGCCGCAGGTCAAGATCCGCACGATCAACTTCGAGGGCAACTCCGAAATCAGCGACGGCAAGCTCAAGGGCCAGATGGACGCCACCAAGGAGCACTGGTTCCTCTCCTGGATCACGGGCAGGGGCAAGTACCAGGAAGCCAAGTTCGAGGAAGATGCCGACAAGCTGATGGAGTTCTACCGGAACCGTGGCTACGTGCAGGCACGGGTGGGCCAGCCCGAGCTGAAGGTGCTCGAGGACAGCGCCGACAAGGACACCCGCTGGGTGCAGCTCGACATCCCCATCGACGAGGGCCCGCGCTACAAGGTGGGGGACTTCACGTTCGACGGCAACGATGTCGTCAGGGCGGAGTTCCTGCGCCCCCTCTACAAGTTGAAGGCCGGCGACTGGTACAGCGAGAAGCGCATTCGCGAGGGGCTCATCAAGTCCCGGGATCTCTACGGCGCCGGCGGCTACTTCGAGTTCACCGGCTATCCCGACCTGGCCTTCAAGGAGGCCGCGGAAGGGCCCATCGCGGGCCCGGCCGAGCCGACCGTCGACGTGACGATGCGGCTGACCGAGGGAGACCAGTATCTGGTCAACCGCATCACCTTCACCGGCAACACGACCACGCGCGACAACGTCATCCGCCGCGAGATGCGCCTCTACGAGGGGAGCACCTTCAACACGGAGGCCCTCAAGTTCAGCATCCGGCGCCTGAACCAGCTCGGGTACTTCAAGAACATCGAGGAGCAGGGCAGCGAAGCCGTTGACATCCAGAAGACCCCCAGTGAGAAGGGCAAGGTCGACGTCACGCTCAAGCTCGAGGAGCAGAACCGCAACCAGCTCACCTTCGGCGCGGGCGTGTCGCAGTTCGAGGGGTTCTTCGGGCAGTTGTCCTTCCAGACCGCCAACTTCCTCGGCCGCGGCGAGTCGCTCACCGTCTCGCTGCAGGTCGGGTCGCGCGCGGAGAACTACCAGCTCGCCTTCACCGAGCCGTTCCTGTTCGACCGCGCCATCACCGGCGGCTTCGACGTCTACAGCGCACGCTGCGCTACATCGACCAGTTCGCACCAGGGAAGCCGCCGGCGGCGACCTGTCGATGGGACTGCCGGTGGCGAACTTCTCGCGGATGTTCTTCACCTACAGCTACGAGCGTGTCCGCGTCACGGAACTGAACCCGCTCTACAACGATCCGGCGATCATCGCGCAGAACCCGTTCCTCGCCGACTCGCTGCTGCTGGGCGCCGGCGGGCGGCGGACGATCAGCAAGGTCACGCCGAGCTTCATTCACAACACCATCGACAACCCGATCTTCCCGAATCGCGGCCGCCGGATCACCAGCAGCCTGGACGTGGCGGGCATCGGCGGCGACACCTACTTCCTCAAGCCGCGGTTCGAGGCCGTCCAGCTGTGGCAGATGGCGCCCAGGACCACGCTGGCGCTGCGCGGGCAGATCGAGTACATCCGCCCCTACGCGAGCACCGAGACGCTGCCGCTCTTCGAGACCCTCTTCCTCGGCGGCGAGTACAGCGTGCGTGGCTACGACATCCGCTCGATCGGCCCGCGCGACCTGCGGACGGGCCTGGTGCTCGGTGGGAACAAGAGCCTGCTCTTCAACGCCGAGTACATGATCTCGATCGCGGGGCCGGTGCGGCTGATCCTCTTCTACGACGCCGGGCAGGTGCGCGTCCGCGGCGAGCCCTTCGCGATGAAGGAGGACATCACCGAGATCGTCCAGCCGAACCAGCCGCTCCTGGTGGACCCGTTCGCGAACCCGATCCTGACCGACCCGGACGCGCCCGGCTCGGTGAGCCAGGTGATCGGGCAGCGCAGCGCGTTCAAGACGTCCACGGGCGCCGAGGTCCGCTTCTTCATGCCGGTCCTGAACGTGCCGTTCCGCCTGATCTTCGCGTTCAACCCCCAGAGGGGAGGCATCTACACGAACAGCCTGCAGCCCGCCAAGGCGTTCCAGTTCCGCTTCGCGGTCGGCTCGACGTTCTGATCGGCGGTGCGAATCGGGCCGGGCGGATGCCCGGCGCTGGTGCGGGATGGCGCTCGTGGCCGGTGCGGGCGCGCCGCACCCGTTGAGACACGGGCGCGGCGGCGGCCTTCGGGATCAGGGATGCACGACGGTGATTTCGTAGCTGGTGGGTTCGCTGAATCGCCCGACGTCGTAGAGGCGCACGCAGAGCTGACCGGCAGACGTCGCGTTGCCGTAGACCACGGTGGTCTGCACCGCTTCGTCGTTGGCGACGACGATGTTGCAGCCGGTGCCGTTCCAGATGCCGAGGCTGATGCCCATCATCGTGGAGGTGTCGGGGGCGATGGTGTTCACGGTCGCCGAGACACTGCCGGAGGCCGAGCTCGAGAACGTATGGGTGGATGCACCGTTCACCGTCAGCGTGCCGCTGAAGGTTTCGGTGATCGGATCGGGCGTGGGGGTGGTCGGGGTGGTCGTCGAGTCGCTGCCGCACGCCGCGGCAAGGGCCGAGGCCGTGAGGACGAGCGCACGCACGAGTACCGGAACCGGACGGGCAAGCAAACGGAGCATGAAAGTAGTATAAGATGACGGGTTGGTCACTGCATATGAAAGGACGTAACGGAATGAGAGCCTTTGCGGTTGTCGGCACGATGTCCCTGTTGGTCGCCGCGCCTGCCCTTGCGCAGACGCCGGCGCCGGCTGCTCCGGCGACCCCGCCCCCCGCGGCCGCCCAGGCCCCTGCGCCGCCCAAGCCGTTCCCCGAAGGCTCCAAGGTGGCGTTCGTGGTGCTCCAGCGGATCGCCAACGAGTCCGAGCAGGGCAAGGGCGCAACCGCCCAGATTCAGGCCCTGCAGCAGAAGAAGGCGGCCGAGCTCACCGCGAAGAACAAGGAGCTGCAGACCGCGCAGCAGCGCCTCGAGAAGGAGGCCAGCGTCCTGAGCAGCACCGCCGCCGGCGAGCTCCAGAAGCAGGTGGAGCGCCTCCAGGTCGAGATTCAGCGCTACACGCAGGACGCGCAGGCCGAGGTCCAGGATCTGCAGCAGCAGCTCCAGCAGGACTTCCAGGTCCGGCTCGAACCGGTGCTCCAGGAGATCGGCCGCGAGAAGGGGCTCCACTTCATCTTCAACGGCCCCGACGCCGGTCCTGGTCTGGGCCGATGCCGCCCTCGACATCTCCGACGACGTGATCAAGAAGCTCGACGCCGCCAAGCCGGCTGCTGGCAACAAGCCGCCGGTGCAGTGGCTTGCCAGCCTTCCGAACGTCCTGGATCGGCGCGATCGGTATCCCCGCTCTGCTCGTCGACCGTCGACGAGCACGAGCCGGGGGCGTCGCATCGTCGCGGTCAAGAACGTCACCGTCAACGAGTGAGTTCTTTCAGGGGCACTATCCCGGCACGCCGCTGCTGCCCGCCGTCCTGACCATCGAGAGCTCTCGTCCAGGCGGCCACCGTCCCCGTCGGCGAGCGCGAGGGGCACGAGGCGGCGGCGCTGGCCCTGCGCGGTGTCAATCGCGCCAAGTTCCGCCGGCAGGTCGTGCCGGGGACCGTCTGCGTCTCGAGGTCACCTCGCAGCGAGCGGGGGCCGCTCGTGCTCGTTTCCGGTGCGGCGTCGGTGGATGCTGGGCAGACGGTGGCCGAAGCCGAGTTGCTGCTGGCGGTCTGCGACACCGCTCCCGGACGATCCCACCGCGCGCGTCCATCCGGCGGCGCGCCTGAGGCAGGGCACCACCGTCGGCCCCCATGCCGTGATTGGTCCCCGCGTCGTCGTCGGCCGCCGCTGCACCATCGGCGCATCCGCCGTGCTCGACGGACGAACGACGATTGGCGACGACAACCGGATCTTCCCGTTCGCGTCGATCGGGCTCGAGCCGCAGGACATGAGCTTACCGCGGCGAGGACACGGGCCTCACCATCGGCGACCACAACACCTTCCGCGAGTTCGTGACGATTCACCGCGGGACGGCGGGGGCGGCGGCGGCGCGACCACGATCGGGGATCACAACCTGTTCATGGCCTACGTGCACGTGGCCCACGACTGCCACATCGGCAGCCGCATCATCTTTCGGCAACAGCGCCACGCTGGGCGGGCAATGCAGCCGGTGAGACTTCGCAGCGTCAGCGCGGGCTCCGGTGTGCACCAGTTCTGCCGGGGTGGGCCGAGACACGGTTCATCGGCGGCTACTCGGTCGTCACCGAAGGACGCGCTGCCCTTGCCGACTGGTCGGCATCGCCCGGCGCGCGTCTACGTATCAACGTCATCGGGCTGCGGCGCGCAACTTCTCGGACGATACACTCGCGGCGCCGCGCCGCCTACCGCTATCTGCTCCAGTCGAAGCTGAACACCAGCGATGCGCTGGCCCAGATCGAGGCGCACCCCGAGATCGCGTGTGACGAAGTGTCCTACGGTGAGCTTCATTCGCACGGCCACCCACCCGGCGTGATTCTGCGGCAGGGCCGGACGGCGGGCGGACGGATCGCCCGGCGACTGAGGGCATGTCAGCTTGATTGCCGGCAACGGCCAGTTCCCGTTCCTCATGCTGGATGCCGCTCGCGCCATGGGCCACGACGTGACCGTCGTCGCCATCAAGAAGAGGCATCGCCGGAAGCTCGAGGCCGCCCGCGCGGGTTCGCCTCCGGCGCGTGCACACTGGATCTCGCTCAATGCCTCCGGCGGCTGGCTGAAAGATCTTCGAGGCCGGCGTACCAGGCGGTGATGGCAGGGCAGGTCAAGCACACGAATCTTCGGCGACAGTCGGACCTGACGGCGCTGTCGGTGCTGACGCGTCTCCGGGTCCCGGAGCCGCCGATGCCATCATCGCGGCGGTCGCCGACGTGATGCGCGACCACAACGTGGAGCTGGTGGACTCGACAGCGTCCTGCAGCCGCTTTTGGCCAGTGCCAGGACCATGACCCGGCGGTCGCCGTCTGCCGACGAGACACGCGATCTGGAGTTCGGCTACCGGATGGCCGACGCCATTGCGGGCCTCGACATCGGCCAGACGGTCGCGGTCCGGCATCAGGCCGTCGTGGCGGTCGACATGGAGGGGACCGATGCCACCATCGCCCGGGCAGGGCTGTGGTCCGGTGTCGGCGTCGTGAAGGTTGCCGAAGCCGGGGCGGGTTGTGCGCTGGCATGCCGTGGTCGGGTTACCGACGATTGCGGCCATGCGGCAGGCGGGCGCGGCCGTCCTGTCGCTCGACGCCGGCAAGGCCTGATGTTCGACCGCGAGGCCATGCTGGCAGCGGCCCGACGACGCCGGCATCGCGATCGTGGGGCGTGCCCCGGGAGCCGCGTCGTGAGCGGACGGCTCCGCGTCGCCGTTGTCGGGGTGGGGCACCTCGGGCGGCATCACGCCCGTGTGCTCGCCGGCCTGCCGGGAGTCGAGCTGGTGAGTGGACTCGACCCGGCGCGCGCGGCCGAAATCGCGGCCGCCCACCAGACAGGCCCTGACCGATGCGGGAGCGCTCGTCGGGCGCGTGGACGCGGTCAGCGTCGCGGTGCCGACCGAGTCGCACGCCGCGGTGGCCGCTGCCTGATCTGCGCGGCCAGCGTGCACGTGCTGGTCGAGAAGCCGCTGACCCGATCCCTCGCGGAAGCCGACCAACTGATTCCAGGCCGCCGCGTCGGCAGAAGGTGGTCCTGGCGGTCGGACACATCGAGCACTTCAACCCCGCCGTGCAGCTCGCCCGCCCGCACATCCAGCAGCCGCGCTTCATCGAGGTGCACCGACTGCCGGGTACGTTTTCCGGGCGCAGCATCGACGTGACGGTGTTCGACCGATGATTCACGATCTGGGCGGTGTAGGCTCGTGGACAGCCCCGTGACCGGCATCAGGCGGTGGGCGTCCCCGTGCTGACCCCGCGGGTCGACATCGCCTTGCGCTCAGGTTCGCCAACGGCCCATCGCGAACCTCACCGCCAGCCGCATTTCACGCGACCAGGTACGGAAGATCCGCTTCTTCCAGCGCAGCACCTACCTGTCGATCGACACAAGGCTGGGAGGAGGTCGGGCGGCGGCTGGCCCCGCAGCCGGGCTCCGCCCGCAGATCGAGGGCGGCAAACTGGACGTCCAGCAGGGATGAGCCCCTCAGGCGGGAGCTCGAAGGACTTCGTGACGGCAGTGCAGGATCGCCGCGCGCCAGGCGTCGGCAGGGCGCAGGGCCGCGCCGCGCAGATGCTGGCCAACGACATCGTGTCGCGCATGGCGGAAAGCGCGGCACCGACGCAGGTGGACTGACGACATGGAACTCGCAATCAACGGCGCCATCGTGGACCGCGCGCGGGCGGAGACCGCTCACCGAGGCCGAGCTGGTCGAACTGGATGCCGTGGACGTGCGCGCTCGGCATGCTGGCCGACGAGGTCCGGCGCCGGCGCGTCGGCGCGACGGTCACCCTACACGCGCGTCGCTTCGTCGCCGACGGCGCGGCGGACGGGTTGTCTTCGCCTGGAGCAGGACGACGTCGAGGCGCGCCTCCTGCGTCCCGGCGCCACTCTCGACGAGACGGTCGCGGCCGTGGCGCTCGTCCGGCGTGCGGTCGGGAATCGGTCCCGCGTCACGGGTTCTCGCTGGCGGATGTGGCCTCGCGTGGCTGGGGCGCTCAGGTCCGTCCTGGACGCGCTGCGCGCGGGGCTCGACGCGCTATCGTCAGGCTGGTGACGTGGTCGGCGGTGACGACCTCGACGCGATCAGAGCGGGCCTTGGCACGGTCGCTGTCGGTGCAGCGAATGCCCGCCGACCGGGTGATCCGGTGATGGCCGCGCGGCGGCTCCTCGAGGGCGTCCCTGGATTGCGGCGGTGGCGCCGCTGTGCGCCGAGCAGTCGGTGGCCGCGCCGACGACGAGAACCATCACGACGTGCCGGATGGTGGCGCTCGCCAGGCTCGCGCTGCCCGGTGTGGGCGCCGTCCAGATCGACTGGCAGCAATGCGGGTGCGAAGCTGGCGCAGGTGGCGCTCACCTTCGGCGCCAGTCTCACCTCGACGGCGTGTCGTAGTTGACGACCCGGCGCTCGGGAGCCGGCAGGCGAGGATCGTATGAAGAGGTGCGGCGCAACATCGCCGCCGCCGGGTTCGTGCCGGCCGCGGCGGCGCTCCCGCATGAGACCGCGCGCCACGGGCGCGGTGTCATCCTCAACCTGAAGCCGCTTCGGTGCGCCGGCACGGAACGGCGCCCGGACCTCTTCACGGTCCCGTTCGACGTGCCGTCGATCTGCGCAACGCTCCTCCATGACGGCGAGGTCGACCTGGGGCTCATCCCGGCCATCCAGTACTGCGCAGCGACTACGCGCTGGTTCCCAGCGTGGCGATCGGGTCCGACGGACCCGTGCGATCGGTGGCGTATTCTCCCGGGTGCCGATCGAACAGGTGCGATCGATCGCGCTCGACACCAGTTCACGCACCTCAGGTAGCGCTCACCCGAATCCTGTGCGCGCGCCTGTAGGACATCGCGCCCGTTCACGTCAGCGGCGCCGGACCTCTCGGCGATGCTCGACGGCGCCGACGCCGCGCTCGTCATCGGCGACCGCGCGCTCGAGGCCGACGCGGCGGCGTCGGTCTCGTGAAGACCGATCTCGGCGAAGCGTGGCAGTCGCTCACCCGGCCTGCCTTCCGTGTACCGCGTGGACCGGCCGGCCGCAGGCCGTGGACGCGGATCGGGTGGGGAGCTTGCCGCCGCCCGCGCGCGAGCGTGGCGGCTGCCGCCGACATCGCGCGCGAGGTCGGGGCCGGCGACTGCGCGGGCCGGGCGCGGCGCTCGGCTTACTGCGTGATACTCTCAAATACGGATTGGGCGACCGCGAGGCAGCAGGGCTCGAGCGGTTCCACGCACCCTGGCCGCCGAACTCGGGTTCGCGCCCGGGTACTGCGGCCTCTCCAGTTCTTCCCATGAGTGACATGCTTCCGGAGCTCGAGACCCGCATCGATCGCGGAGGGCGCCTGACTGCGGGCGAAGCGCTGGAACCTGCGCCGCTCCGACCTGGTGGCTGGGCGCATAATGCGACAGTTGACTTCTCAACCACCGACAGGGTGGTCACCTACATCATCGATCGCAACGTCAACTACACGGGCGTCTGGTAGCTGCAACTTCTGCGCGTTCTACCCGGCCCGTCGGCCACGGCGAAGGCTACGTCCTGTCCTTCAGGCGGGATCACCCCGGAAGATCGAGCGGGCCGTCGCCGTCGGTGTCCAGCTCCTGCTGCAGGGCGGCCACTGGACCTGCCGCTCGCGCGCAGATGCGAGGACCTGTTCCGCACCAATTCAAAGGCCGCTACCCGGCCTTCAAGCTCCACGCGCTGTCGCCGCCCGAGTCGTGCACCTGTCACCCGGATGTCGAAGCTCCCCGTGGCCGAGGTCATTTCCCGCGCCTGGTCGCTGCGGCCTCGCGGCGACATCCCAGGCGGTGGCGCCGAGATCTGGTGGACGGGTGCGGAAGCTGCTCAACTGCTATGTAGAGGCGTCGGCCGACGAGTGGCTCGACGTGATGCGCCACGCGCACCTGGCCGACCTGCGCACCACTGCGACGATGATGCGGCTGAACGACCGACGAGGAGCGGCTCGAGCACATACTGCGCCTGCGCGCGCTGCAGGACGAGACCGGCGGCTTCGCGACCTTATCGCCTGGAGCTACCAGCCGGAACACACCGAACGCGGCGGGGCCGAAGCGACCGGTATCGAATACACGCTCGCGCTCGCGCGGCTGGTGCTCGACAACTTCGATAACCTGCAGGCCTCGTGGGTGACGCAGGGCGGCAAAGGTGGGGCAGTTGAGCATCGCCTTCGGCGCCAACGACATGGGCAGCGTGATGATCGAGGAGAACGTCGTGCGCGCGGCGAAACCGCGTAACACATGGATTGACGAGATCGTGCGCAACGCCGAGGACGGGCTCGTGGCGGGCGCTCCATGCACTACGGGATTCTCCGGAGAGCCGATGTTCCGCGAGCGCGATCTCCGCGCCGAGCAAGCTCGCGACCGCGCCGGGCCGAGGAAACGCGTCGGTGCCGGCCGAACTGGCCAACTATCCGGCCAGAAGCGCCGCCGGCAAGCGGCAGCGCACCCAGCGCCTCGCCCGTGGCATGACGCCTGCGCGGACTGGGTCGTCCCGGTCGACCAGCCACCGATCGCGGGCGGATGGCTCGGTATCGCCGACGAGCCGCATCGTCGGCCTCGGGCCCGGCCGCGTGGGACCGGCTGCCCGACACAGGACGCGTGGCCATATGCCTGGCGCTGGTCAACGCGCATACCCACCTCGAGCTGTCGTGGCTGCGAGACCGCGTCCCGCCGCCAACCAGTTCACCAGCTGGATCAAGCAGCTCCTGCCGGCGCGCGGGACCTCCGTCGAGCGTCCGGACGACCCGCGCGTGATCGAGGCCCCGCCCGCGAGCGGTACGCGGGCCCGCGACTGCGGCACGGCCGCCATCGGCGACATCAGCAACTCGCTGGCGTCCGTAGACGTGCTGGAAGCGTCCGGCCTCGACGGCATCGTCTTCCACGAGCTGCTTGGATTTCGCGAGACCAGCGGACGGTCCGTCAGCGCACACGGCGGGCGCGAGACAAGCTGCCGCCGGCGCGCAGGGGACAGGTGCGGGTGTCGATGGCGCCCACGCGCCATGCTCCGGTGTCGCCGGGCTCTTCCGGGCGATTCAGGCCGCGGTGTCGGCGGGCGACGTGCCCTGGACCAGCATTCACGTGGCCGAGTCGCCCGGGGAGATGGAACTGCTGGCGTCGAGGACCGGGGAGTGGGCAAAGCTGCTGCGGTGGATCGGGGCGTGGCGGCGCGACGACTGGCGGGTGCAGACCGGCCCGGTCGAGTATCTCGATGCGCTCGGCGTGCTGGACCAGCGCACGCTCGTCGTCCACGGCGTGCAGCTGGAGAATGCCGCGCTCCGCGTGCTGCGCGATCGGGGCTGCACGCTCGTGACCTGTCCGCGGAGCAACCAGTGGGGTGGGCGTCGGCGCGTGCCGCCGCTCGCGCTGCCGGTTCTACCGGTCCGGTGTGCCGGTCGCGATCGGAACCGACAGCCTGGCGTCGCGGATCTGAACCTGTTCGCCGAGCTGCGGGTATCGCCGGATGGCCCCAGGAGTCCGCCAGCCACCCTGATCGAGCGCCACGCTGACCGGTGCGCGAGCGCTGGGCCTCGATGCGGATCTCGGCTCGCTGACGCCCGGCAAGCGGGCGGCGGTGCTGGCCGTGGCGCTGCCGGATAGAGGCCACAGGCGTCGGCGCTTTCTCGTATCCGGTGTGTCGCCGAAACTGATGACCGCAGCGTCGGTCACCGGGTAAGATCGAAACACACGCGCACGCGTCGTCCGCCCACGCCGTCAGCTGAATCCAGACATCCGCGCCCATCCCTCACCACCTACCTGTCGTTCGTCCGGTTCAGCCACACGGTGTTCGCCCTGCCGTTCGCGCTCACCGGTGCACTCCCCGGCGACGCGCCACGCGCCGATGTCACGGGGACTTAGATCGGGTGGATCGTGCTGGCCATGGTGGCGGCGCGCAGCTACCGGTCAGAGGTTCAATCGCCTGGTGGACGCGCGGTGCGACGCTGAACGCACGGCCATGCGCGAGCTGCCGCGCGGCGCGATGTCGGCCCGCGAAGCCGCTTTTCGTCGTCGTGGCATCGGCGCTCTTCGTCTGGAACGTCGTTCCGAATCAGCTGGCTGTGCGGGGCGCTGTCTCGCTCGCGCTGGCCATCGTGTTCTGTGCCTCGCCAAGCGCTTCACCTCGTACACGCAGGTGTTCCTCGGGCTGGCGATGGCCGTGGCCCCGTCGGGGGGTGGCTGGCAGCAGGCGGGCGGGGCGGCTGGGAGCCGTGGCTCTCGAACCGCCGTATCCGGACTGTGGGTAGGTGGGTTCGACGTGCGTGCGTGCGAGGACACAGGACTTCGACCGCGCGCACGGCCTGCGGCGGGTCGATTCCCGTCCGGTTCGGCGTGCCGCGGTCGCTGCTGATCTCGCGCCATGCACGTGGGCACAATCGCCTGCATGGCGGCGCTCGCGTGGATCGTGCCCAGCTCGGCGCCACCCTATCTCGCCGGCGTCGCCGTGTGGTCGCCGCGCTCCTCGTGTTCGAGCAGTCGCTCGTGCGCGAGACCGACCTGTCGCAGGTGAAGCGCGCGTTCGACATGAACGGAGTACGTGGGCATCATCACTTCTGGTCACGGCCGTGGCGCTGTCGATTGACAACGGCATCCGCGCATCGCGGGCATGTTCGACGCGATCTGCCAGCAGGGCGCTACGACCTGCTGAACGCCGTCCTGTCCGGCGGCCTCGATCGATGCTGGCGCCGGCGGGCCATCGCCTCGCTGGCGCTGTCGGGCCGCGAGCGCCTGCTCGACGTGTGCACGGGCACCGCGGACGTGGCCATGGCCGGCGCCTTCGAGGCTGGCCTGCGCGCGTCGTCGGGGTGGACTTCGCGGGCGCCATGCTCGCCGCAGTCTCGGCAAGGTGCGATGCAGGGCTGGGTGCCGTTAGCGTTGGTGCGTGGCGACGCGATGGAGGTACCGATCGCCGACGCGTCGGTGGACACCGTGACGATCGCATTCGGGATCCGCAACGTGCAGCGCCCGGAGGCGGCGTGCACGGGCTACTGCTTCGGGTGCTGGCCCGGAGGCAGGCTGGCGATCCTGGGTTCGGCCTGCCGGTCGTGCCGGCCGTCCGCCCCCTCTACCTCTGACCCAAGCTCCGGCGTCCTGCCGCATCAGATGCGCCGTCTCCGGACACCAGGTGGCCTTGACTACACCGCACGTCGGTCCAGGGCTTCCCTTCGGGGAGCATTTTGCCGAATGCTCTGCCGCGGATTTTCACAGGTTGACGCCCGGCCGCCAGCTAGGATCGTCTGCTGTGCAGGTGCTGAAGAAGCCGGACGCCCCTACGGGCCTGTGATACTCTCGTAAGTGGCTGGTGTGGCTCGACTTCGACGGCCGTTACACTGACGTCGAGGCCGGTTGGCCGTGCCATCAACCGGCGCGATGGCGTCGTGTCGTTGCTCGTCCACGCCGGGGTCGTGCGGTCCTGCTCATCGCACCGGCCCACCCTGCTGCCAGAGCGTGCGGCGACGCCGGAGTCCGAGATCGTGGCTCGAGATGCCGGAGAGGAGACGCAAGCGCCGCGCTTCGTCTTCGTGCAGCCGCGCCTCGACACCCCCGCACCGAAGCCGCCCGAGCGGGCCGAGATGTCCGACATCGATCGGCAGGCCCGTGCCACCGAGCGTACCCGATGGGTGATCGACAACCCGCTCCGTACTCGCGTGGCAACTCCACCGAGCGCGTCGAGGCGCGCGACGACAACTACGCTGCGCGGGAAGACTACCTCGAAGACTCGGCTGCCAGGAGGCGCCGCCGGCCGTTGAGGTGCCCGATCGGACCGCCGGTGACGGAGGGCCGGCTGGCCATGCGCAAGCCAGAACCCCCGGCCCCGACGCCGGGCGGCCGGCTGGGTGAGGCGCTCAAGAACCTGCAGCGGTGCGTCGATCAGGAATCGTTCGGAAATCCGCGCGGCAACACGCAGGAGTTCGGGCCCGCGATCAGTTCGACACCAAGGGCGTCGAAGTTCGGGCCGTGGATCCGCCGCTTCGTGGCGCAGGTGAAGAGCACTGGCCGGTTTCGTCCCGTATGCGGCCATGTCGCTGCGCGGGCGTTGTCGTCATCACGTTCAACGTGCACCGCGACAGGTCGCTCACCGACGTGACCGTCATCTCGCCCTCCTCGGTGGAGTCCTTCAACCTTGCGGCGCGCAACGCACTCGCGTCCAATCCCACCGAGCCGCTGCCGCCAGTATCCGGACGACAAGGCCTTCTTCACCCGTCACGTTCTTCTACAACGAGTCTCCCGACATGGCCGCACGCCGCAGGGGCGCTAGCCCGCCCGGCTCGTTCGTGCCGCGTCCGCCAGTCGCGAGTCGGAACCGTCGCGCCGGTGCCCCGTCTGCACGTGGGCGGTGGAGTGCCCGCCGCCCATGAGCACGGCCAAACCGGCGGGTGCTGGTGGCGATCCTCCGGACCCACCGCCACGGGGAAGAGCGCCTTGGGCCTCGCAGTCGCCACGCGGTGCGGTGGCGAGATCATCGAATGCGACTCGACTGCCGTCTTCCAGCGCTTCGACATCGGCACCGACAAGGTCCCCGAGTCGGAGCGAGCCGGCATTCCCCACCACCTCATCGACACAGTGCCGCCGACCGCCGACTACAACGCCGCCGATTTCGGCCGCGACGCGGCGCGCGCGGTTCGCGAGATCCACGCCCGGAGGCGGCTTCCGTGCTGGTGGGCGGCACGGGTTCTACTACCGCGCCCTGACGCGGGGGCTCTTTCCGGGCGCCGGCAAGGACGGCTACGCCATGAGCGATGACCGCCTGGCCGAACGCTACGGCGTCGAGCGCCTGCACCGCCTGCTGGGCCGCATCGATCCGCCGTCGGCGGCCCGCATCCTGCCACGCGACCGGAGCCTGCATCGTCCAGGCGCTGGAAGTGTGTTCCCCGGGCGGGCGGCTGCTCCGCGCACTTCGCCGGCGGTGTCACCGCTGGGCCCGGACGTGGAGGTGATTGCGATCGGCCTGCGGCTGCCGGCCGACGCGCTGGCCGCCCGGCTGAGCCACCGGGTGGACCGCCAGTTCGAGCTGGGCCTCTGGACGAGATTCCGGGCGAATCTCGCGGCCGGGGTGCCGGCCACCGCCCGGCCGTTCGGCGAGGCTGGTCTACCGGCAGGCGCTGGGAACATCTCGCCGGCCAGCGCGACGGAGTGGCCACGCGTGCACTCATTGCGCAGGAGAATCGCCGGTACACGCGCGCCGCCAGTTGATCTGGTTCCGCAAAGAGCCTAACCTTATCTGGTTCAATGGCCCGGAGAGTCTCCGGATGTGCAGGCCTGGTGGTGGAGTGGCTGTTGACGCGGGTCCGTTGACGAGCAGGAGCTTCTCCGCGATGCCTGAGACCAAGACCGGCGCACCGAACATCGGGGACGTGTTCACGCCTCGGCTTCAGCCCGCGTCGAGAGAAGCTAGCCGTCGTCCTTCACCTGCTCGACGGACGGGGATTCAGGCCCGCATCAAGAACTTCGATCGCTTCGCCCTGATCGTCGAGCACGGCGGGATGGACCACCTGGTCTTCAAGCACGCGATCGCGACGATCCGGACGCCGCGCAGCGATGCCGAACTACTTCTCCTCCCATCACCCCTGACCGGCGTGTTCCGTCGGGCCGTCGTCATTGTCACGGACAGCGCGTCGGCGGGCGAACTGCCCGACGGAACTGCGGCGACACGGGCAGCCACACGCTGGGCCACGTCGCCGCCCTCGCGGGCTGGACGTGCCCACCCTGGCCGCGCTGGGACTGGGCCTGCGTCGAACTCACCGGCGTGCCGTGCCCGGCAGCGCCGCGCGGCCTACGGCCGCAGCTGGAAACGCTCAAGGGCAAGGATTCGGTGACCGGGCACTGGGGAGATCGCGGGACTCGTGCTGGACACGGCGTTCCCGACGTTCCCGGACGGATTTCCGCCCGGGATGATCGAGGCCTTCGAGCGCCGCATCGGCCGGCGGGTGCTGGGCAACGTCGTGGCCTCGGGCACGGCCATCATCGACGAACCGGCGCGGCGCGCCTGGCGTCCGGCGAGCCCATCGTCTACACGTCGGCCGACGGCGTCGCTGCAGATCGCGGCACACAGGCCGTCGTGCCGTCGGAACATCTTTCTACGCCTGGTGCCGCGTCGCCTACGAGCTGGCGGTCGAGGGCGCCGGGCTCGGCCGCGTCATCGCGCGGCCGTTCGTTGGCACGCCCGGTGCGTTCGTTCGCACGGCCAACCGGCACGTTACGCGATGCCCCCGATCCGCAACACGCTGCTGGACCACCTGCAGCCGGCCGCCGGCCACCCGGTCGTCGCCATCAGGAAGGTGAGCGACCTCTTCGCCGGCCGCGGCGTGACCGAGTCGCATGCAACCCGCAGCGACGACCGTAGCATGGACGTTCTGGTCGGCTGTCTCGACTACACGCACGCCGACGGCCTGCTGTTCGTCAATCTGGTGGACTTCGACACCCGGTTCGGCCACCGCAACGACGTGCCGGGCTATGCGCGCAACCTGGAGGCGTTCGACGCCGGGCTGGCTGACCTGCTGCCGCGCCTGGTCGGACGACCTCGCTCGTGATCACGGCGCCAAATCACGGAACGACCCTGCCACGCCGAGCACCGATCACTCGCGTGAGTAGATGCCGCTGCTCGTGGCGGGCCCGCGCGTGCGGGCGGGGGTGTCGCTGGGCGTCCGAGCGACGTTCGCCGTGTCAGGGCAGACGCTGGCGGACGTGTTCGGTGGGAGCCGCTGGACAGCGGGACGAGCTTTCTTGGAGAACTGGCGTGACGATTCGGGAGCAGCTGGAAGGGCGCGAGGGCGAAGTGCTGGCGCCGCAGGCCGCGCGGAGCGCGGAAACCGAGGCCGGCTGCAGGCCGAGCCGAGGATCCGGTCAGGCCGGCGTTCCAGCGGGATCGGGATCATCATCACAAGGCCTTCCGGCGGCTCAAGCACAAGACGCAGGTCTTCTTCTCGCCGCGGGATCACTATCGCACGCGTCTCACGCACACCCTGGAGGTGTCGCAGATCAACGCGGACCGTGGCCAAGGTGCTGCGCCTGCACGAGGAGCTCACCGAGGCGATCGCGCTGGGGCACGACCTGGGGCACACGCCGTTCGGACACGCGGGCGAACGTGTCCTGGATTCGCTGGTGCCGGGGGATTCAACCACTACGAGCAGAGCCGCATCGTGGACGTCCTGGAGCGCGACCGGCAAGGCCTCAACCTCACAGGAAGTCCGCGACGGCATTGCCCGTCACTCCAAGGAAGAGCAGGCTGCCGGTGGGGGCCGCCGGAACTTGCGGGCCAGCACCATCGAGGGCCAGCTCGCGCGTGGCCGACATCGTCGCCTACGTGAACCACGACATCGATGACGCCGTGCGGGCAGACTGCTCAGCGAGGACGCGCTGCCCGCCGAGCCGGTCGCCACGCTGGGCCGCAGCCCCTCCGAGCGCATCGGACGCCTGGTCACCGACGTGGTGGAGCAGACCCTGGCCGGCGGGCTGACCGAGGTGCGCATGAGCGACCACGTGCTCGAGGCCATGCTGGCGCTGCGCGCGTTCATGTTCGGCCTGAATACGAGAACCAGGCCGCGACGGCCGAGTTCTCGAAGGCCCACGGCATCCTGGGCGGCCTGTGGGAGAAGGTGCGGGCGGACCCCGCGCGGTTCCTCGACCCGCGGACGGTGGAGGCCGAGGGCCTGGACCGCGCCGCGCAGGACTTCCTGGCCGGCATGACGGACCGCTACGCCGTTAACTTGTTCGAGCAGTTGTACATCCCGAAGCCCTGGGTGACCGTGACCGACGGGCCCCGCATGGTATAATCGCCTGTTTGATGCGGCTGGATCTTTCGCACATCCGGCAGCCGGAGACGTCGTTCCTCCGGGAATACGAGCCGTCTGCGTTTGCCGGCCAGGACGAGGACTATCGGGTCGTCGCGCCGGTGTCGCTGGCGTGTACGATTCACAAGGACCACGACCGGTTCCGGCTGGTGGGCACGGTGACGACCACGCTCGAACTGGCGTGCAGCCGGTGCCTCGAGCCGTTCGCCTGGCCCGTGAACGCGTCGTTCGACCTGCGGTACCTGCCCCAGGGCACGGGTGCCGAGCCGGCCGCGGACGACGACGAAGACGCGCCGTCGAACGACGACGATGCGGGCATGTCGTTCTACCGGGATGACGAGATCGACCTGGGAGCACTGCTGCAGGAACAGTTCTACTTGTCCCTGCCGATGAAGCCGCTCTGCCGCGAGGCCTGCAAGGGCCTGTGCCCGGAGTGCGGCGTGAACCTGAATGCCGAGAGCTGTTCGTGCAGCCCGCGCTGGGAAGACCCGCGGCTGTCTGGCCTGAAAGCGTTGATCACCGAACGAAAGCACGACGATGCCTAATCCGAAACGCCGCCATTCCAAGACCCGCGGTCGCAAGCGCCGGACCCACGACGCCCTGACCGCGGCGTCCGCCGGCCGCTGCCCGCAGTGCGGGGAGCCGAAGGCCGCCCACCGCGTCTGCGCCTACTGCGGGCACTACCGTGCCCGTCAGGTGCGTCCCGTCGACGAAGAATAGCGAGGCGTCGCTTCTGCCTCGGCTCGCGCGCCGCCTCGTGCCGCTGGCGGCCGCTCCGGTACTGACCGTCCGCGGGACGGCAGGCGGGGGTGTGCCGTGCGCATAGCGGTCGACGCCATGGGCGGCGATCACGCGCCCCGGCGTCCCGTCGATGGTGCGCTCGCGGCCGCCCGGCACCTGGGCATCGGCATCGACCTGGTCGGCCGGGCTGCCGACGTCCGTGCGGAGCTCGTTCGCCATCCCGACGCCGACGCCCTCGACATCGAGGTCGTCGATGCCCCGGACGTGGTGGGGATGGACGAGTCGGCGGCCCAGGCGCTCCGGCGCAAGCCACAGTCGTCGGTGATGGTGGCGGCCGGCCGGGTGCGCGACCGGCACGCGGCGGCGCTGGTGACCGCCGGGCACACCGGCGCGGCGGTCGTCGCCGCGCACGCCGTGTTCGGCATGCTCGAGGGCGTGGACCGGCCCGCGCTGGCGCCCGTCGTCCCGACGACGAGCGGTTCCGCCGTCCTGCTCGACGCCGGCGCCACCGTGGAGTGCCGCGCCACCCATCTGGTGCAGTTCGCCGTCATGGGGGCCGCGTACGCCCGCGTGACCCTCGGACTGGATCGGCCCCGCGTGGGGCTCCTCTCGATCGGAGAGGAGGCGTCGAAGGGGAACGAGCTGACGCGCGAAGCGCATCGCCTCATCCGGCAGGCGCCCGTGCGGTTCGTCGGCAACGTCGAGGCCCGCGGCATCTTCGCCGGCGAGGCCGATGTCATCGTGGCGGACGGGTTCACGGGCAACGTCGCCCTCAAGCTGTGCGAGGGCGTCGTGGAGATGGTCGAGGACCTGCTCCGGGAGGAACTGCAGAGCACCTTCTCGAGCCAGATGGGGTACCTGCTGTCACAGCGGGCCTTCCGGCGGTTCCAGAAGCGCGTGGACTACTCGGAGTACGGCGGCGCGCCCCTGCTCGGGACCGCGGGCGTGGTCGTGGTCGGCCACGGCCGGTCGTCGGTGAAGGCCATTCGGAACGCCGTCGTGCAGGCCGCGCGGTTTGCGGGCGGCGGCGGGTGGGAGCGCGTCCAGCGGGACATCCTCGCGGCCGCGCAGGGGGCGGAGCCATCGTGATTGCGTTCGTGTTTCCGGGACAGGGATCGCAGACCGTCGGCATGGGCCGCGCGTTCGCCGAGTCGGAGCCGGCCTGCCGGGCGGTGTTCGACGAGGCCGACGAGGCGCTGGGCGAGTCGCTGAGCCGACTGATCTTCGACGGCCCCGCCGACGCCCTCATGCTCACCGAGAACACGCAGCCCGCGATCCTCACCGCCAGTGTCGCGGCCTGGCGTGCGCTCGAGGCGCGCGGGATTCGGCCGGCGTTCGTGGCCGGCCACAGCCTGGGCGAGTACTCGGCCCACGTCGCGGCCGGCACGCTGGCGTTCGGGGATGCCGTGCGGCTCGTGCGCAACCGCGGCCGCTACATGCAGGAGGCCGTCCCGGTGGGGACGGGCGCGATGGCGGCGGTGCTCGGTCTGGACGAGAACACCGTGCTGCAGGCCTGCGCCGAAGCGTGTGACGGCGCCGTGGTGAGCCCGGCCAACCTGAACGGCGGCGGGCAGATTGTCATCGCGGGCGAGACCGCGGCCGTGGCGCGTGCGGGCGAACGTGCCAAGGCGCTCGGCGCACGGCGCGTCATCCCGCTCAAGGTGAGCGCGCCCTTCCACTGTGCGCTCATGCGGCCGGCGCAGGAACGCCTGGCGCCCGAGCTTGAAGCGGTGCCCAGCCGGGACCCGCGCGTCCCCGTGATCGCCAACGTCGACGCGGAGCCCAAGACGACCGCCGGCGTCGCCATCGAGGCGTTGGTCGCGCAGGTGTCGAGCCCCGTGCGGTGGGAGGACGTGGTGCGCCGGCTGTCGGGCGAGGGCGTCCGCCTGTTCGTGGAGGTCGGGCCGGGGTCGGTGCTGTCCGGTCTCATCCGCAAGATCGACCGCGACGCGACGGTCGTCAACGTCGAGCAGCCCGACGACCTGGCCTCGGTGGAGGCGGCCCTGGCGTCGGTGGGGGCCTGAGCGGGCCTGTCGCAGGAGGGTGGAGACGATGAGCCAGCTGGCGGGGAAGATTGCGGTCGTGACGGGGGCCTCGCGCGGGATCGGGCGCGCCATCGCCGAGCAGCTGGGCGCGGCCGGGGCCGTGGTCGCGTGCGTGGCGCGGGGTGACAACGCCGCCGAGACGGTGGCGGCCATCACCGGGGCCGGTGGGCAGGCGGAGGCGCACGGGGCGGACGTCACCGATGCCGCCGCCGCGGACGCGGTGATCCGGGCCGTGGTCGAGCGGCACGGCCGGATCGACATCCTGGTGAGCAACGCCGGCATTGCCCGCGACCAGCTGATGCTCCGGATGAAGCAGGCGGACTGGGACGCGGTCATCGCGACCAACCTGACGGCGTCCTTCACCTGGTGCCAGGCGGTCCTGAAGCCGATGGTGCGCCAGCGGACCGGCCGGATCATCGCCATCAGCTCGGTCGTGGGCCAGATGGGGAACGCCGGACAGGCCAACTACGCCGCGTCCAAGGCCGGCCTCATTGGGTTCTGCAAGGCGCTGGCGCGAGAGGTGGCGTCGCGGAACGTGACCGTGAACGTGGTGGCGCCCGGCCTCATCGCCACCGACATGACCCGGGCGATCACCGAGAACGCCCAGGCCGACTGGGCGGCCCAGATTCCCATGGGCCGGATGGGCACGCCCGCCGACATCGCCGCGGCCGTTCGCTTTCTCGCATCGGACGAGGCATCGTATATTACAGGGCAGGTTCTCGCCGTGAACGGCGGGATGTGCATGTGAGAGGGCGTCCAGCACGGACGCCGTCAAGGGAGGATCGCTGTGGCCGTTGCCGACAAAGTCAAGAGCATCATCGTGGAGCAGCTGGGCGTCGACGAAGAAGAGGTGACGCCAGATGCCTCGTTCGTCGAGGACCTGGCGCTGACTCACTCGACACCGTCGAGCTCGTGATGGCGTTCGAGGAGGAGTTCGGCATCGAGATTCCCGACGAGGAGGCCGAGAAGATCACGCGCGTGAAGGAAGCGGTTCAGTACATCGAGTCGCACTCCAAGAAGAAGTAGACGCGCGCCGCACGTCGGCGACGGAGGCACATTGAGCAGGCGAGTTGTGGTTACCGGCATCGGGCTGGTGTCGTCGCTCGGCATCGGCACCGAGGCCACCTGGAAGGGCCTGCTGGCCGGGCAGAGCGGGGCGGGGCCGATCACGAAGTTCGACGCGAGCGCGTTCAGCACGCGCTTCGCGGCCGAGGTGAAGGGCTTCGACCCCGGCGTTCATCGACAAGAAGGACGTCAAGAAGATGGACGTCTTCATCCAGTACGCCATCGCCGCCTCGCAGTTCGCGATGGACGATGCGCGGCTGGCCGTGACGCCGGAGAACGCTCCTCGCATTGGTGTCTTCATCGCCTCGGGCATCGGCGGGTTCACGACGATCGAGCGCGAGCACCGGGCCTTCCTCGAAGGGGGGCCGCGGCGCATCTCGCCGTTCTTCATCCCGTCGGCCATCATCAACCTGGCAGCCGGGCAGGTGTCCATCCGGTTCGGCGCCAAGGGCCCCAACTCGGCCACCTGCACCGCCTGCACGGCATCCGCCCACGCCCTGGGCGATGCCTTCGAGATCATCAAGCGCGACGCGGCCGACGCCATGATTGCGGGCGGCTCGGAAGCCGCCGTCTGCGCCATGGGCGTCGGCGGGTTCGCCGCCATGCGCGCCCTGTCCACGCGCAACGACGACCCGCAGCGCGCCAGCCGGCCCTTCGACAAGGACCGGGACGGCTTCGTCCTGGGCGAGGGCAGCGGGGTGCTCATCCTCGAGGAGCTCGAGCACGCCCGGCGACGCGGGGCCCCCATCTACGCCGAGATGGTCGGCTACGGGATGTCGGGCGACGCGTACCACATGACGGGACAGCCCGAGGACGGCGATGGCGCCTATCGCGTGATGCGCGCGGCGCTGCAGTCGGCGGGCGTCAAGCCGGAGGCCGTGGACTACATCAACGCGCACGGCACGTCCACGCCCATCAACGACCCGACGGAGACGCTGGCCGTCAAGCGCGTCTTCGGCGACCACGCGCGCACCCTGGCGATGTCATCGACCAAGTCCATGACCGGGCACCTCCTGGGCGCCGCCGGCGGCCTGGAGGCCGGCATCTCGGCCCTGGCGGTGCACCATCAGTTGCTGCCGCCCACCATCAATCTCGACCAGCCGGGCGACGGCTGCGACCTCGACTACGTGCCCCACACGCCCCGTCCCGCGACGGTGCGGTACGCGCTGTCCAACTCCTTCGGGTTCGGAGGCACGAACGGATCACTGTTGTTCAAGAAGTATGAATGAGGGCGTGCGGCCACCCCAGGCCCCAAGCCCCAGACCCCAGGCGCACAGGCCCCAGGCCCACAAGCCTGCAAGCCCGCAAGCCTTCTGAGTCCCAAGCCCCACCATGAAGATCGCCATCTGCATCAAACAAGTGCCCACCCGCGAGTGGCAGCCGCGCCTGAACGACGGCCGCACCTGGATTCGCGAGCAGGACGCCAGCTACGAGATGAACGAGCCGGACGCCTATGCCCTCGAGGAGGGCCTGCGCCTCCGCGAGAAGCACGGCGGCGAGGTCGTCGTGTGTTCGGCAGGCCCTGCCCGCGTGCAGCAGGTGCTGCGCGAGGCGCTGGCCCGCGGCGCCGATCGCGCCATCCACGTCGAGGACGATGCGCTGGGGGCGGCCGATGCGTTCACGGCCGCCGCGGCGCTGATGCCCGCGATGCAGGAGGAGGCGTTCGACCTCATCCTCACCGGGCTGCAGTCCGACGACCAGGGGCACGCCCAGTTCGGCCCGGTGCTGGCGGAAAAGCTCGGGATGCCGCACTCCACGATCATCATGGAGGTGCAGGTGGAGGGCGCGTCCATGAAGGTGAAGCGTGAGCTCGAGGGCGGCTGGTTCCAGTACGTCACGATGCCGACGCCGGCGCTGCTGACGATTCAGAGCGGCATCAACCAGCTGCGCTACGCGACGCTGAAGGGCATCATGGCGGCGAAGAAGAAGGAGATCAAGAAGGCGGCGCCGCCGTCGGGCCTCGCATCGCGCCTGAGCATCACGGCGCTCTACGCGCCGCAGACGTCCAAGCAGACCGTGATGATCGGCGGGTCGCCCGCCGAGGCCGCCGCCGAACTCGTGCGGCGCCTGCGCGAGGAGGCGCGAGTCCTGTGATCCTGGTCATCGCTGAACAGAAGGACGGAAAGCTCAACCGGGCGAGCTGGGAGGCCATTGCGGCCGCGCAGCAGCTGGGCGGCGGGTCCACGCCCATCACCGTGGCCGTCATGGGCCAGGGCGTGTCCGGTCCCGCCGGGGAGCTGGCGCAGGCCGCCGTGGCCAAGGTCCTCACGGTCGAGCACGCCGCGCTCGCCGCCTACACGCCGGACGGCTTCGTCCAGGCGGCGGCTGCCGTCGTCGGGCAGGTCTCGCCCGCGCACGTGATCTTCGCCCACACCTACCAGACGCGCGATTTCGCGCCCACGCTGGCCGCGCGGCTCGACCGCGCGCTCTCGTGACCGACGTCATCGGCCTCCGGGTGGACGACGGTCGGCCGCTCTTCGCCCGCCCGATGTTCCAGGCAAGTTGGTGGCCGACGTGGCGCTCGAGGGTCCGGCCCCGCACCTGGTCACGGTGCAGATCGGCGCCTTCGTGCCGACTCGGTGGCCTGTGGCGAGAGCGCGGCGCCGGTGGAGGCCGCCTCGGTGGACGTGGACGCCTCGGCCATCCGGCAGCAGCCCGAGGCGCCGTTCCAGGAGGCCAAGCAGGCCGTCGATCTCTCGCAGGCCGAGCGCATCGTCGCGGTGGGCCGGGGCATCAAGTCCGTGAGAACGTGGCGATCGCGCAGGAGCTGGCGTCCGCGTTCGGTGCCGAGCTCGCCGCCTCGCGACCGATCTGCGACAACGGCTGGCTGCCCATGGAGCGCCAGATCGGCAGCTCGGGCCAGACCGTGGCGCCGCGACTGTACGTGGCCCTCGGCATTTCGGGTGCGATCCAGCACCTGGTGGGCATGAAGGGCTCACGCACGATTGTGGCCATCAACAAGGACACAGAAGCCCCCATCTTCGAGGTGGCCGACTACGGCATCGCGGGAGACCTGTTCGAGATCGCCCCGGCGCTGACGGCCGAGCTCAAGAAGGGTTGATTCGAAAGCGAAGACATGGATCGTGAAACCCTCGACGTAGACGTGCTCATCGTCGGCGGTGGGCCCGCCGGCCTGTCGGCCGCCCTGCGCCTCGCGCAGCTCCAGAAGGCGGCCGGCGGCGAGCCCTCCTCGGTGGCCGTCATCGAGAAGGCGCGCGAGGCAGGCGCCCACCAGCTCTCCGGTGCGCTCCTCGATCCATCGACCCCCGCCGAGCTCATTCCCGACTACCGCGCGAAGGGCGCCGCTGGCGTGCGAGGTCGAACAGGACAACATCTACTACCTGACCCCGGGGTCGAAGCTCCGGCTGCCGATCACGCCGCCGCCGTTCAGGAACCACGGCAACGCCATCATCTCGCTGAGTCAGTTCTCCAAGTGCTGGCGGAGCAGGTGGAGGCGGAAGGCGTGGACCTGTTCTGGGGCTTCCGGGCCAGTCGGTGCTCTTCGACGGCGCCCGCGTTGCGGGGGTTCGGACAGGGATCGCGGCGTCGGCAAGGATGGACAGCCGCGCGGCAGCTTCGAGCCGGGTGCCGACATCCGCGCCAAGGTCACCATCTTTGCCGACGGCGTCCGCGGCCACCTCACCAAGCAGCTGACCCGGCAGTTGCAGCTGGGCAACCAGTTCCACCCCGGGCAGTACGCCATCGGGCTGAAGGAGCTGTGGAGGTCCCGGCGGGCCGTCTCGCCCCCGGCACCGTGATCCACACACTGGGCTACCCGCTGCGGCAGGAGGAGTTCGGCGGCAGCTGGATCTACGCGATGCCCGAGGGACGGCTGTCGGTGGGGTTCGTCGTCGGCCTCGACTACCTCGACCCGCTGTTCGACCCCTACGCGGCGTTCCAGCGCTCAAGCTGCACCCTTCGTCACCAGCCTGCTCGAGGGCGGCCAGGTGATCCGCTACGGCGCCAAGGCGCTGCCCGAGGGCGGCTGGAACACCCAGCCGCGCCTGTTCATGGACGGCGGCCTCATCGTCGGCGACGCTGCCAACTTCGTCAACTCCATGCGGCTCAAGGGCATCCACCTGGCGATGCGCAGCGGCATGCTGGCGGCGGAGACCGCCTTCGAGTCGGTTCGCGCCGGCGACACGTCGGCGCATGCGCTCTCCCGCTACAAGCAGCGCGTGGACGAGAGCGCCATCCGCACCGAGCTCTACCCGGTGCGGAACGTGCACCGGTGCTCGGCTCCGGCCTCTACGCGGGCACCGTTTTCGCCGGGCTCGCGATGCTCACGGGCGGGTGGTCGGCGGGCGGCGACCTGCACGGGCATGCGGGCCACACCCGCATGCGGACCATCGACTATTACTACGGCCTTGAGAAGCGCGAGATCATCCGCGGGTCCAACGCCGTCGTGCCGGACCGCACGGTCACCTTCGACAAGCTGGACGAGCGTCCACTACTCGGGCACGCACCACGAAGAGGACCAGCCGTCGCACCTGCAGGTCCACACCGAGGTGCCACACGATCTGCGGCGAGGAGTACGGACACCCCTGCGTTCGCTTCTGTCCCGCCAACGTCTACGAGATGGTGGACAACGGCCGCGGCGGCCGCCGCCTGCAGATCAACGCGTCCAACTGCGCACTGCAAGACGTGCGACATCATGGACCCGCATGGCGTGATCACCTGGGTGGCGCCCGAGGGCGGCGAAGGCCCCAGTACGACGGGATGTGAGGCGGGCGTCCGCCGCTCAGCCGGGGGACCGGACCGTGGCCGTGCGGTCTTCCTCGATCAGCCGCTCCAGATACTGTCCGTACTGATTCGACGCCATGCCGCGTGCGGCCCGGAGCACGTCGTCGGCCGAAATGTAGCCGAGCCGGTAGGCCACTTCCTCGGGGCAGGCCACCTTCAGGCCCTGCCGTTCCTCGATTGCCTGGATGAAGGTGGATGCCTGGAGGAGCGCGTCGTGCGTGCCGGTGTCGAGCCAGGCGATGCCGCGGCCGAGCGTTTCGACGCGCAGCGCGCCGCGTGTCAGGTACTCGCGGTTCACGTCCGTGATCTCGAGCTCGCCGCGGGCCGACGGGCGGAGATTGGCCGCGATGTCCACGACGTCGTTGTCGTAGAAGTAGAGCCCGGTGACCGCATACGGCGACCGGGGCTGCCTGGGCTTCTCTTCGAGCGACAGGGCACGGCCGTCGGCGTCGAACTCCACGACGCCGTACCGGTGCGGGTCGCGGACGCGGTAGGCGAACACGGTCGCGCCCGAACTCCGGGTCGCGGCTTCGCGCACCGTGTCCGGCAGGCCGTGTCCGTAAAAGAGGTTGTCGCCGAGCACGAGGGCGGCGGGACTGGATCCCACGAACTCGCGCCCGATGATGAACGCCTGCGCGAGCCCGCCGGGATGCGGCTGCGCTTCGTAGACCAGGTTCAGCCCGAACTGGCTGCCGTCGCCGAGGACCCGCACGAAGCTGGCCTGGTCCTGGGGCGTCGTGATGATCAGGATGTCCCGCATGCCGCCGAACATCAGCGTCGTCAGCGGGTAGTAGATCATGGGCTTGTCGTACACCGGCATCAACTGCTTGCTGACGGCCAGCGTGAGGGGGTGCAGGCGCGTCCCGTGTCCGCCTGCGAGGATGATGCCCTTCATCGCCAGCCAGTATATACGGCGGGCCCGGGGCGCCCCCGGAGCCGTGTGGTGTAATGGCGGCGGGCGTGACGAAGGATCAGGGGGCCGCCGCCGCGCCGGCGTGGCAGGAGTCGTGGCGCAGGCGCGCGGAAGTCGCGGCGATTGCGGCGCTCGGTGCGCCGGTGCTGCGCGCGCTGGCATCGACGTGGCGCTGGCGGGTCGAGGGCGAGGATCGCCTGCAGCAGGCGGAGCAGGCCGGTGGCCTGGGCATCCACGCCTTCTGGCACGGGCGCATCGTCCACGGCACCGCGCACTTCCGCCACCGCGGCATCGTCGTCATCACCAGCGAGAACTTCGATGGCGAGTGGATCGCGCGCATCATCCGGCGCTTCGGCTTCGGCACCGCACGCGGCTCGAGCTCGCGCGGCGCCCGGAAGGCGCTCCTGCAGCTGGTGCGCGACAGCCGCGCCAGCCGCACGGCCTTCACCGTCGATGGCCCGCGGGGGCCGGCGCGCGTGGCGCAGCCCGGGGCCGGGTGGCTGTCCAAGGCGACGGGCAACCCGGTGATTCCGTTCCACGCGGAGGCCGCCGCGCACTGGTCGCTGCGCAGCTGGGACCGGACCCAGATCCCGAAGCCGTTCACCACCATCGCCCTGGTGATCGGCGACCCCTTCGTCGTTCCGCGCGACAGCGGTGACGCGGAGCTCGACGAGTACCGCCGCCGGCTCGAACGTGAGCTCGCCGCGTGTGAAGAGCGCTGCCGCGCATTGCTGGAGCCGGGGCGGCCCTGATCCGGACACCTCACCATCACGAGTCCTCATGCCACTGTCACTCATCTTCTCCCCGGCCATCGTCGATCACGTGACCCCGCCAGGTCACCCGGAGCGTCCCGAACGGGCGGAGACCATGGCAGCCGTCGTGGAGCGCTTCCGCGCGGGCGGCGGGCGCGTGCTGGAGCCGCGTCGTGCCGGAGACGAGGACCTGCTGCGGGTGCACGCTCGGGAGCACGTCGAGACGATCACCGGGACGCGCGGGCGGGCGGTGATGCTGGACCCGGACACGTTCACGTCTCCGGACTCGTCGGAGGTGGCCCGGCTGGTTGCCGGCGCGGTGCTCACCGGGGTCGATGACGCCATGAACGGCGGGCCGGCAACGCGCGCGTTCGCCGTCGTTCGGCCCCCGGGGCACCATGCGGAAGCGGACCGTGCGATGGGCTTCTGCCTGTTCAACAGCATCGCGGTCGGCGCTGCCTACGCACGGTCGCGCGGTGCGGACCGTGTCGCGATTGTCGACTTCGACGTGCACCACGGCAACGGGACGCAGTGGATCTTCTACGAGGATCCGACGGTCCTGTTCGTCTCGTCGCACCAGTTTCCGTTCTACCCCGGGACCGGATCGGCAGAGGAACGCGGTCGTGGGCCCGGCGCGGGCTTCACGCTCAACCTGCCGCTCGAGGCGGGCACGGGCGACGCGGAGGTGCTGGACCGCTACACACACAAGGTCGTGCCGGCCCTCGAGGCATTCCAGCCGTCGCTCCTCCTCATCTCGGCCGGCTTCGACGCCCACGAACGAGACCCCCTGGGCGGCTGCCGTATGACGACGGAAGGATTCGCGCGCCTGACGCAGCTGCTGCTGGCATCGGCGGATCGGCTGTGCGAGGGGCGGACCGTTCTCGTGACCGAAGGCGGCTACGACCTCACGGCGCTCGAGGAGTGCCTCGAGGCGGTCATCGAGGTGGCCGGGTGAGATATCCTTGAGGGATCACCCATGGCCGAAAGACGAGACGTACCCGACTACCAGCCGCAGGAACTCGACCGGAAGTGGCAGGCCCGGTGGGCCGACGCCCGGACGTTCGAGGTCACCGAGGACCCCGACCGGCCGAAGTTCTACTGCCTCGAGATGTTCGCCTACCCGTCGGGGCATGCCCACGTCGGGCACGTCCGCAACTACATCATCGGTGACGTCGTCGCGCGGCTGAAGCGGCTGCAGGGCTTCAACGTGCTGCACCCGTTCGGCTGGGACGCGTTCGGGCTCCCCGCCGAGAACGCGGCGATCAAGAGCGGTGTCCATCCCGAGGAGTCCACCCTCGGCAACATCGCCCACATGAAGGGCCAGCTCCAGCGGCTGGGCATCAGCTACGCGTGGGAGCGCGAGCTCGCGACGTGCCTTCCCGACTACTACCACTGGAACCAGTGGATGTTCGTCCGGATGTTCGAGCGCGGCCTGGCGTACCGCCGGCGGTCGACGGTCAACTGGTGCCCTGTTGACAAGACGGTCCTCGCCAACGAGCAGGTGGTCGAGGGTGCCTGCTGGCGCTGCGGCACGGTGGTCGAGCAGCAGGACCTCGAGCAGTGGTTCTTTCGCATCACCGCCTACGCCGACGACCTGCTGACCGGCGCCGACGCGCTGACGGAGTGGCCCGAGAAGGTGCTCACGATGCAGCGGAACTGGATCGGGCGCTCGGAAGGCGCCCGTGTCAGTTTCGCGCTGGCGGATCATCCGGGGGGCATCGACGTCTTCACGACGCGCATCGACACGATCTTCGGCGCCACGTTCGTCCTCCTGGGACCCGAACATCCGCTCGTGCAGGTGTTCGCCGACCTGGCCGCAGACCCGGCGTCGTTCCGCGACGAGGTGGCCCGCTTTCGCGGGCAGGACCGAGCGGCGCGCGTGAGCGGCGAGGTGGAGAAGGAAGGGTTCTTCACCGGGCAGTTCGCCGTGAACCCGTTCACGAACGAGCGTGTCCCCGTCTGGGTTGCCAACTTCGTGCTCGGTGAGTACGGCACGGGCGCCGTCATGGCCGTGCCGTTCGGCGACCAGCGCGACTTCGAGTTCGCCCGCAAGTACAACCTGCCCATTCGCGCCGTCATCCGTCCCGTTGACGGCGAGGCGGCGGACGTGGACCGCATGACGGAGGCGTATGCCGACGACGGCGTGCTCGTGAACTCGGGCGCGTACGACGGGCTCGCCTCGGCGGAGGCGCGCCGCCGGTTGAGCGCGGATGCCGAGGCCAGGGGCATCGGCGAGGCCACGGTGCAGTTCCGGCTCAAGGACTGGGGCATTTCCCGCCAGCGGTACTGGGGCACCCCGATCCCCATGATTCACTGCCCGCAGTGCGGGGTGGTCGCGGTTCCCGACGACCAGCTGCCCGTGGTGCTGCCGAAGGTGGCGCAGTTCACCGGCCGGGGTGATTCGCCGCTGGCGAGCATTCCCGAGTTCGTGAACGTCACGTGTCAGAAGTGCGGGGGCGAAGCCCGTCGCGAGACCGACACCATGGACACGTTCGTCGACTCGTCCTGGTACTTCTACCGCTTCGCGGACGCGCACAACGATCGGATGCCGTTCGACCCGAAGAAGGTGGCGTACTGGTGCCCCGTCGACTTCTACAGCGGCGGCGTCGAGCACGCCATCCTCCACCTGATCTACTCGCGCTTCTTCAGCCGCGTGTTCCGCGATCTCGGCATGGTGGACCACAGCGAGCCGTTCACGCACCTCCTCACGCAGGGCATGGTGCTGAAGGACGGCGCCGTCATGTCCAAGTCGAAGGGGAACGTCGTCGATCCCGACACCATGCTCCAGAAGGTCGGCGCCGATGCGCTGCGCCTTTATGTCATGTTCGTCGCGCCACCTGAGAAGGAGGTCGAGTGGACGGACGCCGGCCTCGACGGCAGCTACCGCTGGCTCGCGCGTGTCTGGCGCGTCGCCGAGCAGTGGCGCGAGGACGTGCTGGCCGCGGGTGACGGCGCCGCGGGCATCGACCACGCCGCGCTCACCGCCGACGAGCGGGCGGTCCGCCGGAAGACCCACGACACCATCCGCCGCGTCACGCAGGACATCGACGTCCGGAAGCAGATGAACACCGCCGTCTCGGCCATGATGGAGCTCGTCAACGACCTCTACACGTTCACCGACAAGGGCGAGCGCAGCCCGCAGGCGGCGCGCGTCCTGCGCGAGGCGCTGGAGGCCCTGCTGCTCATGCTCTCGCCCTTCGCCCCGCACACCGCCGAGGAGTTGTGGGAGCGCTTCGGCCATGACGACGGGCTGGCCGCCGCTGCCTGGCCGAAGTACGATGGGGACGTGGCCCGCGCCGAGGCGCTGGTCATCCCGGTCCAGGTGAACGGCAAGGTGCGCGGTCGCATCACCGTGTCGCCGGACGCCGCCGATGCGGAGCTCGAGGCGCTGGCGCTCGCCGAGCCGTCGGTGCGTCCGCACCTGGACGGCAAGACCGTGCGCAAGGTCGTGGTGGCCCGCGGGCGTCTGGTGTCGATCGTCGCCGGGTGAGAACGGCAGGGAGGAGCTGGTGGTGAACAGGCGAGAGCTGCTGGCGCTGCTGCCCGCGCTGGGGGCGGCCGGGTGTGGGTATACGCTCGCCGGTCGCGGGTCGTTCCTGCCGGCCTACATCCGCACGATCGGGATTCCGGCCTTCGGCAACACGACCCCGCACCAGACCGTGGAGCAGATCTTCACCGACAAGGTGCGCATCGAGTTCCAGAGCCGTGGGCAGTACACCGTCGTCCCGACCGACGAGAACGCGGACGGTGTCGTGCGCGGCTCGATCCGTCCATCGGCGCCACTCCCGTCGGCTATACCGACGCGCAACTGGCCCGCCGGTACCGGTTCACGATCATCATCGGGGTGTCCTTCGAGGACGTGCGCCAGCAGCGCACGCTCTGGGAGAACCCCGCCTTGAGCTTCGCGGACGAGCACGAGCTGGCCAGCGCCACCAGCATCGGGCTCGACGCCTCGGCCTTCCTCGGCCAGGAGCGCGCGGCAGTGGACCGCATGTCCACCGACTTCGCCCGTTCGGTGGTGAGCGCCATCCTCGAGGCCTTCTAGGCCGGATCGCCCCGCGGTGCCCCTCTCGAGCCATCCCCACGTCCCACGGCCGGCCAGGTCGCCGCGATGAAGCCGGCCGAGGTCCGCGCGCAGATCACGGCAGGTGCGACCGGTCCGCTCTATCTGCTGGAAGGCGACGACCTGCAGTCCCGCCACGACCTCGCCCTCGAGTTCGGGGCGGTCGTTGACGAGGGGCTCCAGGCGTTCAACGTCGAGAGCTTCTACGCCAACGAGGCGACAACGGCCGGCGCGCGCGACCAGATGATGGGCGCCATCCTCGCCACGGCGCGCACGCTCCCGATGATGGCGCCCCGGCGCATCGTCATCGTGCACGAGGCCGAGCGGCTCCTGTCACCCAAGCGGGCGCGCGACGAGGACGAGGCGCCTGCCGCCCCCGCCGACACGGGCGGGGGCAGGAAGCGCCGCGCGGCACCGGTGTCACCGGCCGAGGAGCTGGAAGCCTACCTGCAGTCGCCCGAGCCGATGACGACGCTCGTGTGGGTCAGCGGCCCGCTCGACGCCAACCGGCGGCTCGTCAAGGTGCTGCGCCGGCGAGCGGCCGTCGTCGATTGCGGCTCGCTGGAGGGCGCCCAGGATGCCGCTGCGTGGATTCGGAAGCGCCTGGAAAAGGACGAGCTCACCATCGAGCCCAGGGCCATTGCCTTGCTGCTGGAGGGCACGGGGCTGAGCCTGGGCCGCATCCGCGCCGAGGTCGAGAAAGTGGTGCTGTACGCGGCGGGGGAGTCCACGGTGACCGAGCGGCACATCCGCGACCTCGTGGTCCCCGAGTCGGAGCCGGGCGAGGACTTCGCCCTTGGCAAGGCGATCTGGAACGGGAACGTGGCGGCCGCGCTGGGCGAGATAGCGGCCCAGTTCGACACGGGGGCGCCGGCGGTGATGGTGCTCGGGCAGATCAGGGCCGCGGCCGGACGGCTGCGGCCGGACGCCAGGGCCAGGCACGGCCTCGACCTGGTGCTCCGGACGGACGTGGCGCTCAAGTCGTCCGGAGGGGAACCCCAGTTCCTCCTCGAGCGCCTCGTCGTCGAATTGTGCGGGAAGTAGGGACGCCGCTACGCCGAGAGGCGTGCGGTGAACCGGGACTTGTAGCGGGCCGCGGTGTTGCGGTGGATGATGCCCTTCGCCGCCATCTTGTCCACCAGCGACTGGGTGTCCTTGAACATCGTCTTGGCGGTGTCGACGTCGTTGGCGTCGAGGGCCTTGCGCATGGCCTTCAGGCCGGTGCGCAGTTTGGACCGCAGCTCACGGTTGTGCGCCCGCCGCTTGATGTTCTGCCGGTTGGCCTTGATGGCCGACTTCGTACGCTTTGCCACGTCTCTGATTCCTCGGGTCCGTCAGGTTACTGGTGGAAAACACTCTAGCCTAGCACGGCTCTGGCGGATTCCCCAAGCCCGTGCAGGCCGGGACGCGGCAGGGGGGGAAGGGGCCCGGTGGGGGGAGCCCTCGGCTGACAGGGGCTGGCGCTGGCGGTGGGCTACGGCTGGCGCCGGCCGACCGGCTCGGCCGCGACGCCCTTCGGCGGCTTGTTCGAGTAGCGCACGCGGACGTGGCCGTCCACGGTCTCGATCCACCGGTAGATGGTGTGGTCCGGCTTCGGCGGCGCCGCGTCGGTCCGGCCGGTGATCTTCTTCACGTAGGCCTGGTCTCGCGGTAGGGCGGGATGGTCCGGGCATTTGTCCACACTGCCCGGGCCCGCGCTGCACGCGGCGAGCGCCAGCTCGACCTGCCCGTAGCGGTCCAGCAGCTGCCGCAGTACGCGACGCCGCCGCGGATGTTCTCGTCGGGCAGGAAGGGTTCTCGACGCCCAACTCTCGCGCGGTCGCCGGCATGAGCTGCATCAGGCCCATGGCGCCCTTCGGCGACAGCGCCCGGGGGTTGAAGGCCGACTCCACCGGATGACGGCGCGCACCAGATCGGGTGAGACGCCCTGCGCAGTGGCGTGCAGCGCAATCACGTCGTCGAACTCGGAGCTGCGGGACGCGCCAACGGTGGTGGCGCTGCGAGGCGCGGCGGGGCGCGGCGCCTCGATGGTGGTCATGGCGCCCTCGTCGTCGCGGGGCGATCGGAGACGACCAGCAGGCCGTCGGCGTCGCGCCACGAGTAGATCTGCGCCCACGCGGGGCTGACGCCGGCCGCCAGGACGGCCAGCACGAGGATTATGGATCGCACGGGGTGCCGATGTTATCGGCCCGACGTCAGACCCCCAGCAGTCGCTTCACGACCTCCGGGGCGGCGTCGAGCATCGCCCCGATTTGTGCAGGATCTTTGCCACCAGCCTCTGCGAAATCAGGCCGTCCTCCGCCGCCTCCGCCCACGATCGGCGCCAGCTCCTTCACGAGCTGTCCCGCCTTGAGACGGCCGATTACATTTCCGGTGACGCTCGCCACCATCGCCACCTTGCCTTCGGCCGTCGAGCCCGCCAGGAAGACCACGCCGCTGGTGAGCGTGGACTTGATCTGGTCGGCGATGGAGCGCAGCAGGTCCTTGCTGGCGTCGTCCACGCGGCGGCAGATGAGGGTGACGTCCCCGATCGTCGTGCGCTGCCCCTCGCCCGCCGCACTTCCGGCGGCGGCCTTTGCGAGCTTGCGATCCCGATCCTTCACCGCCTTCTCCAGGCCCTGCACGCGCGCCTCGAGCCGGGGCAGCACCTCGCCGGGATCGGCGTTCACGAAACTGCGCACCCGCTCGAACTCGTCCAGGCGCCCGCGCGCGTAGTCGAGCGCACCGAGCCCCGTCACCGCCTCCACGCGCCTGACGCCCGCGGCCACGCCGGACTCCTCGGTGATCAGGAAACCGCCGATGTCGCCCGTGGCGCGGACGTGGGTGCCGCCGCAGAGCTCGGTGCTGAAGTGGCCGTCGCCGATGCTGACCACGCGGACCTTGTCGCCGTACTTCTCGCCGAAGAGCGCCATGGCGCCGGCGGCGATGGCCTCCTGGGTGTCGCGCACGGCCGTGGACACTGGCTCGTTCGCCACGATGGCCTCGTTGACGATGCGCTCGACGCGCAGGCGCTCGTCTGGGGTGAGGGCGCTGAAGTGCACGAAGTCGAAGCGCAGCCGGTCTGGGGCGACCAGCGAGCCGGCCTGCTTGACGTGTGGTCCCAGTACCTGGCGCAGCGCGGCGTGCAGCAGGTGCGTGGCCGTGTGGTTCCGGCGCGTGGCGTCGCGGAGGACGGGATCGACCACAGCCGTGACCAGGTCGCGCACCTTGAGCGCGCCTCCGCCTGGCTCGATGCGGTGCGCACGCGGCAGTCCGGGCCCGAGCCGGGCGACGCCTGACACGGCCGACACGCCGCCCGGCCCCTCGATGGCGCCCTGATCCGAGACCTGGCCACCCGCTTCGACGTAGAAAGGCGTCCGCGCGAGCACCACCCAGCCGGCCTGCCCGGCCGGCAGCTCGTCCACGCTGCGCTTCGCATGGTCGAACAGCGCCAGCACCGGGATGCCCTGGACGCGCGTCTCGCTGTATCCGTCGAACACATCGGCGGAGGCAGCCAGCGCCGTGCGGCTCTCGTCCGACGCGAAACTGAAGGCGTCGCCCTTCCGGGCGTCGAAGCCGCTGCCGGCGCGCGCCTTCTGCTTCTGCGCCTCCATCTCGCGCTCGAAGCCGGGAGCGTCGAACCCCAGTCCCTGGTTCGAGGCGAGGTCCTCGATGAAGTCGCGGGGCAGCCCGTAGGTGTCGTACAGCTTGAACGCCTCGTCGCCAGGGAGGACCCGCGTGCCCGCGGCGGCGCGCTCGAGCGCCTCCTCGAGGCGGGGCAGGCCGCTGGACAGCACGCTGTCGAAGCGTTCTTCCTCGGCGCGGACCACCTGCACGATGGTGTCGCGGCCCGCGCGCAGTTCGGGGTAGGCGCCGCCCATCTCGCGCACCAGCACGTCCACGAGGCCGTGCAGGAAGGGCTCGTGCAGGCCGAGCTTGCGCCCGTGCCGCATCGCCCGCCGCATGATCTTCCGCAGCACATAGCCCCGCCACTCGTTCGAGGGGACGACGCCGTCGGCGATGAGGAAGGTCATGGCCCGCAGGTGATCGGCCACGACGCGCATCGAGATGTCCGCCGGCTCCATGGTGCGTCCGTAGGGACGGCCGGCGAGCGCGGCGGTGGCGTCGAGGACGGGCGTGAAGAGCGGCGTGTCGTAGTTGGAGAGCGTGCCCTGGACGACGGCCGCCAGGCGCTCGAGGCCCATGCCGGTGTCGATGGAGGGGCTGGCAGGGAGCGAGCACGCCCTGGTCGTCCCGGGCGAACTCCATGAACACGTTGTTCCAGATCTCCACGAAGCGTTCGCTGCCGCCTTCGACGTCCTCGATGAAGCGGCCGGAGCCGGGCACACCTGCGCCGCGGTCGTAGTAGATCTCCGAGCAGCGGCCGCAGGGACCGGTGTCGCCCATGGCCCAGAAGTTGTCGGCCTGGCCCAGTTCGCCGACATGGTCGGCGGGCAGGAAGTCCCGCCAGCGCGCGTAGGCCTCGTCGTCGCGCGGAATGCCGGCCTCGCCCTTGAACACCGTCGCGTACAGGCGCGACGGGTCGAGGCCCCACTCGCGGGTGAGTAGCGTCCAGGCCAGCTCGATGGCGTCCTGCTTGAAGTAGTCGCCGAACGAGAAGTTTCCCAGCATCTCGAAGAACGTGTGGTGCCGGAGCGAGGGCCCGACGTTGTCCAGGTCGTTGTGCTTGCCGCTCACCCGCATGCACTTCTGGACCGTCGCCGCGCGGCGGTAGTCGCGCGTCTCCCGCCCCAGGAACACGTCCTTGAACTGGTTCATCCCGGCGTTGGTGAAGAGGAGCGTGGGGTCGTCGCCGGGGACGAGCGGAGCACTCGGGACGGCCCGGTGCCCGTGGCGCTCGAAGTACTGCAGGAAGGACGCGCGAAGCTCGTTGGGGTGCACGTCTCTAGTGTAGCGGGAGCGGGGAAGGGCTGAGGGGGATGGGACTTTGGGAATTCAGAATTCAGAATTCAGAATTCAGAACGTTCTGAATTCTTCATTCGTCATTCTGAATGGCCCTCCCCCGCCCTTTCTCCCGTACCCGCGCCAGCACGAGGGCCGGGGCGAAGCCCTGGCCGATGAGGCCGCGGGCCAGCCGCGCGCGGGCCTTGTCGTCGAGGTCGGCGAGCGACCGCGCGCCGAGGCGGCGGTCGAGCGCCTGCTCCAGCAGGGCGTCCTGGTCGACTTCGGCAAAGGTGTCCGCCAGGGCGTCCTGCACCACGTCCGGGGCGAGACCGAGGGCGCGCAGGCGCTGCCGGACACGAGCCGGGCCGCGGCCGCGGATGGCAGCTTCCAGGCGTGCGGCCGCCCGGGCCACCCGGGCATCGTCGAGGGTGCGGTCGGCGCGAAGACGGGCGACCGCCGCATCGATGTCGGCGGGCTGACACCCGCGGCGGGCCAGGCGGTCGCGGATCTGCGACTCGGACAGCTCACGCTGGCCCAGGAGCGTGAGCGCCGTGGTGAAGGCGTCCGGCGGGTCGCTACTTGCCGAACCGCGTGATTTCGGGCTGCGCCGCACTGGTCGCCGGCTGGCTGAACAGGTTGCTCGCCATCTGCTCCCGCGCCATGTCGGAGGTGGTCGAGATGCCCTGGACGCGCAGCTTGAATTCGTCGACGTTGGACGCCCAGCGGAGCGCCTCGTCGTAGCTGATCTGCTGCCGGGTGAAGAGGTCGAAGATCGACTGATCGAAGGTCTGCATCCCGTACTGCGAGGTGCCCTGCGCGATGGCGGTCGGGATGAGGTGCGTCTTCTCCTTGTCGATGATGCAGTCCTTGATGAAGGGCGTCGCCACGAGCACTTCCATGGCGGGCACACGCCCCTGGCCGTCGGCCCGCGGGACCAGGCGCATGGCGATGGCGGCCTTCAGCACGACGGCGAGCTGCAGGCGGATCTGCTTCTGCTGGTGGGGCGGAAACACCGAGATGATGCGGTTGATGGTCTCGGTGGCGTCCAGGGTGTGCAGCGTCGAGAAGACCAGGTGGCCGGTTTCGGCCGCGTGGAGCGCCGTCTCGATGGTTTCCATGTCGCGCATTTCGCCGACGAGCACGACGTCCGGGTCCTGGCGCAGCGCGCTGCGCAGCGCGTAGGCGAACGACCGGGTGTCCACGCCGATTTCGCGCTGCGTGATGATCGCGATGTTGTCGCGGTGCAGGTACTCGATCGGGTCCTCGATGGTGATGACGTGGGTCGACCGGGTGTTGTTGATGTGGTCGATCATCGCCGCCAGCGACGTGCTCTTGCCGCTGCCCGTCGTGCCGGTGACGAGGACGAGGCCGCGTTCCTCCTCGGCAATCCGGCGCAGGACAGGCGGGAGCATCAGCTCGTCGATCGTCTTGACGCGGAAGGGGATGACGCGCAGGACCATGCCGATGGTCCCGCGCTGCTGGAAGACGTTGCACCGGAAGCGGCCCAGCCCCGGCACGCTGTAGGCGAGGTCGATCTCCTGCGCGTCCTTGAAGCGCTGCCGCTGGGTGGCGGACATGATGGACGCCGCCATCTCCACGAGGTCCTCGTGGTCCAGCTTCTTGTCCTCGGCCACCCGCATGAGCTGCCCGTGTACACGGGCCATGGGGTAGGTGCCGACCTTGAGGTGAAGGTCCGAGGCGCCCTTGTCGACGGCAATCTTGAGCAGGTCGTTGACGTGCATGGCGCCCGGGCCTATGCAAAAGTCGCGCTAGCGGCTGACCAGGGCCGGCACCGGCGTCAGCCACCCGTGGGTGTCGGGTGCGTCCCCGTGCAGAATCCCGAAAAACCGTTCCTGGATGGCGGCGGTCACCGGTCCGCGCGTGCCGCGTCCGACCGGGATGCGATCGATGGACCGGACCGGCGTCACCTCCACGGCGGTACCGCAGAAGAACGCCTCGTCGGCCAGGTACAGCATCTCGCGCGGGATGGGCATCTCGCACACCTCGTAGCCGAGGTCCCGGGCCAGCGTCAGCACGCTATCGCGGGTGATGCCCTGCAGGATCGACGAGCTGATCGTCGGCGTGAAGACGATACCGTCGCGGACGAGGAACAGGTTCTGGCCGCTGCCCTCGCTGACCATGCCGCTTTCGTCGAGCGCAATCGCCTCGCCGTAGCCGTCGAGCGATGCCTGCATCTTGATCAGCGCCGAGTTCGCGTAGTTGGCCGAGGCCTTGGCCATGGCGGGCAGGGTGTTCGGGGCGAGCCGGTTCCACGAGCTCACGCCCACGTCGATCCCCTTCTCGAGCCCCTCCGCGCCAAACATCGCGCTCCACTCCCACACGACGATCGTCGCCTCGACCGGGCACGGGCGGGGATCGAGCCCCAGGGTCTCGGCGCCGCGGTACACCAGCGGCCGGATGTAGCAGGAGCGGAATCCGTTGGCCCGAATCGTGTCGAGCACGGCGGCGCTCAGCTCCTCGACCGGCCACGGCACGTCCATGCGGTACACGCGGCACGAGTCGTAGAGGCGGCGCATGTGCTCGGGCAGGCGGTACACGGCGCTGCCGTCGCGCGTCTCGTAGGACCGGATGCCCTCGAAGATGGCGCTGCCGTAGTGCAGCGCGTGTGCGGTGACGTGGACGGTCGCGTCCTTCCAGGCGACGAGCCGACCGTTCATCCAGATGTGTCCCTGAGTGTCGAAGCCCATGGGCCGATTATGCCTCAGGACTACTGGCGCTCCTGGCAGAAGGGGCACACCTCGGCGCGGGCGGGAAGCGCCTTGCTGCAGTTCCAGCAGAAGGTGGCGGCCGGCGCCTCGCGCGCCTTGAGGCGCGCCTGGATGTCCTGCATCGGGCTGGTGGCGGTGGCCACGCCTGCCGCGCGCCACGGCCGGCGCGGCGTGATCTCCGCCCGTGCGGCCAGCACGGCATCCAGCAGGTCGCCCGCGCGCTGGAAACGCGTCGTCAGGTCCGGCGCCATCGCCTTCATGACGATGTCGCTGATGACGCGGGGCACCTTGGGGTTCTTCATGCGGGGCGGCTGCGTCAGCTCGCCGCGCATCAGCTTCTCGAGGTCCGACGGCGCGGGCGCGTGATACGGCAGCTCGCCCGTGAGCATCTGGTACATCGTCACGCCCAGGGAGTAGATGTCGGAGGCGAACACCGCCTTGCCCTGGAACTGCTCCGGCGCCATGTACGGCGGGCTGCCGATGACCGTCGTGCCGTGCGCCGCGATCTCCAGGAACCGCGAAGTGCCGAAGTCGGCGACCTTCAGGAGGCCCTGCTCGGTGACGAGCACGTTGCCGGGCCGCAGGTCCCGGTGGATGATCCCCTGCTGCTGCGCGTGGTCGACGGCATTGGAGATCTGGCACGTGTAGTCCAGCGCTCGCGTAAGGTCCAGCGCGCCTTCGCGATCGATGATCGCCTCGAGGGTGTCGCCGGGCACGTACTCCATCACGATGAAAAAGACATCGTCCTGCTTCTCGGCGGTCAGGACCGTGACGATGTTCGGGTGGTTCAGCGAGGCGAGCAGGCGCGGCTCGCGCAGCAGCTCGCCGAAGTCCATGCCCTGGCGATGGGGCACCTTGATCGCGACCTTCTTGTCGATCCAGGTGTCCTCGGCGAGGTAGACGGCGCCAAAGCCGCCCGAGCCCAACGTGGAGATGATGCGGTACTTGCCGATGGTCTGGCCGCGGAAGAACACGGCGGTCAGTATACCCGGCGCGTCACACGGCCGGGCGACGCGCCGCTGAGCTCAGGACGGCGGCGTTCGCCGGGCGGGGCGTCGGCCGCCCTCGTGAGGACGAGACGGCGGCGGCGCGGTCCGCTGGCGGGGACGCGTGGACGACCCGGGCGGTGTGACGGTGCCGGAAGGGGCTGACCACAGCCCCAGTGGTCCCGACGGGTACACGCCGAGCGGCCCCGACGGCCACATCGACAGGGGCGGCCACGCCTGGGGCGTCGTGTCCGGCGCGCGCTGATGTCCCGGGCGCGTGTACGCCGGTGACCAGGTGCCCCACCAGAGCGGGACGGTCCAGACCTGCGCGCGCGCCGCGGCCTCGGCCTCACGAGCACGCGCCTCGGCCTCCGCGGCACGGGCGTCGGCCTCGCGCACGCGGCGGGCGGCCTCGAGATCGGCGAGCCGGTCGGCGCGCTCGCGATCGCGGCGTTCGAGAACGGCGCGGACGTCGGCAGCCGGCATCCACCGGCCCTCGAACTGCTCGAACCCGCGCAGCCGGTAGGCGTCGTCCTCGCTCACCCAGCGCCCCTCGACGTTCACGCGTCCCAGGGCGGTGTTCGCGTCCGCGCTCTGCGGGTCGGCGGCGAGCGCGCGCCTGAACGCGTCGTTGGCCTGGGTGTTGAGTCCCTGTGCGGACGCCCAGCGGCCAAGCTGCACCCAGCCGCCGGCATCGTCGTCGGCGAGGCGGCCGACGCGATCGTGGTACTCGTGCAGCGGCGTGCGCCGCTCGTCGATGCTCACCACGCGGTCGAGCGACACCGTGATCACGCCCGGGCCGACGTCCACCGCGATCGACGTCGCGGTCCGCTCGACGATGCGGCCGGAGAGGCGTCCGCCGCCGCGCAGCACGACCTCGTCAGCAGCGGCCACGCGAGGCATGATGGCGATGAGGCCGGCCACGATCAATCGTCGGTACATGCAACCCTCCCGCTGGATCGATGGTACGGGCCGACGCGCGCGGGATCAAGCGCGGCCGCACGGCCGAATCGGCCTGCCGCACCCGGCTACAATGACCGCGTGCGGCCGCGCTTCCACCTGACGGATCTCGACGCCGACGCGCGTCACGGCCGGGTGGAGGGCGACGAGGCCCATCACCTGGCACGGGTGCTGCGCCTCGGGCCCGGCGCCGAGGTGGACGTGCTCGACGGCAGCGGCCGTGTGTTCCACGCCCGCGTCGACGAGGCCTCGCGAGCGTGTGTGCTGGTCAGCCTGCTGGGCGAGCTCGAGGCGGCGCCAGAGCCCGCCGTCCGCGTCGTGCTCGCGATGAGCGTGCTCAAGGCCGACGCGATGGACGCCGTCGTCCGCGATGCCACCATGATGGGCGTCGCGCGCGTGGTGCCGGTCGTGAGCGCGCGCGCCGAGACCACGCGTGCGGCGCTGGCGCGCGGTCAGCGCGTGGCCCGCTGGCAGCGGATCGCCCGCTCGTCGATGAAGCAGTGCGGGCGTGCCGTGGTGCCCGAGATCGCGCCGCCGACGTCACTGGCCGACTGGCTGCGCGAACCGGTCGAGGGGACCGGCATCGTGCTGGCCGAGCCGGCGGCTGGCGCCGGACGCGCGATGTCCGACGTGCCGCGCGCGTCCTCCGCGACGCTGCTCGTCGGCCCGGAAGGCGGATGGACGGCCGGGGAACTGGCCGCCGCGCGCGACGCGGGGTACAGCGTGGTGTCCCTCGGCCGACGCACGTTGCGGGCCGACGTGGCGCCGATCGTGGCGATGGCGGCGTTGTTCGAGGGATGGGCAGGCTGGTAGGACCCGAATCTGGCGCGACTGGAGGATGTGATGACGCGGGTAGTGGTGGCAATGGTGGCGGCCGTGGCGCTGATGACGCCGGTGGTGTCGGCGCAGGATCCGGTGGCGACGTTCTCGATTCTCGGGTACGACCCGGCAACCGGTGAGGTCGGCGGTGCCGTCCAGTCGCGCGTGTTCAGCGTCGGCAACGGCGTGCTGTGGGCGGAGGCCGGCGTGGGCGCGGCGGCCACGCAGGCCATCGTGGACGTCAGCTACGGGCCCAAGGCCCTCGCGCTCCTGCGCGCGGGCATGAAGCCGGAGGCCATCATCAAGGCAATCTGGGACAGCGATCCCGACCCGGCGCCCGAGCGGTGGACGAAGGAAGGCCGTCAGTTCGCCGTCATCGACCAGCAGGGGCACACCGCCGTGTACACCGGGCCGAAGGCCACGGAGTGGGCGGGACACAAACAGGGCACCTTCTGTACCGCACAGGGCAACATCCTCGCCGGGCAGGCCGTCGTCGATGGCATGGTGGCCGCGTTCGAATCCACGAAGGGCCACCTCTCACAGCGGCTCGTCGCGGCGCTCGAGGCCGGTCAGGTCGCTGGCGGCGACAAGCGCGGCATGCAGTCGGCGGCCATCCTGATCGTGGGCAAGGGACAGGGCGTCTGGTTGAACAACGACGTGGTGATGCGGCTGCAGGTGGACGACAGCGAGCAGCCCATCACGGACCTGCGGCGCCTCGTGGACTCGTGGAACCAGCGCCGCGAGAAGGGGCAGCAGCGCGCCGTGGGCCGCTGATGGGCCGCAGATGACGCGGAGGCCGCAGATGACGCAGATGCGCTGATGGGGCAGGGGCCGCAGATGGCGCAGAAGGCGCAGATGGCGCAGATGGCGCTGATCGGAGGGGGAGGAGCGCGGGCCGATCGGGGAGCGCAGACGCCGATGGTTAGCGTCGCAGGTGGAGCGCCACCCAGTCGGCTTCCTCGATGCGCCCGGCGTCGGTCAAGTCTGCGAAGGCGGCGCGGACGGCCGGCGCTTCGGAGGTGTCGAAACCGCTCAGGACGAGCGTGCCGCCGGGAGCGACGAGCGCGAGCAGGGCCTCGGCCGTCACGCGGAGCATGCCGCCGGTGAGATTGGCGAGGACCAGATCCGCGGCCTCTGGCGGAGTGGTGCGGAAGTCGGCCACGTCGAAGGTGACGACCTCTGGCAACGGGTTGAGCGAGGCGGACGCACGGGCCGAGTCGATCGCGTCCTGATCCACGTCGATGGCAATGACGGAGGCTGCACCGGCGAGGGCGGCAGCCATGGCCAGCACACCGGAGCCGGTGCCGATGTCCAGCACGCGGCGGCCGGCGACGTCGATGTCCGACAGCAGCCGCAGGCACAGCCGCGTCGTTGGATGATGCCCGGTGCCGAAGCCGCGCGACGGTTCGATGACGATCATGATGACACCGTCGGCCGGTGCCCCGGGTATGTCCCAGGGCGGCGCGACGACGAAGCGGCCGGCGGTCACGGCAGTGAGCGAGGCCTGCGACCGCGCGGCCCAGTCCTCGTCTGGCACGTCCACGGCCGTCAACATCAGCGTGGGTAGCGCGTCGCCGAGCGCGCGAGCCGCGCGGTCGCGCGTGTCGGTGTCGGCGAAGAAGGCGCGCCACCGGAGCGGGGTTGGCGGTGGTTCGGGGATCGGCGGGAACGTCGGATCCCAGAGGCCCCCGGGCGGCAGGGGACGTTCGGCCAGATCCTCGATCGCTTGAGGCGAGAAGTCGTCGAGCAGGACCGCCACCCGGTCCTCGGCCGCCGGAGGGTCGTCGAGGCCGGGCGCTTCGATGACCAGCGCCGCCCACGACCGCGGTGCGGGGCCGGCGCCTGACGTCGAAGGCCGGACTCTGAACTCATCCGAAGATCTTCCCGAAGAGGCCGCGTTCCTCCTCGGGGTGTTCGTCGCCGCGGCGCGGCTCGAACTTCTGCGGCGGCAGGGTCGCGGCGAGCTGTTCGAGCAGCTTGCGCTGCTCCTTGTTCAGCTTCTTCGGCACCGAGGCCTGGACCGTGACGAGGATATCGCCGCGCCCGCGGCCGCCGACGTCCGGCATGCCCTTGCCCTTCACGCGCAGCGTCGCGCCCGGCTGCGTGCCCTCCGGCACCTTCACGGTCTCGTCGCCGTCGAGGCCGGGGACGACGATCTCGCCGCCGAGTGACAGCGTCGTGATGGAGAGCGGCGCCACGCAGTGCAGGTCGTTGCCTTCGCGCTGGAAGAACGCGTGGTCCTTGACGTGGATGACGACGTAGAGGTCGCCGGGAGGCCCGCCCTGCGCGCCGGCCTCGCCTTCGCCGGTCAGCCGCAGGCGCTGGCCGCTGGCGATGCCGGCGGGGATCTTGACGACGAGCTTGCGTTCCTTCTCCACCGCGCCCTGCCCGCGGCAGGTCTCACAGGGCTTGGCGATGACCTTGCCCGTGCCCCGGCACTGGCCGCACGTACGCGCGACGGTGAAGAAGCCCTGCTGGTAGCGGAGCTGGCCGGTCCCGCGGCACTGCGGGCACTGGCTGACGCTCGTGCCGGGCGCGGCGCCGGAGCCCGCGCACGTGTCGCAGGATTCGAGGCGCGGAATCTGGATCGTGCTCTCGGTGCCGTGCGCCGAGTCCTCGAACCCGATCTCCATGTCGTAGCGGAGGTCGGCGCCGCGCTGCGGCCCTCCGCGGCGGCGTCCGCCGCCGAAGATGTCGCCGAAGCCGAAGATGTCGCCCAGGCCGCCGAAGATGTCCTGGAAGTCGGCGAAGATGGTGGGGTCTACGCCACCGGCCGCGCCACCCACGCCGGCGTGCCCGAAGCGGTCGTAGCGTGCCCGCTTGTCGGCGTCGGCGAGGACCGCGTAGGCCTCGGCCGCCTCCTTGAAGCGGTCCTCGGCCTCCTTGTTGCCCGGGTTGCGATCGGGATGATAGGTGAGCGCGAGCTTCCGGTAGGCGCTCTTGATCTCCCCGTCGCTCGCCGTCCGGATGACGCCGAGCACCTCGTAGTAGTCGCGCTTGCTCACGATGCCTTGGCGACCTTCACGAGCGAGGGACGCAGCAGGCGCTCGCCCAGCATGTAGCCCTTGCGAAGCTCCTCGACGACCTCACCCTCACGGGCGCCCTCGACGGCATCATAGGCCACCGCCTGGTGGAGGTGGGGATCGAAGTCGGCGCCGAGCGCCTGGATGGGGGTGACCCCGCGCTTGCGCACCAGCTCGGCGAGTGCCCGGTGGATCAGCTCGACGCCCGTCTTGTAGCCCTGGGCCTCGGGTGGGGCGTCCGCGGCGAGCGCCCGGTCGAAGTCGTCCATCACGGCAACGAGGTCGCCCAGGACCTCGGCGGCCGCCCACTCCGTGAAGTCCTTCCGTTCGCGCTCGATGCGCTTGCGGAAGTTGTCGAACTCGGCCGACTTGCGCAGCAGGCGGTCGTACAGCTCGTCGCGCTCCTGCTGGAGCTGGTCGGCGAGTTTGCGGCCCGGGTCGATGCCGGGGTCGGTGGCAGGCTGGTCGGCGCCGGATGCCGGCGTGGGTTCCTGATGGTCGCTCATGGTCAGTGCGAGTCGTTCTGGTTGACGTCCTTCAGCACGCGGGCCACGGCCAGGGCTGCGACGTCCACCGCGGTGATGGCGCGCGAGTATTTCATGCGCGTCGGGCCGATGACGCCCACGGTTCCGGTGCCGCGGCCGTCGAAGTAGGTGGAGGCGATGAGGCTGAAGGGGCGCAGCTCCGGATCGCTGTGCTCGGTGCCGATGACGACCGTCAGCCCCGGACCGTCGATGTACTCGTTCAACAGGCGGACGAGCCGCTGCTTCTGTTCGACCATGCGCAGCAGGGCGCCGAGGGTCGTTGCCGAAATGCCGCTGGCCTCGACCACCTGCTCCAGCAGCGTGGAGGCCCCTTCGATATACACGGCAGTGGTGCCCTGCAGGTTCTCGAGGGTCTGGCTCGCGAGCCGGAGGGCGAGGCCCAGGAGCTGATCGTACGCGTCCGCTCCTCCCGAAGCCGCTCCCGCACGCCCGAGCGCACGTCTTCGAGCCTGAGCCCGCCGAACTCGCTGTTCAGGAAGTTGGCCGCCTGCACCAGTTCGCTCTGGCCGACGTCCTCGCCGATGTCCACCATCTTCTGGGACACCTGGTTGGCGCGCGAGACCATCACCACCAGGATGCGGGAGCCGCTCAGCGGGATGAACTCGATGCGGTGGAAGACCGCGTCCTCGTTGGCCGGCGCGATGGCAAATCCCACGTGCCGGGACGCCTCGGACAGCACGTGCGAGGTGGACAGGAGCAGGTCCGTGATGAGCGGCGAGTCGCCGGCCTCCTGCCGGAGGCGGGCCTCGACGCCGGACACGTCCCGCGTGACGCGCCGGTTCTCGAGCAGCAGGTCCACGTAGAAGCGGTAGCCCTGATCGGTCGGCACGCGGCCGGCCGAGGTGTGCGGCTGCCAGACGTACCCCATCTCCTCGAGCTGGGCGAGCACGTTCCGGATGGTTGCCGACGACACGCTGAGCCCGGACCGGCGCATCAGCGTGGCCGACGCCACCGGTTCGCCCGTCTCGATGTACTCCCGCACCAGGGCGGCGAGCACTCGGCGCGTACGGTCGGACAGGGTAGGGGGCGCCATTAGCAGTCTCTCTGGCGGACTGCTAGCAGTATAGCAAACCGCCGCCGGGGCGCCGCCCGGAACCCGCTGACCTGCCAGTGGATGGCCCGGGAACGGCTGCGTGGCTGCTCACACGCCGGCCCGGCGCCGGAGTGCGGTGGCGGCCGCTCGGGCCCGGGCCGCCAGGGCGGCGGCGTCCCAGCGGGTCGGGCGGCCGTCGGCGACCAGCACCTCGCCGTCCACCAGCACGGTGCGCACGTCGGCTGGCCCGGCCGCATAGACGAGCGTCGCGTACGGGTCGGCGTCCGGCGCGGTGTGCGGGGCGTCACGCCGGACCAGCACGAGATCCGCCCGCTTTCCGGGGGCGACCGTTCCGATCTCGCGCTCGAGGCCGAGCGTGCGCGCGCCCTCGCGCGTCGCCATGGCGAGGACGTCCCGTGCCGGCAACGCCCCGGGGCCCACGCGGGCGGCCTGCAGTGTGGCCGCCAGCCGCATCTCCTGGAACATGTCGAGGCGGTTGTTGCACGCGGCGCCATCGGCACCCAGCGAGACACAGGCGCCCCGCGCCCGCAGCTCGGCCACGGGCGCAATGCCCGACCCGAGCTTGAGGTTCGAGCCGGGGCAGTGCAGGACCTTCACGTCTCGCTCGGCGATGAGTTCCTGCTCGCGCGCGTCCACCCACACGCAGTGCGCCAGGCACAGGTGCGGAGCGGCCAGGCCGACCTCGGTGAAGTAGTCGACGTTGCCGAAGCCCGTGCGCTCGCGCACCAGGCGGACTTCGTCGCGGTTCTCGGACGCGTGCGTGTGGACCAGCAGCCCCTCCTCCGTGGCCAGCGTGGCAAGGGCTTCGAGCAGCTCGCGCGTGCACGACAGTGCGAAGCGCGGCGCGAACGCCGCACGCAGGCGGCCGTTTGCGCCACCGTGCCACCGGCGAGCCAGGGCCAGGCTCTCGTCGATCGCGCGCCGGGTGGTTTCGGTGAGCCGCGCGGGGACGTCCTCGTCCGCGTCCATGAGGCACTTGCCGATGACGGCCCTGAGGCCCATGGCCGCGACGGTCTCGAACACCGCGTCCGTGTCGTGCACCGTCTCCATCGTCAGCACGGTGGTCGTGCCGCCCGCAATCAGCTCGGCGACGGCGGTGGCGGCCGAAGCGACCAGCGTGTCGGGCGTATGCGCGGCCTCGAGCGGCCAGATCCGCGTGCGAAGCCAGTCGAGCAGGGCCAGGTCGTCGGCCAGTCCCCGGAAGAGGGTCTGGCACAGGTGCACGTGCGTCTGGACGAAGCCGGGCAGCAGGTAGTCGCCCTGCGTGTCGATCACGGGCGTCCCCGGGGGCGCATCGACCGCGCCGACGGCCGCGATGTGCGAGCCGTCCACGAGCACGTCGCCCTCGACGATGTCGAAGGCGTCGTTCATGGTGAGGATGGTGGCGCCGCGGAGCAGGAGCACGGGGGAGGGGAACGGAATTCAGAATGACGAATTCAGAATGAAGAAATCATTTCTGAATTCTGCATTCCTACTTCTGAACTTCCGCGCCCTTCTTCCCCTTCGGCATCCACCGCAGGGAGGCGTCGGAGATGCTCGACGCCTTGCCGCGCCGGATGGCCACCAGTTCGGCCGCAATGCTCACGGCGATCTCCTGCGGGGTCACGGCGCCGATGTCCAGGCCGATTGGTGCGTGCACCCGGGAGAGGTGCTCGAGCGTCGCCTGGTTGGCGGCGAGCAACTGGTCGTAGATGCGGGCGACCTTGGCGCGGCTGCCGATGAGGCCCAGGTAGCGGAGCTCGCGCGGCGCGAGCGCGGCGAGCGCGTCGAGATCGTGCCGGTGGCCGCGCGTGACGATCACGGCGTAGGCCGACGGCGGCAGCTGCGCCTGCGCGAGCCACGTCGGGATGTCGTCCACCACGACCGACGCCGCAAAGGGGAAGCGCTCGCGGTTGGCGAACGCGGCGCGATCGTCCACCACGTGGACTTCGAAACCGGCATCCGAGGCCGCGCGGGCCAGGTAGTAGCCGACTGTCCCGCACCGAACACATGCGCGCCGGCGGGGCTTCGAGCGGCTCGATGAAGACCTCCATCTGGCCGCCGCACACCAGGCCGGTCTCCTCGGCGAAGTCGTCGTTGAGGTCGTCGCTGACCGTCGCTGGCCGGCGGGTCTGCAGGGCTTCGCGCGCCTTGCCGAGCGCGTCGTGCTCGTAGCACCGCCGCCGATGGTGCCCACGGTCCGGCCGTCGGCGAACACGAGCATCTTGGCGCCTACGCGCTGCGGCGTGGAGCCGTTCGATGCCACGATGGTGATGAGGGCCACTTCTTCGCCCTTGGTCAGCGCCTCGCCGATGGCCGCGAAGATCTCGTGGTTCACAGGGGCAGTATACCGGTCCGCGCCGGCGGGCTACCACCCGTGGAGGGGGCAGTACTCGAGCGGCTCGGTGCCCGCCAGGAACGCCTCGGCGGCCACCCGTGGACAGGCGGGCGTGGCCAGCCGGCCGGTGTCGCGATCGATCTCGACGAAGCTGACGCCCTCCGGCACCTCGAACGGCACGCTCGGGCGTCCGGCGAGCGCCTGCTGCATGAACGCGGTCCAGATCGGCAGGGCGGCCTGTGAGCCGCTCAGCCCCAGCGGCTGGTTGTCGTCCACGCCAACCCACACCACCGCCAGCAGCTCGGGTGTGAAGCCCACGAACCAGGCGTCGCGCAGGTCGTTAGTGGTGCCCGACTTGCCGGCCGCGTCGAGGCCGAACCCCGCGGCCCGGGCCGCCGCCCCGGTGCCCTCGGACAGGACGCTGCGCATCAGGTTGGTCACCAGGTACGTCGTGGACGGCCGGGCCACCCGCACGCCGGGCTCGGTCGGCGGGCTCAGCGTCCGGCCGCCGCTGACGATGTGCGCAATAGTGCGGAGCGGCGCGGTCTCGCCGCCTCGGGCGAACAGCGTGTAGGCGGTCGCGACCTCGTAGGGAGACAGCTCGAACACGCCGAGCGCAATCGACGGGTAGCCCTTCAGCCGCTGAGGCCCGATGCCGGCCCGATTCCACAGCCGCGCCACCTCGTCGAACCCCGTCTGCTCCGCCACCTTGATGGCGGCGACGTTGCGCGACAGCGCCAGCGCGCGCCGCAGCGTGATCTGGCCGTCGTAGGCGTCGTCGTAGTTGTGCGGCGTCCAGTCCTCGTCGTTCACCGTCCACGTCGTGGGCTCGTCCCACACGAGGGTGGCGGGCGTGAGGTCGGCGAGGCCCTCGTCGGCCGCGTGCTCGAACGCCGCCAGGTAGACGAAGGGCTTGAACGTCGATCCGGGCTGGCGCCGCGCGAGGGTCGCGCGGTTGAACTGGGACTGGTTGTAGAAGCGGCCGCCCACCAGCGCCAGCACGTCGCCGGAGCGCGGGTCAACGGCGACCAGCGCCGCCTGCGCGCGACGCCCCTTCTTCCGGCGCGCCAGCGCGGCGTCCACCCGTGACAGCCCGGTGGACACGGCGTCCTGCGCCGCGCGCTGCACGTTGAGGTCGAGCGTCGTGTACACGTCGAGCGGCGCGTCGCGCTCGGTCAGCCCCGGCCAGGCGGCGTCGAGCATCTGCCGCATGTGGTCCACGAAGTAGGGCGCCTCGTTGTCGAGGGCGCGCGGCACCACCGTGATCGGGTCGGCCATGGCGCGCTCGGCCGCGTCGGCGCTGATGTAGTCGGCGTCGGCCATGGCGCGCAGGACGACGTTGCGCCGGTCGCGGGCCCGGTCCACGCTCGTGAACGGCGAGTGGTTGTAGGGGGACTGGATGACGCCGGCGATGAGCGCGGCTTCGGCCAGGCTTACGTTGGTCACGTCCTTGCCGAAGAAGATCCGCGACGCTTCGGCGACCCCGTGTACCGCGAACGAGCCCCGGTGCCCGAGGTACACGTCGTTGAGGTACAGCTCGAGGATCTCGTCCTTCGAGGCGCGGGTCTCGAGGATGAGGGCCATGAACTGCTCGAGGAGCTTGCGGCGGAACGACCGCTGGCCCGACTGCTGTTCCTCGGCCATCGCCTCGGTGAGGAAGAAGTTGCGCGCGAGCTGCTGCGTGATGGTGCTGGCGCCGACGAGGTACCCGCGGGAGCCGGTCAGGTTGGTGGCGAGCGCACCGGCCATGCGGATGGGATCCACGCCGGGGTGGTAGTAGAAGCGCCGGTCCTCGATGGCCAGGACCGCCTGCCGCATGCGCGTGGGAATGGCGTCGAGCGCCACGCGCCGGCGCTTCTCGCGCCCGCCCGAGACCAGGCCCGTCAGCACCGGGGCATCGAGCGTCACGCGCGAGGCATCGGCGCCGCCGATGGCGAGCCCGCTCAGGCGCGCCGGCCGCGAGGCGCCGCCACGCCGGGCGATCGGCGCCGAGAAGCTGAGGACGACGCGCTGGCCGCGCGCCTCTCCGGCGCGGGGAACGAGCGTCACGCGGTCGGCCGCGCGCGTGAAGGCGCCGGGCGTGTCGGCCTGGCCGCTCTCGGCGTACCCGAGATCGTTGAGCCGGGCGACCGCTTCGGCCGGCCCGATGATCTGGCTGGTGGAGAAGGTGAGCGGCCTCGCGAAGACACGCGGGATCACGCGGTCCCGTTCGCCGTGCAGGCGGGCGTCGATGAGGCGCGAGAACCGGACGTAGTAGAAGCCGAGTGCGCCGGAGACCACGATGGCGCCGATCGCGAGGCTGGCCGCCAGCGGCACCAGCAGCCGGCGCCGCCGGAGGGCCTTCACCGCGCGCGACAGACGCGAGGGCGTGCGGCGTGTGCGGGATGTTCGGGCGCGGCGGGCCACCAACGTCTTCCAGGATCGCCGCGGGTCAGATGGTCAGGACGTAGTGGTGTCCCATCCCGAGCGGGATGTCCTGCGCCAGCCGCGTCACCAGGGCCGGGCCATAGCGGTTGAGGAACCACACGAAGCCGATTTCGCGTTCCTGCGGGTGCCCGTTGGGGAACGTGAGCGCGCGCGCCCGGGTGAACTGCCGGCGCAGGGTCTCGTCCTTGCGCTTGGCCGCCTGAATCACCTTGTTGTGCAGCGTGTGCATCTCGTGCTGCATCTTGCCGAGCGTCGTCTTGACGGTGCCGGACAGCGTCTGGTCGATCTGCGGGACGACGTCCGCGAGGGCGGCCATCCGCTCGTCGATCTGCGCCGCCACCGACGACAGCGCCTGCTCGACGGTCGGGGGCAGTTGTGCCTCGAGCAGGGCGTTGAGCACCCGCTCGTCCTGCTGTTGCAGGGTGGTGAGCTCCAGCGTGTACCGGTTGAGGAAGCGCAGCGTCGCCGAGTCGGCCAGCGTGGCCGTGGCCCGCTGGTAGATGAGGGGCATCGCGATGCCGAAGTGCGCGTAGACGGCGCGGAGCTGGCCGAGGTACGCCAGCTCGTTGGGACCGGCCACGTAGCAGATGGTGGGGAAGACGGCGTCCTGCACGACGGGACGCAGCAGCACGTTGGGGCTGAAGTGCTCGGGCCTCGCCTGCGCCTCGGCCGCCAGCTCCTGGAGCGTCAGCTCGCGGCCGCCGATGGCGACGCGGCCGTTGACGGCCTTGATGGACTCGCGGTTGGCGTCGAGATGGAAGAGTGAGATGGCGCCTTCGGCCGGCGTGACCTGCGCGTGTACCCCGCGGGTGATGAGATGCTGCCGGCTTCGCTGGCCAGTTCCGCCGTCCGTCCCGGTTCGGCGATCTCCTTGATGAAGATGTCGCGGGCGAGCGGCTTGGCCGCCGGGTCGGAACAGTCGTAGACCACCAGGCCCTGCGGACCGAGCACGGATTCGATCCAACAGCCGAAGGCGGCCGCCATGCCGCGCCCCGGCTGATAGGCGCGCCGAAGCCCCGCCACCAGCTCGTCCCGGAACTCCGTGTCCGGGAGGTGGCCGCCAGTTCGTCGATCGCGCGGCCGGTGTCCGCGGTGAGCGTGAGCGACGCGATTGTCCGTTCGCCCGCCCCTTCGAGGTTGGCGAGCTCCACCGTCCGCGGCGTCAACTCGTCGTCGAGCACGGTGCAGCCCGAAACCTCGGGCCAGTCGTGATCCTCGGCGTCGATCCAGAAGACGGGGACGACGGGCACGCCGTGGTCCCGCTCGGCGTCGGCGGCGAGGCGCATGGCGGTGAGCGCCTTGAGGAGCGTGAAGAGCGGGCCGCCGAAGAGCCCGGCCTGCTGCCCGGTGATGACGACCCGGGTGGCGGGATCGGCGAGGCGCGCGGCGTTCTCGCGCGAGGCGAGCGGCGCGTCACGCTGGGCTTGCTGCGCCGCCAGGACCCGTGCCAGGTCGGCGGGCTTGCGCGCCGTGGCCTGCGATCGGACGATGGCGTCCGCCCAGGCATCCGGTGGCGGGGTTCCCGGCGTAGAACGCGTCGACCTTGGCGTAGTCGAAGGCGTAGTCGGCCGCGAGCCGACGGATCCAGAGGAATTGGCGAATATCGACGGCCAGGTGCTGGGCGGTCGGTGTAGTGGTGGCGTCGGCAGGCACCGCCTGCATGCTGTTGCAGAGCGGTCGGGGCGTGTCAACTGCGCGTGATAATATCGCGGGTCAGCACGTGACCGGGGAAGGCTCGCTGTTCGACGTCCCACCCGCGGCGATCGGCCGCTTCCGTGTCCTGCACCAACTCGGAGCCGGCACGTGTGGACCGGTATTCCGCGCGGTTGATCCAGAATCCGACACCACTGTTGCCGTCAAGCTCTTCACTGTCGCTCTGCCGCCCGGTCATGCGGGCGCGCTCGCCAGGCGCTCGCCCTGGTGGCGACGCTGCCACGCATGAGCGCGGCGGTCACGCCGCTCAGCGCCGGGTTGCACGGGCACACACCCTATCTCGCCACCTCATGCGCCGCCGGCGACCCCTCGACGTGGCCCTCAAACAGTTCGGGCCTGCCGTGCTGGCCGACATCATCCCCGCGCCTGCGCTCGCTGGCCGGGGCCCTCGATGCCGCCGCAGAGCGGGACGTGTTCCACGGCGCCCTGCATCCACGGGACATCATCGTCGCCGAGCTCGAGACCGCGCTGACCGGGCTCCGGCGTGTGGCCGCTCCTCGGCGGGGCTGGGCGAGCGCATGCCCATTCGCCGACCTATCGCGCGCGGAACTGGCGCCCGCCGCGCCACGGCCGCCGGCGACCGCTTCTCACTGGCCGCGCTCGCCTACGAGTGGGCCACGGGCCGCCGGCCCGCATCGACGTTCGTTCCGGGTGACATGGCGCCGGTTGCCGGCGGGGATCGCGACGCGCTCGGTCTCGTCTTCGGCCGGGCGCTGCATGCGGATCCGGACGCGCGCTTCGGATCGAATGCCGCCTTGGTGGACGCGCTGTCCGCGCTGGTGTCACCCCTGGAAGATGAGGCACCGCGAGCGAGCCGGAAGCGGAGCCGCGGCCCGGCCGCCAGTCCCGTGCCGCTCCCGCTGCAGGACTTTCCCGAGGAGCATCCAGACAGCCTCGGCGACGATCACTCAGCGGACGCCGTCCCGCATGTGTCCGATGATGGAGACGACGATCTCGCACTGGTCCCGCACAGCGGGCCGGCCTGGGACCCGGAGCCCGAGCCCGTGCGTGCACGCGTGCCGGAACCCGAGACCGAACCGGAACCCGAGCGCACTCCGGTAGCGGCGGGGCCGTTTGCGAGCGTCGCGGATGACGACCTGGCGCTGACATCGTCCGGGCCCGCGCAGCCGGCGCCCGCACCCGCCCTTGGCGCCACATGGGACGAACCGAGGGTCGTGGAGCCGGCGCCGCGTCGAAGCCGCTCGTGGATCGTGGCCGCCGCCATCGTCGGCCTGGCCATCGGCGTCGGTGTGGGCTGGGCGGTTCGCGGACGAAACGCGGATCCCACGGCGGTGGAGATGCCGGCCGCGCCGGACGCCCAGCCGTCTTCGCCCGCCGTCATCGAGGATCCGCAGCCAATCCCGATCGACCCATCGACGGGCGCGACCGCGCCGCCGGATGCGGGGGCCCCAGGTGCGCCTGCCGCAGGCGCGCCTGCGACGACGCCCCGCGCCAACGCGCCGGCACCCGCGGCGCCACCGGCCCGGACATCGGGCAGCCTGCAGGTGCGGTCCACGCCGGCCGGCGCCAGCGTCTTCGTGGACGGCCTGCGCCGCGGTGTCACGCCCTTGCGGCTGGACGATGTCCCGCTGGGCACGCGCCAGGTGCGCCTGCTGCGGGACGGCTTCGCGGCCGACGAGCGCCGCGTGACGCTGACGGCCGAGCGGCCATCGGGCACGCTGGACGTGCGGCTGCAGGCCAGCGCCGCCCCGGCGCCGCGCCGGTCTGCGGCACCGCCTGCCGCGACGTCCACACGCCCATCGCCTGCGGCCGCGACCGGTACGCTGCTCGTCGAATCGCGCCCGGCGGGCGCCGCGGTCACCGTGGACGGGCGCCCGGTCGGGCAGACCCCGGTGACCGTCGAACGCCTGGCCCCGGGCACCCACACCGTCTCGATGGTGTTGTCCGGCTATCGGCCGGTTTCCACCACCGTGCCGGTGGGAGGCGGCGAGCGCGCCCGCGCTGCCGCGTCGTTGACCCTACAGGAGCCTCGATGAACGCTGTCCTCGCCTTGGAAGACGGGACCTGCTACCGCGGTGTGTCCGCGGGCGCCGCCGGAGAGACCTCCGGCGAGGTCGTCTTCAACACCAGCATGACCGGCTACCAGGAAGTGCTGACCGATCCGTCCTACGCCGGGCAGATCGTGACGATGACGGCGCCGCAGATTGGCAACTACGGCGTGGCCGGCACCGACCAGGAATCCGGGGCGCCGAAGGTGGCGGGCTTCGTCATGCGCGACCCGTCGCCCATCTCCAGCAACTGGCGGGCACAGGGGACGCTGCGGGACTACCTGGTGCAGCACGGGATCGTGGCGATTGGCGACATCGACACCCGCGCGCTCACGCGCAAGCTGCGCTCGGCCGGCGTCATGCGCGGCATCATCGCCACCGGCCAGGTGGACACCGACGCGCTCGTCGAGAAGGCACGCGGCATCCCCGAGATGGAGGGCAGCGACCTGGTGCGCACCGTCACCTGCGCCGAGCCCTACGACTTCACGACGACGCTGGCGGATGCGGTGACCGAGGCCTCGTTCGGCGTACCGCCGCTCAAGCGGGCGTCGCGGCCCCTCAAGGTGGCGGCCTATGACTACGGCATCAAGCTGAACATCCTGCGGCGCCTCTCGGCGCATGGGTGCCAGGTCCGCGTGTTCCCGGCCAGCACGCCGGCGAGCGAGGTACTGGCCTGGGAGCCCGACGGCGTCTTCCTGAGCAACGGCCCCGGGGATCCGGCGGCGGTGTCCTACGCGGTGGAGAACGTGAAGACCCTGGTGGACACGGGCGTCCCCATGTTCGGCATCTGCCTCGGGCACCAGATCATGGGGCTCGCGCTGGGTGCGCGCACCTTCAAGCTGAAGTTCGGCCACCGCGGCGCGAACCACCCGGTGAAGCAGCTCGACACGGGCGCGGTGGAGATTACCTCGCAGAACCACGGATTTGCCGTGGACCCGGACTCGCTGCCCTCGACCGCACGCGTCACGCACCTCAACCTGTACGACGGGACCATCGAGGGCCTGCGGCACCTGTCCAAGCCCATCTACTCCGTGCAGTACCACCCCGAGGCGTCCCCGGGGCCCCACGACGCGGACTACCTGTTCACGCAGTTCATCCAGGAAATGGAAGCCAAGTAACCGAGCGATGCCGAAACGAACGGATATCTCCCGTGTGCTGGTGATCGGGTCCGGCCCGATCGTGATCGGCCAGGCCTGCGAGTTCGACTACTCGAGGACGCAGGCGCTCAAGGCGCTGCGGAGCGAGGGCTCGAGGTCGTGCTGGTGAACAGCAACCCCGCGACGATCATGACCGACCCCAGGCTGGCCGACCGCACCTACGTCGAGCCGCTCACCGCCGAGGCCCTCGAGCGCATCATCGAGAAGGAGCAGCCGGACGCGCTGCTGCCGACGGTGGGCGGGCAGACGGCCCTCAACCTCGCGGTGCAGCTCGACGAGCTCGGCATCCTCGCGCGCCACGGCGTCGAGCTCATCGGCGCGCAGATCCCGGCCATCAAGGTGGCCGAGGACCGGCTGCTGTTCAAGAACGCCATGCGCGAGATCGGCATCGACATGCCGAAGAGCGCCGTGGTGAGACGATCGACGAGGCGCTGAAGATCGTCGAGGACACCGGGTTCCCGGCCATCATCCGCCCGTCGTTCACCATGGGCGGCGTCGGCGGCGGCATCGCCTACAACCTCGAGGAGTTCAAGGACATCTGCTCGCGCGGCCTCGACCTGAGCCCGGTGCACGAGGTGCTCGTCGAGGAGTCCGTCATCGGCTGGAAGGAGTACGAGCTCGAGGTGATGCGCGACGGCGCCGACAACTTCGTCGTCATCTGCTCCATCGAGAACGTGGACCCGATGGGCGTCCACACCGGCGACAGCATCACGGTGGCGCCCGCCCAGACTGACCGACAAGGAATACCAGCGCATGCGCGACGCCGCGCGGCGCATCATCCGCCGCGTGGGCGTCGAGACCGGCGGCTCCAACATCCAGTTCGCCGTCAACCCGGCCGACGGCCGCATGACGGTCATCGAGATGAACCCGCGCGTGTCGCGATCGTCGGCGCTGGCGTCGAAGGCCACCGGAGTTCCCGATTGCCAAGATCGCGGCCAAGCTGGCGCTCGGCTATCGCCTCGACGAGATCCCCAACGACATCACGCGGCTCACCCCCGCCTCCTTCGAGCCCACCATCGACTACGTGGTCGTGAAGATCCCGCGCTGGAACTTCGAGAAGTTCCCGCAGGCCGATCGGACGCTCACCACGCAGATGAAGTCGGTGGGGGAGGCCATGTCGATCGGGCGCACCTTCAAGGAGGCCTTCCTGAAGGGCATCCGGTCGCTCGAGCTCGGCAAGGAGGGGCTGCTCTTCCGCCGGGCCGACGCCCGCGACGATCGCGAGGGCCAGCAGGAGGACGAAGAGGCGACGCTCCGGCGCGACCTGGTGGTGCCCACCGACCGCCGGATGTGGGCGCTGTTCCGGGCGCTGGACAAGGGCTGGACGGTCGAGCGGCTGCACGAGCTGACGCATGGACCCCTGGTTCCTCGATCAGTTCGCGGCGCTGGTCGAACTGCGGCGGACGGCGGAGATGATCGGGCTGCGCGACATGTCACCCGACCTGCTGCGCGCGCTGAAGCGCGCGGCTTCAGCGACCAGGAGCTGGCCGAGATCCTCGGGGCCGACGCCACGGCGATTCGCGAGCGGCGGCACGAGCTGGGGCTCATCGGCCTACAAGCGCATCGACACCTGCGCCGCCGAGTTCGAGTCGTTCACGCCGTATGTACGCAGCTACGAGGAGGACTGCGAGGCGGAGCCCACCGACCGCGCCGAATCATCATCCTCGGCAGCGGCCCGAACCGCATCGGCCAGGGCATCGAGTTCGACTACTGCTGCTGCCACGCGGTCTTCGGCTTCCGCAAGGAGTCCTTCGAGACCATCATGGTCAACTGCAACGGAGACCGTGTCCACCGACTACGACACGGCCGACCGGCTTAAACTTCGAGCCGCTGACGTTCGAGGACGTCATGGCCGTCATCGACCGCGAGCGCCAGGGCAACCCCGACGTCGCGTGCGTGGTGCAGTTCGGCGGCCAGACGCCCCTCAAGCTGGCGCTGTCGCTGCAGGAGGCGGGTGTCACCATCCTCGGCACCTCGCCTGATTCCATCGACCTGGCGGAGGACCGCCAGCGCTTCGCGCAACTGCTCTGGGACCTCGGGATTCCGCAGCCGGCCAGTGGCAGCGCCACGTCGCGCAACGAGGCCCGCGAGATCGCGGCGCGCGTGGGCTTCCCGGTGGTCGTCCGGCCCTCATCCGTCCTGGGCGGCCGCAACATGGCCATCGTCTTCGACACGCCCACGCTGGATCGCTACATGGCCACGGCCGTGAACGTCTCGCACGACCGCCCGATCCTCATCGACCGCTTCCTCGAGCACGCCAAGGAGCTCGACGTGGACTGCGTGGCCGACCCGACCGGCGCGGTCGTCATCGGCGGCATCATGGAGCACATCGAGGAGGCCGGCATCCACTCGAGGTGACAGCTCCTGCGTGGTCCCGCCGGCCGGCGTGGCCGAGAAGCACCTGGCCACCATCCGCGACTACACGCGCCGCATCGCGCGCGCGCTCAAGGTCGTGGGCCTGATGAACGTGCAGTACGCCATCAAGGACGACACCGTGTTCGTCCTCGAAGTGAACCCGCGGGCGTCGCGGACCGTGCCGTACCTGGCCAAGGCCATGGGCGTGCCGCTCGCGCAGATCGCGGCGCGTGATGGCGGGCCGCACGCTGGCGTCGCTGGGGCTCGTGGAGGACCTGACGCCCACCGGCGTCTTCGTCAAGAGCCCGGTGTTTCCCTTCGTCCGCTTCCCGGGCGTGGACACGATTCTCGGTCCCGAGATGAAGTCCACCGGCGAGGTGATGGGCGGCGCCGGCAGCTTCGGCATGGCCTTCGTCAAGGCGATGATGGGCGTGGGCCAGCGGCTGCCGGAGTCGGGCACCGTCTGTCTCAGCGTCAACAACGACGACAAGCCGGACGTGCTGCCCATCGCGCGCGAGCTGGCGCTCCTCGGATTCAGCATTGCCGGCACCCGCGGCACCGCCGCCTACCTGCGGACGCACGGCATCGACGCCTCGGTCGTCTACAAGGTGAACGAGGGCCGGCCCAGCCTGGCGGACGAGATCGTGAACCGCAAGATCTCGATGGTCATCAACACGCCCCTCGGCCGGGAGTCGTTCTTCGACGACAAGGCCGTCCGGCGTGCCGCCATGATGACGGGCGTTCCCTGCATCACGACCATCACGGGCGCCGCTGCCGCCGTGCAGGCCATTCGCGCCACACGCAGCGAAGGCCTCGACGTCCGGGCCCTGCAGGACTACCACCTGGCCGTTCGCGCAGAATCTGCCTGATCGACGCCTCGCCGGGGCCGCACATGCTGCGACGTCCTGTCTCGAGGCCCGCCTGATCTGACGCCCTTGCCGGCGGCACCGCGGCTGCAGCAGCCGCCGCATGCCGCTGGCCCTCCTCGTCGCGCTCTCCATCGCCGCGGGCACCGCACTCGGTGTCCACCTGTCCCCGCCGCTGGCTTCCGCCTGCTGGATGATGGCGGCCGCCTGCGCCGCCGCTGCGCTGGCCGCCCGCCGGCGCCGGCTGCGGGGCCTGCCGTTCGCGCTCGGGGGGCTCGCCCTGGCCGCTCTGTCAGCCGCGCATGGTGCCGGTGCGATGGCGGCCGTCGCGCAGGGACCGCTCCGGCGCTGGTTCGCCGACCATGCCGCGCGGGAGAACGGACCGGACGCGACCCGCGTCGCACACCCCGTGCGGCTGCGAGGGCGGCTGACCGACGATGCCGCGCCGGAGGGGGAGGGCGTCCGCCTGGTCGTCGCGGTGGCGGAGCTGCGTGACGAGGACGGGTGGCACGCCGTGGACGGCGTCGTCCACCTCACGATTGGCGGCGCACTGGGCACCGCGCGACAGGAGGCCTGGCGCGCGGGCCGGGCCGTCGAGGTCGATGCGCGGCTGCGGCGCGCGGCCCGCTACCGGAACCCCGGAGTGGCCGATGGCGAGCTGGCGCTGCTCCGCCGAGGCACGGCACTGGTGGGCAGCGTCAAGAGCGCGGACCTGGTGACGCTCACCGCGCGTGGCGCCTGTTGGGACGAACTGGCCGCAGGCGTGCGCGCCTCCGTGCGCTCGGCGATGGCGAGGAGGGTGGCGCCGTGGAGCGAGACGTCTGCCGCCATCGGGACGGCCATCCTGATCGGGGACCGTGCCCGCATGGCGCCCGAGATCGAGCAGCGGCTGCAGCGGGCGGGCACCTATCATGTCGTCGCCATCTCGGGCGGCAACATCGCGCTGCTGGCGACGGCGCTCGTAGTGGCCCTGTGGTGCGCGCGGATTCGCTTCGCGGGCGCCGCGTGGACGACCGCGGCGGTCCTGTCCGCGCACGCCTGGGTGGTTGGCGGCGGCGCGTCCGTGGCGCGCGCCACCGTGGTCGCCGTCGTCTACCTGTCGTTGCGGGCCGGAGACCTGCGGACCAGTCCCCTGCACGCGCTCGCCGTCGGCGTGGCCATCATCCTGCTGACGGCGCCCCTCCACGTCGTGGACGCGGGTTTCTGGCTGACGGTGGGCGCATCGGCCGCGCTCGTGGCTGCGGCCGCGCGCGGTCCCGCACCTCGCGGCTGGTGGGCGCCCGTGGCGCTCGTGGTCACGGGAAGCATGGCCGTGGAGCTGGTCCTCGCCCCGGTCTCGGCCTTCGTGTTCGAGCGCGTGACGGTGGCCGGCCTCGTGCTCAACCTGGCCGCGGTGCCCGCCATGGCGGTGGTGCAGGCCACTGCCACCGCGTGTGCGATGGCGGACGCCCTTGGCGTGGACGGCGTGGCCGGCGCAGCCGGGTGGGCCGTTCACCTGGCCTCGACGGTGCTCGTCGAGAGCAGCGGGTTCGTGGACCGAGTTCCATGGTCCACGTGGCGGGTGCCGGCGCCGTCACCCGCCGTGATGGGCGGCTACTACGCCCTGCTCGTCACCGCGTGGTGGGCGGCGTTTCCACCAATCGACAGCGCAGCCCGCCGGCGCCTGGCACGCGGGGCGACGGCGATGGCGGGGATGACGTGGCTGTGGATCGCGGTGTCACCTTCGACCTGGGTCGTGAGCGGTGACGGCCGTCTCCACGTCACCCTGCTCGACGTGGGGCAGGGCGACGCGATCCTGGTCACGGCGCCGGACGGCACAACAGTGCTGGTGGACGCGGGCGGGCTGGCAGGCGCGAGCGCCTTCGACGTCGGCGCGCGCGTGGTCGTCCCTGCGCTGCTGGCGCGCGGCGTGCGGCGGCTCGACTACCTGGCGATCACTCACGGCGACGCCGACCACGCCGGCGGAGCGGGAGCGGTCCTCGGGGACTTCGGCGCGCGCGAGGTCTGGGTGGGCGTGCCCGTGCAGTCCGATGCGCGCGAGCGCCGACTCCGGGCGGAAGCCGCCGCGGCTCGGACCGCCTGGCGGTGGCTCAGGCGTGGCGACCGGGCGGCGTTCGGTGCGCTCGAGATCGTGGCGCACAACCCGCCGGAGCCCGACTGGGAACGCCAGCGCGTCCGCAACGACGATTCGCTGGTGCTGGAACTGCGGATCGGGGCGGTGTCGGTGCTGCTGACCGGGGACGTCACGCGGACGGTGGAGGACACGCTCTCGGCGCCGCTCGATTCCAGACGCGTCACCGTGCTCAAGGCGCCGCATCACGGCAGCGCCACCTCGAGTTCCCCGGACTTCGTTGCGCATCTGGCGCCGGTCGCCGCGCTCGTGAGCGCGGGCCGCGACAACCCCTTCGGCCACCCGGCCCCCATCGTCCTGGACCGCTACCGCGCCGCCGGCGCGGAGGTGTTCCGCACCGACCGGGATGGACAGATCGAGCTGGTGACGGACGGCCGCGCCGTGGAGATTCGGACGTTCACGGGGCGACGGTGGCGCCTCCGGTGAACACGAAGGGCACGGAGGACACGAAGGGCACGAAGGGCACGGAGGCGCGGAGGGCGCGGAGGGCGCGGAGGACAGTTCCATGCTGAAACGGGTGCGGTCGTCACTTGATCCGAGGTCCGATGAACTGGTCACGCAGATCATTGGGAGCGCCGTTCGTGTCCACCGGACGCTCGGGCCAGGCTACCGGGAAGGGGTGTACCAGGATGCGCTCGCCATCGAGCTCGAAGAGATCGGACTCCCACTCGAGCGTGAGGTGTACGTGCCGCTTGCCTACCGCGGGAAGGTGATCAAGGGCCATCGTCTGGACCTCGTCGTGGATCGGCGTGTCGTCGTAGAGCTGAAGGCGGTCGCACGACTGGACGGCGTGCACGTAGCGCAGGTACTCGCGTATCTGAAGTCCTCTGGCCTGCGGGTGGGGCTGTTGATGAACTTCAATGCGCCGACGCTGAAATCCGGCCTGAAGCGGATCGTACGCTAGCAGCTGAGTGCGGTGGCAAATCCGGCTTCCTCCGAGCCTAAGCTCCCTCCGTGCCCTTCGTGTTCTTCGTGCCCTTCGTGGTCTCTTTGGCTGTGTTCCACCGCTCATCCAGCGCTTCGGCGCTCAGCTCGGCGATGGTGTGCCCGTCCGCGGTGATGGCGCGCTCCATGGCCTCGAAGCGGTGCTGGAACTTGTCGCACGCGCGCGTGAGGGCGGGTTCGGGGGCGAGGCCGAGCTTGCGCGCGTAGTTGGCCACCGCGAAGAGCAGGTCCCCGAGCTCCTCCTCGGCCTCCGCGGAGGTCGGCCCGTTGTCGGCGACCGCCGCTCGGAGTTCCAGCAGTTCTTCCTCGATCTTGTCGAGCACGTCCGATGGCTGCACCCAGTCGAAGCCGGTGGCCGCGGCCTTGTGCCCGATCGTGTCCGCGCGGAGCAGGGCGGGCAGGGCGCGGGGGATGCCGCCGAGGGTGGGCTTCTTCGGCTTGCCCGCCTGCGACCGCTCAACGGCCTTGATGTCGTCCCACTGGGCCTTCACGCCCGACGAGGTGATGTCGGCCGTCTTCGGCAGCGGGAGGCCGTCCGGCGTGAAGACGTGCGGGTGGCGCCGAATGAGCTTGTCGATGACGCTCTGCAGCGCATCGCCGACGCTGAAGTGGCCGGCCTCGGCGCAGAGCTCGGCGAGGAACACGGCCTCGAAGACCACGTCGCCCAGCTCCTCGCAGAGGGCGGGCATGTCGCCTGCGTCCAGCGCGTCGAGCAGCTCGCAGGTCTCTTCCAGCACGAAGGGCCGCAGCGTCTGCAGCGACTGCTCGCGGTCCCACGGACAGCCGTCGGGGCCTCGAAGCGTGTGCATGATCTGCACGAGTCGTGCGAAGCGGTCGCCGGCGGAGTCGGCCATGGCCGAATGCTATCATTCGGTGTTTTGGAGGCGCGGGTCACCGTACTCGGGAGCGGCACGTCGCACGGCGTGCCGATGATCGGCTGCACGTGCGAGGTGTGCGGGTCTGCCGATCCGCACGATCGACGCTCGCGCCCGTCCATCTACGTCGAGGTGGCGGGTGGGCCCTCGGTGCTGGTGGACACCTCGACCGACCTGCGCCAGCAGGCCCTCGCGCACGGCGTGCGGCAGCTCGATGCCATCCTGGTGACACACAGCCACGCGGACCACGTGATGGGCATGGACGAGGTCAGGCGGTTCAACGTCCTGAACGGCGGCGCCATCCCCGTACGCCACCGACGCCACGGGCCGGGAGCTGCGGCGCATCTTCCATACGCGTTCGAACCCCCGACGCAGACGGGCGGCGGACTCCCGCAGATCGAGCTGCGCGCGATCGACGGGCCGTTCGACGTCGCCGGCCTCACCGTCGTGCCGGTACCGCTGCTGCACGGGACGCTGCCCATTCTCGGGTTCCGCTTCGGACGCTTCGCCTACCTGACCGACGCCAGCACCATCCCGGACGGCTCGTGGTCGCTGCTCGAAGGCGTGGACGTGCTCATCCTCAACGCGTTGCGCCACCGGCCGCACCCCACGCACTTCTCGCTGTCGCAGGCCATTGCGGCCGCCGAGCGCATCGGCGCCAGCCGGACCTGGTTCACGCACGTGTGCCACGACCTGCCGCATGCCGCCACCAATCGTGCGCTGCCGGCCGGCATGGCGCTGGCCCATGACGGGCTGCGCTTCACGGTGGAGGCGGCCTGAGGTGGACGTCATTCGCTTCGGCGTGGACCCGCGACCGGCGCGGTGGCAGGCGCCGGTGCTGGCGCTGGGCAACTTCGACGGCCTGCATCGTGGCCACATCAAGATCATCGATCGCATCCGGCGCGGGGCATCGGAACGGAGCGTACATGGCGGTCGTCCTGACGTTCGACCCGCACCCGCCGCGCGTGTTGCGGCCCGACAAGGCGCCGCCGCTGCTGATGACCCCTACGCAGAAGATCGAGGCGCTCGAGCACGCCGGGGTGCAGGGGGTCGCCATCGTGCCGTTCACCCACGAGCTGTCGCGCTGGGATCCGGATGTGTTCGTGCGTCGCGTGCTGGTGGAATGGCTGCGCGTGGCCGAGGTGTGGGTGGGGGCCGACTTCCTCTTCGGGCGCGACCGCTCCGGCACCTTCTCACTGCTGCGTTCGCTCGGCCAGCAGGGCGGCTTCCGGACCGAGAAGATCGATCCGATCCGCTACAAGGACTTCATCGTCTCGAGCACGCGGATCCGGCGGCTCGTCGCGGAAGGCCGGGTCGAGGAGGCCGGGGCGCTGCTGGGCCGGCACTACGCCATCGGCGGCACCGTGGTACCCGGCGCCGCGCGCGGCCGGGAGATCGGGTTCCCGACCGCGAACCTCGACACCGACAACGAGCTGGTCCCGCCCAACGGCGTCTACGCCACCTTCTTCGTCCTGGACGGCGTCGTTCGTCCCGGCGTGACCAACATCGGGGTCCGCCCCACGTTCGGCGAGACCAACCGGGTGAGCATCGAGACACACGTTCTCGGATTCGACGGCGAGCTCCACGGCCGGCGGGCGAGCGTGGTGTTCGTGCAGCGGCTCCGGGACGAACGGCGGTTTCCAGACGTGGATGCCCTTCGAGAGCAGATTGCGGCCGACGTCCGGCGGGCGGCGCGATTATTCGATAGACTTTCGGTGTGACGGCCGCCCGGACGCGTGCATGGTGGAGGTGAGGTGAGTCCCGAGTCGTTCAAGTTCACGCTGACGCTGCCCGGCGATCCGCGGCTCGTGGGGGTCGTCCGCGACCTCTGCTCGCATGCCACCGGCTATGCCGAGCTGCCCGCGTCGGCGGGGGCGTCGTTCTGCGACCAGGTGCTCACCCTTGCCGAGGCCGCCGTCGCGGCCCGCCCCGACACGCCGTGCCCGCTCGTGTTCGACTGCAGCGATCGCCAGCTGCGGGTCACGATTGCGGGCCAGACCGTCGTGCAGCCCCTCGACGTGTGACGATGCGCCTGTACAACACGCTGACACGGCAGGAGGAGACGTTCGAGCCCCTCCGCGATGACACCGTCCGCATGTACACCTGCGGCCTGACGGTGTACGCCCGCGGCCACATCGGCAACTTCCGCACGTTCGTGTGCGTGGACGTGCTGCGCCGGACGCTCAAGACGATTGGCGGCTGGCACATGCGCCACGTCATGAACTTCACCGACGTGGACGACAAGACCATCGCCGGTGCGGTGCGCGAGGGCGTGGACCTGCGGGAGTACACGGACCGCTACATCGGCGCGTTCCGCGAGGACGCCGCGCGGCTCGGGATCGAGGCGGTGGAGGAGACGCCACGCGCCACCGACCAGGCCAACCTCGACGCGATGGCGGCGATGATCCGGCAGCTCGAGGCCAACGGCCACACCTATACGAGCGACGGATCGATCTACTTCAAGATCTCGACGCTGCCCGGCTACGGCAAGCTGGCGCGGCTGGATCACTCCGGCATCCAGGCCGGCGCCCGCGTGGACGCGGACACCTACACAAAGGAGGATGCCCGCGACTTCGTGCTGTGGAAGGCGACCAGGCCTGGCGAGCCGACGTGGGACTGCGGCGTCGGCCCGGGGCGGCCGGGCTGGCACATCGAGTGCTCGGCCATGGCGTTGCGGCTGCTCGGCGAGTCGCCCATCGACATCCACACCGGAGGGGTCGATCTCGTGTTTCCGCACCACGAGAACGAGATCGCGCAGAGCGAAGGCGCCACCGGCAAGCCCTTCTCGCGCTTCTGGGTCCACATCGAGCACCTGCTCGTCGACAACCAGAAGATGTCGAAGTCGCTGAACAACTTCTACACGGTGGAGGACGTCGCGGCGCGCGGGTATCGCCTGTCGGCCCTGCGCTACCTGCTGCTGTCCACCCACTACCGCAAGCAGCTCAACTTCACGTGGACGGGCGTGCAGCAGGCCGAGGAGTCGCTGCGCCGGCTGACCGATTGCGTGGACCGGCTGGATACCGTACGTGACGGCGCCGCGCACGACGCCATGACGGACGCGGTCGCGCGCGCCAGGGCTGCCTTCGATGCCGCGCTGGCCGACGACCTGAACACCGCCGCCGGCCTGGCGGCCGTGTTCGACCTGGTGCGCGAGGTCAACACCGCGATCGACGACCGGCAGATGGGCGCGCCGGACGCGGCCCAGGTGCGCGCGTTCTTCGACCACGTCGATGACGTGCTGGGCGTCCTGTCGCTCCGCCGCGAGGAAGACGCGCACCCGCCGCTGCCGGAAGCCGAGATCCAGGCCGCGATCGAGGCTCGCCACGCCGCCCGCCGCGCCCGGAACTTCGCGGAGGCCGACCGCATCCGCGACGACATGGCCGCGCGCGGCGTCATCTTCGAGGACGGCCCGCAGGGCACCCGCTGGAAGCGCCGGTAGGGTCACGGAGGGCACGAAGGACACGGAGGGCACGAAGGGGGCCGGATCCCGGGAGGAACCTCCCGTGCCTTCCTGTTTCTCCGTGCTCTCCGTGCTCTCCGTGCCCTTCGTGCCCTTCGTGCCCTTCGTGCTCTTCGTGCCCTTCGTGTTCTCCGTGCCCTTCGTGTTAGGAGGATAATGCCCGCATGGACGCTCCGCTGCTGAAGACGCCGCTGCCCGGACCGAAGGCCAGAGCCATCATCGAGCGGGACGAGAAGGTCGTCTCCACCTCCTACACGCGCGGGTATCCGTTCGTCATGGCCCGTGGGGAAGGGGCGGTGGTCGAGGACGTGGACGGCAACCGCTTCCTCGACTGCGCGGCCGGCATTGCCGTGACGTCAACCGGGCATTCCCATCCGCAGGTCGTCGCCGCGATCGTGGAGCAGTCGCAGAAGTTCCTCCACATGTCGGGGACGGACTTCTACTACGAGCCACAGGTGCGCCTGGGCGAGATCTTCAACGAGATTGCGCCGTTCTCGGGTCCCAAGCGTTCGTTCTTCGCCAACTCGGGCACCGAGGCGAACGAGGCGGCCATCAAGCTGGCGCGGTATTCCTCGAAGCGGCACGGCCTGATCGCGTTCCTCGGCAGCTTTCACGGTCGCACACTTGGCTCGCTGTCGCTGACCGCGAGCCGTGCCATCCAGCGCCGCGGTTTCGGTCCGCCGGCGCCGGGCACCTACCACGCGCCGTACGCCACCTGCTACCGGTGTCCCGTGGGCCGCCAGCCCGAGACCTGCGGCGCGGAGTGCCTCGATTTCCTCGAGCACCAGGTGCTTCTGCAGCTCGTCTCGCCCGACGACGTGGCGGCGGTGGTGGTGGAGGCGATCCAGGGGAGGGCGGCTACATGGTGCCGGCGCCGCAGTTCCACCAGCGGCTGCGCGAGCTCACGCGGAAGCACGGCATCCTGCTGATCTGCGACGAGGTCCAGTCGGGCATGGGTCGCACCGGCAAGATGTTCGGCATCGAGCACTTCGGCGTCGAGCCAGACATGGTCACGATCGCCAAGGGCGTGGCGTCCGGCCTGCCCCTGGCGTCACCACCGCGCGGGCGGACATCATGACCGCCGCCGGGCGCCCATGCGAGCACCTTCGGCGGGAACCCGGTGTCGTGCGCGGCGTCGCTGGCCACGATCGACCTCCTGCGGACGGCGCTCATCACCAACGCCGCCGAGGTCGGGGCGCACCTGATGGACCTGCTCAGGGGTCTGCAGGAGAAGTACCCCATCATCGGCGACGTGCGCGGCAAGGGCCTGATGATCGGGATCGAGCTGGTGCGCGACCGCGTCACCAAGGAACGAGCGGTGGAAGAGCGCGACAAGGTGGTGGACGCCTGCTTCGAGCGCGGCATGCTCATTCTCGGCGCTGGCCGCAACGCCCTCCGCCTCTCGCCGCCGCTGGTCCTCACCAAGGCCCAGCGACGACGGCCGTGGAGATCCTCGACAACGCGCTCGCGGCGGCGACGGTCTGAATTCAGAATTCAGAATTCAGAATGACGAAATCATTTTTGCCTTTTGCCTTTTGCCTTCTGCCTTCTGCCTTCTGCCTTCTGCCTTCTGCCTTCTGAATTCTGAATTCTGAATTCTGAATTCCCTGTCCCCCCCAGGCCCGCTCCTTGCTTGAGCCGGGCCGTGACCCTCGCCCGCCAGCGCCTCGGCCTTCGCGGCGAGGACCTCGCCTGTGCCTCGCTCGAGGCCGCCGGCTATGCCGTGCTGCACCGGCGCTACCGGACCCGCACGGTGAACTGGACGTGCCGTGGCCCAGTGACCGTGGCGTCCTCGTCTTCGTGGAGGTGCGGGCGAAGGGGAGTGGCAGGTTCGGCGATCCCGGTGGGTCGGTGACCCCGCAGAAACAGCGTCGCGTGGCCGCCATGGCCGAGGCGTTCCTGGGCCTGGAGCGGCAGCACGAGCGGGTGTGCCGGTTCGACGTGGTCGGGGTGGACGCGGCGGCCGAGCCGCCCCGGGTGACCATCTACCGGGATGCGTTCCGGCCGGGGTGGGGGTGACGGGGGAAGGCAAAAGGCAGAAGGCCAAAGGCTGAAGGCAAAAGGCACAAGGCAGAAGGCACAATGCCGAATTCAGAATTGAGAAGTCAGAATTCAGAAGGGGGCCGGGACCGGGCGGCTGGCTCTGGGGGCCGGAACGATGGTTTCGTCAAGCCCCACGCCCCAAGCCCCAAGCCCCAAGCCCCACGCCCCACGCCCCACGCCCCGCGCCCCGCGCCCCGCGCCCCACGCCCCACGCCCCCCAACCCCGTTGCCCGCGTGCGGCCGGGTTTGCTACACTGTGATGTCGTTCGAAGGCGGGAATAACTCAGTGGTAGAGTGCGACCTTGCCAAGGTCGAAGTCGCGGGTTCGAATCCCGTTTCCCGCTCCAGCTTTCGCTCCGACACGGGCGAAGGCTGACCGCCCGAGCGCCCTGGCGTGACGGCGGGCCCACCGCGTCACGTCGAGCCTCCGGCAGGACAGCCACCCCTCAATCGGCGCCGTCGCCAAGTGGTAAGGCAGAGGTCTGCAAAACCTCCATCCCCGGTTCAAATCCGGGCGGCGCCTCCAATTTTTGAGCCACACGGAGAGAACTGGTGGGGTCGGACAGGGCGATTTCGCCCCATCCGTCGATCCAGGTGCAGATTCGCGCTACGGCGCCTCGGTCTCACGCGGAAAGACGTCGTTGTAGGTGTTGCCAGGTGGCGAGAACTTGAAGGCTCGAGTGCTCCTGCCCGTCCGAAATGATCGGCGCCCTGGCGGGGTGGAGCCCCGCCGGTCACCCCTATCCTTCCGCACTGGTCACAGCCTCAGCCGAATCGAGTTCGGCTCTTGCAGCAGCCGACTTCGAGGCACGCAGAGACCGTCCGGATGCTCGCGCGACCATCCGCTTGGCGGAATCGGCCTTCTCGCCCTCAAGAACCTCACGCTTCAAGACGTCTGTTTCGAGGGCGGCTTTGATGTCTTCGGATGCGATCCGTGCGTCAGGTGATAGCCGTCTGACCTCGCGCCTCAAAACGTCCAGGATGGGGTCGCTTAGTACGAGCGCGCCGAGGGTGAACCGGCTGAGGGCCTGGCGCTGCGAGTGGTAGTCACCAAGGCGAGCTTTCTGCCAGCCCTCCTTTGCTAGCAATCCCAGACGCTCGATGTGTTCTGCATTCCTGGGGTTCATGGTAAGGAGATCAAACTCCACCACCAACTCATGGGCGATCGGTTTGGTGAACGCCACCTTGTAGACCTTCCAGGAGGTGCCAGTGGTGAGGACCACCCAATCGACACCTTGATTCGCTGCGTAGTCAACCGCTTGTCTGACGAACTGTTCCTTGGGGTCAAGGCCTATGGCCTTGACCTCGATCAAGAAGGCGAGAGCGCCATCGAGCTTGACGGCGAGGTCGCAGAACGTACTGCGAATCATGTGTTCAGACGTGATCTCGAGGTACTTGTCGTAACCGAAGACGTCTTGCAGCAGATCCGTCACCATCACGACGGTATCCGACTCGTTGACGTCGCGAGACTTCGCAGACTGCAGGATCGGCTGGAATCGCTTCAGACCCGACGAGATGCGCTCTACGGCCTTCTTGGGGAGTGTGGCCATCGTACCGGGTTCCTTTCCTGGACGGTTCGTTGCGCGTGCTTGCTGTCGCTGTGGCAAACCGGGTCGACTGTGTTTCTCGCCAGAATCCTATATGAATGAGCCACATCGTGCCGCGCCTATCGCCCCGATGGCGACGGGGGGTGGGAGCAGAATCCTGGGCGCGCAAATGGATCGCTCCACTCGAGCCCCTGCGTCGGGTACAGACCATGGGCCATGCTCCCCGAACCTGTCGGGGGCAACACCGCTGGAGACCCTCACGCCGGGCACGCGCCAGCCTCCTGCTGCTCGTCCTGCTCGCGATCGCCCTGTTCTAGCCTGCCCGTCCCTGCTGCCGCGGCCGCGCCGTCGCGAGCGGCCCTGAGCGGGGCCGGCGTCCTCCGCCAGGCGGTTCGCCGCCGAGACCGGCATCGCGACCCGTCCCCGTGCGCGGCCCACCGTTACGCCCCGCCGCTGAGCCACTCCGCTCGGCTTCGTCACAGTGCGATGCAGAACCATGCCGAAGCCATGCCTCGTGACGGCCTGCCTCTCGCTGACCCTGGCCCTCGTCGTCGGCCTGCCAGCCTCCGCCGCCGCACAGACGTTCTCGACACACGTCTTCGCCAGCGCCGGCCGGTACCGCGATTCGTACATCGTCGAGACCTTCCGCTGGGAGGATGGACGGTGGGCGCAGGACACACAGCACCGCACGTTCGGAGCCACGCTGGCCGGCGGCGGCATCGAATGGGCGGGCGCCGCGCGCCTGGGCCTCCTCGCAGAGGGGGCGATCATCGTCGCGGACGCGTACCCGAACGCGGTTGGCGTCGCAAACCTCCTGTACCGGTTCCGCGACCGGAGGGACGGGGCGCGCCTCGTGCCGTTCGTGACCGGCGGGTATGCGCGCTACGGCAACATGAACGGCTTCAATGGCGGTGCCGGGCTGAACGTGTGGTTCGGCGACCGCGTCGGGCTGCGGCTCGAGGGGCGAGTATCCAGGTTCACCAAGGTGTGGGTGTTCTCGCCAACGGAGCACAGCCAGCTGTACGAGATGCGACTGGGCGTGGTGTTCGGAAGGCGCTAGCCGGTGTGCCGGCGCTCACCGCTCCGGTGCCGGCTCGATCCGCAGCAGCATCCCGTCCGAATCCTGGTTCCCGCGGGAACGGCCCTCAGTCAGCACGTAAAGGTACCCGTCGGGCCCCTGGCGGATGTCGCGGAACCGCACGTCCAGTTCTCGCAACATCGAATCCACCTGCTTGACGAACCTGCCGTCGATCGTCAACTGCACGATGCGCTGTCCCCGCGCCGGTGACGATGAGGCCGCCCGTGAGCGTTGGCAGCCTGGTGCCCGTGTAGAAGAGCATGTTCGAGGGGTTGACGACGGGATTCCAGTGGAAGATGGGCATGTCCATCCCCGGGCGCGACCACGGGTCCTCGGGAGACGAGCGTGCCCGTGTAGTTGCGTCCCAGGGACACGACCGGCCATCCATAGTTGTGCCGGGAGCAGCAGGTTGAGCTCGTCCCCGCCCGCCGGGCCGAACTCGGATGCCCACAGCTCGCCGGTCGTGGGGTGGAACGCCAGGCCGTAGACGTTGCGGTTGCCGTAGGTGAACACCTCGCCCTTCGCCTTTGGCTCCTTCACGAACGGATTGTCCGCCGTGGCACGGAACCGTCGTCCCGCAGCCGCAGCACCTTGCCGATGTGACTGGCCGTGTTCCTGTGCCTGCTTGCGTGCCGGCGAGTTGTCGTCCCTCGTGTTGCCGTCGCGGTCGCCGACGCTGGAGGCACAGCAGCCCGTCCGGCCCGAAGATCATGCGCCCGCCGGTGCCGGAGCGGGCTGTACTTCTGCATCGGCCACCAGGATGTCACGCACGTCCGTCAGGCGGCCCTGCCGAAGCGCCTGCGCGCCAGCGCGAGGGTCGTTCCGTCCGGGCCTTCCTTCGAATACGACAGATACAGGAGCCGGTTGGTCGCGAAGTCGGGGTGGAGCAGCATCACGCATGCCCCCCAGCGAGAGGTTGTGGACCGTGGGCACCCCGGCGACGGGCGTCGGGCTTCGAGCACCCCATCGGTGACGACGCGGAGCGACGGGCCGCTCGACGACGAGCATGGTATGGCCGTCGGGAAGGAAGACCATGCCGCTCGGATGCGAGAGTCCGTGTGCCAGCGGGACCACTCGCAGCGCCAGGCCGTTCTCGCTCGTGGCGACGACCGGTTCCGGCACCGGGATGCCCGTGAGCGGCACGGGCGGGGAGATGACGGGCTGCGCCCCCGCCCCGGCGGCGACGGATACCGACAGCGCACCCGCAATGGCGATACCCCGTATCGAAGTCATGGCCTCTCCGCTGTGTGACTCGTACGGGTGACGTCGGCCTGCCCGCTGCGTCCGTGGCGGTCGGCACTGCCCGGGTTGACCCACGCAGTCTACACAGATCGTCAGCCCGGGGGCGCGTAGCGTGCCAGGAACGTCGCCACGCCCTCGCGAGCGGTAGCCTCCACGACCTCCCGTGCGGGCAGTTCGCCTGTCATGAGCGCGAAGTCGAGATGCTCGCCGGCCACCAGGTAGGCGAACTGGGCGGCCGCCCGCTGCGGGTCGCGTGCGCGGAGGAAGTCGCCGCTGCGTGAGCGTGCGGAACCCGTCGGCGAGCGCGCGCAGCACCTGTCCGGGGCTCGGCCGGAAATACTCGCGACCGATCGCGGGAAGTCCCGGGACGCGCCGATCAGCATGCGCCGCAGGGCCACGACCTCCGGGCGAAGGATGCCGAGCGCCAGGCGAACGCCAAGCGCGTCCAGGCGCGCGGCGAGCGTGGCGTGCGTGAGGCCACTGGCGAACTCGTCGTGCAGCTCACGCGCGAAGGACGCGGCATACGCCACGGTGTCGTCCACCATCTGCCGGAAGAGCGTGTCCTTGTCGCCGTAGTTGCTGTACAGCGTCCGCTTGGTCAGGCCCGCCTCCGCGGCCACGTCTTCCATCGTCGTGCCCGCGTAGCCGTGGCGGAGGAACAGCGTCCGGGACGCGGTGAGCACCGCGCACGGGTCCGGCGGACGCGCGGGCTGCTCGGGTCTCCGGCGCGCGGACACTCGATCGTGTTGCACTCATTGGTGAATTAATATACCTTGAGGTGAACATGGTCTCGACATGCATGCACACCAGAACTGTCGCATCATCCCCGGTGTTCGACCGCTCGGCGGCCGTGACCCGCTCCCTGCTCGGATATGGCGTGCTCGTCGGCCCCCTCTACCTGCTCGTCGGGATCGCGCAGGGGCTGCTGCGTCCGGGATTCTCGTTCGCCCGGCATCCGCTGAGCGTGCTCGCCAACGGAGACTACGGGTGGGTGCAGACGGCCAATTTCGCGCTGAGCGGCCTCATGGTCCTTGCGGCGGCCGCCGGCGTGATGCGCGTGGCCGGCCCGCGCGCCCGCGCCACTGCTCGACGCGCTCGGCGCTTCGGCCCGGCGTCGCGCTCGCGGCCGTGTTCCGCGCCGATTCCATGGACGGGTTCCCGATCGGCACACCCATCGGGCCACCGACCACCCATCACCTTCAGCATGGGCCTGCTGCACTTCGCCGTCAGCGCGCTGGCGTTCACCTGCTTCGGCGTGAGCGCGCTCCTCGGGCCTCGCGCCTGTTCGCACACCGCGGGGAACCGGCCATGGCCCGCCTGTCGCTCGCGAGCGGGATCGTGATGCTGGTGGGGTTCTTCGGCGGGTTCGCGCTGCCGAGTCCCGTCGCCGGCATCTGGGTCAGTGTCGTCACGGGCTGGGCCTGGCTGGCGGTTGTGAGCGCGCACTTCTATCGCGTGTCGCCGAGCCCCAACTGCGATCCGACCTGAGGCGCCTGCCGTCCAGCGCACCGTGTCCAGATTCCGTGAACGCCGCTGTGTTCACGGTGGCGTCTCCAGGGGCACGGCGAGGTCGAACGCGAGCCCGCTGGAGCCTTCCCGCGCGACCGGTTGCTTCCTTCGTGTGATCCACAGTGCGACGAGCCGTCGGTCCATCGCGCGAGCTGGAACTGCCGCTGCAGCGTGAGCCCCTCCCGCGGGACCTCTCGTCGTGGACCAGCATCGGGCCCTCGGTCTGGAGCAACTCGGCCTGTGCCTCGACCGGACGGCCGGCTGCGTCCAGCATGCGTCCGCGGCGCAGCCACGCGCTGTTGCGGACGCCGGACACAGGGACGAACGGAATCCAGTGCGCGCGCCCGCCGCTCGAGAGCTGGTAGCGATACCGATCGCCCTCCGCCGCCTCGGACGATGAGGAGGCGGGCTGGCGCCTCTGGGCTGCGCCGCCGATGGTCTTCTTCTGATGGCCCAGACCAGGTTCGCCATCTCGTCGCGCACCATGGACACTTCCTCGTCGGCCAGTCCCGTCACGCTGGATCCCAGTGCCGGCGGCAGGGAAAGAACAGGTCGCCGCCGGGCGGTGGCGCCGGGCATGCGCCCTCCTCGGTCACGGCGAACATCCGCCAGCTCCGTGCCGGCCCCGCCGCACGCGAGAAGGGCTCCACGTCCACGATGTCGCCGAAGCTGTTGGTGACGCGCAGGGAGCGGACGCGGCTGAGCGAGCCGACCGGCAGGTCGAGGGGGAGCAGGAACCAGTCGTTCCCGTAGAGCAGGGCGAACTCGACCACAGAAAAAGGCGAATGTATCCCCGGCCCCGCGCTGATGGCACTGAGGTCGACGGCGCCGTTCTCGAACTCCCACCACCGCGAGGCCGGCATCCTGAAAGGTCAGCGTGCCGGAATGAGCGTCTGGGAAACGACGTGTGCCTGCGCCTCCGCCGGCGTTGCCCCCAGCGTCGCGCCGTGGCGGACGGTCACGTCGTACCACCGAGGCTGCCGCCCGGGTAGTTTTGCCCGGTCAGCACGAGCTCGATCCGGCGTGGGCACCGACGCGCAGAACTCATGGCTCGAGCCGCTCGGCCTGCCAGGCGCTTCCCCCGCGTGCCGGGCGGTTGACGAGCCGCTCGAACCACGCCAGCCACGCCTGCGCGGCGGCGATGACGCTGGCCTGATCCTCGAGTGGAATCGGCGGCTCCGCCGGAAGTGTCGGCGCACCCACGGGTGGCCGCAGCGAAACGGCCAGTGCACCACGGAGCGCGTCATGTCCAGCATGCGGCCGGGCATGGGGCCGCCGGCGAAGGGGAATGCGCGCGTAGCTGGCCGCGTGCCGGCTCGCCTGGTGGCGCGCCAGGCATCGCTCGAAGTGCGCGTCGGCATCGGCGACGAGTTCCCACGCCAGCGGCCTCGAGGCTCACGCTCCACCAGCGCTTCCAGCGGGACCGTCCCGTTGTTCAAGGGGATGCCCACATCACGCCGTCGGGGGCGACGCCGGTCGGCACGAACCGCGTCAGCTCCCACGCGTCCACGACGAAGCTGCGCTCACGGGCGAGCCGGCGTCCTCGGCCGCAAACTCGCGCATCTGCCACTGTCGGCCGAGCAGCCACAACGGGTCGTGCAGGCGCGCCCCCGAGCCCGGGCCAATCTCGGGGCGGGTCGCCGGTTCCAGCCGGCTCCACATGGTCACAGACCGCATGCAGATCGCGTTGCGCTCCTAGAGATCGGTTGAGCCACCGGGCGTCGTTGTCGCTGTTCACGGCAACGTAGGCGGCGGGCAGGTAGTGATCGAGTTCCACCATCGCGTCGGAATCGACCATGCGCAGCTTGCTCAGCTCGAGCGTCTCGAGCAGGACGGCTTCGAGGTCCTCGACGTCCCGTGGCCCGGCCACGTCGGGCGCCACGGCGACGAGGATCGACTGAGGTGCGCGGTTCCGGCTCCGCGAAGTGAAAGGCCAGGCCCGGCCGTCTCGCTCGGCGCAGGCACGGGCTCGGTCCATTCGTCCACGAGCAGCCCTGCGACGGGTGCTGCCGCCGTCCGGCACCGCTCCCTGCCACCAGCGACAACCGGCGTCCAGACAGGCTTGCCCGGTCACGAACGGGAGCGCCACCCACCGATCCGCGTCGTGGAACGGCAGCTGCCCCACGACGAGCTCGCCGCTTGCCGCGACCGGATCGAGCAGTTTCCGGATGCGGGCGAGGTCGGCCAGCCGGCCCACGTACGCCCTCGCGCACCATCGACTGCTGCGACAGCCACGTGTGCGCCGCATCCGCGTCTCCGGCCTGCAGCGCTCCACTCGCGGCCCACGTGCGCGTCAGATCGGCGCCATTGGCGGCCGTGAAGCGGGGCAGTGCGGGAAACGCACCGCCGAAGACGGCCGCCAGTCGTGCCTGCTCACGCTCGATGGATCCCGACATCAACGGCCACGGCCTTCGACAGGCGGCCACCCACTCCGGCAACGACGCCGTCCGGATCCACTCCGCCGTCGTCGCCGGCGAGCCGTACGCCGAACTTGTTGGCCTCGGCAAGCGCCCGATCGAGCGCGGCGGCGCCACCGTCGGCACGGGCCTCCTCGAGGCGCGCGTGCACCTCACCCAGTCGCGCCAGCGCGGTGTCGGCCCGCGCCCGCAACTCGTCCACGTCTACCGGCGCCACCGTGTCGTCTTCCGGCACCGCAAGCCCGGCCGGGAGCAGTGCGTGAGCGCTCGCGACCACCGAGCGTGCGGCGTTCAACAGCGTCGCGACCCTGTCCAAAGGGGCGCACCATCCGCCGTTCCCGCCGGCCGTGCACGGTTGACGGTCGCACCAGCCCCATGTGCGATTCGGGCGTGAGCGGAGACGGCTTCGTCGAACTCGCGTGCGTTCATGGTCGCGAGGTCCATCGGCGACAGCCCGAGCACGGTGAGGTCCGCCACGTGCTCGTCGCCTGCCGTGGACACGACCGTCCACCTGACCCGCCGGGGATCGCCGGTCGCACGCCCAGCCACGCGTTCAGGCGGTTCGCCGGCCTGTGCCCTCGATCGGTACCGGCCGTCCATGGAGAGGCGATTGGGGCATCGGGCAGCACGACGACGAGCCGGTGGAGGAAGGAGGCGCCGTGCCGGGGTGTCTTCAGCACCTCGGCCTCGCCGAAGACTCGTCGCGCACGATGCCGTCGAAGCTGGTGACCACGTGGGATCGTCGGCCGCGGCCCACCTCGAAGACGCTCTCGGTGAGAAGGACATCAGCGCGCTCCACCCGTCGTCGGCCTGGAGCGACGCGGTCGACGGCGGATGCGGCGGTGGAAGAGGGCGGCACCACCTGATGGAATCGCGGATCGGTCGCGCGATTGCGCCATTAGCTCGAGGACGCGCCGTGGCAGACATTCCTCGAGCCGCTGTCCGTGTCGAGCGGCGTCAGTGTGCGGAATCGCTGGACGAACCGCGTCGAGCTCGGCCTCGTGCAGCAGGCGTTCGATGCGGTAGCCGAGCAAAGCCGCCGGGAGCCGCGTTGCCGGACGCCCTTCGAGCAGCTGCTGCGCCTGCTGGACCCGCTTCGACGACAGGTCGATGGCGAAGGACGACTGCGCGTCGCCTTCGGTGCGAGAGGAAGCCGCTCGCGAGGATCGCTGCCGTGGCGGCGTGGTCGGGCGATGGTCCCTGCAGGTAGCCGTCCGATGGGCGGCCACTGGCGGGGCGCACATCCTCCAGCCACCCGAAGCCGCCGATGGCCACCGCATTGGGTGTGGCGGAGTTCAGCGCGTCGAGACGGCGGGTGGCCAGCGAGGTGATCCACGCGTCCAGGCGGTGGGCCGAGAGGTCCAGCGGTCTCGCGCAGGAGGCGACGATCGCCGGCCCGCGGCGACATGGCCTGCGAGCGCCGCCCGATCGCGCAAAGTCCGTCAGCGGCCGGTCGCGTCACCGGGCGACTGAGTACGCCCTCGAGATCTTGACGTCGATCGGTAACCGGCGAGGCGCCCGTCGGCACCTGTTGAGCGGTGACGCTGGTCGCGCGATGCTCAACGTCTTGCCGAGCTTCCGTCCGTCAGCCGAGGGCGGCCCGGGCTCAGCCGCTGCGCCGCCAGTGACATTTCCAGCAGCAGTCCAGGTGCGCGAAGTCAACGAACGAGCGGACGATGCGCCGCGCCAGCAACGTCCATCCCGCTCGGCGCTCGCGTCATGGAGAGCCCGTAGGTGAGGGTCCGCTGAATGCACCCACGACCCTGCATCACGGCGCTCGTCAGACCGACGCACCTGCGGCGTCACTGGCGGCAGACCGGGCACGCCGATGGTTGGCCGCGAGAGCGTCGGCCTGGCCCTCCACCACTGCGCGTTCAGGTCGGTGCCCATGAGGGCGGCGAGGTTCTCGACGAGCTCGGGGCCCAGCACCGGCCGCACACGGAGCCCCGTCGAGACCGGCTGGGTCTGCAGCTTACCGCAATCAGGTCGCGATCCAGGTCGGCGCCTTCGAGCCGCGGCACGTTCGTGAGCGCCCGCCGGAAGGCTCCGCGCAAGGCCTGCAGCGTGCTCACCGCTCGTGAGGAGGCGTCGCCGGGCACCGCTCTCGCGCCAGCGATCCAGCGAGGTGACGGGCAGCACCCCGCATGGCTGGCGTCCGAATCGGAGCTGAGGGAGTGGACCTCCGCTGCGCACGTGTTGGACGAAGTGCCGCCGAAGGGCGCAGCTCCGGATCGGTCACGACGCCGCGCAGCCGCTGGTCGAGGAGTTTACCCGATCGTGGATGGCCATAGCACGGCGTTGACGTCGCGCTCCAGCGCCGCGTCCTGCCGTCCGGCGCCGGCCAGGCGCGAAGGTGCCGGGACCAGCGCCAGCGCCGGCCGAACCATCGCCTGCCGCCGACAGGGGCGCGCCTCGTTCCACGGCAAAGCTTCCGGCGTGGCCGATGTCGTCGCCGCCGAACCCCGCCCGGCTCACGGCGGTATTGTTCGTCGGTGTCCCGCGTTGCAGCACCTCGAGGCCGCGCGTGTAGTGCTGCGCGTCGATCAGGTCCGCCAGCTCCGCCGCCGCCGAAGCCGGAGACACCGAGGCCTTGACGCCGATGACCAGCAGGCGGGCGAGCCCGCCCGCGTGCGCCTGCGGCAGGCGTATCCGCAACGCCATCCCCGCGGCCAGCGCCTCGTCGAAGTTCACCAGCCACTTCATCCCGGCATCGACCACGCCCGCCTCGACCCCCTCGGGCGGCTCCTCGCGTGTGTCGGGCTGGGGTCCGGCGGGCAATGGCTGCCGAATGGACGCGCCGACGGCAGTCACCACGCGGGTGTTGCCGGCGTCGTAACCGAGCGCGATCCAGAAATCCGGCAGGACGCGCGTCAGCGGTGCCCTGGTCTGCGCGGCCGGCCGGGTCGCCAGCGGCGGAAACGCGGGCGCGACCGGCAAGGGCGCGCCATCGTCGATCGGCATCCCCGGGCGGTCACCAGCGTTGGACGGTTCGAGCGCCCGCACGATCCACGCTGCCCGTTGCGGGGTGAAGGCGTCGGCGATTTGCGTCCAGGCCCGGCGCTCCGCCTCATCGGATGCACCGCCGCGCCACGTCTGCTCCCAGTAGCTGCGGCCCCAGCGGGCTTCGTCCTCCGTGAGCTCCGGCTCGTGCGTGTCGATGTGCAGGTCGTCGGGATAGACGCGCACCAGCAGATCCGTGACGCCGCCGGTGGTCGCGAACCGCGTTTCGAGTCGAACCGGCAACAGCACGATCGGGGTGTCGCCGGCAATGGCGCCAAGGCTGATCGGCGGGTTGGCATCGAGCCGGTCCCTGATTGCCTGGGCCTCGGCGCGCGCGGCCGCGAGCTGGCTCTCGAGGGTGCGATGGCGTGCCGTCACGCGCGCCAGCATCCGCGTGGCGGCGAGCCGTTCCTGCGGAGTTGACGCGGAGGCGACCGCTTCCCGCGCCGCGGCCACCGCGTTCGCGGATTCCTCGACGGCGAGTTCCGCGGCGGCGACGGCGGCTTCGGCGCGCGCGAGTTCCTCTTCAAGCGACATGGAAGAATCCCGGGCTCACAGCAACGAGCTGGCGTGAATGGCGACGCGCACGGGCGGGCGCAGGAGCCGCGTCGCGGTGACCGCCGCGTCCTCACCGGGCTCGACGAATGGCGGGCCGCCGTCCACGGCGGCGTCCATCCCGAAACGTGGTTCCCCTGGCGCCTGCTGGATCACGAAGAACCAGCCCGGATCCGCCGCGTCACCCCGGGCTGCGGCGTCGTCGATGGCAAAGCCGAAGAAGACAACGTCCGCGCCAAGCGTGCCGCGGAACGAGGGGTGAAGCTCGCGAGTGCCCAGCACGCGCGTCGCGTTCGGCGCCATCGTGGCCTGCGTGAGATAGAAGAGCGCGTTCGGAAACCGGCGAGTCAACTCGCCGCGCACCAGCACGACGAGCTGTCCGCTGGGCTGCTCGGCGATCTCGCCGAGGTGCAGGCTTCCGTCCCATTTGTCGATAGGTGGCACGTCCGTTGGCAGGGTGGGCTGACCGGGCTGTCCGCGCCGGTCCCAGAAGCGGCGGAAGTAGGTGAACCGTGACCGCGCCGGGAAGCCGCGCCACAACAGCTCCCGCCCGAGCTCGTGATTCAGGCCCACCATGAACGCCTCGACGAAGCGAGGATTGGTGAGGAGCGCTGCCGCGGTGTTGTCGAGAATGCTCCCCAGTCCAGGCAGCAGCCACCGTGGAAAGAGGTCGCGGAGGGGCTCGTACATCGGACGCTCGATCTCGGGGGTCGCCAGGATCGGGTCGAACGGGTCGGTCGCAGGCGGTGGCGCGATGGACGCGGGCACCGCGATGATGCGCTGCATCCGCGCGACCATGGGCGCCGCAGGACGCAGCTCCGCAGCCGCCGTCTTCCCGATGGAGCGCAGGTTGAGTGCCACGGGCGGACCGGTGAGGATGATCGGGGGCACGGCCATCTTCGGCAGGAGCGCGGCCCAGGCGGCGCGGAGCCGGCCGGCCGAGAAACTGTCGCTGGCGCCGAAGGGCGCCAGTGGGCGTGGCGGGGCATCTGGGGGCAGCAGGGGCTCGGGCGTCCGTACCTCGAATGCCGGGACCTTCGGCATCGTCTCCGGGGCCGCGTGCTGGAAGACGGAGTACGACACCAGCTGGCCTGCCGGCCGAGTGCCCCCGGTTGCGCGGAACCGCGACTCGACCGCTTCCAGCGTCACCATGCCACCCGCGGCGCGGCCGGGCCTGACGACGAGGACGTTGGTGGCGAGCTTGGCGAAGGTGCCGAGCACGGTCCGGGCTGGCCCCGGCAGCATCGTCCGCATCACGTGACCGCGCGGACGCGCGATGCGGCGGAAGGCGGGCGCGGCGGCCGCATCGGCCGGCCGGTGCTGCGTCAACGAGACGCGGATCGTCCCGTCTGCGGCCGCGAGGCGGCCCTGCACGGTGCGGGTCATCTGCAGGAGCGTGTCGGGCGGCAGGGGGGCGAAGCGCTTCCGCACGACGGCGTCACTCAGGGTTTGCGCAAGCTGCGCGTGGCGGCGCAGCGTGTTGGCGCGCGCGATCTCGCCCGTCTGCTGCGTGATGGAGTCGACGATCTGCTCCTGGTGCTCCTGGATGATGCGTCGGCCGAAGGCCGTGACCACGCGGTCGCGCGGATCCAGATTCAGTTCGCGGAACCACTGCGGTGCCGTGCCGGCGGCCGGAAGGGCTGCCTGGCCGGATGCGCGATCGCCGTAGAGAGGCGGCCCGACGATCGGGTCCTCGTCGGGATCGGACGGCTGGGCGATCAGCGCCGCGAGGCGCTGCTGAAAGGCCGCGCCATCGCTGGTGGTGGAACCCCTTGCGCACGGCACCGGAGGGCAGGAGCGCGCCTTCGAGCCGTAGCACCCGGTCCGGACTCGACTCGGGGATGACGGGCAACCCGTCGCCGGCGTTGCCGACGTCGAGGTCTACCGTGCCGGTGGAGGGCGGCAGTGGCCGCGCCCGCAGCAGGGCGGCCAGCGAAGCGAAGTCGCCGGCGGGACCCGTTGCGAACTCCCACGAGTAGTAGACCGGCAGTTCCACCGACGCCGGGGCGGCGTCGCCGCTCGCCCATGCCGGCGACAGCGCGCCGAGGACGGCGTCGGTGACCGGCAGTCCGAGACCGGCGACGCGACCCGCCTCGAACACCGGCACGACGCACGCGTAGTAGGAGGCACTCGGCTCGAGGCGGCGGGGCGACACCAGGCGGGACACGGAGCGCTCCGGATGCGCCTGCAACTCGGCTTCCAGCGCACCTTCGAACGGCGACATCTGCGCGTGTGCCCACGCCCAGGGCGTGCTGGAGGTCCGGCAGTTCGTCGCCGGGGACCGCCGGCTGTGCGATGGTCAGCACCGGCAGCGGGCGTCGGCCGCTCGGGGTCAGCACCACGCCGTCCTGCCGCCGGACGACGACGAGGCACAGCCACGGGCGCAACCGCTGCTGCGGCCCGGCCGACGCGGGTGTGAACAGCCACGGAAAATCGGGGCGGTCGAAGTCGATGCACGCGAGGAAGTTCGGCTCGAAGGCACGCGCCGATGGTGCCGGGTCGGTCCGGATCACCTGACGACGATCGATGCCGACGATATCGCCGGGCCCGAGGAGCGCCACCCGGTTCTCGACCGTTGACTCGTTCACGCGTACCTGAACCGGGAGATCCACGCGCGCGGCCAGCGATGCACCAGGTGCGTCGGCAGGCAGCGCCGCACCCGACCAGCCCTGGCGCAGCCAGGGGTAGAACAGCAGGCGCTCGCTCATGCCGCCACCTCGGACGAGGCGACCGTCAGCGTTCCCTTCAGATGCGGATTCGCCGCCACCTGCGCGCGCAGGGCTCGACCCGCGGCGGTGTAGCTGGAGTCGGCCTGTGTGGTGGGCTGCCCGGCGAACGTGTCCACGGCGGCGACGACGTATCCAGGGACGGTGACGCGCACGGGCTGTGGCGGACCGGCATATGCTGCCCGGCTGCGGGCGACCGCGCCGATCGCGAGGAACGCGTGCAGGTGGCCGTCCGGCAGCGTGTAGGTGTCGGCGGCGTCCATGCGATCCGTCTCGGCGTCGTAGACGAACGTGCGGACCTCGAGGGGAACCGCACGAGACGGTCCTGCCGTCACGACGGTGCTGCCGACCGTGATGCCGGCGGGCATCGCCTCGAACGACGGGCCGCCGTAGGCCTGCTCCTCGTTCAGGTCGAAGAACTCCGAGCGCGCGAAGTGCTCGCGAACGACGGTCGTGTCCGCAGCCCGGCCGCGAACCGACGCGCCCCTGATCTCGAACTGCGCGGCTCCCGTGGGTCGTGCGCGCCCGAATCGATCGATGCGGGTCCCGAGCGGGACGACGCTCTGCCGGATCGTGAGCGTGCCGAGCGGGTGCAGGAGGAACTCGCCGGGGCCGGTGGAGCGCACGGTCACAGGCGCCCGCAGGCCGCTCGGGAGTTCGGCAGTCCAGTTCTGCGCACTGCGAAGCGCGGTGAGCAGGACGGGCAGGATGTCGGCGGCCGGCAGCGGGGAGGCGCGCCGATGCTGCCCAGGTTTGCGTCGATTGGGACCGAGTAGTCGAAGATCCAGATCGAGAACGTCGCCTTCCCCTTCAGCCGCAGCGGCCGTGGTCCGCTGAGCGTGCCCGTGAAGGAGACCATGAAGAGGTTGACGCCCCAGGCCTTGAGCTGCAGGCGGGCCTCGAGATCGATGAAGAAGGTGCCTCGTGACGGTCGATGAGCGCGTCAACCGACACGGAGCCGTCGATGCTGAACTTGCCCGCCGACGCAAAGGCGTGGATGCGGCCGCCCACCTGGAACGTGTTGGGCGTGAAGGCCAGGTATGCCGTGAAGGTCAGCTCGAGGTGCTTCTCACGCGCCAGCGACACGCTCAGGCGTTCGAGTGACGCCAGCTCCGGCGGCACGCCCTGCGGCAGGTGATACCGCGGGTTGAACCCGCCGAAGGACATGATGAACGTCGGCTGCTCGCCCCAGTCTACGAAGATGGCAGCCGCGCCCTTCAGGTCGAATCGCGTCAGCTTCGAGTCCACGAGCCGGGCAAGGACGAAGGCCCGGCGCCGGGTGAAGTCGATCTCCCCGACGAGGTCCACCTGGATGCGCACGACGGAGCGTCCGGACTGGGCACCATCAACCGCAGCTTGCCCAGGATGACGAAGCGCGCGGGCGACGGGAGCTCCAGGATGAGCGCGAGTTCCAGCGTCAGCAGCTTGCCGAGGCCCCAGGTGAACTGGGCCATGATGCCGACCAGGAAGTGGCCGGACTGCGCCGGGAAGATGGCGGCCGATGCGCTGATGATGGCCGGCGTGTTCGCAATCGGGTCGGGCGGGAACATGATCCGATCGAGCGTCTTGTTGAGGACGCCGCGCTTCAGCGCGTCCATGTCCACCGTGCGATCCAGCCCGATGAGGCCGCCGATGCCCGTGAGCCTGAACCCGGGGCCCATCGACGGCGTCCCCAGGTTCTCCGCCGTGAGGATGACGAGCAGCGAGAACCGCGGCGTGGTCGAGACGATGCCGATGCCGGTGACGAGGGTGCCGCTGCTCAGCCGCAGGTCGAGGACGCCCGCGTACTGCTGGCGTGCCGGGTCGAGGCTGAGGAAGCCGCCGCCCTTGACCGAATCCTTCGCGTCGATGGCCACGCCGATGCCGCGCGGCGACTGGAAGCCGGCGTCCACATCGCTCCACGACCTGAAGTGAAGGGCCAGGCCGACGCGGTCGAGCGTCAGCGTTACGGGCCCGAGGCGCATCGTCATGGCGGCCGACAGCTCCAGGGTGGCTCCGGGCTGCCCGGATACCGTGCGGAGCCCCAGCAGGAGGTAGGGGACATCCACCGGTCCGACGCTCTCGGTGAACGGGACGTGCGCCTCCAGCCTACCGGAACCCGTGAACGACAGCTCGGGCAGCAGCTGCAGCTCCGTGTCGGCCGTGCCGCGCCATCCGCCCTGCGGCATCGTCCGGCCGGTGACGGGATCGTGCGTGCCGTCGATGACGAGCGCCGTCTTCGCGGCACGGATGGACACCGACGCATCGCGAGGTGACAGCCGCATCCGGAGCGACGGCTCGCCGAACTCGATGCGCGCGCCGTCGTTCAGCCCGAGGACCGGCGGATCGAGGGCGCCTTCCAGGCGTGCCAGCGTCAGCGTCACCGATGCCTGGCTGGCGTCGCCGGATCCGCTGGCGAAGAATCGCGGCTTCCAGCCGGGCTCCAGGAACACGTCCAGCTGACCCGGGCTGACGACTTCCAGCTTGGCTTCCCACCGCGCGCCGAGCGGCCACGTCTGCGAGACCGATCCGCTGAACGAGAGCAGCATGCCAGGGCCGCCGTGCTCTGCGGGCACGAACTGCCACGCGAAGGCGGGCACCAGCTCGGTGCCACCCGAGGCGAACCGCGTCCGGAAGGCCAGCGTGCGCTCGGCGAGCCGGTCGCCGAGCGGCGTGGTGGAGTCGGGCTCCGGGTCCCAGCCGTACATCGACTCGGTGCTCTCGAGACCGAGGATCAGCGGCAGCAGCGACGCTGCGCCGAACACGACGTCCGCGGCACGCTTGGCGTCGGCCTCGGCTGGGAACGGAAAGTCACGGACGCCGTGCCAGAGCGCATCCAGCCGCTCGAGCGGATTCTCGACGAACTGCCGGAACTGGCGCGCCGTCGCGGCGACCTCGTCGGTCGCCGATGGGGGGATGGTACCGAGCTCGATGGACTCGAGCACCAGGCCGCCGGCCTGCCCCGCGAAGTAGACGAGCGGCAGCCGCAGGCGGAAGCTACCAGTGCAGAGGAGGGCGAAGACCTCGTCGGCCACGGCTTCGCCTGGGTTCGTGTGTGCCCGATCGATGAACGCCTTGATCTCGTCGGCCAGGAGAACGAAGGCGGCGATCTGGCCGAGGAGATCCGAGCGGTTGACGTCGGCCGGGAGCGGTTGGGGTTCGGACAGATCCGCGCTGGCAGCTCGGTCTTCGGATCCAGCCCCATCTCGAGCAGCGTCGCCGTCCGCGCCTCCGGATCGACGAGCGCATCCCGGACCGACTGCAGCATGTCGGCCGCACGTTCCAGCGCGCGCACCAGGAGGTTGGATGCGACCGGGTCGCTCACGGCTGGCTCCCGGGCAACGCGGGCGGCTGTTCGTCCGGCCGCGGGTCGAGGCGGACGGTGTGCAGCGCGTAGACCTCGGGCCGGTTGAGCACCGCCTGTCGCGCGTGCAGCGCGAAGAGCGCCTGGACCGCGAGGCCGCCGGCGTCGCGCGTGAAGTGGATCTGCGCGATGTTGCCAGCGTAGAGAATCTGCCGCCGGAAGTTCGCCTGGTCCAGTTGTCGCATCTGCCGTGCGGCCACGGCCCGGTAGCCGTCGAGGGTCGTCGGCACGTCGGTCTCCGGCGCGGCCGGATCGAACGGCACTGCCCGCGCCTGTTCGGGCCGCTCGAGGTTCGGCCGCGTGTCGGAGACGATCTCGATGCGCCAGGCGGCGTCGAACGGGCGCGTCTCGACCGTGCCCGCCGGCCAGCCATCCACCGGCAGGAGCGTCGGCCGCGCCTTCAGCCGTCGTCGCAGCACGCGGGGGAGCGTCGCGCCCGGCGGCAGTTGCACGGGCGGCGGATCCGGCTCGGCGTAGATGAGGCGTTCGATGCCGATCCGGTCGCGATAGACCTTCTGCGCGAACCCCAGCACGCGGCTCGCGGCGACGACCCCGGGCTGGAACTCCGTCTTGATCGCGCTCGAGATAAGCTGCGCGTAGCGGGCGGGCGGCTCGGGCGGCGCCCCCTGGCGCTTCCAATACGTCATCCCCTGCGTTGACGCATAGTGCAGGTCGCCGGAGAGAATGGCCACACGCTTGTAGGGCTCGAGAAAGGCCAGGAGCGCCTCGAAGCTCTCCGGCGCGTAGGCCCACGACTCGACGGCATCCGGCCACGTCCCGGGCTGGTTCGTGTTGGCGTCGTTCCGCTGGGTGAAGTAGGTCACGATGTCGCCGATGCGGAACGCGAGAGAGCCGAGGAGCTCGTCGAACACCGGGGGGCCGAAGACGACCAGCGGCGCCACCAGGACCAGCACCTCCAGCCCCGCCGGCAGCGGGCCCTCGGGGATCTGGTCCTCGATGCGCGACGGCATGATGTTCTGCGGGGGCGTGACGCGGCCGGCGCAGGCGCGCTGCGTGCGGTTGTCCAGCACGACGAGGCGGTGCCGCGGGCCGTCCACGTGGTAGTGCCAGCGAAGGTTCGAGGGGGCGGCCTTCAATCCCAGCTGCTCCTCGATCGCGGAGGCCACGGCCGGGTCGGGGAACACCTCCGCATCCGGCGGGTTCAGCCGCTCCACCGCGTCCAGCAACTCGGCGTTCGGCCCGCTCGCGAAGGCTGACGTGGGTCGTTGCCCCATCCCGGAACAGCGCGTAGCTGACCAGGCCGTTGCGGATGATGGTGCGACCGAGGTCGGTCGCGTAGACGCGGTCCTTCCACAGCGCGGTGAGGTTCCAGTCGTCGGTCACGTCGTGATCGTCGAGGGCCATGTAGGTGGGCACGTTGGCCAGCGCCCGGCGGACCCTGGGCAGCCCCTCGCGCAACGCCTGGAGATACGCAATCCAGTCGTCGTAGTGCTCGTCGAGCTCCGTCTCGATGTCGTCGGGTGGGCGCACCTTCTCCGGCCGGCCACGCACGGGCGGCGGCACGGTCGGCATGAAGATCCCGCGGGGCGGAAACGTGTCCGGCCAGAGGACGTTCGACCACACGAGCAGGTAGTAACCGCAGAACTCCCCGAGGCCCATGACATGGCTCTTCGCCTCGATGGCGGAGAAGCGGGCGGTCCCGACGACGAAGGGACGGCGCCACCCGCCGGGGAAGTGATCGCGGTCGCAGGGAAACGGCTTGCCGTCGGCGGTGAGCACCTCCTTCGCCACCAGCTCGTCGGTGTCGTCGCGCCGCATCCCGAGCACGGCCTGCCCCGCGTCGGAGGCCATGGCGAGGAACACCGGCCCCGGTTCGTCGGCGTAGATCTGGTCCCCCGAGAGCACCAGTTGATGCGGGCGGAGCGTGGCGGACGTGCGGCCGTCGGCAATGAAATCGTCGATCCAGACCATCGCATCGAGGCGGTGGTTGTCGGGCAGGCGGCAGGAGCCGTGGACGATGTGGAGGTCGGTCAGTTCCTGGGGACAGGTCGCGAAGGACGGCAGCATGGCGGGCTCGAAGCCGAGCGCCCGATGCGGGACGTTCCCCCCGACCGGCCCGTCCATGAGCAGTTGCAGGCTGTCGAGGGTCTGCGTCTCGGTGCCGTTGTCGAGCTCGACGTCGTACGAGTAGAGCGTGCCTGGCTGATACATGCCCGGAGCGGTGACGACGACGATGTGCAGGCCGTCGCCGACGCGGCGGGTGCGGTGGACGCCCTGGAAGGCGGCCGCTCGGGAGGTGCCGGCCGATTCGAGTCCGGTCCAGACGCGAAGCGTGACGCGGCAGGGCTGATCGAGCGCCAGCCACACGGAGGCCGACGCGGCATCGACGCGTCGCAGGATGGGCCCGGCCAGGACGGTCCTGAAATCCATGCGCGGTTTCCGGACGGAGGCTGGCGAGTATACCCGTTGGCGCGAAGACCGTCCTGAAGAACTTCACGCACGCGAATGTCCGCCGACGTGAGTGCGGGACTGTGCCCGGACCGATCCTTGTGCTGCACCGACACCGGGACCGTGACCAGCTCGACACCAGCCGTTCGCGCCTCGACCATGGCTACGCAATGCCCCAATCACTCGCCCCAGGCCCCACGCCCCAAGTCCCCTACTTCGCGATCAACACGTACTCCCGGCTCGCCGGTCCCACTCCCGCGGCGTTCACCGGCGCGGTACGGCGCTGCCACACTGGAAGCCTGTTGCTTCCCAGTCTGGGCAGCGTGCAGCCCGCGTGGCGAACGGAGGGGGAGAACATGGCACGCGAAATCGACAAGCTGTACGAGCTCATCGACGACATCGAGGTCGCGATGATGACCACCAGGCGATCGGACGGGCACATGCGGGCCCGCGCCATGGCGACCCAGAAGCGCGCCACCGGTGCGGACCTGTGGTTCGTCACGGCGGAGAGCACCGCCAAGCTCGGCGATCTGTCCCGGGATCCGCACGTCAACTTGTCCTACTACCGCGAGTCCACGCGGGAATGGGTCTCGGTGTCCGGCACGGCCGCGGTGACGCGGGATCGCGAGAAGGTCCGGGAGCTGTACGCCGCCGACTGGCGCGTGTGGTTTGGAGAGGACGGCGACCCGCGCCACGGGACGCCAGACGATCCGCGCATGGTGCTCATCGGCGTGACGGTCCACGCGGCCGCGTTCCTCGAGGTCAACACGCCCCGCGCCGTCGTGCTGTACGAGCTGGTGAAGGGGTGGGCGACCGGGACGCCGGCCGAGCTCGGCGAGATGCACGAGCTCGTCGAGCCGCGCCGCGGCGGCGCCTGACGGCACGGGGCCGTCAGCCGTTGGTGGGCTGCTCGCGGAGCTCGGCGTTCGGGGCCGCGATCCCGAGCGCCAGGCTGGCCCGCCCGACGTAGGCGTCCAGGGCGTCGATCCCGGCCGCACAGGCCGCCGCATCCCCGGCCCGGGCCGCGTCCACCAGGGCGTGGCCCAGCCGGGTGATCTCCGCGAATCCGTACGAGGTGCCCGACCCGGCGATGTTGTGGCCCAGGACCCGGAGGTCGCTGAACCCGCCGGTGGCCAGCTGGTGGCGGGCGCGGGGAATGTCGGCGCGTCGGGACTCGAGGTATTCGACGGCCAGCTCCTGCATGTCGTCCGGAACCTGCACATCGAGATCCGTGGACCTTGCCTCGCCCTGCAGACGATGTGCGCCGAAGGTGTCCAGCGCCGACAGCAGCGCGGCCTTGGAGAAGGGCTTGGCCAGGTGGCTCGTGCAGCCTGCCGCCACGCTGTCCGAGACCGCGTCCACATGGGCGTGCGCGGAGCAGGCCAGGATCGGCACCGGCTCGCGGCTCTCCTCGGCTTCGATGGCGCGAATGGCGCGCGTCGCCGCGAGGCCATCCATCTCCGGCAGCTGGATGTCCATGATGATCAGGTCGAAAGCGCCCTCGCGGTACAGCTCCACCGCGTGGCGGCCATTGAACGCGAACACCACCTGATGCGGCGTGCCCTGCAGGTACGCCTCCACGAGGACGCGGTTGTCGGCGAAGTCCTCCGCCACGAGCAGGGACAACCCGCTGCGAGGCGTGGCCTCGGGTGCCGGGACGCTCGTGTCGGCCCGCTGCGTGCCTCGCATCACATCCCGGACGAGTCGGAGCAGGTCGGCCCGGTGCACCGGCTTGATGGCGAGGCGCGTCACGCCCGCTTCGATCGCTGCGCCTCGCCCCCGCGCTCGCTGTCCGACGCAATCATGATCACGGGCACCGCCGGATCGCTGCGGCGAATCTCACGCGTGACCTCGAAGCCGTTCATGCCGGGCATGTAGGTCCACGACCACGAGCGCGTACGGGCGGTCTGCCGCCGCGGCAAACGCGGTGAGGCCGTCCTGCGGGTGCTCGAAGCCATCCACCTCGAGGCCCCACTTGGACAGCGTGTCGCGCAGCATCATCACGTTCACCTCGTCATCGTCGATGACGCGGGCAGCGTGCAGGTCGGTGAGCCCGCTTGCGCGCGAGTCCGCGACGGCTGGAAGGACGGCGGAGCAGCCGGAAGGTGCTTCCGTCGCCCAGCGTGCTGACCGCCCAGATGCGTCCGCCATCGCCTCGACCAGGCGGCGGCTGATGGCGAGCCCGAGACCCGTGCCGCCGAAGCGGCGCGTGATGGACGGATCGGCCTGAACGAAGTCGTCGAACACGCGCGCCAGCTGGTCCTCGGCGATGCCGATGCCGGTGTCCGTGACGAGGAACTCGATCTCGTCCGGCTGGCCGTAGCGCGCCAGGGTGACCTCGAGGTGGACCGATCCCGCGTCGGTGAACTTCACGGCGTTGGCCAGCAGGTTGACGAGCTGGCGCAGCCGGGCGAGGTCACCCATCACCCGGTTGGGCACGCCGGACGCCACGTGCACGGTCAGGGGCAGTCCCTTGGCGGTGGCCCGCGCGCCGAGCAGCTGGACGGTCTGATTGACCAGGTCATCGAGGTCGAATTCGGTCGCTTCGAGCTCGAACCGGCCAGCCTCGATCTTGGAAGGTCAAGGAGACCGTTGATGAGCGAGGCAGCGCCTGTCCGTTGCGTCGGAAGATCTCGACGTAGCGACGCTGGTCGCCCGACAGCGATGACTCCACAACAGGTCCGCCATCCCGAGGATGGCGTTCATCAGCGTGCGGATCTCGTGGCTCATCGACGCGAGGAACTCGCTCTTGGCGCGGTTGGCGTCCTCGGCCTGCTGCGTCTTGAGCGCCAGCTCGTTGGCCGCGAGCTGCGCCTGGATCTCCAGCGCCTTGCGCCGTGTGATGTCGAGCGCAATGCCGAGGTACCCCTGCGTGACCCCGTGGCGATCGCGCAGGGGCGTGACCACGGATGCACGTCGAGGCGGCTGCCGTCCTTGCGGATGTAGGTCCACTCGCGGTCCTCGATGCCGCCGGCGCGTGCCCATTCCACGTGAAGAAGTCCACGTCCTCGGGGGCCATCGGGAGCTCGGCGGCCGCCGATCGGTGAGCGCTCCTCACACTCCTTCGCATCGTGGACGATGGCCGGCGAATGGATGCCGACGACCTCCTGCGACCGGTACTGCAGCATGAGCTCGGCGCCGCGATTGAAGACGCTGATCTTGCCGGAGCTGTCGGTGGCGGTATTGGCCGAGTGCGTGGCCGCGTCGAGCACGCCCTGGAGGGTGTCGGCCGTGTGCTCCACGTCCTGCTGACGCTGCCAGGTGAGCTGCGCCAGCAGCGCAATCATCGTGAACGCCGCCGCGATCAGGAGGCCGCCGACGAGCCAGCGCGCCACGGGCACGGCGTCGCGCGGGACCGCCACCACGAATCGCGGGCAGGCCGTAGATGGTCGCGTCGGTGGTGGCCACGGCCGCATCCGGGCTCTCCGATACGGAGCACGAGCGCCAGGCCGGCGTGGAGCTGCACCAGGGCCCGTGTGCCCAGCACGTCCACCGCATCGCCGATGAGGGACGGGAGATCCACGGTGGCGATGAGGAGGCGGGCGCCGAGCCGACCGCAGCCCAATCAGGAGGTCGTTTCCGACGACCTGCATCGAGGCGCGGCGCGGATGTCGGCGCTCAGAGCTTCGTGCCCCAATAGGCGGGTTCCTGCCGCGGTTCCGCGCCCGGAGCGAGCGGCCCGTGCCGGGATCCCTGAAGAACGCGTCCCCCCGGAGGGTCGCCGGTTCGTCCACTCCAGGCGCCCGAGCGAGCGATAGTCGCGCAGGTAGGACGCGACGTCGGCCGTGCAGCGCGCGTCGCACCCGCCGGACCAGCGTTCGTCGAATCGCCGGAGCGCGCCCACGAGATCGTCGAGGGTGCGGACGACGCGGTTGTTCTCGAAGGTCGCCGCCGGGCGGCGCCGTGGTCGTCTGGGCACCCTGTTGTGAGAGCGCGGCGAGCCAGGTCACCAGGACGACTGCCGCGGACATCGCGCCGACCAGCAGTGGCAGGCGCGTTCGCGTGCCGACGGACTGCGCGCACTGGGCGCGGCCCACCACGATGAGGCCGAGGGCGACCGCCGCCACGCCCGTCGCCGTGTGGCCCGCCATCTGCGGCGTGCCCCCCCACCGGTAGGCGGGCTGCAGTGCGGTGAGCGCGCCGAGCGCGGTCGCGCTGGCCAGCCCTGCGAGGAAGATGCCGCTCGGCAGGGCCAGCACCCCGTGGCGGTTGAGGGGCGTTCTGGACAGCACGAAGGCCGTCCCCATCACGAAGATGGCCAGTGCCGTCGTCACTGCCATGCGGCCCGGGCAGCGCCCCATGCCAGTCCGCGACGAAGAGCTCGTCGATGCCGAGGCTCAGCCGAAGGTGTGCTCGGCGACGTCAGCCACGGCCAGCGCCACCAGCGCTCCGCCCGCGGCAACGGTGGTCCACCGCCGGGCGGCGAAGCCGGCGAGGGCCACACCGGCCACCACAGCCCAGCGCAGCGTTGAACATCGTCGGCGACAGGCGGGGTGCATCTGGATCAGGGCATCAACGTGCCTGATCAGCCCACGATGCCGACCAGCCCGATGGCCGCCGCCAGACCGCGCAGAAGCCACCCACCCGTGCTGCGAGCGGGCGCGGGAACTGGGCATATCAGACGTCGTATCGGCAGGTGCGCAGGCGGCATGACGCCTGCCGCGATACCCCTGTGCAGCGGGCGGGGCCTGCAGATTCGGACGTCTGGCGCCGACATAGAATGTCGGTATGCCGAAGGTGATGGTGGTGGACGACGACGCCGACATCCGCAAGCTGTTGTCGGTATGGCTGCGGAGCGGCGGATTCGAGGTGGTCGTGGCGGTCGATGGCTACCAGGCCGTCCAGGTGGCGCGGTCGGGCGTCCGGACGTGGTCCTGCTGGACATCAGCATTCCGGCGGCGACAGGTTACGTAGTGAAGGACCGCCTCGACCGCATGCCGAGCGTCGCGAGCATCCCCGTCATCTACATGTCGGCCGACGCGGGCCGAACGCAAGGCGCTGGCTTCGGGCGGGGCCACGTTCCTCGCCAAGCCGCTCGACAAGGACGTGGTCATCAAGGCCATCCGCGACGTCTGCCAGCCAGCCTGATTGGCGCGCCCGCTGCCGGCGCACCTGCCGGCCGCTGTGGCATACTGCTCACCTCCCCCGACAATCGAAGAAGTTCTGCAGGCGTCCCGCTCCCGGTGCGTGTGCCGGGTCGTCGATGGGGGGTGACCTTTGACCTACTGGACAGAGTTCAAGAACGCCATCCTGCCGTGGCTGCTGGCGGGCGCCGTCGTGGCGTTCCTGGTGCACGAGCATCGCGAGACCACCAGCGCGCTGCTGGGTGCCAACGAGCGCCTCGCGGCCGCGGTCGAAGAGCAGGGAAAGCGCTCGAGGGTGTCCGCCAGTTGCTGGCGTCGCAGGGATACCGTCCCCCCTCTTACCGCTCCGCAGTAGTCCGCGGACTGCGCGCAAGTGCGGTTGACGTCCCGGGACGCACTCCGGATGTTCGACCTCGCGGATATCTGGGCCATGCACCGGCAGCCCGGTGCGCCTCGTGTCGGCCAACGACCACGTGCACGCGCGCCGGTCCATGCACTACGCGGGGCTGGCCATCGACCTGCACGCGTCCGACAGCGACGGGCTCGCCCGCGCGCTCACCGGCTCGGACTCCGAGTGTTGTGGCGCGTGCCGGGACACTACGGACGTGCACGTCGGATGCCCGTGCCGCCCGAGATCTGCCCTCACTCGACGCGCCCGGTGGCAGGGCGGCCGCCGGAGCCGCTAGCGCCGCCGCTGGCCGTGGCCGAGCCAGCCGATGAGCACGCCCATGCCGAGGCCGATGGCGAAGCTGACGCCCACGGCCGGCGGGGAAGTTACGACGCACCCGCGTCTCCGGCCTGATCGCGCAGGTCTTCCAGCTCGTGCACGCTCCGCTTGAGCTGGCGGCGGGCCGAATGCACGCGGTCCTCGACCACGTCCGGAGGCGCGTTCGGTCAGGCGCCGGGCCTTGTGGGCCACCTCTTCCGCCTGTCGGGCGGCTCGAGCATGCGTTCCGTCACGGCGTTCCGCGCCGCCTCGGCCTTTTCTATGGTCGGTGTTGCCATATCCTTCAACTCCTTCCTGATCCACAGACGTTGCAAACACGTCGCCAGATCGCGGACTGCACGGTGGCTCATCGGGCAACCCGGGGGCACCTCTGGCGTACGAGCGCGTACACTGTGCCAGCGTGTTGCACTCTGCACGTCGCCTTCTTGCCGCCTCGGCCGTTGTCCGGCCGGTGGCCTCGCAGCGTCCTCTGCCGGGCTGGCCCAGACGAGTCCGGCCCAACTGGAGATTCGCGCTCGTGCCGTCACCGGCGAAGCCGTGGTCGTCGGGTCCATGTGCCTGTGACCGCGGACGGTGGAGGTCCGGGGGCTGGACGCTGTCGTGCCGGCGTATGCCGTCGCGCCTGGCCACTGGCGGGCCATGCTCGGCCTCGACCTCGACCGTAAGCCGGGTGCCTATCCGATCGAGGCCGTGGTCGACGGAACCGCGGCCGCCCGGCGGACCATCACGGTCGAGCCGAAAGCGTATCCGACGCGAAAGCTGACCGTGAACCCCGATTCGTCACCCCGCCCAAGGCCGTGGAAGCGCGCATCGTCGAGGAGTCCCGGCTGCTGGCCCATGCGTTCGACGCCGAGTCAGGCGCGACTGTGGACGGGCGGCTTCAGACGGCCCGTTCCACACCGCGCCAACAGCCGCTTCGGCAGCCGCAGCGTGTTCAACGGGCAGCCGCGGAATCCCACCGGGACGGACTTCCTGAGCCCGGGCGGGACGCCGATTCCGCGCCCCGCAGGCCGGTCGCTGTCGCCATCGCCCGCGACCTGTAAGCTCTCCGGCGGCACCGTGGTCATCGACCACGGCCTCGGCGTGTTCTCGCTCTGGCGCACATGTCGCGCATCGATGCCCGCAGGGTGCGATGGTCGAGGCCGGGGACACCGTGGGGCTGGTCGGCGCGACCGGGCGCGTCACCGGCGCGCACCTGCCCTGGGCGATGCGCATCAACGGCGCGCGTCGACCCCTTGTCGCTCGTGAACCTCCTGCCCGAGACCCCGGCGCCGTGAGCCACCCGCCCGATCTCGAGTTCCCGCTCGACCGCATGCACGCCATGGTGAGCGCCGTGGCGTCGCGCTGCAGGCGCACATCGCCAGCCTGCCCCAGCAACCCGTGCGCGGGGACATGGACGTCGCGGACCTGTGCCGCGCGATGCGGAGGCGCCTCCGGAGGAGGGCACCTCGATCGAGGCGCTGCTCGATCCGCTCTTCGACGAGTACATCCGCGGTCCTTCACCGCCCCGGCGCCGGCTACTTCGCCTACATCCCGGGCGGAGGCGTGTTCCCGGCGGCGCTGGCCGACTTCATCGCCAACACCACCAATCGCTACACGGGCATCTGGCAGGCGGCGCCGGCACTCGTGCAGCTCGAGAAAGCCAATGCCCTGGACTGGCTGCGCGGGTGGATGGGCTTTCCGGACGGCGCGCGGCCTGTTCGCACCGGTGGTTCGATGGCGTCGTTCAACGCCATCCTCTGCGCGCGAGCGGCGCCTCGGTCCGAGATTCGGCAGGGCGTGCTCTACACCTCCGACCAGGCGCATCACTGCGTGCTGAAGGCGGCCAAGCTCGCGGGCATCATGCTGAATCGCGTGCGGGCGATTCCGTGCGACGAGGCCTACCGGCTGCCGATGGCGCCCCCTGGCTGCGGCGATCGCCGCGGACCGTGCCGCCGGCCTGCGGCCGTTCTGTGTCGTGTCCACCGCGGGCACGACCAACACCGACGCCGTGGATCCGCTGGCGGCCATCGCGGATCTCTGTGCGGCGAACAGATGTGGCATCACGTGGACGGCGCCTACGGCGCGTTCTTCCACATGTGCGAGGACGGCCCGGCGCTGCTGCCCGGCCTGAGCGGCGCCGACTCGCCCGCTCGATCCGCACAAGGGCATGTTCCTGCCCTACGGCACCGGCGCGCTCCTCGTGCGTGACGGCGGGGCGTTGCGGGCGGCGCACGAGGCCACGGCCGACTACCTCAATGCCGCACCCGGAGGAGTTCTACGACCCCAGCCAGCACGGGCCCGAGCTGTCGCGCGGCTTCCCAGGCCTTCGCGTCTGGCTCACGGTGAAGATGTGCGGGACCGCCGCGCTTCAGGCGGCGGTGTCGCAGCGGGCGCTGGCGCTCGACGCGTTCGCACGGGTGGCGGCGCTGCCCGGCATCGTCATCGATGCGCCACCCGACCTGTCGCTCTTCGCGTTCCACGTGACGTGGCCCGGCGCGACGCGTGCCGACGAGGACGCGGCGACACGCGCACTGATGGAGCGGACCATCCGGCGGGGGCGCGTCATGGTCAGCGGCGCCGCGGCACGCGGCCGCTACCTCGGGCGCGTGTGTGTGTTGAGCTTCCGGTCGCACCAGCGCGAGGTGGATTGGCTGGTGGAGGACCTGGGGGGCGTACTGGGCGAGATTCTGCGGGAGGCCGGTGGCCGGGAGGCCGAGACCATCGTTCGGCCCGGAACTCCCGGCGTGGCCGGCGCGTGACGCCTAGCGGTGGCTGGCGTAGACGGTCTTCTTGCCGTCCTTGGTGAAGGCGATCGTATCGAACGGTTGCGTGGTCGAACCCTGCTCCATGCCCGGGGAGCCGATCGGCATGCCCGGCACCGCGATCCCGGCGATGGCCGGCTTCTCGCTCAGCATGCGCTTGATGTCGGCGGCCGGCACGTGGCCCTCGACGGCGTAGCCGCCGACCAGTGCCGTGTGGCACGAGTCGAGGTCGCCGGTCACGCCCGCCTGCGCGCCGACGGCCTCCAGTTGCGCGTCGGACACGTCCCTGGCTTCCACCGAGAACCCGCTCGCGCGCAGGTGCTCCACCCACTTGCTGCAGCAGCCGCACGTGGAGGACTTGTACACGGTGACCGGCGGTAAGGCCGCCTGCGCCTGTGCCGCGTAGCCCGCGGCGCCGAACACGAGCGCTGCAGCGCCCACCATCATCAGTCGGGTCATGACGTCTCCTGTGCCGCCTAGGCGCGTGGTTGCGGGACGATGCGCAGGTAGGGGCGCAGCGCCTTCCATCCCTGGGGATACTTCTCCTTGGCCTCCGCGTCGGACACGGCAGGCAGGATGATGACGTCCTGGCCGTCGGTCCAGTTCGCGGGCGTGGCCACCTTGTGCTTCGCCGTGAGCTGGATGGAGTCGAGCACGCGCAGCACCTCGTCGAAGTTCCGCCCGGTGCTCATCGGATAGGAGAGCACGAGCTTGATCTTCTTGTCCGGGCCGATGACGTAGACGTTGCGCACGGTGGCGTTGTCGGCGGCCGTCCGGCCCTCGCAGCTGTCCTGCGCCTCGGCGGGCAGCATGCCGTAGAGCTTGGCGACCTTGAGGTCGAAGTCCGCAATCATCGGGAAGTTGAGCGCGGTCCCCTGCGTCTCCTCGATGTCCTTGGCCCATCCGTGATGGCTCTCGATCGGGTCGATGCTCAGGCCCATCACCTTGACGTGGCGCTTGTCGAACTCCGGCTTGTAGCGGCTGACCATGCCGAGCTCGGTCGTGCAGACCGGCGTGTAGTCCTTGGGGTGGGAGAAGAGCACGCCCCACGAGTTGCCCAGCCACTCGTGGAAGTGAATCTCACCCTCGGTGGTGAGGGCGGTGAAGTCGGGCGCGTCGGCGCCGATGGGGAGGGGTCCGATCATGAGTCGAGGTCTCCGTTGTGAGTGCGCACCTGTCCTCTTGGATGCCGGCCTGCGCCAGGTGTGAGCGCGACGCGGCGGTGGAAATCTAGCGGCTCCCGCCGGGGGGCCGCGGCACGGCCGTGCGGCCGCCTCCGCTGTCGCCGCCGCTGCTGCTCCCGCCGCCGCCACCGCTGGAGTAGCCGCCGGAGGTCACCGAGCCGCCGCCGTTCGAGCCGCCACCGTTCGAACCGCTGCCCGAATTGCTGCCCCCATTGCCGGAGCGGTCCAAGATGCCGCCCGCCGTCCGCGCGGGTTCGGGCGACCGCGGGCGCACGCGCGTGTAACCGGCGCCGTTGATCGCGCGGCCGCCGGCATCGGCGTCACCGCCATCGGCCGGCGGGTTCACCACCACCCAGCCGCCGCCGTAATACGGGTTGTAGAACGAGCCGTAGAGCGGGCTGTAGAGGCCGTAGTACTGGTAGGCGAAGGGGCTGTACATCGACAGCATCTGCCAGCGCGACATCGGATCGAACGGGTCGTAGACGGGCGGCATCCAACCGCCGCCACCGCCTCCCCACGAGGCGTTCGCCGAGCGGCCGCGCTCGATGACGAACTTCTCCGGGAAGCTCAGCGCGACCATGACGTCCACGACCGAGCCCGGCACCCCGGCGGCGTCGAGCTCGAGGAGGCGTTCGCGGCTGAGCGGCAGCTTGGTGCCGACCTCCACCAGCGCGGCCTGGACCACCTCGGGTTCGGTCCGCCGCACCGCTTCCTTCACTTCTTCGATCGTCCACCGCGACATCGGCGCCGGGGTGCCCGGACCGATCGCCGGACGGCCGGCGCGCTCCTGTTCGCGCGAGAGGGTGTAGCGGCGCACCCGCACGCTGCGCTGGCCGTTGATGTCGGCCATCTGCACGTCGATCCACACCGGGCCCGGCATCACGACGCTCATGCCGGCCAGGCGTCGCTCCGGCTGGTTCTCGCAGGAGACCGTGCCCTTCGTGAAGAGCTGCCGGCCGGTGCTGGACCACTCGGCCTGGCGGGTGGCGCGGCACCCGGCGTCCTCCGACGTGCGGGACTCGCCGTTTGCGGAGACCACTTCGTCGAGCACGGTCTCGCCGTTGAGGACGGTTTGCTGCGCGACGGCACCGGGCTCGTCGGAGGGCGTGACGCAGACCAGGACGTCTCCGCGCCGGAGTTCGGCGCGCGCCTGGCGCGCAGCGACGGCGACGGCGTCGTCCAGCGTGTCGGCGGCGGTTTCCCCGCCGAGCTGCCAACAGCCGAGATAGGGCGCCCATCTGGCGTCCACCGGCGGTGTCTGTGCGGCCGAGGCCAGCGGGAACGAGAGCAGGGTGGCGACGGCGATGAAGGTGCAGCGTGTCATGGTCGGCTCCTGCGTCAGAACACGAAGTTGATGCCTGCCGAAACCCGGAACCCCGAGAGGTCGAGGGGCTCGAACCCGATGAAATCGTCCTCCAGCGTACCGCTGGCCCAGACGTAGCGGCCCTCGACCGTGAGCATCAGTCGTTTGTACACCTGGACGTCCGTTCCGCCAAGCACGTGGGCCGTGGGGGAGACGCCCTTGGCCGAGAAGGTATCGGGGAACACGCTGAAGTCCTGGAAGTCGACGAAATCGCCGGACTGCGAGAACTCCCAGAACAGCACTCCGCCGCCTGCGCCGACGTAGGGCTGGACACGCGACGGGATCCAGGCGAACCGCCCCACGCTGCGGCCTCGCGGGGCGAGGGCGACGCGGATGCTGCCGGTCACGGCGTTCTGCCGCAGGGAGGACTGCTGCTCGATCGGCAGCAGGTCGTTGTCCACGAAGTCCCGGTACTCGGAGGCGACCGTCTTTCTGGCCAGATCCAGGCCGGCGACGACGTCAACCCGGGGTGTCAGGGCGACGCCGACGTCGAAGGCGAACGCCGCGCTCCTGAAGTCCCCCTTTTCGATCGTGAGCTGGTCGCGCACGAAGTCGAACAGGTCGCTGCCCTCGGTGGGAATGGCCAGGCTGCCGCGGATGCCGATGGACCCGCGGGGGCGGCCGAACAGGAAATCCGCGTCGGGCAGCTGCTGAGAGGGCCGGGCGGGTCCGGGCGTGACCTGCGCCCCGGCCGTGGCGGGCAATCCGACGACGACGGCCGCGACCGCGAGTACCGCGACGAGCCACGAGCGAGTGCATCCTGGAAGGGCCATGTGCTCCTCGGATGGCAGGCAAGCTCCATTATAGCGGCCGGGGCTGCGGCAATTGGCCGCACTTGCGGCCCGGCGGCCCCGGGCGCACACTCTACCCATGCGGACCAGCGTCTTCGTCGCCACCCTCGCGCTCGGCGTGTCAGCCGCCGCGGCTCAGCAGCACGATCCCGCCTCCCACCAGAAGCCCGACCACATGGAGCACCGGTTCGACGATGCCGCCCGGTGGGCCAGGGAGTTCGACGACCCGGCCCGGGACGCCTGGCAGATGCCGGACCGCGTCATCGAGACGCTGGGGCTGCAGGCCGGGCAGGCGGTGGCCGACATCGGCGCCGGCACCGGCTATTTCTCCTCCCGGCTCGCTCGCACGGCAGCCGCGCCCACGGTCTATGCCGTGGACATCGAACCGTCGATGGTCGCCTACCTCCGGGACCGTGCGGCCAAGGAAGGGCTGAAGAACCTCGTCGCCGTCCAGGCCGGTCCCGAAGGCCCGAACCTGCCGGCTCCGGTGGACACCGTGCTGATCGTCGACACCTTCCACCACATCCCCTCGCGTGTGGCGTACTTCTCCAGGCTGAAGGCGTCGATCAAGCCGGGCGGGACGCTCGCGATCGTCGACTTCCGCAAGGACGCGCCGTCGGGCCCGCCGCCGGAGTTCCGCTTCACGGCTGAGGAGATCTCGGCCGAGCTGGCCAGGGCCGGCTTCGTCCTGGCCAGCCAGCACGATTTCCTGCCGCGGCAGATGCTCCTCCTGTATCACCTGAAATAGCGCATGGGCGTGGCGCCCCCGCGTCACGCCAGCGCGGCTGCCGCGAAACAACGGGGATTCCGGCGCCGTCCAATCCCCCATGGATCGCCTCCGACAGGACATCCGGGTCGCCCTGCGCGGGCTGTGGAAGGACCGCGCGTTCACCCTCACGACGACGGCCACGCTCGCCCTCTGCCTGGCGGCCAACATCGCCATCTTTGCCGTGGTCGACGGCGTGCTGCTCAAGCCGCTCCCGTTCGAGGGGGCCGACCGGCTCGTGGCCATCTACAACCAGTACCCGGGCGCCGGCATCGACATCGCCGCCAATGGCGTGCCCGACTACTACGACCGTCTCGAGGCGCTGACGGCGCTCGACGGTCTGGCGATGTACCGCCAGACGGGCGCGACGCTCGGCGGCGAGCGCGGCGACCCGGAGCGCGTGACCGCCGTGCAGGCAACGCCGTCGCTGTTGCGGGTGCTGCGTGTGGCCGCCCATCGTGGCCGCGTGTTCACCGAGGAGGAAGGCGAACCCGGACAGGACACGCGGGTGCTCCTCACCTACGGGTTCTGGCAGCAGCGATTCGGCGGACGTGACGACGCCGTCGGCCAGTCACTGCGGGTCAACGGCGTCCCGATGACGATCGTCGGCGTCCTGCCGCGCGAGTTCCGCTTCATCAATCCGGACATCCAGATCATCCGGTCCGTCGCGTTCACCGCCGAGGAACGTGCCGACGACCAGCGCCACAGCAACAACTGGCAGCAGATCGGGCGCCTGCGCGACGGCGCGTCGGTGTCGCAGGTCGAATCGCAGCTCGCCGCGGTCAACGCCGCCAACGATCAGCGCTTCCCGGCGCTCCGCGAGGTCCTGCGCAACGCGGGCTTCGGCACCCATGCCGAGCCGTTCCAGGACTTCGTCGTGGGGCGCATGGGCCAGACCCTGACGCTGCTCTGGGGGGGCGTGTTCGTCGTGCTCATCATCGGCTGCGTCAACGTGGCCAACCTGGTGCTCGTGCGTTCGACGGCCCGCATGCGCGAGCTCGCCACGCGGCACGCACTCGGCGCCACCTTCGGCCGCCTGGCCAGACAGAGCTTCACGGAGAGCGCGCTCGTCGCCGCGCTCGGCGGCATCGTCGGTCTGGCGCTGGGCTGGTGGGCCCTGGCCTCGGCGCCGCTCCTCGGCCTGGAGCAATTGCCCAGCGTCAACGCGATCGGCATCGACGGCCGCGTCGTCGGGTTCACCTTCGTGCTGGTGGGCGCGGTCGGCGCCGTGATGGCCGCCCTGCCCGTGGCGTCGCTGCGGCGGGCCAACCTGGCGCAGATCGTCCGCGAAGAGGGCCGCTCGGGAACGGCGAGCCGCGGCGCGCGCCTCGCGCGGCGGATGCTGGTCACCAGCCAGGTGGCGTTCGCGCTGATGCTGCTGGTGGGCGCCGGGCTGATGGTCGCCAGCCTGCAGCGCGTGCTCGCGGTGGACCCGGGCTTCCGCGGGGAGCGGGTGCTCACGGGACTGCTCAGCCCACCCGCCTCCCGCTATGCGGGGGAAGCCGAACTGCGCGAGCTCACCGGGCGCATCCTGGAACGCGTGCGCGCGTTGCCGGGCGTCGAGGCGGCAGGCATCACCTCGACGGTGCCGTTCAGCGGCAGTTCCACCGACAGCGTGATCTTCGCCGAGGGCTACCAGATGCAGCCGGGCGAGTCGGTGGTGTCCCCGTTCCACATGGCGGTCACCGACGGCTACTTCGAGGCGATGGGCGTGCGCCTGCTCGAAGGCCGCTGGTTCGACGCCGGCGACACCGAGGACCGCCGGAAGGTGCTCATCATCGACGAGCGGCTGGCGAAGCGCTTCTGGCCGGACGGCGACGCCCTCGGCAAGCGCATGTTCAACCCGGTGAGCGCCGAGCGCCTGCTCGAACCGCCGCCAGAGGAGGACATGCTGACGGTGGTGGGTGTCATCGCGGAGATGCGGGTGACCAGCGTCGTTGACGGCTCCGGCCTGCAGCGGCCGGGAGCCTACTACTACCCGTACAGGCAATCGGTGCGCAGGAGCATGGGACTCGCCCTGCGCACGGCCGGTGATCCGGCAGCGATGGCCGACGTCGTCCGTCGCGCGGTCGCGCAGGCGGACCCCGAGTTGCCGCTCTACAACATCCGCACGATGGACGAGCGGACGGCGGAAGCGCTGATGGACCGCCGGACGCCCACGCTCCTTGCCACGGGCTTCTCGGCCGTCGCGCTGTTCCTCGCGGCGATCGGCATCTACGGGGTGCTCGCGTACCAGGTGTCGCAACGCCGGCGCGAGATCGGGATCCGCATGGCCCTCGGCGCGGGCGCGACGCGGATCTTCGGCCTCGTCCTCTCAGAAGGAGCCGTCATCGTCGGCCTGGGCGCACTGGTCGGGCTGGCGGGCTCGTTCCTCTTGCGCCGCTCCATCGAGAGCCAGCTCTACGGCATCGGCGCCATGGACTCGACGGTCCTGGGCGTGGTCGGGGCCACCCTGATCGCAGTGGCCGTGGTGGCCTGTGTCATTCCCGCCCGCCGCGCCGCACGGACCGACCCGACGGTGGCGTTGCAGGACTAAGGGGGAGGGAGAGAACAGGTAATTCAGAATTCAGAATGAAGAATTCAGAAAGGCGGAAGGCAGAAGGCAGAAGGCACAAGGCAAAAGGCACAAGGCACAAGGCACAAGGCAAAACGTAGGATCAGATGGATGCCGTTCCCGTTTCTGAATTCTGCATTCTGCATTCTGAATTTGAATTCGACCCCAGTGCCTTCCCCGAGCGGTGCTAGGGTAGGGGGATGGTGGTCTTTGGGCTGCTCGCCGTGTTGCTTCTGCAAACTCCGCAACCGGAGATGACCCGGAAGCGTGGTGAGGTCGAGGTCGAGGCGGTGGGGTGCGTGTCTGGCACCACGCTCACCGAGACCAACCTCAACCGGAATCCCTCCAACGGCGCTGAGAACCCGAATCGGCGCTGGCGGCTGAGGCTGTCGAAGGCACAGGAAGCCGCGCTGAAGGAACTGGGGGCGGTCCAGTGCGGGTCATCGGGATGGCGGACGAGCGCGAGATTGCCGACGCCACAATCACCAAGAGCGCCCGGGTGGGCCGCGGCCGCGCCTACATCGGTGTCGGCTCTGCCCGGCGACCGACGCCCTCCGGCGTGACGATGCCGACCCTGCGCGTAGAGTCGATCGCCGGCCTCACCGATAGCTGCAGGTGAGAATTCAGAAGTCAGAATTCAGAAGTCAGAAACAAGAACGGCATCCATTTGCTTCTGCCTTTTGCCTTGTGCCTTTTGCCTTCTGCCTTCTGCCTTCTGCCTTTCTGAATTCTTCATTCTGAATTCTGAATTTCCTCCCCATTTCCTTCCCGCTCGCGTCAGATGTCGATGATGCCGAGGCGGAGGCCCCGCTGCACGGCTTCGGTGCGCGTGGCCGCGCCGAGCTTGCCGAAGATGGCGCCCAGGTGAAACTTCACCGTGTGCTCGGTGACGCCCAGGCGTTCGGCAATCTCGCGGTTGAGGAGGCCGTCGGCCACGAGCGCCAGCACCTCGTGCTCTCGCGCGGTGAGGGTTTCGCGCACCTCGCTCTGCTCCGCAGACGGCCGCGAGCGAGGCTGCAGTCCGGCCCAGGTTTCCGGCGACACGACCACGAGATCGGCCCGTGCGGGATCGCCGACGACGACCCACCCGGCGGCCTGGAGGCGCAGGGACAGGTCCGCGCGCTCGGCACCGGTGCCGCCGCCGATGTAGACCCGCACGGGCTCTGACACGACGATCAGCTTACCCGCGGCCGCTCAGCGCCGCCGTTCACCAACGGTCACCTCCAGCGGGGTCGGGGTGCCGCCGCGCAGGACGGCCAGGGGCGTCGGCGCGCCGCCCGGCTTTCCGCGAAGCCGCATGACGAGCTGCTCCGGAGAGAGGATCGCTTCGCCGTCGAAGGACACGATGATGTCGCCGATCAGGACGCCGGCCTTCTCCGCCGGGCTCCCCTCGACGACGCTGGTGACGAGCAGCCCGAACCCCTGCTCCAGGCCCCCGCGCTGACGGGCGGGCAGCGGGACCGAGACGGAGCTGACCCCGAGGAAGCCCTGGCGTCCGCCGCCGTGCGCGCTGACCTCGGCTGAGGCCGCCACGGCGAGGTCCATCGGGATGACCACGGTCGTGCCGCGGATGGCGGCGGAGGTGATGATGCCGAGCACGCCGCCGTCGGCGTCGGCCAGCGCCCCGCCGACCAGCGCGCCATGCGGGGAGGCTGCCGTCCGGATCACGCGCGGCAGCTCCGTCGTGCGCCCGGTGCGCAGCGGGCCGCCGATGACGGCGATGGACGTGAGGATGGCAAACGGGCCGCCGCTCCAGGTTCGGCCGACGGCGACGGCGAGGTGTCCCACACGGGGCTCGGCGGCCGGCCTGGCGGGTGGCACGCCGAGGGCGGGAACGCGAATGACGGCAAGACCCGTGGACGGGCTGCGGCCCATCACCGTGCCTTCGGCGGTCTGGCCGTCCCCGCGCCGGACGACTACGGCGTCATCGTCGATGTGCCGGGCCGGCGTGAGCACGAGGTCCTCGGCGACGACGAGGCCGGCCACCGGCCGCCTGCGTGCGTAGACCTGGACCACGGACGCCGCAGCCTGCTCGACGGCATGCGCGGCCTGGGACGAAAGCGATGAGAAGGTGTCGTTCATGATGAGCAGCGTAGCGGTAGGCGCCCGGCGTCCGCATCAGCCGTTCGGCTAGGGCGTCCACGGCGCCGGGCGGCGGAGGTTGGCTGTAAGATCGCGGGGTGCACTCCACGGCTGCTGTTGCGCGGGCGCCCCTGACGCTCGACGAGGCGGCGGCGCTCGTGTCGCGGCTGCAGCACGAGCTCCGTCAGGTCATCATCGGACAGGATCGCGTCGTCGCGGAGGTGCTCGTGGCCTTCCTGGCCGGCGGCCATTGCCTCGTGCGCGGCGTCCCGGCCTCGCGAAGACGCTCCTCATCAGGACACTGGCCGACGCGGTGCACCTGCGGTTCAGCCGCATCCAGTTCACGCCCGACCTGATGCCCTCGGACATCCTCGGCACCGAAGTCATCGAGGAGGACCGCGCGACGGGCACGCGCGCCATCCGGTTCATCCCCGGTCCGATCTTCGCCAACATCATCCTGGCCGACGAGATCAACCGCACCCGCCCAAGACGCAGGCGGCGCTGCTCGAGGCGATGCAGAATACCCAGTGACCATTGGTGGCGTGGCGCACCCGCTGCAGCGTCCCCTGTTCGTCCTCGCCACGCAGAACCCGATCGAGCAGGAGGGCACGTATGCGCTGCCCGAAGCGCAGCTGGACCGGTTCCTGTTGAACGTGGTGATGAGCTACCCCTCGGCCGAAGAGGAGCGCGCCATCCTCGCGCAGACCACGACGAGCGAGGTGCGCGCGGCGTCCCCGGTCGCGACGGCGGAAGACATCGAGCGGGCGCGGCTGCTGGTGCGCGAGGTGGCGGCTGCAGGCAACGTCGTGGACTATGCCGCCCGGCTCGTGCGGGCGACACGGCCCGTGGACGGCGACGAGGCGCCCGACTTCGTCCGCCGCTACGTGCGCTGGGGCGCCGGCCCGCGGGCGGGACAGTCGCTGCTACTGGCTGGCAAGGCCCGAGCGGTGATGCACGGCCGTCCGGCGGTGTCGCTGGAGGACGTCGCCGCCGTGGCGCCGCCGGTGCTGCGGCACCGCGTGCTGGTCAACTTCGAGGCCGAAGCCGAAGGCGTGGATGCCGAGGCCGTGGTCGGCCGCCTGCTCGAGGCGGTGGCCGCCCGATAGCCGCCGCGATGACGCGATCACACGTCACCAGACCCGCCGAGCTCTCGGCCCTGCGCGATCTCGAGCTGGCCACCCGGGCAACGGTCGAAGGGCTGCGACAGGGCCTGCATCGCAGCCCCTTCCACGGCTACAGCGCGGAGTTCAGCCAGTACCGCCACTATCGCCCGGGCGACGATCTCAAGTACGTGGACTGGAAGGCGTTCGGCCGCACCGATCGCCTCTTCACGCGACAGTTCAGGGAGACGACGAACCTCTCTGCGCTCTTCGTGGTCGATGTGTCCCACTCGATGGCGTACGGCGAGAAGTTCAGGCTCGCACAGGCCGCGGCGGCCGTACTCGCCACGCTCGTCATCGACCAGGGCGATCAGGCCGGTCTCGTCGCGGTTGGTGGCGAGGACGACGCGGGTAGCCGCGCCCGGTCGGTGTATGTCAGGCCCGGCAGCGGCCATCGCCAGCTTCCGATGATCCTGGGAGCGATCGCGCAGCTGTCAGCGGCGGGCCGCGAGTCCCTGCCCGGCGGCCTGCAGCGCGCCGCGTCGTTGATGCGCCGGCGGGGCGTGGTGGTGGCGATCTCGGACTTCTACGAGGACGACGAGGCGCGTGCGTGGATGCGGCGGCTGGCGCGCATGGGCCACGAGGTGATTGCGATCCAGACGCTCGACGCCGGCGAGATCGCCTTGCCGTCGTTCGGGATGGCGGAGCTGGTGGACCTCGAGAGCACGCGCACGATCGTCGTGCAGTCGGACGCGGCGCGGGCGGCCTACGGCCTCCGGGTGGCCAACTGGCTGGTGGCGTTCGAGACCGCGGTCAGGCGCGAGGGCATCGATTATCTCCGGCTCGTGAGCGGTGAACCACTGGAGCGCGCCCTGCGCCGCTTCCTGATCGCGCGGCGGGGCACCGCGTGATGGGGGTGACCTTCCTGCAGCCCTGGGTGTGGCTGCTGGCCGCTGCGGTCGCCCTGCCGATTGCCATCCACTTCCTGGCCCGCGACCGCAGCCGGCGCGTGCCGTTTCCGTCACTCCGCTTCCTCGAGACGACGCGCCTCTCGGCGGTGACCCGGCGCGTGCTGCAGGACTGGCCGCTGCTGCTCCTGCGCGTGGCGATCGTGCTCGTGGCGGTGGCTGCGCTCGCCGGGCCCATCTTCCTGACCCCGGCGCGCCGGACCGAGTGGGCGTCGCGGGTGGCACGCGCCATCGTCCTCGACGATCGCACCGCCTCGCCGGACGACGAGCTCCGGAGCGCCTCGCCGGGCATCGTGCTGGCCCGCGAACGCGTCGGCGACGCGGTGCGCGACGCCGTGCGCTGGCTCGCGCACCAGGAGCGGGCCACGCGCGAGATCGTGGTGCTGTCGTCGTTCACGCGCGGGGCCGTCGGGCCGGCGGACTTCGTGGACGTGCCGGCTGGCGTCGGCATCCGGCTGGTGCGCACCTCCGATGGCACGGTCGTCCGCGATCGCTCCTTCTCCCGGCTCGAGCTTCGAGACTCGGGACTCGTGCGCGTGACGGAACGGCTGGAGCTGCTGCCGGACGAGACGCGGACTCGCGAGGAGGAGGTGCGGCCGCTCGACACGATGCCGATTCGGGTGTCTGCCGCGCCCGACGCCCGCGCCGACGCAGAGGCCGCGCTGCGAGCCGTCCTGCGCCGGGGCATCCGGTTGCCGCCGGCCGGCCTGCTGCGCGACATCGAGGTGCCCTGGACGGGTGAGGTCGATGCCCTGGCGCGTGCGATCGACGCCGAGGTGCGTGCGCCGCTCGACGCCTGGGAGCCGGAGGCGGTGAGCGATGCGGAGCTGGCCGCGATGGCGCGGCCTGCGACGACGGACGGGCCCAGTCGGCCCGCGGACCGGGGTGACCGCCGAACGCTGTGGGCGGTCGTGGCGCTGCTGCTCGTGCTCGAGATGTGGGTGCGTCAAGGCGGGGCATGGACGTAGCGGGACTCGTCGATCGTGCGCGCCGCCGGGTGCGCAGCGCCGACATGGCCCGATCCCTTTCGGCGGGCCTCGTCGCCGTGGCCGCGGTTTCCGCCGTGGGCTTCTCGCTGTCGGCGTCCACATGGATGGCACTGGCCATCGGCGTCGCGGCCGGCGCCGCCGTGTGCGCGGTGGGTCTCTACCGCGCCCGATCGGCGTGGACGCCCCTGGCCGTGGCCGCGCTGCTCGAGACGCGCCTCGAGGGGCTCGACAACCTCGTGTTCACGGCCATGGAACGTCGTGTCGCCCCCGTGGCAGCCGGATCGCTCGGGGCCGAGATCGAGCGGCAGGCCGCGATGCGCCTCGCGGCAGCGGTGCCCGAGCGCGCGATTGCCCTCGGGCCTCCGTTGGCCCTGCTCGCCCTGGCGCTGGCCGGATCGATGGCCGTGGTCGTCATCGCGCCACGCGGGTTGCGCGTGACGCGCGAGGCCGTGCCAGGGACGCCGGCGGCCTCCCCAGGCATCGGCCGCGTGCGGGTTGACGTCGTGCCGCCGGAGTATCTCCACCTGGAGCCGCGCGTGTTCCAGGACGCGGGAGAGGTGTCCGTGACGGCGGGCAGCACGCTGCACGTGACCGTGCAGGCGTCCACCGCCTCGGTCTGGGCATCCGACGGCGGAGATGCGCCGACCATCCTGACTGCGGCGGAACAGGCCGGTTCCTTCTCCGCGTCGCTGACGCCTTCGCGATCCGTCACCCTGGACATCGCCGCGGGCGCCACGGTGGGGGAGCCCGTTGACACCCGCCTGCTGAGCGTCGTGGTGGTGCCGGACCGGCCGCCGGTGGTCCGCATCCTGGAACCCGCGCGCGATCTCGCGTTCGCCGCTGCACCCGCCGCGCTCGACATCGCGATCCAGGCAGAGGACGCGGAGGCGCTCCAGGCCCTCGAACTCCGCTACACCCGGTTGTCCGGATCCGGAGAGACGTTCACATTCGCCGAAGGCCGCGTGCCGATTGCAATCACCAGGGACGAGGCCGGCCGGTGGCGGGCGAGCGGGCGATGGAGCCTGGCCGCGCTCGGGCTCGAGGACGGCGACGCGGTGGATATGCCGGGCCCTCGCGCGGGATGGCAATCCCGACGGGGAGTGGGTGTCGTCCGATTCCTACACGGTGGACATCGGCAGCCGCGTCGAGATCGCGTCGGCGGGCTTTGCGCTGCCGGACGAGGACCGCCGCTATGCGGTGAGCCAGCAGATGGTGATCGTCAAGACCGAGCGGCTCCTCGCGGCACGCGCGCGGCTCACCTCCGGGGAGTGGACCGAACAGGCGCAGGGCCTGGCGATGGAGCAGCGCATGGTGCGTGCCGAGATCGTCTTCCTCAGCGGCGGCGAGGTCGAAGACGAGGTGGAGGAAGCCGCGCACGGCAACGAGTTACAGGGAGGGGCGGCTCGAGAATCGCGGGCGGGCCGAGATGCTGCGGGCCATGACGGAGATGTCGCGCGCCGAGGCGCGGCTCGTCGGGCGACGCCGCCGGCGCCCTGCCGTTCGAGCGCACGGCCCTCGCGGCCCTGCAGCGCGTCGACCGGCGCCGCTACTTCCTGCGAACGCTGCCCGAGCGCTCGCGCATCGATGCCGCTCGCCGGTTGAGCGGCGACCGCCGCCGGCCGAGTCCTCGCATGGCCCGGGCCCGTCGAGCTCACTGACACCCTCGCCGACGAGCGCGCCCTGATGAGCGCCTTGGCGGAGGTGGCCGCGTCCCCGGGCGCCGTGCCCGCGGACGTCGTCTCGCGTCTCGCGTCCATCGACCCCGCCGACGCGGCGTGGCGTGAGGCTGCCGCGACGCTCGCCGGGGCGCGGACGGCGGATGCCCGCCGGCAGGCGTCACTGTCCGCGATGGAACAGCTGGCGGCACGTGCGCGCGGACGGCTCTCGGCGCCCCTCTCGGGCCTGCCAGGCCTCTCGTCCGGTGCGCTGCAGGGGTGGTGGGCGGAGGAATCGCGGCGCGGGGCATCCCGATGAGGCTGGCCGAGCTCCTGCGGCTGACTGCGATCGGCATCGCGCTCCTGTGCTGGCTCGATCCGCCGGTGGTGGTCGCGCCTCGCCCGCCGGTGCCCGTGGACGTGGCGTTGATCCCCTCGGACCAGGATGCGCGGCCACTCGAGACCGGCAGCCCGGAAACCGTCGCCGCCCGTATCGAGCAGGTCGGACGAGAGCTGACGGACAGGCTTGGCGCCGATGCCGAGGTGCGTGTGAGCGCGCCGCCACGCGTCCGCCGCCTGCCGTGCGAGGCGCAGCGCCCCTGTGTGGTGGTCGCCGGTCCCCGGGGCGAGTCGAGGTGCCTCCGGATCGAAAGGGACCGACGTTCCCTGGTCCGCGTGGGCGGCCACTTGTCGCCGAACGTCTGGGTGACCGGCCTCGAGGTTCCCGACGCCCATACCGCCGCCGCCGGAGAGGCGCAGGTGGCCTTGCACGGCACGGGCATGCTCGGTACCCGCACACGCGTGCGCCTGCTGGACGGGGCCGCCGTCGTCGGCGAAGCGAGCCATGACTGGACGACGGACGGGGCTGCGGACGTGACGGTGCCCTGGTGGCCGGTTGCGCCCGGTGTGCGGACACTCGTGGCACGCGCATCGACCGATGGCACCGACGAAGCATCCGACCTCGACAACATCGTCGAGGGTCCCGCGGCCGTGACCGACGAGCGGTGGCCCGTGGTCGTCGTGGAACGGCGCCCCTCGTGGGCGGCGACCTTCGCCAGGCGCGCGCTGCAGGCGGATCGGCGCCTGGAAGTCGAGGCGCGCACCGATGTGGCACCCGGCGTCAGCGCCCGAAGCGCAGCCGGCGGGGCCGTCCTGGACGACGCACGGCTCGACCGCGCCCGCGTGGTCGTGGTCGGCGCGCCGGACGCGCTCGGGGCCGAGGACGTCGCCAGACTGGACGCGTTCGTCAGGCGGCGGGGGGGCGCGCTGCTGCTGGCGCCGGACCGCGCGCTGACGGGACCCGTGCAGCGGCTGCTGGTTCACGGCTGGCGCGAGCACATCTCCGCCGACACGGCGCGAGCAGGCGCGCTGGAAGGCCGGGAGTGGCTGGTCGCCGGGGACCTGACGCCCTTCGACGTCGTCCTCGCACGCGGAGAGATGGGGGTGGTCGCCGCGGCAGCGCCAGTCGAGCGCGGGTATGTCGGCGTCGTCGGTGGGCTCGACGCCTGGCGGCGCCGGGAGGACGGCGGCGGATTCGATCGGTTCTGGCAGGACACGGTCGCGCGACTGGCGAACGTGACCGCGGCCCCCATGACGGTGTCGGCGACGCCGCGGGAGGTGTCGCCAGGGGACGATGTCACGGTTCGGGTGGCCGCGCGGAGCGTACGGCCGCTGGCCGCACTCGCGGCGCGCGCGACGATGGCGTGCGGCGGCCAGGAGACGGTTGTGATTCGGCTCTGGCCCGACCACGCCGCCGATGCGTTCGTCGGACGCGGCCGGGTTCCACAGCACGACGGCACCTGCGTCGTCGCCGGGGCAGTGTCGGGAATCGGCGAGGGCACCGCGGAGGTGGCGGTTCGGGCCGGGACGAATGTGGTGACCGGTGGCGCCGATGCGGATCTCGAAGCGCTGGTGACGCGCACGGGCGGTGTGGTCGCGACCGATGCCGACCTCGCACCGGTCGTCTCGGGCCTGATGGCGCTGGCGAGCGACCTGCGGACGCCGGAGCCGCGCTATCCGATGCGCTCGGCATGGTGGCTGCTGCCGTTTGCGGGATCGCTCGCGGGTGAGTGGTGGCTGCGCCGGCGCGCCGGATTGCGGTGATAGAGTACCGGGCCATGTCGTACTCACGTGAGGAAGTGAAGGCCGTCACCGACAAGGTGCTGAACATGTGCAAGGCCGACGCCGTGGAGGTCGAGTTCGCGGGCGGCGAGCGGTCGGCCACCCGGTATGCCAACTCCAGCATCACGGCCAATCTGGTCGAGAACGATCAGGAGATCCAGATCACGGTTTACTACGGCAAGAAGACCGCGACGGCCACCACGCACCAGTTCGACGATGCGTCGCTGAAGCGCACCATCGAGGCCGTCCAGGCCCTGGCGCAGCGCAAGCCGGAGAACCCGGAGGTGATGCCGCTGGTGAAGCCGCCGCAGCAGTACATCGAGGTGGACGCCGCGCTGCCATCGGCCGTCAACTTCGGTCCGGCCGAGCGGGCCCAGATGGTCAAGGTGAGTACGGACATCTGCGAGAAGAAGGGCGTGCTCGGCGCCGGCTACATCCCGAAGTTCGACTGGGTGAACGCCGCCGCCAACTCGGAGGGGCTCTTCACCTACTTCCACTACGCCGACGCCAGCTTCATCCTGACGTGCCGGACGCCCGATCAGACCGGCTCGGGCTGGGCGGGGACGACCGGGGTCAAGGACATCGCCAACATCGACGCGGCGATGCTCACGGAGGTGGCCGCCGACAAGGCGCTCAAGTCCGCCAAGCCCAGGGCCATCGAGCCCGGCAACTACACCGTGATTCTCGAGCCGCGGCCCGCCGCCCGCTACCTGTCGCTCATGCTCAACTCGCTGAACGCGCGCGCCGCCGAAGAGGGCTGCAGCTTCGCTGAGCAGGAAGACGTGCGGCGAGACGCGGCTCGGAGAGAAGGTCTTCGGCGACAACTTCACGCTGCGGAGCGACATCGGCAACAGCGTGTCCCGGCAGTCGCCCATCGGGCAGGACGGCTGACGGCCCGCCCCGTGACGTGGGTGGAGAAGGGCGTCGTCAAGAATCTCTACTACGACCGCTTCTGGGCCCAGCGGCAGAAGAAGGACCCGACCGGCACGGCACCCAACATGAGCCTGGTGATGGAGGGGGCACGGCGACGGTGGAGGAGATGATCCGCGCCACCAAGCGCGGACTGCTGGTGTCGTTCTTCTGGTGCATCCGGCCCGTTGACAACATGACCCTGCTCAACACCGGCATGACGCGCGACGGCCTGTTCCTGATCGAGAACGGCGAGATCGTGGGGCCGGTGCAGAACTTCCGGTGGAACGAGTCGCCGGCCGTGAGCTTCAACAACATTTCCATGCTGGGCCGGCCGGTGCCGATGCACACGGGCGAGGCCTACGACAACCCGGGCACCGCGCTGGTGCCGCCGATGATGCTGGAGGACTTCACGATGACCTCCATCTCGCCCGCCGTCTGAGCCGAGGACACCATGAAGCGACGTGAGTTCGTCAAGACGTTGAGCGCCGCCGGTGCGGCGCTGTATGCCAGCGATCTCGTGGGAGAGCTGGTGGCGCAGTCACCGCGCGGCCAGGTGCTGGCCTCGCGCTTCAAGGGCCTGTCCGACATCGCCCTGGGCGAGGCGAAGCGGCTCGGGTGCAGCTATGCCGACATCCGCTTCACGCGCAACGTGAACGACAGCGTCGCCGTCCGCGACCGCATCGTCACCGACAGTTTCGGCTTCGGCGCCGGCGGGCTGAGGAAAGCGCGGGCTTCGGCGTGCGCGTGATCCACAGCGGCGGTGGGGCTTTGCCAGCAGCCCGATCGTGACGGAGGACGAGATCAGGAAGATCACGGCCCGTGCGGCGGACGTGGCGCGTGCGAGCGCCATCAGCAAGCGCTTCGAGGTGAAGCTGGCGCCCGTGCCGGCCTACACCGACTACTGGGCCGTGCCCGTGAAGGTGAAGCCCGAAGACGTCCCCCTCGACGACAAGATTGCGTTCCTGATGCAGATCAACGAGGCGGCGCTCAAGATCCCGGGCATCACCCGCGTCCAGTCGTCCATGGCCTTCGACTTCGAGTGGAAGTACCTCGCGACCTCCGAGGGCTCGTACATCGAGCAGGAAATCTGGCGCACGGCGCCGGGCTTCACCGTGTTCGCCATCAAGGACGGCAAGTTCAAGTCGCGCACCTTCTCGGTTCCGCCGCGCACCGCCGGCTACGAGGTGGTGACCGAGGGACAGATGCTGGAGAACGTCGAGCGCATCTGCGCCGAGGCCATCGAGCACTGCACGGCGCCGCCGGTCGGCGTGGGGCTGAAGGACATCGTCATGACGCCCGCCCACGCCATGCTGACCATCCACGCGATCGTCGCCCACCCCACGGAGCTCGACCGGGTGGTCGGCTACGAGGCGAACTACGCCGGCACCAGCTTCGTCAAGATGGACGACATCGGCAAGCGCGTCATGGGGTCGAAGCTCTTCAACGTCACCGCGGACCGCACCATGGCCGGCGGCATGTGCACCGTGGGCTACGACGACGACGGGGTGAAGTCGCAGTCGTGGCCGCTCGTGCGCGAGGGCACGCTGGTCGGCCTGCAGACCAATCGCGAGACCGCCCACTACGTCGGCGACACGGAATCGCGCGGGTGCACGTTCGCCACGTCCTGGCGCAACTACCCGTTCCTGCGGATGCCCAACGTGCACGTGGACCCGGGCCCGCCGGGCTCGCCCACGCCGGACGAGATCATCGCCGACACCAGGGACGGCGTGCTCATCGACGGCCGCGGCAGCTACTCGATCGACCAGCAGCGCTTCAACGGCCAGTTCGGCGGCGACGCGTTCTGGGAGATCAAGAACGGCAAGAAGACGCGGATGGTGAGCGACGTCACCTACAACGCGATCACCACGGACTTCTGGCAGAACCTCGACGCCATCACCGGCAAGGAACACTGGCAGATGTTCGGTACCACCGGCGACGCCAAGGGCCAGCCCGTGCAGATCAACCACCCGTCACACGGCTCGCCGTGGTGCCGGATCCGGCGCATCATGGTCGGAGCCGCATACAGCTAGGCACGAAGGACACGAAGGACACGAAGAGCACGAAGGGCACGGAGAGCACGAAGGACACGGAGGACACGAAGGGCACGAAGGGCACGAAGGGCACGAAGGGCACGAAGGGGGCGAAGGGAAGGGGTCAGGCGCTTCTGACGGGGCGTGGGCCTGCGCAGGCGTCACGTCGGTGCTGGCCTTCCGACTACAGCCCCCACGACGTCCGCCAGCTGAGTGGCGTGTCGAACCCAGCCATGGAGGCATACCCGCTCCACGCGCCGTCCTCTCCGCCCGTCCCTCTCCGTGCCTTCGTGCCCTCCGTGCTCTTCGTGCCCTCCGTGGTGTCCTCTACGCCGTCAAGGCATAGCTGACGACGTTCACCGCGAACTTGGTGTTGTCGTCCCGCTGGAAGCGCTTGTTCCGCCAGTCGTAGTCCCACTCGCAGCCGTAGTCCTTGTTCGAATAGAGCACGCCCAGCCGGCCGTCGTGCGTGACGCCGCGCAGGTAGTCGTGCACCATGTCGTCGCCCCAGCCGTTCAGCTCGTGGGCCGTCTGCGGGGGCCGTCGGGGAACCGGAAGAACGCGCGATAGAGCGGATGGTCGGAGCGGAGCTTGTCCAGCGTCCCCTCTCCCGGGAAGATCCGGCGCATCTCGGCCTCGAACGAGGTCGCATAGAGCCCCGCCACGTCGTGGTTGCAGTCGTCGGAGAACAGCAGGCCGCCGCCCTCGACGAAGCGGCGCAGGCGTTCTCGCTCCTTCTCGCTGAAGCGCACGAGCTTGTGGCCGGTCATGAAGACGAACGGGAAGCCGCCGAGCTCGTCGGAGTCGGCGGTGATGACCACCTCCTCCGGGTAGACCGGGATGCTGGTGTACTCGACGACGGAGTTGAGCACGTTGGCCGCGACCTTGGGGTTGTAGTCCCAGTCCCCGAGTCGTAGCGCAGCCGCGCGAACACGAACTCCGACGCGCGGGGGCTGCCCGTCCGCGACCGTGCGGCCGCGGCCGATGCGGGACCAGGAGCATCAGGCCCGCCGCTGCCGCACCGGACGCCGCCAGGAACGCGCGCCGCGTGGACCCCATGCTGGTAGCGTATCGCACAGCGAAACTCACATCTGCGCCATCTGCGCCATCTGCGCCATCTGCGCCATCTGCGCCATCTACGCCATCTGCGCCATCTGCGCCATCTGCGCCATCTACGCCATCTGCGCCATCTGCGCCATCTGCGCTATCTGCGCCATCTGCGCCATCTGCGCTATCTGCGCCATCTGCGGCCCCTATCGCTGCGCCTGGAGGTACTTCGACGGCAGCGGATGGCCGATGGAGCCTGCGAGCGCGCGTGAGGCGGCGACGACGCCCTCCAGCGAGACGCCGGTCTCGACGCCCATGCCGTCCAGCATGTAGAGCAGGTCTTCGGTGGCGAGATTGCCGGACGCGCCAGGGGCGTAGGGGCACCCGCCGAGCCCGCCGGCGGCGCTGTCGAAGGTCGTCACGCCGTATTCGAGGCCTGCAAGCACGTTGGCCAGGGCGGTGCCACGCGTGTCGTGCAGGTGCAGCGCCACCTGCGGGAGCGGGACGCGGGCGGTCACGGCGTCGAGCACACGACCGACCTGCACCGGATTGGCAACGCCAATCGTGTCGCTGATGGCGACCTCGAAGACCCCCATCTCCAGGAGCCGGCCGGCGACGTCGGCCACTCGGGCGGCCGGCACGTCCCCCTCGAACGGGCAGCCGAAGCAGGTGGAGAGGTAGCCGCGCACCGTGAGGCCCTGGTCGAGCGCTGCCCGGCAGACGTCGGCGTAGGTGGCCAGCGACTCGTCGATGGTCTTGTTGATGTTGCGCCGGCTGAAGGTCTCGGACGAGGCCGCGAAGATGGCGACTTCGCGGACGCCGGCGTCGATCGCCCGCGTGAGGCCCGCGAGGTTGGGCACGAGCGCCGTGTACCGCCGGCCGTCCAGTCGGGCGATCCCGGCGAACACCTCCGCCGCGTCGGCCATCTGCGGCACCCACTTCGGCGAGACGAACGCCGACACCTCGATGACGGGCAGGCCGGCCGCCGACAGGGCGTCCACGAACGCGATCTTCGCGGCCGTCGGCACCACGCCGGGTTCGTTCTGCAGCCCGTCTCGGGGGCCGACCTCGACCACCGTCACGCGGCTGGGCAGCGTCACTCCCTCACTCCAGGTCCACCAGCTGGACGCCGGGCTGGACGAGCTCGCCCTGGCTGCACCGGATGCGCGCCACCGTCCCCGCGCGCGGGGCCCGGATCGGCAGCTCCATCTTCATCGCCTCCAGCACCAGCAGCGTGGCCCCTTCCGCAACGGCCTCGCCGGTCTCGACGAGCACCTTGACGACGGTTGCCGGCATGGGGGCCATGAGCGCGTCGGCGCGAGCCGACTTGCGGCGCGGCGCGCGCGACCGCCCGTGCTCGACGTCCACGACGAACACCTCGCCGTCCACGGCCAGCCAGCAGCGGTCGCCCTCGGCGGCAGCCGCCACGGCCCACCGCCGCACCGTCGGAGACCAGATAGGTCCCCGGGCCCGTCGAGGTGACCGTGTAAGCATCCTCGCCCAGCCGCACCTGTCCGTCCGCGTCCACCTGGGCCGCCACCTCGCGATCGTCGAGTCTCAGCGTGCGTGGACATCAGCCTCGCCAGTTCGCCAGTGAGACGAAGGGATCCGGCGCCGCTGCCTGCGCCCCGGGGCGTTGGCGCGGCTCCGTGGCCTCCGGCCGTGCATTGCCGCCACGGCCAGCGCGGGTGCGGGCGGTTCGGTGGCCCCGCCGGTGCGCAGGTCGCCGCCATCTCGATCGAGGAACCCGGTGTCGATGCGTGCGCCGACGAACTGCGGGTGTTCGAGCAGCCTGATCAGGAACGGGATGTTGGTGCGGAGGCCCAGCACGGGGAATCGCCGCAGCGCGTCGATGGCTCGCAGCCGTGCCATGTCCCTGTTTCGGCAGACACGATCAGCTTGGCCATCATCGGATCGTAGTGGACCGATACCTCGCCGCCCTCGGCGACGCCGCTGTCGACGCGGATGCCGGGACCGGAGGGCTCGCGGTAGAGGAGAGCCGCCCGGCCTCGGGCAAGTCTCCACGCGCCGGGTCCTCCGCGTAGACGCGACACTCGATCGCATGCCCGCGCTGGGAGAGGTCGGCCTGCGTCCAGGGGAGGGGCTCGCCCGAGGCCACGCGCAACTGGGCCTGCACGAGATCGACGCCAGTCACGGCTTCCGTGACCGGATGCTCCACCTGCAGGCGGGTGTTCATCTCCAGGAAGTAGAACCGGGCGTCGTCTCCATCACCCTCGAGGAGGAACTCGACCGTGCCGGCATTGCGGTAGCCGGCGGCACGGGCGGCCGCCACCGCGGCCTCGCCCATCCGGGATCGCAGCGCGGGCGTGAGGGCCGGGGAGGGGCTCTCCTCGATGATCTTCTGGTGACGGCGCTGCACCGAACACTCGCGCTCGAACAGGTGCACGACGCCGCCGTGGGCATCGGCGAACACCTGCACCTCGACATGACGGGGACGCTCGACCAGGCGCTCCACGTACAGCGTTCCGTCGCCAAAGGCGGCCTGCGCCTCGCGGCGGGCCTGGGCGAGGGCCCCGGCGAGCGCGTCGGTCTCGCGCACGACCTTCATCCCGATGCCGCCGCCGCCGGCCGACGGCTTCACGAGGATCGGGAGTCCGACGCGTGGCGGCCGCCGCCAGGGCGGCGTCACCCTGGTCGGCGGGGGTCTCGCCGGGGACCACCGGCACGCCGGCCTCCTGCATGAGCGCGCGCCCACCTTGATCCCATCGACTCGATGGCGGAGGCGGGCGGGCCGACGAAGACGAGCCCCGCATCCTCGCAGGCGCGGGCGAAGTGCGCGCTCCGACAGGAAGCCGTAGCCCGGATGCACCGCGTCGGCGCCCGTGCTGCGCGCGGCATCCAGCAAGGCGTCCACCTTCAGGTAGCTTTCACGCGGCGGCGCGGGCCCCAGCCGCACGGCCGTGTCCGCCGCCCGCACGTGGGGAGACGCGGCGTCGGCGTCGGAGTAGACGGCGACGGTCTCGATGCCGAGCTCGCGGCACGCGCGCACGATGCGGAGCGCGATCTCGCCGCGGTTCGCGATGAGGAGCCGCCGGATCATCGCCTCGCGCCTGCCGCCGTCATCGCCCGTCCCCGGGCGCCCAGTCGGGCGTGCGCTTCTCGAGGAACGCCGCCAGTCCGTCCTGCCCCTCGGCGGACGCGCGCTGATCCGCAATGGCTGCGGCCGTGAGCCCCGCGACGGCCTCCGGCGACTGACCCCACACGCGCGGAATCAGTGCCTTGGCCGCGGCCACCGCCGTCGGCGCTGCCGTCAGCACCTCCTTCACGTAGTGCGCCACCGTATCGTCGAGCTGCGATTCCGGCACCACGGCATGGACGAGGCCGATGGCCCTGGCCTTCGCCGCGTCGAACCGCATGCCGGTGAGGAACAGCTCCCGTGCGGCCGACACGCCGATCTTGGGCAGGACGAAGGGCGAGATCATGGCCGGCAGAATCCCGAGCTTGGTCTCGGTGAACCCGAAGATGGCCCCCTCGGTGCTGACCACGATGTCGCAGACGGCGGCGAGGCCCGAACCGCCGCCGAGCGCAGCGCCGTGAATGCGCCCGATGACGGCGAAGGGCAGGGCGTTGACGGCGCGGAACATCGCCGCGGCCGCCTCGGCGTCGCGGACGTTCTCGTCGCGGCTGTAGCGCGCCATCTTCGCCATCCAGGCGGCGTCGGCGCCCGCACTGAACACCTTGCCGGCACCACCGATCACGGCGACGCGCAGGCCGGGGTCGTCCGCCGCCCGCGTGGCCCACGCCGCGAGGTCCGCGATCACCTGCTCGTTGAAGGCGTTTCGCACGTCGGGCCGGTTGAGCGTGACGTGCTCGACCGCGCCTTCGCGCCTGATGGTCAGGAACGATTCACTCATGCCTACATCCTGAAGATGCCGAACTTCGGCGCCGGCACCGGCGCGTTGAAGGCCGCCGACAGCCCGAGGGCGAGGGCAGACCGCGTCTCGGCCGGGTCCAGGATCCCATCGTCCCAGAGGCGGGCCGTCGAGTAGTACGGCGAGCCCTCGCGGTCGTACTTCTCCAGGATCGGGTCGCGAATCGCGGCCTCGTCGGCGGCGGAGAGCTGCTGGCCGGACCGCGCCAGCTGATCGCGCTTCACCGTTGTCAGGACGCCGGCCGCCTGCTCGCCGCCCATCACCGAGATCCGGGCGTTCGGCCACATCCAGAGCAGCCGCGGCTCGTAGGCGCGCCCGCACATCCCGTAGTTGCCGGCGCCGAACGACCCACCGATGATGACGGTGAACTTGGGCACGACGGAATTGGCGACCGCGTGCACCATCTTGGCGCCGTCCTTGGCGATGCCGCCGCGTTCGTACTGCTGGCCCACCATGAAGCCGGTGATGTTCTGCAGGAACACCAGCGGGATCGAGCGCAGGTTGCAGAGCTCGATGAAGTGGGTGGCCTTGAGGGCGGACTCCGAGAAGAGGACGCCGTTGTTGGCCACGATGCCGACGAGAAAGCCGTGGAGGCGGGCGAAGCCGCACACCAGCGTCGTCGCGTAGCGTTCCTTGAACTCGTCGAAGCGGGACCCGTCGACGATGCGCGCGATGACCTCGCGCACGTCGTAGGGCTTCCGGAGATCGGCGCCGACGATGCCGTAGAGCTCGGCGGGGTCGTAGGCCGGATCCTCGGGCGCCATCATGTCGGCCGGCAGGTGCTTGGTCGTGTGCAGGGTCGAGACCACGGTCCGTGCCAGGTGCAAGGCGTGGTCGTCGTCTTCGGCGAAATAGTCGGCGACGCCGGACAGGCGCGTGTGGACGTCGGCGCCGCCCAGGTCCTCGGCCGAGACCTCCTCGCCCGTGGCGGCCTTTACCAGGGGAGGGCCGCCGAGAAAGATGGTCCCCGTGCCCTTCACGATGATCGTTTCGTCCGACATGGCCGGCACGTACGCGCCGCCGGCGGTGCACGAGCCCATCACCACCGCAATCTGGGGGATCCGCTCGGCCGACATCCGGGCCTGGTTGAAGAAGATCCGCCCGAAGTGCTCGCGGTCGGGGAAGACGTCCGCCTGGAGGGGGAGGAACGCGCCGCCGGAGTCCACCAGGTAGACGCATGGCAGGCGGTTCTGCAGCGCCACCTCCTGCGCGCGCAGATGCTTCCGGACGGTGAGCGGATAGTACGTGCCGCCCTTGACCGTCGCGTCGTTGGCCACGATCAGGACGTCGCGGCCCGAGACGCGGCCGATGCCGGTGACCATGCCCGCCGCCGGCGCGTCGTCGTCGTACATGCCGAACGCGGCGAGCGGCGAGAGCTCGAGAAACGCCGAGTTCGGGTCGAGCAGGCGCTCGATCCGTTCCCGCACGGGCAGCTTGCCCTGCTGCCGGTGCCGCTCGAGATACCTGGGGCCGCCGCCTTCGGACACCGTGGCCAGCCGGTCGCGATACTCGCGCACCAGCGCGCATGCGTTCCGCGTTGGCGGTGAACTCCGGGTGAGGCCGGGTCGATATGGGTCGCGAGCTGATCCATCCGCGTCACCAGCCGCAGCAGTCCGTCTTGAAGCGGCACTGCGGGCAGCGCCACACGGCGTGCATGCGGCATATCTCGGCGCCGCAGCGCTCGCACACGGCCGGCGCCTCCGCCGGCGCGGCGGCGGGCTTCCTCAGCGCGGAGATGACCTCGGTGATGAGCGGAGGAGTCGAGGGAGGCTGATCGGACACGGACGTCATTATAGAACCCCGAATCCGCGCGGCGCGGGGGACGCGCCGCGGAGCCCGCTGTCAGAGCTTGTCGGGGGCCGGGTCCGTCGTCTTTGCCGGATCGGTGTCGCCGGGGGGCGCGCCGAGCGGCCGGCGGTGGTAGCCGTGACGGGCGCCTCCGAGGGCGATGGCCACGATGCCCAGGCCGAACGCGAGGCCCGACACGACCGCCTGGACGAGGTTGATCTGCTCGGGGTCGGTCGTGCACGCGCTGATGGCCCCGCCAAGTCCCGCCAGTACCAGCACTGCGCCAAGTGCCATGATGACCATTCGTCCCTCCCTGTGAGACGGCGCATGCGCCGTCCGTGTCGCCCGCGCTCAGTGCGCGTCGACGAGTTGCGCGGCGTCCGGATGGCTCGAGAACACCACCGTCTCGGCCGCGTCGGTGTCGGCCTCGTCGAGGGCCACCGGCTCGTCCGGATCGGCGTCGGCCAGCAGCGCCGATACCGTGGCCGCCCCCGGAACCAGGTCCGCGATCGTCTTGATGGCCGTGACGATGGGGACGGCGAGGAACGTGCCGATGGGCCCCCACAGCCATCCCCAGAACACGATCGAGAGGAACACCACGACAGGGTGCACCCGGGCCAGCCGGCCCAGCAGGATCGGGCTCAGCACCATCCCCTCGATCGACGTGATGGCGAGCGACACGCCTGCGACTCCGCCCGCCATGGTCAGCGATTCGAACTGCACGAGCGCCGCCACGCCGGACCCCATCATCACGACGGTGGGGCCCAGGTATGGCACGGCGTTGAGCACGCCGGCCGCGAGTCCCCACAGGCTGGCGTAGTTGACGCCGATGGCCCGGAACGCCAGCCAGGTGGCCACGCCGACCAGCGCGCTGCTCAACGCGAGGTAGACGACGAAGCGGGCCATCTGTGCCGTCACTTCGTCGAGGGCCTGGACCGTCAGCTTCCGCTGCCCGCGGCCCTCGCCGCTCAACTGCACGAGCTTCACCTTCAGCGAGGCCCCGGTCGCGAGCAGGAAGTAGACGAGGAAGGTCAGGGCCACGCCCTGCACCCCGACGCCCATCGAGCTTGCGGTCACCGCGAGCAGCTCCCGCCGCAGGTCCGGCGTGCTGGCCGTCGGCGCCGCCCGCCAGAGCCGCTGCAGCTCGCCGATGGCACGGTCGATGTTCGCCACCGCGCTGTGCGGCCGCGACGTGCTGCGCTGCAGCGTCTGCCGGAGTTCCCGTGCCGCGCCCGGCAGTTCCTCGATCGCCTGCGCGGCGTCGTCAGCGAGCCAGTATACCGCCCCTCCGCCGAGAGCGAGCGCGCCGCAGACGATGACGGCGGCAGCCAGGCCGCGCGGGATGAGCCGCGACAGGCGCGACACGAGGGGGTTCAGCGTGAGAGCGACGAAGCCGGCCAGGCACAGCGGCGCGACCAGGGATCGCGACCAGTAGAGCAGCACGACGGCCAGCAGCGTCACCGGCACGAGCACCGGAATGCGCATCGTCGCGGGGGCGCGTGACAAGGGCGTCTGCATGACGGCTCCGTTACTTCCCGAACAGCGTGCGGCCGACCGCGACGCCGAACTTCGGATCGTCAACGGTCCCCGAGACGTCGAGGGCCAGCCGCGTCCCCGCTCCCTTGCGCTTGAACAGCGGGTCGAACGGCTTGAGCAGGTAGTGCTTGAAGCCCTTCTGCGTCTCGGACACCGTGGCGTTCAGCAGCGCTTCACCCTTGAAGTCCATGCGCTTGGACTCCAGCCCGTACTGGCCGGCCATGCGGACCTTTGCGCCGCTCACCTGGTAGGTGACCTGCTTCAGGTGCAGCTGCCCGTCGCCCATCGTGAAGGTGGTGTCCAGGTCGGACGCGACGTCGTCGATGGCCTCGTCCTCCGGCCGCCCGCGGCCGCGCCGGCTGAGCTCGTCCACCTTGTCCTGGATGGACTCGCGCGTGAAGCGCGCGGTGGCGATGCGAACCCGGCCGTCCAGCAGTAGGCGGTCGATCACGTCGGCCTCGCCGGGCGGCAGGTCGAAGTCGGTGTCGAGCGTCAGGGCGCCTGTCATCAGCGGCGGATCCACCGGCACCGTGAGACGCAGGAAGTCCTCGATGTGGGCATCGTCGCTCGTCACGTCGAGCACGACGCGCTTGCCCTTGACGCCGTCCACCCCCGCCACCGCGCCACTCGCCGTGATCCGGGAGTCTCCGAGCGTGGCGTCCACGCGGGTCAGCGCGACATCGCCCTCCGTGCCGTCGATGACGGCATCGAACGTGGTGTCGAGCAGCAGTGCCGCCGCGTTCAGCTTCGGAATGCGGAAGTCGGGGGTGTGCGTCGAGCCGGAGGCTTCGATGCGCGACAGCGGCCCGCCGAAGCGGCCGTTGGATTCCAGGGCGCCGGCGATGCCCTTGATGGTGCCGAGGTCCGCATCGAAGTCGAAGGTGCCGTTCACGGGGGTCGCGCTCGGTTCCGCCGTGGCCCACGGGCCAAACGTGCCGCTGGTCTCGATGCGTCCAAAGGGAACGGGATTGGTCAGCGTCGCCTCGAAGGCCGACGCCGAGTCCAGGTCCAGGTCCGTCATGTCGAGCCGGAAGATGTCGAAGACGCGGGGATTCTTGCCCGCTGTCTTCGGCATGATGCTCAGCCGCGCGTTCGACGCGCCCAGATGGCCGATCGTGAATGCGCCGCCTGGCGTCTCGGCGTCCCTGGCCGCGTCCGCGTCGGCGGGGGAGTCGCCGTCCATCGAGGGCATCTCGTCACCGCGACCGGGAGGGATGCTGATCTCCAGTCCCTCGATCGTGACGTCGCTGACGTGACGCCAGGGCAGGCTCCACCAGTTGCCGGCGGCAGAGAAGCGTCCCACCTGGATGAGCGGCGGCAGGTCGCGCCGGCCCTTGTAGCGAAGGGTGAGGCCGGTCCCCTCTGCCGAAGGCCGCGGAAGGAACGACAGGTCCAGCGATTCGAGGGTCACTTCGCTGTCGAAGCGCTCCTGCAGGGCCCGGGTGAGCGCCGCATGCGCCCAGGGCTCGGCCTTGTTGACCATCACCGCGCCGGCGACGCCGACGACGGCGAGGATGACGGCGGCGACGAGCAGCCAGCGGCGGGTCCGGGGCGAAAGGGGCGCGCGTTCCACGTCAGCAGCCCTACTTTCCGCCCTTCAGGACGAGGACGAGCCCGGCGACGAGGGCGAGACCGCCAGCCAGGGGCGGCACGGGCAGGGACTCCGTCTTGTCCGCGGAGATCTCGATCGGCCCCGCATCCACGACCGTCTCGCGCGACGTCCACGAGATGCCGCCGTAGGCCAGTCCCAGGATTCCGAGGACGATCAGCACGACGCCCAGTACCTTCATTGTGGTCAGCTCCTTTGGCCCTCCCTCCGCGGGAGAGGCGATGCCTGGTGCTTCGCAAGGCGGGTGCCAGGAACTGAGCCGTTTCGTGGGTAAGCGGATGCCCAGAGTGGGAAGCGCGTGCATCCGACTGTGCGGTAAAAGGGGGACCGGAGCCCGTGGCCGGGCTCCGGACATGTCGCCGCCCGCGAAGGGGCGGCATCGCTCGATCAGTTCGAGCGCTTCTGCTCTGCGGCTTCCTGCAGCGCCTCTTCGCGGCGCTTGTCCTCGTCCTCGCGCGTATCGCCGAGTTCGGTCACTTCGCCGTCCCGTTCGATGCCCAGCACGTCACCGGGCTGTGCGCGATCGTCGGTGGAGGTGTGACGCTTGCCCGGCGGAATCGATGTCTTGTCGGTCATGTGATGGTCTCCTCGTGAATGGCCGCGCGGTCAGAAGCCGCAGCCGGCCTGGTTGGCGATGAACCAGAGGGCGATGAGCGGCAGTGGAATGCCGATGAGCCACGCAAGTCCGTACTTCATGGTCGCTTCTCCTCGAACGATGGGCGGGCGCCGGCTACCGGCGCTGGCCGGGCACCACGGTGATCGTGTTGACGACGTCCTTCACGCCCGGCACGCCGCGCGCGAGCTTCTCGAATTCGGCCCGGTGGTCGGCGCTGGCAACGGTGCCCGCCAGCGTGACCACGCCATTGGCCACGCGGTAGGTGACGTCTTCGTCCTCCAGCGCGGGCGTACTCTTGACGACGGTGCCGAGCCGTTCGCCGATGGCTGTGTCGAAGTCGTCGGCGATCTCTTCGTTGAGGCCTTCGACGACGATCTCATTGGCGATCTGTGCGAGCGATCCCACGGACTTCTGCACAGCCTCCTCGGCGCGCGCGCGCTCGGCGCCGCTCTTGACCGTGCCGGAGAGACGCACCAGGTGAGCCGAGTCGTCGTAGTGCACGTCCACGACATCGCCCAGGGCAATGCTGTCGATCGCGCCATCGGCCATGCGCTGGACATCGGGGCCGCGGTTACAGGCGATAGCGGCGGCAAAGACGAACAAAGTGATTGCGAGCAGGGCACGCATCGGGTTCAACCTCCGCGGTGCTCCATTCCAAGAAGAGTGCCAGCGATCGCGGCGGGTCTCGGAGCAGCCTGCGAGCCAGACTGGCCGGACGACTACCAAGAAATGGCAGGTGACGGCTCGCGGCCGGACTAGAGGCGGACGCGGCCCGTCCGGCCCGCGAGGCTGGCTACGAGCGCGATGAGCTCGGTGGGGTCGACGGGCTTGGCGAGGTGTGTCTGGTATCCGGCGAGCAGGGCGCGCTTGCGATCCTCCGCGCGGGCGAGCGCCGTGAGCGCGGCGGCCGGAACGTCTGCAGCGGGACCGTTCATCTGGCGCACGCGCTGCATGAAGTCGTAGCCGTCACGATCGGGCATGCCGATGTCGCTGACGATCACGTCGGGCACCAGGCCCTCGGACAGCAGGCGCAGGGCCTCGTCCACGCTGCCGGCGACGCGGGCTTCGGCGCCGGCGTTCTCCAGGAACCACTGGACCAGCTCGCGGGCATCCGGCTCGTCGTCGAGCACGAGCACGCGCAGCCCGCGCAGGACCTTGCCCATGTCGGGTGCGGCGCTGGCGATCACGGCGCCAGGCGTGTCGTCCACGGCTGCGACGTCGGTGGCGAGAGCAGGCGGGAGGCGCACGGTGAAGACGCTCCCGCGTCCCTCACCCTCGCTCGAGGCCTCCACCGACCCGCCGTGCATCTCGACCAGGTTCTTGACGATGGCCAGGCCGAGGCCCAGCCCCCGTGCTGACGTGTCGCCGAGGCATCCGCCTGACGGAACCGCTGGAAGATGTGGGGCAGGAACTCGGGGGCGATGCCCATGCCGGTGTCGGTCACCTCGATGAGCACCTGGCTGTCCTGCTTGCGAAGCGTGACCTGCACGCGGCCGCCGCGCGGCGTGAACTTGACGGCATTGGCGACGAGGTTCCAGACCACCTGCTGCAGCCGTCCCGGGTCGCCCTGGATGGGCGCTGCCGAGCCCAGCACCATGGTGAGGCGGATGCCCTTGGCGTCGGCAGCGGGCAGGGCAGACGCAACGGCCTCCTCGATCACGCCGGCGAGGTCCACGCGCTGCACCTCGAGCCGCAGCTTGCCCGACACGATCCGGCTCATGTCGAGCAGGTCGTCGATCATCTGCGACTGCCGGCGCAGGTTGCGGTCGATGATGGCCAGGCCCTTGTCGAGGTTCTGCGGGGTGGCGTCCTGGCGCAGCACGCCCACCCAGCCCACGATGGCATTCAGCGGCGTGCGGAGTTCGTGGGACAGCGTGCTCACGAACTCGTCCTTCAGGCGCGCCGAGCGTTCGGCCTCGGATCGGGCCGCCCGTTCGCTGGCGAGAATCTGCGCGCGCTCTTCCTGTGCCCGCTTCTCCTCGTCGATGTCGGTACGTGCCGAACCAGCGCGTGATGGCGCCCGACTGGTCCCGGAGCGGCAGCGCGCGGCCCATGAACCAGCGGTAGGCGCCGTCACGCCGGCGGAAGCGGTACTGGATGTGGTACGGGTCGCCGGTGGTGAGCGAGTGCGTCCACGTGGCCAGCGAGGGCTCCACGTCGGCGGGATGCAGGTAGTCCTTCCAGTTCCAGCCCTGGCCGAGGCCGGCCTCGTCGTCCTCGCCCCCCGGCTCGTCGGGACGCGGCATCCCCGTGTACTCGAACCAGCGTGCGTTGAAGTAGTCGTGATATCCGTCGGCGCGCGTGCTCCAGACGATCTGGGGCATGGCGTCCGCCAGCGTGCGGAAGCGCTCCTCGCTCTCGCGCAGTTCGGCCTCGTGGCGCTTCTGCGCGCTGACGTCACGGGCGACCGAGAGCAGCATCGCCACCTGGCCGCCCTCGTCGCGGATGGGACTGATGACGACGTCCCACCAGCGCACGCTGCCGTCGGCGGCCTGTCGCGGGCCCTGGAAGCGGCTCTCGCCGTGCGCCATCGCTTCGGAGAGCGCGCGGCTGGCGAGGGCGCCGCTCGTGCCCCAGAGATCGGGCCACGCCTGTCCGGGGATACGGGCCGCGTCGCCGATGTCCATCAGCGCGAGACCGGGCCGGTTCATCGAGGCCATGCGTCCGTCCGGCTGCAGGAGCACCAGGCAGTCGCCCGAGCTGTCGAAGAGCCGTTCGTTGATGCGCTCGACGCCGCGGCGGGCCTGCGACGCTTCGTCCAGCGCCGCGCGACGCGCCTTGAACGAGCGGTCGAGCGCGACGCCGATGCCGCCGAGGAGCAGGGCGAGCAACCCGGTGAGGCCGGCGAACACCAGCGCGCCGCGCCGTGCCAGGCGCACGTCGTTCGCGCGCCTGACCAGCAGCGCGTTCTCCGCCGCGCGCATGTCGTCGGCGAGCGCGCGGATGTTCCCCATCAGCTCGCGCCCGCGCTCGAATCCCTGGTTGAAGTCGTCGGCGCGCCCGGATTCGAACGCCAGGGACACGCGGGCCAGCTCGTCCAGCCGCTGGCGAACGGTGTCGCGCAGCCGGGTGGCCAGCATGTACTGGCTCTGGTTGTCGGCGACCAGGGCGATGAGGCGCTCGGCGATGTCGGTGGACTCGGCCCGGACGTCCTCGTAGGTCTGCAGGAACCGGGAGTCACGCGTGAGCAGGTACCCGCGCTGGCCGGCTTCCGCGTCCACGACACGGGCCACCAGGTCGCCGATGCGATCGAGCACCTGGTAGGTGTGCTCCACCTCGGCTGTGGACCGGCTGAACCCCAGGTACAGCCACGTGGCAAAGGCCCCCGAGGCCAGGAGCAGGCACACCGCCACCGCGAACAGGACGCGCCACGCGGTGACCGACATGCTGTCGATGGCGGAGGGACGGCGGGGGGCGGCAGGGACGTCGGTCACGAGAGGGGCGGGTGCCCCGCCCGTTTCATGCTACACCGGCCGTCCGGGACACCTGGTCGGTGGATCGATGTAGACTGAGCGGGCCCTCCATGCCGGACTTGTCTACGACCGTCGAGCACCTGGCCGGCCGGCTGGAGGCGGAGCACCGCGCGATTGCGGCCCGCTGGCTCGAACGCCTGCAGGAACTGCTGCCCGTCAGCACGCGCGAGATCTTCCCGACCCAGACGCTCCTGGACCACATTCCGGACCTGATCTGCGAGATCGGCCGCTACCTCCGCGCGCCGCACGACCACGAGATCGCGGCCAACACCGCCATCATGGCCAAGGCCGCCGAGCTCGGCGAACTGCGATGCGGGCGGCGCGCCTCGTCCATCAGGTCCTGCGCGAGTACCAGATCTTCGGCGAGCTCCTCGAGGCCTTCTTCGAGGAGGAGACCATAGCCCTCGGCCCGGAAGCCGATGCCTCCGAGGCGGTGCACGCTCGGACGGGCGACGCGTGCGGTCCGCGTGCTGCAACAGCAGGCCGTCGACGCCTTCATCGTCCGCTACAGCGAGGCCCTCGAGCGCCAGACGGCCCAGCTCCGGAGCTTCAGCCGCCTGGTGAGCCACGAGATCCGCCAGCCGCTGGGCGTGCTGCAGGTGCTGAGCCGCGTGATCCAGGTGGACGACAGCGACCCGGAGACCTCGCGCCTCGTCCGCACGCTGGAACCTGCAACGTCGTGCGGCTGGGCGACATCGCCAGCAAGCTCGAACGCCTGGCGCGCCTCACCAGACGGTCCGACGTGGCGCCCAACGACCAGGTCGTCAGCCTCGCTGCCGTCGTGCAGGACGTGGCCGGCCAGCTGGCCGAGATGGCGGAATCGCGCGGCGTGGTCTTCGAAATCGACGAGGGGCTGCCCGCCGTGAAGGCCGACGCCGGCGGTGGGCGGTGCTCATCAACCTGCTCGCCAACGCCGTGAAGTACGCTGACCCGTCCAAGCCCGCCCGGCGCGTGCGGGTCGATGCCAGTTCGTGGACGGCCGTGTCCGTATCGCGGTCAGCGACAACGGGCTGGGCATTCCGCCGTCCCGCCAGCAGCGGATCTTCCGAGCAGTTCACCCGGGCGCACGCTCACCTCGACGACGAGCTCGGCACGCAGGGCATGGGGCTCGGCCTCTCGATCGTCCGCGAGACGATGAACACCATGGGTGGACAGGTGGCCGTGCGATCGGTCGAGGGCGAGGCGACCTTCGAGCTCGACTGGCCCCCGCCCCTCCCGTCCTGGACTAGCGTCGCGGCTGCTGCCGCCAGCCGTCCGCCCTCAGCTGCTACTGGCATCACTGATGCCGCATTCCTTCATCTTGTTGAGCAGCGTCTTGTAGCTACGTTCAGGTGCCGTGGCCGCCTTGCGCCGGTTCCAGCGGAATCGGGTGAGCGCGTGCATGATGGCGTCGCGCTCGGCTTCCTGCGCGGCCGCCCGCGCCAGTGCGAGGCAGGTCCGCGCCGTCGTCGTCATGCTGGGGCGCCGGGCCGGTTCCGGTTCGGGCGCTGGCGGCGGCGGCTCGGGCGGGGGACCACCGCCACGGCGACCGGGGCTGGCGGCGGGGGCGCTGCGGCGCCTGCACCGGCGCGTCGGCGACGGGCGGCTGGACGGGCGCCGGCGGTGCGGCCGGGAGCGGTGGCGCCTGCGGGGGCGGCGCCGCCTGCACGCGCGGCGGCGGCGTCGCGCCTGCTCCGACAGGATGACGCTCGTCCTGCAGCACGACGTACGCTTCATCATGTTCTCGAGCTCGCGAACGTTGCCCGGCCAGTCCGTGCAGCAGGGCGTCCATGAGGACGGAGCTCGGCCGCGGCGGCGTCTTGCGATAGAGGTTGAGTGCTGCGATGAAGAACTCGACAGGCCGTGATCTCCTCCCGCCGTTCGCGCAGCACGGAACCCGCAACTCGATGACCTGGAGGCGGTAGTAAGATCCTCGCGGAACGAGCCGGCGCGCATCATCTCTTCGAGGTCGCGATTGGTCGCGGCGATGATGCGGACGTCCACCGACACCGGCCGGTTGCTCCCGAGCTTGGTGAACTCGCGGTCCTGCAGCACGTGGAGCAGCTTGGCCTGGAGGCTGGCGGGCATCTCGCCGATCTCGTCGAGCATGACGGTGCCCTGGTTGGCGAACTCGAACTTGCCCACGCGCGTCGTGCCGGCGCCCGTGAACGCCCCCGTTCGTGGCCGAAGAGCTCGCTCTCGAGGAGGTCGGCCGGCAGGGCGGCGCAGTTGACCTTCACGAACGGCCGCGTGCGGCGCCCCGATCGCCGATGGAGCTCGCGCGCGATCACTTCCTTGCCCACGCCGCTCTCGCCGCGGATGAGCACGCCGATGTCGCTGTCGGCAACGCGCTCCATCAGGGCCATCAGCGGCTGCATGACCGGACCCGAGCTCCAGCACGGTTGCGCCGCCAGGGTCCTCGGCGGCTGCGCGCTCCAGGCGCGCCACTTCGACAACCAGCGATTCGCGCTCGAGCGCGTTGCGGATGGCGGCTTCGAGGGTGGCCTCGCCGACGCCGTCCGGGTCGCCGGGCTTCAAGACGTAGTCGGCGGCGCCGAGGCGCGGCTTCGACGATGGTGGCCGGCGCCTGCCGGCGGAGATGATGACCTGCGCCGTCGGCTGGGTCTGGCGGATGGCGCGCAGCGTCTCGAGCCCATCGAGGCCCGGCATCGACACGTCGAGGAGGATCACCTGCGGGGCGGCGCCCGCGCGCAGTGCCTCGAGCAGCGCCCCGCCGCTCTGGTGGGCGTCCACCTCGTAGCCGCGGCTGCGGAGCAGGACCTGGATGAACTCGGCGAATGCCGGGTCGTCGTCGACGATGGCGAGCCGCGCGCTCATGCCGCCTCCGCGCTGATGGGGAGGTCGATGGCCACCGCCGGCCAGGCGTCGTCGGTGGTCCAGACGCGGCCGCCGTGCCGCTCGATGTCCAGGCAGGCGAGCGCCAGGCGCAGCCCCTGACCGTTGCGCCACGGGTCCACGGGGTGCCCCGGGGCCGACTCGAGCGCCGCGCGCTGGGCGGCCGTGCCGGCCGTCGTGCGCATCTGCCCGTCAACCCAGGAGATGGCGAGCCCGGCCGGCGCCTCAGCGGCGTCGTGGCGGGTGAGGGCGACGACGGCCGCGACACGTTCGGCCATGGCGTCGGAGCTGGATGCCGAGGTCGTCCATGTGCCGGTGGGCGCGTTGGCAATCTCGGCCGTCAGGCCGGCCGCGGACGCTCGGGCGGCGATGGCTTCGGCGAGCTGTGCCGCGGGACACCGCGGCGTGTCAGCCACGGTGGCTTCGTGCACCGTCAGATACTCCGAGGCCTCCTCGCACAGCGTCGAGAGCCGCGCCACGGATTCCATCGACTGCTGCAGCGCACGGGCCTGCATGTCGGGATCCGAGAGGCGCTGCTCGCGGACCAGCCGCAGGTAGCCCAGCGCCACGCTGACGGGCGTGCGGAGGTCGTGAATGAAGACGTGCAACGCGCGATGGAGATCGCCCGATGCTGGCACAGCTCTTGATGCGGGGTCGGTCACGCTCATGATGTCGGAATGAATTTCGGCCTGATGTGCGTTAATAGAGGCGATCAACGCCCAAACTATACCAATGGCTGCCACACCCACCGTGCTCGTCGTCGATGACTATCCGGATGCGCTCCAGGTGTGGAGCCTCTATCTGCGATCGGCAGGATTCGAGGTGCTGACGGCCGCCGACGGCCGCGACGCGCTCGCGCAGATCGGCTCGCACCACCCCGATCTGGTGGTGCTGGACCTCGAACTGCCGGGGTTGTCCGGATTCCAGGTGGCCCGCCAGTTGCGCGAGCAGCCCGAGACCCGCACGCTGCCGCTCATCGCGGCCACCGGCTACTCCTACACGAAGCAGCTGGACCAGGCTCGCCAGGCCGGCTTCGACGCCATCCTCGTGAAGCCCTGCGATCCCGACACGCTGGTCGCCGAGATCCGGCGCCTGCTCGCGGACCGACAGGCCAGCATAGCCCGCTCGAACGTATCCACTGCATTGCCGCGCTATTTTGCAAGCTCGCGGCCAACTCGTGGAGCGTCGAAAATCGCCTGTTTTCGGAGGCGGTGTGTAGTCGAATTCCATTTCAGGGTTGCGGAATGGATATCGAGCCCGGCGGGACGCTCGCGCGCAGCCATGGAGCATGGCACGTATCCTGCTCGGCCAGAACCCGGAGCACGTGTTCGATGAAAGGGCTCCATGCACGACGAAGGCGGAGACACCGAGGTTGCTGGCGCCGGCTTCCTGACTGGCGCCGTGATGGGTGCCGGGCTGGCGCTGCTGTTCGCACCCAAGGCCGGGACGGCCTTGCGCGGGAGCATCGGTGCGGCAGCCACCTCGACGCTGAGGGCTGGCCACACACGGCCGCGCCGTCGCGGCGGCGGCGCGCGCCACGCTCACGAAGCCGGCATCCACCCCGCGGGATGTAGAAGAACGGAAAGACCTCCCGGACTGAGAGGCGTGGAAAGGAGCTCGGAGCACACGAGGGATGTGTGCTCCGACCTCGCGGAGGGCTCGGGCTAGATGGCGGCCTGGCGAGACCAGTCGTCGTACTGCCGCTGAGCCTCGTCCCGCGCGATTCCGTACCGCTCCTGAATGCGGCCCACGAGCTGTTCCGACTGGCCCTCGATCTGGTCGAGGTCGTCGTCGGTGAGCTTGCCCCACTGTTCCCGAACCTTGCCCTTCAGCTGCTTCCACTGACCCTTCAGGGTGTCTTCGTTCATCGTTCCTCCTTGCGCCAACCGGCGTTACCCACGAATAAGCACCATTCGTGCCGTCACGGGTTGTGGTGCTCCAGCGCGCGCCGGCACGCATCGTAGGCCTGTACGAGGTAGTGGCGATCGGCGGCGCTGTCGAAGCGTTCGATCTCGTGATGGATCGCCTCTGCGATGTCGCGCAGGACGGCCACGTCGCGCTGGCGCGTGAGCGCGGGCGCGAGTCGCGTGCAGACCTCGAGCATGCGGCCCAGGATCAGCGCGTGGCCGCTGGCCGCGCGCCGAATCTCGTCGAAGGCCACGTGCGCGAGTTCGGGGAACGACACCGGGTTTGCGCGCACGCGTGCGGCGCCGTTCTCGTCCGCGCGCACGGCAGACGGTACGCGCCGCCCGGCGACCTGGCGCAGGGTGGCGCCGAGGTGATCCACGCAGGCCAGCGCCGTGAAGGGATCGTTGATCCCGGGAGAGAGCGCGCGCACGGCGACCTCGACGAACTGCTCGACGGCGAACGACGCGTCCTGCAGCAGCGTGCGCCGCTGGCCGAGCACGATCGTGCGAGCGAGTTCATCCGCGTGCGCGTCCGCCCGACTGGCGGGCCACACCCGGCATAGCGTCTCGCCCTTCTGAAGGTACTCGCCGGGCCGGCACCTCAGGTCGATGAGCAGGTCGAACTCCTGCCCGAGCGTCAGGAGCGAGTCCCCGTCTACGATCTGCACGTAGCCGTCGGTGCGCGCGCCCACGTCCAGCGGCGCTCCCGCAGGAGGGCCGGGCCACGGGACTTCCGTATCGGCATCAGGGGAGGACGACGAGCCGAGTGTCGCTGGCGTGCCGATGGCTTCCGGAAACAGGCGCGACACGGTGGCGGCGGCCTCGCCCGCGACGGTGTGCAGGAGCGTCGTCGCCTGGATGGAGAGGGCGACGTGATGGATGAAGTAGACGAGGACGGCGAGGCTCAGGATCGCCAGCAGCAGCCCCGACGTCACCGCCAGGCTCGGCACGAAGGGCTCGCCGTGATCGCGGACGGCCTGCAGCACGATCAGGCGAGTACGCGAAGGTGGCCACGAACACCCCGAGTGCGCTCTGCGTCGCCCGATCGCGCGTGAAGTTCCGGAGGAGCCTCGGCCCGAACTGCTGCGAGGCGAGGGTGAGGGCGACGATGGTGAGGGAGAACGTGAGGCTGGTGACCGTGATCATCGCGCCGGCCAGCACGGAGAGGACCGTGCGGGCGCCGTCCGGGAGCCAAGCCGCACGAACGGCAGGCGCTCGGCAATCTCGCGCGGGTGCGCGGCGTCCACGGACACGAGCACCAGCGCGAGGCCCACGGCGGCCGTGACCAGCAGGGACGGCAGGAACCAGAAGCTCTCGCGCAGTCCGTCCCAGGTGGAGAGGACGGTCCTGCGGATGGCGGCGGGTGAGACCTCGGGCATGCGGCCATCGATCAGGGCCCGGCCGACGCCGGGCCCCGCGACCTAGATGACCGGGACGTCCTGGCCCAGCGCGGTCGCCAGGTCGATGGCGTGCTCCTGCTCCTGGCGCAGGATCTCGCGGATGTCCTCGGCCATGCCGTACTCGTGCAGCGCCTCGCACTGCTGGACGCGCTCGCGGTAGGCGCGGATGGTCGCGACCTCGTTGTCGAGATCGGCCTTCAGCATCGCGCGGGCGCTGCCGGGCAGCGCGACCGGCTTCGGTGTCACCGTCGGCGTGCCGCCGAGATAGTCGATCTGCTTGGCGATGGTGATGGCGTGCGAGAGCTCTTCGGATGCGTGGGTCTCGAGCTCCTTGGCGATCGACATGTACTCCGCACCGGTGATGACCTGCGAATACACGATGTAGGCGATGACGGCCTGGTACTCACGAGCGAGGTCTTCGTTGAGGGCGGCGATGAGTGCCGAACGCGGGGATTCGGCGGTCGAGCGCGATGACTTCTTGGCCATGGGTCGGATGTCCTCCAGTAGGTTCACCCCAACTGCAGAGCAACATGAATGCCACCCTGGTTCGCCCCTCCGTGGGCGCTAGGCCGCATCGGCCGATGCCTCCGACGTTCGCCTGAGCCAGACGTATCCGGCGGCGGCGCTCAGCACGGACGCCGCGAGAATGGCAATGCGGGCGGCCTCGCCGGCCGAACCCGCGCCGAATGCGAGTTCCGCGATGAACAGCGACACGGTGAAGCCGATGCCGGCCAGCAGCGCCAGCCCGGCCACGTGCGCCCAGCCGACCGACTCCGGCAGCTGAGCGAGACCGGTGCGGACGGCCAGCCAACTGGCCCCGAACACACCGATGGGCTTGCCGACCAGCAGGGCCAGCGCGACGCCGTGCGCGGCTGGGCTCTCGAGTGCCTCCTGCAGGCTTTCACCCGAGAGGGGCAGTCCCGCGTTGGCGAGCGCGAAGAGCGGGAGCACGAAGAAGCTGACCCAGGGATGGATCACGCGCTCGATGCGTTCGACCGGCGGTTCGGTCCCGCGCGTCAGCTCTTCGATCTCCCCGAGGACCGAGGCGGCCGCAGGCAGGTTCTCGTCGCGCGCGTGCCGGTCGAGACGGTCGATGAGCGAGCGGCCCTGTCGCGCGAACCGGGCAACCTCGAAGTCGGGCCGGGCCGGGGCCAATAGCCCGAAGACCACGCCCGCGAGCGTCGGGTGGATGCCGGAGAGCATGAGTGCCGCCCACGCCGCCACCCCCGTCGCCATGTAGAGGAAGAGATGGCGGATGCCGAGCGCGTTCAGGGTGCCGGCCACTCCCACCAGCAGCCCGAACAGGACGAGCGGCAGCCACGCGATCTCCGACGAGTAGAAGAGCCCGATCACCAGGATGCCGCCGATGTCGTCCACGGCGGCCAGCGCCAGCAGCAGCGTGCGCGCCTCGACGGGGACGCGGCGCCCGGCCAGCGCCAGCACGCCGAGCGCGAACGCGATGTCGGTAGCCACCGGCACGCCCCAGCCCCGAGCGGCGGCGGCGCCGGCCATCAGGAGATAGGCGCCGGCCGGTACCACCATGCCCCCGAGCGCCGCGAACGCGGGCAGCGCCGCCTTGCGGGCGCTCGAGAGCTCGCCGGCCGCAATCTCGCGCTTCACCTCCAGGCCGACGACGAGGAAGAAGAGCGTCATCAGCCCGTCGTTGATCCAGTGCGCCACGTCCATGTCGAAGCGCACCACCCGCAGGTCCACGATCAGGTGGGCGTCCCAGAGCGCCTCGTAGAACGGCGCCAGTGGCGAGTTGGCGACCAGCAGGGCGACGGCCGCCGAGGCCATCAGGACGAGACCGCCCGTCTGCGAGGTGTGGACGTAGCGCTGCGCCGGCAGCAGGATCGCGCGCACCGCGGGTGAGCGGACGGCGCCGGCCCGTGCCTCACCCCGGCTGCGAGGCGGTACTTCCTCCTGAGATTGTTCTGAAGACATCCGCGCCGCTGGGTTGCACCTCGCGTGCCTGCCGGGAGCTCGATCGGCGGGAAGGTGGTGGTAGCGCGCTGCCCTGTCGTGGCAAGACGTTGCGCACTTTGAGCGGAGACGCCCGCGCGAGGTGCACGGCCCGCGCATGGCCGTGGTTCGCAGCCGGGCTGGAAGTGCTACGCTTCAGCTCATGGCCACGACACGGGCGAACCCGAGTCAACGCCGTATCGAGCAGACGGTCCTCGTCGTCGATGACGATCCGTCGGCGGTCGAGTTCCTGAAGACCGTCATCGCGCAATCCTCCCGCGTGCCCCGGTACCGCGTCGTCACCGCCAACTCCGGCTTTCGTGCCGAGCAGGCCTGCCGCGCCCATCAGCCAGCGGTGGTGCTGCTCGACCTCATGCTCCCGGACGCCGACGGCATCGACGTGCTCCGCGCCCTCAAGGCCATCGACCAGGGGCTTGAGGTCATCGTCATCAGCGGGCAGGGCACGATCAAGCGCGCGCTCGAGGCGGGCCAGGCCGGCGCCTTCTACTTCATCGAGAAGTCCGACCTGGATCCCGACGGCCTGCTCGGGCTGCTGGATCGCGCCGCAGACCTGGTGTACGAGCGCCGGCAGCACCTGTGGCTGCAGGACCGCATGCGCGAGCAGTACTCGTTCGAGAACATCCTGGGCAAGAGCAAGGCGATGCTCGCGCTGTTCGAGCTGGTGGAGGCGGTGGCGGCCAGCGACGCCAATGTGCTGATCCAGGGTGAGAACGGCACGGGCAAGGAGCTCATCGCCAACGCGATCCACCACCGCAGCCACCGCGCGCGGGGCCCGTTCATCAAGATCAACTGTGCGGCGCTGCCCAAGGACCTGATCGAGTCCGAGCTGTTCGGCTACAAGAAGGGGTCGTTCACCGGCGCGACGGCCGACAAGGTCGGGCTGCTGGAACTGGCGCGTGGCGGATCGCTGATGCTGGACGAGATCGGCGAGATGCCCCCCCTGCTGCAGACCAAGCTCCTGCGCGTGCTCCAGGAGCGCGAGTTCCGACCGATCGGCAGCGACACGTGGGTCCAGGTGGACTTCCGCCTGATCTGCGCCACCAACGTTGACCTGGCCGCGGCGCTCGGCGACGACCCGCCTCCGCGAGGACCTGTAAGCTCATCAACACCATCACCTTGCGGGTGCCGCCGCTCCGCGAGCGGGCGGAGGACATCCCGCTGCTGTGCTCGCACTTCCTCCAGAAGTTCAATCGCCGGTACCAGAAGTCCGCCACCGGCATCGCGCCGGCGGCCTATCAACACGATGCGCGCGCGGTGGCCGGGCAACGTGCGTGAGCTGGAAAACAGGTCGAGCGGGCGGTGCTCGTTGCGGGCCAGGAACTGCAGCCCGGAGACCTGCCGGAGATCCGGTTATAGGCGAGCCACGTCAACAACTTCTCGGTGCCCCGCACCACACGCTGGCCGAAATCGAGCGGATGACCATCCAGCAGACCGAGGCGGTTCCCGGCTGAACAACCGGAAACCGCGGAAGCATCTTCGGTATACCGTGACGCTTTCTATTCCAAGATGCGGAAGCACGAGATTCGGATCCGCGGTCGGCAGCCGCGGCCGACGACGAGTGACGGCCAGGCGGTACTGCGCCTGGTTGGCCGCTCGGCCTGGCGGGGCCTGTTCCGGCTCTACAACAGCGACGGGCTCACCCACGCCGCCTCGGTGGCCTACACGCGCTCTGTCCGCTCTTCATTCCTGCTCTGATGCTCACCACGGTGGCGTCGGTCACCTCCGACCCCTCGGATCGCGACCGGATCGTGGACTTCGTGTTCCGCTACTTTCCGCGCCAGTTCGAGTTCATCACGGGGCAGATCGAGGCGTTCCGGGCATCCACGCTCCGCATCGGTGTCGGGGGCACGGTGGCGCTCGTCTGGGCCTCGCTGGGCTTCTTCAACGCCATCACCTCCGCCGTCAATCACGCGTGGGGCGTGGAGAAGCGCCGCAGTTTCCTGCGGCACCGCCTCGTCGGCTTCCTCATGTTCCTGTCGGCCGGAGGCATCCTGCTGACGGCCATCACCCTGATGAGCCTCGCCAAGGTGGCGGAGACGCGCTGGTTCGGGTCGCTCCTCGAGTCGCCGCCGCGCGCCCTGACGTGGCCGGCCGCGTTCTCGGCCATCCCGCTCGCGACGCTGCTGCTCATCGGCTGCGTGGCGCTCGTGCTCTACTTCATCCCCAACGCGAAGGTGCGGTTCCGCGACGTCTGGCCGGGGGCGGTACTGGTGGGCATCCTCTGGCGCGGGGCGCTCGCCGCCTTTTCCTGGTATGCGCGCGACCTGGCGGTCTGGAACGTCATTCACGGCTCGGTGGCCACCGTGGTGGTGTTCCTGCTGTGGATCTACGTCTGCGCGGTGATTCTCGTCTTCGGGGTGGGGATGACGGCCGAGTACTCGCGCATGCTGGGCGCCGCGGAGCGGCATCCGGCCTTGACGCCCGCCGACGACTGAGGCGCCGCCTCAGCGGACGGTGCGCGCGGCGAGCTGGCGGAGCAGCGCGTCATTGAACGCGCCCAGGTCGTCGGGCTTGCGCGACGTGATGAGGTTGCCGTCCTCCACGACCGGCCGGTCCACGTAGCGGCCGCCCGCGTTCTTGACGTCAACCGCAATCGACGGCCAGCAGGTGAGCGTCTTGCCGCGCAGCACGTTCGCGTTGATGAGCACGGAAGGGCCGTGGCAGATCGCGGCCACGGGCTTGCCCGCCGCCATGCAGTCACGCACCAGATCCACCATCGCGTGCCGCAGGCGCATCTTGTCGGGCGCGAAGCCGCCGGGGACGACGACGGCGTCGAAGTCGTCGGCGCGGGCGGAGCCGGCAGCGATGTCGGCCGTGAGCGAGGTGCCCTGCTTGCCGGTGTAGGCCTTGCCCGCCATGGGGCCGACGAGCACGACACGCGCCCCGGCGCTGACGAGCGCGTCCCGCGGCGAGGTGACCTCGACGTCCTCGAAGAGGTCCTCGATGAGCAGGGCGACGCGCGCGGCGGAGTCGAGCATCCGACCATAGTACCGCGAAACGCGCCGGCCGGGCCGTGCACGCCGGCCATACGGTTGCGGTTCGCCCGCGTCCCGCGTCACACCCGCTATGATCGAGCGATGCCGAACCGTCTCGCGGCCGAGCAGAGCCCCTACCTCCAGCAGCACGCGGGCAATCCCGTGGACTGGTGGGCCTGGGGGCCGCCGGCATTCGAGGAGGCGCGCCGGCGCGAGGTGCCCATCTTCCTGTCGGTCGGCTACGCGACGTGTCACTGGTGCCACGTCATGGAGCACGAGTCGTTCGAAGACAGCGTCACGGCGTCCGTGCTGAACCGCGACTTCGTGCCCGTCAAGGTGGATCGCGAGGAGCGGCCCGACGTGGACCGCGTCTACATGACGTTCACGTGCGAGCTGACCACCGGTGCGGGCGGATGGCCGATGAGCGTCTGGCTCACCCCAGACCTGCGCCCGTTCTATGGCAGCACCTACTTTCCGCCGGTCGCGCAGCGCGGGCGCCCGGCGCTATCGACGTCCTGCTCGAGATCGCGCGCGTGGCGGGAGGAGCGGGAGCAGGTGGTGGCGTCCGCGCGCCAGATCGTGGATCGTCGCGGTGTTGACGCGGCGAAGCTCGACCAGACGTACCGCCGGCGGTGCCTCGGCCTGTCCGCACACCGATTTCGAGCGGTCGTTGATCCCGCCGCGGCGGGTTCGGCGAGGCGCCGAAGTTCCCCGTCCATCCGAGTTGCTGATTTCCTCCTGCGGGAGCACTGCGCGCACCGGCCGGGTGGGCGACGTATGGTGCTACGGGCCGCTCCGCGCCATGGCCCTTGGCGGGATGCGCGACCACATCGGCGGGGGATTCCACCGCTACTCGGTGGACGCGAACTGGCGGGTCCCGCACTTCGAGAAGATGCTCTACGACCAGGCGCAGCTGGTGCTGGCGTTCCTCGAAGCCGCGCAGGTCTCGACCGACTACGTTCTTCGCGCAGATGGCGGAGGACGCACCCTGCAGTGCGTCGCGCGCGACTGGTGGACGAGGCGGCGGGTTCCACTCGGCCGGGGATGACGGCCTGCCGCCGGGCGCTCGGGCCGGGGACGGCGCGCGTTCGCGCGAGGGCGCGTTCTATGTCTGGGGGCTGGACGAGGTCCGCGCACGGCTGGGGGAGTCGAGCCGCGCGTTCGAGCTCCGCTACGGCGTCCTGCCGGGAGGCAACGCGCCCTTCGACCCGCAACAGGAGTTCGACGGCCTGAACATCCTCTACACTGCCCGCTCCATCTCGGACATCGCGCGCGAAACGAGCGGCTGACGCCATTGCGGCAGAGCTCGCCCGCAGGCCCGCGGGTGACCCTGTTCAGGCGCGGGCCGAGCGATCCGTCCCCAACGCGACGACAAGGTGCTCACCGCGTGGAACGGATTGATGATCGCCGCGGCGGCCCGGGCCGGGCGTGTGCTCGACGGCGGCGCGTGGCTGGCCCAGCCCGACGGCATGGAGGAGTCGGGAGCGCGCCACCTGGCGGTGGCCCGACGCGCGGCCACCTTCATCGAGCGGAGATGAACCGCCGCAGCGCCTGCTCGGCGCCGCCGAGGAGACGCGGCCATCGACGGGTTCGCCGAGGACTACGCGTACCTGGTCTGGGGCCTGCTGGAGCTGGTCCAGGCGACCGGCGACGCACGCTGGCTGCGCTGGGCCCTGGCGTTGCAGGAGGCGCAGGACGCGCGGTTCCTCGACCAGGCACGGGGGATGGTTCGCCACGACGGGCGAGGACCCGTCCGTCCTCGTGCGCGCGAAAGAGGAGTACGACGGCGCGGAGCCGGCGGCCACGTCCGTCTCGGCGCACCGCCCTCACCCTCGCGCACCTCGCAAGCGATCGCGGTGGCGCGATCAGGCCGCCGCCATCGGAGAAACCTGGCGCCCGGCTCCGGATGCGGGGACGCGGCGTCCCGCTGATGGCAGCGGCCGTGGCGGGCTCGCAGGCGCCCGCATCGCAGATCGTCGTGGTGGGGCCGCGTGACCGGGCTGACACCGGAGACGCCTGGCGCGGCGGCAGACTATCGCCTGCGCCAGTCTCCTGCGTGCGGTGAGGCCGGCGAGCAGGGCGCGCTCGCCCTCATGCCGTGGATCGGCGCGATGACGATGATGGACGGCCGCGCGACAGCAGCCGTGCCAGATCAGGCGTGCTGACGCGCCGACGACGGACCGGAGGCCGTGTCGTGACCACGCCGGGTGCGCCGCGTCGACGAGCGCGCCGGCCGCTGGGTACTGCGCTGGTCTCCGCCCGGTGCGCGGCGGCCTCCTGTCGCTGGAGATGGTCAGGAGCTCGACGAGGCGCTGGACGGCCTGCGGTCGGACACCGGGCTGCGGTGGCTCACCCTGGAAAGGGGCGGACGCGGAGTTCTCGTTCGGTGCCCGCATCCAGGAGCACGCCCCGGACCAGATGATCCGCGTGCTGCCCGCCACCCACGCCGTCATGCGCCGCCTGCTGGCGCTGCCCGTGCCCACGGCCGCCATTGTCGAGGGCCGCTGCCTCGGCGGCGGCTTCGAGCTCGCCCTGTGCTGCGACGACATCCTCGCCGCCCCGAAGGCGACGTTCGGACTTCCGGAGATCACCGTCGGCGCATTCCCGCCGCTTGGCGCGCTGCTGTTGCCGCTCCGGGCGGGGGCCTCGCGCGCGGCGCGGGCCGTGGTGACCGGTGACACACAGACGGCCGAGTACTGGCACCAGGCGGGTCTGGTGTCGGTGGCGGCCGGCGGCCGCCCGGTGCTCGAGTCCGCTGGCGACTGGTTCGACCAGCGGCTGGCCGGGCACTCGGCCGTGGCGCTCTCGCACGCCGCCCGTGCGTCGCGCCTCGTGCTGCGCACCCAGGTGGAGCCCCTCATCGAGGTGGTGGAGCGCCAGTACCTCGACGAACTGCTGCGCACGCACGACGCCGCCGAGGGCGTACGGGCATTTGTTGAACGGCGGCCGCCCGCGTGGGACGATCGCTGACCGAGGACGCATGAGAACACCGATGGACGTGGATGTGTGGGTGCGCGGGACCAACGACGCGCACACCGAATCGATGCGCGGCATTCCCGACGAGCCCTCGTCGTGGACCGATGACGACGTGCGCACGCTGCTGACCGAGATGCTGCTGGCGCTCGAACGGACGCGCAACCCGGACGGGGAGACCCCTCCCGTCGTCCTCAGGGGCTTCAGCTGGATCGTCAGCCCGCACGAGCAGGGCGTGCTCGTCCACCTCGAGATGCAGATGGGCACGGCCAGTGCAGGGCCGTTCGCCATCGACGCGGAGGCGCTCACGGAGATGATCGGCCGCGTCATGGCACATCCGGACTACGGCGCGTCAACGACGGTGCACTGAGATGACCGCGACGGCCGGGCTCGTGGACGGGTTGTCCGAGGCGTTCGATCGCCGCTCGTGGCACGGCACCAACCTGCGCGGGGCGATTCGCGGGCTGACGGCCGCCGACGCAGCGTGGCGTCCCGCGCGCGGCCGCCACAACATCTGGGAGATCGTCGTCCACGCCGCGTACTGGAAGTACGCGGTGCGGCGCCGGCTGACGGGCGAACCCCGCGGGTCGTTCCCGCTGGAGGGCTCGGACTTCTGGCTGCGGCCCGATGGGGAGGCCGTCTTTCGCGACGACGTGGCGCTGCTGGCGGCGCAGCATCGCGCACTGGTGCAGGCAGTCGAGGCGTTCCCGGCATCGCAGTGGAATCGGCGCGCGCGCGGTGCGTTCACGTTCGCGGCGCTCGTCCGCGGCGCCGCCGCCCACGACCTCTATCACGCCGGGCAGATTCAGCTGATCAAGGCGCTGCGGCGCACCGGCCGCCGCACTTGACCGCGGTCGTCGGGCTCCGGTAGCCTACGGCCTCCCAGAAGGTCCGATGAAGCCGTCCTTCCTCCTTGCCGCGTCCGGTACCCGGCGAGCCCCGCCGGCCCGGGGACCTTCCGAATCGCCGGCGCCGGCCGAAGCCCCCGGCGCTCCCGTCACCGTCGTCCCGGCCAACGGCTCCCGAGCCGCGGTCGGCGTGTCATCCCGTTCGAAAGCGTGCGTCATGCAGAGCGTGGAACCTCATTCTCGAGAGCCTGCGGGGATCGTCCCGCGACTTCACCGAAGGGCGTCGGCCTGGCGATCGTCGTCCTCGCCGTCCCGATGGTGATCGAGATGGGCATGGAATCGCTCTTCGCCATCGTGGACGTGTTCTTCGTCTCGCGGCTCGGCGCCGACGCCGTAGCCACGGTCGGGCTCACCGAGTCGCTGCTGACGATCGTGAGTACACGGTGGCGATGGGGCTGGGCATCGGCGCCACCGCGGTCGTCGCCCGCCGTATCGGCGAGAAGGACGACCGGGAGCGGCGCAGGCCGCCGTGCAGTCCGTGGGGCTGGGGCTGGCCATCGCGTCGTGCATCGGGCTGGCGGGCGGTGTCTGGGCACGCGAGCTGCTGGAGGCGATGGGCGCGACCCCGTCGATGCTGTCCTCGTCGCTCGGCTATGCGCAGGTGATGCTGGGCGGCAACGTGACGGTGACGCTGCTGTTCCTGACCAACGCGATCTTCCGCGGCGCCGGCGACGCCACGATGGCGATGCGCATGCTGATGCTGTCCAACGGCCTCAACATCGTCCTGGACCCGTGCCTCATCTTCGGGCTGGGGCCGTTCCCGGAGCTGGGGATCACGGGGGCCGCCGTGGCGACCAACATCGGCCGCGGGACGGCGGTGCTCGTCCAGCTCTGGGTGCTGTTGTCGGGGCGGAGCCGGATGCCGGCGGCGTGGGGGCACCTGCGCGTCGTGCCCGCGGTGATGTGGACGGTCTGCCGGCTGAGCGGCGTGGGCGTCCTGCAGATCCTGATCGACACCTCCAGCTGGATCGGGCTCGTCCGGGTGATCTCGACGTTCGGCAGCGACGCGCTGGCGGGCTACACGATCGGCATCCGTACGGTCCTCTTCGCGATCCTGCCCGCCTGGGGGCTGAGCAACGCCGCCGCGACGATGGTGGGGCAGGCGCTCGGGGCCGGGAAGCCGGAGCGCGCGGCGGAGGCGGTGTGGACGGCGGGCCACTACAACGCGGTGTTCCTCGGGGTGCTGGGCGCCGCGTTCCTCGTGTGGGCGCCTGCCATCGTCAGCGTCTTCACCACGGACGGCGCCGTGGCTGGTCATGCGGTGGACTGCCTGCGCATCGTGAGTCTGGGGTTCCTGTTCTTCGCCTACGGGCTGGTGCTGACGCAGGCGTTCAACGGGGCGGGCGACACGTGGACGCCGACGTGGATCAATCTCGGGTGCTTCTGGATCTGGCAGATCCCGCTGGCGTGGTGGCTGGCGATCGAGCGAGGCATGGGCGCGCGCGGGGTGTACATCGCGATCACGGTGGCGTTCTCGACGCTGGCGGTGATCAGTGCCATCATCTTCCGGCAGGGCTGGTGGAAGACGCGGAAAGTCTAGAAGAGGAACTGGGACCGCCGCTTTCGCGGCGGGAGGAGGGCAGGACCGCCGCTTCGCGGCGGGGAGATGTGCGGCGCGGACCGACCGGGCCGGGGTGGCGAAACTGGCAGACGCACGGGACTTAAAATCCCGAGACTCTCACGAGTCGTGTGGGTTCGATTCCCACCCCCGGCAATCAACTTACAGGGTGTCTTGTGAGGCGCGCGTAGGCGCGATCGGCTGTGAGGCTAGCGTTGGGCTAGCCATGCGAAGTGCCCGTGAACAGCCAGGAGCAGCTCGGGATGGCAGAGACGTCTAAAGGAAGCGGAGACGACCAGCAATCGGGCTTTCGAAAGGGGTTCAGCGTCCACGGGTTCGGTTTTCAGTACTCGACCGCTGCACGAATCGAGGGATTTCGATCTCTGTCGTCGCCGACATGGCAGCTTATCGGCACGGAGCTCCCATTGTC